>NZ_CP092473.1:895000-2095000 GCF_014287515.2 Roseburia rectibacter
ATAGCGCATAGTACTGTGAAGGAAAGGTGAAAAGGACCCCGGGAGGGGAGTGAAAGAGAACCTGAAACCCTGTGTTTACAAGCTGTGGAACATCTTTATATGATGAACCGCGTACTTTTTGTAGAACGGTCCGGCGAGTTACGCGTGCCGGCAAGGTTAAGCACTTAAGGTGTGGAGCCGAAGAGAAATCGAGTCTGAACAGGGCGTTCAGTCAGCACGCGTAGACCCGAAACCGGGTGATCTACCCATGTCCAGGTTGAAGTTGCCGTAAAAGGCAATGGAGGACCGAACGCACATCCGTTGAAAAGGGTGGCGATGAGGTGTGGGTAGGGGAGAAATTCCAATCGAACCCGGAGATAGCTGGTTCTCCTCGAAATAGCTTTAGGGTTAGCCTCATTTTAGTCTTATGGAGGTAGAGCACTGAATTTCCGCGGGGGCGTCAAAGCTTACCAAAGAATATCAAACTCCGAATGCCATGTAGATGATGAATGGGAGTCAGACTGCACGAGATAAGTTGGGTGGTCAAAAGGGAAAGAGCCCAGACCTACAGCTAAGGTCCCAAAGTGCGTGTTAAGTGGAAAAGGATGTGGGATTTCAAAGACAACCAGGATGTTGGCTCAGAAGCAGCCATACATTCAAAGAGTGCGTAACAGCTCACTGGTCGAGAGGTCCTGCGCCGAAAATGTCCGGGGCTGAAACACGACACCGAAGCTTAGGAATCACATAGTGATTGGTAGAGGAGCATTCTTAAGACCGACGAAGCTGTACCGGAAGGAGCAGTGGAGGGATAAGAAGAGAGAATGCCGGAATGAGTAGCGAGAGGAAGGTGGGAATCCTTCCGGCCGAATATCTAAGGTTTCCAGAGTAAAGCTGATCTGCTCTGGGTAAGTCGGGGCCTAAGGAGAGGTCGAAAGACGTATCCGATGGACAACAGGTTTAGATTCCTGTACCACATATAAACAGAACTGTGGGGACGCATGTGGAAAGCATAAGCCGGGAATGGAAATACCGGTACAAGCGGAAGAGGTGTCAGGCTGGCAAATCCGCCTGATAAGCCAAAGACGTGATGTGTAGCGAAATAAAAGTAGCGAAGTGTGTGAGCCATGTGCCGAGAAAAGCCGCTATTGTTTTATATGTGCCCGTACCGTAAACCGACACAGGTGGATGAGGAGAGAATCCTAAGGCCGACGGAAGAAGCATTGTTAAGGAACTCGGCAAAATGACCCCGTAACTTCGGGAGAAGGGGTGCCCACTTCAGGGTGGGCCGCAGAGAATAGGCTCAAGCAACTGTTTAGCAAAAACACAGGTCTATGCGAAACCGTAAGGTGAAGTATATGGGCTGACGCCTGCCCGGTGCTGGAAGGTTAAGAGGAGAGGTTAGTCGCAAGATGAAGCTTTGAATTTAAGCCCCAGTAAACGGCGGCCGTAACTATAACGGTCCTAAGGTAGCGAAATTCCTTGTCGGGTAAGTTCCGACCCGCACGAAAGGCGTAATGATTTGAGCACTGTCTCGACAATGCATCCGGTGAAATTGAAGTACCAGTGAAGATGCTGGTTACCCGCGCCAGGACGGAAAGACCCCATGGAGCTTTACTCCAGTTTGGTACTGGGATTCGGTACTGCACGTACAGGATAGGTGGGAGACTGAGAACTTGGGACGCCAGTTTCAAGGGAGTCGCTGTTGGGATACCACCCCTGCAGTATTGGGTTTCTAACCAGCCGCTGTGATCCAGCGGTGGGACAATGCCAGGCGGGGAGTTTGACTGGGGCGGTCGCCTCCGAAAGGGTATCGGAGGCGCTCAAAGGTTCCCTCAGAATGGTCGGAAACCATTTGAAGAGTGCAAAGGCAGAAGGGAGCTTGACTGCGACACCGACGGGTGGAGCAGGTACGAAAGTAGGACTTAGTGATCCGGTGGCATAAAGTGGGATTGCCATCGCTCAACGGATAAAAGCTACCCTGGGGATAACAGGCTTATCACTCCCAAGAGTTCACATCGACGGAGTGGTTTGGCACCTCGATGTCGGCTCATCGCATCCTGGGGCTGTAGCAGGTCCCAAGGGTTGGGCTGTTCGCCCATTAAAGCGGTACGCGAGCTGGGTTCAGAACGTCGTGAGACAGTTCGGTCCCTATCCGGCGCGGGCGGAGGATATTTGAGAGGAGCTGTCCTTAGTACGAGAGGACCGGGATGGACGGACCACTGGTGTATCTGCTGTCGACCAACGGCATGGCAGAGTAGCCAAGTCCGGAAGGGATAAACGCTGAAGGCATCTAAGCGTGAAGCCCCCCTCAAGATGAGATATCCCTTCCATAAGGAAGTAAGATCCCTTGAAGAGTACAAGGTAGATAGGGCAGAGGTGGAAGCACGGTAACGTGTGGAGCTGACTGTTACTAATCGATCGAGGGCTTGACCAAATAATAGCGAACGATGTTCGCATTGGAAGTTGCTTCGCAACTTCACAGATTATGTTATTGATGGTGTTCTGTATGAAGTTTTGAAGGTACTAAGAAAATACCTTTAGATTATTCCTCGATAGCTCAGTTGGTAGAGCACGCGGCTGTTAACCGCGCTGTCGTAGGTTCGAGTCCTACTCGGGGAGTTTTTTTAATGAAAGAATAAAGATAAGGCTCCGTGGTCAAGCGGTTAAGACATCGCCCTTTCACGGCGGTAACACGGGTTCGATTCCCGTCGGAGTCATTTGATAAGGCCTAATGGCTCAGTTGGTTAGAGCGCCGCCCTGTCACGGCGGAGGTCGCGGGTTCGAGTCCCGCTTGGGTCGTTTTGCAGTGAGGAAAATGTGAGTGTGTATGCCAGTTCTACGAACTGCCATCCCGCGCTAACGCTCGGATAAAATAAAAGATTCTGAGTCTTAGCCATGCAAGCATGTCACAACTCAGAATCTTTTATTTTAACACTCACTACAAGTAATCGCGTGGGATCTTAGCTCAGCTGGGAGAGCATCTGCCTTACAAGCAGAGGGTCATAGGTTCGAGCCCTATAGGTCCCATTCAATGAGTTTATCTCATTATGCCGGCGTGGCGGAACTGGCAGACGCGCAGGACTTAAAATCCTGTTGTAGAAATACAGTACCGGTTCGATTCCGGTCGCCGGCATTGTATCTGGTTTCAGATACAATGAATTAAATATGTGTGCGTAGCTCAGCTGGATAGAGCACTTGGCTACGGACCAAGGTGTCGGGAGTTCGAATCTTCTCGCGCACGTATGTATGGAGACATGATTTATCATGTCTCCATTTTTAGGTTTAAGTACCATGGATGCGCTCTAACGATGGAGCGAAGGGCAATCAATTAAGAAAAAGAGAACGAATCAGGTGTTGCGAAATACATAAAAACAGTATAAAATATTTAAAAAAAGCATCGTATCGTAAAAGAACGAGAGCAGGAGGAAAATAGAATGCTTCAGGGAAAGACAGTACTTCTTGGCGTAACCGGCGGGATCGCGGCATATAAGATGCCAAATGTAGCACGGATGTTAAAGAAAATGCACTGTAATGTGCATGTCCTGATGACACAGAACGCGACTAACTTTATTACTGCAACGACATTTGAGACACTGACCGGCAATAAATGTCTGATCGATACCTTTGACCGTAATTTTGAATTTTCAGTGGAACATGTTGCGTTGGCAAAGCAGGCAGATCTGGTGCTTATTGCACCTGCTACTGCAAATGTGATAGGAAAGATCGCAAATGGGATTGCGGATGATATGCTGACTACGACAGTGATGGCATGTACCTGCAAAGTGTTGGTTGCACCGGCAATGAATCATAATATGTATCATAATTCAATTGTGCAGGAAAATCTGGAAAAACTGAAGCGGCATGGATACGAGATTATAGATCCGGTATGCGGTATGCTTGCAAATGGCGATACTGGTGATGGAAAACTTCCATCAGAAGAAACATTGGTTGAGTATGTTTTAAGAGAACTTGCATTTGAGAAAGATATGCAGGGATTGAAAGTACTGGTAACTGCAGGCCCGACACAGGAAGCAATCGATCCGGTTCGCTTTATATCAAACCATTCTACTGGAAAGATGGGATATGCCATAGCAAAGAATGCTATGCTTCGTGGTGCAGAAGTGACACTTGTGACCGGCAAGACTGCATTAGAGCCGCCAATGTTTGTGCAAACAGTTCCTGTGATATCTGCAAAGGATATGTATCAGGCAGTCATGGAACGCGCGAAAGAACAGGATATTATTGTAAAGGCAGCGGCAGTGGCTGATTATACGCCAGCGCATACTGCAGATGAGAAGATCAAAAAATCAGAAGGTGAGTTATCACTCGCACTGGAAAAAACAACAGATATTCTTGCAGAGCTTGGGAAGAATAAAGGTAAAACGGTTTTATGTGGATTTTCTATGGAGACAGAGCATATGTTGGAAAACTCCAGGGCAAAACGCGAAAAGAAGAATCTTGATATGATTGCTGCAAATAATTTAAAACAGCAGGGGGCCGGATTTGCCGGTGACACAAATGTGCTGACGCTGATCACAGAAAAGTGGGAAAAAGAGCTTGCGCTTATGAGTAAAGATGAAGCAGCGAAATGTCTGTTGGATGAATTGTTAAAATTAAAAATAGTAAATAGTAAATAAATTTTTAAAGAAAAATACAGTATAAGAAAAATACAGTATAAGAAAAATACAGTATAAGAAGCAGACAGGAATAAAGATTAAAAAGTGTTGCAGCATGAAATGCAGACAGGAGACAGGGTATATGGAGACAATTAAGGTACAGAAAAATCAGGTAATTGCGAAACAAAAGGAAAAAGTAAAAGCATGGTATTTAATTTTAGAAGGATCGGTCGTACAGAGAAATTCCTACGCGAGGATTGTTCTGAACAAAGAAAGTGTGATCGGTGTTTCGGAGAAAGACAGATATTTGTGTGACTATATCGCAAGAGAAGATTCTGTACTTGCAGTTTTTCCATATAATACAGCAGATGATCTGATCAATGCATTAAACGGTCAGGAGAGCATGCGTGGAACACTCCTTCGTGCTGCTTTAAAACAGCGGCAGATGCTGCTTGAGATGTATGCCGGATTTAAGAATCTGGTAAGACAGTTTCATACATTTGTGGAAACTGAATATAATGATTATACCATGCTTTGCAGTCAGATGCGTATTGACGGACAGGGTTTTCCGAGGATGGACAACTTTAAACCGCTTGATATGGTACATATGGCAGAGAACTGGGAAGTTAATAACAGTACCAGTCTTACAAAAAAAGGATATCTTGATGAATACATAAAGCTCATGCAAAAAGATGACAGCCTTTGTATCGGGGCTATTATGGAAGCCTCTTATCAGACAAGGCGTGTTATGCAGGGCATTATCGAGATGGTTGATTATCTGAAATACAATCAGGATATTTTATTATCAGAATCCGAAAACGATTTATTCCATCTTTATTTTGAGCTTGTAATACAGGCAGAAATGAATCATTATGATGTGACCCCATTAAAAGAACGTATGGATAAAATTGCGGAAGTTATCCGTAAATTAAATATTTATGATGATAAACTGGTATCCTATCGTCTGAATGAGTATAAAAATCATGATTTTACGCAGTATGCAATTGATGAGTTTGCCACACCGGGAGAAGATGATAATATTTCTGATGAGGAATGGGATGAGGAAGAAGAGTCAGAAGACTGCTTAGAACATATCTTAACTTATGCCGGATATACACCGGAGCGCATCGAAGATATGCGAAAACTGATCCAGAAGTACAGGGATCTTCCGGATATGCTTTCCACAGATGCGGAAGTATTCCAGCTTAGAAAACAGCTTTCACAGGTATTTTATGATGCGTATTATAAAGTATTTATGAATGTGATGAAAGATGATGATGAACCGACACCGATCATAGAGATGTTTTTAAATTTCGGCTTTATGGATGTACAGATGGTGGGTGAGGACAATGCCAATATCCTTTATGATCTGACAGAGCATTTAGAAGTTTGTAACTCGGATCATATTTTTACGATATTTGAGTGGTTAAAAACGATTTATAATGGTCAGAATGAGCCGTCAAAGAATGAATTTGATCTGGATTATACGGGCTATCTGGCTGAACTGAAAAAAACCGGAAAAGTAAACGAAAAACAGATGCGGGAGTATGCAAATAACCGTGAGATGAAGGTAAAATTTGAGATACAGAATATGTTTACTTCCGGAAACCGCGTTACTTATGGCAGGGTATCGACATTTTGTCCGATTTTAGGAGAGAATGACCTGATCAATTCTGTTGATAAGATGCTTGTTACAGCACAGAAGATCGAGGATGCCATGAATAAAGTGCGAAAGGTCGATTTTTCTGTATTTTACAGAGGTGTTGTATTTTCAGATCCGGATAAGGGAATCAATCGTGAAGAGATCATGAAAGAAGTACTTCCGAATATTATTCTGATGCCGAATGCAGGAACAAGAGCGATGATGTGGCAGGAGACTGCGGGTGTAAGACGTGATACACCGGCAAGATATATGTTCCCTATTTTTACAGCTGTTGATCTTGATGATATGATGGTTGAAACGACAGGACGTTACCGCTGGGAGATCTGCCGCAAAATTCAGGGTGTTCACTGGAATGATATCCGTGATAAATCCCTGACAGCAGAGTATTGTGATTATATTCAGTTTTACAAGAAGAATCATGATCTTTCGATTGAGGCAAAAGAAAAGATAAAAAGTGCACTGCTTCGTGGAAAAAATAATTACCGTGAGGTGTTTGTAAAAGATTATCAGAACTGGATCAAATATGAGTCAAAAGGAAGTTTTCGTTTAAATAAAGTTTCAAGAGAGATCCTTGTGACATATTGTCCATTTGCGAAGGAGATCAGAGAAGAGTTAAAGTCTAATCCAATGTATCAGAATGCATGGCAGAGATATGATATTTTAATGACGAAAAAAATTCAGCGCATCAATGGCGTCTATGATAAATATCAGAAGGCGGGCGGTAAGATCACAGATGAACTGAAAGATAATTTAGAATATTATATGATGTAACTGTATGTATAATTGAAAGCATTTCTTCTAATAATATTTATGCAAACCAAAGTGCATGTAACTGAAATTGTGTATGACAGAAATTGTATGCAGTTAAAAGTACATGCCATCCAAATTGCAGGAAGCAGGTGCAAAAGGGCACCGGAATGGAGGAAGAAATGGCAAAGAACGCAGACAAAACAAACAGTGGATCTAATTGCAGAAACAGTTACGAGGACAGCTATGAAAATAGCTATGGGCAGAACAGCTCAAAAAATAAGTCTTCCAACAAGGCAACAAACAGCAACGAACAGAACAGATCAACAAACAGTAACGGACAGAATAAATCCGGTCAGAATAGCACAGGTTCTAACGTATCTAAATAAGAACACAGATACCGAAAACTGCATATAATGTAAGGAAAACATTTGCAGAAGAACAGATTACAGGGCAGCGCTTTGTAATCTGTTTTTATTTCGGAGGTATTATGGCATTTTTTACGATACATCCACGCGAGATGGAACAGATCATTTTAGGTAAGCATGCTCTGGTGCTTGATGTGAGGGAGAGAGAAGTTTACCGGGAAGAACATTATAAGGGTGCATATTGCTGTCCATATGAGGAAATGAATGGATGGATGAGACGTTTTAACAGAACCAGAACATTAGTCGTTTATTGCGAATATGGTAGTACGAGCCTTTTGGCAGCAAGGCAGCTTGCAAAATGCGGTTACGAGGTGTATACAGTTGTTGGAGGAATGCGGGCGATCAGACAATATAATGGTTATGATTAACATTGACAGGGTATTTTAGAACGGATAATATAATACTAAGGTAAAAGAAACAGTAAGGAGAATTCATGAAAACATATGAACTTGTGGTACCGTGCCATTTCGGGTTAGAGGCGGTATTGAAAAGAGAGATTTATGATCTTGGTTATGAGATAGACAGAGTAGAAGACGGAAGAATCACATTTACCGGAGATGAGGAGGCAATCTGCCGGGCGAATATTTTCCTGCGCACGGCAGAACGTGTTTTAATTCAGGTAGGGCGTTTTCATGCGGAAACATTTGAAGAATTATTTCAGGGAATCAAGTCACTTCGGTGGGAAAAATATATTCCTGAAAATGGTAAGTTCTGGGTAAAAAAGGCATCTTCTATCAAAAGTAAACTGTTCAGTCCGTCTGATATTCAGTCGATCGCGAAAAAAGCAATGGTAGAGCGGTTAAAGCAGCAATATCATAAAGAGTGGTTTGCTGAGGATGGAGCACCGTATCCGGTGCGTATTTTTCTGTTAAAGGATGAAGTCATGGTAACACTTGATACATCGGGGGATTCCCTGCATAAAAGGGGATATCGTACTTTGACCAGCAAAGCACCGCTGACGGAGACACTTGCGGCGTCCTTACTGATGCTGACGCCATGGAAACCGGATCGTATCCTTGTAGATCCGTTTTGCGGAAGTGGAACATTCCCGATAGAGGCGGCAATGATCGCTGCAAATATCGCACCTGGAATGAATCGTGAATTTACAGCAGAGCAATGGACAAATATCATAGACCGTAAAGTCTGGTATGAGTGTGTGAAAGAAGCACAGGATATGGTCAATGATGATATTACCGTGGATATCCAGGGATATGACATTGACGGTGATGTGGTAAAAGCGGCGAGACAGAATGCTGTCCGTGCAGGAGTTGACCATCTGATCCATTTCCAGCAGAGACCTGTGGCAGAATTGCACCATCCGAAGAAATATGGTTTTATCGTGACAAATCCGCCATATGGAGAGCGCCTAGAAGATAAAGCGGATCTGCCGGAATTATACAGTCAGATCGGGGAGGCATACCGGAGATTGGATGCATGGTCGATGTATCTGATCACCAGTTATGAGGACACAGAGCGTTACATAGGGCGGAAGGCGGATAAAAACCGTAAGATTTATAACGGAATGTTAAAGACGTACTTTTATCAGTTTATGGGACCAAAACCGCCAAAACGTGATAATTTTCATTAAGGAGATTCTGATTCATGCATTATTCGAAAAGATTTATTGCCTTTGGTGGAATCGTGGCGATTGCTTTTTTGATAAAATATAATATACCCGGTGGAGAAT
Source organism: Roseburia rectibacter (assembly GCF_014287515.2). Taxonomy (NCBI): domain Bacteria; kingdom Bacillati; phylum Bacillota; class Clostridia; order Lachnospirales; family Lachnospiraceae; genus Roseburia; species Roseburia rectibacter. The sequence goes on from NZ_CP092473.1 coordinate 904,121, forward strand.
ATGAGCAGATCGGCAGTTTCCGGGGAGCAAGTTTAGAAGCAGAAACCTGGAATCCGCTGATCGCGTCAAGTGTGAATGATAATCTGCTGTCTGTGATCATTGACAATAAACAGTATACCAATGAAAAATATAAATTTTATATGGATGATAATTTAGACATTATGATGCCTGTTTCCATTCTGCGGGATGCGTTAAACTGCAGTGCACACATTTATGATGGGGACAGGCTGGTTGTGGAAAAACATTCCAGTGATATTTCCTTTTCACTGGATCAGGGAACTGCTACTGTGAATGGTGATATTGAAAAGATCACATCTCCGTTTACCATGATAGAGAACGAGTATTATGTCAGTCTCAATGATCTGTCACAATATATGGATTATACATATAGCTGGGATATGCAGGAAAATGAGGCACAGGCTGTAGATAATTCGGATGCATCGATCGTGCCGACCAGTTATGATCTAAGGGACAGAAAACGGACAGCGGAAGTGCGTAATCAGGGAAGTTATGGAACCTGTTGGTCATTTGCAGCATTAGGAGCACTTGAATCATCGCTGCTGCCGGAGGAGAGCGCACAGTATTCAGTGGATCATATGACACTGTGTAATGGATTTAATATGACTCAGAATGATGGTGGCGAATATACCATGGGAATGGCATATCTTGCAGCATGGAAGGGACCTGTTTATGAAAAGGATGATCCTTATGGAGATGACCAGACGGATGAGAATCTTACGGCAGTAAAGCATGTGCAGGAAATGCAGATCATCGAGAGCAAGGATTACGAAAAAATAAAAGAAGCTGTATTTAAGTATGGTGGAGTGCAGACATCCATTTATAATGCACTGCGAAGCTCACAGTCTTCCTCTCCATATTATAATAAAAGTACGAATGCCTACTGCTATATTGGTACGGAAAAGCCAAACCATGATGTTGTGATCGTCGGATGGGATGATTCTTACTCAAAGGATAATTTTAATACAGATCTTGAAGGTGATGGAGCTTTTATCTGTCAGAACAGCTGGGGCGATAATTTTGGAGAAAACGGGTTTTTTTATATCTCTTATTATGATACAAACATTGGAACACATAATGTTGTTTATACGGATATAGAAAATACAGATAATTATGATCATATTTATCAGAGTGATCTGTGCGGCTGGGTTGGTCAGCTTGGTTACAATAAAGACAGTATCTATGGGGCAAATGTTTTTACTGCAGAGGGAAATGAAACCTTAAAGGCAGCATCTTTTTATGCAACTGGAAAAGATTCGCAGTATGAATTATATGTTGTGCGTCAGTTTGCGGATGAATCGTCTTTGGAGAAGATGATCCCGGTTGCATCCGGTAAGCTGGGAAATGCAGGTTATTATACCGTTGACTTTAATCAGGGGATTGAAGTGGATGCGGGGGAGCGTTATGCAGTTGTTTTGCATATTATTACCCCTGGATCTGTACATCCGATGGCAATTGAGTATGCTGCGGATGAGGCGACTGAAAATGTAGACTTAGATGATGGAGAGAGTTATATCAGTGTAAATGGTTCGAAATGGGTGAGTGTTGATACCGTAGAAAAATCGAATCTTTGTATCAAGGCATTCAGCGATAATCGATAGAAAGCAGTTATTACATGGAAGATAAAGTATTAAAATTTGCGGCAGCAGTTGTTGTGGTACTTACGGCAGCAGTCTGCATTGGACTTCCTTTTTTTCCCCAGATCCATACATGGGCTGTGGAAACGAGGGAAGAACGCTTAGCAGAGCAGGAATATGCGGAAAACCAGACAGAGATGAAAGATCTTGAAATTGTTGCTGCAGATACATCAGAACAGGTTCATGGCGGACAGTTGCAGTTGAAATTGCCGGAAGATGTAACAGGATCTGATATCCAATTTACAAATGATTATGTGACACAGACGATAAGGATCAGTATTCCGGGGACAGACCGCTCTTATTTTGAAAATGGACCGATCACAGGAAGCAGTAATCACATTGCGACACTCTCCTATTCCAGTAAGGGAGAGGATGGTGTGATAGAGATCGTAATGGATCGTGTGTACGAATTAAAAACAGAATATGACAATGCATATTATTATTTTGACTTTTTGACACCACAGGAAGTGTATGATAAAGTAGTCGTAATCGATGCGGGACACGGAGGACGTGCACCGGGAGCAAACAAGCAGGGAGTCAATGAAAAAGAAATTGACCTTGATATCGTGCTCCAGTTAAAAAAGATACTTGATGAAGATGATCACAATATTGGTGTTTATTACACCAGAACAGATGACAGCAACCCTACTTTTGATCAGAGGGTGCAGCTTGCAAATAAGTCGGATGCCGATCTTTTTATCAGTGTACATAACAACTCCACAAACAGTGGAAGAATGTCCTCTGCACATGGTACGGCAGTCATGTATAATGAATCTGATGCGAGTGAACTTGGAAGCAAACGTTTTGCGCAGATCTGTTTAGAGGAAGTGACAGGACAGCTTAATAGCAGAAACCGGGGGCTTGTTGAGGGAGACAGTATCTATATCATAAGGACAAGTGAAGTTCCGGTTGCGCTGATTGAAGTTGGTTTTATGACGAATCAGGAGGAGCTTGATCTGCTGCGTTCGGAGGATTATCAGAAGGAAGCAGCACTTGGCATTTATCATGCAATACTGCGTGCATTTGAAGAAGGCTATTAGTGTGAAAAATGCATTTTTCACATGCAAGATTTGTGATTACGCACAAACTTGAGATGCGCTTGAGGGCAGCGCAGGAATAGAGATTAGTGTGAAATGGAGAAGTGATATGAACAGAATTATTTTTGCAACCGGAAATGCCGGTAAAATGAAAGAAATCAGAGAAATTTTAGGGGATATGGATGCAGAGATCCTTTCAATGAAAGAAGCCGGAATTAAGGCAGATATTGTAGAGGACGGAACAACGTTTGAGGAAAATGCCAAAATCAAGGCACAGACAGTTGCACAGTTTACCAAAGATATCGTTCTTGCAGATGATTCCGGACTTGAAGTGGATTATCTGAACAAGGAACCGGGAGTGTATTCTGCCCGCTATATGGGGGAAAATACGTCTTATACGATCAAAAATCAGGCTATTTTAGACAGATTAAAGGGTGTGCCGAAGGAAAAACGTACAGCACGGTTTGTCTGCGCTATTGCGGCTGCAATGCCAAATGGAGATGTGCTTGTTACGAGAGAAACGATTGAAGGATATATCGGAGAAAAGCCGGCAGGAAGTAATGGGTTTGGATATGATCCGATTTTTTACGTGGACGAGTTCGGGTGTTCTACGGCAGAACTTACGGAAGAACAGAAAAATCAGATCAGTCACAGGGGTAAGGCATTGCGTGCCATGAAGGAAAAACTGAATCAGTATGGAATCTGATGTATAAAGAATGGGGATTGGAAATACATAGGATGGGGCAGGTAGCCTTATGAGAGTACTGGTTATTAGCGATACACATAAAAAACATGAAAATTTAAAAGTTGTTTTAGAGAGAGTTTCCCCGGTGGATCTTGTGATCCATCTTGGAGATGCAGAAGGATATGAGGATTATATAGGGGAACTCTGCGGCTGTCCGCTTGAAATCGTTGCGGGGAATAATGATTTTTTCTCTTCTTTGCCGCGTGAAAAGGAGATCATGGTAGGAAATTACCGTGTGTTTATGACACATGGGCATTATTACTATGTCGGTTCCGGGATTGAGGATTTAAAGCGCGAGGCTTTAGCGCGTGGAGCGGATGTTGCAATGTTCGGACATACCCATATTCCGCTGATCGAATATGGTGACGGGATTGTTGTCATGAATCCCGGTAGTATTTCCTATCCGCGACAGGAGGGAAAGCGCCCTTCGTATATTCTGATGGACATAGATAAAAAAGGTGTGGCGCACTATGAAATAGAGTATTTATAAGAAAAATAAATTTTTTTGAAAAAATATAAAAAAAAGTGTTGACATTTATGTTTGAGTCCTATATAATAACTCTTGCGTCACGGATGAGACGGAAAAGACAAGCACTTAAGAAACTTGCTTTTCAATATTAAAAGTTCATATCGGGGTGTGGCTCAGCTTGGCTAGAGCGCCTGGTTTGGGACCAGGAGGTCGCAGGTTCGAATCCTGTCACCCCGATTGTGTGCGGGTGTAGTTCAATGGTAGAACACCAGCCTTCCAAGCTGGATACGTGGGTTCGATTCCCATCACCCGCTTTCCATTTGCAAATTATTATGGAAAGCATAATATATGGCAACATGTTTGCTTGTGAAGCGGGCAATCAGTTGCAGGGCAGATGTGATAAATGTGTTCGTAGCTCAGCTGGATAGAGCAACGGCCTTCTAAGCCGTGGGTCGGGGGTTCGAATCCCTTCGAGCACATTTCCTTATTTTAATAAGGTGTCAGGCTTTATAGCCGTATGGTGGGTATAGCGCAGTTGGTTAGCGCGCCAGATTGTGGCTCTGGAGGCCCAGGGTTCGAATCCCTGTATCCACCTTTGTTGCGACTAGTGCAACAGGTCTGAAATATGACAATGTCTTTAAGATGTTGGTCTTATATTTCTTGTTGGGCTATCGCCAAGCGGTAAGGCACTGGATTTTGATTCCAGCATTCGCAGGTTCGAATCCTGCTAGCCCAGCTTATAATAAAATATATGGGATATTAGCTCAGTTGGTAGAGCACTTGACTTTTAATCAAGTTGTCCGGGGTTCGAATCCCCGATGTCTCATTAGATTGGAAATAGCGGAAAACCAGTAAAATCAAGGCTTTCCGCCATTTTTTTACAATTTTTGAAGTGACAAAAAGTAATCAAAAGTTGATAGTTTTATGTCCGCATCGTGTCCGCAAGATCAGAGCGCCAAAACATTATTCTAAAGTCATTTCAGAAAGGTAGTAATAAATGAATCAGTTTTCATCAGATAAACCACAAATATTTACTCCACCCGCATTTGAAGATTTTCGCGGGTATCTGACCTTGGAAGATAATACACTGATGCAGTGGTGCGTGGATCAGGATTTTTGCGGGGAGGCAGCATGTGCTGTGCGGTACGATGATCCGAATCTTATATGGAAGGGCAGCGAATGACCAGAGGGTAAATATATCATTTCGAAAAAAGATGAAAATGCTATGTGGCTGAAAGAACTGCTTTAAGACAGGTGTATGTAGCAAACAAGTAGATTTCTACTGTATAGGAATTGATATTCAGATAGATAAAAGAAAAATACCCCGGTCAGAGACCGGGGTAAATTAATTAACAACCGAGGTTAAAATATTTGCAGATAGCATTAAATAACTCGGAACAGCTATTGAAATTAAAACACATAGTTTCGTCCTCCTTATTCTTATTTTATTGATTGCGGTCATCTTGCAATCTTTTTGTATCGGCCGATTACATAAAGAATTGTAACAATTATGTAACATTTTCGCAATAGGAGTATTATGGAAGTAATGGAAAGGATTAGTGTATGTGTCAAAAGCGGAAAAAGTAGAAAGATCTGTGACAAAAGGCTTGTGGTATGACCAGATTTTTGCTAATATGTTCAAAGATAAATGAAAGGCGGTATTTTAATATGCATATGGCAGATGCGCTTGTTGCGCCGGCGGTTGCGACAACAATGTATCTTTGCTCAGCAGCAGCGGGCGGATATTCAGTAAGACAGGTAAGGGCGTTAGATGAGCCTAAGAAAGTTCCAGTTATGGGAGTTATGGGAGCTTTTGTTTTTGCAACCCAGATGATCAATTTTACAATTCCGGGAACAGGATCTTCCGGACATTTGTGCGGAGGAATGCTGCTTTCTGCATTACTTGGACCTTACGCAGGATTTCTTACCATGATAGGGGTTCTTTTGATACAGTGTCTGTTGTTTGCGGATGGCGGACTTTTAGCGCTTGGCTGTAATATATGGAATATGGCATTCTATGGATGTTTTATAGGAGCATTGCTGATCTGGAAGCCAATGATGCGTCGGGGAGCATCCAAAAAGAAGATTATTGCAGCATCTGTGCTGGGGTGTGTACTGACATTGCAGATGGGAGCATTTTCTGTTACATTAGAGACACTTGTTTCCGGTATTACGGAGCTTCCGTTTGGGACATTTGTGGCAGTGATGCAGCCGATCCATCTTGCAATCGGTCTGGTCGAGGGATTGATCACGGCAGCAGTGCTTTGCTTTGTATATGAGGCAAGACCGGAGCTGCTCTGGGGTACAGATGAAAGTACACAGAAACAGACATCACGTTTTTCTTTGAAAAAGACAGTGACGATTCTCGCAGTTTTAACTGTTTTGATCGGTGGCGGACTTTCTCTGTTTGCTTCAGCATATCCGGACGGACTGGAATGGTCTATGGAAAAGGTTGCAGGAACCACAGAGTTAGATGCAAAAGGAACAGCATATAAGACGGCAGCAGAGATTCAGGAGCATACAGCGCTGCTTCCGGATTATGCATTTAAAAACAATGAGGGCATGGCAGGAACATCGTTTTCCGGTGTAGCTGGTGCAGCAGTGGTTGTAGTTGTATGTATCGGAGGCTGTTATCTATTTAAATTTTTTGGAAAGAATCAAAAGCATGAGTAAAATTCAAAGGGCAGTTTCTGAGATTAAAAGTATCGAGGAACTGGCAAATGAAGACAGGTGGGTGAACCAGGTTCACCCTCTTGTAAAATTATGTGTGACAATTTTGTATATAGGGACAGTTGTTTCTTTTTCTAAGTATAACCTGAGTGGACTGCTTGTGATGGCAGTTTATCCGGTTATTCTTTTTATTATGAATGAAATTTCTGTAAAGGATGCGTTATGGCGGATGCGTGTTGTGCTGCCGCTTGTCTGTGTGGCAGGTATATTTAATCCTTTTTTTGACAGGCAGATCGTAATGAATGTGGGACAGATTGAAATTAGTGGTGGAGTGATTTCAATGCTGACCTTGATGATAAAAGGAGTTTTTGCGGTTCTGGCATCGTATCTTCTGATTGCGACAACAACGATCGAAAAAATCTGCTTCGCACTTGAGATATGTCGTCTGCCAAAAGTCATTGTGATGCAGGTATGGCTGATTTACCGGTATATTTCTGTATTGCTGGCAGAAACACAGCGGGTGGTGCAGGCATATGAACTTAGGGCACCGGGACAGAAAGGCATTCATTTTAAGGTGTGGGGATCTCTGATGGGACAGATGCTGATCCGAAGCATGGACAGGGCAGAGTTGATTTATGAAAGTATGTGTCTGCGCGGGTTTCAGGGAATATTTGGACTGAAAAAAGAGATACGGTTTTGTATGAAAGACGCAGTGTATCTTGTTTTATGGATCGCGGTGTTTACTATATTGCGATGTTTTGCGGTTGGACAACTGGTGGGAACTTTGTTTTAGATGGTAAAGAGAAACTGTTTTGTGACAGATGAAAGAGAGAGGAAAATATGGGACAGATTAATATAGAGGTAACGCATCTGAATTTTTCCTATGAAAAAGAAAATCCTATTTTGAAAGATATATCATTTGCAGCGGATGGGCAGGCGTCGATTGGCGTTGTCGGTGCAAACGGGGCAGGAAAGTCAACACTTTTAAAATTACTTGTCGGTTTGTATTCTCCGGATTCAGGCAGCATCAGTATCGGGAATGTACCGTTACAAAAAGAGACATTAGCTCAGATTAGAAAAATGGCTGGATATGTGTTTCAGGATTCTGAAAATCAGCTTTTTATGCCGAATGTATATGAGGATGTGGCATTTGCACCACAGAATTATGGTCTGTCAGAAGATGAGGTTGCATACAGGACAAAAATGGCACTTGCCGAGGTACACATTGAACATCTTGCGAATAAACCGATCCATAAACTGTCAGGAGGAGAGAAAAAGTTAGCGGCAATCGCAACCATCCTTTCCATGAAACCGGATATTATACTGATGGATGAACCGTCGGCGGCACTTGATCCGAAAAACCGCAGAAATCTGATCCGGGTATTGAATGAGTTTTCCTATCTGAAAATCGTGGCCTCACATGATCTGGATTTTGTATGGGATACCTGTGACAGAACGATTTTACTGTCGGAGGGCAGAATTGTGTGTGATGGGGCAACAAAGGAGATTTTAAGCGACAGGGAGTTGTTAGAGGCACATGGACTGGAGCTGCCATTGTCTTTGTATCGAAGATGTATTTAAAATGGCTGTAATCGCTACTCGCACAGTATGTGTGAACAGTAGCCGTTTCTGATTTAGAGGGAGAAATGTGAGGAAAAAATGCTTGCAATTTTGCGAGTGCTAATATATAATGGCAAAGTGGTTTGCGGGTGTGGCGGAATTGGCAGACGCGCTAGATTTAGGTTCTAGTGTCCCCGACGTGCAGGTTCAAGTCCTGTCACCCGCATGAATAAAAAATAGCCGGAAAGCTAAGATTTTGCAGTAAAATCAAGGCTTTCCGGCTATTGTTTTGTTCTGAAACAAGTCAATAATATGGAAAATGTAAAAGAAATTACAAAATTTATAATAAATTTAAAAAATATTGAGATAAATTGTGCAATATGGTAAAATAATAGAAAGGAATTTTCAAAAATCTGTATAGAAAAATCTATATACATCATATTTGTGAACTCCGATATTACAGCAGGGAAGCGGGAGGAAAGATTTATGAACAATGTAAAAGTACAGACAAAGCTGGCAATCGTAATGTTAGCGACGATAGTGGCACTGGTATTGTGTGCCGTTATTTCATCGGAGAGCATGAAGCAGCTCCAGAGCAAAGCATTAGAGACGATGGAAGCAGATGAGCGGGAGTCTTATGATGAACAGATTAAACAGCAGGTAGATAATGTGGTCTCACTTTGTCAGACGATTTATGATCAGTATCAGGCTGGTGTGTATACCGAGGAAGAAGCTAAGAAGTTAGCGGCAGATGAGATCAGACAGCTTCGTTATGGAGATGGCGGATATTTCTGGGTTGACCAGTATGACGGAACTAATGTGGTGCTTTTAGGAAATGATACAGAAGGCACCAACCGTATGGAGACGAAAGATGCCAATGGATATCAGATGGTTAAAGAGATCATCCGTGTCGGACAGGAGGCAGATGGAGGATATACAGATTATGTATTCCCGAAAGAAGGCGAGACTGAACCTTCTCCGAAACGTTCCTACAGTAAAGCATTTGAACCGTTTGAATGGGTGATTGGAACCGGTAATTACACAGACTATATCGATGATAAGGTTGCATCCATTGAAAAAGATTTTACTTCATATGTAACAAACAAACGTACCACGTTTATCATTTCAACAATAATAGAAGGAGCGGTAGTAGTATTTCTTCTTATATTGATCATTTTAAGCATTATTAAACCACTGAAGAAGTGTATCAGTTCCATCGGAGTCATGGAACAGGGTGATTTTTCACAGGCACTTGGAACTGCACTGTTAAAACGCCGTGATGATTTTGGAAAGCTGGCAGGTTCCATTGAGTCTATGAGGACAGAGATGAACGGACTGATCGGCGAGGTTAAGAGCCAGGCGACAGAGATCACCGGAATGGTACAGGAGATTGATACCAACATCCAGGCATTGGATGAGGAGATTGAGAATGTTTCCGCTACTACGGAAGAACTTGCAGCAGGTATGCAGGAGACAGCTGCTTCCTCCGAAGAGATCAATGCGATGTCCCATGAAATCGAGAGCGCTGCAAAGAGCATTGCAACACGTTCACAGGACGGGGCTATGGAGGCAGATGATATCCGAGACCGTGCTGTCAGTATTAAAAAGACCACAACCGAAAATGATAAACGTACCAAGGCAATCCATGCGGAAATCAATGAGGGACTGACAAAAGCACTTGAAGATATCAAAGTTGTCGATCAGATTGGCGTTCTTGCGGAATCAATTATGGAGATTACCGGACAGACAAACCTGTTAGCACTCAATGCATCCATTGAGGCCGCACGTGCGGGAGAGGCAGGAAAAGGCTTTGCAGTTGTTGCAGATGAGATCCGGGTACTTGCAGAGCAGTCAAAGGCAGCAGTCGTACATATCCAGGATGTAACAAAGAATGTGGTTGAATCTGTAACGAATCTGGCAGATGGAGCGAAAAAGTTACTTGAGTTTGTCGGAACAGATGTGGTGGACAGTTTTGCAGGATTCTCTGACATGGCAGATTCTTACAGTAATGATGCAGGTAGTATTGATGGACTGGTAACTGATTTTTCGGCATCTTCAGAGCAGCTTTTAGCATCGATCAACGGAGTTATGGATGCGATCGGTGAAGTAAGTAAGGCAGCAACGGAGGGTGCAACCGGTACCAATGATATCGCTGAAAAAACAGGTGTTGTGGTTGAGAAGGCAGCTGAGATCAAAGAAAAAGCAGAGGCAGCGCATGCAGCAGCGGACAGACTGCAGAAGAATGTAGAGCATTTTATTGTATAGAATAAGTGAATGCAGGCAAATCAAATAAATGAGTAAACATGTCTGCACGATGATTAACAAATAGCGGTCAGATCATATGAAAAACAGCGGATAACAACAAGAAAAGAAGTTGTTATCCGCTGTTTTATAATGTATTTTGCAGCGTGTTTGCGTGGTTATGCTGATAGCAAAGAGAATGCAGGTTATATAATTATTCTCCCTGATAATTACTGCGTACATACTGCTCGATCGCTGTATTATCCTCCGGCATACGGCAGCCAACGATAAAGACGCTTTCATTATCCGTGCTGCGGATGATATGTCCTTCTAACTCGCGGGCACTTGCTACAGGAAGATCCGGGATCGATAAGGTAATGTCGGAACCGATCGCACTGGCAAAGAAATTATCGCGGACGCTGAAAGCAAAGCCGCCTGCACTGATATTGATCATCTGACCGTTATATTGTCTGCCGGTCTGTGTTACCGTGATCGTACATTTGTTGGAGAGCGGCATACGCGGATATTTACGACGGTTGATAACCTTCGGGTTGGTTGCAACAGTAATCTTATAAATATCAGATGCCTGACCGTGCATTGTGGAAATATCGGCATTTTCCCAGATATACAGTGCATTTGTGACGGAAATCTGCAGCTCGTAAGTAAAGTTTTTATTTTTAATTTCAATCGAATGACCGGAAGGAACATGCAGACGTGCTGTAATTCCACCGTCTAGGGATGCTGTTACCTCACCGTGAGCAGTAAATGATGAACTGCCATTTTTGGCGATCAGGACGACTTTCATGCCAGGTTTGGCATCACCGATTCCCATGAAACCGCCGGTACCGAGTTCACCCATCAGTTTTCCGACAATCGTTTCGATTTTATTTACGTTGACGGCGGATTCCTCGTATTTACTCAACATGGTGCGTGAAACGTCATCTGACTGGTTGATGCACTTGGTCATGACATCCATGGTGTCGCAGACCTGTTTCATGTTGTCAACCATATCCTGATTGGAAGACTCCACATCTTTCATGGCACCGTCGATTACTTTGATATTTTCACCGAGAGTCGTCGAATCTTTGGTAATACTGGCAACACTGTCTTTTACGAGTGTGAGTTTTTCACGTGTTGTCTGGATCAGGTCAAGCGTCTGCGTGATGGACTGTGTCATCTTTCCAGAGGTCTCATCTAAATGAGTCAACGCATCACGGATGCGGCCGGAAGAATTTTTCGTCTCTACGCTGAGTCCCTGAATCTGGTCAGCTACAACGGCAAATCCTTTTCCGGCAGCACCGGCCCGGGCGGCTTCTATGGAGGCGTTTAAGGCGAGGAGATTTGTCTGGAAAGTAATGCCTTCGATCGTTCCGGTCTCTTCTTTTACCATATCAAAATCCTGTTTGAAATTCTCTAAAACCTGTTCGACCTGTGAGGACAGATCTGCCATTGTGTTGGTGGTAGACACAACGTCGGCAAGTTCTTCGGCACTTAAATTTGCGTGCTCGATGGATTCCTGGATCAGATTTACCATTTCTGCGATCAGGGATGCTACATTCTCGACCTGTGTGTTGATATCGGAAGTCTTATCCATGGAGGACATTGTTTTGTTATAGAGAATATCGTTATTCTGGGTCAGTTCTTCCATGCTTTTTACAACGGAATCAGCCCCCTGTTTGTTTTCATCAGCAAGTTCACGGACTACGGTAACACCGTCTACAATGGAACTGCTAGCGCCTTTGACCTGCCCTACTGTGGTCACCACGCGGTTTAGGTTGTCTTTAATAGAGTTGACAAGTGCTCCGTCGGACTGGTTTAGATGATCGATGGAAACGACGTAGCAGATATAGCAGAGCAATATCGTGGAGATCTGAAGGTAATAATCATTTGTGGAAATATTTGGGTTTATGCCATATATATTATGTAAAATAAGATGAACAATTACAATGATCTCGTTGGCGATACCGCACCGGATCATATATTTACGATCTTTAAAGAGAATCAGCATACTTGTAAGCGGCAGAATATAGCCAAACGCGATTGCAGAATCGGTGGTGAGAATTACATAAGTGTAAAATGCACCGTAACCGACAGCAACAACTTCCTTATATATAGAGGAAGCCTTTCCGTTGATCTTTAATACGAGAATACCAATAAAAAATGGAAACCATGCCATAAGAAGAAAGGTAATATAATATCTGGCTGAGTGAAGTCCCTGGGAAGTTTCTGAACCATACGAAAGAGTCATGATGGCGATTAAGATCAGCCAGATCGTGCGAGCCTTTGAGTTTGATTTTGCTTTGAAATATGATTCGTTATACTCCATAAAATTCTCCATTCCTGCGATAAAAATTTACATGCGGAATATAAATATATCGCACTCATTTTTCATATGTAAATTAGGACTAAAGTAATATCGTTAATCAGATTTTAAGTTTATATGTGGGTGCTGTCAATCCTTTAAAGCAATAAAGTCTGAAAATGGTCTTTACTTTTTTCCCAACTGGTATTAAGCCACTCGACAACTTTTATTTTTCCATCTTCTGTAAAAGGAAATGTGGCAGAAGTTTTTAAGGAATCGTCTGTGGTGGCAAAATTATAAGGTCCCGGCCAGTAAATAGCACGGAAAACATCGGTATCGGATTCTTCATCGTGTTCTTTTTGGATCAGATAACGCATGCCTTTGTAGCTGCCGGTAAATTTTTCTTTTTTGTAGAAGTTGAGATTCAGGATATCTTCCGGTGTGATCATGGTGGTGTCTCCTTATATATAGAAGTTCGTGATGTTGTAAAATCTGTTTCAATTATAACAGGTGTAAAATGAGATGGAAAGAAGCAAAATTACATTATAATATAGACGAAATAGAGAAAAATGAAATCTTTAGCGAAATGTAAATATTCCCAATAATTAAAATAATGAAAGAAAATTCATACATTTAGGAAGGCTCTTGAATGATAATGCAAAAGAAGGGAAAATACTGGGAAAAGCGTTATATTTATACATGCCTGAAAATGAGAAAAAGTATTGACAAAAAACGGCTTGCATGTATAATAAAAAAAGTATTGTTCGTCGGGAACATACAGTTGTATGTTTTTAAAGTGCAATGGGCAAAGGAGTCTGTTGGCACTTTTTTTTGCTTATACAAAAATATTTTAGCACAATAACGTGCTACAACAATAATGTTATAAAGACGCCATGGCGTTTTTATATAGAACAATTTTCTATAAGGAGGAACTATTATGAAAAAGAAACTGATTTCTCTTTTTCTGATCGGTGCCATGACTACCGGAATGGTAGCAGGATGCGGTTCAGGAAACAGCAATGCTGATGCGGGAAACAACGCTTCTTCTGACAACGCTGCTGTAGAGGGTACAGAGGCAGCTGCAGACGGCACAGAGAGTACTTTTAACGGTACTTACAGCAACAAACAGGTAATCTTAGGCGAGAGTTCTGAGACAAGTGGAGATATCACTCCATTCTGGGCAAACGGTGCTTCTGATTACGACGCATTCAAATTAGTTACAGGTATGGCTCCAATCGACAGAGACCAGACAGGTAAATGGATCGAGAACCCGGCTGTTCTTGATAATCTGGAAGTAACAGATAACGAGGACGGAAGCAGAACTTACACAGTTAAGATCAAAGACGGCTTAAAGTTCAGCGATGGTTCTGATGTAAATGCAGACGACTACTTATTAACATACATGTTAAGATGTGACGAGATGATCACTGATCTCGAAGCCAGCAACTTAACAGACAGTACTGTTCAGTATGTAAAAGGTTATGACGCATATTCAAACGGCGAGACAGATACATTCGAAGGACTTCATCTGATCGATGACAAGACTTTCTCTGTAACCATCGACGCACAGTATATGCCATACTACTATGGACAGGCTTTGATCTCTAACCAGCCGGAGTCTATGGACTTATGGTTACCGGAAGATGTTACTTTAGAGGATACAGAGAATGGTGTGAAATTCTCTGACAACTTTACTTCTGAGTACATCGGAGATAAAGTACAGGCTGCAAGATATGACTACAATATCTGCTCCGGTCCTTACATGTTCACATCTTATGATGAGAACTCTTATGCATACACACTGACAAAGAACCCGAATTTCCCAGGTAACTTCGAGGGACAGACAGCAAATATCGAAACTGTTATCGTAAAATATACACCACAGGATACTATGATGGATCAGTTAAAGACCGGTGCTGTTGATATCTTATACCAGGTAGCGGACGGTGATCAGATCGAGCAGGGTCTTGACATGGTAGAAGAGGGTAACTTCAATTACTTAAGCTATGGCCGCGCAGGTTATGGAATGATTTCTCTCAAATGTAACCAGGGACCGACCCAGTTCAAAGAAGTACGTCATGCAATGGCTTACTTGACCGTGTAACATTTGCACAGACATTCACAGGCGGACATGGTACTGTTGTAAGCGGACCTTATGGTACACAGCAGTGGATGGCTGAGGAATATGCAGAAGAATTAGACGGATTAAACTCTTACACATACAGCCTTGACTCTGCAATCAAAGAGTTAGAGGACGGCGGCTGGGTATACAACGAAGATGGTTCTGATTACTCAGGTTCCGGAATCCGTTACAAGAAATTAGACGATGGTACTTACATGCCATTAGTAATCGAGTGGTTCTCTTCTGAGAATAACTCTGTATCTGACCTGCTTGTAACTTCCTTACAGCAGAACCCGGATGTAGAAGCAGCAGGTATGAAGATCAACCAGACTGTTGGTACTTTCACAGACTTACTGACATATTACTATGACAGCTCCAAAGAGAACCCATATCAGATGTTCAACTTAGCAAGTGGTTTCGGTAACCCTTACGATGTTGCATATCAGTATGAGCCAGGTTCATCTAACAACACCAATGCATTAGAGGGTGAAGAAGGTCAGAAACTGTATGATCTTGCAATCACTATGAACCATACAGAAGAAGGTGATGATGAGGCATATGCAAAAGCATGGTTCGATTTCATCGCTGACTGGAATGATGAGCTTCCTGAGATTCCGCTGTACTCCAATGATTACCATGATTTCTTCACATCAAAGCTTCATGACTTTGAAGAAGATGGATACAACTGGGATGTAACAAACGCAATTCTGTATGCAAACATGGAGTAATCTGTTTTATAGAATCATATTCTATTCCATGTGAAATTTTACCGGTATGTGGCGTGGGGCATAAGTCCCGCGCCCGTGCGGTATATATTCCGGCAAATTCTTTGATCGTTTCTTTAGGAATGAGATCAAAGGGGCATGTCAGGATTTTGTTCCTAAGGAAACGAAGAAGAAAAATCAAATGAAGGTTGGTTAAATTATGTTAAAGTACGTTGGGAAAAGAATTTTATATATGATAGGGGTATTCTTTGTAGTATCCATTATCCTTTTTGTACTGTTTAATAACGTACCTGGTGACCGTGCTCTTAATCAGGTGCAGAACTTAAGAGGTAAAGTCTCCGACGAGACATTTCAGCTCCGCTATCAGGAAGCAAGAGAAAAATTAGGATTAGATGATCCGATTCCGGTCCGTTATGTAAAATGGATGGGAAATTTATTAAAAGGTGACCTTGGATATTCTTCCTTCTACAAAAAAGATGTGAAAGACTGTCTCTCGACACCACTGTTAAATACAATACAGATCAATATCGTATCAACGATACTCGCGTTAGCGATCACAATACCGCTCGGTATTCACTGTGCGGTCAAGAAATTTTCTAAATTTGACAATACGGTACAGGTGCTGACAATTGTCGGCTACAGTATGCCTCAATATATAATTGCTCTGGTATTTATTTTCATATTTGCCGTAAAGCTCGGCTGGTTCCCGATCAGTGGTATGAATACGCCGAACTTCCAGGGAACCGGAATGGCATTCGTGCTTGACCGTCTCCATTATCTGGCACTTCCGGTCATCGTTATGACGGTTGCAGCTTTGGGAAGCATGACACGTTATGTCCGTGCAGCAATGATCGATGCACTCCGTATGGATTATATCCGTACTGCAAGAGCAAAAGGTTTAAAGGAAAAAGTCGTTATTTATTCCCATGCATGGAGAAATGCACTTCTTCCGGTTATCACACTGATCATCAGCTGGTTCATGAGTATTTTCATGGGATCTATCGTTATTGAACAGATTTTCCAGTTGAACGGTATCGGTAAAATGTATTATGTCGGACTTATGAATCAGGATTACGATATGGCACTTGCAGTAAATATGCTCTACTGTATCATCACACTGCTCAGCAACCTGATCACAGACTTAAGCTATGGTCTGGTAGATCCGCGTGTACGTATTGATAAGTAGGAGGAACGAAAAACATGAAGATGCTCAAACACCTTTTTGGAAAAAGGGATAAAGAACTCGATGTATTACAGGAAGAAGCGCTTCAGAGTCCGCTCCGTACGGTTGTGAGGAATTTCACCTCAAACAGACTTGCGTTTGGCGGCTTGATCGTATTTTTAGTTATCTTTTTGATCGTTTTAATCGGACCAATTTTTAATCCGATCGACTTAAGTGAAAAAGAAGAGACACAGATCAACGTGGCTCCGGGACTTAATATGATGAAAGTACCGGACGGTTTGAAAGGAAATGTAAAAGAGATTTCCACAGGTGCGACATTCAGTGTAGGCGTTGACAATGATGGTAAAGTCTATGTCTGGGGCTACACAAAGATCAGTAACAAGATCGATATTGCAAAGAAGATGCCAAAACAGAAAGAAATGGGAAAAGTGGTATCTGTATCTGCAGGATTTGACCATGTCATGGCACTCAATGAAGATGGGGAGCTTTTCATCTGGGGTAGTGACCGTATGGGACAGTGTCAGGTTCCGATGGAAGTAAAGCATGAGAAGATCAAACAGATCGCAGCCGGTTATCAGATTTCTTATGTTTTAACCGAAGGCGGCGAAGTCATCGCATGGGGAAATGAAAACTTAAATGATGTGCGTCTGACCAGAAGAAACGGTAACAGCCACATTGCAAAGATTTCCGTAGCAAATACAACTTTAATGGCGCTTACAGATGATGGCGAGATCCGGCATTTAGGAAGCCAGAAATCCGATATCTCCAATATTCCGGAAGACCTTGGAAAAGCGAAAGATATCGTGACAACCTCCGATGCCTGTGTGGCATTGTTAGAGGATGGCTCTCTTAGAATCTGGGGAAAAGCCAACAAGAGTGAGAAAGAGATTCCGGAAATGGATGGAGAGATCGTTTCCATGTTTGCCGGAAGATATCATATTACAACACTGACAGATAAAGGAACTGTTTACTCCTGGGGAAGCAATGCAAAACACCAGACAGATGTTCCAAAGAAAGCAAAAGATGTGATTGCCATCTACGGCGGTACTTATCAGAACTATGCAGTGACAAAATCCGGCGATGTAGTAACCTGGGGATTAAAAGGTTATCTGTTTGGAAGTGATGAACTTGGACGTGACGTATTTACCCGTATCTTAAATGGTGGACGTATGACTATGACGATCGGTGCAATCTCCGTTATCATTTCCACGATCATCGGTATCATCATTGGTGGTGTGTCCGGTTTCTTCGGAGGCTGGGTTGATATCGTGTTACAGCGTATCACAGAGATCGTTGCATGTCTGCCGTTCCTTCCGATGGCGATGATTTTGACATCTATCATCGGAAACAGCATGACAGAGGGCGCAAGGATTGCCCTGATTATGGTGATACTCGGTATATTAAGCTGGCCGAGCCTTGCAAGACTTGTCCGTGCACAGGTGCTTGCAGAACGTGAGCAGGAGTTTGTAACCGCCGCAAATGCGATGGGTGTAAAACGTTCCGTGATCGTATTTAAGCATATTATCCCGAATGTAATTTCGGTTATCATTGTATCTGCAACGCTTGATTTTGCTTATTGTATGCTGACAGAGTCTACGTTGTCCTTCTTAGGATTTGGTGTAAAACTGCCGCGTCCTACATGGGGAAATATGTTAAACGGCTGCGTAAGTTCCGTTGTTATCCAGAACTACTGGTGGAGATGGGTATTCCCTGCCATCATGTTAGGTATCTGCGTAATCTGTATCAATATGGTCGGAGACGGTCTGCGTGATGCCATCGACCCGAAATCAAATGAGCGTTAAAGGAGGAAACACAAAATGGCTTTATTAGAGATTCATGACCTGCATACCTTCTTTAAAACGAAAAAGGGTATTGTAAAGGCAGTAAACGGTGTTTCTTACTCGGTAGAACCGGGAAAGACACTTGGTGTTGTAGGTGAGAGCGGAAGCGGTAAGAGCGTTTCCGCCATGAGTATTTTAAAATTATTAGACGGCAACGGCTATATCGACAGCGGCGAGATCATTTTTGACGGTAAAAATCTTGCAGACGTATCTGTAAAAGATATGTGTAAGATCCGTGGAAATGAGATCTCTGTTATTTTTCAGGAGCCGATGACCAGCTTAAACCCGATTTTTACCGTAGAGCGTCAGCTTTCCGAGCCGTTTATCATTCATCAGGGAATGAATAAAAAAGAGGCAGCCGAGAAAGTGGTTGAGATGTTAAAGGATGTACGAATCCCGAATCCGGAAGCGGTTGCCAAACAGTATCCGCATCAGCTTTCCGGTGGTATGCGCCAGCGTGTCATGATTGCCATGGCACTTGCCTGCCGCCCAAAACTACTGATCGCTGATGAGCCGACGACGGCTCTTGATGTAACGATCCAGGCGCAGATCTTAAAGCTGATGAATGATTTAAAGAAAGAGAAAGGAACATCCATTCTCTTTATCACACATGATCTTGGTGTTATCAACGAGATGGCAGACGATGTCGCTGTTATGTACTGTGGTCAGGTTGTGGAAAAAGCTCCGGTGCGCAGCATTTTTGGGGATAACTCCTATCTGCATCCGTATACGGAAGGACTGCTTTACTCTATCCCACGTCTTGATACACCGACCGGAATCCGTTTAGAGGCAATTCCGGGTGCCGTACCGCATCCGCTTGATCTTCCGAAGGGATGTAAATTTGCACCGCGCTGCAAATATGCAACAGACAAGTGCCGTGAAATGGAACCGGAACTGAACGAGGTAGAACCGGGACATATGGTACGCTGCTTTTATCCGAAGAAAGGGGAAAGAAACTAATGAGTGACGAGAACAAGGTATTACTGCGTGTTTCGAATTTAAAACAGTATTTCCCGATCGGAAAAAAGAAGATGGGAAAACCGCAGTCATTTGTAAAGGCAAATGATGGAATCAGTTTAAATATTTATGAGGGCGAGACTTTCGGTCTGGTTGGTGAGAGTGGATGTGGAAAATCTACATTCGGACGTACACTGTTACAGCTTTACCGTCAGACTGGCGGACGTACCGTATATTACGGACGTACCGTAGAAGATTTTGACTTGAAATATGTTGAGGAGATTTTTAAGAATCTTCCAGATAAGAAGAAAAAATGCGAGGAGCTTTTAGACAAGGTAAAAAAGTTAGAGGCAGACTACGCTAAAATGCCAGAGGGCAGCGAGGAAGAAAAGATCGCCAAGAAGGCAGCCGGACAGCATCTTGCTGAGATGGAGAGTGAGGCAAACAACGATCTTTTGGATATCACTGCTTTGATCGGCGGACTCTATACGTTAGATGAGTCTGCACTTGCAGAGGCAGGCCGTCATTATCTTGCAGAATATCTTGCCATGAAAGAGATCCGTAAGATCAATGCACAGGCAGAGGATTTTGAGAAAAACGGAAAATCCGCAAAAGCAGAGGAAATAAAGAAAAAAATTCCAGAGCTTCAGAAAAAAGTACAGGCTGAGCTTGCAGAGATCGATAAGATCCGTGACAACTGCAAAAAAGATGAAGCATTTGATAAATATGAGGCACAGAAGGATGACGGTATCAATCTTGCAAACTTAACGGATGCAGAGATGCGTTATCTGCGCCGTGATCTTCAGTTGATCTTCCAGGATCCGTATTCATCCTTAAATCCGCGTATGACGGTAGGTCAGATCATCGGAGAGGGATTGATGGCTCACAATATCTTCAAAAAAGGTGATCCTAAGATGCAGGATTACATCATGGAGATCATGGAGAAGTGTGGACTTGCTTCTTATTTTATCCATCGTTATCCGCACCAGTTTTCCGGTGGACAGAGACAGCGAATCGGTATTGCGCGTTCACTTGCAGTAAATCCGAAGTTTGTTGTCTGTGATGAGGCAGTATCTGCACTGGATGTTTCCATTCAGTCACAGATCATTAACCTGCTGTTAGACTTAAAAGAGCAGAATAATTTAACATACCTGTTTATTTCCCACGACCTTTCTGTTATCAAATACATCAGTGACAGGATCGGTGTAATGTACCTGGGAAATATGATGGAGCTTTCGGATACGGAGCATCTGTTTGCACATCCGTACCACCCATATACAGAGGCATTACTTTCTGCGATTCCAACCACAGATGTGGATGGTAAGAAAGAGACGATCATTCTTGAGGGAGATATCCCAAGTCCGATCAATCCGCCAAAGGGATGTAAGTTCCATACAAGATGCCGGTATTGCACAGAGATCTGTAAGAATGTGACTCCGCAGTTCGAAGAGGTAGAACCGGGACATTTTGTAGCATGTCATCATAAATTAGGCGTGCCGGAAGAAAAATAGTGACTGTTCAGCTATTGTGTGAGATGCAGTGA
This sequence comes from Roseburia rectibacter, assembly GCF_014287515.2. Taxonomy (NCBI): domain Bacteria; kingdom Bacillati; phylum Bacillota; class Clostridia; order Lachnospirales; family Lachnospiraceae; genus Roseburia; species Roseburia rectibacter. Next base: position 925,171 of record NZ_CP092473.1, read on the forward strand.
AAAATAAAATAGATACAATTTGACAGATGATAAGAGCTGGCTTAAACTGGAAACATAGTGTTTTTTGGTAAGAGCCGGCTCTTATTTTATAAGCGGCTGGCTGTGATTTGTTTTGCAGCAGTATCTTTACAAATAAGTACTTTTAGTAGAAATGGAGATTATATGTTATTTCAGAGAAAAATAGATGGAGCAATGAAGAAGCTGCATGAGAGCAGTGATGCGGCGGAGGAAGAACGCAGGAAAGATGCAGGAGAACCGTATGAGGAGCTGGAACGCCCCGAATTAGAAAAGGGGGATATGCTTGCGATGATCATTGCGGCATTTATCACGTTTATACCGGTTGCTATTTTGGTGCTTGGCATTATCCTGGTGGCAGGTTATTTTCTGCTGCATTGATATGGATAAACGTCAGCATTAGAAAAATTTCGGCAGAGTATTCTATATAGGGCAATGTGTCGGAAATTGTACTGGGGTAAGGAGGAGCGTGAAATGTTATTTGGGGACAGTGAGCAAAAAAGGAAACAAAAGGAACAGCGCAGCAGGGAAAAAGACTGGAAGAGTAAATTACTTGGAACCGGCATGGAAAAAGGAGCCGCAGGTGAGCTGGTAAAAATAATTACAGAGGCACAGGAACTTGGGGAGAGACTTCAGACAGACTATAAAACATCAAGAGAACATCTGGAGCGTGCGCAGCGCAAGATTGAACTTTTACTGGATGAGATGACAGAGGAACCGGAACGTGATGCAAAAAAGAGCCTGGATTCCCTGATCGTGGATCTGGATCACGTATATCATATGTGTTCTATCAGGGAGGATGACCCGGATTATGGATCGACGGTACAGTGTTTAAAAACTGCATCGGCAGAATTTGGTACACCGGATGCAAAGATCAGCACACTTATGCTGCGCAGTGAACTGGAGAATATACAGGCAGTATTAAAGGACGCAGCAGGCTGGGATGCCCCCGATTTTTTTGCACTTGCGTATTATCTGAAGCATGGAGATAAAGAAGCACTTGCTGATATGGAGAATGGGCAGCGCAATCAGTTTTTGGCAGATTATCTGAAAGAAAATTTTACAGACTGCTATGCGCAACATATTGAATCCGCAGGGTTAAAAGATGAAATTTCAGATTTTATTCGTACAGTTCATAATATACATAACTAATAGTTATGGAAAACGTCACTTTGTATAATTATGATTAAAATCCATCAAGAATTTAGGTGAATCTGAATATTGTGCAAAGTGTATATTTTTGCTATTATTGCAACAACAAGTTTGAGAGCTTTCGCAAATGTATGAAATTTCAGGACAATATAAGATGCGGAAGTATCGAAGGAGGAAATATTATGAAAAAAGCGGTATGTATGTTTTTAACAGCAGCGCTGGCAGTAAGTTGTCTGGCAGGCTGTGGTGGTAATGCAGCAGGAAACACATCAACAGGCAATGCATCTGCAGGTACGGACAGCAGTGCAGCAGACGGTTCTGTATTTAAGATCGGAAGCATCGGACCGACAACCGGTGATGCAGCAATTTACGGAAACGCAGTTATGAACGCAGCACAGATGGCAGTGGATGAGATCAATGCAGCTGGCGGTGCAAACGGATATCAGCTTGCATTCAAAGCAGAGGATGATCAGAATGATGCAGAGAAATCCGTCAATGCATATAACTCATTAAAAGACTGGGGTATGCAGATCCTGATGGGAACTGTTACAACAACACCTTGTGTAGCAGTTGCAGACAAGACAGCAGAAGATGGTATGTTTGAGATTACACCATCCGCATCATCCACAGATGTTATCACAAACGATAATGTATTCCAGGCATGCTTTACAGACCCGAACCAGGGTACAGCTTCTGCACAGTACATTGCAGACAACAATTTAGGAACAAAAGTTGCAGTCATCTATGACAGCTCGAGTGTATATTCTTCCGGTATCGAAGCTACTTTCGTGGAAGAAGCACAGAACAAAGGACTTGAGGTTGTAGCTGAGGAAGCGTTTACAGCAGATTCCAAGACAGATTTTTCCACACAGCTTCAGAAAGCACAGTCTGCAGGCGCTGACTTAGTATTCTTACCGATTTACTATACAGAGGCATCTATCATTTTAACTCAGGCAAACGGTATGGGTTATGAGCCGGCTTTCTTCGGTGTTGATGGTATGGACGGAATCCTTGGTGTTGAGAACTTTGATACATCTTTAGCGGAAGGTGTTATGTTATTAACTCCATTCGCTGCAGATGCAGATGATGAGAAAACAAAAGCATTTGTTTCCACATACAAAGAGAAATATGGCGATGTTCCAAACCAGTTCGCAGCAGATGCTTACGATGCAATCTATGTTATCAAAGCAGCTATCGAGCAGGCAGGTGCAACACCGGATATGAGTGTTTCTGATCTGGGCACTGCATTAACCGGAGCAATGACATCTATCTCTGTAGATGGATTGACAGGAGATGGAATGACATGGCAGGCAACCGGAGAGGTCAGCAAGGCTCCGAAGGCAGTAGTGATCAAAGATGGTGCTTACGCAGCAATGTAAATGAAATAAAAAATAAATAGCTATTTTATAAGGAAAGAAAGGGGTTGTTTGCAGACAAAGTTGTCGCAGTCAGCCCCTTTTGTACTTATGACAGAATATTTTTAAACGTCACATTGTGGCGTTTTTTGAAACAAAAAGATTGTATACAAGTATTTCAAATGGTATAATAAAAAAATCAATGTATTAACGTTATAAAGTAAGAATGGAGGATTGTTATGAATTTCTTATCTTACCTGATCAATGGTATCAGTCTTGGAAGCGTCTATGCGATCATTGCACTGGGATATACCATGGTATACGGTATCGCAAAGATGTTGAACTTTGCACATGGAGATGTTATCATGATCGGCTGTTACGTGGTGTTTTTAGCCATGAACGGTCAGGGATGGCCGCCGCTTGTAGCGGTTGTTTTATCCGTTATTGTTTGTACGGTTCTTGGTATCGTCATTGAAAAAATTGCTTACAAGCCATTGCGCCGGGCTACTCCTCTTGCCGTACTTATCACAGCGATCGGTGTCAGCTACTTTTTACAGAATGCAGCACTGTTATTGTTTGGTGCGGACACAAAGTCTTTTACCAATGTTGTAACACTGCCATCTTTAAAACTTGCAGGCGGCAGCCTTACAATTTCAGGAACCACGATCGTGACGGTTCTTGCATGTGTCATCATTATGGCAGGTCTGATGTTATTTATCAAAAAAACAAAAGCCGGACAGGCTATGCTTGCTGTTTCGGAAGATAAAGATGCGGCACAGCTGATGGGAGTAAATGTTAACGCAACCATTTCCCTGACATTTGCGATCGGTTCTGGACTTGCAGCGATCGCAGGTGTGCTGTTCTGCTCTGCATACCCTACACTGACTCCTTATACAGGTTCCATGCCTGGTATCAAAGCGTTTACAGCAGCAGTATTCGGTGGAATCGGCTCTATCCCTGGTGCGTTGATCGGTGGTATTTTACTTGGTATCATTGAGATTTTAGGACGTGCTTATATTTCATCCCAGTTGTCAGATGCAATCGTGTTTGCAGTGCTTATCATTGTGCTGCTTGTAAAGCCGACCGGTATTCTTGGAAAACAGATTCATGAAAAAGTATAAGGTCAGATTGGAGTAATGATATGTCGAAATTAAATGTTAAAACAATGAAAAAAAGTACATTAGACCATCTGATTACCTTTGCCATGGTAATTGTGGCCTATCTTGTAGTCCAGATACTGATCGCAGCCGGAGTATTATCTTCCCTGATGCAGGGACTTTTAGTGCCGATGTGCACATATTCCATTGTTGCGATCGGATTAAATCTCTGTGTTGGTTATCTGGGAGAACTTAGTATCGGACATGCAGGTTTTATGTGTGTCGGTGCATTTTCAAGTGCATTTGCAACAAAACTTTTACAGAATGTAATCCCAAATCAGATCCTTCTGTTTATTGTCGTTTTGATCATAGGAACAGCAGTGGCTGCATTTTTCGGATTCCTCATCGGTATCCCGGTATTGCGTTTAAGAGGTGATTACCTTGCTATCGTAACACTTGCATTTGGTGAGATCATTAAAAACGTGATCAACGTACTTTACATAGCGAAAGATACGGACGGTTTTCATTTTGCAATTTCAAACGGAAATGCGATCAAACTTTCGGATGAGGGAGAATGGCTTATAAACGGTGCAAAAGGTATTGCAAAGATTCCTCATTTATCCAGTTTTACAGCGGGTGTGATCATGATCCTGATCTGTCTGTTTATCGTATATCATCTGGTAAATTCCAGAAGCGGACGTGCGATCATGGCAATCCGTGATAACCGTATCGCGGCTGAGTCAGTTGGTATCAACATTACAAAATTTAAACTGATGGCATTTACGATCTCCGCAGCGATCGCAGGAGCCGGCGGTGTTTTATATGCACACAACCTGTCAACCGTTACAGCAACACCTGCAAACTTTGGTTACAACATGTCGATCATGATCCTTGTATTTGTTGTATTAGGTGGTATGGGAAGTTTCCGCGGTTCTATCATTGCGGCTGTGATCCTTACGTTATTGCCGGAGGTACTGCGTGGACTTTCTGATTACCGTATGCTGATCTATTCCATCGTGCTGATCGCAATGATGCTCTTTAACTGGGCACCAAAATGTATCGAATTCAGACAGCGTATGGCAGCGAAACTGAAAAAGAACACAAAGAAAGGAGTACAGTAACATGAGTCTATTGGAAGTAAAAAATCTTGGTATCTCCTTTGGCGGTCTGCGTGCAGTAGACGGATTTCATATTTCAATCGAAAAAGGACAGTTATACGGACTGATCGGGCCGAACGGTGCCGGAAAGACAACTGTATTTAATATGTTAACCGGTGTGTATACACCAAATGACGGATCTATCACATTAGACGGAGTTGATATCACAGGGAAAAAGACCATCGATATCAACAAAGCAGGAATCGCCCGTACATTCCAGAATATCCGTCTGTTTAAAGACCAGTCAGTGCTTGATAATGTAAAGATCGGTCTGCATAATCAGATCACATATTCTACGCTGACAGGAATCTTACGTCTGCCAAAATACCATCAGGCAGAAAAAGAGATGAATGAGAAAGCAATGGAACTTTTAAAAGTCTTTGACCTTGAGAAGGAAGCAGATTTTCTTGCGTCCAATCTCCCTTATGGTAAACAGAGAAAACTTGAGATCGCAAGAGCACTTGCAACGAATCCAAAACTTCTGCTTTTAGATGAGCCGGCTGCCGGTATGAACCCGAACGAGACAAAAGAGCTGATGGAGACAATTCATTTTGTAAGGGATGAATTTGATATGACAGTGCTTTTGATCGAGCATGATATGAAACTGGTATCCGGTATCTGTGAGAAACTTACTGTATTAAACTTCGGACAGGTTTTAGCAGAGGGTAAAACGACGGAAGTATTGAATGATCCGCAGGTCATCAAGGCATATCTTGGAGAATAGGAAAGGAGATTTTAAGTTATGGCAATGCTTGAAGTAAAAAATCTGGAAGTATACTATGGCGTGATCCAGGCAATCAAGGGAATCTCCTTTGAGGTCAATGAGGGTGAAGTCATTGCGCTGATCGGTGCAAACGGTGCCGGAAAGACAACAACATTACAGACGATTACAGGTATGTTAAGCCCGGCAGCAGGTGAGATCATTTTTGAGGGATGTGATATCTCAAAGATTCCGGGACACAAGATCGTATCCATGGGAATGGCGCATGTGCCGGAGGGACGTCGTGTATTTGCAGAGTTATCCGTATATGAGAACTTAAAACTGGGTGCATACACCAGAAAAGATAAACAGGAGATCGCAGAGACTTTAGCGAAAGTATATGAGAGTTTCCCGCGACTGGAAGAGCGTAAAAACCAGCTTGCAGGAACCTTAAGCGGTGGTGAGCAGCAGATGCTTGCCATGGGTCGTGCGCTGATGTCAAAGCCGAAAATCATCCTGATGGATGAGCCGTCCATGGGACTTTCTCCGATCCTCGTGGAGGAGATTTTCCACATTATCCGTGAGATCTCTGCAGGTGGAACAACGGTTCTTTTAGTAGAGCAGAATGCAAAGAAAGCGTTATCCATTGCTGACCGTGCATATGTACTGGAGACCGGCAATATCGTTCTCTCCGGTGATGCAAAGGAAATGATGAATAACGAATCGATCAAGAAAGCATATCTTGGAGAATAGGGGGATGCAGCAATGAAAAAAACAGTGATTACAATCGCAAGAAGTTACGGCAGCGGCGGACGTACGCTGGGTAAGCTGCTCGCAGAAGAACTTGGAATTAATTGCTACGACAGAGAGATTTTAAGAATGGCATCCGATGACAGCGGCATCAATGAGGCGCTTTTCGGACAGACCGATGAAAAATTAAAGAAATCACCTTTGTTTCGTATTGCACGCAAAAATCCGTACAAGGGCGGTGTAATCCCACCGGAGAGCGCAGATTTCGTATCGGATGACAACCTGTTTAATTATCAGGCAAAAGTGATCCGTGAGCTTGCAGAGGAAGAGTCCTGTATCATTATCGGAAGATGTGCGGATTATGTGTTAAAGGATGATCCGAATGTGCTCCGCCTGTTTTTCTTTGCACCGAAGAAAGATTGTATCGTCCGTGTAATGGAGCATGACGGAATCACCGAGCGGGATGCGGAGAAGAAGATCGAAAAGATCGATAAGCACCGTGCGGATTATTATAAATATTATACCGGGAAGGACTGGTATGATGCCAGAAACTATGATTTCTGTCTGGATACGACTTCCATGGGATATGAAAAGCTGGTGGAGGTTGTGAAGAACTTTATTGAGGTGTACCAGAGTTAGGGTGCGGAAATGAAAAAGCAGGGCATGGGTGGCTCTGCTTTTTTTGTGGGAGTGGGGTGGCTGGGTTTGCCGGCTGGTGCGGTGTGGGTGTTGCCGTGCCGCCCGCCCACGGGGAGTTGTAGGGCGAGTCGTGCCGACCGCCTGCATGAGGGGAAGTATAGAGTGGAGTGGTGTGCCGATCGCCTGCATGAAAAAGAATACTATACAGCTTTCCTTTAGGTTGTTATAATAAAAAGAAAGGTTTGCCAACGCGAAACTCTCAAGAACGTAGCGTAGTTGTGCGGCGGGCACCTGTTTATAAGAAGGTGCTGGGGAGCCGTCGGTACTTAGCGACCGTATTTTGGTCGCTTAGTATCCGCTACGAGCGACACGCAGCGAGAGCGTGCCTTCGTTAAACAGGTGCCCGCCACACAACGACCACCACAACCTGCAGAAGAGTTTCGCCCAAGACTTTATGTTTTATTATAACAACCCAAAAGAAAGGGGCACACACAAATGAGCGAGTTAACCAAAGAAATGCCAAAGAAACTGGGATTCGGCTGCATGCGTCTCCCGGTAACCGACGGCAGCACAGAAAATATCAACGACGCAGCGTTCTGCGAGATGATCGATTCCTACCTCGAACAGGGATTTAAGTACTTTGACACCGCATATCCATATCACAATGGCAGATCCGAGGAAGCAGTCGGACGCTGTCTGGTACAACGGTATGCGAGGGATCGTTTTTTCCTTGCGAGCAAGATGCCGGTATGGCTTGTAAAAGAGTACACTGACTACGGAAAGTATTTCGAGGAACAGCTAAAAAAATGCCAGGTAGAGTATTTTGACTTTTATCTTTTACATGCCATGAATAAAGACAGGGTAAAAGAGGCAGAGAACTTAGGCGGATTTCAGTTTGTACAGAATATGAAAGAGAAGGGAAAGATCAGACACATCGGATTTTCTTTTCATGATAAGGCGGATGTATTAGATGAAATTCTGACGAATCATCCGGAGATGGAGTTTGTACAGCTTCAGATCAATTATTATGACTGGGAATCTGAGAACGTGCAGTCACGCAAATGCTATGAGGTGGCGGAAAAACATGGGGTACCTGTGATCGTGATGGAACCTGTCAAAGGCGGTACGTTAGCAAATATGGTCGGAGAGCCGGCGAGGATCTTAAGTGCGCTGGATGAAAATGCTTCCTATGCATCTTATGCGATCCGGTATGCGGCATCACTGCCAAATGTAATTTTGGTGTTAAGCGGAATGTCGGATCTAAAGCAGTTACAGGACAATACGGCTTATATGAAAGATTTTCAGCCGCTCACGGATAAAGAGCAGCAGGCAATCGGAAAGGTGGTGGAAGAACTCGAAAAACTTCCAACGATTCCTTGTACCAACTGCCGTTACTGTGTGGAGGGATGTCCGAAACAGATCCGTATCCCGGATATTTTTGGAGTCTACAACATGGGCGTACAGTTTGGAGTGACGGATGCGGCGCGGGGGTCTTACCGCTGGCAGATCGACGGAAGCGGTAAAGCCGGAGACTGCATCAAATGTGGAAAATGCGAGGCACAGTGCCCGCAGCATCTTGAAATCCGGAAACTGTTAGAAGAGGCAGCAGACATTTATGAAAAAGAAATGCACTTATAATTTCTTCAAAATCTTTTCCATATCCCGCTGATGCCCGATGATCATCAGATGTTCTTCTTTACGGAACACATACTCTGCATTCGGCATCAGTTTCATGCCGTGTTCAGCTTTGATGCCGATGATATTTGCATTATATTTGACGCGGACATTGACGTCCTTGATCGAATGACCGATCCACTCCGGCAGAGGAGCAATTTCATAAATGGAAAAATTATTTCCGAGTTCCACATAGTCAAAGACCTGATTTGCAGAAAAACGAACCGCGACTTTTTCTGCAATATCACGGTCTGGATAAATCACTTCATCCGCACCGTTGCGCAGCAGGAACTTTGCGTGGATATCACGGTTGGCCTTGCTGACAACATATTTTGCCCCAAGATCTTTTAACTGGCTTGTAATCTCAAGACTGCTCTGAAAATTTTCACCAATACAGACAAAACAGTAATCAAAGTTTCCGACACCAAGACTTTTTAAGACTTTTTCGTTGGTACAGTCGCCAATCTTAGCGCTGACCACAAGGGGAAGAAGGTCTTCTAAGCTTGCTTCGTCTTTGTCAACGATCATGATCTCATTGTCTAGTCTGGCGAGATCCTGACATAAATGGGTGCCGAAACGTCCGAGTCCGATAATTAAAATTGATTTCATAAGTAAATTCCTTTCTCAGCCGATGTTGATGCGTTCTACCGGCTGCATGATATGTGTTAGTTTTTTATGGTCGGTAAAAGAAAGTGCAAAGGAAAGACTTCCAAGGCGACCGATATACATCAGAAAAATGATAATAAGTCGTGAAATAAAATTAAGCTGACTGGTCAGTCCGGCTGTCATTCCCGCAGTACAGATTGCGGATATGACTTCAAAAAGCGTGTCACCGACAGAGAAACCCTGCATGCCGCAGATTGCGAGCGTTGCGGCAAGTCCGGCAAACAGATAGGTACAAAGCAGGGCGGATGCTTTTGTGATCGTATCATCTTCGATCCTGCGGCCAAAAATATTTGTCCCGGTCGTTCTTAAGAGTGTGGAGCGCAGATGCAGGAGCAGAACAAAAATGGTTGCCATTTTGACGCCGCCCGCCGTGGAACCGGAACCGCCTCCGATGAACATCAGGATAATGGTAAGCAGTTTGCCGCCCTCCGTGAAAGCACCAATGTCAAGTGTATTAAAACCGGCTGTTCTTGGTGTAATCACACTGAAAAAAGAACTGCAGATGATGCCTGTCGTGCTCATATCGGCGTAAAGATTATTTCGTTCCAGCAAATAAAACAGTAAAGCTCCGCCAAATACCAGAACTGCCGAAAAACTCAAGACCATTTTGGTCTGCAGGGCATATTTCTTAAAATGCCATTTATGATCAATGATGTCACTCCATACAATAAATCCAATCCCGCCAATCAGGATTAAGGCGCACAGCGTAAAGCTGACCACAGGATCGTCATAATAGGCAGTAAAAGAAGAATACGGCTTATATTTTCCCATGATATCAAATCCGGCATTACAAAAGGCTGATATGGAATGGAAAATACTGTAATAAAGTCCATTCGAAAATCCCATTTTAGGATAGAAGCGGGTAAATAACAGCAATGCACCGATGCCTTCGAATAATACAGTACCTTTTAGTACGCGTTTGATCAGGCGCACTGCGCCGCCGATATCCAGAACATTAAAACTTTCCTTGATCCAGCCACGTTCTTTCAAACCGATCTTCCGGCGCAAAACTAAAGAGACGGCAGTGCCGATGGTAATAAAGCCAAGACCGCCGATCTGGATTAAAAGTAATAATACAAGCTGTCCAAAGAAGGACCAGTGCGTATAGGTATCGACCAGAATAAGACCGGTGACGCAGGTGGCGCTTGTTGCCGTAAAAAGTGCTGTGATAAAAGGGGTAAATTCACCGGTGCGGGAAGAGCAGGGAAGCATCAAAAGACATGTTCCGCCTAAGATAAGCAGAAGAAAACCAAGTGCGATCAACTGCATGCCAGAGAGACGCTTTATTTTTTTTGGTAACATATATCCTCCAAAGAGTAAAATTTTGTTGAGAAACGTATATTAAAATATTATAATACGAATAGTGAACTTTGTATATATAACATTTTTACGAAGTTAAAGAGGAGAGGAGCATGAAAAGTTATGGATGATTTGTTTGGTCTGATTGTGATAATTATTGGCATTGCAGCAGGGATTTACAGTGATAAAAAGAAAAAAGAAGGAGTGCAAAAGAAAGCGGCTGTGCCGAATCAGCCCGGCGGAGGAAGAAAAAATGTACCACAGACACAGGTTTCTTATGGTGGTCATGCAGGAAGACCGGATATTATTGCGGATGCGGCAAATGCGATGCAGAGAGAATTATCTGCAAGACAGCAGGAATTAAAACAGAGACTGCAGCAGAAGTATGGCACGGTTGCATCGAATGCGGCAAAGTCTACGCAGGCAGCGCGCCCTGTTTCAAATCCCGGGAAAGATACTATTTTAAGCCGTGCAGATTTAAACGTCAATGAAAATCAGACGGACGAACTGCGGAAACAGTTTTATGAAAAAACAGGAGAGCCGCCCCAAAAGGTACATGGGGAGTGTGAGGAAGAATGTTCCCTGATGGATCAGGTCAATGATCTGATGATCATGGGATATCAGGCGAATCTGAGTTTTGAGCGCGATTTTGTGGCAGAAGGAGTGGAGATGTTAAACCGTTTTGAGCTGCCGGACGAAATTGCGGGATTGACAGAAGTACATACGGCATAAGGTGAAAGAAAGGACAGCAACAGTATGGCAGAAAGAATACCGGTAAGTGGCGAGATTTACCGCCATTTTAAAAATAAATTATATCAGATCGTAACGATTGCGACACATTCTGAAACAGGAGAAAAACTGGTCATTTACCAGGCGTTATATGGAGATTTTGGCGTGTACGCAAGACCGCTCTCCATGTTTACCAGTGAAGTGGATCACGAAAAATATCCGGAGGTTACGCAGAAATACCGGTTTGAGCTGGTGGAGCGGGAGAAGAAAGAGGATGTGCAGGATCAGAGTGGAGATACCGGCACGCAGGAAAATAAAAGTGTTCCGTCTGATACAGAAGAGCAGGTAGAACCGAAACTTATGGAGTTTTTAGATGCGGATTCCTTTGAGGAAAAGTATAATATCCTGACATCCATGCGCGATATCATTACAGATAAAATGATCAACAATATGGCAGTTGTTTTAGACGTTGTGATCCCGGAAGGAGATCTCGATGACCGTTATGAGCAGCTCAAACAGTGCATCCGTACCAGACAGCGTTTTGAGAGCACACGTCTCAGATAATCTGTGTGGAAAATAAGACTGCGGGTTTGTTTTTCACACGGCTATTTGTTGAGGATTAGTGTACAAAAATGGAGATTACATGGTTTCAGAAGAATTAAAATCAAAATTACAACAGATCACGCAGCAGGAGGTTTACAAGATGATCGTCAGCAAACCCTCTGACAAAGCTGCAAAATACCGCAAGATCGAGATCGAAAAAAAATCGTCCGGTTACCAGGCAGCAGCCTATACGCAGAAACAGGTTTTTCATGAAAAAATAGAGCCGGATAGACTTTTGAGCTATTTGTCAGAGCGTGTTGGCAGTGAATTTTTACAGTTAAATGCCTGGGATGGCAACAGTGAATATATGCTTTTGATCTCGAAAAAAGGAAAAGTGACTTACCGCTGTAAGAAGCAGGCAGAGGGCGCCGCAAAAGCGCAGGAATCCCATAACCGTAAAAAGAAATATCTGTTGGAAGAGGGAACCGTGATTCCGCCGCTGATTGATATGGGAGTTTTTACGGCAGAGGGAAAAGTAGTCCGTACCATGTACGATAAGTTTCGCCAGATCAACCGTTTTCTTGAAATTATTGAAGACGGGGTGCGTGATTATCCGTATGACCACTTAAATATCATTGATTTTGGGTGTGGTAAGTCTTATCTGACATTTATTTTATATTATTATTTTTCAGAAGTAAAAAAAATGAATGTACAGATCATTGGACTTGATCTGAAAGATGAGGTTATTAAAAACTGTAACCTTGCAGCAGAAAAATACGGCTATCAGAATCTGCATTTTGAATTAGGTGATATTAACGGCTATCAGACACCATTTCCGGTAGACATGGTCGTAACATTGCATGCCTGTGATACAGCGACAGATTATGCGCTTTACAATGCCGTGCAGTGGAATGCAAAGATGATTTTTTCCGTGCCATGCTGCCAGCATGAGTTAAACGGACAGATAAAGACAGACCAGTTCTCACTGCTGACACGTTACGGCATCATTAAAGAGCGTTTCTCAGCGCTTGCAACCGATGCGATCCGTGCAAACTTGTTAGAGGTATGCGGATACAAAACACAGCTTTTAGAGTTTGTCGATTTTGCGCATACGCCAAAGAATATCCTGATCCGTGCAGTACAGAAGAAAGTTGTGCCGCGTGCGGTAAAACAAAATTATCTCACAGAAGTGGAAAATATGATGGAGGAGTTTCATTTTACACCGACGTTGTACAGACTGCTCAAAGACAGCAAAAAAATATAAAAAGTAAAAATGGGTGTGGCTGTTTTGCCACACCCATTTTAAATGCAGATAACGAAGTGTCAGGAAAGTCTGCTTAACTGGCTGTTATGATATTTGCCGGAGAATGTTACATCTTCCCCAAACCATTCCGGGGGAGTAAAGCTGTTTGCTTCTTCTTCAGTCTCAAACTCTACTTCTGCGAGCAGCAGTGGGGCTAAATCTCCTTCAAATACATCCAGTTCGATCGTGTATTTTGGTGCAAGCGGGATCAGATAGCGGCGCTTTTTGATCAGCCTGCCATCAATTTTTTCTTTCAGATGAAGAAATGCTTCCTCATTCAAAGGCAGATTATATTCTTCGCGCACCATCATTCCTTTGCCTTTGTAGGTTAGAATATAATCGTCATTGGAACGGCGGATACGCACGACCGGGTTGGTATTTAAGTAACCCTGTTCGATCACTTTGCAGGGGTACTGTTCTAAATGCTCCGGTAATGTTTTTATTAAATATTTGCGTTCGATTTCCATGGTAGAGAACTCCTTTTTGTTATTTGTGAAATGATTTTAAAGGGATGTAGGAAAACAACATCGCTGTATATTATTATACCAGTTGTACAGGTAAGAAAAAAGAAGATTTCGATAGAGGTTACAAAGAGACAAAGAAAAATATTTACAAATATAATAGTTGATTTCGCATGAAAGTGGAAGGCTTTCGGGTGGCACACACCTAAATAAACCAGTAGCAGTATTAACAAAGATAAAGGTCTTGCGTAAGCAGGACCTTTTTACGTAGGAGAAAAATGACAGTTAATTCAAGACTTTCTGATAGTGAACTATTGGATGCAATTTATAGAGCTGCATATGAGTACTCTAAATTAATTGGTAATTCCTAAAAATATAGATGAGTTTATGAAACGAAAATATAAGATAGTATTAGTATTACAAAAAAGTAAGTCACAGGAAAAGTACGGAATGGTTACAGCAGAGATAAAAGGAGGGACTTTTAAAAGATATGCATAAGGAGTTTCCAGATAATTTGAAGGAATTAATTACTATAGATAAATAAGAGCATACATGCAGAAAACAGGTAGCCATTGACCGCAAAAAAACAGTTTGTTATACTTTATTTAAATTATTAAGCTGAATGTGATACCGTACATAAAAGAAAGGCAGGCAATATTTATGAGTAAAATTGGAATTTTCATGGCAGACGGCTGTGAGGAAATTGAAGGACTTACCGTAGTTGATATTGTGCGTCGTGCAAAAATGGAGATCGTTATGATCTCTGTCACCGGGAAAAAAGAAGTAACAAGCTCCCACGGAGTTACTTTTTTAGCAGATGTACTTGCAGAAGAAACAGGATATGAGGATTTGGATGGAATCGTGCTTCCGGGTGGAATGCCGGGAACTATACATCTGCTGGAAAATGAAACTGTCAATGCCGTGATCCGCAAGTTCGCAGATGAAGGAAAGTTAGTTGCCGCAATCTGTGCAGCTCCGAGTGTATTAGGTGCAGCAGGGCTGTTAGAAGGAAAGCATGCAACCTGTCATCCTGGATTTGAAGAAAAATTAACCGGTGCTACGACCAGCGAGGACGAGGTCGTAGTAGACGGCAGCTTCATCACAAGCCGCGGCATGGGAACAGCGATTCCATTTGCATTTGAGATCGTGCGTTACTTTACCGATGATGAAACGGTAGAGCATGTCCGTCAGGGGCTTGTGTACCGTGCAAATGAAAAATAACGGATCGCAGGCATCAGGCACAGAACAGATCATCGTGAATAAATAGAAAAAGTCTCCACATCACGCCATGGATGTGGAGGCTTTTTTACTTCCGGCAAGTTGTTTTTTTACTTGCCTGACATCTGCTCTTCCTGTTTCATGATCATTTTTTTGACCATCTCGCCGCCGATGCTTCCTGCCTGTGCAGAAGTAAGGTCACCGTTGTAACCTTCTTTTAACGGCACACCGATCTCGCTTGCTACTTCCTGTTTAAAACGGTTCATAGCTTCTTTTGCCTGTGGTACAGCCATTTTGCTGGTGTTAGAACCAGAATTGTTAGATCCACTCATGGATTTCACCTCCGTAAATTAGTCTGTTATTTGTTGTAACTATTTAGAATAGTTACTGTTTGGTATTAGGATTTACAAGTAAGAATTACTGTATGTCCTAATTCTATTATTTACAAAGAGAGGAAAAATATGATGGAAAAATCTGAGAAAATCGGGAACCTGCAAATGATTCAGGTTCGTTGACAGCAGACCATGAATACTCTATAATTAGAAAGTTATGATAGAGCTGCACGAAAGAACGGAGGAATATATGGATACAAAGAAACAGGATATATTTGACCGGCTGATGCATCTGCCTGTTTTAAATATTTTTGAACCATTTTATAAAAAACATAAGGAAATGCTATTATATTTATTTTTTGGCGGATTGACATTTGTGATAAGTGTTATCACATATGCCTTTTTTAATGTTTCACTTGGAATGAATGAGCTTGTTGCCAACATTTTTTCCTGGATCTTAGCAGTTTTATTTGCTTTTTTTACGAACCGTATCTGGGTATTTGATGGAAAGACGAATGGAGCAAAAGAATTTTTTGTACAGATGATGAACTTTTTTGGCGGACGTGTTGCAACGCTGCTTGTGGAAGAAGTGATACTTTTTGTGTTTATCACAGAGCTTGGATTTGGAAGTATGGCAGTTAAGATAGCGGCACAGATTATTGTAATCATATTGAATTATGTGATCAGTAAATTGTGGGTTTTCCGGAAATAAAAAGGTATATCCGGGTAAGGAGCAGAATCGAAGGATATGTCTGTGCAGAGAAAAAGGGAGAATGTCAATGAAGGCAATCTTATATATTGTAATTCCGTGCTATAATGAAGAAGAAGTTTTACCGGTAACTTCCGGTCTTTTTTTAGAGGAATTATTGTTGTTGATTAAGAAGGAAAAGATAAGTCAAAAGAGCCGTATACTTTTTGTGAATGACGGGAGCAGGGATCGCACATGGGAGATCATAGAGAAACTTGCCAGAGAAAATCCTTATTTTATCGGAATAAGCCAGAGCCGCAACAGGGGACATCAGAATGCGGTTCTTGCGGGACTGATGGAGGCAAAAGATGTCGCTGACATCACAATCTCAATTGACTGTGATGGACAGGATGATATTGCGACAATGGAAGCAATGGTAGATGCTTATTATGATGGTGCAGAAGTGGTTTATGGAGTCAGAAGTAAGCGCGATACGGATACTTTCTTCAAGAGGCTTACGGCACAGGCATTTTATAAAATTTTAATATGGATGGGGGTGGAGACCATTTACAATCATGCGGATTACCGCCTGGTTTCGGCGAGGGTTTTAAAAGAATTTGCCGGATTTAAGGAGGTAAATCTGTTTTTACGGGGAATGATCCCTCTGGTTGGATTTAAGAGCACAAGTGTTTTTTATGAGAGGCACGCGCGGATTGCGGGCAGATCACATTACCCACTTGCAAAGATGGTCAATCTCGCGATTGATGGAATCACAAGTTTAAGTGTAAAACCGCTGCGTCTTATTTCTGGTATTGGTATCGGAGTATCTGTATTAAGTTTTATTGGCGTTTTGTGGGCGGTCATTACACAGATCTGCGGCAGAACTGTGACCGGATGGGCAAGTACGATCTGTGTGATCTGTTTTATGGGAGGTGTACAGCTCGTCTGTCTTGGCGTGCTGGGTGAATATATTGGAAAAATCTATATGGAAGTCAAGGCGAGACCACGTTATATCATCAGCGAACGAACATGGATCAAACAAGATAAGAATGAGGAAAAGGGAGAATAGAGAAACATATGAAAATTTCATTGATTATTCCGTGCTATAATGAGCAGGAAGCGTTACCGATTTTTTATCGGGAAACAAAAAAAGTGATGCAGTCCATGGACTGTGATTATGAGATGATTTTTGTCAATGATGGATCAAAGGATGGTACACTGGGGCTTTTGAAAGAGTTCGCAAAAGAAGATGATCATGTGACTTATATCGGATTTTCCAGAAATTTTGGCAAGGAAGCTGCAATGTATGCCGGATTTTGTAATGTGACCGGTGATTATGCAGCAGTAATGGATGCAGATATGCAGGATCCACCGGCATTATTGCCGCAGATGCTCGATATTTTGGAGAATCAGGAATATGACAGTGTGGCAACACGCCGTGCAACAAGAAAAGGAGAGCCGGTGATCAGAAGCTGGTTTGCAAGAAGATTTTACAGTCTGATCAATAAGATCTCAGATGCAGACATTGTAGATGGTGCGAGAGATTTCCGGCTGATGAAACGCAGCATGGTTGATGCGATCGTTGAGATGGGAGAGTATAACCGTTTTTCGAAAGGTATTTTCGGGTGGATAGGGTTTAAGACATACTGGCTTCCATATGAAAATGTCAATCGCGTTGCCGGAGAAACAAAATGGAGTTTCTGGAAGTTATTTAAATATGCGATCGATGGTGTGATTAATTTTTCACAGGCTCCGCTTTCCATAGCATCCTGGTTCGGAATGTTTATGACATTTGTATCGTTTGTAGCAGTTGTGTTTATCGTTATCCGAAAACTGGTCTTTGGAGATCCGGTGGATGGCTGGGCGTCAACGGTATGTATTATCACGTTGATCGGCGGCATACAGTTATTCTGTATGGGGATTATGGGACAGTATATCGCAAAGACATATCTGGAAGTCAAAAAAAGACCGCACTATATCGTTTCGGATACGAACCGTGAGGATATGGAAAAGGTTAAATAAGGTATAAACGAAACAGGAGGTCAGGTATGAAAAAAAGAGTATTGGCAATGTTTATGGCTGCCTTAGTCTCTGTGGGGACTGTGCTTGCACCGGCAGACATGGGGAGTGCTTACGCAGCAGAGGTAACGCAGGAAGAAACGGAGAAAAGTGCTGCCGAGGCTTTGCTTGAGAATGAAACACCGGGAGTAACAGTCGAAACAGAAACCTCTGAAACGGAAGAAATACAGACGACAGAGGGGAAAGAAATACCGGAAACACAGATGGTTGAAGAAACATCCGAAACCGAAGAAGCAGCAGAGACACAGACAGTCGAAGTAATTGCTGAAACCGAAGAAACGGTGGATGTGCAGACAACAGGAGAGAATGAAGCAAGATCAGCCACACTTTCGGAGATGCCGACGGGTCTTCTGCCGTTTGAAGCAGTTGGTGAAATCACACTGGATCGCGAAACTGCGGAAGAGGAAGAAGCAGAAAATATTTTAAAATCATCTGCATATTATAACAGTACCTGGGAAAAATATGGAAGTTATTATTTTTATAATCAGTTAAGCAGTAAGGAAAAGGCATACTGGGATGCTTTGAATAAAGTTTGTTTAAAGTATATGACAACACAGGCAGATGCAGCAAAATACAATATCAGTGGGACAACTTACTATTATATTGATATAGTAGGCAGCAGTTCGCTGTCATTATCGCAGATGGAGGAGGTATATCAGATCTTCCGTTATTCAAATCCACAGTACTATTTCTTAAAGAGTGCATACTTAAAAAATGGAACTTATGGTATTGCAGGCTGTGTTTATCCTGCATTTGCAAATGGTTCCGCACGTGCAGCTGCAACAAAAAAAGTGCAGAGTCAGGTTTCATCCTGGCAGAAGAAGATCGATGCATGTTCAACAGATGAGAAAAAGGTAAAAATGATCCATGATCTGATCATTGATAAAGTGGAATATAACCAGACCTTATATGATAATAATTTTAAAGATGAGGATACGGCATATTCCCAGTCTGCCTACAGTGTATTTTGCACAGATCTGACGGTATGTGCGGGATATTCACAGGCATTTGAGATGATGTGCAATGGCTCAGGAATCGATGCCGTAGCAGTAACAAGTTACTATCACGAGTGGAATAAAGTGCGCCTTAACGATTCCTGGTACAATGTAGACTGTACATGGGATGATGCGGACGGAACCATTTACTATGGTTATTTTGAAAGAAGCGATAATTATTATGATACAGTAAATTATAGTTCCTATGTTTTCCATGCGGAAGAAGATATCTGGGAGGGGTACCTGCCGGCATGTACGATCGACTCCGGGGCGACATCCACAGCACCGGGAACGATTGCCACAATCACTCAGACAGTAGCAAAGCCAGTTATTTCAGCGTCGGTAAGCGGTACCTCCTATAAAGTAAAAATAACATCGAAAACATCTGGGGCAGTTATTTATTATACCACAGACGGAAGTGAGCCAAATGCGGCATATTCAAAGGGCACACGTTATACGGGAGCATTTACAGTTTCCCCTGGTAAGACGGTGAAGGCAGTTGCAGTCTGCAATAAATATGCGGACAGCAGTGTTTCATCGAAGAAACTCGCAAAGCTGACAACTTATAAGATCACATTCAAGAGCAATGGCGGCAAGGGAAGCATGAGCAAGCAGAGCATGGCAAAAGGTGTTTCCACCGCGATCTCAAAAAATAAGTTTTCGAAGAAATATTACACGTTTGCGGGCTGGAAGACCAAGGCGAACGGAAAAGGAAAGTCTTATAAAAATAAACAGAAGATCAAGCTCACAAAGAACATTACCCTGTACGCACAGTGGAAACTCACAAAATATAAGATCACCTATAAGCTAAACGGTGGAAAAAATGCGAAGAAGAATCCGACTGCATATACATACAAGACCTCGACGATCAAACTGAAAAATCCGACAAGAAAAGGGTATGTATTTAAGGGATGGTATTTAGATAAGAAATTTAAAAAGAAAGTTACTGTCATCAATAAAGGAAGCAGCGGAAATAAGACACTGTATGCAAAGTGGAAAAAGAAGTAATTTATGAATTACAGCTTTTTACCTTAAGGTTTTCTTAAAACGTGAAAATAAGATGGTAAAAAAGTCTTAAAGGGTGGTATAATAACAGAAACGGTGCGCAAAATGCACAAATAATTACTTTGAGAGGTATTTAGTTTGAAGAGAAGAGCGATTTTAATGCTGACTGCACTTGCAATGACAGTATCCATTACAGCATGCGGCAGCAAAAACACAGACGAGACGGCGGCTGATTCGACAGAGGTTGCCATGACAGAAGCAGGAACAGAGGAGACTGAGACTGAAAGTGAGGAAGTGCTTCCAGAGGGGATGTATCGCAGCGAGCTGACGAACGAACTGATCGATGAGAGTCTTAAAAATCAGAGACCGATCGCAGTCATGGTGGACAATGAGTCTATTGCATTGCCACATTATGGATTATCCCAGGCAGATGTTGTTTATGAGATGATGAACAGTACATTAAACGGCAGGATCACCAGATTTATGGTACTTGTCAAAGACTGGGAGAATATCAAACAGTTAGGAAGCATCCGGAGTGTGCGCCCGACGAATATACTGATCGCATCTGAGTGGAATGCAGTCATCTGTCATGATGGCGGTCCTTTCTATATTGATGAATATATGGCAGATCCGAGTGTGGATAATTTTAGTGGTACTTTCTCCCGTGTGGATAACGGTAAATCAAGAGAGTATACCGAATATATCTTACCGGGCGATCTGGACAAGAACTTTGAGAACAGCGGTGTGTCCAAAGAATATACCTCCTATTATGAGGGTCCACATTATCAGTTCGCAAGTGAGAGTAATCCGGTGGATCTTTCATCAGCGTCTGATGCAATTGATGCAAAACTGGTAGATCTTCCATTTCCTCATAACGGTTCTTATTTAGAGTACAATGCAGATGACCAGCTCTATTATTATTCAGAGTATGGTAAAGCACATGTAGATCCGGGCAATGACAACAAACAGCTTTGCTTTAAGAATCTTCTGATCCAGAGCTGCGGATATACACAGTATGATGAACACGGTTATCTGATCTTTGACTGTGTCAGTCAGGGTGGAGGATATTATGTGACCAACGGAAAAGCAATTCCGGTTACATGGAAAAAAGAGAAAATGACTTCCCCGACACGTTATTATGATGCGGCAGGTAATGAGATTAAGATCAATACAGGTAAGACTTATGTCGGATTTGTTCCGGTAGATGACTGGCTTGATCTTGTAATTGAATAAGCAGATTGAAAAAATCCGTATTTCAGAAATGAAGTACGGATTTTTTTATATTGTTTTTAGGCTTTTAAAATCATGTGTTTTGCGGTAAAATGAAAAATATATGTAGTCAGAAAGCAGAATTTTGGCAGAAGCAAATGAATGGAAAGAAAACGGAGAAGCTGTAGTGGATAAAAGTACATTTGAGACGGACAGAGAATATACGGTATGGGAGATACTGAAGGGAAACCTTAAAGTATGGTGGCTGATGCTTGTTGGAGCACTGGCAGGAGCAATGCTTTTGGGTGGGTATAAATATTATTCAAACCGTTCTTATATTTCTGAAAAAAATTATGAGGATGATTACCGTGTTATGGCATCTTTATTTGTGGAGGAATACAGTACAGAGAGTGCTGCAGAGCGTGTTGGAACCGTGATCACAGTGGCAGGCAGCCGCAGTACCTATGAGAAGATGAAACAGTTAAGCGGATATGATATGGAATATCTGGCATATCAGGATATGTTTGATTTAGAGCAGAATACTTCTTCGGCTGTGATTACAGTGCATGTGAAATACCCAAGAACCTATGGAACATTTTCATTGGAAAATGAAAGTGATGCCCTGGAATTTGCCGGATATCTGTTAGAGGCAATAGAAGATACGGTACAGGAGAGTATTGGTAAAAACGGAGTACATGTATTAGATGCGCCATATGTGGCAGATGTTCAGCAGAGATATCTTGCTTATGCGCCTACTATACAGGAATTTAAACAGGAAATTGCAAAAGCAGCAGTGGCGGGGATATTTTTCGGAATCCTAATAGAAGTGGCAATTTATGCAGGAATATGCGTGTCTGGCAAAAAGAGAGGAATATAGAGGGATAGCAAATGAATACGGTAAGAACATTTTTAAAAAATGCTGACGTAAAAAAAATCGGAGTTGTCTCTTTTTATGCCTATTTTGCAATCAACGTACTGATGAAAGCATTTTCCTACGATCATGGTGACAATATCTATAAATATTTTTTTTATACAGCGATCTTGTTCTGGGGCATCAAAATGATATTTACGACATATACCATGCGGGAAGTATTCTGGATCGCAGGTATGATGGGAATCGGAGTGATGCTTTCCGTGATCACAAGACAGAACATGTGGCTGTTGTCGATCATGACGGTGGCAGCGATGAAGAACTGTCGTTTTTCTGTGATTGCACAGATCGCAGTGTGGATCCGTTGTGTGGCAGCAGTGATACTGGTGGGAGGTTCTTTGATTGGAATTTTTAATATCGGAGAACAGACTAAACTTGATTCGGGCTATGTGGAACAGCATGTTTACGGATTTGCAATGGGGGAACCGAATACAGCGTTTCTGACGATATTTTTGGCGTTACTTCTGGTATTGTATTATAATTATGAAAGATTAAATATACTGTGGTTTGCTGTGACTTCGCTGATCGCACTTGTTTTTTACAAGATGACATTTTGCAGGACGGGTGTGCTTGTATTCTTTTTCTGCTGGGGGCTGATCTTATTTGAAAAGATTGTAAAAAATAAAAAAATAAAGTCTGTACTGGTGTGCTCGGTGCCGGTCGGTGCAGTATTTTCCCTGCTTACAACACTTTTTTATGATGGAAATAATGCATTGCTTTATAAGATCAATCATCTCGTTTCGGGAAGAGTTTATATCATGAATACTTATTATAAAGATCAGGGATTGTCTCTGTTTCCACGTACGCAGGCAGTTTTTTATACGAGTTATCATGGACTGATCGACAACAGCTATATGAATGTGACATTTTACGCAGGTATTCTTGTGGCGGTACTGTTCTTTGTGATCATCTTTAAAACTATGATAAGACTGTACCGGATGGAGTGTTATAAAGAACTTGTAATGATAGGAATTTTAGCATTGTATGGCGTGTTAGAGCAGTTTGTGTTAAATGGATTTATGAATATATTTTTACTTTTGTGCGGAATGTTATTATATCCGGGCATAGTGGAGGAAAAACATGAAAAATAATATTTATGTGTTAAATCAAAGACAGGATGAGACATTTGATGCAGCAGGCAAAGCAATGCGGGACGTGTTTTCTGTGCTTGCAGATAAAAATGCAAAGATCATCTGGAGCGTACCAAAACACTGCAGTAAATATTTAAAGCTGTTAGATCTGCCATATCTGGTTTTGTTTTTACTGTTTCACGTGAACAAAAACGACAATGTATTTTATTCGATTCCGGAGAATCATTTAAAAATCCGTCTGTTAAAAAGCCTGCAGCGTGTAAAAAAATACCGGATCATCTGTTTTGTCAACGATCTGAATGCATTCCGCTATGACGGACAGACCGATGGAGATCCCGGTGAGGTAAGAGCGCTTGCAGCAGCAGATAAAATTCTTGCACCGAATGTCAATACTGTTTCCATGTTAAAGAAAAACGGTATTTCTTCGGACATGATACCGGTCGGAATCTGGGATTACCGGATGAATGAGACACAGATCGCTAAAATCCGTGAAATATCGCATGCACACAAAAAAGAAAATGAAGTAAAAATTGCATTTGCCGGCAATTTAAACAAATCAGAATTTTTATCTGTCATGGAGATACCTTCTGATGTCAGAATGGAATTATGGGGAAAACTTGATCCGGAGCGTGAAAAAACGCTGGCAGATGGGTGTTATTATCACGGAATATTGTCTTCCGATGAGATACCGTTCGCAGTTGCAGAGATGGATTATGGATTAGTCTGGGATGGCAGCGGAAAAGATGAGATCGAAGGCGGCCTGGGTGAATACCTTCGATACAACAATTCACACAAATGTGCACTTTACCTTGCGTCAGGTCTTCCTGTTATCGTATGGAGCCAGTCAGGAATGGCATATTTTGTAAAAGAGCATGCCTGCGGTATCGTTATTGACCGTCTCAGCGATCTGGATCAGGTACTCCGTGAAGCAGATTATGAAAAAGTGAAAGAGGCAGCACTTGCCGTTGCCCCGAAACTGTGGGAGGGCTATTACTTAAGCAAAGCGATAGATACAGCTTCATCAAAGCACAGGATTGAAGCAACCGGGAAGGCGGATAAGGATATGTAAGTGTTTTGTTTATTCCATTATACACAAAGGAGAAAAGTTAGTTATGAAAAAGAAATATTACCTTGAAGCCATCCGCATTGCTGCGATCCTGATGGTCATGTACAATCATTCTGCAGCATTTATGTCATTTTCTGTTCAAAGTGGCGTCGAATATGCAATATCGTTTTTCCTTTCCATGATATGCAAAGGTGCGGTACCACTGTTTTTCATGGTATCCGGTGCACTTCTGCTCGGAAAAAATGAGAGTGGAAAAGACTTATTCCAAAAAAGGATTCTTCGCATGATTTTCGTAATCGTGCTGTTTTCATTTTTATATTATCTGAAACTGGTATTAAAAGGAGAGCGTCCGTTTACACCGTTTTCTTTCCTTTTATCCCTGCCATCAGATCTTGTTTATCTGCCATACTGGTTTTTATACAGTTATCTTGGCGTGCTCACTATTTTACCGATATTACGTCCGCTGGCACAGAATATGACAAAAAATACCTTCTGGTATCTGATCATTCTGCAGTTATTGCTTGATTGCCTGAAACCTACAGCGTGGGTATTGTGGGGATATGGACTCTGCGGATACTATAATTTCGGCGGACTGTTCCAGTATGTTATTTTTTATCCGCTGATCGGATATGGGTTAGATCAATATTTCAGTGAGAAAAAATTTGTGACGCCGCAGAATATAGGAAGAAACCTGACTGTGATCGCTGCGGCAGTTCTCACGCAGATGATGGTATATAAAGATTACCTTTCCGTTGGAAATTACCAGGAAGTATATCTTGGCACATGGCTGTCTGTCCCGGTCATTGTGATCTTCTTAAATGCAAAACTTCTCTTTCAGGAAGAACGTCTGTCTGAGCACACGAAAAAAGTTCTGGGATGTGTCGGAAGCTGTGTATTCGGATGTTATCTTTTAGGTGGATTTATCGGAACAGGGGGAAGACTGGATATCATTGCAAATACATTAACCCCTGTGATCGGAATGCTGCCGGCGTACATCATTGAGATCCTGATTGCTTTTCTGATCGAAGTGGCAGTTACGCTGGTTTTGAAGAAATTGCCGGTATTCCGGAAATTATTGTAGGAAATGTAATTAGCAGGATTTTGGAAAAAAGAGGTGTGCCGGGAAATTCCGGAACACCTCTTTTTGTCTTTTAAGTGAACATCATCAGGCAAGAAAATACGCCATTAACTTTTCTGCTACAGTTCTTACCACATTTGCACCCCACATTACCACGCGGTTGACCACATCCACGATCCATGGCTCTAAACGTCCGATCGTCGCTTTACGTACTTCATTGAGCAGACATGCAATTACCATGATAGCAAGCACATAACCGATCGCAGGGAATACTAAAAACCATGATCCTGCATAAGGTTTAAGATCGATCCATTTCAGCAGAAATGTCTGTACCGTTCCGTCTAACACATAAATGGCAAGTACATTTCCTGCAGCACGGTTGATAAAACGGCTGTGAAAATGAATCTCCCGAAACAGCAGCAATACCATGACAGAACCGAATATAATGAAGATCGAGCAGTCACGGCAGAAGGTCGTATAGAGTTTTCCACGAAGAAACGTCAGCGAACTGTCCGCAAGGAAAATAAAGCCAATGCTAAGAAGCAGCCCTGAAAGAAGGCGATGAACATTGTGGCTGCGGTTATGATAGAGTGAAAGGTAACGTCCGAGCAGATAGATCATAACCATGTGAACTAACCCTTTTCCACCGTCCTGCATGATCTCAAAAAATCCGAAAGTAGGGATCACAGAGAAAAGAAGCAGCAATATGGCAAGCAGCTTCCTAAAGTTTTCCTTTGATAGTTTTTCCGGGATCTGGTTTAAAAACGGTGTTAAAAAGCAGAGGAAAAAGTAGCAGCTGATAAACCAGTAATATCTTGAAATTACAGGAATACAGGATTTAATCAGTGATTTTATGCCAAAATTGCCGACGGCGATCGTACCAAATACCGTAAAAAAGATGATCATGAGATCAAGCCGGATCAGTTTTTTGAAATCAAAACGGATACCAAAATAACCGGAAATTAATATAAAACAGGTAACTCCCATGTTAAAAATGGAATTGACCAGTACATGGATCTCTGTGTTAAGCAGTGATACAGATGTATCAATACCTCCGAAAGTGTGCATCATCAGGATACCAAAGATGCATAATAAACGTAATAATTCAAAATTCGAAGAACGTTCTTTGGACATGATGTCTCCATTTCTGCCCGTGCTGCGGGGCATTAGAAATTTTTGCACAGATTATGTTTTGTATGGTGTTCTGTGCATTTTTTGCAGCAGAGTATTACAGATCTATACAAAGATCATGCTTTCTGGCTGCGTCTGATCTTTAGTTTCTGCTGCCACTTTGTATTGCCGTGTTTGATATCCGCAAGCCTGCCGCGGCATTTTAACATATAGGTCACAAACTTGGCATGCGCGGAATAAGACTGGTTTTCATAGATTCCTTCCATGAAGATTTTTGTGATATCAACAAAGTGAAGATTCAAAAACCAGGTTTTTTCGTGTCCGTCGATCGTATAACAATAAGGTCTGCCGTTTTCCCAGTGAAGATTTTTCACACTTAAGCGTTTGATATATTCATACTGGTGTTCTAAGTAGCCGGAAGATTCGCCGACAGAATTATCAAATACGCTGTGGTTCGCATCGTCTTGTAACAGGTTTAAATATTCGCCTTCCGGAAGAGATGAAACCCAAAGGTGTAGCAATGCCATCTCGCCGACACCACCGTACATGCCGAATTTGCGGTGGACATCCCATTTTTTCATCAGGATATCTTTATGATTTGCATACATATCGATACAGAAATCCGTAAATTCACGAAGACCTTCCGTGGTAAAATAGGAAAATCCTGCGCAGGTTTTCCATTTTAGACCGTTACCTTCTTCAAGCATTGCAAAATCCTGTAAAAGCGGAGTCTCGGCAGCTACCTTGCAGTGACGGAACGGTTCATATTCACTGACATTTAAATAAAGCAGAACATCACTGTCGATGATGACACATTCTTCAAAGGAGTTGCGCTCTAAATACTCTAATATAAGGAAGAAACGTTTGAAGATTCCTTCTGCCCACGCAGTCGGATAGGTAGAAAGATTTTCAAAAACAGAGTGGAACTTTGTCCATTTTTCAGTGATGAAATCATTCGCATTATGCCAGTCGTCACACCAGGCTTTGTTGTATTCATCGCCTAACAAAACAACTTTTTCATTATATTTTTTTGCCTGTGCAATACAGTATTTTAAATATTCCTGGTTCTTTTTTCCGGCAGCCTGTGCTTTTTCTCCGGTTTCATGGTGAACCATAACAGGAATAATCTTACTCATAATAATTGTCCCCCTTATTATTCTTTTTTCCAGTAAGTGCCGCCTTCTACGTCGCTGCTTCCGGTCGGTACTTCGCTTGCCATCGGATAATGCCAGTAATCGTTATACATGGCAACGATATCCGGTTCTTCCTCGTCCCAGCGTCTTCCTTTTAAACCAAACAATATCTGCAGGCATCCACCGAGATGAATTGCCTGTTTTCCCATTTTTTTGATATGGGCAGCTAATGGATAACCGTAAGCTCCACAGCCGAGCAGGGCGATGTCAAAATCGATTTTTTCGCATTCCCTGCACATATAATCGAGCGCGTCAAACCATGTGGCAAAACGCGCATCTGTAGCACTGCCTGCGGTCTGCACTGCTTTTAAAGTTTTTAATTCAAATTCAGGCAGAATGTCTGTAGCCGGAAAAATTTTATCAAAGTGTCTGTACTGACTTTGAATCGACTCTTCAAATGGATGAATGACAAGTACCTTTTTCCCGGCAAGGGCAGCAGACCATGGATTATTGCTGCGCCATGGCTCTAAAGAGATCAGGCGGCATGTTGCGCTTAAATCTTTACAGTATTTGCGGATATAATAGTCCTCGCATGCATTCTGCCATAATCCTAAAATATCCGTCTGCCTGCAGGCATCTTTCATGATATCGTTAAAACGGGGAAGAAGTGCAGGATCATTTGGGAAAAAGCCGGCGCAGGTAAAAAGCTGTTCGCAGGCTTTTTCTTTTTTGGATTCCATGTGAAATTCATCCACACGCATGTTGAAAAGTTCGACAGCACCAAAACGTCCCATCATAAACGGTTTGCCGAAACGGATCAGGTCTGCCGTATATTTATTTAATGTATCCGTATCATAGAACGGTTTGCCGACATAATGCCGGTAAAGAAAATCTGAGTCATCTGTTGCCTGCCGCAGTTTGTTGCGCAGACAGTATTTTAACTGATAATAAGAGGCTCCGAGGATCGTACCCATCTTAAGAACACTCCTTTCTGATTGCAGTACATAGATATAAACATCATAAACAATGCTTCCTGCGGTGTCAAGAAAAATGGAACAGGCAGAGGAATCTACTGTTTGACACTCACTATATATATTTGATACAATAAAGAGTAAATGAAGTTGAGAAAGTAACAGATAGAGGAAAACGTTATGAATACGATTAAATGGAAAATGCCGGATCAGTATCTGACCGAGTGGTACCGGAATCTTTCGGGAGCGGTAAAGACAGCTTTTTATGCTGCGTTTGTGGCAGGGCTTGCAGCACATTTGTATCAGTTCACCAATAAATTATATAACTATGATGAACTTGCAAATACACCCGGAGGTATCGGACTTAGCACAGAACAGGGAAGATGGCTGTTAAACTGGATGGGACGGTTTATGCATTCGGTATTTGGAGGTTCTTATTCACTGCCTCTTTTTAACGGGATCTTTGCACTTTTGTTCCTTGCATTATCAGCAGGAATGATCGTTTCCATCTTTCAGGTGAAAAACAGGCTGACCGCAGGACTTATCGGAGGACTTATGACGGTATTTCCGGCAGTTGTGTCCATGTATTTTTTTATGTTTCTGTCACTTTATTATGCGATCGGTATATTTTTCAGCGTGCTTGCTGCGTGGCTGACTGTGAAATATCCGAAAAATATCATTGCAGACATAGCAGCAGTTTTAATGGCTGCCTGTTCACTGGGTGTATATCAGGCATATTTTCCGGATACTGTATGTATCCTGCTTATGGTAGTGGTCTTAAAGGCAGGATTTGGCGGCATAAAAGAGAAAACACAATGGAAAGAATTTTTTCTTATGGTCGTCCGATTTTTAGTTGTGATGGCAGCAGGTATTGTAGTTTATTTTCTTATTAATAAGGCAGTACTTGCAGTAACGCATATACAGCTTACGAGTTATCAGGGTGGCGATACGATGGGAAAGATCACGTTTACGCAGCTCATTGATGCAGTGAAGCAGTGTTATACTTCGTTTTTTGATCTGGGATATTCGGATGTTATGGGGATTAACTATAACCGGACCATAAAACGTCTGATCAAAGTGATGTGGCTGTTATTTGCAGCTGGTATCGGAGCATATCTGGTTTTAAAGAAAAAGGAATATTTAAATAAGGTAATTGCTCTGTGCGGCATATTGGTATTTCCGGCAGCAATGTTTTTGATCTATGTGATGGCACCGAATTCTTATTGTTATACACTGATGGCATATCCGGTTGTATTTTTCTTTATATTTTTCCTGCTCTGGATGGATGCATGTTTGTGGAACCTGAAACTGCAGGCACCGGTTAAGAGTATAGCAGGCTGGGTATCGGCACTGCTTACAGCAGCATTGGTAATTGTGTTTGTCTGGTATGCAAATGGAAATTATATGGCACTTGAATATACGAAATATCATGATTTTTCCTATGTACAGACTTTGATCACAAAAATACGCAGTGTGGAGGATTATTCCCAGGATAAAGCTGTGATCGTGGTTGGAACACAGATCTCAGACAGCACAGGCAGTATGGGAAGCCTGATCGGTGATACGTTTATCGTTGGTGGAAAAGCAGATACTAATTTAGGGTATAATTCACTGCTGTATCTGATGTCTGACTACCTTGGATTTTCACCATATTATGGCACTTATGAGGAGATTCAGAGCTGGATGCAGAGAGAAGCGGTGAAAGAAATGCCGGCTTATCCTGCAGATGGCTCCATTCAGGTTATCGACGATACGATCATTGTAAAATTGTCTGATTATGAAATGAATTAAGGAACGATTGGATGAAAAAATATTTATATCTTATGAGAGTACATCATTATATCAAAAACATACTGATTTTTATGCCGCTGATCTTCAGCGGCAATCTCACAGACCGCCGGAAATTTATGGCAACATTACTTGGAATGATCGCATTTTCGCTGGTCACATCCGCTGTCTATATTATTAATGATATCAGGGATGCGGAAAAAGACCGGATGCATCCGACGAAGAAAAAACGTCCGATCGCTTCCGGCGCAGTCACACCGGTGCATGCTGTGATACTGATGGCAGTCATTCTGATCGTGGCAATGGTTTTACTGGCAGTATCAGATGCAACAGCAGGCAGTTATACACTTGTGCTGTTATATCTGTTTATTAATGTGGCATACAGTATGGGACTTAAGGATGTACCGCTTTTGGATGTGACCATCCTTGCTTCCGGATTTTTGCTCCGTGTACTCTTTGGTGCAGTGCTGACTGGAACGGAAGTATCTGAATGGCAGTATCTGACTGTACTTTCCGGCGCATTTTATTTCAGCCTTGGAAAGAGACGAAACGAACTGCAGAAGAAAAAAGACGGGGATACGAGGAAGGTACTTAAATATTATACGAGAGATTTTCTCGACAAGAACATGTATATGTGTCTTGCCCTGCTCAATACATTTTATGCTCTATGGTGTAAGGATATTACCAATGCAGGAATGAAATATGCAATGTGGACTGTACCGATCGTGATCTTAATCTGCATGAAATATAGTCTGACGGTTGAGGGCAATTCTGAGGGAGATCCGGTTGAGGTGCTTTTACATGATAAGGTGCTGATGGCGCTCTGTGTTGTTTACGGTATTGTAATGGTAGCTATGCTTTATTCCGGAGTATAGTCTGCAGGCTGTTGAAAAAGTATGGTTAGTTAGTAGAAAAGAGCTTGGAAATGAGGTTTTTATGAAACGAACATATAAATTTGGCTGGATCATTTTGATCGCACTGATTCCGCTGTTGCCATTATCGGGCTGGAATTACAGCATTGATGTCAGCGATGTCGGTTTTAATCTGAATCAGTATCGTTTTTGTTTTACAGATATGGACAGTACTTATCTTCCTTTGTTTCTGACGAATATTTTAGGCGGCTGTCTGTTAAGATTATTTGAAGTGCTGCATATACCGGCATATATCGGTATGGAGGCTGCGTGGGCAGCAGTCTGTTTTTATCTTTGCTTCTTGTCTTACCGGCTCTATGTAAGATATCGCAGGGATACATTGATACTTCCGGCACTTGCGTTTGCTATGGTGTTTGCAAAATGTAATTTTCATTTCTTTATTTATAATACGGCAGTTGCATTTATGGCACTGACGGGATTGTATTTTCTCATCCGGGCGGTCAATGATAAAAAGTCATGGATGCTCTTTTTTGCAGCAGCATTTTTAATGCTGGCTTCTTTCTGCAAGATATCTTCCCTATTGCAATTTGCTGTATTTGCAGTTCTTTTTTATGATCTTTACCGGAAAAAGGATGTGGCATATTTTGTACGTCAGGTGTTATGGTGCGTGGCAGGTGTTTTGTGCAGTCTTGCAGCAGGACTTGTGCTCATGTACAAAACATGTGGGATCAGCACTTATTTTCAGATGGTTGCAGACATGTTTCTCTATGCGGGAAACTCAAATGACGGACATACGATCGGCAACATGGTGGTGATCAATTTCAAGGGAACTGTGCGTGGAATGTTGTTACTTGCCGTGATCTATGTTATTTATCTGGCAGCAGCAAAAATAAAAAGGCTTGCGCCGGTTATTGGATATGGTATGATCGCTGTGGCAGTGCTTTTGCTGGCAGGAGCAGTTTTAGGCGCAGATCAGATTGCAGGATTATCGATCCTGTACCGTGTACTTGGAGATTATCTGAATGCAGTTGCAGTGATAAAAGCCATGATGTATGTATGTGCAGTTCTGATCTTAAGAGACAAAGAAACTTCGGAAGAATTTAAAATACTTACACTAGCATCCTGTGCGCTTGCAGTCCTGATGCCGATCGGTTCAAATGTGGGAATCACACATCTGTGTAATGAAGCGTTTTATATTCTGCCATATATTTTGATCTGTGCTGGAGAGAAAATCAGAAAGTCAGAGAACAATAGAAAAATTGTTGTGATTATATTCACAATATGGTGCGTGATATTAACTGCGTCACAGAGTCTATATATGACAAAGGCATACGTAAGAGATAAAGAACAAAAGCAGCAGTTTACACTTGATGAACTGCGTGGCATCAGGTATGATACAGCTATTGTCCTGCCAATGGAAGAAGTGGTGAACTTTATAAAATCATATGGCGGGGAAAGCGATAAAATGGTTGCCTGTGGTGCAATTCCGATATTACATTATCTGACAGGAAGGGCACCATATATTACAGGCTGCGGCGGCTGGATCGAGACAGATTATGTCACGGCAGAAGAGATAAAACAGCAGCTTGATGCATCGGCAGAGTCAGACAGCGGCGGAAAAACAATGCCGCTTGTGGTTTTTAATAAAACAGCGCTTGACAAACCGTCGGAAAAGACGGACGTGGTTTTGTCATTTGTAAAGAAATATTCTTACCAGCAGGTATTTGAAAATGAAGAATATAAAGTGTATGCAAAGAAAAATTGAAGTATATGGGCAGTTGAACCACCGGATATTACAGAAAAGTATGAGGTAACAGAGAAATGATAGCAGTAAAAATTGGAGACGGCATGGGTAACCAGCTGTTTAATTATGCCTGCGGCTATGCCCAGGCAAGGCGGGAGAACGATTCACTGCTTCTTGATATTTCGGAATGTGATAATTCCACTCTGCGGGATTTTGAGCTTGACAAGTTTCATCTGAAATATGATAAAAAGGAATCATTTCCAAATCATAATTTAGGTCAGAAGATTTACAAGCACATAAGACGTGCGTTAAAATATCATGTGATCAAAGAACGCGAGGTGTATCATAACCGTGGCCACCGTTATGATGTGAATGATATTGATCCGGGAGTATATAAGAAAAAATTTATACGTGATAAATATCTGTATGGTTATTGGCAGCATCTTGCTTATTTTGAAGAATATTTAGACGAGATCACTGCGATGATGACGCCGGCTTATGAGCAGAGTGAGACAGTGAAAAAGTTACAGGAAGAGTTCAAAAAGACGCCAACCTGCGCCGTGCACGTCAGAGGCGGGGATATCATGGGACCTGCCGGTATTTATTTTAAACATGCCATAGAGCGGATGGAACAGGAAAAACCGGGTGTGCGGTATATCGTGTTTACCAATGATATGGAGCGTGCAAGGGAAGCACTTGCCTCCATATTAGAAAGTCAGAAACAGGAAGCAGGCGGGGATCAGCTGAAAAATGAAGTGTGTCAGATGGAAAACAGGCTGGAGTTTGTCACGCAGCTTGGAAAATTTTCTGACGTGGACGAATTTTTCCTGATGGCAGCATGCCAGAACCAGATATTGTCAAACAGTACATTTTCGACATGGGCAGCTTATCTGAATCAGAATCCGGATAAGACGGTCATTATGCCGGATGATCTTTTAAGTGAGCGGATGTGTCAGAAAAACTGGATAATTTTAAAATAAGAAAGGCAAAAGAATGAAAGATTTGGTAAAAAGTGTATTAAAAGTTTTTGACGGAAAACAGAAGCGGAAACTTGTCGGAATGATGTTTCTGATACTGATCAATTCCGGCGTCAGCCTGCTTGGTGTTTCTGTGTTATCCCCGTTTATCACAGCGGTAATGAATCCGGAACAGTTATTAAAAAATGATATCATACGTTCTGTTTATGATGGATTTCATATGCAGAATACAAATCAGCTGATCACATTTTTATGTGTGCTGATCATTATTGTGTATATTGCCAAAAATGCATTTATTATTTTCATCAATAATATGCTGTATTGTTTTTCCTATTATGGAAAGCGCGAGATGCAGGATCGTATGATGAAATATTATATCAGCAGGGATTATACATTTTTTCTGAATCATAACAGTGCAGAGCTGATGCGTGATATCAATACAGATCCGGAAATGTTTTATGCGGCGGTATTAAATATGCTTCAGCTTATGTCAGAGCTCTGTGTCAGCCTGATCTTAGTCGGATATCTACTGGTAAAAGATGCCCTGCTTACTTTAGGTGTTGCATTTGCAATGGTTATTATGGTGTTTATCTTTATGAAAAAACTGCGCCGTACCTTAGCGCGTTTCGGTGATGACAGAAGAAAATACAATGCCAATATCTTACAGTGCATGCAGCAGGCGTTTGGTGGCATCAAAGAGATCAAGATTGCAAACCGTGAGGCATATTTTGAAGGGGAATTTGTAAAGCAGAACGGTCTTTATACGTATGTGATCAAACAGAACTCTTTCTTAAGTTCCATTCCAAAGCCGATCATGGAAGCACTCTGCATCACAGGAATGATGGCAGCGATCGTTGTCCGTATCAATGCAACTTCCACAAGCCCGGAGCAGTTTGTCGGAACACTTGCGGTGTTTGCAGCGGCAGCATTTGCCCTGCTTCCTTCGGCAAATAAAATGTCAGAATATTTAGGATCGATCATCCATAACGGTGTCGTGATCCACAAGATCGGCGAAGAGTACGCTGCGATCCGCGATATGGAGATCCAGACAGAAAAAGAAGAAAACTACAAAAAAGTAACCTTGGACAAAGAAATCAAAGTCGAAGACATGACCTTCCATTACCCGGACACAGAGGATGCTGTATTATCCCATGTAAATGTGACAATCCCAAAGAACAAGTCCGTTGCATTTATTGGACCATCCGGTGCAGGAAAGACCACGATGGTCGATCTGATCCTTGGAGTTTTAAAACCACAGGCAGGAAAGATCACGGTAGATGGCATGGATATCAAAGAATCTTATCGTGGATGGCATGACAAGATCGGTTATATTCCGCAGACAATCTATATGTTAGACGATACGATCCGCAACAATATTGCATTTGGAAGGACAGAAGGCATTGATGATGCAGATATCTGGGAAGCCTTAAAACAGGCGCAGCTGGATGAATTTGTGAAGTCACTGGATGAAGGGCTTGATACAATGATCGGAGAAGCAGGTGTCCGCTTATCCGGTGGACAGCGTCAGCGTATCGGTATTGCGCGGGCACTTTACCGCAGACCGGAAGTGCTTGTTCTTGACGAGGCAACTTCCGCACTGGATACGGAAACAGAGGCTGCTGTCATGGAAGCAATCGACAGCCTGCAGGGAAAAATGACAATGCTTATCATAGCACACCGTCTGTCTACCATTAAAAACTGTGATATGGTATATCAGGTAGAGGGCGGAAGTGTGACAAGGAAAGAAAAGGAAAGCGTATGAGTAGTGAACCGATGATAATTATAGAACCGTGTGCAGGGCTTGGAAACAGGCTGCTTGGTTTAGGATCTGCCTATGCAGTGGCAAAGAAATTAGACCGTAAACTGGTCGTGATGTGGAAACGTGAAGTCGGATGCAATATCCGTTTTCAGGAATTATTTGATCTGCCGTTTGAAGTCGTTGAGATCAGTGAGAATGGTCTCAAAAAAGAGCCGGTAGCACAGATACTTGGAGACCGTGCCAAAAAGAAATGGAGAAATTCGGCAGACCGTTTTCTGGAGTGTGATGAGGTGGAAAAAATCAAAGAGCGGGAAGGATATGAGGGATTATTCCGCCTGATCGAACAGACTCCGGTTATTTATTTAAAGGCATTTGGACCGATCTGCGAAGTTACAGCAGAGAGTTATTCCTTTGTAAAACCAAGTAAAAATATTGAAGAAAAGGGTGCATATCTGTTCCGGGAACTGACCGGGCAATGTGTGGGGGTACATGTCAGAAGAACCGATCATACGGAGGCGATCGCAAACAGTCCGCTGGCACTCTTTGCCGAACGAATGAAAAAAGAACTGGAAACAGCAGCAGACACCAGCTTTTTTGTAGCAACCGATGATAAAGAAGTGCGCAGGGAGTTAAAAGAATTACTGCCGGACGCAAAACTGATTTTCCCACAGTCGGATGTGATCGACCGTGATTCGAAAGAGGGAATTGAGGAGGCATTTATTGAAATGCTTGCGTTGTCAAAGTGCAGAAAGATTTTAGGAAGTTATAATAGTACATTCAGTTTACTGCCATCGTATATTGGTAATATACCGCTTGAGACGGTGCACAAGTAAATGCGGGAATGTTTTTGACAAAGATGCTGTCATTTAGAAAAGACAGTGCAGGGACGGAGAAAATATGGAACTTACGACATGCAATATTTTAGGTCTTGATATCCTTGTGACGGATATGAAAAAGACCATAAATCTGATCGAGCAGAATATAGAGCAGTTGAGAGGGCAGTATATCTGTGTGGGAAACGTGCATACGACAGTGATGGCGCACGATGATCCGCAGTATCATACTGTACAGGCAGGTGCGGCATTTGTCCTGCCGGATGGCGGACCACTTTCCGGTTACAGCAGGAAACACGGATTCCCGGATGCAGAGCGTGTGACAGGACCGGATCTGATGCTTGCATTATTTGCACGCGATAACGGACTGAAACATTATTTTTACGGAAGCAGTGAAGAGACGCTTTCACTGTTAAAAGAAAAACTGACGGAAAAATATCCGCATCTGCAGATTGCGGGAATGGTATCGCCGCCATTTCGTGAGTTATCCGAAGAGGAGGATAAAGAAATGGTGGATAAGATCAATGCGTCCGGAGCAGATATTATCTGGGTGGGATTAGGTGCTCCGAAACAGGAAAAGTGGATGTATGCACACAAAGACCGTGTCAATGGCGTGATGATCGGTGTTGGAGCCGGATTTGATTACCATGCAGGAAATATTAAGCGTGCACCGGGCTGGATGCAGAAATTAAGTTTAGAATGGCTGTATCGTCTCATGCAGGATCCGAAGAGACTGTTTAAACGCTATCTGGTAACCAATACACGTTATCTGTGGCTGATTCACCGGAAATAATTGTGAAATATAAATTTGAGATATAAAAGTATGGAATTGTTACAATTTTTGTAACTATACAAGAATGGAGATCAGTGTGAAAAATGGAATTTTTCGCACACGGGAATGGAGAGTAGTATGTGTGGAATTTACGGTGTAGTCAATAAAAAGATAGACCGGGAACTGGCAATGAAATGTTTAAATACGATGATCCATCGTGGACCAGATGGCTATGGATTGTGGCAGGAGGACGGTGTGACATTAGGACACCGCAGACTGTCGATCCTAGATCTTTCAAATGCCGGGAGTCAGCCGATGTCCTATGCCAATGAACGTTACTGGATGACATTTAACGGTGAGATCTATAACTTTATCGAGATCAGGGACGAATTACAGAAAAAAGGATATACATTCCGCAGTGCCAGTGATTCCGAGGTGATCATGGCTTCATTCTGCGAGTGGGGTGAAGCATGCGTGGACCGTTTCAATGGCATGTGGACATTTGCTATCTGGGATAAACAGACAAAACAGCTTTTCATTTCCAGAGACCGTTTCGGGGTAAAACCGTTATTTTATGCTGAACTGCCGGATGGCGGTTTTGCATTTGCATCGGAGATGAAAGTTATTCTGCCGTTACTTCCGAAAGTGGAGGCAAATAAGCCGATGTTTGACCGTTATTTTGCGGACAACCATTATGAATCACAGCCGGAGTGTCTGATCCGTGGAATCAAACGTTTCCCGGCGGGGCACAATGCATGGGTAAAAGATGGGAAAATCATCCTGAAGCGTTACTGGAATACCTTAGACCATCTGATCTGTGTACCGGATTCCTATGAGGAGCAGGTAGAGCAGTTTCGTGAGCTGTTTTTAGATGCCTGCAAGATCCGTATGAGAAGTGACGTGACACTTGGTACCGGACTTTCCGGTGGTCTTGACTCCTCTGCTGTCATCTGTGCGATGTCTTATATTTCAAAGAATATGACAGATGAGCGCACCAACAATGACTGGCAGCACGCCTACGTGGCATGTTTTCCGGGAACAGCACAGGATGAGACAAAATATGCAAAACAGGTTACGGATTTTCTTGGAATCAGCCACACCTTTATGAATATCGATTCCGCAGTGTCTGAGCGTGAGTTTTTGCGACAGCTATACTGTTTCGAGGAACTCTGGGGCAATCCGCAGGTGCCGATGATGGAACTTTACAAGAAAGAGAGAGAACTTGGAACCACAGTTTCCCTTGATGGGCATGCAGCGGACGAACTGTTTGCGGGATATGGGTTTGACGTATTAAAAGCGTACCCGGATGCAAAGACAAAAGAAGAGATCGACATGATCACGACTGCATATCTAAATCAGGATGCGGAAGATGGAGTGAGTCAGCAGTCTGCTGCATTTAAAAAGCAGAGAAATAAACTCTATCGCGAGTATATGCTGAAATATCATGCCAAAAAACTGCTCGGCAGGGAGACTGTAAAGAGTGCATATTCGGATCATCCCAACTGGAACCAACTGGATAATCTCAATAAAACATTATTTGTTTCCACACATGAGACGATCCTGCCGACACTTTTACGTAACTATGACAGGGACAGTATGGCAGCCGGAGTTGAGATCCGTATGCCGTTTCTGGATTACCGGATCGTGGAATTTGCATTTTCCATTGGCTGGCGTTCAAAACTTCATGGCGGTTTTTCAAAATCGATCGTCCGTGATGCAGGTGCGTCTTTTATGCCAAAAGAGATTGCTTACCGCCGTACCAAGCTGGGATTTAATGCGCCGATCCTTGACTGGATGCGTGGACCATACCGGGAGTTTTTTGAAGATACTGTGGCATCGGCAGATTTTGCAAACTGCAGCCTGATCGATGATCCCGCAAAAGTGCGCAGTGACCTTTCCGATTTTCTTGCAGGTAAAAATGCCACGTTTCATCAGGCGGCAGATATCTGGAACAGGATTCAGCCGTATCTGTGGGAGCGTGCACTGATCAAACAGGATTGGATACAGGAGTAAACAATGAAACGATATCAATATCTGGATGTGGCAAGGGGATTTGGACTTTTACTTGTCATCATTTCACATAGCTGCGGACTGAGCCGCTTTCTGATCAATTATTATATTCCGCTGTTTTTTGTGGTGTCGGGATATATTTATAAAGAAGGCAGAAGTTATAAAGAAAATATTTCTCACAAGGCAAAGCGCCTTTTGATACCATATTTTGGTTACAGTGCAGTACTTTTAGCAATCTATGCGTTAATGGGAAGGACATTTGCAGAGACAAAAGAGTCTGTATTTGGGATACTTTATTCCAGATACTGCCTATATGATACAACCGTTGTAACAGATAACGTTTACCTGTTTACGGTGGCAAATGGTGCGATGTGGTATCTGACAGCATTTTTTGCAGCAAGTCTTGTGTATCATCTGGTGATCGACCGCTGCCTTGCGGATAAGAAGTTCCTGATCGGTACGCTGATCGTTTTAACTGCGATCACCATGGCACTTGCTGACATTCCGGTACTCCTTCCGTGGAGCATTGATCTTGCCTGTGTTGGAACCATCTTCATGATCGCAGGAACTCTGCTTGGCAGAACGCAGTTTTTCGAAAAGAAATGGAACATTCCACTGATCGTGGCAGTGCTTGCTATCTACATCCTGACAAGCTACCTTGATCCTGGTATTAACATGTCCATCCGCGAATACGGCATCTACGGAGCGCTCAGTGTACCATTCTTTATCATTGTAGGACTTACGGGCTCACTGCTCTGCATCTGGTTTGGAAAACTGATCGAAAATACTGCCCCAGGCAGATTCATCGCCTATGTCGGAAAAAATACGATCTTCCTGCTCGCCTTCCACATATTTGCCTTAGAAGTTGTCGAGCGTATCGCATCAAAATTCATCACAATCCCTGCACCGGGCGGCGCAGCAGTACCATTCGTACTGTATCACGCACTGCGCATCACAGTTGCAGTCTTAGGATGTCTTGCAGCTTCGGAATTATTGAACCGCATAAAAAAAAGCCTGCAGCAGAAGAATGTATAGAGTTTGTTCGCATTAAACCGTCTGCAGCAGAAGAATGTATAGAGCCAGTTCGCATTAAACCGCCTGCGGCGGAAGAATGTATAGAGCCAGTTTGTATTAAACTGTCTGCAGCAGAAGAATGTATAGAGTCCGTTCACATTAAACAGCCTGCGCCGAAAGACCAGGTAGAGATAGGTTGCGTTGAAACGCCTGTTGAAATATGATAATATAGCCAGGTGGGTGGGAGAGTTTTAAAAGAAGGTGCTGGGGAGCCGCCGGTCCTTAGCGACCGTATTCTGGTCGCTTAGTACCGCTGCGAGCGACACGCAGCGCAAGCGTGCCTTCTTATAAAACCCTCCCACCCATCTGGCTTTTGAAAACCTGCCCAGGCGTTACAACGCGACCGAGCCATCACCACCTCTTCCGGTACTCTGATGCCGTACACCCCTCCATCTTCCGGAACACCTTATTAAAATAACTCGCATCATCAATGCCGCAAAGGTGCGCAATCTCTTCAATGGAAGAATTGCTGTACCGGAGCAGTTCCTTGGCATTATTGATCTTTTTTGCCAGGACATACTGGATGATCGTCGTTCCAAATTCTTTTTTAAATTCCCGTGAAAGATAATATTTGCTGATAAAAAACTGTTCTGCGAGCTGGTCTAAGGAGATATTTTCCGTATAATGATCGTCCAGATAGTGCAGAATTGTTTTGAGTTTATCTGAGAGCAGCTCATTTTTTTCATTGGACTCGGTACAGATGAGCGTTAAAATATTAATGATCTGCTGGGCAGTCAAAAGATCGGTGTCATCGGTTGGTTCTTCGTTGTAACGGATGATATTCTCTATCGAGGTAATCAGTTCTGTGAAATGAGCAGAGCGGAAATGCCAGTTATGGTGCTCCCTGAAATAGGTATAATATGCTTTGACCTGAGGACCGTTGAAATGAATCCAGAGCAGTTCCCAGGGGTCTTCATCCGTACTTATGTGGGTGTATTCTCCAGAACAGTCGAGAAAAAAACAGTCCCCTGTGTGGGCAGTCCTAGAGATCATACCACCCTCGGATAATGGTTCCCGATAGGTGACTTCGCCACTGCCGGAGAGCACGACAAAAAACAGGTAGGAATTAAGCTCACTGCGTCGGCTTAAGTGTGATTTCAGACTTTTTAAATAGCCGGCTTCCTGTATATAAAAGAAGTTCTGGCGGGTAAATGCAGAGGGAGTATTGATGACGCTTCGCGTATTTGTAACTTCGGAGGTTTTGTATTTTTCAAAAAATAATTTTTTCATAGCAATATAATACTATTTTAGACCAATATATTCAATTGTAAAATGCAAAAAATTAGATTAATCTATACAACGGCTTAAAAATTTGATATTAGCAAAATAATTATAGAATTCATAAAAGGAGAGATGAAATGAGTAAAAAAGCATTGATCACAGGTGTAACAGGACAGGATGGAAGCTACCTTGCAGAGCTTCTTTTGGAAAAAGGATATGAAGTACATGGTATGGTACGCCGTTCTTCCGTAGAAAAGAGAGAGCGTATTGACCATTTAGAGGGCAATCCGAACTTTACCGTTCATTATGGAGATCTTTCCGATTCTTTAAGTCTGGTACGTCTGATCGGAAGCATTAAACCGGATGAGATCTACAACCTTGCTGCACAGAGCCATGTTGGTGTCAGCTTTGATGTGCCGGAATATACAGCAGATGTTGTCGCAACCGGAGTACTCCGCGTACTTGAGGCAGTACGAATCTGTGGATTAGAGAAGACCTGCCGTATCTATCAGGCTTCCACATCTGAGTTATACGGGAAAGTAGAAGAGGTTCCACAGCGCGAGACAACACCATTCCACCCATACAGCCCATATGCAGTTGCAAAACAGTATGGTTTCTGGATCGTAAAAGAGTACCGTGAGGCATACAATATGTTCTGCTGCAACGGTATCTTATTTAACCATGAGTCAGAGCGCCGCGGTGAGACTTTCGTAACAAGAAAGATTTCCCTTGCAGCAGCAAGAATCGCTCAGGGCAAACAGGATGTTCTTTACCTTGGAAACTTATCATCCCTGCGTGACTGGGGTTATGCAAAAGATTATGTTGAGTGTATGTGGCTGATCTTACAGAATGAGAAACCGGAAGATTTTGTTATTGCAACCGGCGAGCAGCACTCTGTACGTGAATTCTGTGAGCATGCATTCCGTGAAGCAGGTATTGAATTAGAGTTTAAGGGTGAAGGAATGGATGAAGTCGGAATCGACAAAGCAACCGGAAAAACAGTTATCAAAGTATCACCGGAGTTCTATCGTCCGACCGATGTTGTAAATCTCTGGGGAGATCCGACAAAAGCAAAAACAGAGCTTGGCTGGAATCCGACAAAGACTACTTTTGAGGAACTTGTAAAGATCATGGTAGCTCATGACATGGAGCTTGTAAAAAACGAGAAATAATATATTTGGAGAAAAGTGTGAAAAATAAAATTTTTCACACACAAGTTTGTGCTTGCGCTCAAACTTGTTATGCCTTGAGAAACAGGCAGGAATGGAGAAAAGATCATGGAAAAAGATGCAAAAATATATGTTGCCGGACACAGAGGAATGGTAGGTTCCGCAATTGTCCGTCAGCTTGAAAAAGAAGGATATACAAATATTATCACAAGAACACATAAAGAGTTAGACCTCTGCCGTCAGGATGCTGTTGAGACATTCTTTGCAGAGGAAAAACCGGATTATGTATTCCTTGCAGCCGCAAAAGTAGGCGGTATTATGGCAAACAGCGAAGCACTTGCTGATTTTATGTATGACAATATGGTTCTTGAGATGAATGTGATCCATGAGGCATGGAAAAATGGATGCAAAAAACTGATGTTTTTAGGTTCTTCCTGCATTTATCCGCGTATGGCACCACAGCCGATGAAAGAGAGCTGCCTTCTGACAAGTGAACTGGAGAAAACAAATGAGGCATATGCACTTGCTAAGATCAGTGGTCTGAAATACTGCGAATTTTTAAACCGTCAGTACGGAACCGATTATATTTCCGTAATGCCGACAAACCTTTACGGACCAAACGATAACTATCATCCACAGCACAGCCATGTGCTGCCGGCATTGATCCGCCGTTTCCATGAGGCAAAAGAGGCAGGATTAAAAGAAGTAACCTGCTGGGGAACCGGTACACCGCTTCGTGAGTTCCTTTATGTAGATGATCTTGCAGATGCCTGTGTATATCTGATGAACCATTACAGTGGAAATGAGACTGTAAACCTTGGTACCGGCAAAGAGCTGACCATCAAAGAACTGACAGAACTGGTAGCGAAAGTAGTCGGATTTGAGGGTGAGATCAAATGGGATACTACAAAACCGGACGGAACACCGAGAAAACTTCTTGATGTAAGCAAATTAGAAGGACTCGGATGGAAGTATAAAACAGAGTTAGAGGAAGGAATCCGTCTGACTTATGACGATTTCCTGCACAATCCAATGCGTGCAGAACGCTAAGAGAGCAATGTGAAAAATAAGATTTTTCACATGCAAGATTTGCGCTTACGCACAAACTTGAGATGCAAATAAAAACGTTGTTTTTATTGAAAGACAGCGCAAGAATGGAGAATAACATGTATATTGTTTTATTATCAGGCGGTTCCGGAAAACGTCTCTGGCCGTTATCAAACGATCTGTGTTCCAAGCAGTATATTAAGTTAATGAATCCGGATGAAGCAGAACATTCGGCTAGTACGGAAAAATGTTCCATGTTACAGCGGGTGTTCGGGCAGCTTAAGGCGGCATCACTTTCTGAGAATACGATCGTGTGTGCCAGTGATTCCCAGGTGGAACTCATTGAAAGCCAGTTAGACGGACAGGCAGAAGTTGCTGTTGAGCCGATGCGCCGGAACACATTCCCGGCTGTCATGTTGTCCTGTGCATATCTGCTATCAAACAAGGGTGCAAAACCGGATGATGTGGTCGCATTTCTTCCGGTAGATCCGTACACCACGGTAGAGTTTTTTTATAAGATCAAATCTTTAGGTGAGTATATCGAAAAACAGGATGGTGTGATCGGACTGCTTGGCGGAGTACCGACATATCCATCTACCAAATATGGATATATCGTTCCTGAAAAAAATGAGTCTGAGCCGTTTGCGGTAAAAGGATTCCGCGAAAAACCGGATGAAGCAACTGCACAGGAACTTGTGGACATGGGTGCACTCTGGAATTGTGGTGTGTTCTGTTTCAAATTAAATATGGCTGCACAGTGGCTGGAAAAATACGGTGTTACGACAAACTATGATGAGATGGTTACCAATTACGAAAAACTGCCGAAACAGAGTTTTGACTATGAAGTGTTAGAGCACTGGAAAAACATTGTTGCGGTTCAATACGATGGGATCTGGAAAGATCTTGGAACATGGAATACCCTGACTGAGGAGATGAACGAGCAGAGTATTGGAGATGTGACCTGGGACAAGACCTGTGAAAACAGCCATGCCATCAATGTGCTCGGTGTTCCGATGGTAGTCATGGGTGCGAAAAATATGGTGATCGTTGCCTCACATGATGGTAT
The DNA here is from genome assembly GCF_014287515.2 of Roseburia rectibacter. Lineage (NCBI taxonomy): Bacteria > Bacillati > Bacillota > Clostridia > Lachnospirales > Lachnospiraceae > Roseburia > Roseburia rectibacter. The sequence continues at coordinate 969,970 of NZ_CP092473.1, forward strand.
TTTAGTGGCAGATAAACATCAGAGCTCCTATATCAAAGACTGCCTTGAAAATATCCCGGATGAATCCAGATTTGAGGAACGCCGCTGGGGTACGATCAAGACGATCGATAACAACGACGAGGATGGAATACACAGTGTAACAAAACGTATTAAGATCCTGGCAGGAAAGACGATGCCATATCATACACATGCGAGACATACAGAGACGATCACCGTTATTTCCGGTATGGGAAAACTTATTCTCGAGGGAACAGAGGTAGATCTGCTTGCAGGTTCTACGGTAAGCATTGCATCCGGAAAGAAACATTCCATCAAGGCTCTCGGTTCGGATCTGCGTCTGATCGAAGTAAGTCTCGGTGTTACCTGTGATGATGAGCAGGTTCTAGGCTAAAAGTAGTTACTGTTCACAGGCAGGCATTTTCTGAACTGAAAATGCCGTATGATACAGTGGGGGCAGCAGATTTTGCCGATTTGGAATGCGAAGCATCGGCAAAATCCGTTACTGGAACGAGGTACGAGTGAACAGTAACTAAAAGTATGAAGATTATCTGAATAAAAAAGATAAATGTAGCATTTTGGCTAAAAATGTTTTATAATTAAAAATGTATATACGTCTTTCTTTGAAAAACAGGGGATTTATAAACAGAATCTCTGGTATCAGGAAAAACATAAAAAAATAAAAAAATATTGAAAACGGCATAAAAAGATGATATGTTGTTTACGGACGTAGTAATCACTGCGCGAGAAGAAAGGAGATTGGTTCATGGATACGAACGATATTTCAGCATGCGAAAGACTTGTCATGAAAGTTATCTGGGATTCCACTGAGGATCTGGCATTACAGGATATCATGAACAGAGTAAATCAGGAGAACGGAAAAAGCTGGAAACCACAGACAGTTTCTACTTTTCTGGCAAGACTGGTCAGAAAATCATTTTTAACAGTTTACCGCAAGGGAAGATATTCATTCTATCAGCCTGCAGTAAGCAAAGAAGATTTCTGGAAAGCAACCGTACAGGAGAACGCAAGATACTTTGATAAGGGAGATATGGCTGCATTTGCATGCCACCTTTGCGAAGATGCACTTACTAAGGAAGAGATTCAGGTACTCAAGAAAAAATTAGATGAACTTAATTAGTCAGATATTTTTGATTATCCTGATCGCCTGTTTTACAGGTACGGTCAGTCTGGGGTTCTGGAAGTTATTTCAGCCATTATTACTGAAGCTGGACCCCAGATTGATATATGTGACATTACGGTTTGTATGCATGATGTATATAGTTCCGGTTGGATATCTGATCGTCAGACTGACATGGCGGGGATATCTGCGGGCAGATAGCATATGGAAACCTAATTTTGAGATGGCAGGAGACATGGATCTCGTGTTTGGAATAGCCGGGATCATCTGGCTGATATTCCTGATCAAAAATGTCGCAGATGGCGTGATTGAATTTATCCGCTGGAAAAGACTCTGCAGATATAGGATACCTGTGGCAAATGAGCAGGTTTTAGCAGAGTTTTCGAAAGTAAAAAATATGCTCCATATCCATCGGAAGATAGGACTTTACTATAGTAATTCCATTCAGAGTCCAATGGTGACAGGAGTATTCCAATACAATATCTTATTACCGAAGGATCACTACAGTAAAGAAGAACTGACGGTGATCTTTTGTCATGAATTGGTACATTGTAAGCATAATGACCCTTTCTTTAAAATTTGCAGCATTTATATCGGTGCGATGCAGCATATGACCTCCGGAGCAAAACATATTCTGTCATGGATCAATGAGTGGAGTGAGTGTGCCTGTGATGCATCGGCAGTCTGTGCATTGCGTGATGTGACAACGCCCAAACGTTATTTTGAAGTGATCGTAGATCTGATGGAACGTATGCCGGAGGATTCAAAGCCGGATTATATTTTTTCTACCCTATATGAGAGCCAACAGAGTTTGGAAAGGAGAATAGAGTATATGAAAAAATATGTGAAAGCCAGAAGAGGGGCAAAAATATCAGCATTTGCATTATCATTTTTGTTTGTGGTAACATCAATAACTACGACTTATGCAGCAAGTTACGGAGCAGCGGGTGTGCATGACGAATTGTATCAGGAGGCAGAAGGAACACAGGGTGAGTTATCTGAGACACCGGAATTAAAAGAGGTATTTGTTCCGGCATCTGAGAATAACGACTATTCCCGTATCAAATATGCAAAACCGGATCTCAGTCCGGTAGCACCTATACTCAGTTCCGGTGAAATGGCGTCTTTTAACTGGACGGTAGAGCCTGGAACACGTTACTGTTCCGGTAAATTTAAAGTGTCAAGCGGGCAGAAGATAGCACTTTCCGCTTCAATAGCACCGGGTACACAGACCTGCTGGATCGGTATCATGGATCCCCACAATAATGTGCGTTATGTAGAGGGAAAAGGGGTATTGGCACATACATTTTCTGTTTCAGAGACAGGAAAATATCGTGTGTTTGTGCAGAACCGTGGAACAAAAAATGTATCAGCAGGTGGAAGCTATTACTTTGAATAGGTAATTCATTTAGCCAATAAAAGAAAGAGGTAAAACACCTCTTATCTTTTACAACAATATCACTACAACTGAAATCGACGTTTGATAACAATTTACATCGAAAAAATATGATCGGACGAAATCCGGGAGATCTTATCAGGCTATCTCAAAGTAACAGAATTAGGAGCGGTAGAAAAATCAAATACCGTTCCTTTTTTCTGCAGAAAAGCCTTTAGGGAACTGGCAGGAAAATCAGGATTTTCCGTGATGGAGGACGGTGCATCGATAAAAGCGCAGGCTGCACCTGCTGCCTCATAAAATTCATCCGAGAATGACCAGTTTCCATGATGACCGGTCTGGATATAATCACAGGAAATGTCATCCCGGTAAGTACTTAGAAGATAGTCATTCATATCGTATTTGATATCAGAACAGAATAACATGCTGTTTGTCGTACCGCTGATCTTAAAAAGCAAAGAAGCATTGTTCTGGTAGTCTTTTTCATCTCCTATATTGGAAATTACGGAGTCATCCCATGCATTAAAAACAGAGAGAGTCAGATCACCGGCAAGTGCGATATTATCGCCGCGTTTTAAATGAGTGACATTGCCGGCATCTTTTGTCAGGGCATGGAACGTCTCCATGACTGTGATATCATCATAGGGTTCACCGGCAGCTTCGATAAAATCATAATCAAAACCATTGTCGTAAATAGCTTTTATGGTAATATCCCCCGGATTGGAATAAATGACATTAAATGCACCGGCATGATCCTGGTGTGGATGGGAAATGATCCATGCATCCACTGTGTTGTTATGTTCTGCGATCACTTTCCGGACAGCGTCGGCATTGCCTGCCCAGCCTCCATCGATGATGATTAAGGTGTTATCATTTGTGATCGTATAAAAGGTACCCTGAACGCCGGTTGCATCTGCATATTGTGTGATAAGATATTCGGTATCGGGATCAGGTATGTGTCCGGTGGAGTCCATACGGCCTTTCTGGTAGGAAAACCATGCAGCAAGACCGATCAGCAGGGTAAATAAGATTAAAAGCAGTGTACTTAAGTATATTCTTTTTTTCATAAATGCTCCATTCCAAGATTGTTTTTTCTTTCTACATTAGCAAAAAAATGTGCTGTTGTAAATTGTACAGATTGGTTAAAATCTCAAACTTGCATGATATTACAGAAAATGGTACTATAAAACAATATGGAGTATTTTTGACTTTTAAATGGAAAGGCAGGAGAAATACGATGAAAATTGCAATCGCGGGAACAGGATATGTTGGTTTATCAAATGCGATTTTATTGGCGCAGCATCATGAGGTGACTGCAGTAGATATTATAAAAGAAAAGGTGGAGATGATCAATCAGCGCAGATCACCGCTTGTGGATCGTGAGATTGAGGATTATCTTGCAAATGCAAAACTTGATCTGACTGCGACGTGCGATGGTGTGCATGCATATGAAAATGCAGATTATGTTATTATCTCAACACCGACGAATTATGATGAAAAGAAAAATTATTTTGATACATCATCCGTAGAAGAAGTATTAGAGCTGGTTTTAAAGGTGAATCCGCATGCTGTGATCGTTATCAAATCCACGATCCCGGTCGGCTATACACAGTCTGTATGTGAGAAATACCACACAGACCGTATCCTTTTTTCACCGGAGTTTCTGCGGGAAGGACAGGCATTAAAAGATAATCTGTATCCGTCAAGGATTATCGTCGGTTCAAAAGAAGGAAGCAGCGAGATGAAAAAGGCAGCGGATACGTTTGCACATCTGCTGCAGGAAGGGGCGATCAAAGAGGATATCCCGACACTTATGACAAATCTCACAGAAGCAGAGGCAGTAAAACTTTTTGCAAACACATATCTTGCGCTCCGCGTTTCTTTTTTCAATGAACTTGATACGTTTGCGGCAATGAAAGGACTTGATGCGAAACAGATCATTGAGGGAATCGGACTCGATCCGAGAATCGGAATGCAGTATAACAATCCTTCTTTTGGATATGGTGGTTATTGTCTGCCGAAAGATACCAAGCAGCTGTTAGCAAACTATGACAATGTACCGAATAACATCGTCGGTGCGATCGTAGATGCCAATCGTACGAGAAAAGATTTTATCGCAGAGCAGATCCTTGAGAAAAATCCGGATACAGTTGGTATTTACCGCCTTGCAATGAAAGCAAATTCGGATAATTACAGACAGAGCTCTATTTTAGGTGTAATGGAGCGTATTCGTGCAAAGGGTGTAAATATTGTCATTTTTGATCCGTCATTAAAAACAGATACGTTTGAAAATTCCAAAGTGATCCGTGATTTTAATGAATTTTGCAGCATGAGTGATGTGATCGTGGCAAACCGTATGGATGCAATGTTATCAGATGTAAAAGAAAAAGTGTATACGAGAGACATTTATTTCAGAGACTGATTGGAAGGACTGCATATGGATACACATAAATTTTTTGTGGAGAAACTCAGATTTCATCTGAATGAGCCGGATATGCTTGTGTTAGTCGGCTGGTTTTATGACGGAAAAGCCGCCGGCAGAGAGGTTATGGCTTATCTGGATGGTGAAAAACTGCCGGTTACCCTTACAGTAAACAAAGGTGCTGAGGTTCGCCAGAAATACCTTGGAACGATCAATGAGATCAATGAGGAAGTCGTAGGAATCGTGACACTGCCAAAAGACTGGCGTGAAAGAAAGAAATTTGAGATTTTTACGGATGATGGGGAAAAGAAAAAAAGAGCGTATGCCGTTTCAACAAAAAAACTGCGCGTGCGGGAGAGCAGACTGGAATATTATATTGAAAACTGTCACCGTGATGAGGATACTGTAACTGTGACCGGCTGGTGTATGGGAGCAGGGGAAGTGAATCTTTATCTGCTGGATCAGCGCAGACAGAAACTTCAGGTAAAAACGGATCATTATTTCAGAAAAGATCTTCTTTCGGTATTCCCGGAATGTGACACGCAGGCAAAACCAGGGTTTATGATCCAGGCGTCGGTGAAAAGACAGGTGGATGATAAAAAGTTTTTCCTTGAAATGCGAAATGCAGAACATTATTCCCGCACCCGGTTAAGAAAGTGGGATGATGGCGGCAGATGGCAGTATGTTCTGGAAAAATCACAGGATGCATTCCGCTATTTAGAACGTAACGGACTGGCTGCAACGATTCATAAGATCGAGACGAAATTAGCGGGCAGATCGGAGACATCCTATGATGCGTGGTGCAAAAAATACGATGCAGGTAAAGAAGAACTTGACGAACAGAGAAAACATGTATTTTCTTATCAGCCGCTATTTTCCATCGTTGTACCGTTATACCGGACAAAACCGGAATATTTACAGGAAATGATCGAATCGGTGCAGGCACAGACTTATGGCAACTGGCAGTTATGCTTAGCAGACGGCAGTCTCTCCGGGGATGATGAGGACAGACAGAAGGATTCCTTTGTGACGGAGCTGACACCGGTTTTAGAGAAATATGCAAAGGCGGATGCAAGGATCACTTTTACGACGCTTCAAAAGAACCTCGGTATTTCCGGCAATACGAACGCAGCACTTGCAATGGCAGCAGGTGATTATATTGTTCTGGCAGATCATGATGATATTGTTCCTGCAAATGCACTTTATGAGCTGGCAGATGCCCTGAATCAGGATCAGAGTATTGATGTTTTATATTCGGATGAAGATAAGATCAGCATGGATGGAAAAAAGCGGTTTGAACCTCATTTTAAACCGGATTTTGATCTGGATCTTCTGTGCAGTGTCAATTATATCTGCCATCTGTTTGCAGCAAAGAAGGAACTTGTGGATATGACAGGTGGATTTTGCAGTGAATATGACGGGGCGCAGGATCTTGACTTTATATTAAAATGTTGTGAGAATGCGAAAAATATCAGACATATTCCAAAGATTTTGTATCACTGGAGATGTCATATGCAGTCTACGGCTGCAAATCCGGAGAGCAAGCTGTACGCTTTTGAGGCAGGAAGACGCGCGATAGAGGCATATTATGACAGGATGGAAATTCCTGCAACTGTGGAGAATGCAGCATTTTACGGGATGTACCGGACAAAATATGACTGGAAGGAAAAACCTCTGGTATCGGTCATTATTCCGAATAAAGATCATAAGAAAGACCTTGAAAAATGTATGAATTCTATCCTCGGAAAAAACACTTATCCGAACATTGAGTTTATCATTGTGGAAAATAACAGTACGGAACAGGAAACTTTTGATTATTACAAAGACCTTGAAGTGATGCATGAAAATGTGCATGTCGTTTTCTATGAGGGAGATTTTAATTATTCAAAGATCAATAATTTCGGCGCAGATGCTGCAAAGGGATCGTATCTGTTGCTCCTCAATAATGATACGGAGATGATCGATGGTGGCGCGGTCAATGAAATGTTAGGCTATTGCATGCGAGAGGATGTCGGGATTGTCGGCGCAAAGTTGTTATATGAGGATGAGACCATACAGCATGCCGGAGTCGTTTTGGGATTTGGAGGAACAGCCGGACACGCATTTATCGGCAAACCGCGGTATGATACCGGTTATTTTGGCAGAATTTTATGTGCACAGGATTATTCGGCTGTAACGGCTGCCTGTATGATGATAAAACGCAGCGTGTTTGATGAAGTCGGCGGACTGACAGAAGAACTTGCAGTTGCATTTAATGATGTGGATTTTTGTCTGAAAGTCAGGAAAGCAGGAAAACTTGTGGTCTACGATCCGTATGCAGAGTGGTTCCATTATGAATCGAAATCCAGAGGATATGAGGATTCACCAGAGAAAGTGGAACGGTTTAATGACGAGGTGGATATACTGCTTCGTTCATGGAGAGAGATCATTGAGCAGGGGGATCCGTATTATAATCCGAATCTGACACTGGATAATTCAGATTTTTCCCTGCGCAGATAGGAAGTAAAAAAGGAGAGAGGCAGAAGTTCCTATGATGAAAGTATTTATTTGCCCGGAATGCGGATGGATGCGTGTTGTATCAAGACGCAAAGACGTGGAGTGCTTTAAATGTGGAAACGAGCAGATGACGCTGGCAAAGGTGGATTTTGATGCATTTACCTCAATGTCGGAGGAGGAACGAAAGGATTACGCAAACGGATGGCTTTATATCCATCAGAAAGCGAAAAAATAAACATGAAATCAATTTTTCAGAAAATAACCATTCAGAAAGTTGTGAAAGGATTACGCTATCTGAAGCATTATGGATGGAAAGAATTTGTGATACGTCTTCAGGAAAAAATGGAGGCGGAAAATGTTCCGTATGAGCCATGGTATGAAAAACATAAGGCAGCAGCGGATCAGCTTGAAAAACAAAAAAAGCAGGCAGAAAAATGGAAAGATGCGCCAAAGATCAGTATTGTGGTGCCGCTTTACCGGACACCGGAAACTTTTCTTCGAGGGATGATCGAGTCGGTGCAGGCGCAGACTTATGGAAACTGGCAGTTGTGTCTTGCGGATGGCAGTGGATCTGCGGAGGAAGAAACAGATCTTAGATCATCAGTTGTACAGCGTGTTGCAGCCGAATATGCATCGGCAGATGTACGGATCAGGTATCAGTGTCTTAACAAAAATCTGGGGATCGCAGGAAATACAAATGCAGCGATCGCATTAGCAGATGGAGACTGGATCGCATTTATGGATCATGATGACCTGCTTGCACCGGATGCTCTGTTTGAGCTGGTAAAGATGATAAGACAGGGATTTCATAATGAAGACGGACTGGCAGCAACAATCTATCAGGAAGCCGGCAGTGACTATGAAATGATCTACACGGATGAAGATAAGGTTGATATGGATGGTAAAACACATTTTCAGCCGCATTTAAAGCCGGATTTTAATATTGATCTGCTCCGGTCAAATAACTACATTACGCATTTCCTTGCGGTAAAACGATCCCTTCTTGAAAGAGTGGGTGGCATCCGCCCTGATTTTGACGGGGCGCAGGATTATGATTTTATTCTCCGCTGTGCAGAACAGGCGAGAGCAATTGGTCATATCCCAAGGATACTGTATCACTGGAGATGTCATAAAGAGTCGACTGCTGAGAATCCTTTCTCAAAACAATATGCGGTTGATGCGGGAAAGCGTGCGATCGGGGAGCATTTAAAGCGGCTTGGTGTGGATGCGGTTGTGACACCGACGAAGGATATGGGATTTTATGAGGTAGAATATGCTCTGACAGAGAAACCACTTGTGTCGGTCATCATACCAAGTAAGGATGAGGTGGAAACCTTACAGAAATGTATTGCTGCGATTGAAAAGTCTTCTTATGGTAATTATGAAGTTATCGTGGTGGAGAATAACAGTTGTGAGGAGACATTCGATTACTATAAAAATATTGCACCGGAAGAAAATATGGTTGATGGAATACGCTGCATGGAAGGAAAACTTGCCGGTGGACAGCGCATCTGTGTTGCGGTTTACACGGAAGGCTTTAATTATTCCAGATTAAATAACTTTGGCGTAAAATTTGCAGAGGGCAGTTATTATCTCCTGATGAACAATGATATTGAAATGATCGGAAATGACTGGATGAAGCGGATGTTAGAAAACTGCCTGCGAAAAGAAACAGGAGTTGTCGGTGCAAAACTGTTTTACCCGGATCATACGATCCAGCATGCCGGAATCGTGGTCGGGATCGGAGGAAATGCACGTGGAATCGGAGACAATATGTTTGTCGGACTCGCCGGAGAGCGCAGCGGTTATATGCATAAGGCATCGATCCAGCTGGATTACAGTGCAGTTACGGCAGCATGTCTGATGGTGAAGAGAGAGATTTACGAGCAGGCAGGCGGCTTTGAGGAGCAGCTTGCGGTTGCGTTTAATGATGTGGATTTCTGCTTAAAAGTGCGCAGACTTGGAAAATTAGTTGTCTATGATCCGCATGTCCAGGCATATCATTACGAGTCGAAATCCCGTGGTGCGGAGGATTCGGCAGAAAAAACAGCGCGTTTCCAGCGCGAGATCGAATATATGAGAAATCACTGGATCGGTATCTTAAAAAATGGAGATCCGTATTATAATCCAAACTTTTCTTCGGTTTATAATAATTATTCACTGAAGGATAACAGTTGAAGGGAGGATGGATGACGGAAGTTACGATTATCATTCCGAATTATAACGGAAAAAAACTTTTGGAAAACTGCATAAAAACACTGGAACGGCAGACTTGTCAGGAATTTAAACTGCTTGTGATCGATAATGGCTCTACAGATGGAAGCACTTTAGTTACATCGGAAAGCCTGGATATGGAAATGGTCGCACTGCCGGAAAATACCGGGTTCTGTGGAGCGGTAAACCTTGGTTTTAAAATGACAGAAACACCCTATGCAATCCTTTTGAATAACGATACAGAGGTAGAACCACATTTTGTGGAGGAACTGCTAAAAGGAATCAGGCAGTCGGAACATATTTTTTCCTGTGGAGCGCAGATGCTTGATTTCAGACAGCGGGATCTGATTGATAATGCAGGAGACCTTTATACGCTGCCAGGCTGGGCAGTGGCACGGGGGAAAGGCAGACCGGCTGCAGATTATGGAAAACCAGAGGAAGTATTTTCCTGCTGTGGCGGTGCAGCCATTTACCGGATGTCTGTGTTAAAGAAGATCGGTGTGCTGGATGAAAATCATTTTGCCTATCTGGAGGATCTTGATCTTGGATACCGTGCAAAAATCGCAGGATATCGCAATTGTTATATTCCGGGGGCGAAGGTGTATCATGTCGGAAGTGCTACGACAGGCTCACGCTATAATGAAAAAAAAGTATTTCTTGCTGCACGCAACTCCATGTATGTGATCTATAAAAATATGCCGGTGTTGCAGCTTTTGATCAATCTGCCGTTTTTACTTGCAGGTGTTCTGATCAAGTGGCTGTTTTTTTGCAGAAAAGGATTTGGTCATTGTTATCTGAAAGGGATCACAGAAGGAATTACGCAGTGTAAAAAATGCAGAAAAGTTCATTTTAAGGCGGGGAATCTTCGCAATTATGTAAAAATTGAGTGGGAACTCATTACAAATATATTTCGTGTGTTATCGCACAGATAACAGGAAAAATCGTTTGAGCGTCAAAGAATAATAAAGAAATAATTAAGAAATTGTGACAAGAGTTTTAAGAAAAAGAAGTTGTGCTTTATGGAAAATTATTGTATTATTATTTTTATGGTAGCTTGAAAATGAAAAAAGGATGACATTATGATAAAAGATAATCAACAGCATTTTAACAGACTGCATGTGATCATAGATGCGTTTGTCATTGCGGTATCATATATCATAGCATGGTGGCTGAAGTTTTCGAGCGGTATTTTGGACTCACCGGGCGGTGCATTGTCTTTGGGATTTTACATGAGGGCACTGGTCGTAATCATTCCATTGTATCTGATCTTATATTATGCGTTTAATCTTTATGCGCCAAAGAGGGTACAGGGACGGCGGTTGGAGTTTTCCAATATCGTGATGGCGAATATTGTAGGTTTTTTGTTGATTTTTACAGTATTGTACAACCTGCAGTCTTATGTGGAGCAGTTTCGAAATTTCTCACGTGAGATGTTCTTTTATTTCTTTGCGATCAACACGGTATTAGAAGAGGTATTACGTCTGCTGATACGTCAGTTTCTGCGCACGATACGCAAAAACGGCTATAACCTTAAGCATGTTCTACTTGTGGGATATTCGCGTGCCGCTGAGCAGTATATAGACCGGATACAGCAGAATCCGCAGTGGGGGTACAATGTCAGGGGGATTTTAGACGACAATATAGCGAGAGGGACAACTTATAAGGGGATAAAGGTTATTGGAAGTATTGGCAATCTGCTTTATATTCTGCCGGAGAATAAATTAGATGAGATTGCGATCACACTTGGACTTGAAGAATATTATAAGTTGGAGAAGATCGTTGCGGAATGTGAAAAATCCGGAGTTCATACCAAATTTATTCCGGATTATGGAAATATCATTCCGACAAAGCCGTATACGGAGGATCTTTTAGGACTTCCTGTTATCAATATCCGTTATGTGCCGTTGTCAAATACGTTTAATGCACTTGTAAAACGGTGTATGGACATTATTGGCTCACTGCTCTGTATCGTGTTTTTTTCGCCAATTATGCTGCTTACCGCAATAGCAGTCAAGGTGACTTCAAAAGGACCGCTGATCTTTAAACAGGAGCGTGTCGGACTGCACAATGAGCCATTCCGCATGTATAAGTTCCGCACCATGTATGTGCAGACAGAGGAAGAAGAACGCAAGGGCTGGACACATAAAGATGATCCGCGGATCACAAAGATCGGCAGATTCCTGCGCAAGACAAGCCTGGATGAATTTCCACAGTTATTTAATGTGTTAAAAGGCGATATGAGTCTTGTGGGACCAAGACCGGAACGGCCACAGTATGTGGAAAAATTCCGGGAAGAGATACCGCGTTATATGATCAAACATCAGGTGCGTCCCGGTATGACCGGATGGGCACAGGTCAATGGATATCGGGGAGATACATCCATCCGCAAGCGGATCGAACATGATCTTTACTATATTGAAAACTGGACGATAGGGCTGGATATTAAAATCCTGTTTCTTACCGTCTTCAAGGGTTTTATAAATAAAAATGCATATTAGGAGAAAACATTTATGAGTAAAACAGTACAGGGAAGAAACGGGGCACACAGCAAAGCGTCAAAAAGAAGAAAGAAGCAGAAAAACAGACTTATTATCGTTGTAATTGAGATTCTTGTATTGCTGATTTTAGCAGCAGTGTTGTTTGTTACGGTAAAACTTTCAAAGATCCAGAAAGACACAAGCTTCAATAAAGAAGATATCGAGGTAAATGAGGGATTATCTTCGGAGTCACAGGAAATCATGGCAGGTTATACAACAATCGCACTGTTTGGTCTTGATAACCGTTCAAACGGTAATCTCTCCAAAGGTAACAGTGATGTTATCATGATCGCAAGTATCAATAATGATACACATGCGGTAAAGCTGGTATCTGTATATCGAGACAGTTATCTGGATATCGGAGGCGGTACTTTTAAGAAATGTAATTCCGCATATGCAAAAGGTGGTCCGGAGCAGGCAATTACCATGTTAAATAAAAACCTGGATATGGACATTACCGATTATGTAACAGTGGACTTTAATGCAGTTGTTGAATGTGTAGATCTTCTGGGCGGAGTTACGATCCCGGAGGTGTCTGATGAAGAGGCTGTGCTGATGCATGGTTATATGGATGAGATCAATAAACTGACCAAAAATAATTCCAAGTACTTATCCGGTGGCGGAACAAATGTAGAGATGGATGGTGTTCAGGCATGTGCGTATGCGCGTATCCGTTATACTGCAGGAGATGATTATAAGCGTACAGAACGTCAGCGTACCGTTCTTACTGCAATGGTACAGAAAGCGCAGAAGGCAAATCTTACTACGATCAACAGCCTGATCGACGAATTATTTGGTGATATCAAGACAAGTTTTTCAAATACAGAACTGATTTCTCTTGCCGCAAAAGTATTCAATTACAGCCTTGGCGAGACAATAGGTTTCCCGTTTGAGAAGAATACGACAACACTTGGAAATAAGGGAAGCGTTGTTGTACCATGTGATCTTGAATCCAATGTAAAACAGCTTCATGTATTTTTATACGATGATAATGAATATGCACCGACCGATACAGTCAAGAATAACAGTGCTCAGATTGTCAATGATACCGGATTCCATCAGGGAGAAGGATATTAATGAAAGCAGATCTGATCATACCGACTTACAGACCGGATGACACATTTTGTCTGCTCCTGCAAAAACTGCAGGAGCAGACCTTTGTCGTTCATAGGGTTCTTATTTTAAATACAGAAGAAGCATTATGGAGAGAGGCTGTAGCAAAGTATCCAATTGAACAGTGCCTGCAGGCACTTCCATGTGAATATACACTGTATCATGTCAGCAAAGAAACATTTGACCATGGTGGAACGAGAATGTATGGCGCAGATCATTCTGATGCAGATGTTGTTATTTTTATGACACAGGATGCAGTCCCTGCAGATGCAGATCTGATTGAACGGCTGGCAGCAGGCTTAGAGGAACCGGATACAGCAGTCTGTTATGCAAGACAGCTTCCAAATGAGAACTGCCGCATTGTAGAGCGCTATACAAGATCTTTTAATTATCCGGATAAAAGCAGAAAAAAAGGAAAAGATGATATAAAAGAACTTGGCATTAAAACATTTTTCTGCTCTGATGTATGTGCAGCTTACAGGGTGGATCTATTTCGTGAGCTTGGAGGATTCGAGTCACCGGTTATTTTTAATGAAGATATGTTTTTTGCGGCAAAAGCAGTTTTTGCAGGATATTATGTAAAATATGAAGCGGACGCGAAAGTGATTCATTCCCACAATTATACAGTAAAACAGCAGTTCCACCGGAATTTTGATCTGGCTGTCTCACAGACCATGCATCCTGAGATATTTGAACAGATCAGTTCGGAAGCGGAGGGAATGAAGCTGGTAAAGAGTACCATGAAGTATTTGTGCTCGATTGGAAAGCCACATCTTATTTTTGAACTTGGAATCATGTGTGTTGGAAAATATGCGGGGTACTGGCTCGGAAAAAGATATAAAAAGCTGAGCAGAAAACAGATTTTAAAGTGCACGATGAGTCCGGATTACTGGAGACGTATGTGGAAACAGGAAGTATCAGACGGGAATAGGTAAATTATGAAAGAGACTTCTAAAAAAGTTTTATTTTGGGCATTGATGTTTATGGGAGTATTCCTCCTGCTGACGCAGGTGGGGTATTCCGATGGCGACGATGCCTTTTTTTATCAGTATACACATGAAATGGGATTTTTGGAATATCTGAGCTGGCGTTATACGACATGGGTGGGAAGAATGTCTGGAGAAGCGATGGTATATGCTGCGTTTACACTGGGAATCTGGTTCTGGCGTGTTGTAAATGCCATGATGATCGTACTTCTTCCATGCGGTGTTCTGAAACTGGCAGAAAAAGCAGCGGGGATTCGTACAGAAAGATTTCTGGCGGGACCGACACTTACAGTGGTGTGCGGTTATCTTCTGATGGCGATTATGACCGTTGGATATGCGGCAATATGGATCAACGGATCTATTTTTTACACCTGGTCATTTACCTGTGGGATCTGGGCTCTGATCCCGGTTGCAGATATTGTGTTTGATACGGGAGTGGGAAACACAAAACATTTTTTCTATTCCATCCCCTGTGCGATTCTTGCAAGCATGTCAATCGAACAGATGGCAGCGGTACTGCTGACGTTTGAGGTGCTGGCAGTACTGGTGGCTGCAGTCAGGCAATATGGATGTAAAAAACATCCGGGGAAAAATGAACGGATCAGAAATATCCTTCTTATTGCACAGACTGCGGTGACTGTCGTGGCATTTATCATTCTGTTTCTGGCACCGGGAAATGATATCCGGGTTGTATCGGAAGTGCAGAACTGGATGCCGCAGTATAATGAACTCTCATTTGGGCAGCATTTTTTTATTACTGTGCAATGGCTGGTGTCTTCTTTTGCAAATGAGAACCGCCTGTTGCTGGCAGGAATCTGGTTGACGGGAATCCTGCATATTTTATGTAAAAATGAAAGAAAAACATCAGATCTGGTATGTGTGACTGGGGCAGGTCTGTTTTTACTCACTGCAATACTTCCATTTTTTGGTATCGAAATATTTTCAGACTGTGGGCTTCATATTAAGGATATTACAGTGCGGCTTGATCAGGTACCGCGGATCGAAGATATGCAGGCGGCAAACTGGTTTGCAATGTGCTGGTGGATTGTGGCACTTTTATTTACCTGCATATTGATATGGAAAGTTTCAAAACACAGTGTAGTACTTGTGCTGGCATGGCTTGGTGGAATTGCAAGTGAAGCAATCATGCATTTTTCGCCGACGATCTATGCGTCCGGTGCAAGGGTTTATTATCTGACAGACTGGATGTGTATGTTTATCATGCTGGCTCTGGCATTTAAAATCCCTGAAAAAAAATGGCGGGATCTGTTTTATTCCATTATGGCAGGTCTTGGTGTCTGGAATGTTTTGCATCAGATCATAAATTACATTTGAAAATAAAAACATATTTTTTTGATTGTTTTGTCACAAATAGAACACAATTTCTCTGTACACTCATAATCAGAAAAGGAAAAGAAATTCCGAATACGAAAGGAGAAATCGTTATGGATGGTAACAATTATAACAATAACAACAATCAGAATGGGTCTTCGGATTCCTTCTATTCATACAATAACGGAAGCCAGAGCAGCCAGCAGACAGAACACACGAATGAAGGAAACGTAAACCATTACCAGAATTCCTATCAGAACAGCAGTTCATATTCACAGAACACAGGATATCAGCAGGGTGGTGCATATCAGAATAGCACATATCAGAATACCGGCTATCAGCAGAATGGTACTTACCAGAATACCGGATATCAAAATGGAGGATATCAGAATACTGGCAATGCATTTTATCAGAATGCACAGCCGACCGGCAAAAAGCAGAAAAAGAAGAGAGAAAAAAAACCGGGTGGATTTGGAACAAAACTTGCAAAATGCGCAGCTATTGCTTTAGTATTTGGATTGGTATCCGGTACTGCATTTGAGGGCGTACATCTTGTATCTTCCAAGGCATTTGGAAATGATGAGAGCGTGGCAGAGAGCAGTGGCAGTCAGAATTCACTGACAAAGGCAGACAGCAAGGTGGAGGCAACTTCCACATCATCGAATTACGTTGCAACGGATGTATCTGATATTGTATCATCCGTAATGCCGTCCATCGTGGCAATCACAAATGTGAGCGAGACCGAATACCAGAGTTTCTGGGGCGGTATGCCACAGACGTATGAGAGCACAAGCTGTGGATCCGGTATCATCGTAAGCCAGGATGATGAGTACCTTTACATTGCAACCAATAACCATGTGGTAAACGGTGCAAACAGCCTGACAGTTACCTTTAACGATGAGTCAACCGTCAGCGCAGAGGTAAAGGGTACAGATCCATCCACTGACCTTGCAGTCATCCGTGTCGCTTTAAGCAGCATTGAGAGTGACACCATGAATAACATCAAAGTAGCTACACTTGGTGATTCCGACAGCTTAAAAGTTGGTAATTCCTGTATCGCGATCGGTAATGCACTTGGTTATGGACAGTCTGTAACTGTTGGTTATATCAGTGCATTGAACCGTCAGGTATCCGTCGGTGATTCAGAGAGTGATACGAGTTATACCGCAGAACTGATCCAGACAGATGCAGCTATCAACCCTGGTAACAGTGGTGGTGCATTACTCAGTGCAAACGGTGAGGTCATCGGTATCAACTCTGTAAAATATTCTGATACTTCGGTAGAGGGTATCGGATATGCGATCCCGATCAATACGGCAGCACCTATTATCAATGATCTGATCACGAAAGAAAAAGTAGATGAATCTGACAGTGCATACCTTGGTATTGCAGGCGTCGATGTGACAGATGATGTTGCAAAGACATATAATATGCCATCCGGTGTTTATGTTGCACAGGTAACAAGTGGTTCCGCAGCAGAGCAGGCGGGCATCCAGAAAGGCGATATCATCACAGAATTCGATGGAAAACAGATCGGTTCCATGGAAGAACTGTCATCTACAATGGAGTATTATAAAGCA
The DNA here is from genome assembly GCF_014287515.2 of Roseburia rectibacter. Taxonomy (NCBI): domain Bacteria; kingdom Bacillati; phylum Bacillota; class Clostridia; order Lachnospirales; family Lachnospiraceae; genus Roseburia; species Roseburia rectibacter. The sequence goes on from NZ_CP092473.1 coordinate 987,184, forward strand.
GGTACAACCGTTGATGTGAAGATTCAGCGTTCTACGAATGGTGAATATCAGGAGCAGACGATTTCTGTTACACTTGGCAAGAAAAATTAATGGCATGACCGTATAGGGAGTGGGCGAAAAGCCCACTCCTTTTTTGGTGGACGCTGTTTGTGCGTCCCTCTGCTATCGACTTTTGCAAGGATGTGTGCTATGATATTTTAGAGTCTGCTTTGCAGTGTGGATGTTTATAGCGGACGGTTATTTCATATAATAAAAATAGGTCTGGGACGTATCGCGTCTGGAATGGAGGATTTACGTTGTCAAAGTTTGAGGATTTCAGAAATCAGTACAATTCTTTTTTATATAAAGATTATTCGGTGGAGTATATCGAAAATGCATATCGTATCGTGTATCACTTTGAGATACCGGGACTGTGTGAATTTCAGTCAAAATGGGAGTTTCCGGCTGTGGAGCGCGTGGATGAGACAATCTTAAATGCACTTGCGTTTCACCTTGGAATGGCAGAGACGATCAGTTACTGGAAATGTGCCTGTCCGAAACAGTTAAAGATACTTTGTGGAACACTTTCCGCTGAACAGAAAAAATGGTGGAAAAAATTATACTATAACGGACTTGGTGAGTTTATGTACCGTAATGGGATAGTGGTTTCAGAGGAAGATCTTGTAACGATCGAGTGTGAAGAGAAAAAAGATGCACCGATCCATGATACACATTCCTATGACGGATGTCTGGTATCAGTCGGAGGTGGAAAGGATTCCGTTGTTTCGCTGGAAGTATTAAAGGGAGAGAAGATCACCACATACAGTATCAACGGTAATGCGACTACGAAAAACGTCATTGCAGTCTGTGATCATAAACAGGGAGATTATGCCGCAAAGCGTATCCTTGATAAAAAAATATTAGAGCTCAATGCAGAAGGGTATTTAAACGGACATATCCCGTTTTCTGCGGTTGTGGCATTTTCATCCTTTATTTCAGCATTTTTGAGTGGCAACCGCTATATCGTGCTTTCGAATGAGACGAGTGCAAATGAGACAACGGTAAAGGATTCTTTTGTCAACCATCAGTATTCAAAGAGTTTTGAATTTGAGCAGGATTTTGTATCATATATCAAAGAAGTGACGGATTCAGATATCCACTATTTCAGTCTTCTTCGTCCGCTCACCGAGATGCAGATCGCATGGCTGTTTTCAAAGTGTAAGAATTATCATGAGGTATTTCGGAGCTGTAATGCGGGAAGTAGGCAGGGAATCTGGTGCTGCAACTGCCCGAAATGTTTATTTGTCTATATTATTTTAACGCCGTTTTTATCACAGGAAGAACTGGTACACATTTTTGGAGAGAATCTGTTAGAAAAAGACTCACTGGATCTTGATTTCAGGGAGCTGACAGGAATTGAGGAGAATAAACCATTTGAATGTGTGGGAACAAGACGTGAAGTCCTGGTTGCATTAAAAACATTTGTAAACCGCGGTGAAAAAAGTCTTTTAACAGAGCGTTATAAAGAGACGATCGAGGCTGCACCGGGAGAGTTAGACGGGATGCTTTCTGAATGGGTATCTGAAAATCAGGTGCCGGAGCATTTTTTAGAAGTCTTAAAAGAATTTATGAGCCGGGCATAGGGCATAAAAGCCGGAAATGAATTTTAAAGTAAAAAAGAAATTGCAGGATGCACCCAAATAGAATATGCGTGCATGGAGAAATGGAGATAAAAATGGACATCATCAGCGAGTTGGATGGAAAACGGATTTTGATCTGGGGATACGGCAGAGAAGGAAAAGCGACAGAGCACTTCCTGGAAAGATGTGCAAAACCGGCATCTGTGGATATATTTGAAGGAAAAAGAGAAGAGATCAATGAGGATGCGTATGATTTTATCATAAAGAGTCCTGGCATTGTGATGAAGGAAGAAAATCCGAAATATACTTCAGAAACAGAATTGTTTTTGCAGCAGTTTCGTGACCAGGTGATCGGAATCACAGGCACAAAAGGAAAAAGCACGACATCTGCCATGCTTTATACCGTTTTAAAAGCATGCAGCGGCAGACCGGTGCTGCTTCTCGGGAATATCGGACAGCCTTGTCTTGATTATTTCGAGGAAGTGACAGAAGATACGATCATTGTCTATGAGATGTCCTGCCACCAGCTTGCGCATACGAATGTGTCACCGCACATTGCAATTTTTTTAAATCTCTATGAGGAACACCTTGACTATTATGGGACGGTAGAAAAATATTTTGAGGCAAAAAGCCATATTGCAGCGTATCAGAAAAGTGGAGACTTTTTCTTTGTCGGGGAAAATGTACCGAAGATTGAGACAAAAGCGGAAAAGACAGTGCTTCATCAGCCGAAAGATGTGCATTATAAACTGAGACTTGCCGGGGAGCATAACCAGTATGATGCGCAGTTTGTAGAACATGTGGCGGAATTGCTTGGATGTGAAAAAGAGGCGGTGTTAAAGAGCATGGCAGAGTTTGAGGGATTGCCGCACCGGCTGCAGTATATTGGCACCTACAGAGGAGTCAGATACTTTGACGATTCCATCTCAACAATTCCGGAGGCTGCCATAAATGCAGCAATGAGTATTCCAGATGCAAAGACTATTTTGATCGGAGGCATGGACCGTGGGATCAATTATGATCTTCTGATCACATTTATCAGGGAACACAGGGAATTTCAGTTTATCTGTGCATATGCATCCGGTAAACGTATTTTCGGGGAAGTTGGTGACTGTGAGAACTGTGTTTATGTGGAAGATTTAGAGCAGGCAGTTGAGGCAGCAGTGCAGATGACAGAGCCGGGAGGTGCCTGTATTCTCTCACCGGCAGCAGCATCTTATGGTTATTTTAAAAACTTTGAGGAACGTGGAGAGGCATTTCAGAAGTACGTATATGCTTTTGCACAGTAAAGTGACAGATTTTCAGAGAAAATCATACAGAACGGAGAAAATAATTTTACGTCTTGCAAAAGCGTATATTTTCCTGTATGGTAATAGATGAATGAATTTTTGAAAAATTGATCTGTCATATTTGCAGGAAGTAATGCAAAAAAATAAATATTTAGACGTAAAAATGCAGGATTGCAGAAAGAAAAATGCAAAAAGAGCAAATGTATGTGTCAGAAAGACAGGTTGAAACATGGATTTATTCGAATATATGAGAGAACAGAAAAAAGAAACGGAATCGCCGCTTGCATCGCGTCTGCGTCCGGCAACTTTAGATGAGATGGTAGGACAGCAGCATATTATCGGGAAGGACAAGTTACTGTACCGCGCGATCAAGGCGGATAAGCTAAGTTCCATTATCCTCTACGGACCTCCGGGAACGGGCAAGACAACACTTGCAAAGGTCATTGCGAACTCTACAAGTGCTGAATTTCTGCAGATGAATGCAACTTCCGCAGGCAAAAAAGACATGGAAGATGTTATTTCCAAGGCGAAGAATAACATGGGGATGTTTGGAAAAAAGACGATCCTGTTTATTGATGAGATCCACCGTTTTAATAAGGGACAGCAGGATTATCTTCTGCCGTTTGTGGAGGACGGAACCATCATTCTGATCGGTGCAACGACCGAGAATCCTTATTTTGAAGTAAACGGTGCTCTTCTTTCACGTTCGATCATTTTTGAACTGAAAAGTCTGGAAAAAGAGGATATTAAAACTCTTATTTTACGGGCAGTAAACGATGAGAAAAAGGGTATGGGAGCATACCATGCCGTCATTGATGAGGACGCATTGGATTTTCTTGCAGATATTTCAAATGGTGATGCACGTGCAGCATTGACTGCGGTGGAACTTGGAATACTGACAACGGAACGCAGTGAGGACGGGTTCATACATATCACGCTTTCCGTTGCTTCCGAATGTATACAGAAGCGTGTGGTCAAGTACGATAAGTCCGGTGATAACCATTATGATACGGTATCCGCGTTTATCAAAAGCATGCGCGGCTCTGATCCGGACGCGGCAGTTTATTATTTAGCAAGAATGCTGTATGCGGGGGAGGATATCAAATTTATCGCAAGAAGGATCATGATCTGTGCATCGGAGGATGTGAGCAATGCAGATCCGATGGCACTTGTTGTTGCAACGTCGGCAGCACAGGCAGTAGAGCGTATCGGGATGCCGGAAGCACAGATCATATTAGCCCAGGCAGTCACTTATGTGGCGAGCGCGCCAAAGAGCAATTCCGCAGTCAATGCGATCAGTGAGGCGATGGAAACAGTAAAAAATACTATGACAGCACCGGTTCCGTCCCACTTGCAGGATGCCCATTACAAATCATCATCCAAACTCGGTCACGGCATAGGATATAAATATGCGCATGATTATCCGAATCATTATGTAGAACAGCAGTATCTGCCGGACGGACTGACTGACCGGAAGTTCTACAGACCGTCAGAGAACGGTTATGAACAGCAGATCAGGGAATATTTCCATAAGATAAAAGGGGAATATTCCATGAATGATAAATAATGTATAGAAAACCAAGAGGAGGAAGCAAACAATGCAAGCTTACCAGGAAATGACAAAGGAAGAACTGTTAGCCGAAAAAAAATCACTCGAGGCAGAGTACAAGAAATTCCAGCAGCGCGGATTAAAACTTGATATGTCCAGAGGAAAGCCATCCCAGGAGCAGCTTGATCTGTCTATGGGAATGATGGATGTTTTAGCATCTTATGTGGACTTAACCTGCGAAGATGGAACAGACTGCCGTAACTATGGTGTGCTTGACGGTATCCATGAGGCGAAAGTGCTCATCGGCGATATGATCGAGTGTAATCCGGACAATATCATTATCTATGGTAACTCCAGTTTAAATATCATGTATGATACGATTGCACGTTCCATGACACACGGTGTTATGGGAAATACTCCATGGTGCAAGTTAGATAAAGTAAAATTCTTATGTCCGGTTCCGGGATATGACAGACATTTTGCCATCACAGAATATTTCGGCATTGAGATGATCAATGTGCCGATGCTGCCAACAGGTCCGGATATGGATATGGTAGAGGATTTAGTCAGCAAAGATGAGTCGATCAAAGGTATCTGGTGTGTTCCAAAATATTCTAATCCGCAGGGTATCACATATTCCGATGAGACAGTACGCCGTTTTGCAAGATTGAAACCGGCTGCAAAAGATTTCCGTATCTACTGGGACAATGCTTACTGCGTACATCATTTATATGATATCGACCAGGATCATCTGATCGAGATCCTTGCAGAATGTAAGCGTGCAGGAAACCCGGATATGGTATACAAATTCTGTTCCACCAGCAAGATCACATTCCCTGGTTCCGGTGTTGCTGCGATCGCAACTTCCGCAAATAACTTAGAGGATATCAAGAAACAGTTGAAGGTTCAGACCATCGGTCATGACAAGGTAAACCAGCTCCGTCATGTACGTTTCTTTAAGAACATTCATGGTATCACAGAGCATATGCGTAAACACGCAGCATCCTTACGTCCGAAGTTTGAAATGATCACAGACATGTTTGATAAAGAACTTGGCGGTTTAGGCGTAGGTACCTGGTATAAACCAAAGGGAGGTTATTTCATCACATATGAGACTTTAGACGGCTGTGCAAAGAATGTTGTTGCAAAAGCGAAAAAAGCAGGTGTTGTAATGACTCCGGCAGGTGCGCCGTTCCCATATGGAAAAGATCCGAAAGATTCCGTGATCCGTATCGCACCGTCTTATCCAAGTTTAGAGGATCTGACAACAGCAGCAGAGATCTTTGTTGTCTGCGTGAAATTAGCAAGCATTGAAAAAATCTTAGAAGAGAAATAAAAAAGCAGAGAAATAGAAAACATAAAACATAAAAGCAGCAATATGCAGAATGTTATAATAAAAAACTGCAGGAATCATGAAAATATGATCCCTGCAGTTTTTTATGAGATACATCAGATGTGATGTCTGTTTTGTAGAAATTAGTTTTCTGTCTCAGTTCCGGCAGTTTCTGTGGTAGAACCATTTTTCCATTTGTCAAATTTCTCTAAAACTGCATCATAGGTGCGTTTAGAGATATCCGGGAGATCTTTTCCCCAGGATTTGGTTGCATCATCAAAGCCTTTTTTGAATGCGTCGATCAGAAGATCCGCTTTTTCAGGATCATTGCCGGAAAGTGCTTTTGCAAAATCAAGGATACGGTCAGAAGTCTGTTCTACACCCCAGTATCCATCTTCTGCGATATCTGCCTGTGCCTGTTTCTGGGTCTCTTCGTCAACGGTAAAGTTGCCTTCTGCTAAGAAGCTCCACATGGAATCAGCATTTGCAATGGCTGTGCCCTGTTTGGTCATCATCTTTTCGACCAGGCTGCGTAACTGGGAAGTACGCTGTTTAGCATCTGCTTTTAATTTTTCTACCATTTTATAGTCTGTTTTCTTGGTAACGGTGTTTTTGTCAGTTTGAGAAGATTTCTCATATACAACACCGGTTTCCGTCTTATCCGTGGTAGTTGTTTTGTCTGCTGTCTCAGAAACTTTCTTGGAAGCCTGACTTGTCTGATAGCTGTTAAATGTTGAAGTTACGCTGTTAATTGCATTCATATCCATAAATAATTCCTCCATTCCAGTAAATGAATGACTGATTTGTTCATGCATTTTTTTCTGTAAGGTATATCGGCTTTTCGGGAAAAATAATTTAGATGGAATTGACCTTTTGGTCTTAAAATGTTAAGATTTATGTTGTATACAAAAAACAACGAAAATACATAATGATGGTATGGGGATTATGAAGGAAATATCAGTAAAAGCACTTGCAAAAATTAACCTTGGACTTGATGTTGTACGCAGACGTGAAGATGGATATCATGAAGTGAAAATGGTTATGCAGACGATACATCTGTTTGATCGTCTTGAAATGAAAAAGACCGCAGGCGGGATCACAATGACAACGAACCTGTCTTTTTTGCCGACCAATGAAAATAATCTGGTTTATACGGCAGCAAAACTTCTGATCGATGAATTTCAGATCAAGGACGGCATCGATGTAAAACTGCACAAGCATATTCCGGTTGCAGCCGGGATGGCAGGAGGAAGTACAGATGCAGCAGCAGTGCTTTATGGTATGAACCGGATGTTTGAACTTGGACTGTCTAAGGAGGAGCTGATGCAGCGCGGAGTTAAGATCGGAGCGGATGTTCCTTACTGTATTATGCGTGGAACCGCGCTTGCAGAGGGAATCGGTGAGAAACTTACAGCACTGCCTCCGATGGTAAAATGTCCGGTGCTGATCGCAAAACCACAGATTTCTGTATCGACGAAGTTTGTATATGAGAATCTCAGACTGGATGAAAACACTGTTCATCCGGATATTGACCGGCTGGTTGAGGATATCAGACAGAAAAATCTTGCAGCTGTTACCGCAGATATGGGAAATGTTTTAGAAACAGTAACAATCCCGAATTATCCGGTAATTGCAGAAATCAAAGAACATATGATGGTGCATGGGGCTGCAGGGGCAATGATGAGCGGGAGCGGTCCGACCGTATTCGGATTGTTTGATGATAAAGAGAAAGCGGTTGCAGCATATGAGGCGATGCAGGCATCCGGACTGGCAAAACAGGTTTACCTGACCAGTATTTACAACAACATGAGATAAGCGAAGAAATGGAGGAAGACAGGTTTATGACAGACGATTTGACGCTGAATATGGATGCGTATCTGCCTCTTCGGGACGTGGTGTTTAATACACTGCGCGAGGCAATCTTAAAAGGAGAGTTAAAACCCGGAGAGCGTCTGATGGAATTGCAGCTTGCTGCAAAGTTAGGCGTCAGCCGTACACCAATCCGTGAGGCAATCCGTATGTTAGAGCAGGAAGGACTTGCGGTCACAATTCCGAGAAAAGGTGCGGAAGTAGCCAAAATGACGGAAAAGGATATGGAGGATGTGCTTCAGATCCGTGACGCCTTAGATGAACTTGCTGCATCGATCGCATGTGAACAGATGACGAAAGAACAGTTAGATACCCTGACAGAAACAATGCATGAGTTTGAGGAATCTACCAAATCAAAAGATTTAAAAAAGATCGCGGCAGCAGATGTAAAGTTTCATGATATTATTTATCAGGCAACCGGCAATCCAAAACTTGTTAATATGCTCAATAATTTAAGAGAGCAGATGTACCGCTATCGCGTCGAGTATTTAAAGGATGAAAGAAATTATCCGACATTGATGCGGGAGCATAATGAGATCGTGGAAGGACTTATGACAAAGGATAAAGTGCGTGTGACAGAAGCGATGCACAAACATGTCAAAAATCAGGTCGTGGCAGTCAAGGAAATGATACGTGAGCAGGAGTAGCTGCTGCTTCGCAAAAGTTGTATAATCCGTGGAAAATCGCATAGAATAAGAAACAGAAATGAGGATAAGCGTTTGCTTATCCTTTTTTGCTGCCACTAAATGATGGTTTGTTGGGCTATGAGTTCCCCGGCGAAGGGGGGTGGAGTTTTGTGAGTGGCAAATTGCATCAAGCCGGGACTGTTTTGTTCCGTTGTACGAAAATAAGGCAAGTCTAAGTCAGCCTGATTTAATGTTTCTCGGAGTGACGTGTGCGTCTTAAACGCCCCGTCCGGGGGCATTAAGACTTGTGCTGCCGTCCATGGCAGCACAACACTGTGTTACGAACAGGCAGACTAAGATTGCCTAATTTTCTCCCAAAGTCACAAAACGAATCCCGGCTTGATGCGATTTGCCAGCCACTAAGTTGTGAACCACCCTTAGCCGGGGAACTCATTTTGCAACCTTGGAAGTGCGTAAATTTTTAATGTTTGTGTCTGAATCAGATTAAAAAATATTTCCAAATAACTATATTTAATAGATTATTATTGGTTTGATAATACTGGAAAACCTCAATATATCCCATTATGCCTATGTTTATTGCCATACACATTTGAAAAAATATTCTGTGTTATTTGGTCTGACAATTTACGAAATAATTCATGTAATACAATGTAGTAGATGGAAATTCTGGGAAGTCATCAGGCTAAATATTAATGATACAGCACATTAGAATTTTAAGCATATTTTTATTCGTGCGAATATCAAAAATCCACACCCGCGCCCCCAATTCTGAGATGAACCGCCCACCCAAATGGTGTTCACAACCTGAAGACTGGCATCTTGCGCAAAGCCTGAGCTGATTTTGTGACTTTGGGAGAAAATTAGAAAATCTTAGTGTGTCTGTAGGTATACAGTGATGTTCTGCCACGGATGGCAGAACAAGGCAGCATCGAGTCATGGATGACTCGTTGTTGCCGGTCACGTCACTCCGAGAAAATCTAACTCAGACACACTTAGACTTTTCTTATTTTCGTACAACGGAACCAAAATTAACTCCGGCTTTGCGCAAAATGCCATTCACAGACCTACGACACACCATTTGGACGGGCGACGCATGTCAACCACAAACCAGCATTTGTTGGATAGTTCATTAAACAGTGCAGAAATGGAGATTATTATGACAGAGAAAATACCGGTTTCAAAGAGGCTGAGCGAGAATATCGCACAGATGGAGCAGTTTTTTCATGAGTGTGATGATATCAAGAAGAAGGAAATGATGCTTGGCAGGCAGATGGATGTGCCATGTTATCTGACGTTTATTGAGGTGTCGGTAGATATGGGAACATCGGCGCTTGGCGAGGTATTAAAGCATTTAAATGGGCTTGAAAAAGACGAAATCTATCAGGTGCTTGAGAAGAATGCGCTGGGAATTTCGGATGCAACGTATTTTGACACGATAGAAGATGCGGTGGACGGACTTCTGACCGGAGAAGTGATCCTGTTTGTGGAAGGATTTGACCAGGCAGTAAAGATACCGGATGACGGTTATCCGAATATGGGAATCACAGAGGCAGATTCGGAGAAGGTGATAAGGGGTTCTAATGAAGGATTTTGTGATTCCGTCAAGCAGAATGCAGCATTGATCCGGAAGCGTATCCGTTCGCCGAAAGTCAAGGTGAAGCAGAAGAAATGTGGTGTGCGTTCGAACACGAATGTCTATCTTGTTTTCATGGAGGATCTGGTGTATCCGGGACTGGTGAGGGAGATCGAGCACAGGCTGGAAGGATTTGAGATTGACGGAGTGCTGGACAGTGGTGTGATCGAACAGCTTACCGAAGAAAAGTGGTATTCGCCGTTTCCGCAGTTTCAGACAACGGAGCGCCCGGACCGTGCAGCAATGGCTGTTTTAGAGGGACGGGTGGTCGTACTTTCGGACAATTCTCCGGTTGGGCTGATCCTGCCGACAGATTATAATTCGTTTATTAAGACGAGTGATGATTATTACAACCGGTGGGAAATTGCGAGTTTTGGAAGATTATTGCGTTATGTTGCATCCTTTTTTGCGATGACACTGCCGGGATTTTATCTTGCCGTGACAAATTTTCATACACAGATACTGCCAACTATGCTGCTTTTATCTTTTGCAGATGCAAGAAGCGGGGTGCCGTTTCCTGCAGTGGTCGAGGTGATCTTGATGGAACTTTCGTTTGAACTTTTGAGGGAGGCAGGTGTGCGGTTACCCGGTGCCATGGGAAATACGATCGGTATCGTCGGAGGACTGATCATTGGACAGGCGGCAGTCGAGGCGAATCTGGTCAGCCCGATCGTTGTGATCGTGATCTCATTTACAGCGCTATGCTCATTTGCGATACCGAATGAGGAATTTGCAACAGCATTCCGTCTTTTGAAATTCTTTTTTATCGGAATGTGTGCATGGTTAGGCTACTTTGGTATGCTGCTTGGATTGCTATTTGTACTGATTCATCTGGCACATTTAAAAAGTTTTGGAATCCCGTACCTGATGCCATTTGTCGGGGCAGATCTGACCGACTATGAAGACGAGCGGGACTTTCTGTGGCGTCTGCCGATACGGAAACTGACCAAGCGCCCGATCTACGCAAAGCGGGATGAGCGGGTGAAACTGAAATTGAAATAAGTATGAAAGATGTTTCGAATAAAATTTGAAATGAGTACGAAAGATGTTTGAAACAGTAAAACGAGCATGAAGGATGTTTGAAACAAAAAGGAGAAAAAATTATGTTTTCATCGAACGAAAAGATTTCAGGTCGTCAGGCTTTCCGGCTTCTGGTTTTTGATCTTCTGGGACTTGGAACACTTTTGATCCCGACTGCGGTTGCAGGTTTTTGCGGAAGAGATGGAATATTTTGTATCATTGCGGGAACGGTTGCAGGAATTTTGTTTTTGAAGCTGATGGTTTATGCGGTGGGGGATATGCAGGGCAGTTTTGCAGAATATACCGTAAACATGTGTGGTACATTTTTTGGAAAGATCATACAAGCGGGGTATTTTTTATATCTGGTGCTGTTAGCGGGATATACGGCATATCTTTTTTCTGTGACGGTGTTAAACAACCTGCTGCGGGGAGAATCATTTTATCTGGTGCTTGTGCTGATCTTAGGTTTAGTCTGGTATGGTCTGTTAAGCGGGATCGAGGGCAGGGCGCGTGTCTATGAACTGCTATTCTGGATCATCCTGATACCGCTTTTTATCATGTTAGCGTCCGCACTTGATGAGGTGAAAACGGATTATTGGAATCCGGTGTTTTTTACGGAAAAAAGTGATTTTTTTGCCGGCAGTTATTATGTGTTTATCTGTTCATCTCTTATTTTTCTTGTTTTGTTTCTGGGAGGGTATCTGCGAAAACGGGAAAGCCTGATGAAAGCAGGACGCCTCGCATTGATTTTCACCGGCTGCCTGGAGGCAGGACTTTATCTGATCCTGCTTGGAGTGTTTGGAGGTGCGGCACTCTCAGACATGCAGACTCCGGCGATCACACTGATGAGTACGATTAAAATTACCGGTGGATTTTTAAAAAGGGCAGATGCATTTATGTTTGGAATCTGGTTCTTTACATTGTATGCATTGTTAAATAGTGCAGTATTTTATGCAGAAATGTTATTAAATGGTTTATATCATGCAAAAAAAAGACAGACATTGTGGAAAAAGTGGGAACGTGCGGCAGTGTTTGCTGTTGTTTTTGGCATTGCAGTATTCTTTTACAGTTCAAAAGAAAATACGGTACTGTATGAGAAATTTGTGTGGTATATCGGAACACCGTTTCTGGTGCTTATTCCTGTCGTGTTTGCAGTCATCCGGTATAAGAAACAATGGAAACATAAAAATTATCCTATTCTGCGCGTTTATCTGATGATAGGTGTCCTGTTTGTACTGACTGGTCTTTCCGGCTGTGCCACGGCAGAACTTGAGGAGCGCAACTTCCCGATCGAAATGGCAGTATGTGATATGGAACAGTTTGACAGGGAATGGCTAAATGCCGATGAGTCCGGGAACCGCGTGGTGGATTACAGCCATATGAAGGTTATTCTGCTGGATCAGACCTTTTTAGAGGATGCAGAAAATATGGATGCTTTTCTGGAGATTCTGGAAAAAAAGAGCGACGTGCCAAGAAATACTTATCTTGTGGTGGCAGAGGATGCACAGGCAATTTTAAATCTGCAGGAAAATATGGAAGAGTCCGTGGGAACTTATCTGGAAGATTATTTTGAAGATGTATCTGAAATCAAAAAGACTGCGTATCCGACGATTGGTATGCTTTATCAGGAGCAGGAAAATAAAATGGAAACACTGTTCATCCCCTATGTTGGGGAAGCAGAAAAAAAACCTGCCGTGAGGGGGTATTATGTCTGGAAACGCGGTGAGGCAGCAGGACTTATTAACAATCAGACGGCGATGCTTTCTTTTTTTATCCAGAATCAAATGAAAGAATATACGCTGACGCTTGCAGACGGAGTGGATGTACGCCTGTTTGATCCGCACAATCAGATTGTTTTTTCGCAGACAGAAGATAAAAGAGTCATCGCAGAAATTAATTGTAGTGGAGAGATTCTGTATGAAAAACCGGGATGGAGGAAGAAGATACAGGCAGAATATGGTCAAGGCTTAAAATCCGGTGATATAAAGGAAGAACTGGAGAAACAGATTACAGAATATTTTCAGATAATCGCACAAAAAGCGGAGATCGACTGCATGAACAGCTATAAAAAACTGGGCGGACAGCGCAGGGACTGGTATCTGTTTTATCAGAAGCAGCCTAAGCAGTATGAAAAAGATATGGAAATAATTTACAAGGTAAAGGTTGACTGGGTAAATCTGGGTGAGTGAAAAGGTGGTGGTTAGAAAGATTCGGGTGGCAAAAGGTGTTTCATAACTTAGTGGCCGGTAAATTGCACGAAGCAGGGACTAATTTTCGGACATCGGAACAAAATAGGCACTGTTTTGTGCAATTTGCCAATCAAGAAATTAAAAGTCCCCTTTTGCCACCCGAATCTTATAAAATAGCCCCGATCACCAGTCCAAAGAGAAAGATCCCTGCCAAAATCAGATCCTTTTTATAACTCCGATTCCTTTCTTTTAATGCGTACAAATTTGATTATATGGAAAATAATATCATTGTTTTAAAATGATAACAATAGATTTTGTTAACAGGTTTTGTATAAAAACAAAAACAAGTGGAATACTCCTGCTATCAAACAGAAAAGGAGTATTCCAATGAAATTACCGATCATAAAATATAAAAAAGATTTCCTGTACATAACCCTGTTTTTCTTATTTTCTTTTGCCTGTATCATTGGATTGCGGTATGAACAGAGGCTTGAAATGCAAAAAGGTATCGCAGAAAAGATCATACGCTTTCATGTGATCGCAAACAGTGATGCCAAAGAGGATCAGGACTTAAAACTTGCTGTGCGGGATGCCGTCGGTATCCATATGTCAGAACTGTTAAAGGATGTGTCTGACCGCAGCAGTTCAGAAATCGTGATCTGGAAGAACATGGAAAATATGAAGCAGACGGCGAAGAAAGTCATTGCAGACAAAGGATTTGATTATGATGTGGATATCTGCCTGAAAGAAACGGATTTCCCAGTAAAAACATATGGTGCGTACACATTTCCGGCAGGAAATTATGAAGCATTGGAGATTATCATCGGAGCGGGGAAGGGACATAACTGGTGGTGTGTGATGTATCCGAACATGTGCTTTTCGGATACGATGTACGAGGTGATCGATGAGGATGCGAAAAGTTCATTAAAAAAAGTACTTTCTGATGATGAATATCAGAAAGTACTTGAGAGTGGCGATTATAAAGTAAGATTTCGTTACCTCACATTTTTAAACCAGTTATGTGAGGATAATAAAAACGCTTACATTGAAAAGGGAAAATAATCCCGGTATCGGATATGTGTCATCAGATTTTTTGTCTAATGGGAAGTATGATGTACTTTATATCCGATGTTGTTATTGCCAAAGCAGTGCTCGTAAGGAACACCGGTGAGGGCGGCGATAAGCGGTTTTAGGTAAATGCTGCGGTAAAAAGCCATTCTGCGCCGAAAACGAACAGGTACATTCCAAGATGGCGGCGGAAAGTACGGATCTTTAAAGTAGATAAGATATCCGTAAAGAGCTTTTTGAAGCCTTCAAAAGCGTTTGCCACGCACTCATCCTCAACCTCGTCACTCGGACGCTCCCAGGAGTTCGTGTAGAGCAGAATCATGGAAACGATAAGGGTTGCTCCGTATGCAACACCGGTACAGAAGAACGGAGTCGGAGAGTCCTGTCCATAAATGCTGATGAAAAATCCCGGAAGTGTGTTGTATGGGATCATGACGCTGGTATATACGATCTCAAACATGATATAGGTGGACAGATAATACCAGAAATTCATATTTCCACCCATAACAGCGGGTACAGACACATAAGGGGGATTCCAATCAGGATAAAGAAACGTCTTCGTCCAAACCGTTGACCGGGCTTTGTTTTATAAAAGCTGTCGGAGATAAAACCCATCAGTGGATTCATGATAACATCCAGGGCACCACTGCCGAGTAGGTTGCCTGTTCCATAGGCAAAGCGTACAGTCTATTGTATAAATTTAGGCAGTAAAATACTCTCTGTAAATACCTTATCCCAAAAATGAAAGCACTTACATATTTTCTATATACCATTATAGAAAGAGATTTCAAAATATCAAGAAAAATAGTATTGAATAATAAAAAAAAAACATATAATATAATAAGGCAATTTAAGATAAATAATCCTGCAAAAATCAGGCAGGGTTAAATTAGAAATGAGGATCAGGATGACAAAAGAAGTACTGGTAACTATCAGCGGGCTTCAGTTTTCACCGGAAACTGATAATGAATCCGTGGAACTGATCACATCCGGCAGTTATTATAAAAAAAATGGAAAACATTATATCATCTATGATGAAGTCAACGAGGGATTTTCCCAGACAACACGAAACATCATCAAACTGAATGATGATTTTATGGATATCACCAAGAGAGGTGTTTCGAATGTACATATGATGTTCGAGAAGAACCGGAAGAATGTGACGTATTATTATACGCCATATGGAAGCCTTCTGATTGGGATCGATGCAAAAAGTGTGGATGTGAGGGAGACGGAAAATGATATTGATGTCAAGGTCAATTATGAGCTGGAGGTCAATTATGAGCACATGGCAGACTGCTGTATCACGATGAATATCAAGTCAAAAGATGCTGGTGATTTCCGGATCACAGAGTCTGAATAAAATGAAAACATTATTGTGTTATAATCGTACCATTAAAAAAGAAAGGACATGAAGTCAAGAGTATGAAGAAAAAATTGTTGACCTTTATTTTAGTGGGAACGATGCTGACTGCAGCCTCTGTAATCGGATGCGGAAAGTCTGCACAAGATGCACAGACAAGTGCAAATACAGAAACTAAGGCAGACACAGAAACTGTAGCAGAAGATAATGCAGATTCCGAAACAGGATCTGTCCAGATCAATGGAGGCATTGAAAATGATGGAATTGATCTGATGGAAGATGACGGATTGTATCGTACGGTGACTTTGGATGATTATCCGGTTTATTATTCAGTAGGCAAAGTAACACTTCCTTTATCTGAGGATGTAACCTTTGAAGATCAGGCAGATCAGAATCAGGAGTCAGACCTGCCGGTCGTAGAGCTAAATGATCTGCCGGCAGCCATTGAAAATAGTGATATGGCATTTAATTGTAACAATACAGTGATCACAGTCAGACAGGGACAGATCGTACAGATCATCAGATATTGGGCAGAGCCGGATTACCGGTTTCTGCCCATTTCTGTATATGTATTTCTAATGTTCCATCTTCCATACAGCCACAGAGTAACCCGGAAGATCCGTTCCACCGCCAAAATCATGCGGTGTATCGGTAATCAGTTCCTGTGCCGTGCCGCATCCGGCATCAAAATCTGCGTGGAAGCTGTTTTCATCCGCATTGATTGCTACATAAATGCGTTCATGTTCACTCTTACGCTCGAAAATGCACTGACGGTTTGTTAAGAGTACAGAGCGGAAAGAGCCGTAATTTAATGCCTCAGAGTTCTTTTTGATCTCGGCGAGACGGCTGATTATATCAGAAAGATCATTCCATTCCGGTTCCAAGAAGCAGGCGCGTAAAGCCGGATCGCCTTCTTCTTTTCTCGCCTTTGCGCCCCATTCACTGCCATAGTAGACACATGGGATACCAGGCATACCGAAGAGCAGGCCGTAGATCAGCGGCAGATGTTTTTCGTTGGTCAGGATACTTGCAATTCTTGTGACATCATGATTGTCCACGAAGCAGAGCAGATGTCTGCCTTTGTAGAGTGTCCAGTTGTCAGGACCGAACTGGCGAAGCAGGGAATGGTTGATCTCAAACATATTCATGCTGTTAAAACTGGAATAAAGTCCTTTGTAACACTCATAGTTGGTCACAGAGTGAAGCATGGAGTCATTCATCCACTGGTTGTAATCGCCGTGTAATGTTTCACCGACTAAGAAGAAGTCCGGTTTTAAACTGTCACAGAAACTGCGCAGACGGCGCAGAAAATCATGGTCGAGACAGTAAGCGACATCAAGTCGCAGACCGTCAATATCAAATTCTTCTACCCAGCCTTTGATCGCAGCAAAAATATGCTGGATGACATCTTCATTTCTCAGATTTAATTTAACCAGGTCATAATTGCCTTCCCAGCCTTCATACCACAGACCGTCGTTATAGTTGGAATTACCGTCAAAACTGATATGGAACCAGTCTTTGTACGGGGAATCCCACTTTTTCTCCAAAACATCCCGAAAAGCCCAGAAACCACGACCGACATGGTTGAATACACCATCTAATACGACTTTGATCCCTTCTTTGTGAAGATTGTCACAGACTGTGGCAAAGTCCTCATTTGTGCCAAGTCTGGTATCGATCTTTGTATAATCCCTGGTATTATATCCGTGTGTGTCAGACTCAAAGACCGGAGAAAAATAAATCGCATTGGCACCAAGTTTTTTGATGTGAGGAATCCAGTCATTGACCTTTAAAATACGATGCTCTAAAACACCATCATTCTCGAACGGAGCACCGCAGAATCCAAGCGGATATATCTGATAAAAAACACTTTCGTAAGCCCACATAAGAAAACCTCCAAATTATATTATTGAAATCAGAACTGATCATATATCCTATGATACAGAAGAATGTATATCCTTATCAGGAGTTATGACTCATATCGTATGATTTTTTGGAACATGCGCGTTGTGCAGAGATCACGGTATCACGGAAACCGCCATGTTCTAAAGCTGCAACCGCTTCAATGGTCGTACCGCCAGGAGAGCAGACTGCATCTTTTAATTCTCCCGGATGTTTTCCGGTCTCTAAAACCATTTTTGCAGCACCAAAAACGCTCTGTGCGGCAAACTTATATGCCTGGGTGCGCGGCATTCCATCTGCGACAGCGGCATCTGCCATTGCTTCAATAAACATATAGACGTAGGCAGGAGAAGAACCGGAAACACCGACAACGGCATCCATCATGCTCTCCGGTACGACTTCCGCACGACCAAAGCTGTTGAATAATGATTCGATAAGTTTTACTTCCTCAGCTGTTACCTTGTCGTTTGGACAGAGTGCACTCATTGCGGCTCCGACAAGCGCCGGGGTATTTGGCATGGCGCGTATCAGTTTGATTTTGCCAAGTATTGCTTCAATATTTGAGATCGGCTGTCCGGCTGCGATGGAAACTAAGATACAGTCCGGTTTTAAATGATCTTTGATCTGTGGAAGCACTTCCGCAAATTTATTTGGTTTTACAGCGAGAAATAAAATATCGCTTCGTTCTGCAACAACTTCATTCGATTGTGTTGTCTCTATCGAAAATTTTGTACGGATTTTATCAAGTGTCTCAGGAGAATGCGCACTTGCGATGATCTGGCTGGTCGTCACCAAAGACGCATCTAAAATACCGCCGATCATGGCGCTTCCCATATTGCCGGCACCGATAAAACCAATCATTTTATCTAACATAAAATCCTCCTTGTTTTGTTTTTTATCATTCAAATTCTATCCTAGTCTATTTGGGTGGAAACGTCAATATTTTATACGCTTCTTGAGTTTCCGTACTTTTATCCACAAAGCCCCGTTTTTATAGGCATTGCTATAAACAACTTTCAAAAATGTCCAAAATATAAGGAATCCTATTCCTTTTTGATGTAAAATTTAATCACTACAAAAAAATCATACTAAACAAAAAAAAAGGAGGATTCCCTGTGGTTAATTTTACATCAAATGAAACGGGAAATTTTAACTTTTACAAATAAGATTTCTGAACATCTTTCTAAGCCAGAAAAGAAGTTTACTGCTGATATCACTTATGGCATGCTGGCTTCTGGCAGTTGTCTGTTAACAGAGGTTGCAGATCAGCTCCATGAACCTTCCCAAAAGATCAACATTGTTGACCGTTTATCCAGACACCTTGAAAAAGGTACTCCTACCGTTGCAGCTGCTTCTTATCTTCAGTTAATAAAAAAGTGGATTCCATCAGATCCGGTCATCCATATCGATGATAGTGATGTTGTAAAACCTGATGGATATCAGTTTGAGTCGCTTGGCATAGTCCGGGATGGTTCAGAAAGTACATCTACAAAAAATGTTTACAAAAAGGGCTATCATGTTACAGAGGCTTGTGTACTTACAAGCAGTAATCAAAGTGTCAAGAACCTATTTCTCACGCTGGAAAATAGAGGAATATTTTTGCTGTAAGAAGCAAATGTTCCAGTTTGAAAACTTTCGTGTTCGCAAACTGAAAGCTATCAATGCACTTAATTTTTACATTACCTTATGCATGGCATTTCTGGCTCACATTTCCATGAAATCAGAAATCCATGCGCTAAAAGTTGCAATTATACAAACAGCGGATACTATAAAAGAAAAAGAATATTTCTCCCAAAGCCCAGCTCCGGTTGGGGTTATTAAAGTATCTCTAATCAGAACACTGCTATTCAAAATCATTCAAAAATTTAGCAGATTGGTACTTTAGGAAGATATACTCACTTTTTATTACAGTTTGTGGAAACTCAAGTTTATACGGAGATAGGAAGTGACACCAGTTGCGGACACATAAGAATATTATTTTCGTTGACACGGGAGTTAGAAAAGACTAACATATAAACGTCAACAGAAAAATAAAGACGTACAGAAAGGAAACCAAAATGGAAAAAGAGAAGCAAAAAAGAGCAATGCTTGCAGGAATTGCGGCAATGGCGCTTTTTATGATCGGTGACTGGCTTTTGGATGTCAAAGGAAGCGGCAATAAAGAGGTTGGGTTATTTGTCAATTCCAACTGGCCAGCAATGTCTATGTGGCGTTTTGAGGTATCTATTCTTTTAGCAGCAGCGGCAATGCCGTTATACTGGATTGCGCTTAAGGAACTTAGGCATATAGTGACAGATGCCTGCAGCAGGAATCCAAAGGGGCATGCCCTGGCAATGAAGCGTTTGTTTGATTTCAGTTCTGCAGCAGGATTAATATCTGTGTTGTTTATCCATATTATGTGCTGCCTGTTGCCGATTATCTTTAAAACATCTTATGGAATGGGAAGTACATTTGAACAGGCAGCAGATGTGACAAATCAGGTCGGCATGTACATATTGCTTCCATTTATGATTTATTATCTGGTTATGGATATCGGAATGTCTGTGGTGATGGTCTATCTGATCCTGACCAGACGGTTTGCACTGCCAAAATGGATGGCATGTTTTCATCCGGTGGGCGGTCTTGTGTTATGTGAAATTTTCGCGGCAATACCGGTTGTCTGGTGCAATGATGTGTCCGTTGCATTCGAGAGCATGGGACATTTGCTGATGTTTGTGGCAGGATATGTACTGCTACAGCAGTTTGACAAAATCAAAACAATCATAGCAAAGAAGGGCAAAAAGAAAACAGGATTAACCAGTAACTGTAACTGATTAGTCCTGTTTTTTAGTAGATCGTAGCCCCTCAAAAACTTTGATTACCCATATCAGGGGAATACGGGATAAAAAATAAATTTGATGTAACTATTTACATTACATCAAAGACATGATATAGTACAACCATTAGATGTAACAAATAACATTACATCAAAAAACAAAACAACAATAAAAAACTTAGGAGGTACTATTTTATGCAGAAAGTAGTAGAATTTTTACAGGCAAACCCAGTTCAGTATTTAGCAACAGTAGGACGTGACGGAAAGGCAAAATGCCGTCCATTTATGTTCTGTTTTGAGCAGGATGGAAAACTCTGGTTCTGCACAAACAACACAAAGGATGTTTACAAGGATATGTTAGAGAATCCGGAAATCGAGGTATCCGTTTCTTCACCGGAGTATGCATGGATCCGTCTCCATGGCAAGGCAGTATTTGAAAACAACATGAGTGTTAAGGAAGGATGTATGAACAATCCGATCGTGAAAGGACAGTATCAGACAGCAGATAACCCAATCTTTGAGGTATTTTATCTTGAAAATCCACATGGTGTTATCGCAGATTTTTCCGGTAACCCGCCATACGAATTTTAATTACCGTAATATATAAGAGACTCACACCTGTTCTAAAAGGAGGGACACTGAGGTGTTTATTTTCTCACAGCAAAAGGCAAAGAATTTTATGCGCAGCTAATGCAGCAGCAATATGTGGCGATATCAGCAACAAAGGCAAAAATAGCAGTGTCACTCCGTGGAACGGTGAAAAATATCGGTAAGAAGCATCTTGATATCATGTTTGAGAAAAATCCTTAATCTTTTAAAAGAAGATAAAAAAATCTTCAGACAGAGAATACCGGATCAAAGGGAAGAACAGGAGAAACTGCTTCGTTCCCTAATGAATGTCAGATTGCCGAAACCGGTCAGTGAAGAATTTTTAAAAATTCAGGATGACTATCTGAAAGAAAGAAATCTGGAACGCGGAATCACAGATATCGAAGATTTAAAGCCGGTTTCATCGGATAAAAGACTTTATATCTGGCAGGGTGATATCACAACGTTAAAATGTGATGCTATTGTAAATGCTTGCAATTCGCAGATGCTAGGCTGTTTTTCACCAATGCATGCCTGTATTGATAATTTTATCCACACTTATGCCGGAGTTGAACTTCGTCTTAAAATGTATGAGATCATGACAGCGCAGGGGCATGAGGAGGAGACCGGAAAGGCAAAGATTACTGCCGGCTATAATCTTCCTGCAAAATATATCCTTCACACAGTAGGTCCGATCGTTCAGTGGGCAGTTACCAAAAAGGACGAGGAGCTTTTGGCTTCATGTTATCGTTCCTGTCTGGAACTTGCAGAAAAATACGAAGTGAAAAGCATTGCTTTCTGTTGTATATCTACGGGAGTATTTATGTTTCCAAATGAACGCGCTGCCCAAATAGCAGTGGAAACAGTGCGTAAATACTATGCGGAAACAGGAAGTCAGATGAAAGTTATTTTCAATGTGTTCAAGGATGAAGATCTTGATATATATAGTAATATATTAGGTAAAAGTATGCTGTGCAATACAAAAGATGAAAAATAATTTTTAGACAGTAAAGGGAATCGGAAAACCGGTTCCTTTTACCTACGCAGACAATCAGTAAAACAATTACAGTACATGCAAACGGAAGAATTTTCTGAATATGCAAAATTTAGAAATGGAGTAGAAGCAATTTCCTCTCTTCTTCGTCGAAGATATCATGTGGACAAGCAATATATTAAGGATACCTTTAAATGTATCGCAGATTGTGATATGTGTGGACTGTGTACTGTATTCAAGGGGAAAGATCCGGAACTTGCCCATGAAGATTATATATCCGGAAAACGGGAGTATATGGATGTATCAGGGGATTATAAGTAACAGAATAAGAGCGCGAGACGGCGCAGGACATCCGGTGGATGTCCGCTATGCGCGGACCGGAGCGGAAGCGAAGAAACTCGAAAGTTCGAGTCCGGCAGGACTCGATTTATCAAAAAAAAGACATCTGAATGATGTCCTTTTTTTGATGAAAGAGAGCGCGAGACGGGACTCGAACCCGCGGCCCCGACCTTGGCAAGGTCGTGCTCCACCAACTGAGCCACTCGCGCACATATGAAAATTTATATATCTGTATATCAGATACAAGAGCGCGAGACGGGACTCGAACCCGCGGCCCCGACCTTGGCAAGGTCGTGCTCCACCAACTGAGCCACTCGCGCATATATGAAATGTTTATGTATCTGTTTGCCAGACACATTTGGTATCTTACCATGGAAAAGGATAATTGTCAATTATTTTTTGCAAATTTTTTCCTTTGAAAGGAAAGCACTGTTTTTTGGCGAAAAAAACGAAAAACAGAATGAAAACGTCATTTTTTAGGCTGGAACTCATAAATGAAGAATGTTATAATAGAAAGTATAGGAAAATGGTCATAGGAAGATTTTAAATCAGACATGGGAAAGCCAAAGGGGTGGCATAATGTATAAAAAAAATGCGGGAATTCGTAATGTGGCGGTTTTATGTGCGATATTACTGATTTTTGGAATAGCACTATTTGGATGTTTTGGGCAGATCAGAAATAGTTTACAGCAACAGTTGATGAGCAGCATAGAGGGGATGGCTGAGCAGAATGAGATACTGATTGAGAAAGAAGTAAGTACACGTTTTCGTCTGCTTTCAAGTCTTGCCAGAGAGTTTTCAGATGGGGACGAGAGCATTTTTGTTGATAGATTACAGGGATTTGTGGAGACATACCAGTTCAAACGTATGGGATATATCGCGTCAGATGGGATAGCACAGACGACAGACGGGTATCATCTGGATATGTCCGACAGAGAGACATTCAGACAGTCGATGCAGGGAAAACAACGTCTGACGGATACATTTGAAGACCAGATTGATGGTTCAGATGAAATTGTAAATGCATTCAGTGTACCGGTATATGAAAAAGATCAAAAAACGGTAAAAGGCGTTTTATTTGCAACTGGCAGATATGAAATGTTTGAGGGATGCCTGCAAAATGAGATATTTGAAGGTCAGGCTTTTAATTATATTGTAAAAATGGATGGTATGATCATTGCTGCTTCCGGAAACAGTAAGGAATGGGGAATTGGTAAAAATATTTTTACTGCCGATATTTCAGCAGATGAAAATGATGATGCTGCAAAGAGCCGTATGATCAGTGATATGAAGTCAGGAAAAAGCGGTTATGGAATGGATCCAAAACGTAAGGAAGTTTCTCTTTATTATTATATGCCGCTTAAGATAGAGGAAACCGGTGATGAATGGTATGTTGTCACAGCGGCATCGGAAAGTGTTCTGACAAACCGTATGCAGGTGGTTATGGATGCAATCAACAGCCTGATCATTATCATTCTGGTTATAATATCAGTCAGTGTCGGAGTATATATTTATTCATGGCGTAAGAGTAAAAAAGAACTTATTTCGCTTGCATATCAGGATCCTGTCACATTAGGAGATAATTTTGCAGCATTTAAGGAAAAGGCAAAGAGCAAAAAAGATGGTGCTGGATGGCTGGCAGCCATGGATCTTGCGGATTTTAAACTGATCAACAGTACCTGTGGCGTGAAAAAAGGTGACGAGGTGCTGCGGGCTGTAAGTGAGATATTTGAAAATGAGAAGGGGGATAATGAACTGGTGGCACATGTGAATGCTGACCGGTTTGTATTGTTCTGGATGGAAGAAAATCAGGACGCAATCAAAGAGAGACTGGAACGTGTAATCAAAAAGATAGAAGAGATACCGGAGCGTTTAGAGATACCAAATCTTTTTCCGGTGTTTGGAATTTATCATACAATGGTTTTGGATGAGATCGATCCTTTATATGGAAATGCTGTTCTGGCAAAGCACCAGATCAAAGGAAGACGTGACAGACACTACATGTTTTATGATGAACTGAATCATGAGAGTATCCAGGAAAATCGTGAACTGGAAGATCATTTTGAGATGGCACTTGAAAAAGAAGAGTTTGCGATCTGGTATCAGCCCAAATACAGCGCACATACCAGAAAACTTGTAGGTGCAGAGGCACTGGTACGCTGGAGGAGACAGGATGGAAGCCTTATTCCTCTGCTTAAATTTATTCCTCTGTTTGAGCGAAATGGCAACATCATAAGACTTGATGAGTATGTGTTCCGGGCTGTGTGCAGGCAGCAGAAAGCCTGGCAGGAACAGGGACAGAAGATGTTTCCTGTTTCAGTAAATATTTCGCGTGTCAGTCTCTATTATTCGAATGTTGTTGAAAAATATGAAAGCATTATCCGTTCGTATGATCTTGATTCAAAATATATCCAACTGGAGATCACAGAGAGTGCAACAATCGATAATAACGAAATATTTAATCTGTTAGAACAGTTTCACACGGCAGGATTTAAGATACTTCTGGATGATTTCGGAAGTGGTTATTCGTCTCTTTCCACATTAAACCGGATGCATTTTGATACGATCAAGCTGGATAAGAGTCTGGTTGATTATATCGGAGATGACAATGGGGAGAAATTGTTGAATTCTATCACAAAACTGGCGCAGAGTTTTGGAATGGAGATCACGGCTGAGGGTGTAGAGACTGCGGAACAGCTGATGTTTTTGTGCAATCTGGACTGTGATGATATACAGGGATATTATTTTTCACGGCCATTGCCGGTAAGAGAATATGAAGAATGTTTAAAAGAAGCATGCATGTAATATGCTTTGGATTCATACAATATAACAATCGATACCATGGAGGTACAGGGTGAGCGCAAAGACGAGGATCGTAGTCCTTCATATGAAGGAGGTTATCTATACAGCGATATTTGTCGGACTTGGGATCGTATTGATTATATTGCTGCTTTTCATGTTTTTGCCGAAAAAACAGAAGAATGGGGCAGAGCCAACGATGCAGTATACAGCAGGTGTATATACATCGTCGGTAATGATGGGCAGTCAGTCAGCTGATATACAGGTCATTGTAGATGAAAATCGTATACAATCTATTTCCCTGCTCAGTCTGGATGAAACAGTAGCGACAATGTATCCGCTTATGGAACCGGCATTGGAAAATGTCAGCGAACAGGTGATAAAACAGCAGTCAACGGAAGGAATTACATATAATAAGGATAATCAGTATACATCGATCGTACTGTTAAATGCGATCGAGAATGCACTTGCAAAAGCAGAGATCGCAGAGGGGGAAGCAGATTGACAGAGCATGGAAAAAGAATGGCTGGTCTGCAGATGATATGTTATGTAAAAAAGGTTCCGGATGTTCCGGAACCTTTTTGTTGAAATGTTATTCTTCTGTATCGAGTGTATTCATATAATCATTTACTGCGTCAAGATTGGCATAGATCGTTTTGATCGGTCTGCTCTTTTCATATGCATGATAACCGGAATATCCTGCCCAGCCAACGATAAGGACTGCGATTACCCATCCACAGATAATACCTGCGATGCGTTTTCTTTTTTCCTTTGCGAGAATCTTTTTGCGGTTTGCTTTCTCTTCTTTATAGCGGTCAACTTTTGCCTGACTCATAATTATCCTCCGTATTATTATTTACATGCTGATGCATGGGTAAAAATCATATAAACATATTGATAATATACCCCATTCTGCCCGAAAAAGCAATAGAAATACACCTTGTCATTTTTGGGGAAATTGGTTAAAATGAGAGTTTGAAAGAGTATGGACAGACAGAAAACAACAATGCACAGGAAACGAAGTGCATTGTGGATGGAGGATAGAAATTTTTATGAATATAATTGTTGCAGCAGATGAAAACTGGGCGATCGGTAATAAAAATGAATTGTTAGTCCGGATTCCGGCAGATCAAAAGTTTTTCCGTGAAACAACGATGGGAAAAGTAGTTGTGATGGGGCGGAAAACGTTAGAAACATTTCCGAATGGACTTCCACTGATGGGGCGGACGAATATTGTGCTGACACATGATAAAAAGTTCCGGGTTCCGGGAGCTTTGATCGTACATGATATGGAAGAACTTCATGAAGAACTGAAAAAGTACGATAGTGAAGATATTTATGTGATCGGCGGCGAATCCGTATATAGGCAGCTCATTGATGAGTGTGATGTGGCACATGTCACAAAGATTGATTTTGCATATGATGCAGATGCACATTTTCCGGATCTGGATGCAGATCCGGCATGGCAGGTAACAGCGGACAGTGAAGAACAGACATATTTTGATCTGGAGTATTATTTTTACCGGTATGAGAGAGTCAGAAAATAAATAAACCAAAACGGAAAGCAGTGCAGCGAAGATGGAAAATTTTATTTACAGTATCAATGTGACGTTCCCGATTTTTTTAGTTATGGTCATTGGTTATTTTTTAAAACAGATCGGAATGTTAAATGACAATTTTGTTACGGTGGCAAATCGTTTTAATTTTAAGGTGACGCTGCCGTTTATGCTGTTTCGCGATATCGCAGGTGTGGATATCAGAGAAGTATTTGATTTAAAATATGTGTTATTCTGTGCACTGGTAAGTACAGCATGTTTCTGGCTGATCTGGGGCGGTGTGAAACTTTTTCTGAAAGATAAGTCCATGCGGGGCGCATTTGTGCAGGCATCGTTCCGTAGCAGTGCAGCGGTCATGGGGCTTGCTTTTATCCAGAATATTTACGGAACTTCGGCGATGGGACCGCTGATGATCGTCAGTGCGGTACCACTTTACAACATTTTTTCTGTGATCGTGCTGACTTTCGAGGGCGAAAATGCGAGCGGAGTAAATGGAAAAGAAAAGATCAAAGAGGCATGTGTCGGAATTGCTAAAAATCCGATCATTCTTGGTATTTTAGCGGGACTGGTCGTGGGACTTTCCGGAATCGAATTTCCAACGATTATAAATAAGACGGTAAACAGTGTGGCGCAGATGGCAACACCGCTTGCACTGATCACGATCGGAGCCGGATTTGAGGGGAGAAAAGCACTCGCAAAAATAAAACCGACGATCGCGGCATCTATGATCAAACTGGTGATCCAGCCGCTTATTTTTCTTCCGGTTGCAGCCTGGATGGGATTTAGCGGGGAAAAAATGATCGCGATACTGATCATGCTTGCATCCCCGACAACACCGAGCTGTTATATCATGGCGAAAAGCATGAATAATGATGGTGTACTGACGGCGAGTGTGATCGTGACGACAACGCTGCTTGCAGCATTTACGCTGACCGGATGGATTTTTATATTAAAATCAGTCGGTCTGATTGGATAAATAAAATCATTGCATTTCCCGGTAAGATGGGATATAGTTTTTTGAAAGAAAAATACCTTGGTTTTTTGGGAGGACGATATGGATATAACAGGCAGAAAATTATTTGTAAAAGCGCTGCAGGAAGAGGGCGTGGATACCATTTTCGGTTATCCGGGCGGTACTGTAACAGATCTTTTCGATGAATTATATAAACAGGATAGTATTGACGTCGTCCTGCCGAGACATGAACAGGGACTGATACATGCAGCAGAAGGGTATGCGAAATCTACCGGAAAAGTCGGTGTATGTCTGGTAACAAGCGGACCTGGGGCAACGAATATCATCACAGGACTTGCAGATGCACATTATGACAGTATTCCGTTAGTTTGTTTTACGGGGCAGGTTCCACTTTCTTTAATAGGAAATGATGCGTTTCAGGAAGTAGATATTGTCGGAATGACAAGAAGTGTCACAAAATATGGCGTAACAGTGCGCAGACGGGAAGATTTAGGACGGATCATCAAGATGGCATTTTATATCGCATCCACCGGCAAGCCTGGGCCGGTACTGATTGATATTCCAAAGGATATCCAGACGGCAGCAGGACCGGCAGAATATCCGTCAAATATCCAGATCCGTGGTTATAAGCCGAATGATTCGGTACATATCGGACAGTTGAAAAAAGCATACAAACTGCTCCGTACTGCAAAGAAACCGCTGATCCTTGCCGGAGGTGGTATCAATATTGCGCATGCAAATGATAAGCTGCTTGCGTTAGCAGAGAAGATGCAGATTCCGGTTGTTACGACGATCATGGGAAAAGGTTCGATCCCGACGAGCCATCCACTTTATGTTGGTAACAGTGGCATGCATGGAAAATATGCGGCAAATATGGCAGTCAGCAAATGTGATGTGCTCTTTTCCATCGGAACCAGATTTAATGACCGTATAACCGGAGATTTAAATGAATTTGCACCGAAAGCTAAGATCGTGCATATCGATGTGGATACGGCATCTATTTCCAGAAATGTCGTTGTGGATGTTCCGGTCGTATCGGATGCTAATTTAGCGTTGGAAAAGCTGCTTGAATGGGCAGAATCAAAGGATACAGAACAGTGGCAGAAAGAAATCGCAGAGTGGGATAAGAAAAATCCGCTTGAGATGCGCAGAGACTGTGGCATGACACCGCAGATGGTATTTGAGCATGTAAACCGTACTTTTGGGGAGGCTGTTTATGTAACAGATGTCGGACAGCATCAGATGTGGGCAACACAGTACTTAGAGTTAGATTCCTGGCATCAGCTGATCACATCCGGTGGACTTGGCACAATGGGATTTGGATTCCCGGCAGCAATCGGGGCAAAGATCGGTAATCGTGATAAGGAAGTCGTCTGCTTTACCGGTGACGGCGGTTTTCAGATGAATATTCAGGAGATGGCAACGGCGGTGGTACAGGAAGCACCGGTGATCATCTGTCTGTTCAATAACTATTATCTTGGCATGGTACGTCAGATGCAGCAGTTGTTTTATGGAAAACGTTACGAGGCAACCTGTCTGCGGAGAAGAAGAACCTGTCCGGCAAACTGTAAGGGACCGAATGCATCCTGCCCTCCATATACACCGGATTTTATTGCATTAGCGAAGAGTTATGGTGCACATGGTATCCGGGTGGAAAAAGAGGAGGATATCCAGGCAGCACTTGATGAGGCACGTACTTATACAGATGCCCCGACGATCATTGAATTTATGATTTCCACAGATGAGATCGTACTTCCTATGGTAAAGAGCGGAAATCCAATGAGCGAGATGATTTTGAAATAGGAGAGGATACGGATATGAAAAATAGATGGATTGCATTATATGTGGAAAACCAGGTAGGTGTTTTAGCAAAAGTATCCGGTCTTTTTTCCGGAAAATCTTACAATCTCCAGAGTCTTACGGTTGGTACAACAGAGGATGAGACAGTTTCAAGAATGACGATCTGTGTGACCAGTGATGATATCACATTTGAGCAGATCAAAAAGCAGTTGAACCGTATGGTCGAGGTCATTAAAGTCATCGATCTTACAGATGTGCCGATTCACATGAAGGAGATTTTATTTGCAAAAGTGTTAGATGTCGATGAGGCTGGAAAACTTGAAGTATTCCAGATCGCACAGGTATTTAATGTGCAGGTGGCAGATATCGGAAACGACAGTGTACTCTTAGAGTGCAAACTGACAGAACGACGCAACAATGAACTGATCGATCTGTTAAAATCCAAATTCCACCGGATCGAGGTTGTGCGCGGCGGTGCAGTGGCGATCGAGTCGATCAGCACATCGTGCAGGTGAAATTTTCCGGGATCATTGGGTTTATATAGGCAGAAAAAACGGAATCAGCAAAGATTAGTAAATTTTACAGGGATCAATAGGGTTATATAGTTAAAACAGAACGCAAAAAAAGAGGCGGGTGATGATTTCACCTGCCTCCTTTCATTTGGAAAGAAAAATATATGGGATTGTCTATACACGCTTATTTAAGAAAGCGATAAATTTTTCGAAATGCATCGGTGTTCCCTGTATTTCCTGTACTTTCAGGCGGTTTTTCTCATTAAATCCCACAAGAATATTATGGTTTGCCTCCGAAAGATAATCAATGATACCGTCGATGTCGGATTTGATATTTTTCGGGCACTGGATATACAGATGCTTATTTGCACTGATATGCAGTGTATATGAGATACTGAAATGATACCAGAAGAACTTGTGCAGCGTGGAATATTTGTAGATCCATATGATCTGATCGATCGGTACGATCGCATTGCCATAAACGGAAGTTTCGATGAAAAAATGTTCCGTGATAAACATATCTTCTGTTGCAAGCTGCGGCAATGTGGCAAGTTCTTCTTCTGCCTGTTCTAACATTTTTTTCGGATTGCCAAAAAGCGCAAGATCCTGGCAGGCAGGAGAGAGTACCGGGAAAAACATATACACAATAGACAGTACGACACAGAGCAGTGCATAAATCCCGGTAATAAAAATAGCTGCAAACAAGATCCGGTTCCCAACATGATTAAATCCGGGTTCACTGATATAATAGGAAGATACCTTGTTGCGGATACCATTTTCTGTCCAGTTTAAATCGGTTGAAAGGTTTGAAAGCAGGGTGTCAAAGTTTTCATTTCCCTTTGAAATCTTTCCCTGAATGGTAACATCTTCGATCGAAGGCAGACCTTCCTCACTTGTATCTGGGGCTAACAATACGATGACACATTCTCCGGCACGCATCGTGTAATAATAATAACCGTTGGTGTGCCCAAAAAGGGACTGTGTATATCCGGTAAATTTTAAATCAGAAAGCGTGGTGCTCACATACTGTTCGCCATTCCGGAAAGCTGTCTCTAAAGAAGTATCTGCAGGCAGAATATCCGGAGAAAATACGGAGGACAGTGAAAAAAAGTGCCATGCAAGAATGAGCACGATCAGGTAAATAATCGGAGCTGCAAGTCTTCGTTTATAAAACGCCTTTATATTTTTGCTGATATAATGATCGTAATTTTCAGGCATATCAAAATCCTTTTCTCAAATAAAAAATGACATACTGTTAATAGTATAGATTCTTTTTTGCTTTATTTCAACTAAAACCTGTGATAAGATGGTACTTGCTTGGAAAGGTACTGCAGAAATGACTGAAAAGCAGTAACCAACACTAAAAGGAGATTATAATTTGGAAGCATATACGAGTTTTGCACAGGTGTATGATCTGTTCATGGATAATGTTCCATACGAAGAGTGGAGCCAGTACATTATAGGACTTCTGAAAGAATATGGGATCTGTGAAGGAACAGTGCTTGATTTAGGATGTGGTACAGGAAAGATCACAAGATTGTTGAAAAAAGCGGGCTACGATATGATCGGTGTGGATAATTCACCGGAAATGTTAGAGATCGCAGCGGAAACCGGATATCAGGAGATGCCGGAGGATGAGATTTTATATCTGCTGCAGGATATGAGAGAACTTGAACTGTATGGAAGTGTGCGTGCAGTCGTAAGTATCTGTGATTCCATGAATTATCTGCTGGAAGAGACGGATCTGCTTTCATTGTTTTATCGTGTAAATGAATATTTAGACCCGGATGGTATTTTTATCTTCGATCTGAACACAGTATATAAATATAAAGAGCTTTTAGGTGAGACGACGATTGCAGAGAACCGTGAGGAAGGCAGTTTTATCTGGGACAATTACTTTGATGAAGAAGAACAGATCAACGAATACGATCTGACACTTTTTATCCGCGAAGAAGAGGGGCTTTATCGTAAGTTTGAAGAGACGCATTATCAGCGTGCATATGCGTTAGAAAACGTAAAACATCTCTTGGAACAGGCGGGACTTGAACTCGTCGCAGCATATGACGCATTTACGAGAGAACCGGTAAAAGAGGAAAGTGAGCGCATCTATGTGATTGCGAGGAGTAATGCCGGAAAGACAGAAATAACTGAATAAAATTATAAATATAGTACGAAAATGGAGGATAAAATATGAGTGATTATATTGTAAGAGCAACAGCGGCAGACAGCCAGATCCGTGCATTTGCCATTAATTCAAAAGAGCTGGTGGAAGAGGCAAGACGTGACCATGAAACAAGACCGGTCATTACAGCAGCGTTAGGACGTCTTTTGAGTGGTGCAGCAATGATGGGAACAATGATGAAGGGGGAGAAGGATCTTTTAACGATCCAGATCCAGTGCGGCGGTCCTGCAAAAGGACTTACCGTGACTGCTGACTCCCATGGTCATGTCAAGGGATTTCCGATGGAGTCCCAGGTAGAACTGCCGTTAAATGCACAGGGCAAATTAGACGTGGGCGGTGCACTCGGACTTGGTGTGATGAGTGTAATTAAGGATATGGGTTTAAAAGAACCGTATGTGGGACAGATCGCGCTGCAGACGGGAGAGATCGCAGAGGATCTGACTTATTATTTTGCGACATCCGAGCAGATTCCGTCCGCAGTAGGACTTGGAGTTTTAGTAGATACAGATCTGTCAGTGCGTCAGGCAGGCGGTTTTATTATCCAGCTTATGCCATTTACCAGTGATGAGATCATCGAGAAACTGGAAAATAAGATCAAAGAGATCGCATCCGTGACGGAAATGTTAGAACAGGGCATGACACCGGAGCAGATCTTAGAGGAGATCTTAGGAGATTTTGGTCTTGAAATCACGGATAAAATTCCGGCGGCATTTGAGTGTGACTGTTCTAAAGAGCGTGTTTCACGCGCAATCTCCACGTTGAGCAAAAAAGATTTAGATTCGATCATCAATGACGGAGAGGCAATCGAAGTAAAATGCCAGTTCTGTAATAAGGCATATCATTTTGATGTGGACGAGTTAAAAGAAATGCGTTCCGCAAAATAGAAAGTAAGGTAAAACGTAACCGGAAAAGAGGAAAGAATGAGACAGGGATTTGTAAAAGTTGCAGCAGTAACGCCAAAGATCAGGGTTGCCGACACCGGATATAATGCAAAAGTAATCTGCCAGGCAATCAAAGAGGCAGCAGATGAGGGAGCAAAAGTGATCGTTCTGCCGGAGTTATGTATCACCGGATATACCTGTGGAGATCTGTTTTTGCAGGAAAAGCTGCTTCGGGAGGCAAAAAATGAATTAATAAATATTGCAAAATTTACAGCAGATATAGATGCGATCGTATTTGTTGGTCTTCCACTTGCATATAAAGGTAAATTATATAATGCGGCAGCGGCACTAAACCGTGGAAAAATTCTTGGCATTGTGCCGAAAACCTATCTTCCGAATTACAATGAGTTTTATGAGACACGTCATTTTACAAGAGGCATGGAAGAAGTGGTTGATGTGAGACTGACCGAAGAAATGATCGTGCCAATGGGAACAAGGCAGCTTTTTACCTGCCTCGAAATGCCGGAACTTGTGATCGCGGCAGAGCTCTGCGAGGATCTCTGGACGATGAATCCGCCAAGCATTTCACATGCTATGCATGGGGCAACTCTTATCGTGAATCTCTCTGCATCGGATGAGACAACCGGAAAACCGGCTTACCGCAGGGAGCTTGTGAGCGGACAGTCGGCGAGACTGCTCTGTGGTTATATCTATGCGAGTGCAGGAGATGGAGAATCCACACAGGATGTTGTCTATTCCGGGCATAACCTGATCGCAGAAAACGGCCGCCTGCTGGCAGAGTCGGAGCTTTTTTCTACACAGACAGTATCCACAGAGATCGATGTGATGCGTCTTGCGTCCGAGCGCCGCAGAATGACGACATTTGAGACAGCTACAGAGCCTATGTATCATGAGACAGTATTTTCCTTAAAGATGGAGGAGACAAAACTGACACGTTATATCGATCCGATGCCGTTTGTACCGTCCGGGGAGCGTGACAGAACACTGCGTTGTGAAGAGATATTATCCATTCAGTCAATGGGACTGAAAAAACGTTTAGAGCATACACACTGTAAATCTGCGGTGATCGGAATTTCCGGAGGACTCGATTCCACACTGGCACTTCTTGTTACCGTGCGTGCTTTTGATGCTCTTGGAATGGATCATGGTAATATCAAGGCAGTTACGATGCCGGGATTTGGTACGACAGACCGTACCTATGATAACGCTGTATCACTGATCCGCTGTCTTGGAGCGGACTTTACAGAGGTTGATATTAAAGACGCTGTTAACGTCCATTTCCGTGATATCGGACAGAATCCATCCGTGCATGATGTGACTTATGAAAACGGACAGGCGAGAGAGCGTACGCAGATATTGATGGATATTGCAAATAAATCCGGCGGTATGGTCATCGGAACCGGTGATCTCTCGGAGCTTGCGCTTGGCTGGGCAACTTATAATGGAGATCATATGTCCATGTATGCAGTCAATGCATCGGTGCCAAAGACGTTAGTGCGCCATCTGGTACGCTATTATGCAGATACCTGTGGGGATGAAACATTAAAACAGGTTCTTCTTGATGTGCTTGACACACCGGTTTCGCCGGAACTTTTACCGCCGGAGGACGGAAAGATCTCACAGAAAACGGAAGATCTGGTCGGTCCTTATGAACTGCATGATTTTTATCTGTATCATATGCTGCGTCTTTCCTATGCACCGGCAAAGGTTTACCGTCTGGCAAAACAGGCTTTTGCCGGAACTTATGATGATGCAACGATTTTTAAGTGGTTAGAGACATTTTACCGCCGGTTCTTTGCGCAGCAGTTTAAGCGTTCCTGTCTGCCGGACGGACCGAAGGTTGGAAGTGTTGCAGTATCTCCGCGCGGAGATCTGCGTATGCCGTCGGATGCGAGTGCTGCTATATGGTTATCGGAACTGGAGGAGTTAAAGGATGCAGTATCGCAGGGATAAAAAAGGAAATGAAATTTCTGTTTTGGGATATGGATGTATGCGTTTTACCAAAAACGGCAGCAGTGTGGATATTGATAAAGCAGAAAAAGAAGTGATGGCTGCGATAAAAGCAGGTGTGAATTATTTTGACACCGCATATGTTTATGCAGGCAATGAAGTGGCAGTTGGAGAGATCTTAAACCGCAACCATTGCAGGGAGCAGATCTATCTTGCAACCAAACTGCCGCATTATCTGATCAAGTCTGTCGCAGGTGCGGAAAAGATGTTTCAGGAGGAACTTCGCAGATTAAAGACCGATTATATCGATTATTATCTGATGCATATGCTCACCGATATTCCAACCTGGGAAAAATTAAAAAAGATCGGTATGCAGGACTGGATCGAGGAAAAGTTAGCGTCCGGTCAGATCCGTAATATCGGATTTTCCTATCATGGGAATACCGAGATGTTCAAACAGCTTGTGGATGCTTATGACTGGGATTTCTGCCAGATCCAGTATAATTATATCGATGAATACTCACAGGCAGGCGTGGAGGGACTGCGCTATGCAAATGCGAAAGGACTTCCTGTTATTATCATGGAGCCGCTTAGGGGAGGCAGGCTTGTAAATCTTCTGCCGGAATCTGCAAAAGAGCTGTTCCGTAACGATGAAGAAGGACGTACACCGGCAGAACTCGCCTTAAAATGGCTTTATAACCAGCCGGAAGTGACCTGTGTACTTTCAGGAATGAATTCCATGGGAATGGTAGAGCGGAATGTAAAGACTGCCTCAGAGTCTCATGTGGGCTGTCTGACGACATCGGATGCTGCGCTGATCGAACAGGTAAAGGAAGAAATCAAAAAGCACGTGAAAGTCGGATGTACCGGCTGCGGATACTGTATGCCGTGTCCGCGAGGCGTGGATATACCGGGAACATTCCGCTGCTATAATGCAATGTATTCAGAAGGAAAAAAATCCGGAAGGAAAGATTATTTACAATGTACGGCTTTCCGTAAGGACACGGCAAGTGCATCCCAGTGTATCGGATGCGGAAAATGTGAGACACATTGTCCACAGCATCTTGAAATCCGAAAAGAACTAAAGTGTGCGGCATCAGAACTGGAAGATGTGAAATATAAAGTAATGAAATCTGCGATCCGGATTTTCAAATTATGGTAAGACAAAAAGAAAAGGATAAAAAGTATTGGAAAAAAAGAGTTTTGTTTTAAAAGGAAATATTGTATTTTCAGGAGAAAATAAAGAACTGTACAGCATGGAAGGAGGTTATATTGTTTGTGAAAACGGTATCTGTAGAGGTGCATTTGAAAAGCTGCCGCAGCAGTATGAAAAACTGCCGATTACAGATTACGGAGATAAGATCATTCTTCCGGGCATGACGGATCTTCATGTGCATGCCCCACAATATACCTTCCGCGGGCTTGGCATGGATTTAGAACTTTTAGACTGGCTGAATGTGCATACTTTTCCGGAAGAGGCAAAATATGTGGATATCTCCTATGCAAAACGTGCATATGGGAATTTTGTGTCTGATCTGAAACACAGTCTGACGACACGTGCATGTATTTTTGCAACGCTTCACAGGAAAGCGACGATCATGTTGATGGATCTTTTGGAAGAGAGCGGAGTTGTAAGCTATGTCGGTAAGGTAGATATGGATCGCAATGGCGGTGAAAATCTATGCGAGGCAGATGCGCTGACAGCAGCAGAGGACACAAAAAAGTGGATTGATGAGACAGCCGGAAAATATGAAAGAACAAAACCGATCTTAACGCCTCGATTTATTCCAAGCTGTACGGATGAGCTGATGATGGCACTTGCAAAACTGCAAAAGACCACCGGGCTTCGTGTGCAGTCTCACCTGTCGGAAAATCCGTCTGAGGTTGCCTGGGTAAAAGAACTTGTTCCGGCGGCAAAAAATTATGCAGATGCTTATGCTATTTTTGATATGTTAGGAGATAAGGAGCATCCGGCGATCATGGCTCACTGTATTTACAGTGAAGATGAGATGGATCTTTTGAAAGAACATGGTGTCTATGTGGCGCACTGTCCGGAATCAAACTTAAATCTTTCCTCCGGTATCGCACCAATCCGGAAGTTTTTAGAAGATGGTATCGCGGTCGGACTTGGCTCTGATGTGGCGGGAGGCTCATCTTTATCCATGGCAAAAGCGTTGACATTAGCAGTACAGGTTTCAAAAATGTACTGGCGTCTGATCGATGAAAACAGCAAGCCGCTGACGTTTGCAGAGGCATTCTATTTAGCAACAGCCGGAGGCGGAAGCTATTTTGGAAAAGTTGGTACTTTTTTGGATGGATATGAATTTGATGCGGTAGTAGTAGAAGATCATATATCGAAGGAAGTCAGAAAATATACACCAATAGAGCGCACACAGCGGATGATGTATGATGAGAATTTGATGACAGTCTGTGCGAAATATGTAGCGG
Organism: Roseburia rectibacter; assembly: GCF_014287515.2. Taxonomy (NCBI): domain Bacteria; kingdom Bacillati; phylum Bacillota; class Clostridia; order Lachnospirales; family Lachnospiraceae; genus Roseburia; species Roseburia rectibacter. The sequence goes on from NZ_CP092473.1 coordinate 1,024,523, forward strand.
GATACGAGTGCAAATTATAAAAATTTGCGCTCGTATTTGCGCTCACCAGCCGGCATACGTGCCGGATTCTGTACATAAACAAGCATATACATAAATACTGCCATGATGATTCCGGTAACAACATCGAATACAGAGTGCTGTTTTAAAAACATGGTAGAAAGAATAATACTTACCATAAGAACAGCAGAGCCGATCCGGATAACTTTTTTATCACGGAAATTCCCACTGTGCCATACAGCTAAATTGACGGCAATGGAATTGTAAACGTGAATGCTCGGAAAAAGATTCGTTGCTGTATCAGTTGCGTAAAGCCATTTTACCATATGTACAAATACATTATCACGTGCAAAGGTAGTCGGTCTTAAATAATGCCCGTTTGGATAAATGGTAGAAACGATCAGAAAGATCGTCATACCGGTAAATAACATGGTGCATAAACGGAAATATTCATCTTTATTTTTAAAGTAGAAGTAACCAAGTCCCCATGCCACATATCCAAACCATAAGAAGTATGGAATGATAAAATATTCACAGAATGGAATATAATCATCCAGTGCAACATGGATCACATGAAAATGTGTGGTAACGGTTCTCTCTAAATGACCAAACCATGGCAGATAAATCATGAAATAAAGCAAAAGAAGAGCATGTTTGTTTCTCTCAATAAATGCGTTGACCGCATCACGTGTCTTTGTTTTCACGGTTTCACCCTCTTTTCATTAATCTCAACGATAGGGATTATAGCACAGCAATTTTTCAGAAACAATTACCTTTTTCTTATTTTAAGAAAGATTATTTAAAATTTAAGAAAACTTTAAGCTATGACCAGTGTTTTTGGGGAGTTTGACGTTTTTTTTATTACAGAACAATGCGAAAAAAGAACGAATTCTTAATTTAATGTTACGATTTGGACAATTTGTTGACAAGACTTTGCGGGATATTATAATAGAGTAGGTGTCCGTTTGCATATTTTATGCGATACAACATATCTTTACACATGGGATGAAAGGATATTTAGGAGAATGAAAGAAAAAAATAAGCGGAAAAAGCAGCAGGCTGCGTCCGGGAAAAATTATACGGGACTGGTGCTTACATGCATTATGACGGCGATCGCAGTGATTTATGTCGGTTTTGCGATTTATTTTGAAAGTCATTTTTGTTTTGGAACGTCTATTGATGGAATTGCTGTCGGTGGCAGCAGTGTGGAAAAAGTCGAGGATGCTTTTCGGACTGAAATGAAAAATTACCAGCTGACAGTTACTGCACGTGAGGATAAAAATGGAACGATCGCAGGTTCGGATATTGATATGGAGCCTGTATTCCAGGGTGAGATAGAAACACTTTTAAATGAGCAGAATGGCTTTTCCTGGCTGATACGGATGTTTCAGAAGCAGGAGTTTGAACTGGAAAAGGTTGTATCCTATGATGAGCAGAAACTGAATGAGGCAGTCAGCAATTTACCATGTATGAGATAGATCAGCGCGCACCGGTGGATGCGACTTATGCTGATTATACAAAAGAAAACGGTTATGCACTTGTCCCGGCCGATTATGGAACAGAGGTTGATGCGGCAAAAGTGAAAAAGGCAGTAAGTGACGCCATTTTAGTACTGGATGAAACCGTTGATCTAGAGCAGAGCGACTGTTATCGGAAGCCTGCAGTCGGAGATGATGACAAAGATCTGCTGGATTTGATTGACACGTTAAACCAGTATGTAGGTGTTACGATTACATATGACTTTGGGGATGATAAGGAAGTCCTGGATGGAACTACGATCAGTACCTGGCTTTCTGAGGGTACCGATGAAAAGGTTTCCATTGATGAGGAAGAAGTGCTTGCATTTGTAAAGACGCTGGCAAAAAAATATAACACAGCCTATTCCCCGAAAGAATTAAAAACTTCTTACGGTACGACAGTTACGGTCACAGGTGGTTTTTATGGCTGGAGAATTGACAACAGTGGAGAAGTAGAACAGATTTTAGCAGATTTAAAAGCAGGAAAAGACGTGGAAAGAGAGCCGGTATATCTCACAACTGCGAACAGTCATGGAGAGCATGACTATGGTGATTCTTACGTTGAGATCAATCTGACAAACCAGCATTTATTCCTCTATAAAGATGGAAAGCTGGTGGTGGAAAGTGATTTTGTTTCAGGAAATCTTGCAAAAGGGCATGATACTCCGACAGGTGCTTTTGGACTGACTTATAAGACCATGAATGCGGTTTTAAGAGGACCGGATTATGAGACACCGGTTACTTACTGGATGCCATTTAATGGTGACGTAGGTATGCATGATGCGACCTGGCGTAACAAATTTGGAGGAAGTATCTATAAGACAGGTGGTTCTCATGGATGTATCAACCTGCCGGCATCTGCAGCAAAGAAGATCTATGAGACGATCGATAAGGGATATGCAGTTTTAGTATATCGTATGCCGGGTGACAATCCGACTGTTGTGCAGCAGCCCCAGGCGGATGTTCCATCTGTGATCAATGCGATCAGTATTATCGGGCCTGTAACATTAGAGAGCGAAACAGCAATCGTGAATGCGAGAAATATGTACAATTCACTTTCAGATGCAGACAAGGCGCAGGTAACGAATTATGATACACTGACAGCGGCAGAGGCGGCACTTGCGGCATTGAAGGCACAGCAGCCGGCTGATGGAGGGCAGCAGCCAGATCAGAGCCAGCCACAGGATCAGAGCCAGCAGCCAGACCAGAGCCAGCCGCAGGATCAGAGCCAGCAGCCAGACCAGAGCCAGCCGCAGGATCAGGGGCAGCAGCCAGACCAGAGCCAGCCGCAGGATCAGGGACAGCAGTCAGACCAGAGCCAGCCACAGGATCAGGGGTAATAGACAGATAAAGAGCGGTAAGAGGATGAGAAAACTAATTTAACAGATACAGAGATCAGAGAGAAAAAGCTCCTGCGCATTATGTTTAGCGCAGGAGCTTTTTCGTGGCAGATTACAGATGCTGGTTATTGGAAGAAATATTCTTATGGGCGGTCAAAGTATTCATTTCCGCAGAGTGTTGTTTTTTATGTGAACTGTCTTTTTGTATTGTCGTACCGTGTAAAGGTGCAGGATTTTTGCGTGGCGCACTGCAGCCTAACAGAACGCTGACTGCCTCATGCATTTCCGGATGTGCACGGTAGGCTTCGATGATCATCCGTTCAGAGGGCGTTACATGAAAATTTTCATTACTGTCATAACCGAATGCGTCAAGAATATCGGTAATATTATATATATCACAGAGTGTTAATAGGATATCTGCACTTGGATTTGCCTGCCCGCTTTCCCAACCGTAAATTGTCTTTGGAGCAGCGGTAAAAGAACGTTCGTCCAACAGGAGAGATACATCATTGACAGACAGATGATTACGTTTACGATATTCTTTTAAAACCTTTGCTATATTCTGATTTTTCATGTTGATCTCCGTTCTATTGCATTTTAAAGCAGTCAAAATGCTTTGTAACCGTATCATATCCCACCTCATTTTATCAGTCAACGAGTTCTTAATACGGGAGAAAAATATAATTGCAATTCCTAAAACTAAAGAATAAAATAAGGGAAAACAGATTTTTGTAGAAGAGGTGCGATAACATGGGAAAATCAAAAGTGACTGATTATATGATCCGTTATATAGAAGAAAACCGGATGGATGCAAAATCGCTTGCGGCACATGCGGGCATCGATGCGGGAAAACTGAGGGAGGATTATGAAGAACCACTGGATGCGGAGGAATTTCTTACTTTATGTGTGTGTCTTGGCATACAGCCGGAGCAGGTGCGAAGCGTGATAAATAAAGTGTAATAAATGAAGTGCAAGTAGATGAAGACTCTGGTATAAATATCTGCAAAATGTACATGCTAAAGCATATAGAGAGCATGATGTTTGAAAAAACGATGCTGTAATAAGATCTGGAAATGGAGAATCATATGAGCATGCAGATGGGAAAACAGAGTATTTGTTTTAAGGAGCCGCCTTATATCATAAGCAGCGCAAGCATTGTTGGAAAAAAAGAGGGAGAAGGGCCACTGGGAGATTGTTTTGACCTGATCGGTGAAGATGATAAATTCGGACAGAATACATGGGAAGAGGCTGAGAGTACGCTTCAGAAAGAGGCCTTTGGGATGGCGGTTGGTAAAGCAGGACTTTTTAAAGAAGATATCCGCTATCTTTTTTCAGGGGATCTCCTGGGACAAAATATTGCAACCTCATTTGGACTTATGGATTATCAGGTACCGCTCTTTGGGCTGTACGGTGCATGCAGTACCTGTGGCGAGGCACTTTCACTTGGTGCAATGTGTGTTGCGGCAGGATATGCAGATTACGTTGTGGCAATGACGTCGAGTCATTTTGCAAGTGCCGAAAAACAATTCCGGTTTCCGCTGGAATATGCAAACCAGAGACCAATGTCAGCAACATGGACGGTGACAGGGAGTGGTGCGTATGTGCTTGGAAAAAGGAAAAGCAGTGCCTGTATCACTGGAATCACGACCGGTAAGATCATGGATTATGGAATTAAAGATTCCATGAATATGGGGGCAGCAATGGCACCTGCGGCAGCAGATACGATCTGTCAGAATTTCAAAGATTTCGGACGGAAACCGGAGGACTATGATCAAATTATTACCGGGGATCTTGGAAGTGTGGGACAGGAGATACTGATCGATCTTTTAAAGAAAGAAGGATATGATATCAGCCAGGAGCATTTAGACTGTGGTATGCTGATCTTTGAGAGTAAAGCACAGAAAACCGGCGCCGGAGGCTCAGGATGCGGCTGCTCTGCCGTGACACTTGCAGGACATTTCTTAAAGCAGGTTGAGATGGGAAAATTACGCCGTATCTTATTCGTACCGACCGGTGCACTGCTTTCCACGGTATCTTTTAATGAGGGAAAAACGGTGCCTGGAATCGCACATGGTGTTGTGATCGAGCATGCAGATTAAAAAGGAGGAAAGAAAAAATCATGGATTATGTCAATGCATTCTGGGTGGGAGGTGCGATCTGTGCACTGGTACAGATTTTAATGGAAAAAACGAAGATGCTTCCGGGCAGAATTATGGTCATGCTGGTGTGTCTTGGTGCGCTGCTTGGAGCGTTGGGAATTTATCAGCCGTTTATTGAATTTGCAGGAGCGGGAGCAAGTGTTCCGTTGCTTGGATTTGGAAATACCTTGTTTAAGGGTGTGAAAGAAGCAGTAGATGAATATGGTTTTCTTGGGATCTTTTTAGGCGGCTTAAAAGCAAGTGCCGCTGGTATTTCAGCGGCACTGGTCTTTGCATATCTTGCAAGTATTATTTTTCAGCCTAAGATGAAAAAATAGACTTTATAAGTATTTTTTGATCTCTTCGATCAATGTGGCATATTCTTCCTCTGACAGGAATTTTTCTCCCGGATTCATGGCAAATGTGCCTCCCCACTCGTAACCGTCTGTATATTTTGGAACGAGGTGGAAATGCAGATGATGACCTGTATCACCGTAAGCACCATAATTAACTTTCTGCGGGTGAAATGCTTTGTGAAGTGCTTCTGCCACATGATTGATATCTTCAATGTAAGCAGCACGTTCTTCGGCGGTCAGCTCGGTGATCTCACTGACATGTTTTTTGTGTGCAACGATTACACGGCCTTTGTGGCTCTGCTCTTTAAAAAGATATACCTTTGAACTTGGCAGTTCACAGATTTTAATACCAAACTGGGCAACTAATTCGCCCTCCATACAATATGCACAATTCTGATCCATAAGAAACCTCCCGTGTCTGTTTTTTTATTTAACATTGAAAAAAAGGTCTGCACAAATCATAGACCGGTGCAGACCTGATTTTTTAAAATTATTTCTGGTTGAAGTGAATTGCGAAACCTGCGATCTCGTCTTTTAAGTAGGCAACAGTAAGTTCGCCCTTGTCATTGTATTTGAAAGAAGATTCGTCAAATACGAAACCACGTTTCTCAAGATGATAAATAGCGCGGTCTAAGTAGTTAGTCTGGATGCAGATATGACCATTGGTTCCACGTCCCGGATTTTTCATCATTTCGATCAGGGAACCTACGAACATGGAGCTGTTTCCAACTTTTACGTTTTCACCAAGTAAAGTTGCGAATTTTGCTGACTCAGCAGCAGCTACTTCCTCAGAAGCGTTGTTTACACCTACATGTAACAGTTTGAAACCTAACATGGTAGAAACAGCCTCTTTTGTTAAAGCTGTGATGCCAGCCCAGTCTTTTGCTGCGATCATGTCTTTGTTAACCATCCAGGATCCACCACATGCGATGATCTTCTTGAAATCAAGATAGCTTGTTAAGTTCTTTGCATTGATACCGCCGGTCGGCATGAATTTCATTTTGGTATAAGGAGCTGCCATGGATTTGATCATGCTAAGTCCGCCTGCAGCTTCTGCCGGGAAGAATTTAACAACGTCAAGACCAAGTTCGATCGCAACTTCAACGTCGCTTGGGTTAGAGCATCCAGGAGTTACCGGGATTCCTTTTTCTACACAGTATTTTACAACTTTTGGATTTAAACCAGGGCTTACGATAAATTTAGCGCCTGCATTTACAGCACGGTCAACCTGCTCTGTGGTAAGAACAGTACCTGCACCTACTAACATCTCCGGGAACTGCTCGGACATGATGCGGATAGATTCCTCAGCAGCTGCTGTACGGAAAGTAACTTCTGCACATGGGAGACCACCGTCGCATAATGCTTTTGCTAAAGGTGCAGCATCCTCTACATTGTCAAGTGCGATAACCGGGATAATACCGATTTTGGAAAACTCTTCTAATACTTTGTTCATAATTCTTCTCCTTTATTTTGAATAATTTTAAGGTTCTTAAATTGGTTTCACAATATGAAACATTGTTTCATACAACGGTACAATAGTATTATAACATTACAAAATGCCTTGTCAATAATTTAGGGAAAGAAAATGTTGTATTTTGCAAAAAACAAAAATTTGACTTTTATTGGAAGGTCATGTTATGATGTCATATGGTTTCATATAATGAAACAATAATGTGAATTATGAAACCTAAAAGACAGGTATTGGAAAAATAACTGATACCTTACATAGAATATGAGGTAATTATGGCAGAACAGAAAGAAACAAAAAATCCGGTGCAGTCGGCTGAACGTATTTTTCAGGTAATGGAGATGTTAGCCGATCACGGTGAGATGGGACTGATGGAGATCAGCACAGCGTTAGGACTTCACAAAAGCACGGTACATCGCCTTCTGATGTCTTTAGTCTATATGGGATATGCAAAGCAGGATGAGGTATCCCAGAAGTATATGCTTTCCTATAAAATAGTAAGCATGGCAGGAAAAATGCTTGACCGCATGGATATTTTACAGGTCGCGAAACCATATATGGAACGTTTGTCAGATATCAGCGGGGAAACGGTGCATTTAGTGCAGCGGGAAGGAAATAATATTTTATATATTTATAAAATAGAAGCAAAGATTGGTACGATCCGCATGGTGTCCCATGTTGGTATGGTGCATCCGATGTATTGTTCCGGTGTGGGTAAAGCGATCATGGCAGAACTTCCGGAATCAGAAGTGAAGCAGATCTGGAATGAGAGTATCATCGAAAAAAAGACAGAGCATACGATCACAGATTATGATGAGATGCTTCGGGTGTTAAAAGAAGCAAAAAAGAATGGATATGCGCTTGATGATGAAGAAAATGAAGAAGGTGTGCGCTGCATCGCGGCGAGTCTTCGTGATTATCATAATGAAGTAAAATATGCATTCAGTATTTCCGGTCCGACCAGCCGGATGACGCGAGAGCGCGTGGAAGAGCTGTCTGTGGATGTCAAAAAAGTACAGGAAGAATTATCCATGGAATTAGGCTGGTATAGAAAATAGCAGAGTTGGTCATACTATCCTTGAAAAGGTAATGGTTCAGAGAGTTTTTGAGCGGTTACAAATAATTTCTTGTAAAGTAAAGGAGAAGAATGACCATGAAAAAATTCAAAATGCTTGCGGCATGCCTGGTGCTTACATTGTCTCTTAGTGCACTGACCGCATGCGGCACAAACAGTAACAACACGGATACCAATAACAATGGAAATAATCCGGCTGTAGGTACGGAAAATCAGGTAAAAGGTAACACGGAAAATGGTGTTAATGCTACCGAAAATGGTATGAATGATACCAATGTGAATGGAACTGATACAATGAATGATACCAACGCAAATGGCACGAATGGAACCGTAAATAATAACAATGGCAATGACACAGACGGTGGTGCTGTTGTGGATGATGTAGTAGACGGCATCGGTGATGCGGGAAAAGATATTATCGACGGTGTTGAAAACGGTGTGGATGATGCAACCGGAAATAATAACAATAGTGGAAATGCTACTGATAACAGTGCAAGATAACGGATGTGGAATCTCCGGGTATGACCTTTCGGTGAAAGGAATGCCCGGATTTTTTCTGCTACAGAATATTCGCAGAAATCCTTAAATAAAAATGAAATCTTCCTGATTTCCTTGTGATTGCAGATATTTTGCGGTACAATGTCTTAAATAAGTCTGTTTTAAAGATAGATGAATGGAATGATTTAGGAGATTTTCAGATGAATAATAATGATTATAGAGAAGTAACAGAGGATGAAGCAACAACAGTTTCTACAAGTTCAAAGGACGAAATAAACGGACAGGAAAACAGTAGTGATACCCATGATGTATCAGAACATGAAAAAGAAACCGCAGAGGCAGAAGTGACAAATGCAGACACACCGGAGGAGAAAGAAACGGAATACGAAGATATCTGCTATATCTGCCGCAGACCGGAACATATTGCAGGAAAGATGATACGGATACCGAATAATATCTGTATCTGTCAGGATTGCATGCAGAAAACTTTTGACAGTATGAACCAGACAGGATTTTCCATGGATGATATGCTGAACATGAATATGGGCAAGATGCCGAATATCAGCATGATCAATCTGTCAGATCTTCAGGGGATGCAGGGATTTATTCCGAATAACCAGAAGATCAAAAAGAAAAAGCCAAAAGAAAATAAAGAGCCGGTGCTTGATATCAAAAAGATCCCGGCACCGCATAAGATCAAGGCATCGTTAGATGAGTACGTAGTAGGACAGGAGCACGCAAAGAAGGTTATGTCTGTTGCTGTCTACAATCACTATAAGAGAATCGCATCAGATGAGAAGGATGGTATTGAGATTGAAAAATCCAATATGTTAATGATCGGACCGACCGGTTCCGGTAAGACTTATCTGGTGAAAACACTTGCAAAACTTTTAGATGTGCCGCTTGCCATCACAGATGCAACATCCCTGACAGAGGCAGGATATATCGGTGATGATATCGAGAGCGTTGTAAGTAAGCTGCTTGCCGCAGCAGATAATGATGTGGAGCGCGCAGAGCACGGTATTATTTTTATCGATGAAATCGATAAGATCGCCAAGAAACGCAATACGAACCAGCGTGATGTCAGCGGTGAGTCCGTACAGCAGGGAATGTTAAAACTGTTAGAGGGTGCAGAAGTTGAGGTGCCTGTCGGAGCCAGCAGTAAGAATGCGATGGTACCGATGACTATGGTCAACACAAAGAATATCCTTTTTATCTGTGGAGGTGCATTCCCGGAGTTAGAGGATATCATTAAGGAACGTCTCAATAAGTCTGCGTCGATCGGCTTTAAATCAGAATTAAAGGATAAATATGATCAGGACGAAAATATCCTGCAGAAAGTGACTACAGAAGATGTGCGTAAGTTTGGCATGATACCTGAGTTCTTAGGACGTCTGCCGATCATGTTTACGCTAGAAGCACTTACAGAAGATATGCTGGTACGCATTTTGAAAGAACCGAAAAATGCGATTTTAAAACAGTATCAGAAGCTGCTTGCCATGGATGAGGTAAGACTCAAATTTGAGGATGATGCGTTGATGGCGATCGCAAAGCAGGCGAAGGAAAAGAAAGTCGGTGCGCGTGCACTTCGCGCGATCATCGAGGAATTTATGCTTGACATCATGTATGAAATTCCGAAAGATGACAATATCGGTATGGTAACCATTACGAAAGAGTATGTGGAGAAAAAAGGCGGTCCGCTTATTACGATGCGTGGCTGTGCACAGATTGCTGCTGTTCAGACGCAAGCTTGACACTTTGCTGTCAAGCTATGCGCCGTAGTGTATATTGTTGTGAGATTACAGCCCCTGCCTCGAAGAGGCACTTTTCATGGGCTGTAATCGTTGCTGGTCACACTGGAAGTGTGAACAGTAACCACAGATCGGGGAACAGAAAGCTCCGGAGATCGCGGCTTTCGAATAATACAATTAAATAAGTCTGTAACGGGCACTCCGGCATCTGTTTTACGATAAACAGATGACCGGAGTTTTTTCAATTTATAAAACATTTAGGGCGTATTTGTTGCGGACATTGACAGTAATGTATCTATTACATCAGGTGACACGATCTCCGGAGATGATTATGATGCAGGAGACAGCACAGTCAGTTACATTAAATGAACTTGTGCAGAAGTTCGAATTAAAATAAAAAATATGGTTCTAAAGTAAAAGATTCCGGCATCTATTTAGTAATTGAATAGATGACTGGAGTTTTTTTATTTATGGCAGATTGCAGGGAACAGGTATATTCTGATGATTTTTTTGATTTTATCGTATCTTATGAGGAAACCAGTGGACAGACGATCGCAGAGGCTTGTATCCAGAGAATCGATGAAGGGTATGATATCTATTATTATCCGAGGGAGAGATTACCTCCGCTTAGTGTAGGCGGTTATTCTTATTCTGAGATCCCAAAATGTTATGGACTGCTGGATCGGACAGCACTTGAGGTGTCCGGTATTTTAAAAATGCAGAATCAGCCTGTTCTTGCATTAAAGGGAAACGGTGTGCTGATCGGATTTATTGATACGGGGATTGATTATACCAATCCGGCATTTCGCTACAGTGACGGGAGCAGCCGGATCGTCCGTATCTGGGATCAGACGATACAGGATGGAACGCCACCAGCGGGTATTTTATATGGGGCAGAGTATACAAAAGAACAGATCAATGCGGCGTTATTTTCCGAAGACCCGTACGATATCGTGCCGTCGCGTGATACCAATGGACATGGTACATTTCTTGCAGGAGTGGCATGTGCAAGTGAGAGTGAAAACGGTGATTTTGTCGGGGCGGCACCCCAGTCTGAGATCATTATGATAAAATTAAAAGAGGCAAAGCAGTATCTTCGGGATTTCTTTTTTGTGAAGGACGGTGTTCCGGCATATCAGGAAAATGATATTATGATGGCAGTTTCTTATTTAAACAGTGTAGCAAATATTTTGAATCGTCCGCTTGTCATATGCATGGCATTAGGAAACAGTGCCGGGAGCCATGCGAGTGAGGGTTTTCTTCCTTCTTATCTTAATTATATGTGCGGAAGAAGAAAACGAGTCGTTGTGGTTGCAGCCGGAAACGAGGCGAATGCAAGACATCATTTTCAGGGACGTATCATAGGGGAGATGGAGCATGAGGATGCAGAAATCACGGTAGAGCAAAATACGAAAGGTTTTTTTGTGGAACTGTGGGCATCTGCGCCGGAACTGTATGCGGTTGCGGTAATTTCACCATCAGGAGAGCAGATTCCGCGGATTTCGGTGCGCCGTGGGGCATCAGAGCAGTTTAACTTTATTTTTGAGGGGACGACGATCACGGTAGATTACCGGATCGATATGAAAGAAACGTCAAGCCAGCTGATTTTTTTCCGGTTTATAAGACCGACACCGGGACTTTGGACAATACGTATTTTTCCACAGCTTACTGTCACCGGAAATTATCATCTCTGGCTTCCTTTGAAAGAAATGACAGATGGCAATAATTTTTTCCTTCGGTCGAATCCGGAAATTACACTGACTTCCCCCAGTGCGGCAAGACAGGTCATCACAGTGGGCGGTTATCAGGCATCGAACACCAGTATCTATGCGGATTCCGGAAGAGGTTATACTACGACAGGAGAGATCAAACCCGATTTTGTGGCACCGGCGGTGGATGTTTATGGTCCCGGACTTCGCAATAATTTTATCACTTTTACGGGAACAAGTGCAGCCGCAGCGATCACAGCTGGAGCCTGTGCGCAGATCATGCAGTGGGCGATCGTGGATCAGAATAATACGATCATGTCACATACATCTATCAAAAACATGTTGATCCGCGGTACTGCAAAACCGGAAAACCGGACATATCCGAACCGGGAGTGGGGATATGGGACACTTGATGTGTATGGGGCATTTCAGAATCTGAGACTGTGATAAAACGACGAAATATTATTTAGAAAATGTTTAGAAAAAACAGCAAGATTGTTTATCTGTATTTATGTAATTTTTGTGAAACTGGTTATAAACTTCAAAATGTAATACGATATAAATAAAAATAAGAATACAAACGGGGAGAGAAAGGCGATATCTTAAAAGTGATCCAGAAAACAAAAGCAGAAGCAGGTCAGTCTGATGGATATTCTGCTTCCGGCGGAGAAGGACAGACAGGGCAGGCATCTGGAACCGGGGCTGCTGGTAGTGCCGGTGGCGGTGGAGACAGTGATGACGAAACTACTACAACAACAAAGACGGTTGTGGTCAATGGTATTACTTATCTTGAAACAACGACTGTGGAGAACGGTGTCACAAGTGTGCAGAGGACAAAGATCAGTGGAGTTGGTGAAGAATAGCGATGGTAAAAAATCCGAAGGGAGTGTGAACCTTCGGATTTTTGCTGAAATCAGGAAAGTAATCCCTAAATGTTAAAATAAAATTGCTTGCAATTTGTAACATGATATGATAAGATGTTTATTGTTCGAGCGATTAAAAAAGAATAAGCCGGCGTGGCGGAATGGCAGACGCACCAGACTCAAAATCTGGCGGTGGCAACATCGTATGGGTTCAAGTCCCATTGCCGGCATTAGAAAAAAGTCCAGTTTTACTGGACTTTTTCTTGATTCATAGGAAATTACATCCTATGAATCAAAAAGCCCTCCGGGCAGGATCGCACTGCGGCGGAGTGGAATAATGTCGCTAGAGCGACCCGCCGCAGGACATCCGGTGGATGTCCGCTATGCGCGGACCGGAGCGGAAGCGAAGAAACTCGAAAGTTCGAGTCCGGCAGGACTCGATTTATCAAAAAAAGGACATCTGAATGATGTCCTTTTTTGATAAAAGAGAGCGCGAGACGGGACTCGAACCCGCGGCCCCGACCTTGGCAAGGTCGTGCTCCACCAACTGAGCCACTCGCGCATATCTGAAATTATTCTGTATCTGTCTGTCAGACACATTTGATATCATACTATGGTAAAAACAATTTGTCAATAATTTTTTTTAAATAGCAATCATATTTTTTGAATCCTTAAGGGAAAAAGTTCATCTGTGATTTAAAAAAGAATTAATAATATTCATCTATATATTAAGTAGGAAAAATGCTATAATACGGAATGTCTGATAATCAGGATGCAGACAGTGTACATTTAAGGAGGAACTATGGAAAAGAAAAAAATAATTATTCCGGTCGTAGCCATTGCAGTAATTGGAGCAGTAGGAGGAACCGGTTATTATTATCGCGACAATATTATAGATGTGACAACACAGGCAATTGATGTAGTTTCAGAGAAAATTCCGTTTTTACAGTCAGGAAAATCGGATGACAAGGTATATGTTGAGAAAGTTTCTAAGATCATGAATACATATACGGGAAATACCAACCGGTATAATGGTGTTGTGGAATCGCAGGACAGTTATGAGGTAAATGTAGATTCATCGCGTACCATCAAAGAAATCCTTGTAAAAGTAGGGGATGAGGTAGAAGAGGGTCAGACACTTGTTACCTATGATACCAGCGAACTTGAGATGCAGGTGAAACAGGCAAAACTTGAACTCGAGGGAATCCAGAATGAGATTGACAGTTCCAAAAAAAAGATAGCCACATTGACCGATGAATTAAATAAAACGACAGATGAGGACGATAAATTTTCACTGACGACAGATATTCAGTCGGAGGAAAATTCCATCGAGGAGAATAAACTTGATCTTGAGAGCAAGAACCTTGAAATATCAAAATATGAAGCCCAGATCGATGCATCGTCTGTTGTCAGCAAAAAATCCGGCGTGGTAAAGGAAATCAACGAGAACGGTACAGACAGTAATGGTAATAATGCTGCGTTTATGACGATTCTTCAGACAGGTGAATACCGTGTAAAAGGAAGTATCGATGAGCAGAATGTATGGATGATCTCAGATGGACAGGCGGTCATCATACGTTCGAGGGTGGATGAAAGTCAGACATGGAATGGAACGATTTCAAAGATTGATACAGATAACGTGCAGAAAAGTGATGACGATTCATCTTCAGACAGTAGTGTCTCTGCAACAAAGTACCCGTTTTATGTGGAACTTCCATCTGCAGAGGGACTGCTGTTAGGACAGCATGTATATATTGAACTTGACGAAGGTCAAGACGATCAGCAGAAAGAAGGAATCTGGCTGTATTCAAACTATGTTGTTCAGGATGACAGCGGTGCTTATGTCTGGGCTGCAAATGATAAGAAACGTCTGGAAAAACGATATGTAGAACTTGGTGAATATGATGAGGATCTGGCAGAGTATGAGATCTTATCCGGTCTTTCACTTGATGATTATATCACATGGCCGATGGAAGGACTCTATGAAGGAGTAACTACGGTGACAGATGTGAGCGAGGTCGATTATTCTTCTCCGTTGTACAATCAGGATGGTACAGAGATGCTTGATTACGGAACCGAAATGTTGTATGAAAACGGAATGTACGATACGGAAATGATGAACGATAATGGCATGCAGAATTATGTAAATGGCGATATGGAAGATGGATCAGGTTATGATGGAGCTGACGATGGCGATTCTGCGGATGATGCGGAATATGATGACTCTGATTACGATGATTCTGACTATGAGGATTCTGATGATTCCTATGATGATTCCAATGATATGGAGGTAGGGGAATGATACTGAATCTGCAGAATATTTACAAGGATTATCAGCAGGATAAGCTGGTCGTTCCGGTATTAAAAGATGTCTGTCTTACCGTGGAAGAGGGAGAGTATGTTGCGATCATGGGACCATCCGGCTCCGGAAAGACAACACTTATGAATATCATAGGCTGTCTGGATAAGCCGACGAGCGGGACTTATGAGCTGGCAGGAGAGGACGTCTTAAAGTTAAAAGACAAGCAGCTGTCAGATTTAAGACTGCGCAGTATCGGGTTTGTATTTCAGAGTTTTCATCTGATGCCGAGAGAGACTGCGGTGGAAAATGTATCACTGCCGCTTAGTTATGCCGGCGTGAAAAAAAAGGAGCGCAGGGAGCGTGCAATCAAAGCACTGGAACGTGTCGGACTTGGTGACAGGGTGGACTTTCGTCCGACGCAGCTTTCCGGTGGACAAAAACAGAGGGTTGCGATTGCGAGAGCAATGGTCAATAATCCAAAGATCTTACTTGCGGATGAACCTACCGGAGCACTTGATTCCAAGTCAGGAGAGCAGATCATGGAACTGTTCCAGAAACTCAATGAAGAGGGTGTTACGATCGTTATGATCACACATGATCCGCATATCGCATCCAATGCAAAACGCATGGTGAAAATCATTGACGGGGAGATTTTTGAGGGCGATGAAAAGGAGGATGCATCATGAAATTAAAAAAAGTAATCGCAGTCATTGTCGTACTTGCCGTCACTGTTGGTGCAGTCACCGGAGGAATTTATGGTTATAAGTCGTATCAGAAGAAGAATCTGGTGGCAGAAGTACAGTCTGTTTCCAGTTTAAACTATGGATATTATGGGAACTCTGAAACAAGCTATGGTGTTGTGACGAATGATTCTTCCCAGGAAGTATATTTAGATGATTCCAACAAAGTGCAGGAGGTTTATGTTTCAAAAGGCGATACAGTGAAAGAGGGAGATCCGCTGATCCAGTATGATACATCGGAGGCAGAGATCGATATCCAGAGGAAAAATCTTGAGATCAGTACAACAGAAAACAGTCTTGCGAAGGCACAGCATTCTTTAGAGTCATTAAAAAACACAAAACCGGTGGATAAGACACGGCCTTCTACTGCCAGTACTGCATCCTCGTACATAAATAAAAAGCTGCAGGAATTAGAGCAGAAGAAAGCCTACATAGAGTCACTGCCGGAAAAGGATGCGAAGGATAACCGCATTTATAATTATGTGACGGAAGATTCGGAGCCATATAATAAAGACACGGCAGATGGAACAGCAGAGAATCCTTACATTTATTATTGTAATAAAGATGTTTTTGCATATGGAAGTTTTTACAATTCGCTGCGGCCGCAGAAAAAATCAGATGGCACTTATACGGATGGAAAATATGTAAAGTTTATTATCTGCAAAAAAGACAGCGATGGGAAAATGGTGTTTGAAAGTGTGGAAACAGGAGATGAAGTGGTGGATGACAGTACTGAGTCGAATGGTGACACAAAAGAAGTTACAGTACAGAAATATGAGCCTGTGGCAGATGACAGTATTTCACCGAATGTAAAAGATGTCGATGGAAGTACCATGCCTATGGACTATGATAAAAGCCGGTCCTGGTATGTTTTTTCAGGAGAAGAAGTTGGAAAAAGTCTTCAGGATTATCTGGATGAACTTGAGAATGAAGATAACTGGAACGATGAAGATGACTGGGAAGAGCCGGAAGGATATACCGAAAAAGAACTTGCAGAGGCAATCAATGACAAAGAATCAGAAGTAAAAAAACTGGATATACAGCTTCGCAAGTTAAAACTGGAGCTGGAAACGTTACAGGACAGCATCAATGATGGTGTGGTTTATGCAAAACTTGATGGTGTTGTGAAATCTGTGGGAGATCCGGATCAGAAACAGGATGATGGGAATGCATTTCTTGTGGTAACCGGGGATGACGGACTGTACGTGAGCGGTACGATCAGCGAACTTTTGTTAGATGAAGTCAAACCGGGAACGGTTGTTACCGCAAATTCATGGGAATCAGGAATGACATTTGAGGCAACCGTAACGAGCGTATCGGATTATCCTGTGAGTGGCAATTCCTGGGGAGAAGGAAATCCGAATGTTTCTTATTATCAGTATACTGCATATATGGAAGACAGTTCTGCACTGAAAAATGGAGAATATGTGGATCTTGCAATTCAGACAAATCAGTCAGAAACAGGCGGAATTTACCTTGATAAGGCATATGTGAGACAGGAAGATGGAAAATCATATGTTATGATCGCAGATGAGAGTGATCATCTGAAAAAACAATATGTTGTAACCGGAAAAACAGTATATGGTACTGCAGTTGAGATCAAATCAGGACTGACAGAGGATGACAGGATCGCCTTCCCTTATGGAAAGACAGCAGTCGAGGGAGCAGCAGTAACAGAGGATGAAAGTGTTGAATATTAATCAGGAGGAACAGGATGTTTGAGAATATAAGATTATCTTTTCAGGGAATCTGGTCCCACAAGATGCGTTCCTTTCTGACCATGCTTGGAATTATCATAGGTATCGCAGCGATCATTGCGATCGTATCAACGATCAAAGGAACGAATGAACAGATCAAAGAAAACCTGATCGGCTCCGGAGAGAATACAGTGGAAGTGTCTCTTTATCAGGGCGAGTGGGAATACGAGATGGATTACAACGGAGTGCCGCAGGGAGTGCCGCTTGTAACGGATGAGGTCATGAGTGACATCAAAGATCTCGATCATGTAGAGAATGCATCTGCATACTTAAGCAGACAGGATTATAGCGGAGTGTATCATTTAAATACGGCTTTTTCCGGTGGATATGTGCGCGGAATCGACAACAGCTATTTTGATACCTGCAATTATGTTATGAAAGAGGGACGTGCTTTTACGGATGAGGACTTTAAAAAGTATAAAAAAGTCGCTATTTTGGATACGGATTCCGCAAATGCGCTGTTTCAGGGAGAAGATCCGGTCGGAAATACGATCGAGATCCAGAAGGAGCCTTATACGGTAATTGGAATCGTAACCAAGGCAAAGGTGTTTGAGCCGGTCATCAATTCCATTGATGATTATTATACATATGCGCAGGATACGGCAGGTTCTATTTATATCCCGAATACGACCTGGCCGATCATATATCAGTATGACGAGCCACAGAATGTTGTGATCCGTGTGGACAGTACGGATAATATGACATCTGCCGGAAAAGCATGTGCAGATCTGCTAAACAATTATCTGTCACCGAAAGATGATACGATCCAGTATAAGGCAAAGGATCTTTTAGAGCAGGCACAGCAGATACAGGAACTCAGCAGTTCAACAAATACGATGCTGATCTGGATCGCTGGAATTTCCCTGATCGTTGGTGGTATCGGTGTTATGAATATCATGCTGGTATCAGTGACAGAGCGTACGCAGGAGATCGGTTTAAAGAAGGCAATCGGTGCAAGAAAGTCAAAGATTTTGAATCAGTTTCTGACCGAAGCAGCGGTGCTTACAAGTTTAGGCGGTGTGCTTGGTGTAATTGTCGGTATCATATTAGCAGAGATCATTTCCTATGTGACGACGATGCCGGTTGCAATCAGTATTCCGGCGGCGATCGGTTCCGTACTGTTTTCTATGGTGATCGGAATTGTATTCGGGGTTTTCCCGTCTTATAAGGCGGCGAATCTAAACCCGATTGACGCGCTGCGCCATGAATAAACGTCTGGATAATGGAAATGGAGATTCGTGTGAAAAAAATCGTGATGTTTGAAGGAGGCGTGGAAACGCTTGCGTATTTCTCGAAACAGATGGCGGGGCAGTTTGAAAAGATGGGATATGCAGTATTTTTCTACGATCTGAAAGATGAAAAGGGAAGTGCCAAAAGGCTGAGAAAATTCATAAAACCCGGCGAGACAGTGATGATCACTTTCAATTTTCAGGGACTGGAAAAAGAAGCGGGTGTATACAGTGAAAGAAACGGTTATATTTGGGATGAATATAAGATTCCCTGTTATAATATTGCGGCAGATCATCCGTACTATTATGATAACCGTCTGCATGATCTGCCATCCGGATATCACCACATCAGTATTGACAGAAAACAGGAAGCATATTTTTTAAAATATTATCCCGGATATAAAAGTGCCGGATTTCTTCCGTTAGCGGGAACCGGGCTGGATGGAGCACTTGATGTGTCGTATGAACAGCGGAATATTGATGTGATCATGACCGGAAATTACACGCCTCCGTCTTTTTTTGAACAGCATATCAACTGGATCAATGATGAGTATGCGGCATTTTACCGCGGAATCATTGACGAGCTGCTGGAAAAAACGGACCAGACCATCGAGGAGGTGACACTGCGTCACTGTGAACGTGAGATGGGGAAGGTGGTACCGGATGATTTCAGACTTGTGATGCATAAGATGATATTCATTGATCTGTATGTGCGCAATTACTGGCGTGGCCTGGTCATAAAGACGCTGGCAGAAGCAGGGATCACCGTGGATGTTGTTGGAAAGGGCTGGGAAGAACTTGACTGTACTGCGATGCAGAATATAAGAATACATCCGCAGACGGATTCCCTGACCTGTTTAGAGCAGCTTGCACATGCGAAGATTTCAATTAATGTGATGCCATGGTTTAAAGATGGTGCACATGACCGGGTGTTTAATTCGATTTTAAACGGTGCAGTCTGTGTTTCGGATACCAGTCACTACCTCTGCGAAGAACTAAAAGAGGGAGATGGTGTCTCGTATTATGACCTGAAACATTTAGAGCAACTACCGGTAAAAGTAAGTGATCTGCTGAAAAATGAACAGCAGATGAGAGATATTGTTATGCGTGGAGTGGAGAAAACGGCAGGGAAGCATATCTGGGCGATGCGGGCAATCGAACTGGAAGAAAAAATCAGGCAGGAAGCATGTTAGACTTGCATTACGGAAATAATGAGTGTATAATAACGAAAGAATTTGGCAGTGATGGAAGCTGCGGCAGCAAGACTGTTTCAGAGAGCCGGTGGGTGCTGGAAACCGGTACAGAAAAGATGCCTTTCCACTTCCGGAGTCAGTGATGAAAGTCACGGGGTCGTATCCCATAGCATACGAATTGAGAGGTCACAGCAGGAGAAACAGATACTGGAAATGAGCATCTGTGTTAAAAAGAAAAAGCAGTGACAAGATGGGTGGCAACGCGGAAGAGTTTTAGAGCCTTTCGTCCCATGTGCAGGATGGCACACAGGGCGGAAGGCTTTTTGTGTTATCGTTAAGAAAATGTCAGACAGATATTAGGTCAGGCAAAATGAAAATCTACAAAAACGGGCGGCATGTTCCGCAGAAAGAGGAGAAAGATGATCGATTTAAAATTTTTAAGAGAGAATCCGGAAGTTGTAAAACAGAATATTAAAAATAAGTTTCAGGATCACAAACTGCCATTAGTAGATGAGGTGATTGAGCTTGATGCAAAAGCGAGAGCTGTACAGCAGGAAGCAGATGATCTGCGTGCAAGCAGAAATAAACTGTCAAAACAGATCGGACAGTTAATGGGACAGGGGAAAAAAGATGAGGCAGAAGCAGTAAAGGCACAGGTAAATGCCAATGCAGCACGTCTTGCAGAGTTAGAGGAGCAGGAAAAAGAACTGCAGGAAAAAGTAACAAAGATCATGATGACGATCCCGAATATCATTGATCCGTCTGTACCGATCGGAAAAGATGACAGCTGCAATGTAGAGATCGAAAAATTCGGCGAGCCGGTCGTACCGGATTTCGAGATCCCATATCATACAGAGATCATGGAGCGTTTTAATGGTATCGATCTTGATGCTGCAGGAAAAGTTGCAGGAAATGGTTTTTATTATCTGATGGGCGATATCGCACGCCTTCATTCTGCAGTGATCTCTTATGCGCGTGATTTTATGATCGACCGTGGCTTTACCTATGTGATCCCGCCATTTATGATCCGAAGCAACGTTGTTACAGGTGTTATGAGTTTTGATGAGATGGATGCAATGATGTACAAGATCGAGGGTGAGGATCTCTATCTGATCGGTACTTCTGAGCATTCCATGATCGGTAAATTCATCGACACGATCAACGATGAGGAGAAATTACCGTATACACTGACTTCCTACTCTCCATGTTTCCGTAAAGAGAAAGGTGCACATGGTATTGAGGAGCGTGGAGTATACCGTATTCACCAGTTCGAGAAACAGGAGATGATCGTTGTCTGCAAACCGGAAGAGTCTAAAACATGGTATGACAAATTATGGCAGAACACGGTAGACTTATTCCGCAGCCTTGATATTCCGGTTCGTACCTTAGAGTGCTGCTCCGGCGACCTTGCAGACTTAAAAGTAAAATCCTGCGATGTTGAGGCATGGTCTCCAAGACAGAAGAAATACTTTGAAGTTGGAAGCTGTTCTAATTTAGGAGATGCACAGGCAAGACGTTTAAAGATCCGTGTGAAAGGTTCCGACGGAAATAAATATTTTGCACACACTTTAAACAATACTGTTGTTGCACCACCTAGAATGTTGATCGCATTCTTAGAGAACAACTTAAATGAAGACGGCAGTGTTAATGTACCGAAGGCATTACAGCCGTATATGGGTGGAAAAGAGAAACTTATTCCGGTAAAATAATTGACGGTTCAAACAATTTATAATAAAAATCCACAGTGCACACGATATGGTGTGCGCTGTGGATTTTTTGTCTTGTCAGGATAACAGGTTTGCAGTCTGGATCAGCATTTCTCCGGTTCCGGATAATCCACACCGAAAGTCTCAACAGTAACAGTTTTCATGCGCTGTGTCTCTAATGGCCTGTCACTGTAATCGGTTGCGGTTTCTGCGATTTTATTTACGATATCCATTCCTTCAGTGATTTTACCGAAAGCGGCATAAGCTCCGTCTAAGTGCGGAGATGTTTTGTGCATGATAAAGAACTGGCTGCCGGCTGAATCCGGGTGCATAGCTCTTGCCATGGATAAAACACCTTCGGTGTGTTTTAAATCATTTTTGAAACCATTCTGGGAAAATTCACCTTTGATATCATAGCCAGGACCGCCCATGCCGGTTCCGTCAGGACATCCGCCCTGGATCATAAATCCTTTGATCACGCGGTGAAAGATCAGTCCGTTGTAATAACCTTTCTGGATCAGGCTGATAAAGTTATTGACAGTATTCGGAGCGATTTCAGGATAAAGTTCCGCTTTCATGATATCGCCATTTTCCATTTCAATCGTAACGACTGGATTTGCCATAATTGTGTACCTCTTTTCAAAATAATAGTGTCTGTAATGATACTGCTCTATTGTAGCGGAAAAAAAAGGAGTAGTAAAGTAAATAATTTAAGAAAATCTTTGCTTGAATAAAGATTCTTTACAAGGTAACATAAATATAGACGGGTTTGAGATGAAAATGGGAGATACTATTTAAAAATATCAGAAATCAGATCAGAATTGGGAGGAAGGGTATTTGAATCGTCAGAAAAGAAAGGAGTACAGATTTTATGCGATGTTAGCAGGAATGTTTCTACTGATTGCTGGGGCATACTGTCTGGATGGAGATTTTACATCAGAAAATGATCAAAATGCTGCAGACGTTTCTGCCACGCAGCCGGAATATGTGCCGGCAGTGAAACTGTATGCTGGTATTTTTACAAAACTGGACGGCGAAGAGTATGCTGTGATCAAAAAAAATAAAGACATTCTGGTAGCTGCGGCAAACAGGGGATATTATAATGAGACGGATGTCTACTCTTTTTTGCAGGGACCAAAATCCTGGGGAGAGGGACGGGCCTGGTCCGGCGAATGGAGTAATCAGTATGTAAGAGGCAATTATTTTGGTAATTTCGGGTGTGGACTGTGCTGTATGGCAAATATATACAGTACATTTTCGGATCATACCTGTTCGCCATGGGATATGTTTCTATATGCACGGGAGACTTCCGGATATACGCCGACGAAAAAGATTGGGGCGATCGGCTGGGGTGATATGAAAACGGTTATGCGTAAATGCGGATTTGATGCGGAGCTTTATATAAAACCACAGACTTATGAGGCATTCCGGGAGCAGATCAAAACAGCAAAAAGTGCCATTGTTTTAGTCAGCAGTCATGATGATAATACTTACTGGAAAAAGACAGGTGGTCATTATGTGAATATCTGTCTGTACAAAGAAGAGACAGATGAAGTATTTCTTGCAGATCCGGCAGACCCGGATGGAAACCGGAATTATATTCCGCTGCGCTATGTTTATGATGCTTTAAAAACGGTCAGTAAATATCAGTATCTGGTTGTAGAAGGTTATTCTGAGGAACAGAACCAGTGGAAACAGGATGGAATAGATGAGGCATGGGTGGCACCATAAAAAATATGCGTACAATATAAACAGAAATATATGGAAATGGAGAATGTATGAATCAGGAAGAAAGAAGACAGAAAAGACAGGACGATTTTAAACATGCAGTAGTTGTAGTAGCTGTGTTTGTGTTGATTTTGGCGGCATTGCTTGCAGGGGCAGCAGCTGCCATACATAAGTTTTTACCAAAGAATGATAAAGCAGAAAAAAAACCGGAAACACAAAGTACGGAGATAATGGAGGATTCACAGACCGTACAGGATCAGAGTGAAGCAGCAGAACCTGTAGTTGATCCGTTAGTTGAGCAGGCTGCACAGCTTGTGTCAGGCATGTCACTGGAAGACAAAGTCGCACAGATGTTTGTTATTACACCGGAGGCGCTGACAGGGTATGCGAGTGTGACGGCAGCCGGCGATACAACAAAAGCGGCATATGAAAACAGGCCGGTCGGAGGTCTGATCTATATGGCAGACAATCTTGTCAGTACGGAACAGACGACAGAGATGCTTACCAATATGCAGAATATAGCCATGGAGCGGACCGGGCTGCCCGTCTTTTTAAGTGTGGATGAAGAAGGCGGAACAGTTGTAAGAGTTGCAAAGAATGAAGCGTTTGGTGTTACAGATGTTGGGAACATGAGTGATATCGGTGCGACCGGTGATCTGCAGAAAGCATATGATGCGGGAGCATCGATCGGAACATATTTAAAACAGCTTGGTTTTAATGTGGACTATGCACCAGTAGCAGACGTACTTACCAATCCGGACAATACAGTTATTGGGACAAGATCTTTTGGCTCGGATGCATCTGTGGTGGCAGATATGGTCACAAAAGAACTTGAAGGATTAAGCAGTCAGGGAGTTTTTGGCGTAGTAAAACATTTTCCGGGACATGGCGGCACTTCGGGCGACTCCCATGACGGGGCAGTGACACTTGATAAATCATTAGAAGAACTGATGCAGACCGAACTTGTGCCATTCCAGAGAGCGGTTGAAAACGGTGTGTCATTTGTTATGGTCGGACATATCTCAGTTCCGCAGGTAGTTGGAGATAATACGCCGGCATCACTGTCCCAGATGATGGTAAGCAATGTGTTGAGGGAACAGCTTGGATATCAGGGGATCGTGATCACAGATGCCATGAATATGGGGGCAGTCACAGGCAGTTATACGGCAGACCAGGCAGCAGTCATGGCAGTCAATGCAGGTGTTGATATGATCTTAGCACCTTCTGATTATGAAATAGCATATAACGGACTTCTTCAGGCGGTAAAGGATGGAACGATCACGGAGAAACGTATCAACGAATCGGTTGTGCGTATTGTAAAAGTAAAACTGCAGATGCAGTAAAGAGTTGTTATTCTCCAGTGATTCAGACTTTACAAATAACCGGAAAAATAGGATAATA
The DNA here is from genome assembly GCF_014287515.2 of Roseburia rectibacter. Lineage (NCBI taxonomy): Bacteria > Bacillati > Bacillota > Clostridia > Lachnospirales > Lachnospiraceae > Roseburia > Roseburia rectibacter. The sequence continues at coordinate 1,049,291 of NZ_CP092473.1, forward strand.
GTAATAGATTTATGATATACGAATGGGGAATACGACATGGAAATAAAGCGCGTAGGAGAAAATAAAATCAGATGTGCCCTGACCGAGGAAGAAATACGGGATATGGGTTTTGATATTGATGAGATCATTGGAAATGGAGAAGCAACACAGAAATTTATGCGTGTTGTCTTAAAGATCGTGGAAGAACACGAGAACATCAGTCTGGAGAACATTTCACCGATGGTAAAAGCAGAACTTCTTTCAGATCACAGTATGGCGATCACATTTGGCGGCGATTCAGATACGAGTTTTCAGCAGCTGATGGAGGCAATCTCTGATCTGGTCGGTCAGATGACGCCGGAGAAGATGCAGGAGTTCCGAAAATTAAGCAAAGAGGAGCGCCAGGGAGTACTGGATGCGTTCTTAGACCGGAAGAAAGATACAAAAGAACAGGAATATACGCAGGAAAAAGAAAATCAAAAGAAGTCATCAAAAGAAGAAAAAAAATCAAAAAAACAGCAGATGATCAACAGACAGATGGTCTGTGCACTCCGGTTCTTTGATTTAGATGAAGCATCACGCATGGGAAGGGCATGTTTTGAGGAGATTTTTCCAAAGAGCAGTCTTTACCGGTTAGAGGGTGCATATTATCTGATTATGGATTTTTCGAAGTTCCCAAGAGACGAAATGAGGGCGTTTGCATTCGGTGCTGTCGAGTATGATGCGGGCAGAATTTCGGAGATAGGACAAATTTCCTATATCCGTGAACACGGAGATTGTATTGTTAAAAAAGAGGCTCTGCAAACGCTGATAGCGTTGTAACAAATGAATAAAAGATAGTTTGTAAATAGGCAAAATGGGAAAAACCATCTCCAAAATTTGGTGAAATTGCCGAACAAGTTGATGCTCTAAAATTTACCAGATATGCTATTATGTCATAGGTGCGTGCACAGCATATAGTTATACTTATGGCGAAGGATTTGCCGTATGTCGGCAGATCAGAGAAGGCAGTATAGAATAAGAGCAGGAGATGGAGAAGCGTTATGAGCAGAGAGCAGCTTTTGGAACTCGAAGACATGAAGAGGGGACTTTTAGTACAGGCATATCGAATGAAACAGGAGTGCCCGCATATGTCACCAGTGGGATTAGAGCATGAAATGTATGCGGCTATTATGGCTGAGGTAAGGGATATTACAGCCAGAATACAAAGGTCTGCAGAAGCATAGCGGAGAAAAAGTAAATATTGTATACAAGAAGATCAGCCGGTGTAGCGATACATTGACTGGTCTTTTTTGTATTATAAAAAAGCATCTGACATTTATATTGACTGAAAAAACAACCGAAATAATGCCTTGCTATCAGATTAAGAAACGAATATAATTAATATATCAGTAATTTTTGGGAAACGTAATAGACAACAGAAAGGTTACAGGGGTTTTTCATGAATGAGATCATTACGAAGCTTGATGAGATCGAAAAGAAGGCAGAGTCTATTCTGACGGATGTAGCTGCGGAAAAAGAAATGATGTTAAAACAGTTAGAATTTGATAAACGAGAGATGGACAGGCAATATGCTTCCATGAGACAAAAACAGGAAGAAGAGATAAAACAGCAGCTTTTATCGGAGTCTAAGACAAAACTTTTGGGGCAGAAAGAACATTACGAAGCCAAAATGAGACAGTTGGAAGAGGAATTTCTGCAGAAAAAGGAGACTCTTGCAGAGAAAATTTTTGAAAGTATTATAAGCTCCTGATGTTATGCGCGGTGATAGCTTGAGAAAATGCAGGTAGCAATGCTGATAGCAATGCTGATAGCATGGCGAAATGGGGGAAGATAATGGCAGGAGGATTGTTAGAGTACAGCGGTCTGGTGACAAAGACCAAAGCAATGCGTGCAAGACTGCTTGAGGCGGATGATTATGCGGTAGTTTCGGAATATGAATCTGTGACAGATTTTATTGCTTTTTTGCGGGAACAGCCTGCATATGCACCGGTATTTGAGCGGCACGGGGAAGTGGCACACCGTGGTCAGGCAGAAGCGGTGATAAGGGATTCACTGTATATGGATTACTGCAAGTTATATCGGTTTTCCGGTGTGCAGCCAAGAAGTGCATTGCAGTTTGTATTTTCACGCTATCAGGTCAATGTGATTAAAAACTGTCTGCAGTCTGCGATGGAAGGAAACGGACGTGAGCTTACCTTAAGCGGAGGTTTTTTTGAACGGCATGCAGATTTTGATTTAAGAGCAGTGATGGCGGCATGCAGTGTGCAGGAGCTGATACGGGCGGTGGCTGGAACGGAATATGAAGCTCTGTTAAGGGAATTAGAGACGGAAACAGGACAAAACTACACGGATTATGCATTTGCACTTGATATTTATTACTATAAGAAAATATGGAAAGAAATCGCAAAGGTTTCCGACAAAGAAACGAGGCAGATCTTAGAACAGATTTTCGGAACAGAGATCGACTGGCAGAATCTGATGTGGATGTACCGGGCAAAGCGGTTTTATTCGATGGGAGAGGCGGATATGAAAAAGCACCGGATACCGGTAAGCTACCGTTTAAAGCCTGCGGAGACAAACAGACTTTTAGAAACAGAATCGGCAGAGCAATTTGTGGAATTTGTCCGGCAGACTGCATATTTTCGTGGAAAACAGGCAGTGCTTGAGCCGGAGGATGAACTGACGTGGGAGCGGGTCATGATAAAGACATATGAGAAAATATGTAAAAAGCATCCAATGTCTGTGGCACCGGTTCTGCGTTATCTGTATGAGAAAGAGCATGAGATCGATCGCCTGACGACGGCACTTGAGGGAATCCGTTACCACATACCGCCGTATGAGATACGGAATCTTATTTTTGCAATGTAAAGGATGGAGGGGTGCAAGTGGTAGAGAAAATGAAACTGCTTCATATTACCGGACCGAAAAATGATATCGACCGTGTAATGGAGCAGTATCTGAGCAGATATGAGATACATTTTGAAAATGCCACATCCGGATTTGGCATATCCGGTCATGTGAGACCGTTTGCCGAGACGAATATCTACAAGGATGCCTGTACAAAAGCACAGGCATTGTGGGAGCATATCAAAGATAAGCCGGGTGGGACAGCAGATTATGCCGTACCGGTAAAAATGGAACCTGCAGAAGCAGAGAAAGTAGTGGAAGCCGCGTACCGTCTGACCGACGAGATCGTAAAACGTCAGGAAGAAGTGCGGAAGGAACGCATGGAGAATCAGAGTCTGATGGATCAGATTTCACCATTTCGAAGACTTGATTATGAATTTAAAAAAATTCTGGAATTTCAGTTTATCGCATTCCGTTTTGGAAGGATCGCAAGAGAACATTATCAGAAACTCGAACGTTATATCCATGATACTGATCATGTACTGTTTTATGAATGTGACAGCGATGAGGCATATGTGTGGGGCGGCTATTTTGTGCCGAGAGTCTACGCAAAAGAAGTAGATGCAGTGTGCCTGTCATTTCATTTTGAGCGTATCTATATACCGGATTCTTTTGATGGAACACCGGAAAGTGCTTATCAGGAGGCATTGCAGAAAAAACAGGCATATGATGAGGAAGAGCAGAAGCTGAAAAAACAGCTTCATGATATGTTAGAAAAACATGCCGGGAAAATTGCAGGTGCATGTGCTGCATTAGAACATTACTGTAATAATTTTGATGTGCGTAAATTTGCGGTCTGTACAACACCGGGAAGAAAACCGGGAGAACAGACAGAATATTATATTTTATATGGCTGGATGAGTGCGGAAGATGCCGTGAAATTAGAAAAAGAGACAGTGGAAGATCCAAAGATCCATGTGATGGAGGAGGATGTGGAAGATCATATGTCCGTCAGTCCACCGACAAAATTAAAGAATCCGGCATTGTTTAAGCCGTTTGAAATGTTTGTGGAAATGTACGGACTCCCGGCATATCAGGAAATGGACCCGACGATATTTATTGCCCTTACTTATACGCTGATGTTCGGTATTATGTTCGGGGATGTCGGGCAGGGACTATGTCTTTTGATCGGAGGGTTTGTTTTTTATAAGATAAAACATATGAATCTTGGAGCAATCCTTTCGTTAGCAGGCATCTGGTCTACCGTATTTGGATTTATGTATGGCAGCGTGTTTGGATTTGAGGAAATACTAAAACCTGTGTGGATGCGTCCGATGGATAATATCATGACAACGCTTATGTTGGCGATCGGCTTTGGAATGTTTTTGATCCTGGTTGCGATGGTTTTAAATATCATCAATGCAGTGCGTGCAAAGGATCTGGGGCGCATTTTATTCAGTCCGAGCGGAATTGCAGGAATGATATGTTATGGCTGTGTAGTCCTTTGTATTGTATTGTACGTGATGGGCAGACCGGTTCCGGCGACTGGTATTCTTGGTGTCCTGATCGGGGTGCCGCTCATCGCAATTCTTTTGAAGGAACCGCTTACGAATCTGATCGAGCGAAAGAAGAAGTTGTTTCCGGAAGGAGAGAGCAAGGCAATGTTTTTTGTCGAATCTCTTGTGGAATTGTTTGACGTGGTATTAAGTTATGCAACAAACAGTATATCCTTTGTCCGTGTTGGCGCATTTGCGTTAAGCCATGCGGGAATGATGGGCGTAGTACTGACACTTGCCGGATATGAGAGCGGTTCGCCAAACTGGATCGTTGTGGTACTTGGAAATATTGTCGTGACAGGACTGGAAGGACTTGTCGTAGGGATTCAGGTATTAAGGCTTGAATATTATGAGATGTTCAGCAGATTTTATCAGGGAACAGGAAAACCATTTGTGGCTTTTTCCGGAAAACGAAAATAGGAGGAGAAAAGATATGGCAGCAAAAATAACACTGGTGGCAATTTTAATTTTCAGTATGGTGATCCCTTTTTTGGGATGCTATCTTGGACAAAAGAAAGAGAAAAGTTTTAAAGCGTCCCTTGCGGTAAATCTGGTATTGTTTTTTGGAACGGTTGTGGTGGCAGACATGCTGCTCTTTAGCGGACATATTTATGCGGCATCGGATACGGCAGCTTCTGCAGCGGAGGGCTGGAGATATATGGCAGCAGCACTGTCGACAGGACTTTCCTGTATCGGTGCAGGTGTTGCAGTTGCAAGTGCAGCTTCCGCAGCAATCGGAGCATTGAGCGAGGATTCCGGTATTATGGGTAAAGCACTCATTTTCGTTGCACTGGCAGAATCTATTGCGCTGTATGGTCTTTTGATCTCATTTTCCATTCTGGGATAAAAGAGACGGAAAGGATGGCGGATTTCCATGAGGATGTATTTGATCAGCGACAATATAGACACATATACGGGGATGCGGCTTTCCGGTGTTGAGGGAGTGGTCGTACATGAGAGAGAAGAATTAGAAGAGGCACTTACCTTTGTGACGGGACAGGCAGATATAGGCATTGTATTGCTGACAGAAAAGTTAGGCAGGGATTTTCCGGAACTGGTGAGCGATCTGAAATTAAACCGGAGAACGCCTTTGTTTGTGGAGATCCCGGACCGGCACGGAAGTGGCAGAAGCAAGAATTTTATTACGGATTATGTTAGTCAGGCGATCGGACTGAAGCTGTAAACGGGGGATGGATGCATGGAGATCAATGAAAAACTGGAAGTTTTTTATGGCGCGGCGATCGGTGCTGCAAACAGTCAGAGTGCGGCGATATTAGGCGAGCAGAAAAATATTTATCAGTCGGCGATGGAAGAACATGAACAGTCATGCCGTGCTGCACTTGAAAGCTCAAGACGTATTTTCTTAGAAAAACAGAAAAAAGAAGTAAACCGTCAGGCTGCGGAGCAGATGATGACCTGGAAAAAAGATTACCAGGCACGAAGAGAGCAGAAAACCAGAGAATTATTTGAAATAGTAACAAAGAAGCTCGCATCATACCGGCAGACAGACGGATATGAGACATTTTTACTTGCCCAGATTAAGAAGGCAGAAGAATTTGCACAGGGTGAGGAAATGATAATTTTTATCAGTTCCTCGGATCGGGAAAGGCAGACAGTGCTGCAGGAAAAGAGTGGGTGTAAGGTAGAGATTGCCGAGGATGAATTTTCCGGTGGCATACGGGCTGTCATTCCGTCAAAGAACGTTCTGATCGATGAATCGTTTGCGGAGAGAATGAGACGCGCACAGGAAACCTGCTGGATATGATATGAGTTGTCTTAGGGCAGAGACTGATTTGCAGGAATATTTTGCAGCAATAGGCTGCCTGAAAACGGATAGTAGTGAGAGGATCAGACATGGGTATAACAGGAAAGATATATGGGATTAACGGACCGGTTATCACGATACAGGGAAATCTCGGTTATAAAATGAATGAGATGGTATATGTCGGAGAGAAACATTTAGTCGGGGAAGTGATCCGGCTGACGAAAGAGAAAACGACGATTCAGGTGTATGAGGAGACTTCCGGGTTAAAGCCGGGGGAAAAAGTTATCGGTGCCGGCAGTGCCATCAGTGTAAAATTAGCTCCTGGAATCTTAAATAATATCTTTGACGGTATTGAACGTCCATTGCAGAAGATTGCAGAAAAAAGCGGGGCATTTATCCCGACAGGTGCGCAGGCGGATGCGTTGGACAGAGAGAAACTCTGGGAGACGCACATCACGGTACAGGCTGGTGATCAGGTAAAAGAAGGTTCTGTTATTGCAGAGGTACCGGAGACAAAGTCGATCGTACATCGTGTGATGCTTCCGCCCGGAGTATCCGGGACGGTAACAACTGTAAAACCGGATGGAAAATATACGATCTGTGAAGGGATCGTTACGATACAGACGGAGGATGGCAGTACAAGAGAACTTACCATGACACAGGAGTGGCCGATCCGTAAACCGCGCCCGGTATCAGACAGGTATCCGGCAGACAGACCGCTTGTGACGGGACAGCGTATCTTAGATACACTTTTTCCTATCGCAAAGGGCGGTACAGCGGCATTGCCGGGAGGATTTGGAACAGGAAAGACCATGACACAGCATCAGCTTGCAAAATGGTGTGATGCAGATATTATCATTTATATCGGCTGCGGGGAACGTGGAAACGAGATGACCAACGTTTTAGAGGAATTTGGTGAGTTAAACGATCCAAAGACCGGCAACCTTCTGATGGATCGTACCACACTGATCGCAAATACTTCCAACATGCCGGTAGCAGCACGTGAGGCAAGTATTTATACCGGCATTACACTGGCAGAATATTATCGTGATATGGGATATCATGTGGCGATCATGGCAGATTCCACATCGCGCTGGGCAGAGGCACTGCGTGAGCTTTCGGGCAGACTTGAGGAGATGCCGGCAGAGGAAGGTTTCCCGGCATATTTAGCATCAAGGCTTTCTGCATTTTACGAGCGTGCCGGATATGTGAAAAATCTAAACGGTTCGGATGGAAGTGTGACGATCATTGGAGCAGTCTCCCCACAGGGAGGCGATTTTTCGGAACCGGTCACACAGAATACCAAGCGGTTTGTCCGCTGTTTCCTTGCGCTTGATAAATCACTTGCCTATGCGAGACATTATCCTGCGATCAACTGGCTGACCAGTTATTCCGAATATATTCCGGATCTGACAGCATGGTATGAAACAAATGTCGGACCGACATTTGTACAGTGCCGGAATGAGATCTTAAATCTGCTTACCATGGAAAATCGTCTGAATGAGATCGTAAAGCTGATCGGAAGTGATGTGCTCCCGGATGACCAGAAGCTGGTGCTTGAGATCGCACGTGTGATCCGGCTTGGATTCCTGCAGCAGAACGCATTCCATAAGGAAGATACCTATGTGCCGATGGAAAAACAGCTTCGCATGATGGAGATCATCCTTCATCTGTATGACCGGTGCAAAGCCTTGATCGACCGGAATATGCCGATGGCGCTTCTACGCGAAAGTGATATATTTGAGAAGATCATATCCATTAAATATGATGTGGCAAATGACAAGTTAGAACAGCTGAATCTGTATGATGACAGAATTGAAGAATTTTATCAGCATCTGATGGCAGAAAACGCATAAAAGGCGGCTGACTACGCATAAATTTTGTTTGCACACGAACTTAAGATGCGCTGAGGGCAGTGCAGGAATGGAGATTAGTATGGCGATTGAGTATCTGGGATTAAGTGAGATCAATGGACCGTTAGTTGCTGTGGAAGGCGTAAAAGGTGCTTTCTATGATGAGATCGTGGAATTGGTCGTGGATGGAAAACAGAAAAAATTAGGGCGCATTGCAGAGATCAATGATGATTATGCAGTCGTTCAGGTATTTGAGAGCACGGAGGAAATGTCTCTTTTAAATACGCATGCAAGGTTAACCGGCAGACCACTTTGTGTGGGATTATCAGAGGAGATCTTAGGAAGGACGTTTAACGGCTTAGGACAGCCGGTTGATGGGCTTGGGGCAGTACGTGCCGAGGTTGTACGCGACGTGAACGGTCAGCCGATGAACCCGTGCAGCAGGGAATATCCAAGAAACTATATCAGAACCGGTATCTCTGCGATCGATGGTCTTACAACACTGATCCGTGGACAGAAGCTTCCTATCTTTTCAGGTAACGGTCTGCCGCATGACGAGCTTGCAGCCCAGATCGTAGAGCAGGCAAGTTTAGGAGACGGGGAAAATGAGGATGAGCCGTTTGCAGTCGTGTTTGCGGCAATGGGCGTAAAATATGACGTGGCGGAATATTTTAAACGGCGTTTTGCAGAATGTGGTGTAAGTGATCATGTTGCAATGTTTTTAAATCTTTCCAATGATCCGGTCGCAGAGCGTCTGATCACGCCGAAGGTGGCTCTGACTGCTGCTGAATATCTTGCGTTTGAAAAAAATATGCATATTCTTGTAATACTGACGGATATGACATCGTTTGCGGAGGCAATGCGTGAGGTATCGGCACAGAAAGGTGAGATCCCAAGCCGGAAAGGATATCCAGGTTATCTCTACAGTGAATTTGCAGCTCTATATGAGAGAGCCGGAATCGTAAAAGGATCGGCCGGTTCTGTGACACAGATCCCGATTCTGACAATGCCAAATGATGATATCACGCATCCGATCCCGGATCTTACCGGTTATATCACCGAGGGTCAGATCGTACTTGAAAGATCACTTCACCAGAAAAATATTTATCCGCCGATCAATGTGCTGCCGTCTTTGTCGCGTCTGATGAAAGACGGCATTGGTGAAAAATACACGAGAGAGGATCATCAGGATCTTGCCAATCAGCTCTTTTCATCCTATGCCCGTGTCGGCGAGGCGAGAGATCTTGCAAGTGTTATCGGTGAGGATGAACTTTCCGATACCGATAAACAGTATTTAAAGTTTGGTACAGCTTTCGAAAAAGAATTTATCGGGCAGGGAAAAGATGAGAACCGTTCAATGGCAGAGACACTTGATATCGGATGGAGACTGCTTCATATTCTGCCACGCGGAGAGTTAGACCGTATTGATACAAAGATCCTTGAAAAGTACTGGGACAGGGAAGAATAATTCTGTTCACCGCAAATTTTTTTACAGGGAGGGATGACGCATGGATCCGAATACGTTTCCGACGAAAGGAAACCTCATACTGGCAAAAAATGCGCTTGCATTATCCAGACAGGGATTCGATCTGATGGATAAAAAAAGAAATATCTTGATCCGGGAATTGATGGAATTAATTACGGAAGCGTCGGATATCCAGAGTCAGATCGATGAGACATTTTCCAATGCCTATCAGGCATTGCAGAAAGCCAATATCCAGATGGGAATCCATCAGGTAGAACAGATCGCAAAGGCAGTTCCGGTGGAAAATTCCATCCGTATCAAGCGCCGCAGTGTCATGGGTACGGAGATTCCAAAGGTAGAGTATGAAAAAAACAAGCAGACCCCTGCGTATTCTTTTTATCATACAAGAATGTCGTTAGATGAGGCATGTCAGCAGTTTGAAAAGGTAAAAGAGCTTACCATCCGCCTTGCAGAGGTTGAAAATTCTGCCTACCGTCTTGCATATAATATAAAAAAAACACAGAAGCGTGCAAATGCGCTATCGAATATTACGATTCCGAAATATGAAAAATTGTCGCGTGAAATACAGGAGTATCTGGAAGAAAAAGAGAGGGAAGAATTCACAAGACAGAAAGTTGTAAAGAAAAACCGGATAAAGAATGAAAAATAAAAAAACATGGGTGCCAAAATCTGGATTTTGAATTTATGATTGTGCAATTTGACAGTCTTTAAGTTATGAACCAGATTTTGCACCCATATTTTTATAAGAAGCGAAATGCCTGGCGCATCAGCTCCGGTAGGTATCGGAAAACAGCTCGCGGTACCATTTCAGGGCATCAATATAGGCATCATATACGGTCTGTGTATCGAGATTTTCTAAGATCATAAGTCTTGAAACTTCAGACCAGTTGCCAGCCTCGTACTGTTTGATAAAATATAACGGTTCTGCAAAAATGCCGCTTTGCCGGATGAGTGCATCTTCAATGTCATGCGAAACCTTGACAAGGGATAGTGCTTCCTCCATTGGTTTGTCGAGGATAATATCAAGCACGGAGAAGAGTCCGGTTAAGAACAGTTCGGAAGCCTTTCCGCCAAGTTCAAATGCAGGAGCGAGATTTTCGGCAAATTTTGCACGTAACAGGGATAAACGCGTGATCTCGTTTGGCTTGTCAGAGCACAACTGATTGACAACGGCTGTGTTGATCCAGCGTTTCAACTCTTTCTGTCCGAGCATGGCAGCCGCGTGCCGGATAGAAGTAATCTCCGAGTTGACAGCCATATGATTGACCATACGAAGAAGTGAGATGACAAGCGCAGTGTCATGAGCGATAATGTCTGCTGCTTTTGTCAGGTCAAAGTCTTCTGTATTGACCAGATTCATAAGTTCAATGTAATTGATCTTTAATGGAGCTACCTTGTGTGTTCCTTTTGTGACAGGCAGTCTGTAAAAACTTCCCTCATAAAGGCAGCAGCTCTTATCCTGACGGATCGCATCGAAGGTCTCTGTATCTGTTATGTTTGAAGCACAGAGTCTGATATCCGGATAAACCTGATTAAAGTAAATACGGGCTTTACTGATATCGATCTGTTCACAGTCTAACATGACATAATCCATCAGTGTGAGCAGATCATGATAAGCCTCATAGCTTGATACAGGAAGTTTACGGATGGCAAAACGGTATCCCATCTCTTTGAGCGCTTTTACACGGTCAATATACATTGGTGTGCATGGAATATTTCCTTTTAGCAGTAATACGAAAAATTCGTGTGGCAGACCGCATTGTGCAGGAATATCGGAAAAGATCGATATTTCATTGACCGGAACAAAAATCTCTTTTGCAGGGGAAAGTGTTTCAAGCCCCATATTTAAGATCAGTTCGAACCCTTCAATCTGGGCGGCACCGTCATTGCTTCCGCTTCCTAAAAGATTTGGGTGAAGCAGGAAATTCGCTTTCTGCGTATATAGAGAATATGCGCTGACTTTTATGTTTTCATCAAATAGGGGTATTAATGTAACCAGCATAGGCGTTCTCCTTATAGCATGGATTCCTGTTGGAAAAACCATACAAAACTTTAATATTTATCTATCTTTACTATACTATAAATCTGTGAAAAAAGACACATTTTTTTACAATTAATAAACAGAAAACATATTTTTTGAAAAAATATGAAAATGCTTGATATTTCAGAATGAATGTGAAAAACTAAAGAAAGAAGAACTGGATGAACGTGAAAATAAAACATGAAAGAATGGAGGGTTTTGCATGTTAAAACAATGGGAAAAACCAGAGCGTCCGTCGGATGAGAAATTAGAGGGGCGGCTTAAGGATGCACGGATGAAATTACAGGAGCAGCAGCTTAAGGTAAAAGAACACGGACTGCCGGTACTTGTACTGGTCGAAGGCTGGGGAACCGCAGGCAAAGGTTCTCTGATCGGTCAGATCATCAAAAATATCGATCCGCGATTTTTTAAGGTAGAATCAATGTCAGCACCGACGGAGGAGGAAAAAAGAAAGCCGTTTTTGTACCGTCATTTTGTGAAGATTCCGGAAAACGGCAAGTTCAGTTTCTTAGATTCCGGCTGGATGGACGAGATCATGAAAGAAAGACTGCACGAAAAGATCAGCGATGAGGCATATGCGCACCGTATTGAGAGTGTCAAGCGGTTCGAACGTCAGCTGACAGACAACGGTTATCTTGTTGTGAAATTATTTTTGCAGGTTTCCAAATCTGAGCAGGAAAAACGTATAGAGCATCTGTCGAAGGAGAAGGATACCAGATGGCGTGTCAGTAAAAATGACCGTTGGCAGAATGATCACTATGAAAAATGCTCAGATGCATTTGATTCCTATTTAAAGGAAACGAATCTGCCGTCGGCACCGTGGTATATCATTGATGCAGAGTCAAAAAAATGGACAGAGCTGCAGGCACTTGAGATTCTGACAGAGGGAATTGATGTGGCACTTGCCAATAATGCGATGGCAGTACCGATCTTACAGAATGTATTTTCCATGAAAAAAATGCCGTTATTATCTGAGATTCCACTGGATAAGACGATGGAAGAAGATGCGTACAAAAAAGAGCTGAAACAATTACAGCACAGATTAGGAGAACTTCATAACCGTCTGTACCGTAAAAAGGTTCCGGTTATCATTGCATACGAGGGATGGGATGCGGCAGGAAAGGGTGGCAATATTAAACGGATCACAGGCGCATTGGACCCAAGAGGCTATGAAGTACATCCGATCGCAAGTCCGGAGCCGCACGAGAAAGCGAGACATTATCTCTGGCGTTTCTGGACAAGGCTGCCAAAGACAGGGCATATTGCGATCTTTGACCGTACCTGGTATGGCAGAGTCATGGTAGAACGCCTTGAGGGATTCTGCAGTGAAAATGACTGGAAACGTGCTTACAACGAGATCAATGAGTTTGAAAAAGAGCTGCACGACTGGGGCGCTGTCATCATCAAGTTCTGGGTGCAGATCGATAAGGATACGCAGTTGGAACGTTTCAATGAGCGGCAGAATACACCGCAGAAGCAGTGGAAGATCACAGATGAGGACTGGCGCAACCGTGAAAAATGGGATCAGTATGAAGATGCGGTCAATGAAATGATCCAGAAAACAAGTACCACGTATGCGCCGTGGCATATTTTAGAGTCGGTAGACAAGCGGTATGCAAGGATCAAGGCACTTAAGATCGTGATCGAAGAGTTGGAAAAGGCGCTTGGAAAGTGATAAACAAAGTATCGTTTTGTACTTTCCTTTTTGAGACGAAAGCATTATAATAAGAAGAAATACAACAGACACAACAGATTGTTTAGAAATGGAGATTTGCATGCCATATATATTACTAGCAGGGATTGTATTTGGTTCTGATTTGTGGATCAAGCACCATATGGATAAAAAATATGCCAGATATGTGGTGCATCCGAGGCGGCGGAATAAGATTCTGATCGAAAAATATTATAACCGCGGGGCTGCACTTAATTTCCTGGCAAAAAAGCCCCGTGTAATGCGCACGCTGCATACGGTGATCATGTTTTTTGTCGGAGTTTTATATTATTTCCTGCTTCGTATGCCGGGGCACCGTCTGAGCAAGACAGGTGCATCTTTACTTGTCGGTGGAGGGCTAAATAATCTGCTGGACCGTTATACCAGAGGGTATGTGGTTGATTATGTGAAGTTTAATTTTGGACCGAAGTGGCTGCGTGGGATCATATTTAATATCTCAGATTTCTGTATTTTTATCGGTGCATTTTTATCGGTTGTGGGAAGTGAGGTCTCATCATGACGCAGCAGACTTACCGGAAGATGATGGGGTACTTTTTACAGGATAAAAAAAAAATCTGCCGGATCGTCTGGGCAAACAGGATTTTTACAGGGATCGTTTTTTTCAGTTATCCGCTTTATCTGCTGTATTTGTTTTTTTTAGGAGATACTTTCCTGCTGCAGGCGGTACTGGTACCGGCGGTTTCATTTGTGGTAGTGTCGGTGTCACGTAAGATTATCAATGAACCGCGACCTTATGAAAAATACGGCATTCCGCCGGTGTTAGACAAGGATACCAGTGGAAAATCGTTTCCGAGCCGTCATGTGTTTTCTGTATTTGTGATTGCTGTTACGGTATTTGTAAAGAATCCGGTGGCAGGTTGTATACTTGCAGTGACAGGGATTCTGATCGCAGTGATCCGGGTAATCGGGGGTGTTCATACGGTACTCGATGTCGCAGCAGGCGCAGCAGTGGGGATTGTAAGCGGTGTACTTGGATATTATCTGCTTCCGTATTAGCGATAGTAAACGAATATTACCATATATTTTTGGAAAAATAAAAACAACGAACTGTAAATGAAAATTTTTTGGATTTGCAGAAATGGAGAAGAAGATGGACACGATGATGAATAGTTTTTCAAGAGAACAGATGGAATATATCGTGGAATTGTTTAATCCGTGTATGGACGATTATCTGTATGTGTTTGATCTGCAGAAAGATTTTTATAAGATCTCAAAACATGCGACAGATCGTTTCCTTTTACCGGGAGAAACTTTTGACAATGCAGCAAAAGAGCATCATACATTTGTGTACACAGAGGATCAGCCGCGTCTGGATGAAGAGTTTAACCGTATTATGAAAGGGGAGATTGTTTTTCATAATATGCATTACCGGTGGTTAGACCGTGAGGGGCATCCAGTCTGGATCAACTGCAGGGGGCGTGTGTTAAATGACGCTGACGGAAGACCACATTTTCTGGTTGGATGTATCAATGAGATCGGTCAGAAACAAAAGGCAGACAATGTCAGCGGACTGCTTGGTGAATCGAGCCTTTCGGCTTATGTGGAGCAGTTTGGGGACGGACTGCCGGATGGATTTTTCCTTCGTATTGGCATTGATGATTTTCGGGATATCAATGGTGACTTCGGAATGGAGTATGGCGATTATATCTTAAAAAGTACGGCAGATTGTATCAGCGCTAACATCAAACCGGGGCAGAAGCTGTACCGTGTATTAGCAGATGAGTTCATGGTTGTTGATTTTTCTGGTGGTGATATGGAAGCAGCAACGGAACTCTATAAAGCAATCCGGAAGAGTCTTGACGTATTTATTGAGGAAAATGGATATAAATCTGTATTTACCATATCTGCGGGGGCTGTCGATACAGCAAAGACATCCGGAACATACAAAAATATCATGAAATTGTCCGAGTATGCTCTTAACACTGCCAAAGATCTGGGAAAGAACCGCTGTTATATATTTATGAAGGAAGATTATGACAGTTTTCTACGGAAGAAACAGATCACACGCCAGCTTCATCATGCAGTAAATCATGGATTTGAGGGATTTGAGACTTATTATCAGCCAATCGTGGACACAAAGACACGCCGGCTGGTCGGTGCAGAGGCACTGATGCGTTTTTCCATGCCGGAAAAAATTCAGGCGGGAGAGTCTGAAAAAGAAGTGGTATGTGTAAAGGAAGATGAAAACGGGGCAAAAGATACAGTCCGCTGGGAGCGTATCTCTCCGGTAGAATTTATTCCGCTACTGGAGGAAACCGGTCTGATCATTCCGGCAGGAAAATGGATGCTTCATCAGGCAATCTCAACCTGCAGCAGATGGCAGAAATATATTCCTGATTTCAGGATCAATATCAATCTGTCCTATGTGCAGGTCATGAAAAGCCGTGTTCTGACAGAGATACTGACAGCACTGCGTCTTTACGGACTTGAACCGTCCGCAGTAGGAATTGAGCTGACAGAAAGTGGTTATCTGGATTCTAATACACATTTCAAAAAACTGTGGGATGGATTAAAGAAAAACGGTGTACTTGTAATTTTAGATGATTTTGGAACAGGATATTCCAATCTTCACTGTCTTGGTGATCTAAGACCGAATTATATCAAGATCGACCGTTCCTTTACATTAAAAGCATTAAATAACCAGTACGAACACGATCTGATGACACAGATCATCACGATGACGCACAAACTTGGGCTGACGCTCTGTGTTGAGGGAATTGAGACAGAGAGTGAGTTTAAAAAGATATCAGAGTTAGATCCGGATTATATCCAGGGATTCTTATTCGGCAGACCACAGCCGGCAGAAGAATTCTATGAGAATCTGATTGGGCCGGCGGTGGCTGCTGCTCATCTTACTGCGTGATCGGACATGACAGGATCTTAGGCTTATGGATGAACCGTATCTGGCGACTGCCGCCTGCGGTATTCGCGGGGGGTCTGTCCGAAGCGTTTCTTAAAAATACGGTTAAAATAAGAAAGATTTTCAAAACCGACTTCCGATGCGATCGCAAGGATTGAAGAGTCGGAGGAGATCAAAAGTCTTGATGCCATGGTGAGCCTGTATTCGTTGAGATAATCGACGAAAGAGGTTCCCATGGTATTTTTAAAATATTTCATAAAATGGGACTGGCTTAAGTCCACTTCGTTTGCGATATCTTCGATCGTGATCTTTTCCATATAATTGTTTTCTACATATTTTAGGATCAGCTTCATTTTTTCTAAAGACTTGCTGCGGTCTTTGCCGGAAAGTTCTTTTGTGCTGCACTTATGAAACAAAGTATAAAACAGCAGAAAAAGCTGTCCTTTGATAAAAAGCTGATAACCGGACGGATAAGTTTTGCATATCTCATCATTTGCATCGATACAGGCAGAAATCTCCCCATAATGCGGACTGTCCGGTGTATACAAAAGCGGCAGGGAGACATTGCCGGAGATCAGCGGAACTAAAAAATCCGTATTACAGGTATCCGTTTTCTTGGAGATCAGCATGTTTGGGTGAAAAATGATATTTTCGTACTCCATGGATTCAGACTCAAACTGCCCGATCGAGTGAAGCTGTCCCGGAAGAATCAGGGCAATGTCTCCTGCAGTTACCATGTGCTGGGCGAAATCGACCGTGATCGTGCCTTTTCCTTTTTTTATATAGATAATTTCCATCTCATCGTGCCAGTGCATCGGCACATACCCGAAATCTAACGGAATTGAGCAGAGATATGTGATATAAGGAAATAAAGGATCGCCATGTGAAATTTTTTCCTGGTAGTTTTCATATTCTAAAATATTCATGATGATAGGATTGTACCACTTTTTGAGTCAATATTACAAGAAAAAAGTGAGTATGGAAACTATAATAACATCATAAACAATGATTTTGCGAAAAAAAGCGAAATCAGGACAACAGGAACAAGCATAAACATTAAAATTGGGGAACATAATGAAAACAGCGCAGGGGCGCTGGAATGGAGGAAAAAATGAAATTACAGGAAATCGTATCAAACAGATGTGGCAAAGAAATTTCACAGTGCACAAATGAGGAACTTTACTATGCACTGCTTGAGATGACAAAAGGAATGGCTAAGGAAAAAGAAAGCAATCAGGGAAAACGTAAATTATATTACATTTCCGCTGAGTTCCTGATCGGTAAATTATTATCCAACAACCTGATCAACCTTGGTATTTACGAGGATGTGAAAAAACTTTTAGCAGATAACGGCAAGAGCCTTGCAGAGATCGAGGAGGTTGAGCCGGAGCCGTCATTAGGAAACGGCGGACTTGGACGTCTTGCAGCATGCTTCCTTGATTCTATCGCAAGCCTTGGTTTAAACGGTGACGGTGTTGGTTTAAATTACCATTACGGATTGTTCAAACAGGTTTTCAAAAACAACCTGCAGAATGAGACACCAAACCCATGGATTGAAAAAGAAAGCTGGCTGACAAAAACAGACGTTACTTACCCGATTCAGTTTGGCGGTTTTACGTTACAGTCCAGATTATATGATATCGATGTGATCGGTTATGAGAACCGTACCACAAAACTTCATCTGTTCGATGTTGAGACAGTGGATGAGAGTTTGGTTGGAGACGGCATCGATTTTGACAAAGAGGATATTGCAAAGAATTTAACATTATTCTTATATCCGGATGATTCCGATGATAAGGGAAGAATCCTTCGTGTATACCAGCAGTACTTCATGGTCAGCAACGCAGCGCGCCTGATCATTGATGAGACACTTGCAAGAGGCGGAGATCTTCACAAATTAAATGAGTATGCAGTGATCCAGATCAACGATACACACCCAAGTATGGTAATTCCTGAGATGATCCGTCTGTTGATGGAGCGTGGAATCTTAATGGATGAAGCAATCGATATCGTATCTAAGACATGTGCTTACACAAACCACACCATTTTAGCAGAAGCACTTGAAAAATGGCCGATTCATTTCTTAGAGAAAGCGGTTCCGCAGTTACTGCCGATCATTTACGAATTAAACAGCCGTGTTGTAAAGAAATATGATGACAAATCCGTAGCGATCATCGATGATGAGAAACGTGTTCATATGGCACATATGGATATTCATTACGGATACAGTGTTAACGGTGTTGCTTACCTGCACACAGAGATCTTAAAGAATACAGAGTTAAATAACTTCTACAAGATTTATCCGGAGAAGTTCAATAATAAGACAAACGGTATCACATTCCGCCGCTGGTTATTACACTGCGATCCGGAGATGACCGAATTTATCACATCCTTAATCGGACCTGGATTTAAGAAAAATGCAGAAGAGTTAGAGAAACTCGGCGCATATGTAAATGACGAAGAAGTATTAAAGAAACTTCTTGCAGTAAAAGGTACAAGAAAGACAGAGTTAAAGAATTATCTTGCGAAAACACAGGGCATCGAGTTAGATGACAACTCTATCTACGATATCCAGATCAAGAGATTACATGAGTACAAGAGACAGCAGATGAATGCTCTTTATGTGATCCATAAATATTTCGAGATCAAGGCGGGAAAGAAACCGGCACGTCCGATCACTGTTATTTTTGGTGCAAAAGCTGCTCCGGCATATATCATTGCAAAGGATATCATCCATCTGATCCTCTGCTTACAGGAACTGATCGCAAATGATCCGGAAGTCGCACCATACTTAAAAGTAGTGATGGTAGAAAACTACAACGTAACATTAGCTGAGAAACTGATCCCGGCAGCAGATATCCATGAGCAGATCTCTTTAGCTTCCAAAGAGGCAAGTGGAACATCCAACATGAAATTCATGTTAAACGGTGCCGTTGCAATCGGAACCATGGATGGAGCAAACGTTGAAATGCATCAGTTCGTTGGTGATGACAACATTTATATCTTCGGTGAGTCTTCTGAGGAAGTTATCAGACACTACGAGAAAGCAGATTACGTTTCAAGAAGCTACTATGAGAATGATGCGAACATCAAACGTGCGATCGATTTCATCGTAAGTGACCAGATGAAAGCAGTCGGATGTGCAGAGAACTTAGAGCGCCTTTACAACGAGCTGTTAAACAAAGACTGGTTCATGACTCTTCCGGATTTTGAAGAGTATGTTGCAACCAAAGAGCGTATCTACGCAGATTACGAAGACCGTATGACATGGGCTAAGAAAATGCTTGTCAACATCAGCAAGGCAGGATTCTTCTCATCAGACCGTACCATTGCACAGTACAATGAGGATATCTGGCATCTGTAAGATGCCATGCATCTGTAAAATGCCATGCATCTCGTAAGATGCCATGCATCTTGTAAAATGCCATGCATCTTGTAAAATCTTGTAAGCGATTATGTGGCTTGCAGAGCAGCAGTTAATTCACAATATTTAAATTACAAATTCTTCCTAATTGGGAACCGCAAAACTTAGAATGGTTTTGTGGTTCCTTTTTTGCTTTATAGAACGCGTTATCTGATAAATATTGGTTTGCGGGTGACATGAGTTTCCTCGTGTAGGGTAGTTCTGGGAGGTTACGATTGGCAAATTGCATCAAGCCGGGACTGTTTTGTTCCGTTGTACGAAAATAAGGCAAGTCTAAGTCAGCCTGATTTAATGTTTCTCGGAGTGACGTGTGCGTCTTAAACGCCCCGTCCGGGGGCATTAAGACTTGTGCTGCCGTCCGTGGCAGCACAACACTGTGTTACGAACAGGCAGACTAAGATTGCCTAATTTTCTCCCAAAGTCACAAAACGAATCCCGGCTTGATGCGATTTGCCAGCCACTAAGTTGTGAACCACCCTTCGCTGGAAAACTCATTTTACAACCTTGGGGGCGTAAATTTTTAGTGTTTTGTGTCTGAATCTGATTAAAAAAGATTTCCAAATAACTATATTCAATGGTTTATTATTTGTTTGACAACACTGGCAAAAACCTCGATATATACCACTATGCCCATATTTATTGCCATACACATTTGAAAAAATATTCTGCGTTATTAATCTGGCAATTTACGAAAAATTTCATGTAATACAATGCAGCAGCTGAAAATTTTGGAAAGTCATCAGGCTGAATATTAATGATACAGCATATTAGGATTTTAAGCATATTTTCATTCGTGCGAATATCAAAAATCCACACCTACGCCCCCAATTTTGAGATGAACCGCCCACCCAAATGGTGTTCATAATCTGGAGGCTGGCATCTTGCGCAAAGCCTGAGCTGATTTTGTGACTTTGGGAGAAAATTAGAAAATCTATCTCAATCTGATAATGGTCAGATTGAGATTGTGTGTCTGTAGATACACAGTGATGTTCTGCCACGGATGGCAGAACAAGGCTTCACGAGCCACGGATGGCTCGTTGAACGCCGGTCACGTCACTCCGAGAAAATCTAACTCAGACACACTTAGACTTTTCTTATTTTCGTACAATGGAACCAAAATTAACTCCGGCTTTGCGCAAGATGCCACTCACAGACCTGCGACACACCATTGGGACGGGCGATTTATTTCATAAACAAACCAGCATTTAACCGGATAGCAGAGTTCCTTTTATTTTGTGATTGAATAATGCGGCTTCTTGTAGTATACTATAAAAATAGTTCTGATAACTCAGTAATTCTATGCCACATCAGCAGCAAGTTTCACAAAACAAAAATATGTAGGAATGGCTTGAAGATGTTTTTGTATATTTTATGATCAAAAGTATTTTCAGGATAATGCCGAAAGTGAAGGGGATGCAGTATTTATTCTTACAAACAAATATGTAAGATCAAAAAATGAGAAAAAACTTGACATATATATAGACAGACTATATAGTTTAGATATATAGATAGACTATATAACAAGGAGGAAAATCCTCTCCTCGTCAAGGGACTCGGATTTTGCTTCGCAAAACAAGGAGGAAAATCCTCTGCTCGCCAAAGGGCTCGCATTTTCCTTCGGAAAACAAGGAGGATTTTATGTTAAACAAATCATTGATTCAGGGTAGTCTTTCCATGCTGATCTTACGGCTTTTAGACGAGAAAGACATGTATGGTTACGAAATGATCGAAACATTAAGGAAAAGATCGGAAAATGTATTTGAATTAAAAGCGGGATCTCTTTATCCGCTTTTGCATGCCTTAGAGGCAAACAATCTTGTTACGGTCTATGAGGATGATGCAAGTGGGAAAATGCGCAAATATTATCACATTACCGGAGAAGGAAAACGTATTTTAAAAGAGAAAAAAGACGAATGGAATACGTATGCCGCAGCAGTTACAAATGTATTGTCATGTAAAGCCATGGAAATGTGTATTTGAAAAAATGAAATGGCATCAGGCAGTGAAATGTGTAAAAAATGCAGGGATGAAAAAAGCAAACATGGCAGAAAGAGCCGGGAGGGAATACATTGACAGATTACAAAGAATATATGAAGACTCTGGAAGAACAGATTCAAAATAAGCGTGCCAGAGCGCTTGTGTCAGAAGAAATAAACGGGCATATAGAAGAACAGGCACAAGGTTATGAGGAAGAAGGAATGAGCAGGGAAGATGCAAAAAGAGAGGCAGTGCGGCAGATGGGAGATCCGGTGGAAACAGGATGTGCATTAAACCGTATCCACAGACCGGCATTTCCATGGAAACTTTTTGTGCTGGCGATCTTTTTAACGGCGGCATCTATACTCATGTCAGTTGTTATTTTCGGAAAAACAGAAGGTGGGGCATCACAGGCAGAACAGCTTGGATCATTGCTTGTGATAAATGGTGTCAGCTTCGCAATGATCTTTCTGGTGATGTATGTCGATTATACATGGCTGTTTTTACATATCCGTGCGGTTGCTGTCTGTTATCTGATCTGCCTGTGTCTGGTATGGTCAGGTGGTGTTATTGGAAATTATCAGACCGCACTTTTTGCGTGTTACAGTATGCAGGTATTACTGCCGGTTATTTTTGCAGGAATCATTTACCAGTATCGTGGGAAAGAATTTGCTGGTATCCTGAAAGCAGTGGGATGGATCTTTGTACCATTTCTGGTATTGCTTCTTATGGCAACACCGATGAGTACAGCGGCGGTTTTGGAAAATGCAGTGGTCTGTCTGTTCTTGCTTGTGGCAGCGGTACTTCATGGGATATTTGGAAATAAGAAGAAACGGTATCTGGTAAAACTGGCAGGTCTTGCGTTCGGGCTTTTGGGAGCAGGAGTGCTTTTATATCATCATTTTTTCACAAATGGTTATGTGAAGGCAAGACTTGAACATATGGGGCAATTTGGTTTCCAAAACAGAATGATAAAGAGTGCGGCTGCAGAATACAGCCTGTTTGGAAACAGGACGCTGCTGATGCAGGGGCATGCACAGGACGGCGAATATTTACTTGGAAATATCTTCTGTTATTTTGGAATCATAGCAGGTGTGCTGGTTATAGCAGCCTTTGTGTGGTTTTTACTTCAGGCATTCAGACAGTCACTGATGCAGAGCAACCGGATGGGATTTTTGCTCGGAATGGCATGCAGTATTGCATTGATCGTGCGTGTGCTGGTCATTTATGTTGCAATGAATTTTGGATATGCCGTGATCTATACGGTGGCAGTTCCGTTTTTTTCCACAAATCTGATGATGGCAGTAGTCAATGGAATTTATGTCGGGTTGTTATTTTGTGTGCTGCGGAATAAAATGATATTAAAAGAACCGTGCATTGAAAGAAAAAATACGGCGGTTTTATAAGCCTGGCAGGTTTACAGGGGCAGATTTGCAGAAAGGATTCATCGGATATGAATTATATCGACATGCATTGTGATACGCTTGTAAAAGCAGTGGAACAGAAAAAAGAGACGGCAAAAAAACTGGAACATACGATGGTGGATGCAGAAAGGCTGCACCGGTGTGGCACAAAAGCACAGTTTTTTGCCATGTTTTTACAGCAGAAAAAAGAAGAAAACTGGAGTGATCCGGGACATGATCCAGACGACTGCCGGTCAGAAAAGAGAAAGATAAGTCTTTGGTATAACGGGGCAGAGATCGAAAAGCAGATGCAGGATATGTATGCAGTATATCAGAATACGATGGAAAATTGTGCAGATATCATTGCGCCGGCATGCACCTATGAGGATCTGCAGCGCAACTGGCAGCAGAAAAAAGTATCAGCCTTTCTGACGGTGGAAAACGGATGCGTTGTGGATGGAAAAATGGAGCGCTTAGAGCAGCTTTATCAGATGGGAGTACGGCTTATCACGCTGACCTGGAATGATGATAACTGTTTCGGACATCCGCATGCGAAAGATGCAGGAAGGATGCAGCTTGGACTGACGCCGTTTGGGAAGGAAGCTGTCACATATATGACAGAACGTGGAATCCTTGTGGATGTTTCCCATTTATCGGATGGCGGATTTTATGATGTGGCAGAGCTTGTGAAGGGACCGTTTGTGGCATCGCATTCAAACTGCAGGGAACTCGCTCCTGCAACGAGAAATCTGACGGATGATATGATACGGATATTGGCAGAGCATGGCGGTGTGTGTGGACTTAATTTTTATCCACCGTTTTTAAATACAGATCCTGTGGATAAAGTAAGCAGGATCGAAAGAATGTGTGAACATGTGAAACATCTGGTCAATGTTGGCGGGATTGAATGTGTGGGCATTGGTACGGATTTTGACGGGATTGAGGGAAATCTTGAGATTGCTGACTGCATGGAGATGGAAAAATTATTTGATGCACTGCAGAAAAAAGGATTTTGTGAGGATGACATAGAAAGAATCGCGTACAAAAATGTGGAACGTGTGATCCGTGAAGTGATGTAAAAACTATTATTGTGAAAAAGAGCAGCCAGGTACCAATATAATGGAATGAAAATATAAAGACCGGAATACCCATAAAAATTGGATATGGATATTCCGGTTCTTTCTATCTGCTGCATGCTCAAAGCAGCAGGCGGTATATTTATTACCGGTTCATCTCAGAATGATAACCTGTATTTTTGTGTTCTGCGATAATGCTGTCGATCTCTTCAAGGTCGGTCGTTATCATATCACCGATGACACTGTGCTTGATGGCTGCCATGGCATTGCCGTATTCTAAGGCTTTACGGCAGTCCTTATGTTTTAAGTAGCCATAGAGGGCACCGGAAACATAGGCATCACCGCTTCCGATACGGTCGACTACGTCGATATTGTTGTAGGGTTCCTCGCGGTAGTAGGCATCATCTTTCGCAGAATAAATAATGGAAGTAAAGTTATGCTTCTTTGGCGTGATGACGGTGCGCTCTGTGGATGCAACCACGGAGATCGGGTACTGCTCGCAGAAAGACTTCTGGATTTCTTCGATCGAGCCTGTTTTGCCAAAGGTCAGGCGGGCGGTATCTTCAGAACAGAAAAAGATATCTACAAAGGGAAGAATCTGTTCGATGCAGGCTCTTGCCTCCTCACCAGTCCAGAGATTGGCACGGTAGTTGACATCAAAAGAGATCAAAGTGCCCTGCTCTTTGAATTTGCGGATACACTCGATGGCAAACTTCTGTGCTTTGCCGCCAAGACCTAAAGTGATACCGCTGGTGTGGAACAGGCGTGTGTTATAAAACATGGTTTCCGGTACATCTTTAATATCGATGTTGTTGATGGAAGAATGTTTTCTGTCATAGACAACACGCGGTTTACGTGGATAGGAACCATATTCGTAATAATAGACACCGATACGGCTGTCGTCTGCTGTATCGGAGATCAGATAATTTTCACTGACACGGGATGCGTTCATCTGGTTTTTGATGAATGCGGCGAGCAGGTTATTTGGAATCTTAGAGATCATTGCCGTCTTTAAGCCAAGCTGTCCGATCTCGGAGGCAATATTTAACTCGGCACCTCCTAAATGCTTCATTAAAGTATCGCCCTGTGCGAGACGTCCGTTGATCGGAGTGGAAAGACGAAGCAGAATCTCTCCTAATGTGATGACATCATATTTACGGTCCATGGAAAAACCTCCTTAAAAAATATATCATAACAGTTTCAAAATATGAAACCAAGTTCTACAATATGAACCAATACATATGCATTATATAACACATCTCAAAAATAAAAAAGAGAAAGTTGCAAATATTTCACAACTTTTTTGGATAAAAATAACAGAACCTATAAAAATTGCATTAAAGTAAAAACATGTTTGACATTCTATTTTTCAGTGCTATAATAAAAATATAAATTATGAAACAACGTTTCACTATGTGAAACATTTTATTTTAGGAGGATTTAAATCATGGCAAAGAAAGTCGTTACATTTGGTGAGATCATGCTTCGTCTGGCACCAGAAGGATATTATCGTTTCGTACAGGCTACATCCTACGGCGCAACATACGGCGGTGGAGAGGCTAACGTTGCAGTTTCTTTAGCAAACTACGGTTTGGATGCAAGCTTTGTTACAAAGCTCCCGACACATGAGATCGGACAGGCTGGTGTGAATGCATTAAGACAGTATGGTGTTGATACATCTGATATCGTTCGTGGTGGTGACCGTGTTGGTATCTACTTCTTAGAGAAAGGCGCAAGCCAGAGACCATCTAAAGTTGTTTATGACCGTGCAGGTTCTTCCATTGCAACAGCTACAACAGCTGATTTTGACTGGGATAAGATTTTTGACGGTGCAGACTGGTTCCACTTTACAGGAATCACACCGGCACTTGGCGATAATGTTGCAGCAATCTGTTTAGAGGCATGTAAAGCTGCAAAAGCAAAAGGAATCACTGTAAGCTGTGATTTAAATTACCGTAATAAATTATGGTCCAAAGAAAAAGCAGGCCAGGTTATGGGCGAGCTTTGCAAATATGTAGATGTATGTATCTCCAATGAGGAAGATGCAAACGACGTATTCGGTATCAAGTCTGAGGGTACAGAGGTAACTGCAGGCGAGTTAAATAAAGAAGGATACAAAGAGGTTGCACAGAAATTAACAGACCGTTTCGGTTTCAAGAAAGTTGCGATCACATTAAGAACATCTATCTCTGCAAACGACAACCGCTGGGCAG
This sequence comes from Roseburia rectibacter, assembly GCF_014287515.2. Lineage (NCBI taxonomy): Bacteria > Bacillati > Bacillota > Clostridia > Lachnospirales > Lachnospiraceae > Roseburia > Roseburia rectibacter. The sequence continues at coordinate 1,075,506 of NZ_CP092473.1, forward strand.
CAATGCTCTATGAGGATGGACAGAGCTACTTCTCCAAAGAGTACTTAATGCACATCGTTGACCGTGTTGGTGGAGGAGATTCCTTCGGTGGCGGATTAATTTACGCTTGTTTAAATGATTATGATCCACAGGCTACCATTGAGTTCGCAGTAGCAGCAAGCTGTCTGAAACATTCTGTAGAAGGTGACTTCAACATGGTAAGCGTTGATGAAGTTAAGAAATTAGCTGGCGGAGATGCTTCCGGACGTGTTCAGAGATAATAAGATTACGACAAGATCATTTTGTTAATTCCTTTCCCTAATTTAATATAATTGTCTGCCATGTGCAGATAGTGTACAGTCTTTTTACCCATTTGGACTGTACGAACAAGACGGACTGCCGTTTCATGAGAATATCATGAGACGGCAGTTTTTTTGATTCATAAGATATTACGTCCTATGAATCAAAAAGCCCTCCGGGCGGGATGCGCATCTCGCGGAGAAGAAGTTAGCTGTAAACAGCACCGCTCGAGCGCAAAAGAGTCACAAGCGACTCTTTATTTTGTGATAATTTTATTTCTTATGGAAAAACTATTAGAAATATGGAGGATTATCATATGAAACGATCAGAAATGTATGAGGAATATTTAAAACAAAGTGAGCTGTCAGAACATACCAGACAGGTATATCTGAGGGAGGCAGAAAAATTTATCCGGTACTTAAATGGAAAGGAAGTTACAAAAGAAAGGACACTGCTATATAAACAGAAATTGCAGGATGAGAATCTGGCACCTGCAACGATAAATCTTTACGTGATTGCGGTAAACAGGTATTTAAGATATTTAGAGTGTGAACAGGCATCCATAAAGACATTGAAAGTGCAAAAAAAGAACAGCGTGGAAAATGTCATTAACCGGAAAGAATATCAGGAATTGTTAGATTATGCCAAAAGCAGTGGCAGAAAAAATATTACTATATCAAAAACGGGCGGCATAAAATTTTGTGCCGCCCGTTTTATGTAAAATATGACTAATAAAGTACAGTATCATGTGCTATAGTTTTCACAAAAATAAACGTTGAACGCTTATTTTGCTGACTTTTTGGGAAAAATAATGATATAGTTAAATAGTGGTATGATATAAAAAATATCAGGTATGAAATACCAGGTAAATATAAGATAGAAAAAATACCTGTAGATGATCATTTAAATTTGAAACCAGGGAAAGGAGAATCAAAAGAATGTTTGAAATCGGAGAATATGTTGTGTGTGGCGCAAAAGGTGTCTGTCAGATCAAAGATATTACCCATATCGATATTTCGGGAGCGGACCAGGAACGTTTGTATTATGTTTTAGCACCGGTCGGGGATTCGAATGGGACTGTCTATGTACCTACGGACAGCGAGAAAATTGTAATGCGTAGGACGATTTCAAAGGAAGAGGCAGAAAAGCTGATTGAGGAAATGCCCCGGATAGAACTTTTGTGGGTGCCTGATGATAAACAACGCGAGGCAAAATATAAAGAAGCACTCCGGACATGTGATTATCATGCATGGGTCAGCATTGTAAAGACATTGTATAAGCGTAAAAAAGAGCGGATCGCGCAGGGCAAAAAAGTGACTGCGGTAGATGAACGTTATATGAAAGTGGCAGAGAATGAACTGTATGGAGAGCTTTCTCTGACGCTCGGTGTACCGCGGGAGAAAATGGAAGATTATATTAAAGAACGGCTTTCATGAAAGAAAACTGCCCATCAAATGCTGGTTTGTTGGACTATGGGTTCCCCGGTGAATGGTGGTTCCGGGGTTTTCGATTGGCAAATTGCATCAAGCCGGGACTGTTTTGTTTCCGTTGTCCGAAAATAAGTCAATCTAAGGCTGCCTGGTATAGGTTGTGGCGGAGTGACGTGTGCGTCTTAAACGCCCCGTCCGGGGGCATTAAGACTTGTGCTGCCGTCCGTGGCAGCACAACACTGTGTTACGGACAGGCAGTCTAAGATTGACTAATTTTCTCCCAAAGTCACAAAACAGGTCCCGGCTTGATGCGATTTGCCAGCCGCAAGGCTGTGAACCACCCTTCGCCGGGGAACTCATTTTACAACCTTGGAAGTGCGTAAATTTTTAGTGTTTTGTGTCTGAATCTGATTAAAAAATATTTCCAAATAACTAGATTCAATAATTTATTATTTGTTTGATAACACTGGTAAAAACATCGATATATACCACTATGCCCATATTTATTGCCATACACATTTGAAAAAATATTCTGCGTTATTAATCTGGCAATTTACGAAAAATTTCATGTAATACAATGCAGCAGCTGAAAATTTTGGAAAGTCATCAGGCTAAATATTAATGATACAGCACATTAGAATTTTAAGCATATTTTCATTCGTGCGAATATCAAAAATCCACACCTACGCCCCCCGATTTTGAGATGAACCGCCCACCCAAATGGTATTTCATAACCTGGAGGCTGGCATCTTGCGCAAAGCCGAAGCTGATTTTGTGACTTTGGGAGAAAATTAGAAAATCTTGGTGTGCCTGTCTATACATAGTGATGTTCTGCCACGGATGGCAGAACAAGGCAGCATCGAGTCATGGATGACTCGTTGTTGCCGGTCACGTCACTCCGAGAAAATCTAATTCAGGCATACCTAGACTTTTCTTATTTTCGTACAACGGAACAAAAATTACTCCGGCTTTGCGCAAGATGCCACTCACAAGCCTACGATACACCATTTGGGGAGATGATTTATTTCATAAACAAACCAGCATTTGTCAGAAAGGCTATCAGATCGTTGTATTCACACCATTAACGGCAGCATGCTCGTCCTCATCCATTGGAATAACAAGGCATTTCTGACCGTCGATAACCTGAGAGTGGATCTGATCGACTTTTTCCGGTTTGACGCGCAGAATGACATCATAGGTTTTGACTGCCGGGACATCGTCCTCATCAGATTCTCCGACTGGAAGGGCACGTGTTTCTTCTAACTGTTGTTTCAGATTTTCAACCTGTTGTACCAGTTCTAATTTTTCTTTACGTTTTGCATTTGCTTCTACCAGTTTCGGATCTACTAAATGTTCTGCGACCGGGACTTCTTCTCCAAATACATTTTCATAGGTCTGTTCGATCACAGCTGCCTGTTCTTCGGTCACACCGCTCTCTGCGAGTACGGAAGAGATTGTGCTCTTTGTGACAGGAACCGGTTCCGGTTCTGGTTCATCTTCTAAAGCGACAGGGATCAGGTCATTTAAATTATCCTGAATATCCATGAAGATAGCATCACTTTCATCATCATCTTCCCCGATAACTTCTTTTACAATGCTCTGGAAAGTAAGTTTCTGCTCGGTAGCAGTAAATTTAGAACCGCAGCCGAGACCGGATTCCATAAATTCAGAGTGAGGTGTCTTGGTATCTCTGGTGTAAAACATGACAGAGTGGATATCAGTACTTCGGTCAGTAAATGCAGGAAATACAAACCCGGTGTCCGGTGCGCCTACAACCCAGTCACGGATACGCGGACCGATACGGTTTTCATCCTCACGGTAGCCAAGACCCGGTTTTGTCAGGTTGACCGGACAGATCGCGCAGAGCAGGTATTCGTAAACTTCCTCCGATTCGTCTAATTTATTATTGTCTGATGTTTTTGTCATGACGTCATAGGCATCATGGAATACAAGGATCAGATAATTTCCCACGTAGTCGTAACTGTCGATGACGAGATCATAAAATGCATCCATCAGATCATCATTTTTTAAGGCACTCTCACGAAGTCCCATTAAAAACTGCTGTCTGCCGCCGGCAGCTTCCTCCGCGGTTGGAAATTCCAGCTCTAAAAGGTTATTCCCGATCGTGCCGGACATTACTTTTTTGGCAATCTCTAAGTATTTGTAAAATTCCTCATCTTCCAGATTTAAAAATGTCTCCCCGAAAGAAGTTACCTTATTGTGGTCGGCATCCACATAGCAGCCGCACAGTCTTGTAAAAGTGCAGGCATCTTTCTTAAAACGCCGTTTTAATTCTAAAATATCTTTTTTGTTCATAAATCTATATCTCCGTTTCTGAGGGGATGCCATACAAAAGATAGCGCAGGCTGTTTCATGTCCCCGTAATCTGCAGGAAATATTATAACGAAATTTTAAAACCGGTGCAAGGGGTTATGATTTCCCGTCACAGACAACGGCGTGCTCCATTAACCAGTCACACCATACTGCGTAGTATTTTCCGAGGGGATGCGCATTATCATTGCTGTACTGTGTGCCGAGATTGCCGTTTGCATCGTCAAAAAGTTCATTGATGTCCAGATAATAAATGGTCCGTTGATCGGCTAATGTCGAAATTTTTTGATTAAAGGCGTTGATATTGGCATTATTGAATGTCTTATCCGAGTCTGAGCGCTGTGCAGTCACATGAAGATTTGCTTCCACATAAATGATCGCATCCGGCTGCATGGTTTGCAGAAAATTTACAAACGACGCATATTTTTCAAATGTCTGTGTGACATCGTAGCCAAGTTCATTAATGCCGAGCATCAGATATATTTTATGATAGGTATGGCTGGCTAAAAGATCAGAGATACTGACCTTTCCGATACCGTCCACCATAATTTTTTTGTTTTCCAGATCATAGATACTGAGACCCGAATCACAATAAAAGGTGGCATTGCCCAACGTACCATATTCTTTTAATCCGACGGTGCGGGAATCACCGATCATTAAAGCGTCATCGAAATAATCTGCATCAACAGTGGTCATTTCTGTCATCGGAACTTCTGTGTCCGGGATATCCTGCCGGTCTGTATTGTCAGATGGCGTACCGGAAGTGTCCGATGGTGTCGTGGTGTCCTGTTTTTGTGCGGCGGAGACAGAAGACACGGACAAGGAAGTATTTTTGGCTGCATTTATGTTTAACGTTACATATAAGTAAATGAGTGGAATCAGAAGGCAGCTTATCAAAAAGAAAAAATAAAACAATATGGCAGATATTTTTTTTCGCATAGTGTTCCTTCGTTAAAATCTGAAATATAAAAATGGGTCATTAGAGCCAACGTAAATACAGTAAACAGAAGACCAGAAAATTGCCAGATAGACAAAAATTTCTGGCACAGAACCCCTGATTTTTTTTAAAAAGCGGACCGGAAGCCTTGTAGAAAAAAGGAAGCCGGCAGGGATGATAAAGCGGAAATCATTTAAATTTTTCCAGAAATCATTCACATAAATAATGGCATCATCGGCGGAAAAAAATGGAAATAATTTCCGGGTGTAGACTTCGATACTGCCGGGATCACTGATTCCAAAAAGCATCCACGACAATGGGATCAGAACTGCCATATAAAGATGTCCGGCCAGCGCGTATCGGTCCGTCAATTTTTTTAACAGCAGTTTTTCTGTCAATACAATGACGAACAGGGAAAATCCCCACAGAATAAAATGAAATTCTGTGCCATGCCAGATTCCGGTAAGTATCCACACGACAAGCAGGTTGCGGATCCATTTGCAGGTACCTGTGCGGTTGCCGCCAAGTGGAATATAGATGTAGGTCTGAAACCATTGTCCAAGTGTAATATGCCAGCGCCGCCAGAATTCTGTCATGCTTGTGGAGAGATAGGGGTGCATAAAGTTTATGGGAAGCTTAAAACCAAGCATTCTGCCCAGACCTGCTGCCATCAGGGAATAACCATAAAAATCAAAGTAAATCTGGAAAGAATATGCATAGATTCCAAGCCATGCAAGCGGTGTGGAGATACTTTCATATCCGATCGTGCCAACATTTGCCCACAGACTGCCAAACTGATTCGCCAGAATCGCTTTTAAGCCAAGTCCCCGGATAAAAAGTTTCATACCCTCCGCCAGATTTTCGGGCAGAAAGCGTCTTGCGCTGTGAAGCTGCCTGCGCAGCATCTCATACGGGGTAATTGGTCCGGAAATTAATTTTGGGAACATGCTGATGTAAGTACCGAATGTCACAAAATCCCGTTCCGGTAAAATACGTCCGTAATAGATATCAAAAAGATATGCAGTCAGCTGGAACGTATAAAAACTGATTCCGAGCGGCAGAGATAAATGTCTGGAATATTTAAACAAAAACAACCATAAAAAATCGAAAAAAATAACTTTTGTCAAAAAGAGTTTCTTTTTTCTTGAATTGTGTATCTGATAAAGGCAGATTCCAAACACATAATTGAGATAGGTCAGAACCATTAATAGAAACAGTGCATATGGCTGTTTGATCACCCCGATTGCATAAAACAATACGCTCCCTGCAAAGAGCGTATTGTTTCTGAAAGCAGCAGGTGTGACATAATAGGCAAACAGAAATAATGGCAAAAAAATAAAAATAAAGTTGAGACTGCTGAATACCATGCCAGAATCCTTTACTACATAGACATTTCTTATTTTAAAATATCGGCGATCGCATCGTGTGGGATCGTAAATTCTACAACACCCATAGACATTGGACCGACATCGCCCTCGTTGAAGCTGATGACGAGATTTCCGTCAGCATTAACATAGAAGGAAGTATCATCGTTAATGGAGGTAAAGTTCCATTCAGGAACTTCTGTATCATCCAGCCAGTAGGAGACATTTTCGTCGGCATCCATCTGCTCCCTCATCTGTGATTTGATGTTTTCGCTGATCGGGGTGATATAGTCAGATCCCTCTTTAAAAAGATCTTTTAACGCAAGGCGTTCCCCGGTCTTTAAATCAATCGTGTAATAATAATCCATCTCATAACCGCTGCCGGCAGCCTGATAACACATCAGTTTTAAGGTAAAATAGTCGTCAGTTGTGTTGATGACCTCATGTTTGATCATGACATCCTGATAACCTTCGTTGTTCATATTCTGTTTGAACTCTGCGATCAGGCTGTCACTGATCTTTTCAATCTCTGCATTGATCTCATCGGTTGATTTCTTTAAATTTTCCCCAACCGGGTCTTCCGTTGTATTTTCAGTGGAAGCGACAGTTTCCGGTACCAGTTTTGGAACATTGACATCGGCGTTGTTTTTGTCACTGCTGTACTGGTAATCGCGGAATGTGACAACCTCGATCAGATTTCCAAGCAGCGGGATCTGTTCCATCGCATAGGCGACACGCGGTGAAGTATTTGGCAGGATGACAAACGCTGCGATCGCTGCGGCAGCGCCAACCCAGATTCTTGTGATAATGGTTTTATTGTGTTTGTTCTTCTTCTCGGCTTTCGCCTGATTCATTTTTTCTTTCATTTTTATGATCTCCTTTTCGGGCATTTGCAAGGTGTCATAGGATTTTTTTAATTCATAAAAATCATTTGTGTTCATTCGGTTACCTCCATTTTCAGTTTTAACTTCTGCATACTGCGGTACAGACGGCTTTTTATGGTATTGACATTTTCATTTAAGACGCGGGCGATATCTTCGATTTTTAAGTCCTCGAAATACCGAAGTTCCACGATCGCCTTATCCTCCGGGGACAAAGAATCAAGCGCAGTTCTAAGATCTAAGTCCTGATACTGGTCCGGTTTTCCCTCTGCGATCAGTGAATCCTCGTAAGAAATGGTATCCGGCCGCTTTAAATGATGAAAAATCTCATTTAACATGATGCGGTAAATCCAGGTCGCCGCATATTCCGGCTGCCTTAGGGAAGCACTGTTTTTGATCGCCAGATAAGCGCCGTTTTGTACGATGTCACTTGCATCGTCTGGATTATGTACATAGCTGTATGCAAGATGATAGTAGCGGTTGTAATTTTCAAGCAGTAATCGTTCAATGAGTTCGTCATTGGATTCTGCAGTAAGTTTTTTTTCTTTTCCGGAAAAGAATTTCAAGATCAGATCCTCCTTTGCAAATATTTGATTCTTTCGAATCATCTGACTATTAGATACAGCATAGTCATAAAAAGTTTCAAATACAATGCAAAATATCAAAAAGGTATGGTATAATGTGCGTAAGCATTGAGCAGTGCCAACGAAGTGAACAATAAAAAATGACTGCTTGCAGGCACTTTTTTATTGTTTGCTTCGTTGATAGGGCGAAAGCCCGTCAGTCCGGAAAATCTCTGATTTTACGGACGTGCACTGCGGACAGGAGTGCAGCCAAATGATAAAAAATGACTGCTTGCAGGCACTTTTTAAGAAATAATGGAGACACACAACAATGGACATAAGATTAGCAACAATAAATGATATAGATGCGATCACGGAAATGGAGAGACAGTGCTTTCCACCGGAAGAAGCAGCAGAAAAAGACTCTTTTGAGAAAAGACTGATCGTATTTCCGAATCATTTTTGGTTACTGGAGGACTCTGGAAAAATAGTGAGCATGATCAATGGAATGACGACCAATATTCCGATTTTGCGGGATGAGATGTTTGAGGATGCCACGATGCACATGGAAGATGGGCAGTGGCAGATGATCTTTGGAGTGGCAACGCTGCCGGCATATCAGAAGATGGGATGTGCGTCAAAGCTCATGGAGCATGTGGTTGAGGACGTGAAAGCACAGGGACGCAAAGGAATTGTTTTGACATGTAAAGAAAGTCTTATTCCATTTTATGAGAAATTTGGTTATATTAATGAAGGAAAGTCCATGTCAAAACATGGGGGAGCCGTGTGGTATGATATGCGGCTGGTGTTTGAAGAATTATAGAGAAAAGGAATTAATATAGAGATGAAGAAACACAGATTGCCGTATATGGTTGCAGGGGCAGTGCTGTTTGCTGCACTTTTTACCGGATGCACCAATGAGCGTTTAGAGGACGAACTGGATTTCCGCAAGATCGGGATTAACAGTATGCAGTCCGGTGACTATGAGGGGGCAGTTGCAGCTTTTAACAGTGCACTTTCCCAGTGTGTAGGTAAGATCACAGATACCGAGTTAGATATCTGTTACTACAAGGCAGCGGCACAGTATGCCGGAGGAGATATTGAGGGAGCACTTGCAACTTACCAGGCGATGATCGATTATGATGGGAAGAATGGAAATGCCTATTACCTGCATGGATGTCTGAGTTTAAAACAGCAGGATACAGATACAGCAAAAAAAGATTTTGCAAATGCAGTGAAATATAACCCGGATGATTATGAATTGTATGTTGGGATTTATGAGAACCTTGCCGCTAATAATATGACTGACGAAGGGGAAGAGTATTTAAACAGGGCTTTTGATATCAAAGGCAATTCTGCAGAAAATCTGACCTGGCGAGGCAGGATTTATTATCTTCTTGGTCAGTATGCAAATGCAGTTAAAGAGTTAGAAGAAGCAGTGAAAAAAGACAGTGCCAAGGCAAATCTCTATCTTGCACAGGTCTATGAAGCTGAGGAAGATTCTGCGAATGCAGAGAAGTATTATCAGGCATATGTGGACAGTGGTACGGCTGATTCGATTGCAATGAATGCACTTGCCGAGATCCAGATGGGAAAAGGCAACTATGAGGCAGCTTTAGAGGATATCAGACAGGGACTTGCGATGGATAATGTTACGAACCAGCAGGAACTTCTGTCAAATCAGATCATTGCTTATGAATATAGTGGAGATTTTACATCCGCATGGGATGTTGTCCAGCAGTATGTTTCGCTTTATCCGGATGATGAGGCGGCACAGAGAGAATATATTTTCTTAAAGAATCGTCAGAGTACGGATGAGAGCAGTAACACAGAATCTACAGAGGAAAGTGCTGCAGGAGATAGTTCCACAGCAGATAGCCCAGCAGAGAATGTCACAGGAGATAGTTCCACAGCAGATGGCTCAGCAGAAAATGCCACAGGAGATAGTTCCGCAGAGGATAGTTCTTCACAGGATACGGGAAGTCAGAATTAAAAACAGCAAGGGAGGAACAAATGCCAGAACCCATTAAAATAGAAGAGGTAAAAGAACGCGTCATCTTAGTAGGTGTCAGTGAACAGGAGGGAGACGATGCGGAGGATTCTGTTGCAGAGTTAGCAGAACTCGTTAAGACTGCCGGAGCGGTTACCGTTGGAACTCTGATCCAGAAACGCGAACTGATCCATCCGGGCACCTATGTCGGAACCGGAAAAGTTCAGGAGATCGCAGACATGATCGCAGAGCTGGGGGCAACAGGTATTGTCTGTGATGATGAGCTGTCACCGGCACAGCTTAAAAACTTAGAGCAGATGTTAGACACGAAGGTCATGGACCGGACACTTATTATTCTTGATATTTTTGCGGCGCGGGCGACAACAAGTGAAGGAAAGATCCAGGTTGAGTTAGCGCAGTTAAAATACAGACTCAGCCGTCTGACCGGACTTGGCAGGTCAATGTCAAGGCTTGGTGGTGGTATCGGTACAAGAGGACCGGGTGAGAAAAAGTTAGAGATGGACAGGCGTCTTATCAAAGACCGCATCGCCCAGTTGAACCGCGAATTAAAAGAAGTGCGTAAACACCGCGAGATCACGCGTGCCCAGAGAGAAAAGAAACAGATACCTGTGGCTGCGATTGTCGGATACACCAATGCAGGAAAGTCAACACTGTTAAATCACTTAACAGGCGCGGGCGTGTTAGAGGAAGATAAGCTGTTTGCTACTTTAGATCCGACAACGCGTGTCTTAGAACTGCCGGGCAGACAGGAAATTCTTCTGACGGACACGGTCGGTTTTATCCGGAAGCTGCCACATCATCTGATCGAAGCGTTTAAGAGTACTTTAGAGGAAGCAAAATATGCGGACTATATTCTGCATGTGGTGGATGCCTCCAATCCACAGCGCGATAAGCAGATGCATATCGTGTATGACACACTTTACCAGCTCGATATCAAAGAAAAAACGATCATAACGCTGTTTAACAAACAGGATCAGGTAACAGACGGGGAACCGTTACGTGATTTTAAGGCGGATCATACATTAGCGATCTCTGCGAAAGAGGAAACCGGTTTAGAGGAGTTAAAAGAGCTTTTCTGCACGTTACTGCGTGATAATAAGATATTGGTGGAGCGCACGATCGCTTATCAGGATGCGGGAATTTTGCAGCAGATCAGGAAAAGCGGGGAACTTTTAGAAGAAGAGTACCGGCCGGATGGCATTTTTATCCGCGCCTATGTCACACCGGAGATCTATGGAAGTTTATAGGTAAAATAAAGTTGGAATTTTAACAGAAGCATGAGAATGTGCTTCGGAATGGAGAAATTATGACAATATTAATTCAAAATGGACAGGTGATCAATCCTGCTACAGGGATGAATGAGGTTGCGGATGTATTTGTGGAAAATGGTGTTGTTTCTAAGATCGCAAAGGGGATCAAAGATAAGGCAGACAAAAAGATCAATGCAAAGGGATGTTTTGTCATGCCTGGATTCATTGACATGCATGTGCATTTACGCGATCCGGGATTTGAGGATAAGGAAACGATCGAGACAGGCTGCCGGGCAGCAGCACATGGCGGATACACGACGATCCTTGCAATGCCTAATACCAAACCGGTCGTTGACAATCCGGATGTTGTAAACTATGTGCATAATAAAGCAAAAACGGTCGGACTTGTAAATGTATTACAGGTGGGTGCCGTGACAAAAAATCAGGAAGGAAAAGAACTTGCGGATATTGAGGGAATGGTAAAGGCTGGAATCCCTGCAATCAGTGAGGACGGAAAATCCGTCATGAATGCCCAGTTATACCGCGAGGCGATGGAAAAAGCTGCAAAATTGGGCATTGTGGTACTTGCACATTGTGAGGATAAAAATCTTGTCAATGGCGGAGTCATGAACGAGGATGAGCACGCAAGGGAGCTTGGGTTAAAGGGAATCACCAATTCCGTAGAAGATATCATTGTTGCAAGAGATATCATGCTAAGCCACGACACCGGGGCAAAACTTCATTTATGTCATTGCTCGACGGAAGATTCCGTCATGATGGTCGATCTTGCAAAGCAGAAGAATGTAAAAGTTACCGCAGAAGTATGTCCGCATCATTTTACACTGACTTCGGATGATATACGCAAGATCGCACCGGAAATGGATGTGGAAAAGAATGTGATCGCTGCGGATGCGGATGCAGATACCAATTTCAAGATGAATCCTCCGCTTCGTACCAAAAAAGACGTGGAGGCATTAAGAGTGGGACTTCGTGACAATATTATGGATGTTATTTCTACCGATCATGCACCGCATACATTTGCAGATAAAAATACATCCATGAAAAATGCACCGTTTGGAATCGTAGGTCTTGAGACGGCTGCATGCCTGACTTATACAGAACTTGTACTTGGCGGTTATCTGACACCAATGCAGATGGCAGAAAAAATGAGCTACAATCCGGCAAAGATCGTTGGAATCGATAAGGGTGATATTGCACCGGGAAAGACAGCAGATATTGTGATCTTTGATCCAAATGAGACTTATAAGATTGATAAAAATAAATTTGCCAGCAAAGGAAGAAATACACCGTTTGACGGCAGAACCGTGACCGGAAAAGTAAAAATGACGATCGTTGGCGGTCACATTGTATATGAAGAATAAGAAAAGCGGTTAATAAAAGGAGAAAATTCATGCAGACAAAGGGTACAAAATTTGAGGAAACTGCGATCATCATCCGGCAGGAAGAGATCGCGGACGATATTTACAGTATGTGGCTGCGCACAGAGCACATCGCAGCACATGCAAAAGCAGGACAGTTTGTTTCTGTCTACTGCAATGAGGGAAGCAGACTGCTTCCAAGACCGATTAGTATCTGTGAGATCGACAGAAAGGACGGTGCGATCCGTCTGGTATACCGTGTGGCAGGAAAAGGAACCGCAGAATTTTCCGGCATGCGCACCGGTATGCAGTTAAAAGTGGTAGGACCGCTTGGAAATGGATTCCCACAGAAAAACAAAAAGGCATTTCTGATCGGTGGAGGAATCGGAATCCCGCCAATGTTAGAACTCGCAAAAGAGTTAGACTGCGAGAAAAAGATCGTGCTTGGATTCAGGGATGAACTGTTTTTATTAGAGGATTTCCGGAATCGCGGACAGATCTATATTGCAACGGAGGATGGCAGTGCCGGAACAGAGGGAAATGTACTTGATGCGATCCGTGAGAACGGACTGGATGCAGACATCATTTATGCCTGTGGACCAACCCCGATGCTGCGTGCAATCAAAGAATATGCCGCAGAGCAGAACATCGAGTGCTGGATTTCCATGGAAGAGCGCATGGCATGCGGTATCGGAGCCTGTCTTGCCTGCGTGTGCAAGTCAAAAGAAAAAGATGCACACAGCAATGTAAAAAATAAGAGAATCTGTAAAGAGGGACCGGTATTTCTTGCACAGGAGGTAGAATTCTGATGAACATGAAAGTAGATTTATGTGGAGTGACATTAAATAATCCGGTCATGACTGCGTCCGGAACGTTTGGCGCCGGGGAAGAATATTCGGAGTTTGTGGATTTAAACCGTCTTGGTGCTGTTGTGACAAAGGGTGTTGCCAATGTACCGTGGGAAGGAAACCCGACACCGCGTGTGGCTGAGGTATACGGGGGCATGTTAAATGCGATCGGACTTCAGAATCCGGGTATTGATCTTTTCATTGAGCGCGATATTCCTTTCTTAAAGAAATATGATACCAGAATTGTGGTCAATGTATGTGGACATACAACGTCGGAATACATAGAAGTTGTGGACAGACTTGCAGACCAGCCGGTCGATCTTTTAGAGATCAATATTTCCTGTCCGAATGTAAAAGAGGGCGGAATTGCCTTTGGACAGAATCCAAAGATGGTTGAAGATATCACAAGAGAGATCAAGGCGCATGCAAAACAGCCTGTCATCATGAAACTTTCACCGAATGTAACAGACATCACGGAGATGGCGCGTGCGGCAGAAGCCGGCGGTGCGGACGGTTTATCGTTGATCAACACGCTGACAGGAATGAAGATCGATATCCACAGACGCACGTTTGCACTGGCAAACAGAACGGGCGGCATGTCAGGTCCTGCCGTGCATCCGGTTGCAGTGCGCATGGTATATCAGACCGCACAGGCGGTAAATATCCCGATCGTTGGTATGGGCGGGATCATGAATGCAGATGATGCGATCGAGATGATCCTTGCGGGAGCAACGGCAGTGTCTGTCGGAACAGCAAACTTTACCAATCCACAGGTAACCATGGAGATTGTTGACGGAATCCGCGATTATATGGAGCGTTATCAGGTAAAAGATATCAAAGAACTCGTAGGTGCAGTACACGATAGATAAATCACAGGGGAATGTAAGTTATGAAAATATTAAAAAAAATCATTTGTATCTGTCTCGTTGCAATCCTGGCAGCAGGGTTTTTTCCCGGTGCACAGACAGAGGTTTATGCAGCTGGAAAGCCGGTACAGTTAGTATCCTGTAAACTAAATTCCGGTGGCAGCAAGGTGACAGTAAAAGCAAAAGTTGCCGGAAAACAGAAAGGAATGGGAAACAAGCTTTACCTGTTTTCGGTGGACGCCAATGTAAAAGAGAATGCAAAGCTTACCGGAAAACCGGTGGCTTCGGCCAACTTTAAGAAAGGTACAGTTACATTTTCCGTAAAATATAAAAGCAGTATGCTTTGTCAGAAATTTGTGGCTGCATACAAAAAAGGGAAAAAATATGCAGCAATAAGCGGTGCACAGTACATTACCAATCCGGAAGTATTAGCATCCTACACCGGAACCGGCGTAAAGACTACCTCTAAAAAGGGACTGCAGCCGGACTGGGCAGACCATACATCCGTAAAAAAGCTTCGTACACAGCATGTTGTCTTAAACTGGTCAATTGAAGAAATTTTAAACAAAAACTGCGGAAATAAAGAGGTGTATAAATACCGCGGGAAAAAATATACATTTGACAGGGATCGTGTAAACTGGTTGCAGGATCAGGTGCGTCAGTATATTGACGATGGATCCAAAGTATATGTGATCCTGCTTCTTGGCAAAGACGCAAAAGGCCAGGCGGGCAAAATGAGTTATGGCGGTGGAAAAATATTCTCTTCCATTAAGACAACATCAGCAGCAGGATGCCGTACCTGGGAAGCATTTATGAGTTACATGGCAGAGAAATTTGGCAATGAACAGCATTTGGTGTCCGGATGGATCTTAGGAAATGAGGTTGACAGCCCTTATGACTGGAACTATGCGGGCGGAAAAAGTTTAAGTGCGTATATGGATGATTATGCGCGGGCATTCCGCATTGCATATAATGCCACAAAGAGTGTCAGCAGCCATTCAAAGGTATATATCAGCCTTGATTATAACTGGAATCAGGATGTCGATGGAGGCGGAAACAGCTTTTTCTCGACGAAGAATACACTGGACACATTTTATTCGAAACTGAAAGCGCAGGGTAAGATATGTCCAAACATTGCATATCATGCATATTCACAGGGACTTATTGAACCGAAATTCTGGGATGACTCTTTAGCAGGCAGTGGAGTGGATTCTACGATCATCACTATGAAAAACATTTCTGTTCTTACAGAATATGTGAAAAAGAAGATCGGAAAAAATGCGACGATTATGCTCGCAGAGCAGGCATTCAATTCGACACAGGGAGAAGAATTACAGGCAGCAACTTATGCGTATGCTTATTATATCAGCGAAGGAAATAAGATGATCGAATCCTTTATCTATGCGAGAGATACCGAACCGCAGTCGGATGTGGATCAGGGCTTTTACTGGGGACTTCGCGATATCAATGGCAGAGAGCGTAAAATATATAATACATTTAAAGTGATCGATTCAAAGGAGTCTTTGGATAAGACGAAGAATCTTCTCTCCTATACAGACTTAAGTTCATGGACACAGATTCCTGGAATTAAAAAGTCTACTTTTAAAAATAACCGTTCCATCAAAAACAAATGGCCGCTAGTACAGTCAACCAGCCTGTATGTGTGTCTTGCGGATGATAACTGGCAGAGAGAGACAACTTATGTCTACGACGGAAAGAAACATAAACCTGCAGTAACGGTAAAACGTAATTATACCGGAAAGACGGTTCCAAAAAAGAATTATTCCGTAAAATATCTGACAGACTGCAGGAGTATCGGAGTGCATCGTATTCAGATTAAATTAAAAGGTGATTTCCGCGGAACGATCATCCGGGAGTTTACGATCGCACCGCAGAATGCAATGCTGAATGATCTGGTGATGACGTCAAATTCTGCTACGGTAAGCTGGAATGTACCAAAGAAGACCAAAGAGCAGATTACCGGTTATATGATCCAGTATACGGATGGAGAAGGTGGTTTTTATTCGACACCGGAAAAAAATATCCATCTGATCAAGATCAAAAACAGCAATAAATTAAAATATACGATCAAGGGACTTACCAAGGGCAAACGCTATTTTGTAAGAATAACGACCTATAAAACAGTTATGGTAGATGGCAAACCAAAAGATATCATTGCCGGATGGGGATATGATGATATCAAATATGATTATGCCACAGATCCGGTCGTGCCGGAACCGGATACAGAAGAGGATACCTTAGAATAAGCGATTGAGGTAATGTGAAATACGATGCCGAAATTAAGATTTATAATAGCAGACAGACTCCCGGAGCGGGAACTGGATTATTTAAAACAGAATATCAGACCGGAACCGGATCTGAAACTGGTGGTAACAGGGAAAAATAATGCCAATCGCAGAGCAGAGTTTTCTCTGTTCCCGCCAGAAGAAAGTGTGCTCATCTCTACAGATGGGCACATTATTTCTAATATGGATCAGCTTGGAATGGCAACGCTGGGATATATCGGACCGGGCGGAGCAGAGAATGAGAGCACAGGAGAAGTACCGGACGATGTGATTACAGAAATTGGTAGTCAGAACGTGAATTGTAATGACAGCACAGATGAAGTGACGGAGGGAATCGAAGAACAGGGAATGCAGGCTGCGGTTATGTTAATCGAAGGTCTTGAGGAAGTGGATGAAACGTTTCTGTTTCGTGCGTATGAACGTAAACATGGTATTCCGTGGACGATCGTCACGACAGAACGCTGTATTGTGCGGGAAATCACACTGGATGATTTAGACGGCCTGTTTGCACTGTATGCCGGGGAGGGAATGACGGAATATTTAGACCCGCTGTATGAATACGAAAAGGAAAAAGAGTATCAGCGGTCGTATATTAACTATATGTACCGCCTTTATGGGTACGGCATGTGGGTCGTGATCGAAAAGGCGACGGGAAAACTGATCGGGCGGGTCGGGATAGAGAATCGTGAGGCGTGTGACGGTGAGCCGGAACTTGGATATATGATCGACGTATCGTATCAGAGAAAAGGATATGCAACAGAGGTCTGTCTTGCTGTGATCGGTTACGCATGGAATTTTCTTGAATTCAATAAATTAAACTGTCTGATCCAGAAAGGAAATAAAGCATCGGAATGTCTGGCAGAAAAAATGGGATTTATGTTCCGGGAGGAAATGGATCTGGACGGAAAATGCATGAAACGCTATACCATAAGCAAAAGCGGGGCATGATATCATCAATAAACGTTGCATTTTCCATAAAAATAAAATATAATATAAACTACTAAAAAAGGGATAAAGTGGGTGAGGCACATGGCGGATTTTTCATCAGAATCACTGGATCTGCAAAAAAAAGTAAAAGAAGAGGACGATAACATCAAGCCGATGAAAGAGTTTGAGAGTCCGGAAAAACTATATGACGAACTGATCGCCAGCGTGCGAAAGTATCATCCATCGACAGATATATCGCTGATCGAGAAAGCATATCATGTTGCGAGGGATGCACATGAGGGACAGGCAAGAAAGTCCGGCGAGCCATATATCATCCATCCATTGTGTGTTGCGATTATTTTAGCGGAATTAGAGCTGGATAAGGAGACGATCGTTGCAGGACTTTTACATGATGTTGTGGAAGATACTGTTATGACGGATGAACAGATCGCACAGGAGTTTGGCGATGAGGTTGCTCTTTTGGTAGATGGTGTTACAAAGCTAGGACAGCTCTCTTATGATGCGGATAAAGTGGAGGTTCAGGCAGAGAATCTTCGTAAGATGTTCCTTGCAATGGCAAAGGATATCCGTGTTATCCTGATCAAGCTTGCGGATCGTCTTCACAATATGCGTACGCTCAAATACATGACACCTGAGAAGCAGAAGGAAAAAGCGCGTGAAACGATGGATATTTACGCACCAATCGCACAGCGTCTTGGTATTTCCAAGATCAAGATCGAGCTGGACGATCTCTCACTCAAGTATTTAGAGCCGGATGCCTATTATGATCTGGTACATCAGATCGCACAGCGCAAGAGTGTCAGGGACGAATATGTACAGAAACTGGTGGAAGAAGTGCGTCAGCACATCAAAGATGCAGGAATTCCTGCACAGGTTGACGGACGTGCAAAACATTTCTTCAGTATTTACAAAAAAATGGTCAATCAGCACAAGACATTAGACCAGATTTATGATCTGTTTGCCATCCGCATCATCGTGGATTCCGTCAAGGACTGTTATGCAGCACTCGGTGTGATTCATGAGATGTATAAGCCGATTCCGGGACGGTTTAAAGACTACATTGCGATGCCTAAGCCGAACATGTACCAGTCACTCCATACGACTCTGATCGGACCGACCGGTCAGCCGTTTGAGATACAGATCCGTACCTTTGAGATGCATCGTACGGCTGAATATGGTATCGCTGCCCATTGGAAGTACAAAGAGGCAAGTAACAATGGCGGTGTGTCACAGCCAATGACCGTTACCGAAGAGGAAAAGCTGAGCTGGCTCCGTCAGATCTTAGAGTGGCAGCGCGACATGTCAGATAATAAAGAGTTCATGAGCCTGCTAAAGAGCGATCTTGACCTGTTTTCCGATACGGTATTCTGTTTTACACCGACCGGAGATGTCAAGAATCTTCCGACCGGTTCCACGCCGATCGACTTTGCTTACAGTATTCATTCCGCGGTCGGCAATAAGATGATCGGTGCAAAAGTCAACGGAAAACTGGTTCCAATCGACTACATCATTCAGAACGGTGACCGTGTGGAAGTAATCACTTCCCAGAATTCAAAGGGACCGAGCCGTGACTGGTTAAATATTGTAAAAAGCACCCAGGCGAAAAATAAGATCAATCAGTGGTTCCGCAGTGAGTTAAAAGAAGAAAATATTACACACGGCAAGGAACTTTTGATCGCATCGGCAAAATCCAAGGGAATCAATTTCCCGGATATCAATAAGCCGGAATATCAGGAGAAAATTTTAAGAAAATATGGTTTCCATGACTGGAATTCCTGCCTTGCAACGATCGGACATGGTGGTTTAAAAGAAGGTCAGATCGTAAACCGCATGTATGAGGAATACAAAAAAGACCATCTTGCGTGTATCACGGATGATGAAGTGCTTGAGACCATTGCCGAGAATAAAGATAAGGTCGTACAGAAACATTCCAAGAGCGGTATCATTGTAAAAGGACTTTATGATGTGGCAGTGCATTTTTCAAAGTGCTGCAGTCCGGTACCGGGAGACGAGATCGTTGGATTTGTAACCAGAGGCCGAGGTGTTTCCATCCATAGAACAGACTGTATCAACATTATCAATCTGTCTGATATGGAGCGTGAGCGTCTGATCGATGCCGAGTGGCAGCATGATGAAGAGTCCGGCAGCAGTGGCCTGTACCGTGCAGAGATCAAGATCTACGGCAATAACCGAACCGGTCTTCTCGTGGATATCACAAAGGTATTTACAGAGCGTGAGATCGATATTGATTCGATTCACTCCAAAACAAGCAAGCAGGGAATTGCAACAATCGATGTATCTTTCAGCACAAAGGGCAGGGAAGAACTTACAAGCGTTGTGGAGAGACTGCGGCAGATCGAGAGTATCATTGATATAGAGAGAACGACGGGCTAAAAGAACTGGTTGTCAGAAGGTTGTGGGAAACATGAACCGCATCCAGATGGGCAGCCAGTTTTTCTGTAAAGAAAAAGATTTTGTCAGACAGGAAAGGGGAAAATATGGCACCATTGAAAGTAGAACAATATGTAGTTGGTCCGGTACAGACAAACTGTTATTTTGCGATCAACGATGACACAAAAGAAGTACTGGTTATCGATCCGGGGGCAAGTGCAGATCAACTTGCCAAGAAGATTCGTCAGGAAAAGCTGACACCGATCGCAATTTTGCTGACACATGGACATTTTGACCATGCGGGTGGAGCGGAGGAACTTGCAAAACATTTTGATATCAAAATATATGCCGAGGAGCATGAAAAAGAGACCTTAGATACGCCGTCTCTCAATTTAAGCGGCTGGGAAGGTGTACAAAAGACCTATCATGCGGATGTATTTTTGCAGAATGAGCAGGAGATCGACCTTGCCGGTTTTCATATCCGTGTATTCCATACACCGGGACATACGGTGGGTGGCTGCTGCTATTATTTCCCATATCAGAATGTAGTTTTTTCCGGGGACACCCTCTTTTGCACATCGGTGGGACGCACCGATTTTCCAAAGGGCAGTGCAGCACAGATCATCCGCTCCATTAAGGAGAAACTTCTGCCGCTTCCGGATGAGACGACCGTGTACACCGGACACAATGATATTACAACGATTGGGACAGAGCGGATGTATAATCCGTATCTGTAAGTGAGAGGTTTTGGGATGATAGAAGTTTTATTAAATAAACCGGAATTTGAATATGATATTCATTCTCTGATCAAGGCATTTTTCCCGGAACAGTATGTGGGTGTGTCGGCAGAAAAAAAAGAATATGATGGAAAAATCGATATCCGCATGCAGGTACACTACGGGGAAGATACGATTCAGATCACATGGCAGGAGATCGTGCATGCAAATGAGGATGCGCAGGCAAATGAAAAACCGGGTCAGGAAGAAGTAAAAGAGATACCGGGTGAGACAATTCAGGTAGATTTTTCGGATCGCGTGCGGACGAAAAATCAGCTGAAGCAGATGCTGTACCGTATGCTCTGTGATTATACGAAACGAACACTTCCATGGGGAAACCTGACCGGAATCCGTCCAACGAAGATTCCTATGAAATTGCTGGAGGAAGAAAAAAGCCGGGAGGAGATCTACCGGTATATGAAGGATACCTATTTTGCTTCCGATGAGAAGATTGAACTTGCAACCGATATTGCAGAACGAGAAAATGCGATCTTAAAGAAAATTGATTATGACAACGGATACAGTCTTTATATCGGAATCCCGTTCTGTCCGACGACCTGCCTGTACTGCTCGTTTACATCATATCCGCTTGTAAGCTGGAAGAACCGTGTGGATGCTTATTTAGATGCACTGGAAAAAGAGATTGATTATACGGCGGCAAAGTTTTATCACAAGCATTTAAATTCCATTTATATCGGTGGCGGAACGCCGACAACATTAGAGCCTTATCAGTCAGACCGTCTGATCCGTAAAATTAAATGTAGTTTTGATTTGTCAGACTGCCTTGAGTTTACTGTGGAAGCCGGCAGACCGGACAGCATCACAAGAGAAAAATTAGAGGTGCTGCGCAAATGGGGAATCACACGAATTTCCATCAATCCGCAGACCATGCAGCAGAGAACGCTCGACCTGATCGGAAGGCGCCATTCGGTAGAACAGACTGTGGAAAGTTTTAAGATCGCAAGAGAACTTGGATTTGATGATATTAATATGGATCTCATTATGGGACTGCCGGAAGAATCTTTAGAGGATGTACGCGATACATTAGAGCAGATCATGCAGTTAAAACCGGACAATCTGACTGTTCACTCTCTGGCACTAAAACGCGCGGCGCGCTTAAATATGTTCAAGGAAGACTATAAAGATTATAAGATGGTCAACACGCAGGAACATATGGACCTGACCGCTTCCTATGCGAAGAAGATGGACCTGTTCCCTTATTATCTGTACCGCCAGAAGGGAATGGCGGGAAACCTTGAGAATGTCGGTTATGCGAAAGAAGGAAAAGCGGGAGTTTATAATATTCTGATCATGGAAGAGAAACAGACCATCGTAGCTTGCGGAGCCGGAGCTTCCACAAAACGTGTCTGGACAGAACCAAATCCGGATGGCACACATCGGATCGAACGATGCGAGAATGTCAAGGATGTCGGGCAGTATATCGAGAGAATTGATGAGATGATTGAGCGGAAGCAGAAACTTTTTGCAGAAGAATAAAAGGGTTTTTCTTCCTGAAATAGTACATCAAATGAGGGTTAGTACATCAAAAGTACATCAAAAAATTGGTCAGTGAACGACCATATAAACGCAAATTGAGACATGGAGAAGCGGTAAGGATGATTATAAATGGTGAATGTGGAGCGTTTTCTATGAAACTGATTCAATGCTTTCTGGCTGCTGCTATGCAAAAAGAGTGGGTGCAGAAAGTAGAAACGGATACGGAAGCGTAATAGGATGCAACCTGGGTAATGGGAAAACAGAGAAATAGTATCTTATCATTTTTTTTATGAAATTGGATGAGATTCTGCCTATATAATACGATTCTACCATTAAGGTGTGTACTTTTTGGGACAAAATAGATACTATAATTCTGAAAGGGGGAAGTATTTATGGACCTTGTGAAAATCGGAAGCTATATTGCAGAAAAAAGAAAAAAACTTGGTATGACTCAAAAACAGCTTGCTGAGAAACTGGGTAAGAGTGATAAGTCAGTTTCCAAATGGGAACGTGGTGTTTGAGTTATAATAGGACCAAGTTAGATGAAACCCAGTAAAATCAAGGGGTTATGCCTAATTTAGTCCTTATTTTTATACCAATTTAGCGGTAGATAAGGCAGCGCTGTTATATCAAAACCGAAAATCCAAGTCAGTATCACAGATGTCCGCAATCAGTCTGAGAGTGAATCTGTGTGCTTAGATTAGGTACAATTTTATATTAAAACATTTAGTGAGGACTAAATTAGCACTTGAGATGGAATATTCCATCAGCTGGTTTGGTCCTCTTTTTATTTGAGAGGAGTGGTCGAATGGGCAAAGTGTTAATTTGGTTCGTAATCATTATTAGTACAGTGGTTCTCTACTGTCTTATGAAAGTTAAGGCAGAGAGTGATGAACTGTATGAGGAATTAATGAAAAAACATTTTTATGGCAGGTCTGATGATATTCCTGCATCTGACAAAACCGAGCATTTGAAAGGGTGTGGGCAATTATATGAAATTTTGCAAAACAATAATGCAGACAATACAGAAAAGGAGTGAAAGGAACATGAATAACAAGTTAGAAGTAATCGGCATTGATCATGGTTGGCCAATGATGAAAACAATTTCTCAGGTATTTGTCACAGGAGTTAAGGAGATTACAACAACTCCGGCACTTTTCGGCGATGTACTTGAGTATGAAGGAAAGTTCTATAAGGTTGGAACTGTGAGGCAGGAAGTAAAGGATACAAAGGTCGAAGATGACAGCTTTTATCTTCTTACTCTTGCAGCAGTTGCTAAGGAACTTAAAAGAAGAGGTCTTGCAGAGGCAAAGGTATTCCTTGCTGTAGGACTTCCACTTACAAGATTTGGAGCAGAGAAGAATGATTTTATCAAGTACCTGACAAAGAATAAGCGTTTAAGCTTCAAATATGAGAATGAGTCATATCATATTGAAATTGATGATGTGGCAGTATTCCCACAGTGCTATGCAGCAGTGGTTGACAAGATACCTGCTATGGCAAAGAAAACGCTGATAGTAGATATCGGTAGCTGGACAATCGACATTATGCCGGTAATCAACAAGTCACCGGATGAATCAAAGTGTGTGACGATTCCAAAAGGTCTTATTACCTGTATGCGTTCTATCAATGAGCAGTGTGTAAGACAGCTTAACGGAGAGGTAGACGAGTCGGAGATACAGAACATCATGCGATATGGCAGGTCAGATATTGATGATGAATACTTTGCCATTATCAAGGCAGAGATAGAGGATTTTGTTGATAAGGTATATAACTCAATCCGTGAGTTTGGGTATAACTTAAAGACTACACCGATTGTATTTGTTGGAGGCGGGGCAGTTGTGATGAAGAATTTTGGTAGTCATGATGCTAAGAACATTTCCTATAACCTTGATGTAAAGGCAAATGCAAGAGGATATGAGCAGCTTGCCACAATGGGACTTAAAAGCACTAAGCGATTATCATAAGGAGGCAGATGATGGGAAGAAGACTTGAATATGAAGTAAAAACTTCTGTCCGCCTCAACATGAGCAATCCTCAGCATGTGAAAATCAATGATGTGATTCAGAACCTTGATCCGAAGATTTTCAAATCTAAGAACCAGTTCATTATAGATGCGATTCAGTTCTACATTGATAATTATGGAAAAGAAACTTTTGTTATCAAGAAGAAGGAAAAAGAGAGGGCTGAATATATCCGGTCAGAAGATATTGATGACATTAAGGAAGAAGTCATTGAAGCAGCAACCAATGAGGCTAGGAAAGAGGTCTGGATTGTCAATAGTGGGTATTGTATTAGGTATTATATGTCTTGTGTTGACAATAATAAATAGTGCAATCGGTGCATATCAAGGATATCATGGTGAAGCATGGTTTCAAAAAGGTTCAAATACTATAGAAGAAAATGTCAGTAATGATCAGCCATCAGGGAAACAAGAGACAAATATATTCACATTACGGGATAGCGATGGGAATATACTTATGACTGGTGGTATAAAATCGGCAGAAGCAACAATGGTTGATAATGGCGACGGAATCAAGAAGGCAGTAGTACAAATAGAGTTTGATGATGAATCAACGAAAACATTTGCAGATATTACTACAAATAATATTGGAAATACGATAGGTATTTATTTGAATGATGAAATGATTGCAAATCCAAGGGTAATGTGTGCAATAACTGAAGGTAGTTGTCAAATAGAAGTAGATACATATGAACAGGCTCAGGTATTATCTGAGACGCTTGAAAAGTGCAAATAATATTTACAATATGGAAGTAAATTGTGCCAAGTCCCGTTTTTTGGACATTAAATGATATAAAATAGGAATCAAGATAGAAGTATTCTGCCTTGGTTCCTTTTTTCTTTAGAAAATAGCATTCGATATTTGCAAATGCAAATTGTATATTCGCAATTTGTGTGCTATACTTACAATGATGGTATTAGATTACGACAATTGTTAGAGAGAGGAAATACATATGGCAATTAGTTATAATGGATTGTGGAAACTACTGATTGATAACAATATGAAAAAGGGAGATTTGTGTGCCAAGACTGGTCTTAGTTCCAGTACAATAGCAAAGATGACAAACTGTGAGTCAGTTAAACTATCTGTTCTGGAAAAAATCTGCAAAGAGCTGGATTGTAACTTTGGAGATTTGGTTGACTATGTACCGGATGAAGAAGAAAAGTAAATTACCTTATGGAGGAAAATGAAATGGCTACGAGAAGCGCAAAAATAGATCAGAAAGCAGACCTGATATGGGCAATAGCAGATAAGTTGACCGGAGTATATAAACCACATGAATATGGAGATGTTATATTACCGCTTACAGTAATCAGGCGTTTTGACTGTATTCTTTCCGATACAAAGGATGCAGTTTTGCAGAAATATGAGGAAGTAAAAAATCTTCCAATGAAGGATGTTTTACTTCGTAAGGCAGCAGAAAAAGATTTTTATAACACCAGCAAATATACATTTGAGAGACTTATGGATGATCCAGACCATATTGAGGAGAATTTCAGAGATTATCTGAATGGATTTTCAGCAAATGTGCAGGACATTCTGGAAAAGTTTAAGTTTGATGGTCACATCACAACTATGGCAAATAAGGGGATTCTTTATATTGTTTTAAAGGAATACACAACAGACAGAGGAAATCTTCATCCGAATGAAATCTCTAACCTTGAAATGGGCTATATCTTTGAAGAGATTATAAGAAGATTTTCCGAGTCGCATAATGAAGATGCAGGACAGCATTACACTCCAAGAGAAGTTATTCAACTTATGGTCAATATTCTCTTCTATGATGATAATGATATCCTTTCCGGTAATAATGTGGCAAAGACGATTTATGACCCGGCATGTGGAACCGGAGGTATGCTTTCTGTTGCAGAGGAATATTTACATAGTCTGAATGCTTCTACAGAGCTTGTATCTTTCGGACAGGAAATTAACGATCAGACATTTGCAATCTGTAAGGCGGATATGCTGATTAAGGGGAACAATGCGGATTATATCAAGGATGGCAACACATTATCAGATGATCAGTTTGCAGGTAGTACCTTTGACTATATCCTTTCCAATCCACCTTTTGGACGTGAGTGGAAGAATGAAAAGGCGAAAGTAGAGGAAGAGGCAAAGCTTGGCTTCGGAGGAAGATTTGGAGCAGGACTTCCGGCTGCAAGTGACGGACAGATGCTTTTTCTTATGACAGCGATATCAAAAATGAAAGATATTGATAAGGGTGGAAGCAGAATTGCAATCATTCATAATGGTTCACCACTCTTTACAGGAGATGCAGGGAGCGGACCTTCTGAAATCAGAAGATATATTCTCGAAAATGATTTACTTGAGGCAATCGTTGCTTTACCGAATGATATTTTCTATAACACAGGAATTGCAACCTATATCTGGGTATTGTCAAATAAAAAGGCAGGTACAGTCAGAGAGGGAAAAGTACAGCTTATTAATGCCAATGAGATGTTCGTGAAGAGAAGAAAAGCATTGGGAAATAAGCGAAATGATATTTCTGAGGAAGATATTGCAGAGATTACAAAGATATATGGTGATTTTAAAGAGAGTGAAATCAGTCAGATTTATGATAACGAGGATTTTGGTTATACAAAGATTACAGTAGAAAGACCGCTTCGTGATGAAGAAGGTAATCTAATATTGAAAAAAGGAAAGAAACAGCCGGATACCAGTCTTCGTGATACGGAAAATGTTCCATTAAAAGAGGATATCAAAGAATATTTTGAAAGAGAAGTATTACCTTTCGCACTGGATGCATGGATAGATACGAAAAAATCAAAGGTGGGATATGAGATTCCATTTACAAGATACTTCTATAAGTATGAAGCTCCAAGACCATCAGCAGAAATCATGGCAGAGATTATGGATTTAGAGACAGAACTGTCCGGAAGTCTTGAGGAGGTATTTGACCTATGAGAGAGATGAAGGATAGTGGGGTGAAGTGGGTAGGTGAAATCCCTTCTAGCTGGAAAGTATATAAGGTTAAACAAATTGCTGACAGCAATAATGATGTTCTTCCAGAAAATTATGAAGAAGAGCAAGAAATTGATTACATAGAGATTGGTTCTGTTACATATGAACATGGGGTAAGAACAACAGAAAAAATGAAATGGATAGGTTACAATTAACTGGACAGATTTTTTAAGGTCATATAATCTATAATAAATACACGAAGGAGCACTCTTTATGACCGAACAAAAACAACGACGAAAACCTCGCAAATATACAGATGAATTTAAACAGCAACTGGTGGAACTATATCGTTCCGGCAAACGCAGATGTGATATCTGCCGTGAATATGACATTGCTACTTCCCTGTTTGACAAGTGGGTAAAGCAGGCATCCAATTCCGGTTCTTTCCATGAAAAAGATAACCGGACTCCGGAGCAGGAAGAACTGATCCGGCTTCGGAAAGAAAACCAGCAGTTAAGAATGGAAAATGATATTTTAAAACAAGCGGCGCTGATCTTAGGACGAAAGTAAATGTGATTAAAGCAAATGCCCACAAATACTCTGTATCAGCAATGTGTCGCGTCCTACAGGTAAACAGAAGCACCTATTATTATGAAGCAGCAGCAAAAAAAGATGAATCAGAACTCACTGCAGACATTCAGGAAATTTTTAGAAAAAGCCGGAACCATTATGGTACACGAAAGATCAAGAAAGAACTGGCTGATTGCGGGAAACAGGTATCAAGACGCAGGATTGGACGGATTATGAAACAGGAAGGTCTGGTATCAAGCTATACTACAGCACAGTTTAAACCGCAAAAAGACAGATGTAATGAATCAAAAGTAGAGAATGTGTTGAACCGACAATTTCAAAACCAGCCATACCGCAATGTAGTGGTAAGTGATTTGACCTACGTAAGGGTAGGAAACCGCTGGAATTATATTTGTGTACTGATTGATCTTTTTAACAGGGAGATTATTGGATACAGTGCAGGAGAACATAAAACAGCAGAACTTGTAAAACAGGCATTTATGAAAGTAGACGGAAATCTGTCGGAAATCCATATTTTCCACACAGACCGTGGAAATGAATTTAAAAACGAGACAATTGAAGAACTGTTAGAAACGTTCCATATGGAACGCTCCCTGAGCCATAAGGGATGTCCTTATGACAATGCAGTGGCAGAAGCTACGTTCAAGATTATAAAAACAGAATTTGTATGGAATGAAACATTCCATACGCAGGAAGAACTGAAGATAAAACTATGGGATTATGTAAACTGGTATAATCATCACCGCATACATTCTTCCTTAGGGTATCAAACGCCTGTACAATATCGGAAAAATAACCTAAAAAAATTTGTCTGAAAAAGTGTTGACAATCCAAAATTTGGTAATGCACCAAGTAGGGCAAGACGTATTGTACATAATGGTGATACTATTATTTCAACTGTGAGAACATATTTAAAAGCCATTGCATATATTGATAATTCATTAGCAGATAAAATTGTATCTACTGGTTTTTCGGTAGTGACACCACATAAAGATGTTGTCGCAAAATTTTTATATTATGCATTGAGTACACATTCTTTTATATCAAATGTAGAAGCTCATTCTGTTGGCATTAGTTATCCTGCAATAAATAATACTAATTTGATGGATTTGAAAATTGTATTACCAATGCAACGTGAACAGATACAAATTGCTAGTTATTTGGATGCCAAGTGCTCAAAGATTGATGAAATTATTGAAAAGCAGCAGGCAATTATTGAAAAGTTAAAGGAATACAAATTTTCAATTATTACGGAAGCTGTAACAAAGGGAATAAATACAGATGTAGAGCTGAAGGATAGTACTATAGATATGTGTGAACAAATACCAGTTCATTGGAGCATATCGCAAAATAGATACTTATTCTCGTTACGAGATGAAAAAAATTATAAACCATTAGAGGAAGTGAGATTACTTTCTCTTTATACTGACTTAGGCGTGTTTCCACATGGTGAACAAGAGGAAAGAGGGAATAAGGCAGTAAAGGCAGAAGGATACAAGGTGGTTTATGAGAATGATATAGTAGTAAATATTATATTGGCATGGATGGGGGCAATAGGAAGATCGGCATATGATGGGGTTACGAGTCCCGCATATGATATATATAAACCAAATGAAAATGTATGTTCAAGATATTATCATTATTTATATAGGACAAAGCCGTTTTCTGCTGAATGTTATAAATATGGACGTGGAATAATGGCGATGCGCTGGCGGACATATTCATCAGAGTTTAAAAGTATTAAAGTGCCTGTACCACCTTATATCGAACAATGTCAAATAGCAGATTATTTAGATAGTAAATGTGAGATGCTTGATAAAACAATAGCTGATAGAAACAAAGCAATTGAAAAACTTCAGGAATACAAAAAATCCCTCATCTACGAGGTTGTTACAGGAAAAAAGGAGGTGTAGCTAATGTCTGATTTTGATGTAAAAGAGAAACGATTTGAAGAAGATATCGAAGACTATCTGATTCATCATGGCGGATATACCAAAGGTGATCCAAAGAAATTTAATCGTGAATCAGGACTTGATGAAGATACATTTGTTGAGTTTATTAAGACAAGCCAGCCTAAGAAATGGGACAGATATGTGAAAATCTATGCGGAGAATTCCGAGAAACAGGTGGTTGAGCGTTTTAAAAGAGAAGTCAAGACAACTAATCTTTTGAATGTGATGCGGCATGGATTTACGGACAGAGGAATTAAGTTTTATCCGATTTTCTGGAAGCCGGAGACCTCTTTGAATGAGACTACGCAGATTCAGTATGATGCGAATATCCTGCATTGTACAAGACAGCTTCACTACTCTGTACATAATGAGAACAGCATAGATATAGTGCTTTTTGTAAACGGAATTCCGGTAGTATCTATGGAGTTGAAATGCCAGTTTACAGGACAGGATACCACAAATGCCATTAATCAGTATAAGTTTGATCGTGCCGGTAAGGATGCAATTTTTGCCTTCAAAGAAAGAGTATTGGTGCATTTCGCAGTAGACCTTACCAATGTCTATATGACAACAAAGCTTGATGGCGCACACACTTATTTTCTGCCATTTAATCAAGGCAGTAATGGTGCCGGAAAAGTAGGCGGTAAAGGAAATCCTGTAAATCCAGATGGATATGATACAGCTTATCTTTGGGAAAGAGTACTCTGCAAGGACAGTTTGATGGAAATTCTACAGAAATATATGCACTTGCAACAGGAATATGATAAGAATGGAAATCTAGTGAAAGAGACTATGATTTTCCCAAGATATCATCAGCTTGATGTAGTCACAAAACTTCTGGAAGATGTGAAAAAGAATGGTTCGGGTAAGAGCTATTTGATTCAGCATAGTGCAGGATCGGGAAAGTCCAATTCGATTGCATGGCTGGCACACAGACTGACCGGACTCCATGATTATGAGGATAATAAGATTTTCCAGTCAGTAATCATCGTTACTGACAGACGAGTGCTTGACAGCCAGTTGCAGTCTACAGTATATCAGTTTGACCATGTGGAAGGTGTGGTTAAGAAAGTAGATAAAAATTCGGGACAGCTTAGAGATGCGATTAATGATGGCGTAGGCATTATCATCACTACTTTACAAAAGTTCCCGGTAATCTATAAAGAGGTAGATTCTGCAAACAAAAGATTTGCTATTATTATTGATGAGGCACATTCTTCGCAGACCGGAGATGCAGCGAAAAAATTAAAAAGAGCGTTAGCTGATACAGAAGAAATTCTGAAAGAGTATGCCGAGATGGAAGATGAGGACGAGAGAAATCGTAAGGACGATGAGGATAAGCTCTTAGATGAATTGGCGGCACAGGGTATGCATAAGAACTTATCATTCTTTGCATTTACAGCAACACCAAAAGGAAAGACATTGCAGATGTTTGGTCAGAAGGATGCGGAAGGAATCTACAGACCTTTCCATATATATTCTATGAGACAGGCAATAGAAGAGCATTTCATCTTGGATGTTTTGCAGAACTATATGACCTACAAAATGTATTACAAGATTGCCAAGATTATTGAGGATAATCCGGAATTTGATACAACTGCAGGTTCAAAGGCAATTGTAAATTATGAGACACTACATCCACATAATATATCTCAGAAGACTGCCATTATGCTGGAACATTTTATGAATGTCACAAGACATAAGATAGGTGGCAGGGCGAAGGCTATGGTTGTTACACCATCCAGACTTCATGCAGTGCGATATGTGCAGGAATTTAAGAGACAGATAAAAGAAAAAGGACTGAATGACCTTGAAGTGTTAGTCGCTTTTTCCGGTGAAGTGAAAGATAACGATGATGTGTTTACCGAAGAGGGAATGAACAAGGATAAAGAAGGCAAGACAATCAAAGAAAAGGCTTTACCGGAAACATTCCATACAGATGATTATGGAATCCTTGTTGTTGCGGAAAAATATCAGACAGGCTTTGATGAACCATTGCTTCACACCATGTTTGTGGATAAGAAATTGTCTGGTGTAAAGGCAGTACAGACTTTATCAAGACTGAATCGTACTACAAGAGGAAAAGTAGATACCTTCGTACTTGATTTTGCCAATTCAGCAGAAGATATCAAAGCATCTTTTGAGCCATTCTATGAGGAAACTGTGCTCTTGGAGGAAACAGATCCTAATGTTGTATATGACATGAAGAATACCTTGGATGATTTCAGGGTATATCAGAAATCAGAAGTGGATAAATTTGCGGATATTTTCTATCAGAATGAGAATCAATCAGCTGGTGATCTTGGAAAGCTTCAGGGACAGTTAAGACCAGCAGTAGACAGATATGAAGTGCTTGAAGTTGAAAAACAGGATATATTCAAGTCTACATTGGCAAGCTTTAATCGTGTGTATGCCTATATTACACAGGTATACAGGTTATTTGACAAGGATATTCACAGATTCAGTATTTATTCAAAGTTTTTATACACGATGCTTCCAAAAGGACATGGTGGAGAGAAGATAAATATTGATGACAAAGTTCTTCTTGAATACTATAAGCTGGAAAAAGACTTTGAAGGTCCGATAGAGCTTGAAAGCACAGAAGGCGGATATACACCTATCTCCGGTGATTCCGGTCATAGAGAGCCTAAGAAAGATCCGCTGACAGTAATTATTGATAAGATAAATGAAAAGTATGGAACCCATTTTACAGAAATGGATAAAGTACTTGTTCAGATGGAAAATGATTATGCCAATCAGGAGAAGTGGCAGAGCTACGCAAAGAACAATGACAGGGCAACCTTTATGTTGTTGTTTGAAAAGGATTTTCCGAATATGGCAGCAGACAGATATGAGCAGAATGACCAGTTTTTCCGCAAGCTATTTGACGATCCGGATATGATGAAACAGGTAATGGAAACTGTAGGTTCTGTACTGTATGAGAGATTGAAGAAGAAATATATCTTTGATCCGAAGTCTGGCGTAATTGAAGAGGCGACACCGGAGACTTATGTGGAAGATACATATTTGACGAAGAAATAAGGAAGTGAAAACATGCAGTTAGGATGGATAGATTTTTCAAAAGAAGACCGGCAGAAGGCATTAGATGTGATCAACCTTCTGAGTGAACAGGGAGCAGTCGATGAACTTGGAATCGGCATTATTCGTGATGCTTTTGCCAATTATTTCTTTCCGGGGACATCTACCATCCAGAATAGAGCAAAGTACTTCCTTATTGTTCCATATGTGTTAAGAGAAGCTGTTGATGGCAGGTATGAGGAGCGTATATTACGAGATATTCAGAATGGTATTACTCTTGAAAAACTGAATATGAGAAAGCGAAAGAAAACTCCAGAAGAAAAGGCTGCTGTTTTGAAAATGAAAAGAAAACAGCGGAGAGCAAAAAGCAGGCTATGAAAAATCATGCAGTAGAAAATAATACTTGTCAGGATGACACATTTTTCTATATTGTAGGATATACTTCCGGTGGAGCACCATATGGAGTAACTTGGGAAGAAATGGGACTGGAACCCTGGCAGGCTTTAGAAGAGGAGCAATAAGATGTATATAATAAAAACTATAAGAGGCGACATAACAAAGATAACAGATGTGCAGGCAATCGTGAATGCAGCAAACAATTCCCTTCTTGGCGGAGGTGGTGTAGATGGTGCGATTCACAGAGCAGCAGGACCGGAGCTTCTGGCAGAGTGCAGGACACTTCACGGATGTGAGACTGGCGAAGCAAAGATTACAAAAGCATATAATCTGCCTTGTGATTATGTAATACATACAGTTGGACCGATATGGTATGGAGGTAGGGATAAGGAAGAGGAACTTTTGGCAAGCTGTTATTTTAATTCGATGAAACTTGCATTAGAGAATGGAATTAGAAAAATTGCATTTCCATCTATATCAACTGGTGTGTATGCATTTCCTGTAGAACTGGCAGCAAAGGTTGCAGTAAAGATAGTTAATAGATTCCTGCAAGATAATCCGGACAGCTTTGATTTAGTCGAGTGGGTGTTGTTTGATGCTCATACTGAGGCGGTATATGAGGCTGAGGTGGATAAGATATATGAATAATAGAAACGAAATGTCTAGTATATCTGTTGATGATTTTGTTTTTGTCGATATAATATATTGTGAGAAATGAAGAAAAGGAGATTAACCAAATGGATAACAATGAAGTAGTAGTAGCAGAAGAAGTGGCAGCAGTTGCTGAAAATAATACAGGTATTGAAATTGAGCCTTTATTTGAAGAGCAGGTTGATTTTGATACATTTTCAAAGTCAGATTTTCGTGTTGTAAAGGTGAAGAATTGTGAAGCAGTTCCAAAGAGCAAGAAGCTTCTTAGATTTACACTTGATGATGGAACTGAGAATGAGAGAACGATTCTTTCAGGAGTACATGCTTTTTATGAGCCAGAGGAACTTGTTGGAAAGACATTATTGGCAATCGTAAATCTTCCACCACGTTCTATGATGGGAATAGATTCATGTGGTATGCTTCTTTCTGCAATTCACAATGTAAATGGAGAAGAAAAACTGAATCTGGTAATGTTAGATGATGCAATTCCAGCAGGTGCAAAATTGTATTAAGAGTATAAATGTCACATGGTTGTTAATAACTGTGTGGCATTTTATCGTTGTTGTTGATAAGAATGTGAAAAGCAGGAGGAACTATGGAGAGAGGTAAAACATATAAGGTTATTATGTGACTTTGATGATAAAGTAGCATATATCATTGGTCATGTTACATACAAATGAGGTTGCAGATATTAGTGAAAGAATGATTGAGTAGAATAAATTATTAGTATTTTATTAGGAAGGTGGAATATATATATGAAACAAGATACTTTAGAGGGCAAAGCAAAAACAAAAAATGGGGTAAAACGGCTGTGTTTTTCCATAATCTGCATTCTTCTGGAAGTGATTTTTATTATTACTATCGTAACACGTTTGAATGAATATGCAGAAATCATAAATTTATTTACAAGGATTTTGAGTGGGATCTTGGTTTTGGGATTGTACGCATCAAATAAGACATCCTCTATGAAAATGCCTTGGGTCATCTTAATTCTAATTTTCCCAATTATGGGTGTAGGCCTGTATTTGTTGATTGGTTTGAATGGTGGCACACATAAGATGCGTGAGCGATATGCAGAAATTGATAGCAAATTGTTACCAATGCTTCCGGACAGTCAGGAGTGTTTGAGCAGAATAAAAGAAACAATTCCGAAAGCAGGAAATATAGCAAGTTACATACAAAGAAATTCGCAGTATCCAATCTATCAGAATACGGATATTGTGTATTTTGATGAAGCAGTGAAAGGATTAGAGGCACAGCTTAAGGATTTGGAGAAAGCACAGAAGTTTATCTTTATGGAATATCATGCGATAGAAGACGCTGAAGCATGGCATAAGATTCAAGATGTTCTGGAAGAGCGAGTAAAAGCAGGTGTGGAAGTTAGAGTATTCTACGATGATATGGGTTCTATAGGCTTTATTAACACAGATTTTGTGAAAAAGATGGAGGCAATAGGAATTCATTGCCGTGTATTCAATCCGTTTATGCCAGGTTTAAATCTGTTTTTGAACAATCGTGATCATAGAAAAATAACAGTTATTGATGGAAAAGTCGGATTTACAGGTGGATATAATCTAGCAAACGAATATTTTAATTACACACACCCGTATGGACAGTGGAAAGATACAGGTATTCGTTTAGAAGGAGATGCTGTTCAGTCGCTTACGGTGACATTTTTGGAAATGTGGAATGCAGTAAGTGATAAGGATGCTAATGATTCTGATTTTAGTAAATACCTTTTCCACTATGATTATGCGGCACAGCAAACTGGGTTTGTTCAACCTTATGCAGACAGCCCTATGGATAATGAGCAAGTAGGAGAAGAAGTTTATATCAGTATGATAAATAAAGCTGAAAAATATTGTTGGTTTATGACTCCATATCTAATCATAACAGATGAAATGACGCATGCGTTATGTCTGGCTGCTAAGCGAGGGGTAGACGTAAGAATTATCACACCTGGTATCCCTGATAAAAAATTCATTTATAATATAACTCGTTCTTTTTATCATGGATTAGTTAAACATGGTGTTCGTGTTTATGAGTGGACTCCTGGTTTCTGTCATGCAAAAATGAGTGTGGCAGATGACTGTATGGCAACTTGTGGAACAATTAATCTGGATTATCGAAGTTTATATCACCATTTTGAAAACGGCTGTTTTATGGCAGATTGTCAGGCAGTTGTGGAAATAAAAAATGATCTGATAAGAACGATGGGAGAATGTCGTGATGTGACAGACCAATATCAAACCGGACGAAGTGCATATTTGCGACTGGGACAATTATTTATGAGATTATTTGCTGGATTGCTATAAGAATCTGATGAAACGACCTTTCAAAAAACAGTTGATTTAGAAGTTAACTGTTTTTGAAAGGCCGTTTTTGCTATATCTAACAGTCTGTTGTACAAAGAAGATTTTGCATGGATGAAAAAACAAACCTTGTTGAGGTTAAATTGAGTTTTCCATTGTATTGTATTGCTAATGAATAAGAATAAGAAAAAGAACAGACAATGCTGAATGCTCTGGAAACAAGAATATCTGAGTATAGTATGTAAGTTCGTAACAGAATGAAAGGAGCGATTCAAATGAGCAATTTGGAAAATTATATGAAACAGCAAGCAATTTTTTGTGAACAAAATGATAGCATTAGTAAGAATCTGTATTCAGAGTATGGTAAGTACGTAATCATCCGTATCTGTCCGCAACTATATTTTTCTGATACACTCTTTTCATAACAAAGGAAGGAAACTGTATCATTATGAAAAAAGATGAAAAAATCACTCTGTGGTCTGAACGAATCCATGAATTTCAATCCAGTGGGCAGACTTGCAAAACATGGTGTCAGGAACATCACGTTCCAGTCTCTACAATGAATTATTGGATGCGCAAGCTGAAAAAATTGGACGAACAATCAGATACAGATATGATTTTTGCAAAAATGCCAACGGAAAAAGAGATTTCAAAGAATGAGACTTTGAATATCAGCCCGTCTCCAGTCCGCATTTTTATCACAAACGCTATTCGGATTGAAGTGATGCCTGAATGCCCGCCGGAATTTTTTCGTGTTCTGATCCAGGGGCTGAAAGATCATGCTTGATCTGGCAGGTGGCACAACCGTTTACCTTGCATGTGGAGCTACCGATCTGAGAAAAAGCTATCACGGACTGGCTGCAATTATCAAGCTAAAATTCAAACTTGATCCCTATTCGCGCTGCATGTTTGCGTTCTGCAACCGCAGGCGGACTTCTATTAAGATTCTGCAATGGGACGGATCCGGTTTCTGGATTCTGATGAAGAGGCTTGACAAAGATTCCTTTCACTGGCCGGATACTCCGGATGAATTACAGAAAGTGACCCTGAAAGAAATGCATTGGCTGTGTGATGGCCTTTCACTTACTCCGAAGGGAGCTTTTGAAGAAAGACATCCAAAGATTGTTGTATAAAGAACGGATTTGTCAATTCGCAAAAAGCACGAAATACTTGTGGATATCGGTATATATTCCTACACAGTAAAACGTTGATTTTTCTCGAACAGCTGGACTTTCTATGCTATACTGGAATTATCATATAAGAGTTTGGAGATTGCCGGATGGATCCGTTTTTTACAGAGGAACAGCTGAATAACATGAGCCGTGAAAACATGATGGAAGTTATGAGAATCATGCAGAATCAGGTTCAAAAAAAAGAGACCGAGGTACAGCTTCTGAAAGACAAGCAGAAAGAACTGGAATTTATGAACGCAATGCTTTCAGACCGTCTTGCGCTTGCACAAAGAAGACGTTTCGGTTCTTCCAGTGAAAAATACGCAGATGGATATGAACAGATGGATCTGTTTAATGAGGCTGAAGTCAATGCAGATATGGATACTGCTGAGATTGAAGAGGAAATCGTGATTCCATCGCACAAACGGAAAAAACGCACCGGCAAAAAAGAAGAAGATCTCTCTAATTTCGAAGTAACAGAAACAATCGAATATAAACTGACCGGCGAAGACCGCTATTGTCCGGACTGTGGAACAAAGTATAAAGTCGTCACAAAAGAAGTCGTAAAACGACTGAAATTCATCCCCTCCACCTTTGAAGTGGTTGAAGAAGTAACCTATGTATACAGTTGTCCAAAATGTGGTGCTATGATCCGGCCGGAAAAAGAGTTTCCGCTGATCAAGGGAAGCATTGCTACACCTTCGCTGGTTGCCGGAATCATGAATGCAAAGTATGTCAATGGCATGCCGCTGGCAAGACAGGAACGGGAATTCGCAAGGTATGACTTAAATCTTTCAACAAAAACAATGGCAAACTGGATCATCAGCTGTGCAGACCGGTATCTGGGACTGCTTTATGGGCAGATGAAGGAAGAATTCCTAAAGAGCAGATACATCCATTGCGATGAAACCAGGATCCAGGTGATTGATGAACCAGATCAGAAAGGATCATCTCAAAACTGGATGTGGGTATATCTGACAGATCATTACAGTGAAGCCCCACAGATGGTTCTCTTTGATTATGAGAGAACGCGTGCCGGATATCACCCGGTAAACTTCCTTGGAGATACATTTCATGGATATCTGACGTGTGATGGATACCAGGCGTATCATGGACTGAACGATTCCATCACCGTAACCGGATGCTTTACCCATGCGAGACGCCGTTTTGATGCTGCACTCACGGCATTAAAAAAGGATTTCACAAAGGAGCAGCTGAAAGAAACAGTTGCATATCAGGCAATGACGAGGATCGGAATCCTGTATAAAGTAGAGGAACTGATCAAAGATAAGACACCGGAAGAACGGTATCAGGAACGCCAGAAGCAGTCGCGTCCAGTAGTGGAAGCCCTGTTTGAATGGCTGCATTCGATGGAAGATTCTGTAGACAGATCTTCCCTTATTGGTGATGCCATTTTATATACGCTGAATCAGGAAACCTATCTTCGCAGGTACTTGGATGATGGGCATCTGAGCATTGATAATAATAGTGCGGAGCGTGCAATCAAAAATTTTGCAGTAGGCCGCCGGAATTGGCTGTTTGCCAAGAGTATCCGTGGTGCAGATGCCAGTGCTATTGTTTACAGTATCGCAGAAACAGCCCTGCTGAATGGTCTGAAGCCGTATGTATATCTTTCCTATGTATTAGACGAACTTCGTAAAATGGGACCTTTTCCAAAGCTGGATGATCTAAATCGGCTTTTGCCATGGTCAAATGAATTACCGGAAGGATTTCGAACCAAAAAGAAGAAATAAAATGTGCCGCCCTGATGGGCGGCATGTTTTTTTAAAAGGCAAGGTACAGATGATTACGTACTTACGCTCTTTCTGTTGCAGATAAGAAATGGAGGAAAGATATGGATACAGTGGCATCAGTTCCAGAAGATGGCGAAAAAATTATAGAGATTCAGCTGGAACGTCTGCGGACCTTTAGGAACCATCCATTTAAGGTTCGGATGGATCAGGAAATGATTCGGCTCAGTGCGAGTGTTGAGAAATACGGAATCATAAATCCACTGATTGTACGACCGATTCCAGATGGTGTTTATGAGATTATCTCCGGACACAGAAGAAAGGCAGCTGCTGAAAAGTTTGGTTACAGGAAGGTGCCGGTCATTATCAGAGTCATGTCAGATGATGAAGCAGTAATTAATATGGTGGATTCCAATTTACAGAGGCAGCAGATAACATTCAGTGAAAAGGCTTTTGCTTATAAGATGAAGAATGAAGCTATGAAGCGAACCGGAGGAAGAAGAAAAAGTAGCCAGTCTGACTACCCGTTGAAAGGAAAAAAGACAGTAGAAATCATTGGTGAAGAATTTTGTGACAGCGCAAAACAGGTACAGCGGTATCTGAAACTGACGGATTTGATTCCTGAGTTACTGGAAAAGCTGGATAACGGTGAACTTTCATTTAACCCAGCTGTGGAACTTTCGTATTTAACGATAGAGGAACAAAAGGAATTTATAGATGCTATGGAGTATACACAGGCAGTTCCATCCATTTCTCAGGCACAGAGAATGAAAAAATTAAGCCGGGAAAAAAAGCTGACGGGAACAAAAATGAGAGAGATCATGGGTGAGATCAAAAAAGGGGAAATTACCAGAGTGATGTTTAACAACGAACAACTGTATCGGTATTTCCCAAAATCATATACCCCGGCAGAAATGAAAGAAGAGATACTGAGCATGTTAAATCAATGGAAATCGCAGAAAACGGCAGCAAAATAGGAGGAAAATTATGTGTAGAGTAATCGCAATATCAAACCAGAAAGGTGGAGTTGGAAAAACCACCACAACCGTAAATCTTGGAATTGGACTTGCCAGACAGGGAAAGAAAGTTTTGCTGATTGATGCAGATCCACAGGGGAGCCTTACAGCAAGTCTTGGTTATGTAGAACCGGACGAAATAGGAACTACACTTGCCACAATTATGATGGCTATCATCAATGAAAAAGAATTTGAGATCACAGATGGCATTCTGCATCATAAAGAAAATGTAGATCTGCTTCCGGCAAATATCGAATTGTCTGCATTGGAAGTAACAATGGGGAATGTGATGAGCAGGGAACTGATTATGAAGGAATATATTGAGGCTGTGAGAACGAAGTACGACTATATCTTGATTGACTGTATGCCAAGCCTGGGACTAATGACAATTAATGCGCTGGTAGCTGCGGATTCCGTGTTGATTCCAGTACAGGCGGCTTACCTTCCGGTGAAAGGTCTTCAGCAGCTGATACATACGATTGCAATGGTGAAGAAACGTCTGAACAGGCAGCTCGTATTTGAAGGAATACTTCTCACAATGGTAGATTTCCGCACAAACTATGCAAAAGATGTGGCTGGTAAAGTGCGTGAAGCTTATGGAGAAAAGATAGAGATTTTTGATACGGTGATTCCTATGTCAGTGAAAGCAGCTGAAACAAGTGCAGAAGGTGTCAGCATTTTTTCTCATTGCCTGAATGGAAAAGTAGCGAAAGCATATGAGACGATTGCAAAGGAGGTACTGGGAAATGAAGAGTAAGAGTGCAGACAAAATAAAGATGCCTAGTATAGATGAACTGCTGGGAGTGTCCGGTGAGGAAAGTGCAACAGATATTGAGATTAGCAGAATTCATAGCTTTGCAAATCATCCATTTAAGGTTTTGGATGACGATAAGATGGATGACCTGGTAGAGAGTATTAAACAGAATGGTGTGCTGACACCTGTTTTAGTAAGGCCAGATAAGAATAACAGCTATGAGATGATATCCGGGCATCGAAGAATGCACGCAGCGATAAAAGCAGGACTGGAAACAATACCGGCCATTGTGCGAGATATGGAAGACGATGAAGCCATTGTCATAATGGTAGATGCCAATATCCAACGAGAAGAACTACTTCCGAGTGAAAAGGCATTTGCATATAAAATGAAAATGGATGCGATGAAGAGGCAAGGTGCCAGAAATGATATTGCAAGTTCCACTTCCACCCAAATTGGGTGGAAGTCAGAAACAGCCGAAGCAATAGGAAAACAAGTTGGCGAAAGTAAAAACCAAGTCAGAAGGTATATCCGCCTAACAGAACTTATTCCAGACCTTCTTGATTATGTAGATAAGAAACGTCTGCAGTTTACCGTTGCGGTTGACATTTCCTATATTGACAAAGAGATTCAAACATGGTTATTTGAATACATCAAAGAAAATGGTACGGTTAAAGCAGTTCAGGTAGCGGCACTTCGCACAGCACTTGAAGCAGAACCGATGACGCAGGCGAAAATGATTTCCATACTGGTAAACAGCCAGCCTGGAAGGAAGCAGGAACAGAAAATCACATTGTCAGAGAAAAAACTGAGAAATTTCTTCTCTGATAAATATACGGCAGAAGATATGGAAAGTGTAATTCTGGAACTTCTGGATCAATGGAAAAGAGGTGAGATAACAGTATGAATTTTGAATACTATTATGGCACTCAGGCTGATCAGTTCAGTTTTATCCGGATTCCAAGGATATTATTATTAGATGAAGCATTTTCCGCACTGTCTTTATCAGCTAAAGTCCTTTACTCGGTACTTCTGGATAGAATGGGACTGTCAATGAAAAATAAATGGCTTGACGAAGAAAACAAGGTGTACATTATCTATCAGATCACGGAGATACAGAGTGACTTGGGATTCTCTAAGAAAAAAGCAATGGATTATCTCACAGAATTGGAGAAAATCGGACTGATTGAAAAGAAAAAGAGAGGCTTTGGATTGCCGAACATTATATATGTTAAGAGCTTTATGGCACATCAGAGTAGTCAAAGAAGTAATGAAATGGGAACTTCACAGGAAAAAGATGTGGTACATAGAAGTATCGAAATGGGAACTCCTGAGGTGATGAATAAGCACCTCAGAGGTGCCGAAACAGATACCTCAGAAGTGCCCAAAAACGGACTGCAAGAGGTTCCCAAAACGGTACCGCTATATAATAAGACTTATATGAATTATAATAATCAGAGTAATATCACATCGAATCATATCAAATCAGATGGCGATAGGATTCGATGTGATCAAAAAGAACAGACAATCAATGCTTATGCTGAACTGGTAAAGAAAAATATTGATTTTGATGTTTTACTGCATACATATAGCAGAGAGCAGGATCTGGTAGAAGAAATATATCAGTTGATTCTGGAGACCGTTCAAACTGAAAAGGATATGATACGGATCGCCGGCGAATATTATCCGGCAGGCTTTGTGAAGGGAAAATTACTGAAACTGAATTATTCGCATATCGAGTATGTGCTGGAGTGCATGGATAAAAATACTACGAAAGTCAGAAACATAAAACAATATTTGCTGGCTGCTTTATTTAATGCACCATCAACGATTGGAAGTTATTATAAAGCAGCGGTAAATCACGACATGCCACAGTACGCAAACTGAAGGAGGTACTTATGATTGTTTTAAGAATGGCAGGAAAAATTTTATTGTTACCGGTGTGGTTATTATTAGCCACTGCCCATTTACTGGTAAAGATCGTAGTTGAAATCTACTGCATCGGCAAAGGGATTGTCAATCTCATTCTGGGTTTTATGCTGATTGGAACACTGCTCTGGTACAGACAATGGGAGCGGTTTGCTTTACTTGCAGTTGCCAGTGGTATCTTGCTGTTCTTTCTGTGGATCGGAGTGTTTATGGAAGTTATACTGGAATCAGCACAACACAAAATTGGAAAATGGATTATTAAGTGAGGAAACTATTATGGAAAAAGAATATATTCAGCTACCAGCATTAAAAAGAGATCTGGATCCAGATGTTGTAAAGGTTTTATGGGCGTTTATTCAATTACCTGAGGAATACCAAGCACGCTATCAGGAGCAATATTGAATTGTTAAATCAGAGGAAAGAAGAAGCAGACAGGCAATTACAGGAGAATATCGAAAAGATTGATGCAGACGCAATTCATTTATATGAAGAAACCATGCGGAGCATGATTCGTGATATTGTTCAGCAATCCTGTAACTTAGCTTGTTGGGTTCGTTATCATAAATATGATTTGGAAGAATCTCTGGAGGAGATGATAGACCAGCAGCCACATGCTGCAAAATATATTATTGCAATGAATATACTTATGGATGACGCAGAGGGAAGCGAAAGTCCATTTGAGGGAAACAGTTTTATGACATCATAATTAAGGAAATCACAATCAATAGTGGAGCTGTCGGTAAATAACGTTTTTTACATATTTCCCGACAGCCCCATTCTTTTTCTTCTGTCTTTATATGCCAGAAACAGAATCGTCAGAAACGTAACTGTCTCCGCTGCAAGAAGAGAGATCCAGATTCCATTTAATCCGAATAATTTCGCAAGTATAACTGCGCAGATAACAATAGCAACAATTCCTCTCAGGAATGATCCCACAATCGCGATTTTCGGTTCATCTACTGCTGAGAAATATGCCACCAGTACAACATTGATTCCTGCAACTATAAATCCAAGGAAATACAGACGCAGTCCTGTATGTGCATAATTCAATAACTGAACATTGTTTTCACTGTTGAAAATGCTGATTTGCGGGTCAGTTGCTGTCCAGATGATCAATTGGATCAATGCTTCTACTGCAAGACATACGAGCAGGCTCCATTTCAGAAGTTTTTTTACCTGAGTAGGCTGACCTTTTCCGTAGCTTTCACTGATCAGAGGCTGTGCTCCCTGGGCCAGACCGTTGAAGATTGCAAATGCCACGATAGAAAGGTTTGCCACAACTCCATAGGCTGCTACACCTACATTTCCTGCAATTCCCAGGATCAGGAAGTTAAATACAATAGCGATCACACCGGAAGACAGTTCACCGACGAATGCGGAAACTCCTAGCTGACAGCAGGAAATCAGGTGTCTGAATGACGGTTTTTTCCAATGGAATCCTACATGGTTTCTGCTGCTTCTGTAGTGTATGGTACAGACGCTCATTGTTACGATCGGACAGATTGCAGTAGCCAGTCCGGCTCCGGAAAATCCCAGACCGACTGGGAACATGAATATATAATCAAATATAATGTTAAAGATACTTCCACTGATGGAACCGAT
Source organism: Roseburia rectibacter (assembly GCF_014287515.2). Taxonomy (NCBI): domain Bacteria; kingdom Bacillati; phylum Bacillota; class Clostridia; order Lachnospirales; family Lachnospiraceae; genus Roseburia; species Roseburia rectibacter. The sequence goes on from NZ_CP092473.1 coordinate 1,119,674, forward strand.
CATTGCAATAGAAGGCGCCCCATCGTTTCTGGCAAATGCAGTAAATGTATAATTTGACATGAAGAATGGTGTTGCGATCAGAATAATTCTCACATAGTTTCGTCCAAGTCCGATCAGTCCGGCATCTGCACCCAGCAAAGCCAATGCTTTGTCCGGAATAAAAATTCCGATCAGCATAAATGGAACAGCAACCAGTATGCTCCAGGTTACTGACTGTACGAAATAATGTTCTGTATTTTCTCCTTTTGCCCTGCTTATGGCATACCTGGTAGCGGAACCAATCCCGATCATAGCCCCAATCGCATAGATCAGTCCATAAACCGGCAGGATCAAATTGAGAACTGCCAGTCCGTCAGCACCGGAATATACAGATATAAGGAAAGTATCTGCCAGAACATAAACGGAAATCCCGATCATTCCGGCAACACTCTGGGTTACATATTTAGTGAATCTTTTCAGCATAATTCATGTCTCCTTCCGTAAAGACTTGCCTTCTATTATATATCTGTATTTTAAAAAATAGCAATCAAAAACTCCTCTCAGGCGCTATGCATAATAATTTCAACAACATGCTGCTTATAGCAGGTATTGATAAATTTATATCATTCTGATGATATATTATATTTCATTTTTCACGTTAATGATGTAAAATTATCAATGTAAATATCAGGGCATATTCGAATAATCATTTCTAAACTTTTTCAAATATGCTCCGGAAAGGAACTTTTATACTAATGAAAACCAAGATTCAGGATATGACCTCCGGTTCACCGGGACGGTTGATCATTCTTTTTGCAATTCCCCTGATGCTGGGAAATATCTGTCAGCAGCTTTATACAATGGTGGATACCATGATTGTTGGTCAGGTTGCAGGTGTGGAGGCTCTTGCCGCACTGGGTGCTGTTGACTTTCTGATGTGGGTTGTCACAGGAATATCCACAGGACTCACTCAGGGATTTTCTATTCAACTCTCCCAGTATTATGGGGCAAAGGATTTCGAAAATCTGCGTAAATCTCTGGCTCACAGTTACCGGCTGACCGCATTCATCGCAGCCGGAGTATTGATTCTCAGCCAGTCATTTGCTTCGCTGGTATTAACAGGGCTGCATACACCTTCCAATATTATCGGAATGTCTCTGTTATATCTGCGCATCATTTTCTGTGGAATCCCCGCCACAGCAGCCTATAATATGTTTGCTTCTGCTCTAAGGGCTATGGGAAACAGTAAAACACCGCTGACCGCAATGATCATCGCATCTGTGCTGAATGTCTCACTGGACATCCTTTTTGTGGCAGGCTTCGGATGGGGTGTGGCAGGAGCAGCAATCGCAACTGTGATTGCACAGAGCTTCTCCGCTGTTTACTGTTTCCTGATTTTACGCAGAATTGATATCGTTCATCTGACCAGAGCAGATTTTATGCCTGCCTCCGGCATGAATGCCCGCCTGATGAAGCTTGGTATTCCTGTTGTATTTCAGAATATCATCATCGGTGTGGGCGGTCTGGTAGTCCAGTATGTGATCAATGGCTATGGTTTCCTTTTTGTAGCAGGATTTACAGCTACAAACAAGCTTTATGGTCTGCTGGAAATGGCTGCTATTTCCTATGGATATGCCATCGTTACCTATGTGGGTCAGAATCTGGGAGCCGGAAAGATTGACAGGATCAGAAAAGGCGTACGCAGCAGTATGCTGCTTTCCCTGCTTACCTCACTGATCATTTCTGCTGCCATGTTTTTATTTGGAAAAAATATTCTCTCACTTTTCATCTCAGGTGAACCGCAGCAGACACAGCAGGTATTGGCAATTGCTTTTAAATACCTTTCTATTATGGCTGCCATGCTCTGGGTTTTGTACTTCCTGTACGTGTACAGATCTGTACTTCAGGGGATGGGAGATACCTTAATGCCTATGGTAAGTGGTATGGCTGAATTTGTCATGCGTATCAGTGCTGCACTGATCCTTCCCCATTTTATCGGACAGGACGGTATTTTCTTTGCAGAGATTGCAGCATGGAGCGGAGCCACTGTGATCTTATGCATCAGCTATTATGTACGGATGCATAAATATCATTAAAACAAAACAGGGAGCTGTCGGTAAATAACGTTTTTTAGAGCTGACAGCACCAAACAAAAATATCCTGACAGTTACAGAGCTTTCTGGCTCTGCAACTTGTTCAGGATATTTTTATTTTGATAAATACTTTCTGTTTTTGGCCGCAAAAAATCCTTGTTTGGATTTTTTCAGCCGCATTTTTTTCTAGGCAGTTTTTCCTTCAAATTTTCTCAGTTTTTCGTATAAAAACGATGATATTTATTTATATTTCTTCCAATAGCATACAGCATGAATTCTTTATATACCTTATCTGCCGAACGGTAATTAAAACGCCGGAAGTTCTCATTTTCCTTGATATCTCCAAAATGTCCTTCCGTCTGAATGGAACGTGTCTGGCGTTTCAGGATCCCGCGTTCACTCTGGATATTGGCATGCGATCTTTCTTTCAGTTTCTCCCATTGTTCATTGATCTTCATGACTTTGTTCTTTTCGGCATCTTTTTCCGCATCATACTTATACAGACAACGCGCTTTATGTTCACATCCGCTGCAGTCTGCACAACCATATACCTCAAAGGTCTGTGTATATCCATCCTGCTCTTTGCTCTCTATCCTGAGATGCCGCAGTTCACGTCCGTCATGGCAGATATAGAACTGTTCATCTTCAAAGATCCCTGTCCTCATGTTGTAATATTTACTGATATCTTCTGAATAAGCGCGTGTTTTTCGCTTTTCATGATCCTGCAGTTTTATATAACTGGATATTTCATTCCGTTTTAAATAAAGCAGATTTTTTTCACTACAGTACCCGCTGTCCGCAGTTACTTCTTCCAGAATACTCCCGAAAGCATTCTTATGTTTTTCAAGGACCGGGATCAGGGTATTATAATCGGTGCGGTCGCTGCTTACATATCCATGTACGATATAATAATTCTCTACCGCGATCTGAACATTATATGCTGGCTTTAACTGTCCGTTCAGCATGTGATCTTCTTTCATACGCATAAAAGTCGCTTCCAGATCTGTTTTGGAATAACTGTTTCTGTCTTTTCCCATGATCTCAAAGCATTCTTTATATTCCATCAGTCGTTTTCCGCATTGTTCCAGTTCCTCATGCAGCTGTTGAAGTGCAGGTTTTCTTTTTCCTTTTCCGTAAACGAATTCGATTCCCTCGTTGTCTGCGATCATCGTGAGATTGTTCTGGAGTTTCCGTATTTCAAGCGGTGAACAGTTATCGATCTCTATAATACGGTTATTTGAAAGCTTTTTATGTTTTACAAGCTTTCGTTTCCAAAAGTGGGGAGGGTCCCGCTTTTGAGGCGAATGCCCGGCAGTGTATATACACTGCCTGTCCCTGCTATTCTTAGCTCTCAGGCATTAAATACAAAAATAATTCGGTAAGTTCATTCTCTTGCTGAACTAAGTTTTTAAAGTATACGTATGTTTGTGAAATGATAGATATCAAGAAAAAAGGATAAATTAAACTTGGCATAATTGTTTTATTGAAGGAGGGCCATTACAATGGCATTTTCATATATTGATATATTTGCTGGTGCAGGTGGCCTTTCAGAGGGCTTTCAAAGAAATGGCTATATACCAGTAGGTCAATTCATCCTAGCTATGGATACCTGGTTTGAAAAACTGATGGAGAAATAATCTAGGAAAATAGTTTAAAGTTTACATGTTATGATCATGTATGAAGTTGGAACAAAATAAAAGAATTGTGCTATAATATTGTTCAAGAAAAAAACTCATTGACATATTTCAATCTATTTAGGAGGATAAACGATCATGTGTACAGCAGCAACTTATAAAACAAAAGATTTTTACTTTGGACGAACCCTCGATTATGAATTCTCTTATGGTGATCAGATAGTAATTACACCACGTAATTATGCGTTTAATTTTCGCCATGTTGGCGATATGAAAAATCATTATGCAATTATTGGAATGGCTCATGTTGCAGAAGATTATCCTTTGTATTATGATGCTATGAATGAAAAAGGAGTGGCAATGGCAGGACTGAATTTTGTCGGAAATGCTGTTTATGCCGCGATTAAGCCAGATGTGGAAAATATTGCACAGTTTGAATTTATTCCGTGGATTTTAAGTCAGTGTTCTTCTTTAGTTGAAGTTCGCGAGCTTCTTGAACGAATTAATATTGTTAATACTCCTTTCAGCGAGCAATTACCATTAGCACAATTACACTGGATCATTTCTGATGAGAATGAGTCAATTACGGTAGAATCTATGTCAGATGGTTTGCATATTTATGACAATCCAGTAGGAGTGCTTACGAATAATCCGCCATTTCCACAGCAGATGTTTCAACTAAATAATTATATGTATTTATCTCCTAAACAGCCCAGAAATACTTTCTGCGAAAATTTGGCTCTTGATGCATATAGTAGAGGTATGGGAGGATTAGGTCTTCCGGGAGATCTCTCATCTTCCTCTCGCTTTGTACGTGTAGCTTTTACAAAGGTAAATGCAATTTCAGGTGAATCAGAGGAAGAAAGCGTTAGCCAATTCTTCCACATTCTCGGATCTGTGGATCAGCAACGAGGATGTTGCGAAGTAGCGGATGGAAAATATGAAATCACATTGTATACGTCGTGTTGTAATGTTACAAAAGGTATTTATTATTACAATACTTATGAAAACCATCAGATCAGTGCAGTAGATATGCATGTAGAAAATCTGGATAGTGATAAAATGATTTGTTATCCAGTAATTCAAGGAGAACGAATCAACTATCAAAATAAATAATGTTTTGAAATCAGGGATGAGGTAGAAAGGAAAGTTTCATGACAAAAGATGAAGTAAAAAAACTCAGGATGGCTAGTCCGGAATCACTACAGTTTTTAAATAATGCTACAAAATTTTATAATTTAATGATGATGTATCGTTGTGCTATTCGGGAGATACAAACTAAACTTGAGGTTTTGGATGATGAATTTTCAGTTGAGAACAATCGAAATCCTATTTCTTTTATAAAAACAAGAATTAAGCAGCCCAATAGTATTTACGATAAACTGCAGAAGATGGGATATGAATTTACAACAGAAAATATACAGACATATCTCAATGATGTAGCAGGCGTTCGAATAGTTTGTGCGTTTATTGACGATATTTATATGATATCAGATTTGATTACCCAACAGGATGATATTAAAGTTATTGAAATAAAAGATTATATAAAAAATCCAAAATCGAATGGTTATCGAAGCTATCATATGATTGTTGAAATACCAGTATTTTTTGCTAAGGGTAAAACACCTATGCGTGTAGAATTACAGATTCGAACCAATGGTATGGATTTCTGGGCAACATTGGAACATCAACTTCGCTATAAAAAAGGAATTGAAGAAATGCCTGGCTATGATGAGATAAGTGAAGAATTACTTCATTCTGCAAGAGCTATCATTGAAGCAGATAATGAAATGCAGAGAATAAAAGACAAAATTGGTATGTTCCACGAAATTTAGGGAGAAAACTGAGCAAATAGGAAGGTGGAATATATATGAAACAAGATACTTTAGAGGGCAAAGCAAAAACAAAAAATGGGGTAAAACGGCTGTGTTTTTCCATAATCTGCATTCTTTTGGAAGTGATTTTTATTATTACTATCGTAACACGCTTGAATGAATATGCAGAAATCATAAATTTATTTACAAGGATTTTGAGTGGGATCTTGGTTTTGGGATTGTACGCATCAAATAAGACATCCTCTATGAAAATGCCTTGGGTCATCTTAATTCTAATTTTCCCAATTATGGGTGTAGGCTTGTATTTGTTGATTGGTTTGAATGGTGGCACACATAAAATGCGTGAGCGATATGCAGAAATTGATAGCAAATTGTTACCAATGCTTCCGGACAGTCAGGAGTGTTTGAGCAGAATAAAAGAAACAATTCCGAAAGCAGGAAATATAGCAAGTTACATACAAAGAAATTCGCAGTATCCAATCTATCAGAATACGGATATTGTGTATTTTGATGAAGCAGTGAAAGGATTAGAGGCACAGCTTAAGGATTTGGAGAAAGCACAGAAGTTTATCTTTATGGAATATCATGCGATAGAAGACGCTGAAGCATGGCATAAGATTCAAGATGTTCTGGAAGAGCGAGTAAAAGCAGGTGTGGAAGTTAGAGTATTCTACGATGATATGGGTTCTATAGGCTTTATTAACACAGATTTTGTGAAAAAGATGGAGGCAATAGGAATTCATTGCCGTGTATTCAATCCGTTTATGCCAGGTTTAAATCTGTTTTTGAACAATCGTGATCATAGAAAAATAACAGTTATTGATGGAAAAGTCGGATTTACAGGTGGATATAATCTAGCAAACGAATATTTTAATTACACACACCCGTATGGACAGTGGAAAGATACAGGTATTCGTTTAGAAGGAGATGCTGTTCAGTCGCTTACGGTGACATTTTTGGAAATGTGGAATGCAGTAAGTGATAAGGATGCTAATGATTCTGATTTTAGTAAATACCTTTTCCACTATGATTATGCGGCACAGCAAACTGGGTTTGTTCAACCTTATGCAGACAGCCCTATGGATAATGAGCAAGTAGGAGAAGAAGTTTATATCAGTATGATAAATAAAGCTGAAAAATATTGTTGGTTTATGACTCCATATCTAATCATAACAGATGAAATGACGCATGCGTTATGTCTGGCTGCTAAGCGAGGGGTAGACGTAAGAATTATCACACCTGGTATCCCTGATAAAAAATTCATTTATAATATAACTCGTTCTTTTTATCATGGATTAGTTAAACATGGTGTTCGTGTTTATGAATGGACTCCTGGTTTCTGTCATGCAAAAATGAGTGTGGCAGATGACTGTATGGCAACTTGTGGAACAATTAATCTGGATTATCGAAGTTTATATCACCATTTTGAAAACGGCTGTTTTATGGCAGATTGTCAGGCAGTTGTGGAAATAAAAAATGATCTGATAAGAACGATGGGAGAATGTCGTGATGTGACAGACCAATATCAAACTGGACGAAGTGCATATTTGCGACTGGGACAATTATTTATGAGATTATTTGCTGGATTGCTATAAGAATCTGATGAAACGACCTTTCAAAAAACAGTTGATTTAGAAGTTAACTGTTTTTGAAAGGCCGTTTTTGCTATATCTAACAGTCTGTTGTACAAAGAAGATTTTGCATGGATAGTGATTAATACAACGGAGTAAGAAAAGCTCCTTCATATATTAGAATAAAAATATGACTGTTTCTTTAAAAAGAAGCCTGTCATATTTTTTTATGAAAAATAAATTTTGTTGAGGTTAAATTGAGATTGACTTTGTATTGTATAAGTATGAAATAAAAAGGAATCAGGTGATGTACAATGAAAAAGTATAAAATATGTAAAATCCTTCTTGTTATACTGGCAATTTTTTTATGTGTGGCTTTTTATGAATTGCTCGGAATCTGCGTTGCATATAAAAAGCAGCCGGAAGTGTCCAATACAACCAAAAAAGAAACAAAAAATGGGTCATGGAACGAATGCAGTGAAAATACAGAACGGGCAGTAATCATAGAAAAGAATCCAGAAGCGCTTTTACAAAGAGTGCGTTTAATCAAGAATGCAAAAAAGGAAATTATTCTTTCTACTTTTGCATTTCAATCCGATGAAAGTGGAAAATTGATTTTAGGAGCACTGCATGATGCGGCAGACAGAGGTGTACATATTCGTCTGTTAGTAGATGGAATGGAGAGTTGGATTGATATGGAAGGAAATCCGTATTTCTATGGATTATCTTCCCATGAGAATGTTGAAATTAAACTGTATAATAAGGCCAATCCGTTGAAACCGTGGAAAATGATGGGTAGAATGCATGATAAATATTTGATTGCAGATGGAAAGAGATATATTCTTGGGGGAAGAAATACATACAATTATTTCCTGGGTGATTTTCCGGGACATAAGAACTATGACAGAGACGTGTTAGTGGTTTGCGATGAACCTGAGAAAGAAAATTCAGTTAACCAGTTGTCAGAGTATTTTGAAACCATATGGAATCAGGAAGACAGTGGTTATTTTCATGACAATAAAAAACTGGCAAATAGAAAATCTGTAAAGAACGCAGTTTTAGAGCTGCAGAACGGCTATCAGAAATATTTTGAAGAGAATAAGGAAAGAATCTGCGATACCGATTACACGGACGAAACTTTTGAGACAGAAAAGATTGCATTAGTGTCAAATCCTATTCACACAGGTTCCAAAGAACCAGTAGTGTGGTATCAGTTGGGAGAATTGATGAAAAATGCAAAAAATCGTGTGAAGATCCACACGCCATATATTATCTGTAATGATATGATGTATAATACATGGGAGGAGATTGCAGAGAACATTTCAGATTTTTCTATCATGACAAATTCAGTTGCGAATAATGGGAATCCATTTGGGGCTGCCGATTATGCGAAAAACAGAAATAGAATCTTAAGTACAGGAATTAATATCTGGGAATATGAAGGCGGTTATTCATACCACGGAAAAAGTATTCTGATTGACGATGATCTGTCTGTAATCGGTTCCTTTAATATGGACATGAGAAGTACATATCTGGATACGGAACTGATGCTTGTAATACGCAGTAAAGATATTAATAAACAGTTGGAAGAGGGGATGATGGAATATGAAAAAGTGTCCCGCCAGATATTAGAAGGCGGAACTTATAATGATCCATATCATGTAGAGCCAATCGAATTAACAAAGAAACGTCAGAGAAAAATATTTTTAGTACAGCATCTGCTTGGATGGGCAAGGTATCTGTTTTAATAAGGAGGAAGGAAAACGTGTTTCAAATATTGATTGTAGAAGATGATAAAGAATTAAGCCAGCTATTCCAAAAAGTGCTTGAGAAGAATGGATATCAAGTCAAAAGTGCATCGGATGGAGCACAGGCATTAGAAGTATTGGATAAGGAATATATTGATCTGATCATTTCTGATATTATGATGCCGGTTATGGATGGCTATGAACTGGTGTCGGAACTTCGTTCAGCAGGATATCAGATACCAGTGCTTATGATCACTGCGAAAGGTTCCTTTGATGATATGCGCCAGGGATTTCTTTCGGGAAGTGACGATTATATGGTAAAACCGGTAAATGTGAATGAAATGGTTTTAAGAGTCGGAGCACTGCTTCGCCGTGCACAGATACTGAATGAACACAAAATTGTGATCGGTTCAACAGAGTTTGATTATGATGCAATGACGGTTACAACTGATAAGGAAAGTCTTGTTTTGCCTAAAAAAGAATTCCTGCTTTTATATAAGCTTGCAGCTTCGCCAGGCAGAACATTTACAAAACAACAGTTGATGGATGAAGTATGGGGATACGAGACGGAGGCAGACCCACATACGATAGAGGTACATATAGGAAGAATCAGAGAGCGTTTTAAAGATAACCCTGATTTTGAAATCGTAACAATGCGTGGAATTGGATACAAGGTGGTGAAAAAATAATGGAACAAAAGAAAGAAAAAGGATTGCGGATCCGATCCTGTCTGACTGGTGCAATCTGGCTGGCACTTGTATTTTCAACAGTCATATCTGCTTTATTATTTGCTTTTTTGAATCATTTTTTTAATCTGCCGGGCAGCATACCTGTGCTTGGCTGGCTTTTGATTTTCAATACATTGATTGCAGGGCTGATCACTTCCTTTATTAATGCAAAGTTACTGGAACCAATTACCAGACTTAGTAAAGCAATGAAGGAAGTTTCTCGGGGAGATTTTGAACAGCATTTGGAAACGAACAGCCGTATAGCAGAAGTTGGAGAATCTTATCAAAGTTTTAATGTGATGACAAAAGAACTTCGTGCAACAGAGGTGCTGCAGATGGATTTTGTATCTAATGTTTCTCATGAGTTTAAGACCCCGATTAATGCCATTGAAGGGTATACAATGCTTCTTCAGGGAGAAGAACTGTCTCAGGAGCAAGAGGAATATGTAGAAAAAATCCTGTTTAATACCCAAAGGCTTTCCGGATTGGTTGGAAATATTTTGCTGTTATCCAAGTTAGAGAATCAGAACATACCAATGAAAAAAACAGAATATCGTCTGGATGAACAGATCCGTCAGGCATTTCTTTCCCTGGAGACAAAATGGACAGAAAAAGAAATTGGTTTCCAGGTAGAGCTGGAGGAAGTTAAATATACTGGGAATGAAGGACTTTTTATGCATATATGGATGAATCTTTTAGATAATGCGATTAAGTTCAGTCCTGCAAAGGGGACAATTATGATGTTTCTGAAGCAGGAAAAGGATTCTGTAATGTTTATTCTGGAAGATGAAGGACCGGGAATAGAGGATGATGTGAAAACCAGAATATTTGATAAATTTTATCAGGCAGACGGTTCTCACAAAGCAGAAGGAAATGGTCTCGGCCTTGCACTTGTGAAACGGATCGTAGATAGTGCCGGAGGAACAATCAAGGCAGAAAACCGGGAATATGGTGGATGCAGATTTGTTGTAGAGCTTCCAATACAGAAAGATGAGGCCATATAAGTTTAAGAAAAACAGATAGAGGAGGAATTACATGACATTTTATCAGGAATTGCAGTTAAATCAGGCAGGTTCTAAAAATCTGTTGAAAAAGAGTGAAACAGTGAAAGAAAAATCATATCATATGTGGGTATATCTGGTGAAGATAGCTGTTACAATGGCATTTTGTTTTTTCTTTGTTAGTATTTTCAGCATCCTATTTGGAAATGAGAACAGCATTGTAGGTGTAGTAGTCTTATTATGTCTCATGGTATTTCGGAATGCGGATCTGGGGATCCACACCGGACAATCTACGATGCTTTTGGCTTTGTTCTTTGTAATTATGACTGTATGTCCGCATTTAGCAAATCAGTTTTCACCGGTATTGGGAATGCTGTTAAATATTGCGGCACTGGCTGTGTTGATTCTGTTCGGATGCCATAATCCATTCATGTTTAATCAATCTACATTGGTTCTTGGGTATCTGCTGCTATATGGTTATGATGTTACGGGAAAAAGCTATCAGATGCGATTAGTCGGAATGGCTTTAGGTGCAGCACTTACCTGCTTCGTATTTTATCGAAATCATAAAAACAGAACTTATAAAAGAAATCTGAAAGATCTGATACAAGAATTTGATATCACTTCTTCCAGAACAAAATGGCAGATATGTCAGATTTTATGCGTGCCGATTGTCCTTTGCATTGCAGAACTTTGTAATATGCCACGTGCAATGTGGGCTGGTATTGCGGCCATGTCCGCGATTTTGCCATTTATGGAAGATATGCACTACAGAGTCCGTAAAAGGATTGTCGGAAATATTGCAGGTGTTATATGTTTTACAGTGTTATATTTTCTGCTTCCTTCGTCAATCTATGCATATATAGGAATTCTTGGAGGAATCGGTGTAGGATTTTCAGCACAATATGGCTGGCAGGCAGTATTTAACACATTTGGTGCTTTAGCCATTGCTGCAGAGACTTATGGACTACAAGGAGCGGTTAGTCTTAGAGTGATTCAAAATGTTTTTGGTGTTGTGTTTGCTTTAGCATTTTGTGTTATATTTTATTGGTTTATGTCTAAAAAAAAGGAAAGTGATGTGACCGTACATGCAGAGTGAAGTGAATCAGGAAGAAAATTTGAATAGAATTATTACGGTTCCTAATCTTCTTTCTTTTTTTCGGCTTTGTCTGATTCCGGTAATTATATGGAGTTATTGTGTAAAGAAAAATCCTCTGTTAGCTGGTGAAATCTTATTGCTGTCTGGTCTTACGGATCTTGCTGATGGATATATCGCAAGAAGATTCCATAGGATTAGTAATTTAGGAAAAATACTTGATCCGGTGGCTGATAAGCTGACACAGGCAGCGATGTTAATCTGTCTGTTTACTCGTTTTCCGCATATGCTTCTTTTAATCGTAATAATGGCAGGTAAGGAGCTGTATATGGTAGTCAGTGGATGTCTTGTGATACGAAAGACAGGAAAAGTACATGGTGCAGACTGGCATGGAAAGATAGTAACCTTTTTATTATATGGAACTGCAGCGGTGCATATTATATGGTTCCAAATTACACCGATGGTATCAGATCTGTTGATTGGTTTGTGCGCTATAATGATGGTCATATCGGTCGCTCTGTATATTATCCAGAATACCAGGACTCTTAAGGGAGAGACTGTATAAGCAATTTTATATTGCAATGACTAGAAAAATATTTAGGAGAAGATAGATATAAACAGTAAGTCAAACACACAAACTATGGAGTCTTTAGTCGGTTTAATAAAATTTTAGATAGAAAATAAATCATTCAATGTCATTTAGATAAGGTTTTTTATGACAAAAAGACAGATTGCTTATCTGCCTTATAATGCAGTATAATGGTAACGAGATTTATGCAACCCGATACATGAAATCCCTATTTCTCTTTGGACGGAGGTGGATAGGATATTTTCGATTGTACTTGACAGGTGTCAGATACTTTTGTATGAGAAGCATGGACTCTGTTTCATTACCATCGTGTTTGAGATATGCCCTGCATATGTTTACTGCATTTGAAACGGATTTACTCTGCATCTGGAGCATAAACTGAATATACTCGCGGAAAGAAAGTTTGCGGTTCCTGGTAAAATCACTTTCCGGATTACGGCAGAACATGGAGTGAATTTCATCGAGTTCTGTGATGCAGTTGTCGAGTGTGGATTTTAAATTAGATAAGAAAAAATCAGCCATAATGAGCCTCCTTGAAATATGTTTATAATCAAGGCTTGCGCAACATATATTGGCTTACTTGTCAACTGTTTTTTTTAATATTTTTAAAGTTTTTAGGCATAAAAACAGTGGCTTTCTATGACAGAAAACCACTAAAATGATGCTTAACTGAATGGCATTGCTTTATCACCACTTTGAAAATGGTTGTTTTATGGCGGATAGTCAGACAGTTTTGGATATAAGAGATGATCTGGGAGCAACCATGAATGAATGCAGGGAAGTGACCGAAAAGTACCGCACAGGACGGAGTGCATATTTACGGCTCGGACAGTTGTTTATGAGATTGTTTGCAGGACTATTATAGCAGAAAGAAGAGGTGTTCGATATGTGTACAGCAGCAACTTACAAAACAAAAGATTTTTATATGGGCAGAACGCTTGATTATGAATTTTCCTATGGGGAACAGATCACGATAACGCCAAGAAATTACGAATTTGATTTCCGGTTTGCCGGGAAGATAAAAAGCCATTATGCTTTGATCGGAATGGCATTTGTTGCAGGAGGTTATCCGCTTTATTATGATGCTGTTAATGAAAAAGGCCTTGGAATGGCAGGACTTAACTTTGTCGGCAATGCGGCATATGAAGAGGCTTTGCCGGAAGATGAAACAGAAGTCAGCCAGGTGGCACAGTTCGAGTTCATCCCATGGATCCTTACACAGTGTGCTACTGTAGCCGAGGCGAGAGAGAAGCTGGCAGCAATGAGACTGACAGGCACAGCATTCAGTGAACAGCTGCCGACAGCACAGCTTCACTGGATCATTGCAGACAAAGACTCCTGTATCGTTGTTGAGTCTATGAAGGATGGGCTGCATGTATATGATAATCCGGTAGGAGTGCTTACCAATAATCCACCATTCCCGGGTCAGATGTTTGCACTGAATAATTATGCCGGAGTATCCAGAAAACAGCCGGAGAGTACTTTTGCAGGAGTATTACAGCTTGATGCATATAGCAGAGGAATGGGGGGAATGGGAATACCTGGAGATCTTTCCAGCCAGTCAAGATTTGTGAAAGTTGCCTTTACAAAATTAAATTCGATCTCCGGTGAAGAAGAGGATGAGAGTGTAAGCCAGTTCTTCCATATCTTAGGATCCGTAGATCAGCAGCGTGGATGCTGTGAGGTGACAGAAGGCAAATATGAGATCACGATATACACATCCTGCTGTAATACAGCAAAAGGTATTTATTACTACACTACTTATGATAATCATCAGATCACAGCGGTTGACATGCATGCGGAAAATCTGGATTCAGATCAGCTGATCTGTTATCCGCTTCTGTCCAAGGGCGAAGTCAGATGGCAGAATAAATAATACGAAAATGCACGGAGAAAGCATATCGCAGAACAACAGGAGGAAAGACCATGAAAGAAGTTAAAACACCGAAAAAACCACTGGCATATTATTATGGGATTGTGTTAATAGTGCTGATCGTATTTAATCTGGTTGTCACACCAATCCTTATGGAGCATCAGGTGAAGGAAACGGATTATGGCACTTTTATGAGCATGATCGAGAAGAAGAATATTGGTGAAGTAGAAGTTGAGGACAATCAGATCATCTTTACAGATAAAGATCAAAAAAATATTTATAAAACAGGTCTGATGAACGATCCGAACCTGACGGACAGGCTATATGAATGTGGAGCAGTATTCGCAAAAGATATCGATAAGCAGATGTCACCAATCATCAGCTTCCTGCTGACCGGGGTTTTGCCATTGATTCTTTTTATCGCACTGGGAAATTATATGGCGAAGAAACTGATGGAGCATGCCGGAGGAAAAAATTCGATGGCTTTTGGAATGGGAAAAAGCAATGCGAAGATTTATGTGCAATCCAGTGAGGGAATCCGTTTTTCAGACGTTGCAGGAGAAGATGAGGCGAAAGAAAACCTTTCAGAGATCGTTGATTATCTTCACAATCCGAAGAAGTATACCGATGTAGGTGCGTCTATGCCAAAAGGTGTCCTTCTTGTAGGACCTCCGGGAACCGGCAAAACAATGCTTGCAAAAGCAGTGGCGGGTGAATCGAATGTACCATTTTTCTCAATGTCCGGATCAGAATTTGTTGAGATGTTTGTCGGTATGGGAGCTTCCAAAGTTCGAGATCTTTTCGGACAGGCAAAGGAAAAGGCACCATGTATCGTGTTTATTGATGAAATTGATGCCATTGGTAAAAAGCGTGACGGACAAATGGGCGGAAATGATGAGAGGGAGCAGACCTTAAACCAGCTTCTTACAGAGATGGACGGATTTGAAGGAAATAATGGTGTCATCATTCTTGCTGCAACGAACCGTCCGGAGTCGTTAGATCCGGCACTTACACGTCCGGGACGTTTTGACAGACGTGTGCCGGTTGAACTGCCGGATCTTGCAGGCCGTGAAGCAATTTTAAAGGTTCATGCAAAGAAGATAAAAGCATCTGATGATGTTGACCTGCATACGATTGCACGTATGGCATCGGGGGCATCCGGTGCGGAGCTTGCCAATATTATAAATGAAGCAGCATTACGTGCTGTCCGTAGTGGAAGGACCGTTGTAAATGAATCTGATCTCGAAGAAAGTATAGAAGTGGTTATTGCAGGATATCAGAAGAAGAATGCGGTCCTTTCAGATCAGGAGAAGAAGGTTGTTGCATATCATGAGATAGGACACGCTCTGGTAGCTGCATTACAGAGTCATTCAGCTCCGGTCCAGAAGATTACGATTATCCCGCGTACTTCAGGTGCACTCGGCTACACTATGCAGGTTGAGCAGGGTGATAAATATCTGATGACGAAAAAAGAACTTGAGAATAAGATTGCTACATTTACAGGCGGACGTGCGGCAGAGGAGATCGTATTTGGTGAGATCACGACCGGAGCCTCCAATGATATCGAACAGGCAACAAAAATTGCAAGAGCGATGATCACCCGCTACGGCATGACAGATGAATTCGACATGGTGGCAATGGAAAACGTGACCAACCAGTATCTTGGCGGCGATACGTCTCTTTCCTGTTCTGCAGATACACAGAAGGAAATTGATGAAAAAGTCGTGCAGCTCGTAAAAGCAGAGCATGAAAAAGCAAGAAAAATCCTTGCTGAAAACAGGGAAAAACTGGACGAACTGGCTATGTACCTGTATGAGAAGGAAACAATTACAGGTGACGAATTTATGGATATTTTAGACAGAAAATAATGTAGTTTATTAGATAATCAATGTCATTTAGATAAGAAAAATAGTTAGTAGTTCTGAAAAATGGAATTATTTTATATAAAGGAGCGGACAAATTCTCATTGAACAAAATCGCTGCGCGATGGCCTGCCAAGGCTGTGGCGCAGTTTTTCTTTTCCTAAATAAAAAAGCAGTGGAAACCAAGTCCTAATAGTAGTATTGTTAAGTCACCACAACCAACAATCAAACAGGATCGACATTACCACTGCCTATGAAAAGATTAACACCTAACCGTTCTTTTAGCAAGCGGTTTTATTATTCCAATGCACCTCCATGTAAGCAGTGATACCCGAAATTACTGACTTTACATGGAGGAATTATTATGTACGAAAAATATTTATTACAGCTTGAGGAAGCCGGAAAAATCCGTAACCTTAAAGAGCGTTCCATTAACTGCTACAAAAACTATGTTTCTTATTTCCTTAATTACATGGAAAAGCACCCGGAAGAGTTTACCTGTCAGGATGTCAGGGACTTTCTTCTTGCCAAGAAGGACGATGGTCTGAAAGCGACCACCCTCAACCTTTATAATTCAGCCATCCGTTTTTTCTATCGGAATGTACTTCACGTTCTGTGGGATGATATCACTGTTCCACGCATGATAATAGAGCACAAACTCCCAACCGTACTTTCTACTGATGAAATTGACCGGCTTCTTGATGCTACGGATGACCTGAAATATAAAGCCATGTTCGCCACAATGTATTCTTCCGGAATGCGTGTCTCGGAAGTGATTCATCTTCATTATGATGATATTTCCCGCACAAACATGCAGATTCATGTCCGGGATACCAAGAACCGGATGGACCGTTATACCATTCTGTCTGAAAGAAACCTTGCACTTCTTACGGAATACTGGTTCCGGAAAGGCAGACCAAAGGGCATTCTGTTTCCGAATCAGTTTACAGGGCAGTATCTTACCGTAAGTACACTGGAACAGGTTATCCGACGTTCTGCATCGGCTGCCGGGTTATCCGGTGTTACTCCTCACTGCCTCCGTCACAGCTTTGCCACCCATCTTATGGAGCAGGGAGTGGAACAGCGGAATATTCAGGTATTGCTTGGACACCGAGATCCGAAATTCACAGAAGTTTATCTTCATGTCAGCAACAAATCCCTTATGGGCATCCGCAGTCCTTTTGACAGAAAGGATGGTACAGCCAATGGATAAGCCCACAGTACAGGATATTTTTCATCGTTTTTATCCGGCATACCTTGATCAATATTCACCTTCCCCTGTACAGGCAAAGGTTGCACATAACATCATGAACTGCAAGACCGGTGCCTATGGTGCAAATGTATGTGTATGTGAGGATTGTGGCTTCGTACAGATTCATTACAATTCCTGCCGTAACCGTTGCTGCCCCATGTGTCAGGCTGTTCCGAAAGAAATGTGGATGGATGCACGCAGAGAGGATATCCTTGATGCTCCTTATTTCCATCTGGTTTTTACGGTTCCTGATATTTTAAACCCTGTCATTTACAGCAACCAGAGACTTCTTTATGATGCCTTATACCATGCAGCTTCTTCCACAATCAGCGAACTGACTGCGCCGACCCAAAACATCTCGGCGCAAAGGTGGGATACATCTGCATTTTACATACATGGGGTTCTGAAATGAACTTTCATCCCCACATTCATGCCATCCTGCTGGGTGGAGGACTGGCTTCCAACAACCAGTGGAAGGACAATGGTGAAAATTTCTTTCTTCCCATCCGGGTCATCTCCAAAGTGTTCCGCGGAAAATATCTGGAGGAACTAAAGAGGCTGTGGGAAGAGGATAAGCTGGTATTTCATGGTACTGCAGAAAAATTTCGTAACCATTATACGTTCAAGGAGCTTTTAGATTCCTGTTATGGTATGGACTGGATTCCTCATTGTAAAAAGACATTCAATGGTGCTCAAACAGTAATGAAATACCTTGGTAAGTATACTCATCGCATTGCCGTCAGCAATCATCGCACCGTCCGTATGGATGATCAGTCTAAATGAATTTTTGGCAGGTGAAGATATTGAGGTAACTAATGTAGAAAAAAAATCGGAAGATACACTGATACAGATATCAAAAGATAGTAGTCATAAACAGCGTTATTTAAAGAAGATTATTGCTGTACTTCTTATTGCTGTGGGAGTATTTGTTATTACTCTTGGAATCATGGTATGTAATAAATTGCGGCAACCACAAAATTATATAGAAGCAGTAGATCCGGATAGTGTAGAAATGAAAACGGCTGAATTGTTGTCCGGAATTGATGGAACCATGATGTTTCGATACAATTCAAAAGATACATTTCAAGCATTATACGTTTACTTGTCAGAATATCATTCTGGAAAACGAGTTTCTCATAAACGAGTTTTGGAACTTTCCTATGAGGACGTGAAATCTGCAAAAAATGGATGGATTGTCATCACTCCGGATTTTGATAATTTTACTGCAAAGCTTATTGCAGCAGATGAATATTCAAAATATATGACAGAAACGCCAATCTTGGAAGGTGTTGCAAACAGAGAATATTATGGAAGATCTGCGACCTCTATAGAGAACAAAAGCACGATAGAGTACGGAACAGAGCAAGGATTGGCAGCACTGATCTATGGCGAACAAGGAGTGAGTTCGTTGCCGATACAGGACATTACAGGAGAATACATAGATACAGATAATGAGTATATGTATTATTATTCGGCTGAGTTTGTAAAATAAGAATAGCAAAAGTGAGAAGAGGATATTACAAATTATTGTTTTGATAATTCGGTGGTATCCTCTTTGTGGATTTCAGAATTTGTTTCTCAGCTTTCGGTATTCTCTCGGCGAATATCCTTTCAACTTGTGAAAAAGCCGACTGAAATAAAGCTGGTTATCATATCCGACAATCTTAGAAATCTCATTGATGGAATAAGTTGTTGTTTCAAGTAACATCTGAGCATTGTTGATGCGGATTCCCACAATGAATTGCATTGGTGTAGAACCGGTATATTTTTTGAAATTTCGGATAAACCAGCTGACACTCATGCCTCGTGAGGCAGCATAATCATCAATATTGATATTTTGATTGTAGTTTTCACTGAAAAAGGTAACAGCATTATCCATCTCATGATCAAGATATTCATTTTTTAATATGTGCTCTCTTGTCAGTTCCCGGTGGAAACTGATCAGAAGATGACGTAGCAAAAGGACAAGCATTTCCTCATAATTGTCTTGACAGCGTTGGAGCTCGATAATGATACGTTTGAAAATTTGTTCATATTCATTAGATGTACCCACTTGAAAGACACGTTCTTTATCCGGAAACCCATATTGACGTAAGATATTTTTCACATTGCTTCCTGTGAAGTGAATCCAGTATACTTCTGTCTTATCTTCTCCGTAATATTCATATTTTTGGAGTTCTTTCGGTCTGTACAGTACAATGTTGCCGGCTGGAACAATCGTTTCATTATTTACATTATCAAAATGAAAATGCCCACAACCAGCAGTGATATATATAATCTGATAATCCAGACGACCCCTTGGACGGTAGGTCGGAAGTTTGGGATGTCTGGAAAGACGGTAAGTACCACAGCTACCGACAATCAGCGGACGACTTTTGTCTTTGAAATCCATATGTGAGTGGTTCAAATAACCGGTGTTCAAATACATAGGAGGGCACCTCTTTTCGTACTTTTTATCATTGTATCATTTAGTGCATATTTTGTCTAATCCAATTCATAGACATATTTTGCGAATTAGGATAAGCTATATATAGCATAGCTAAGGAACGTAAACAAAAAGTAAAGTATAAGGTTTGCTTTAGGAAAACAAAGAACAAAAAAGTATATGTATTGGAGGAGAACTATTTATGATCGTACCACGTTATTATGAAAATCTAAACGTACTGCACGAAAACACAATGCCAGCCAGAGCCTATTATATTCCGGCATCCAGAAGAATGGATAACCTGGTGGAACACAGAGAAGAGTCAGATCGTATGCAGTTATTGAATGGAACTTGGAAATTCCAGTATTTTAACAGCATCTATGACATTCAGGATTCTTTCTTTGAGAAGAATTATGATACAGAAAATTTTGATGAGATTCAGGTTCCAAGTGTATGGCAGATGGCTGGATATGATACACACCAGTATACAAACATCCGGTATCCATTTCCGTTTGATCCACCATATGTGCCACAGGACATTCCGTGTGGAGCCTATGTACATACTTTTGAGTACAGTAGAGATGAGAAAGCGCCAAAATCTTTTTTGAACTTTGAAGGAGTAGACAGTTGCTTTTACGTATGGATCAATGGCTCTTACATAGGATACAGCCAGGTTTCGCATATGACCAGTGAGTTTGATGTTACCGATGTACTTCAGGATGGAACGAATACGGTGGCAGTGTTGGTAATGAAGTGGTGTGATGGTTCCTATTTGGAAGATCAGGACAAATTCCGTATGAGTGGTATTTTCCGGGATGTGTACATTTTGAAACGCCCAAAACAGGCAATCAGTGATTATCATATTAAAACAAGAATTGAGGATATGCTTGCGAAAGTAGAAATTGAAATGAAATTCTATTCTCCGTTAAATGTAAAAATTTCGGTTGAAGATAGAAATGGAGCAGTTGTAGCACTAGGAAGTATTGCTGAAGAAGGAAAAGCTGTATTAGAAATCGCAAGTCCGGAACTTTGGAATACAGAAAATCCATATCTATATAAAATGATTCTTGAAACAGAGAATGAAGTAATTGTAGATCACATTGCATTAAGAAAGATAGAGATTAAAGACCAGGTTATTTATTTAAATGGACAGAAGATTAAATTCCGTGGTGTCAATCGACATGATTCTGATCCGGTTACTGGATTTACAATCAATACGGAACAGATTACAACCGATCTTACGTTAATGAAGCAGCATAATTTTAATGCGATCCGTTCCAGCCACTATCCGAACGCACCATTTTTCTATGAAATGTGTGACAAGTATGGATTCATGG
Organism: Roseburia rectibacter; assembly: GCF_014287515.2. Taxonomy (NCBI): domain Bacteria; kingdom Bacillati; phylum Bacillota; class Clostridia; order Lachnospirales; family Lachnospiraceae; genus Roseburia; species Roseburia rectibacter. Next base: position 1,140,697 of record NZ_CP092473.1, read on the forward strand.
TAATAGATGAAGCAGATATTGAAGCTCATGGTCCATTTATGATCTACAGAAAAGAAGACACTGATTACAATCGGTTCAAACGATGGAATGAGAAGATTGCAGATGATCCGGTATGGGAAGAGGCAATCGTTGATCGCGTAAAACTCATGGTGGAACGTGACAAAAACCGTTTCTGTATTGTCATGTGGTCAATGGGAAATGAGAGTGCTTATGGCTGCAACTTTGAAAAAGCACTGGAATGGACAAAGACTTTTGATCCAGACCGTATCACACAATATGAGAGTGCAAGATACCGTAATTATGATGAAACATATGATTACAGCAATCTGGATGTGTACAGCCGGATGTACCCAGCGCTTTCCGAAATTCAGGAATATCTGGATAAAGATGGAAGCAAACCCTTCCTTTTGGTAGAGTACTGTCACAGCATGGGAAACGGACCTGGAGATTTTGAAGATTACTTCCAGATGATTCAGGATAATGATAAAATGTGCGGCGGCTTTGTCTGGGAATGGTGTGACCATGCGATTGCTCATGGAACTGCTGAGAATGGAAAGACTATATATGCTTATGGGGGCGACCATGGCGAAGAAATTCATGATGGCAACTTCTGTATGGATGGATTAGTATATCCGGACAGAACGGTACATACAGGACTTTTGGAATACAAGAATGTTTATCGCCCGGCAAGAGTTATTTCCTATAACAAAGAAAGCGGAGAACTGGTGCTTCATAACTACATGGATTTTGATGACTTGAAAGATTATGTGAAGATTAGTTATGAGCTGACCCAGGATGGTCTTGTGATCAGCAAAGGCATACTTCCGGAGTTTTCTGTGGCACCACACGGGGAAGGAATAACAAACCTGAAGATCAATGTTCCAGAGAATGGGAAATGTTATTTAAAACTTATTTACCATCTGAAAAAAGAATTGCCACTGTTGGATGAAGACCATATTCTTGGATTTGATGAAATTGAGGTAAGTAAAGAGGATACAAAATGTAAACTTGCAGAGAAATGGATACCAAAAACAGTAGTGGACTCTGAATTACAGGTAAATGAAAATGATACACAGATTCATATCAAGGGGCGTGAATTTGCTTATACCATAGACAAACGTACTGCACTCTTTACAGAGATGAAATTCGCAGGGCGGGAATACTTGAACCATCCGATGGAATTAAATATTTGGAGAGCTCCCACAGATAACGATATGTACATCAAGTCTGAATGGAAGAAAGCCCATTATGATAAGGCTTACACAAGAGCCTATACGACAGAGGTTGTGCAGGGAAAACATGGTGTGAAGATTACAAGCCATGCTTCCGTTGTGGCAGAGACAGTACAGAAGATTCTTGATGTGACGATTACATGGAAAATAGAAGCTGCTGGAAAGATTGATGCAGATATTGCAGTAACAAAAGATGATGAATTCCCGGACCTGCCAAGATTTGGTGTGAGGATGTTCCTGGATAAAAAAATTTCAGCTGTAAGATACTTTGGAATGGGACCACAGGAAAGCTATTGTGACAAACATCAGGCTGCGAGCCACGGTTTGTACCGGGCAGATGTAGGGGATTTACACGAGGACTATATCCGTCCACAGGAAAATGGAAGCCATTATGATTGTGAATATGTAGAACTTAACAACAGTCGATATGGAATTGTGGTATCCGCGGAAAATGCCTTCTCATTCAATGCTTCTTATTATACGCAGGAAGAACTTGAGAAGAAAATGCATAATTATGAATTAATAGAATCAGATAGTGTAGTATTCTGTGTTGACTACGCATTAAATGGCATTGGTTCTAATAGTTGTGGCCCAGTTGTATTGGATCAGTACCGATTTGATGATGTATTATTCCGGTTCCAGTTTACACTGATACCGTATGTAAAGGGATAATAAAGTTTCATGTAACCCGTAAACAAGGAAAGAGAGTCTGATTGTAATGTAAAGTCCGGATATACAGAGCAATCAGACAAAATCAGAGAAAAAAACAGAATTGGATATCATACGGTTAGCCATATTGAGATTCTAAGTGCGATGAAGATGAGGAGCAAAGAAATTCGATGGAAGAAAAAAAGTATTTGAAATGGTATAACAAAATTGGATACGGATCAGGTGATATTGCAGGTAATGTAGTCTATGCGTTCCTGACATCTTTTATGATGGTCTATCTGACGGACTCGGTAGGACTTGCTGCAGGTGTCGTGGGTACCCTGATTGCCGTATCAAAACTATTTGATGGTTTTACGGATATATTTTTTGGATCAATGATTGACAAAACACACAGTAAAATGGGAAAAGCGAAACCCTGGATGCTATACGGATATATTGGTTGTGCCATTACGCTGGTCGGCTGCTTTGCAGTACCGGTGAGTTTGGGAACAACGGCTAAATATGTATGGTTCTTTATTTCTTATACACTGTTAAATAGTGTGTTTTATACAGCAAACAATATTGCTTATTCAGCACTTACGTCACTGATTACAAAGAACAGCAAAGAGCGTGTACAGATGGGATCTTACCGTTTTATTTTTGCATTTTCAACAAGTCTTCTGATTCAGGCGATTACAGTTGGATTTGTAGATAAATGTGGTGGAGATGCTGCGGCATGGAGAACGGTTGCTATTATCTATGCAATCATTGGTCTGGTCGTAAATACGATTTCAGCACTTTCTGTTAAGGAACTTCCGGAGGAAGAACTTAATGAAGGAGAAGTAAAGAATGATAATGAAAAGTATGGAATAGTACAGGCATTCAAGCTTCTTGTCAAAAACAAATATTACATGATGATTTGTGGAACATATATTTTACAGCAGTTATATGGTGCCATGATTGGAGCTGGCATTTATTACATGACATGGGTACTGAAAAATAAGAATTTATTTGGACAATTTGCATGGGCAGTAAATATTCCACTGATCATTGCCCTGATTTTCACACCGACATTAGTTGGTAAGTGGAAAGGTATGTATAAACTGAACTTAAGAGGTTACGTCTTAGCAGTCATCGGTAGAGCACTTGTTGTTGTTGCCGGATATATGGGCAGTGTTCCGCTGATGATGGCATTTACAGCTCTTGCAGCCTTAGGTCAGGGACCATGGCAGGGAGATATGAATGCAGTTATCGCATCTTGCTCTGAATACACTTATCTTACGCAGGGAAAGAGAATTGACGGAACGATGTACTCTTGTACTTCTCTTGGTGTAAAAATCGGTGGAGGTATTGGAACCGCTGTTGTTGGATGGATGCTTGAGTTCAGTGGATATGTCGGAACAAATGCAACTCAGCCACAGTCTGCACTTGATATGATGCAGTTCATGTATCTTTGGCTTCCGTTAATCTTTGATGTATTGATTATGTTTGTACTTTCAAGAATGAATGTAGAAGATGCAAATAAAAAACTGAAAGCAGAAAAAGGAATTGCTGCAGATGAAGTAACAGATGCATCAGACATAAATTAGAATTGACAGGAGAAAGCGTTGTCTGGTCGTTGCTCGATGAGACAGTGCTTTTTTCTATAAATAGTCCTTTTAGTATTTATACATGGTAAGGATGCTCAAAATATTCAGTGTAGAATACTAAAAGGTCATTCAGATATTTTTTTAGGTTGCTCATTTGCAATTCCTCCTTTCCTTATTTACAAGTTGATTATAAGATAGGTGTAAAAGGATTGCTTGCCAAATCGAAAGAAGATATAGACAAATGTTGCAAAGGGGAGTATTTCATGCAGTTAAAATATGTTGACACAAAAGAGGAGATTATAGCAATAAATAGGAAGTCAAAACATATTGAACCACATCTTCATAATGCACTGGAGATCGTTTGTGTAACAAGTGGATCATTAGAACTTGGTGTCGGACAGGAACTATACCATATGGAAAAAGGAGATATAGGCTTTGTATTTCCAGATGTTATTCATCACTATCAGGTACTGACACCCGGTGTAAATAAAGCGACTTATCTGATTGCATCGCCATTTGCGATAGCCAAATTTGCAGATATCATGCAATCCATGGCTCCTGAATACCCAATCATCAAAGCGGAAAAGGTTGAACCGGAGGTATATAGGGTTATAAATGCAATTTTAGAGACAGAACAGTCGGATATTACTGTTACACAGGCATATCTTCAAATTGTGTTGGCACGCTGCATAGGAAAATTAAATTTGGTAGAAAAGAGCAGTGTGGGGAGCAACGATCTTATTTACCAGACAGTTTCCTATATATCAGCAAATTTCAAGAAGAAGTTTTCGTTGGAAGAGATGGCAAAAGACCTGGGCGTGAGCAAATATGTTTTATCCAGACTCTTTTCCAAGACATTCCATAGAAACTTTAATCAATATCTTAACGATGCAAGGCTGAACTATGCATGCCATCGTTTGGAAAATACGAGTGATTCTATTACAAATATTTGTCTGGATAGTGGATTTGAAAGTCAGAGAACGTTTAACCGAGTATTTAAAGAAAGATATAAAATATCACCAAGTGATTATCGAAGTACTTGTGTGAAAGAGATGTTGTCATAAAAGGTTCTGTTGATCGAAATATTTACTTTGATTTTACAGTGCTATGTATTTGATTTCTTCACAGACTCCTTAAATCCTATAATTTCAAGCGTTTGCAAGTGCATTTGTATAGGATACTTGTTCTTGATATGCAGTAGGTAATATCTGAAATATATCTCGGAAGGCCGATGTAAATTTACTTTGGCTTTTATATCCCACAGCGGCGGCAATTTCCGAAATAGATTTATCTTTCTGCAACAGCATATTCGATGCCAACTTCATACGGTATTCTTTCATGTAAGAAGCGATGGGCATTCCATAGACTGCTTTGAAAACGGATTTCAAAGTAGTGGTGTTCATCAGGTACTGTTTTGACAACTCTTCAATTTTGGTAACTTTTTTGAAAAAATTTGGATTAGACCACCAGTTAGGGGCTAACCCTGTAACTTAACGAAATGACATTGAAGTAACATAAAAATAAGTTTTTTTGTACTGTACACAGGACAGTTCTTGACGTATACAACTGTGAAACGTATAATAGGCAAAGGATATTCAGACAGAAGATGGAGGAAATTTCATGGCATTAAGTAAAAAGCCGGTCAACGGCATGAAAGATATTTTACCGGAGGAGATGCAGATCCGGGATTATGTGCAGCAAGTCATCAAAGAGACTTACCGCAGTTTCGGATTTACGCCGATCGAGACACCTTGTATGGAAAATATTGCAAACTTGAGCAATAAACAGGGTGGAGAAAATGAAAAACTGATTTTTAAGGTAATGAAGCGCGGTGAAAAGCTGAAAGTCGCTGAAGCAAAAGAAGAAGCGGATTTAGTTGATTTTGGTATGCGTTATGATCTGACTGTTCCGTTAGTTCGTTTTTATTCAAATAATGCAAATGATCTTCCATCTCCGTTTAAGGCGATTCAGATGGGAAATGTCTGGAGAGCTGACCGCCCACAGCGTGGACGTTATCGTCAGTTTATGCAGTGTGACATCGATATTATCGGAGAGCCGACGAACCTTGCAGAGATCGAGCTGATCTTAGCAACGACTACAACGATCGGAAAACTCGGATTTAAGAATTTCGAGATCCGCATCAATGAGCGCCGGATCTTAAAGGCGATGGCAGCATACAGTGGATTTGCAGAGGAAGATTTCGATACTGTATTTATCATCTTAGATAAGATGGACAAGATCGGACTTGACGGTGTGGCAGAGGAACTTGAAAAAGAGGGCTATGCAAAAGAGTCGATCGAGAAATACCTTGCACTTTTTAAAGGTGTTGAGGAAGCAGAAAACGGCATCAAATACCTTGCAAAGACTTTGGAGGGATATTTAGATCCTGAGGTGGAGCGCAATCTTTTAGAGATCATCGATACCGTGGAGGGGGCAAAGGCGGCTTCCTTTAAAATGGTATTTGATCCGACTTTGGTTCGTGGTATGAGCTACTATACCGGAACCATTTTTGAGATTTCCATGCCGGAGCTTGGCGCAGCCTGTGGAGGCGGTGGACGTTATGATAAGATGGTTGGCAAATTTACCGGACAGGATGTGCCGGCATGTGGATTTTCCATCGGTTTTGAGCGTATCATCCTTCTTCTGATGGAGAGCGGATTTACGGTTCCGACACAGCGACCGAAAGTAGCATACCTGATCGAAAAGGGATGCCCGGCAGAAAAGCTCGGCGAGATCATCGGAAAAGCACAGGAAGAACGTGCGGCAGGCAAACAGGTGCTGGTTGTCCGCATGAACAAGAATAAAAAATTCCAGAAGGAAAAATTAGACGCCGAGGGATACAAAGAGATTGTAGAATACTTCAATAAATAGATATCGGATAAAAGTACAATCTCTTCGAAATCATTGAGTTTTTCAATAAATAAAGTTTAATGACAGAGAGAATAATCTCTTCGAGATTGTAGAATTTTTTAATAAATAAAAGGAAAGAGGTTTGCAGTAATGGCAGAATCAATGCAAGGCTTACACAGAAGCCATAGATGTACCGAGGTTTCAAATCAGAATATCGGTGAGACCGTAACCGTCATGGGATGGGTACAGAAGAGAAGAAATTTAGGAAGTCTGATCTTTATCGACTTAAGAGACCGTTCGGGTATTTTACAGCTCGTATTTAACGAAGAGAGCGTCGGCAAAGAGGGATATGAGAAGGCAGAGCGTTTAAGAAGTGAGTATGTGATCGCGGTAACCGGAAAAGTTGAAAAACGTTCCGCAGCAGTGAATGAGTCTTTAAAGACTGGTGATATCGAAGTGATCGCAACCGATATCCGCATCTTATCCGAGGCAGAGACACCTCCATTCCAGATCGAGGAGAACAGCCAGACGAAAGACGAAGTCCGTTTAAAATACCGTTATTTAGACCTGCGCAGACCGGATATCCAGAAGAACCTGATGCTCCGCAGCAAAGTTGCATATCTGATGCGTGACTTTATGGCAAAAGAGGGATTCCTTGAGATTGAGACTCCGATGTTATGTAAATCAACACCGGAAGGTGCAAGGGATTACCTGGTACCGAGCCGTGTCCATCCGGGACATTTTTATGCACTGCCGCAGTCACCGCAGCTTTACAAACAGCTTTTAATGTGTTCCGGTTACGACCGTTATTTTCAGATCGCAAGATGTTTCCGTGATGAGGATCTTCGTGCAGACCGTCAGCCGGAATTTACACAGGCAGATATGGAACTTGCATTTGTGGATGTGGAAGATGTATTAGATGTCAACGAGAGACTGCTTAAATATATTTTCAAGGAAGCAATCGGTGTGGATGTGACACTGCCGCTGCCGAGAATGCCATGGCAGGAAGCAATGGACCGTTTCGGTTCCGATAAGCCGGATACACGTTTTGGCATGGAACTCTGTGACGTATCCAAAGTTGTAGAGGGCTGCGGATTCTCCGTATTCACAGGAGCACTCGAAAATGGTGGTTCTGTCCGTGGTATCAATGCAAAAGGACAGGCCGGCATGCCGCGTAAAAAGATCGATAAGCTGGTTGAGTTTGCAAAAGGCTACGGTGCAAAAGGACTTGCTTACCTTGCAGTGAATGAGGATGGCACTTACAAATCTTCCTTTGCAAAATTCATGACAGAGGATGAGTTAAAGGCACTTGTTTCTGCAATGCAGGGAGAGCCGGGAGACTTATTATTATTTGCAGCAGACAAAAATAAGATTGTATGGAACGTGCTTGGAGCGCTTCGTCTTGAACTTGCAAAAGAGTTAGATCTGCTTGATCCAAACCAGTACAACTTTTTATGGGTAACAGAGTTCCCGCTGTTAGAGTGGTCTGACGAGGAAAACCGTTTTATGGCAATGCACCATCCGTTTACCATGCCGATGGAAGAGGACTGGGACAAGATCGATTCTGATCCGGGCAGTGTGCGTGCAAAGGCATATGACATCGTATTAAACGGTACAGAGCTTGGCGGTGGTTCCGTGCGTATCCATCAGGATGATATTCAGGAGAAGATGTTTGAAGTGCTTGGATTCACCAAGGAACGTGCACATGAGCAGTTCGGATTCCTGTTAGATGCATTCAAATACGGTGTTCCGCCACACGCAGGATTAGCATATGGACTTGACCGTCTGGTAATGCACATGGTACACGCAGATTCTATCCGTGATGTCATTGCATTCCCGAAGGTAAAAGACGCATCCTGTCTGATGACACAGGCACCTGGTATCGTGGATAAAAAACAGTTGGAAGAACTGGGACTTGAAGTTGAAGAAGTGTCAGAAGAATAAGTAAAAATTTGACAGGGCGTCGGGGACGCCCTGTTTTTGTATATGGGGGAAATATGGGAGAGAAAGTTAAGAAAAAGGGAACATGGGATGCCAGATGGCTCACCATACCGGAGTTTGCCGATGCCTTGCCCGTTAATCTCTTTCACAAAGAACAGGTCCAGCCAGCTTTTGAAGGAGAAAAAACGGCAGAATTACAAAATGTCCATGTGTTTGTGCGCGGGTATTTTACTTTAGAGCGTGCACAGAAGATTTTCTGTAAGATCACAGCCGATGACCATTATAAGGCATATCTGGATGGAGCGTTTATGGGGGAAGGACCTGCCGCGGCATATCATACGAAGTATTATTACAATGTTTTGGAACTGGGGACACTTGCTGCCGGGGAGCATGTGTTGGCACTCCATCTGTATTATCAGGGACTTGTGAACCGTGTGTGGAACAGCGGGGATCTGCGTTTTGCCTTTGCGGCGGAGCTGTGGGATGAAAAGGGAAAGGAGATACCGGTTTCTTTTTGCTTTTTGAAAACGGACTGTTATGAGGGAGAGACAGTCGGATACGAGACACAGTTTTTAGAAAATTTTGACAGCCGGAAATACCCGTATGGGTGGAAAAATACCGGGTTTGATGCGGACGGCTGGGAGAAACCCGTTCCGGCGGTGTGGGCAGATTACACGCTGACGAAGCAGCCGACGGAGATGCTCTCTTACATGGAATATCAGTTGGGGACTATAAAGCTGCACGCTGGTAATGAGCATCCACTAGAACCGACAAAGCTGCACTCTGATGCCGTACAGCCATTGGAACCGGCAAAGCTAGAGCACAAGTGTGCAGATCATAACGGTCACATACATCAGATCACACCGTCCGTGATAAGACAAGATCCTGATGGTTCGATGCTTCTGGATGCGGGCGAGGAGATCACAGGCATGATCCTGCTCACCGCGGAGGGGAAAGACGGCGATCAGGTGAAGTTGTTTTACGGGGAGGAACTGGACGGGAAGGGTAGTGTGCGCTATGACATGCGGTGCAACTGCTGTTACAGAGAAATCTGGACGCTGGCGGATGGCAGATGTGAGTTTGATCCGTATGATTACAAGGGATTCCGGTATGTTAAGATCGTGCCGGACGGGGGCGTTAAACTGTCAGATATCCGTTTTCTGGTAAGGCATTATCCGATGGGTGAGTCACTGTGTGAGTTAAAGACAGAGGAGAAAACATTGGAAAATATTTTTCGGATCTGTAAAAATACGGTGCGGCTTGGAACACAGGAGAATTATGTGGACTGCCCGACAAGGGAAAAAGGTCAGTACTTAGGGGATGCGGTCGTGACGGCGCACGCGCAGATACTTTTGACTGGAAAGACGGATATGCTGTTGAAATGCATCAATCAGTTCGCACAGACAGCGAGAGTCTGTCCGGGACTGCTTGCGGTTGCGCCGGGCGGCCTGATGCAGGAGATCGCAGATTTTTCACTGTTGTATTCGCAGCTCCTTTTGCTGTATTATCGTTTTACCGGGGAGAAAGAGACGGTGGACCGTTATTATGGAATCGCAGATGGGATTTTAAAACATTTTTCGCAGTATGCGAGGGAGGATGGTCTGTTAGAGCAGGTCGCTGACAAATGGAATCTTGTGGACTGGCCGGAAAATCTGCGGGATGGATATGATTTTCCACTGACGAGACCTGTGGTGGCGCCAGGCTGCCATAATGTGATCAATGCACTCTACATCGGGGCGATGGAGACACAGAATACGCTGGCAGAGATCTGTGGAAGGGAAATGCCGTATCAGACGAAAGAAATTAAAAAAGCATACAGGAACGCTTTTTACCGGGAAAAGACAGGACTTTTAGCGGACAGCGAGACGAGCAGCCACGCGGCACTGCATTCGAATGTTTATGCGATGTACTTTCATTTACTTCCCAAAGCGGATGAACAGAAAATACTGACATTTATGGAACAGAAGGGATTTTCCTGCGGCGTGATGCTGAGTTATTTTGTACTGCGTGTGTTCGCAGAACGCGGACAGTACGATACGGTGTATGAGCTGCTGGTCAATGAGGGGGAACACGGATGGGTCAACATGCTGCGCGAGGGTGCAACGACCTGTTTTGAGGCATGGGGGAAAGACCAGAAATGGAATACCAGCCTGTGCCACCCCTGGGCATCTGCACCGGTCCCAATTTTGATCGAGGAGATCGCGGGGGTACATATCGATGCGGCAGAGAAGGATGGATATTACTGGACACCGCACATCCCGGAGAAAATCAGGGAGTTTCGGCTCTGTGTACCGGTGAAAGGGAAAAAAATCATTGTTGAAAAGAAAATGGGGGAAGAATATGCAGTTATCAGAGAAGACAAAGAATAATTTAAAAGGCGTTATGCCGATTACAAAAGAGGAGCGCGAGGATGCGCTAGCATCTGCCTGCATGCAGGTAAAGCGTGTTCTGCCGGAATTTACGACAAAATTTCAGAATGCATACAGTGAAAATGGATTTTACCGTCCAATCGACAACGTGGAGTGGACGACGGGATTCTGGACGGGGGAGATCTGGCTTGCCTATGAATATGGCGGGGAGGACGTTCTGTTAAAGGCGGCAGAGATCCAGATGCAGGATTTCCTGCACCGGATCGAGCAGAAGATCTGTGTGGATCATCATGATATGGGATTTTTGTATACACCATCCTGTGTCGCAGGTTATAAGCTGACCGGTTCCGGGACGGGAAAAAGAGCGGCGCTCCTTGCGGCAGACCAGTTAAAGAGCCGTTTTCAGGAAAAGGGAGAATTTATCCAGGCGTGGGGCGCTATGGGAGAGCCGGAAAATTACAGGCTGATCATAGACTGTCTGCTCAACGTACCGCTGCTTTACTGGGCGTCACAGGAAACGGGAGATGAGAGTTACCGTCAGATCGCTGACCGGCATGTACATACCACACTTGAAAATGTGATCCGCCCGGACTTTTCGACCTGGCATACATTTTTCTTTGATCCGGTAACTGGAAATCCGGATCACGGGGCAACCTGTCAGGGCTACCGGGACGGTTCTGCCTGGGCGAGAGGCCAGGCGTGGGGAATTTACGGAACGGCACTCGCATACCGCTATACAAAAAGAGAGGAATACAAATATATTTTCCGTGGTGTCAGTAAATATTATATAGAGCATCTGCCGAAAGATCTCGTACCGTACTGGGATCTGGAGTTTTCGGATGGTGATGCACAGCCGAGGGATTCTTCCTCCGCCTCCATTGCAGCGTGCGGAATGCTTGAGATGGCAAAATACTTATATGATGAGGAGGCGGCATTTTACCGGGATCTTGCGGAAAAATTTATTGGTTCTGTATACCGGAACTATGCGGTAAAAGATTTTGAAAAATCCAACGGGATCGTACTGCACAGCACATATTCGAACCGTTCGCCGTATAATACCTGCAATCCGTGCGGTGTGGATGAGTGCAATAGCTGGGGCGATTATTTTTACATGGAGGCGCTGACGAGGCTGCAGAAAGACTGGCAGATCTACTGGTAAAGGGGAAGAGATGGAATTTTACAGGATAAATGCGCAGATGCTCCCGAAGGTAAATTTTGTGGATGAGACAGAGATAAGACCGCCTTATGTCCACCGGAAACGCAGGGCGGGAGAACAGATCTTATATTTTATCCGGCACGGGGAGATGCATCTGCTTGAGGACGGAAAGCCTCTGATCTTAAAGCCGGGGGATGTCTGTCTGCTGGATAAGGATCGCACGCATGAGGGAACAAAGGCGACGACCTGCAATTATTATTATGTACATTTCATGCATGGGGAGATGGAACTGGTCGATGCAAAAGAAGAGGAAGTCGCTAGGCAGCAGTTTGAACGCCGGAGAAAGGCGATGGCAAAGGAGCCGTGTGAGCCTTATGGAAGTTATGATGAGAGTGAGATCTGGCTGCCGAAATACTGGCATATCAAAAAAGTCACCGACCAGATCCACATTGATGAGCTGATCAAGCAGGCGATCGCGGAGGATTACAGCACGTTTGAGAATCATAAGATCCTCTGTGCCTGCCGGATACAGGAGGCGTTGATCGAGATCGCGCGCTGTTTTGCGACAGCGGAACGCGAAAGGACTGCAGGCGGGTTCCCGGAAAGCTATTATAAAGTCCAGAAAATACAGGAATGGCTGAATGCGTCTTATGCGGCAGACATTTCGGGGGAGCGGTTAGAGGAGGAGTTTGACGGCAATTTTGATTACATGAACCGCATCTTTAAGCGCGTAACCGGACAGACCATTTTCCAGTATCTGACGGCAGTCCGCATGGAACATGCCAAGCGTCTGATCGCGCAGACGACGATGCATACCGGGGTGATCGGCCAGGAGGTCGGCTACCCGGATGAATATTATTTCAGCAAAGTGTTTAAGCGCAATGTCGGGATGTCACCGCGCGCCTACGCAGATTCTCTGTCAAAAAATAAATCATGAAAAGTCGCTAAAAGACAAAAAGTGTCACTATTCTCCATTGTATCATACCTCTGTTTTTTACTATGATGTGTTTAAAAGAAAACATAGACCGTAGTAAAAATGGAGGTATTTTTTATGATTATGAATAAAACAGAACTGTTATTAAGTGAGGGATGGAAGTTTCATTTTGGAGAATGTGAGGAGGCATGGTATCAGGGATATGACGATCGTGCATTTGAGCGTGTCATGCTGCCGCATGACTGGGCAGTGGCTTATCCTTTTTCAAAACAATATTCCAGCGGCACCGGATATCTCACGGGCGGGATCGGCTGGTACCGGCTGCATTTTTATCTGCCAGAGGAATATCAGGGGAAATCGATCCGTCTGGTATTTGACAGTGTGTATAAAAACAGCCAGGTGTGGGTCAACAGTTATTATCAGGGAAAACACCCGTATGGTTACACCGGATTTTCCTATGATATCTCTGGGATCGCACATTTTGGGGAGCAGGAAAATGTGGTCAGTGTGAAAGTGACGCACACGGACATTGCGGATTCGAGATGGTACACGGGAAGCGGGATCACGCGGAAAGTCACTCTTGTGGTGGAAGAACAGGTGCATCCGGCAGAATATGGCGTGACGTTTGTGACAGAGAAACTTGTGGCCGATGGTAGAGGACTTACAGCAGTGCAGGCGGCAGTCAGTATCCGTCATGAGATATGCAACCAGACGAAGGAGCAGAAAACATGTGTGGTCTGCACAAAACTGTCTGATCCGCAGGGAACACCTGTGGCAGAGTGGAAAGAACAGGTACAGATCCCGGCAGGAAATACGGTATCCTGCAGCATGCATGGCACCATCCGTGATCCGAAGTGCTGGTCGCCGGAGCACCCGGATCTCTATGGGATGGAAACCTGGTATGAGACAACAGACGAGGATGGAAAGAAAATATCTTATCTTGCAGACACACAGAAGGTCGGGATCCGTGTGGCAGAATTTGACGCGGACCGGGGATTTTTCTTAAACGGTGTGCCGATGAAGATCAAAGGTGTCTGTGTGCATCATGACGCCGGCTGTCTCGGCGCCGCGGTGACAAAGGAAGTATGGCACAGACGGCTTGCAAAATTAAAGGAATGTGGCTGTAATGCGATCCGGTGCAGCCACAACCCGCATATGCCGGAACTGTATGAGCTGTGCGATACGATGGGATTTCTTGTGATGGATGAGGCGTTTGACGAGTGGGAAAATGCAAAAAACAAATGGTCCACGGGACACAATGTTTATCCGCCAAAACACCAGGGCTATTTTGAAGATTTCCCGGAATGGCACGAAAAGGATCTGCGCGCCATGGTAAGGCGTGACCGCAATCATCCGTCCATCATTTTGTGGAGCATCGGAAATGAAATCGACTATCCGAACGATCCGTACTGTCATCCGAGTTTTATGGAGATGACCGGAAATAACGACGCGAATAAACCGGCGGCAGAACGGCAGTATGATCCGGCAAAACCGGACATGCGAAGACTGCTTCCGATCGCCGAAGAACTTTCCCGTATTGTAAAGAGTGAAGATAAGAGCCGTCCGGTCACCATGGCGCTTGCCTACCCGGAGCTGTCTGCAAAACTTGGCATATTAGAGCATCTGGATGTGGCAGGCTACAACTATAAGGAGCAGTATTACGAAGCCGACCACAGAGATTTCCCACAGATCCCGTTTTTAGGGAGTGAAAACGGACACAGCTATGAGGCATGGGATGCGGTAAAATCAAACGACTATATCAGCGGACAGTTTTTGTGGACAGGGATCGATTATTTAGGGGAGGCACATGGCTGGCCGATTCATGGATCGGGAGCCGGAATTTTGGACTGCGCCGGATTTGAAAAGGCAAGATATTTCCGCAGGAAATCGTTGTGGTGTGAAGAACCTCAGCTTTACCTTGCCACAAGACTGTGGAGTGAGGAGTCTGCCGAGTGGATTCCGTGTCAGGAAAACTGGAATTATAAAGCCGGAGAAAAAGTCATCGTAATGTGTTACTCAAATCTGCCGGAGACAGCTGTTTTTATCAATGGAAAAGAGGCTGGCAGACAGATCGGCTACAACGACGACGGTGCATATCGTTTTGAGGTACTCTGGGAGGCAGGGATCCTTGAGGCAAGCGGTTATGATGAAAACGGAAATATCATAGAACAGGAGAGACTGCTTACCACGCAGAACGCTGCTGGCATCAAGGCAGAGGTCTATCAGCCGGAGGAGATTCCTTTCCAAGAGACACAGAAAAACGGATATCTCTATCAGATCGCGCTCACACTTGTGGATCAAAACGGACAGAAGGTTGTCTGGGATGATAAAAAACTGCGTGTGGCTGTGAGCGGGGCAGGTATGTTGGCAGGGATCGAGAACGGGGATCTGTCGGATGTGACTCCATATGCGGAAAATGCGAGAAAGACAAAGGACGGAAAGCTCATGATCTATGTGAGAAGAATAAACAGGGGAAAGATCCGTGTAGAAATTTCAGAGACAGACAGCATAGCACAAAAGAACTGCATAGCAGAAAAAGGAGGAATGCATCTTGAAGTGGAAATGGATTGATGCAGACTGCACCAGTGTTACCACGGCAGAGGGAACGCTGACGCTGAAAGGATTGTTTATCCCGTTGTTTATTGAACAGCTTTTGATGAATATGACCGGTACGGTCAATACGCTGATGCTTGGGCACTATGCGGATGATGCGGTCGCGGCAGTCGGTGCGGCAAACCAGGTGATCGGATTTTTGTACACGTTTTATGCGGTATTCAGCGGCGGCGCATCGGTCGTCATCAGCCACAGACTGGGGGCGGGAGATGAAAAAAGGGCGTCGGATGCAGCGTTTACCTCCATCGTGTGCGGAGGTGCAATCAGCCTGATCTTAGGAATGATACTGGCATTTTTTGCAGGTGCAGTCATGCGTCCGATGCAGTTAGAAACATCGGTGTATGAGATGGCGGTGGTATATTTTCGCATCTGTATCGGCTTTTCCGTACTGCAGGGCATTATTTCTGCTATCTCCGCGGTACTGCGCAGTTATGGAAAACCGAAACTTGCAGTGACGGTATCTTTGTTTATGAATATCGTGAATGCAGTGTTAAATTACGTTGTGATTTTCCAGCCGGTGAAAATTGTGCCGGAGGGCGTGGAAGGTATCGCAATGGCAAACGTGGCAAGTCATGGGACGGCGCTTTTACTTGGCGTCTGGTTTCTGTTCCATTGCGGACTGCATCTTGATTTTGCATCGAAAAATTTAAAGACATTATCCTGCGTGGGTGGAATCTTAAAGATCGGACTGCCGGGAGGGATCAGTTCCCTGTCGTATTCCTTTTCACAGATCGTGTCAACATCGATCTTAGCAGTGCTTGGAACAGCGGCGCTCACCGCAAAGATCTATGTTTCATCCATCGTGTTTTATGTCTATGTGACCGGAATGTCACTCGGGCTTTCCACCGCGATCCTGATGGGATGGATGACGGGGGCAAAGGAGTATGAAAAGGCATACCGGCTGAACCAGCAGGTGTTAAAAATCGCGGTCAGCTTAAATATCGTGCTTTCGGTTCTGATCTTTCTCTGCCATAGACCGTTGATGCATTTATTTACGCAGAGTGAGGAAATCATCGGGATGACGGGAGTGATCTTTTTCATTGATATTTTCGTGGAGATCGGGCGCGCGTTCAACCATGTTGAGGACAATTCACTCCGGGGAGCGGGGGATGTGTTTTTTCCGATGGTCATCGCCGTGATCTCCTGCTGGGGCGTCAGCATTTTGTTTGCATATCTGCTTGGGATACGCCTTGGGATGGGACTGGCAGGATGCTGGATCGCGTTCATGCTCGATGAGATGTTCCGCGGAAGTATCTTTTTCATCCGTTTCCGCTCACGAAAATGGACGAAAAAAAGAATCTGACCCTATATTGACAAACCTGCAAAATCCCGATAAAATTAACTTGAAAACGTTTTCAAATATGACTTTTAAGGGGGATGGCCGATGGGCAGTGAGTTAAATATTTATAAAATTGCACAGGAAGCGGGAGTTTCACCGGCAACAGTGTCGAGAGTCATGACAAAAAATGCGAGGGTGAGCGAGGAAAAGAGAGCGCGTGTGGAAGCAGTGATCCGCAAATATGATTACAGGCCAAACGCGCTTGCGCAGGGACTGATCAAGACGAAAACGAACGTCATCGGTGTGCTTGCTGCAGATCTGGTCAATCCTTATTATTCATCCATGGTGGAAAACTGTGAGAAGGAGATCATTGCGCGCGGGTATGTGCCAATGATCTGCGGAACATTAAGCAATCCGGATCTCGAGGTAGAATATATTCAGAAAATGTTTGACATGCGTATGGATGCAATCATCATTATCGGGGGAAAATCAGACAGCCTTGTCACGGAGCCGGAATACGCAGATCTGATCAACCGTGTCGCTGAATCCATCCCGGTCATCACAACAGGAAAGGTGGAGGGCGGTGAGTGCTGCCAGGTCACGATCGACGAGGCGGAGGGCATGAACCAGAGCATGGAATGTCTGATCGGTTTAGGTCACAGGCGCATTGCACTGATCGGCGGAGTCGAGGAGATGAAATCCACTTACGATAAGCGCATCCGCTACCGCAGTCTGCTGCGAAAGAACGGTCTGACCTACCGTGAGCGCTATGTGATCAATTCCAATTATTCGATCGAGGGCGGTTATCAGGGGTTCGAGGCACTCTTTCAGGGAAATAAGACACTTCCCACGGCGGTGATCGCGATCAACGACTACAGTGCAGTGGGTGTGATGCGTTCCATCAAAGAGCATGGACTTAGGATCCCGGAGGATATTTCCCTCATCAGTTTTGATAATACGTTTATCGTAGATACCGTCATACCAAGGCTGAGCAGTATTTCCTATGATTATGAAGCATTTGGAAAGCTTTTGGTTGACACCGCATTAGATAAGATTGCCGGAAAAGAAGTACCGGAGGTACAGAAAGTAACACCGACTCTGATCATCAGAGAATCCGTAGCGGAGTTAAAACGGTAAAATCCGTTAGAATGACGGAAAAATAAAATAAATGTGAAATAAATATGTACAAAAAGTAAAATAATCTGTTGACAACTCATAATATGTATTGTAATATAACAATATGAAAAGGGTTTCAAATTAAAAAGCACTATAAAATACACAACTGGTGTAAAAGCCGGCTGCATGGATGGGGTTTACGTAGCGAAGGTGTAAGATAAGTGCGGGAAACATGCAAAAAAGAAGATATAAAGGCGTTTCTGACACTTAAGATCAAAAAATATTACACCTTATGGAAGATGGCAGACAGTTTTGTGAAAAATATAAGTGCTTTGTTTTTACAAGGTTTTGAAACCGGTTTCAAGAAAACATTGGAGAGGGGAAAATATATGAAAAAGGAGAACGGTGTTGCAAAACAGGTTGGCAAAAAACTAAACTTCTGGCAGAAACTCTGGAAGTACCGTGTACTGACACTGATGTGTGTCCCGGCAATGATTTTTTTCTTTGCATTTAACTATATGCCATTGCCAGGAATCTATGTTGCGTTTGTTAAATACAATTACCGCGATGGTATTTTTGGAAGCAAATTTGTAGGGTTACAGAATTTTGAGTTCCTCTGGGAATCAGGAAAAATTTTATCACTGACGAAAAATACAATTTTATATAATCTGGCATTTATCCTTCTTGGAAATTTACTTGCGGTCGTGGTAGCGATCCTTTTAAATGAAATGAGATGTAAATGGTTCAAGAAAGTATCACAGACGATGATGTTTCTTCCATATTTCATTTCACAGGTATTGGTCGGAGTGCTGGTATTCAACCTGTTAAACTATGATACCGGATTTGTAAATGAAATCCTCACCAAACTTGGAATGGAAAAATGGGGACCTTACAGCGATCCGCATGTATGGCCGGTACTGCTGGTTATCATTTATCTGTGGCAGCAGACAGGTTACAACTCCGTTGTATATTTCGCATCCATCTGCGGAATTGACGCAGAGATGATAGAGGCATCCAAGGTCGATGGAGCAAATGCATTTCAGAGGATCCGTTACATATTGCTCCCGAGTTTAAAACCTACCGTGATCATCCTGTTACTGTTTGCATTGGGCGGCATCGTAAAAGGTAATTTCGGATTGTTCTACAATATCATTGGTACGAACTCCTTATTATATGACACGACAGATATTATTGAGACGTTTGTTTACAGGGCTACGATGACAGATTTTAACTTCTCGACAGCGTCGGCAGTCGGTCTGTATCAGTCAGTCGTTGGTTTTGTGATCGTTATGGTCGTGAACTATATTGTTAAGAAAATTGAACCGGATTATTCCCTGTTTTAATATCTATGGAGGTCGACTATGAAGAAAAATAACAGCAATAAAGTAAAACTTGGAGCTTCTGATAAGATTGTACGGGGATTTGGATATGTAGTGATCACGATCTATGCAGTTGCGTGTGTATTCCCGTTCCTTTTGATCCTTGGCAGCTCGTTTACGGCAGAAGAAGTGATCCGTGCAGAAGGTGTACAGCTGATTCCGAAACAGTTTACACTGGCGGCTTATGAGATGGTCTGCAAGAGCGGTGGTATCTGGAAATCTTATCTGCTCACGATCATCCTGACGGTGGTCGGTACAGCGATCGGACTGACGATCATAGCAATGACAGGCTACGCATTACAGAGAAAAGATTTCCCGTTCCGCAACGGAATTTCTTTCTACATATATTTTACAAGCCTGTTTTCCGCAGGACTTGCACCGTACTATCTTCTGATGACACAGACTTACCACTTAAAGGACAGCTATTTTGCAGTTTTATTACCGCTTATGATGTCACCGTGGCTGATCATCATGATGAAAAACTTTGTGAAGGCGATCCCGCATGAGATCACAGAGTCCGGCAAGATCGACGGCGCGGGGGATATGAAGATCTTTGTTTCACTGATCCTTCCGATGTTAAAACCGGCACTTGCGACGATCGGATTATTCCTTGCACTGGGATACTGGAATGAATGGTATCAGTCATCACTTTTCTTAAGCTCGAAAGTGGATGTAAAACCGTTACAGTATACATTATATGAAGTTGTAAATAAAATGGATCAGCTCAAAAACTCCGTTGCAGGACAGTATGTATCGTTAGCAGATATCCCGACCGAGGGAATCAAGATGGCAAATGCGATCCTTGCAACCGGACCGATCATTTTCCTGTATCCATTCGTTCAGAAATATTTCATCAGCGGTATTACCGTTGGAGCCGTAAAAGGCTGATCGATACGATTATCACTCTGCATGGGGCAGAGTCATAATAAAAGCAGATTTGTCTTAGGGAAAGACAGATCTGCTGCAAAAATAAATCATATGGAGGGTATGGTATGAAGAAAAGATTTAAGAGACTTGGGGCAATGTTACTCGCAGGTACAATGTTACTTGGCGCCACAGCCTGTGGCGGAGGAAGCAATTCTTCCACAACAGGAAATGCAGCAAAATCGGAAAACAGTGCATCCACTACGGAAGCAGGGGGAACGACAAGTAGTGGTGACATTGACACATCCGAACATGTAGTGATCACTTATATGGTGACCGGTGATAAACCGGATGGACAGAAAGCAGAGCGTCTTGATGAGATGTTAGAAAAACTGAATGCGATCCTGACCGAAAAAGTAAATGCAGAACTTGAGATTTATTACATCGGATGGACCGATTATCTCTCCAACTACAACCTGACACTGGCACAGATGGATGGTTCTGTCGACCTTGTCGGAACTGCATCTGACTGGCTCGATGCCTGGCCAAACGCAAAGAACGGAGCATTCTTAGAGCTTTCCGAGGATATGTTAAAGACCTACGCACCAAAGACATGGGAGAGCGTAAGCCAGGATCACTGGGATCTGTGTAAATATAACGGCTCGATCTATCTGATCCCGGAGGATAATTACGCACAGTGGACCAATCATGGATTTATCTATCGTCTTGACTGGGCAAAAGAAGCAGGACTGACAGATGGTGTCAAGAGCTGGGAAGATCTTACAACTTACTTTAAATATGTAAAAGAAGCTTACCCGGATATCATTCCATGGGATTCTGACGGTACACAGTATGCACAGATGGCAAACGGCTGGATCACCTCCCACAGCAATTTTGTTGCAATCGACGGTATCTGCTCCGGCGCATTATGGGGCGGTACAAAAGATGACCTTTACACGATCACAACACCTGCATACACAGACACAGATATGATGGTCGAGTATGCAAAATTAATGAAAGAATGGGATAACATCGGTGTATGGAAGACAGACGTATTAAACAATACCGCTTCCTCAAACCGTGATGATTACCGTATCGGACGTGTTGCAGCAGAGCAGCACCACACACAGACCTGGACAGATCTGTGCAGTGCAACTCCGGCAAATACCATTTACCAGGATGATCCGGATGCAGAGTCAGGCTTCTTCTACTTCGGAGAAGAGACCGGAAACGTGGTAGCACTTTCCATCACACACGGTGCAATGGCAGTTTCCGCAGCAAGCAAGAACCCGGAAAGAGCACTGATGGTATATGATTTATTAAGAAATGACGAAGAATGCTACAGATTACTCTGCTATGGTATTGAAGGCGTATCTTACGAGATCAACGATGAGGGACTCCGCACAACTCCGGAAGGCTACAACTCAGACACAGACAACATCAACGGTATGACCAACTGGTGGTGGGGGCGTAACGACGATCTTGAGATCAGAGACGCTACAAGAAACTGGGATGCAATTGACAAACTTTACAGTGAGTATGATTCCTTAAAGATTGATTATCCGTATGGACAGTTTGTACCGGAAGTTGATGATATCCAGTCTAAGATCGATAACATCAACGAAGTATATACCAACTATACAAAACAGATCTCTTATGGTAAATATCAGGGAACTGCGGAGGAGATCGTTGCAGAGATGCAGTCAGCATTAAAACAGGCTGGTATTGAAGAAGTAACCGCAGCACTGCAGGAACAGTTTGATGCATTATACAAATAGGTATACAATAAAGGCATGATGTGCCGCTATTGAACAGAAGGTGTTGATTCTAAGAAATAGGGGATCAACACCTTTTGTTATAGGAAAGAACTGATACAAAAGGAACATTTTGTGAAAAAGAGGAGAGATGGCATGGGCAATTTTGAGATCACAGACAATTTTTATCTGGATGGAAAACCGTTTCAGATCATATCGGGTGCAATTCATTATTTCAGAATCGTTCCGGAATACTGGCAGGACAGACTTGAAAAATTAAAGGCAATGGGATGCAATACAGTGGAGACATATATCCCGTGGAACATGCATGAACCGAAAAAAGGGGAATTCCACTTTGAGGGGATGCTTGACATAGAACGATTTGTAAAAACGGCGCAGGAACTTGGGTTATATGTGATTTTAAGACCGTCGCCGTACATTTGTGCGGAGTGGGAATTTGGCGGACTGCCGGCGTGGCTGTTAGCGGAAGATGGAATGAAACTGCGCGTTTCCTATCCGCCGTTTTTAAAACATGTGCAGGATTACTATGATGTATTATTGAAAAAAATCGTGCCGTATCAGATCAATTACGGCGGACCGGTCATTTTGATGCAGGTCGAAAATGAATACGGATATTATGCAAACGACAGGGAATATCTGCTTGCAATGAAAGATAAAATGCAAAAAGGCGGTGTCGTTGTCCCGCTTGTCACCTCGGACGGACCGTTTGAAGAAAATTTAAACGGAGGTCATTTAGAAGGCGCGCTGCCGACCGGAAATTTTGGATCTAAGACAGAGGAGCGTTTTGAAGTCCTGAAAAAATATACGGACGGCGGGCCATTAATGTGCACGGAGTTTTGGGTAGGCTGGTTCGATCACTGGGGAAATGGCGGTCATATGACAGGCAATCTGGAGGAGAGCGTCAAGGACCTCGACAAAATGTTAGAACTCGGTCATGTCAATATTTATATGTTTGAGGGCGGTACGAATTTTGGATTTATGAATGGCTCGAACTACTATGATGAGCTGACCCCGGATGTGACATCGTATGACTATGATGCGCTATTGACGGAAGATGGACAGATCACGGAAAAATACCGCAGATACCGCGACGTCATTGCAAAATACAGAGAGATACCGGAAGTCACATTTACGACTGAGATCAAAAGGAAGGCATATGGAACACTGCAGGCAAAAGAAAAGGTAAGCCTGTTTTCGGTGCTGGATGACCTCAGTGCTCCGGTGGAGAGCA
This sequence comes from Roseburia rectibacter, assembly GCF_014287515.2. NCBI lineage: Bacteria > Bacillati > Bacillota > Clostridia > Lachnospirales > Lachnospiraceae > Roseburia > Roseburia rectibacter. The sequence goes on from NZ_CP092473.1 coordinate 1,163,673, forward strand.
GTTTTCCGCAGAGCATGGAAAAACTGGGGCAGAATTACGGCTATATTTTATATCATTCCACATTAGATACGGAGGAGAAACTCGAAAAACTCCGCCTGTGGGAGGCAAACGACCGTGCCAATATTTTTGTGGATCAAAAACCGGTCACAACACTTTACGATCTGGAACTTTTAAAAGAAAAAGAGCTGGATGTCACGTTTGAAAGGGGAGCAGATTTTGATATCCTGATGGAAAATATGGGGCGTGTCAATTTCGGACCGCGCATGGAACACCAGAGAAAAGGCATTGGTCAGTGTGTGCAGGTCAACGGACATATGCACAACCACTGGAAACAGTACACGCTGCCGCTCGACAATATCGAAAAAGTTGACTTTTCCAAAGAATACAAAGAAGGGCTGCCGGGATTTTATCGTTTTACGGTGGATATCGACGAGACAGCAGATACATTCCTGGATTTTGAGGGATGGGGAAAGGGCTGTGTCTTTGTAAACGGATTTAATATCGGAAGATTCTGGGAGATCGGACCGCAGAAAAGACTCTATATCCCGGCGCCGCTGCTGAAAAAGGGCGAAAACGAGATCATCGTATTTGAGACAGAGGGAAAGACCCGCGATACGATCGTGTTGAAGGATGAGCCGGATATTGGCTGAGTGTCCACGAAAATAAAAATCAAGTAATATGAATGGAGCAGGGTATGGCAGGATATTTATTTGTACACTTTACCGGGGAACAGAAGGACGGCGAGCAGATCTATTTTTCCGTGAGCCGGGACGGACTGCACTGGACGGATCTAAACGATGGAAAACCGGTACTGTATTCGCATATCGGCGAGTGCGGTGTGCGCGATCCGTTTCCGGTAAAAAATCCGCTGAATGGACGTTATTATCTGATCGCAACCGATCTTCGAATCGAAAAGGGTGAGGGCTGGCAGGCAGCGCAGGAGCGCGGCAGCAGGGATATCATCATCTGGGAATCAGAAGACCTCGTGCACTGGGAAAAGGAGCGCGCCCATACAGTCGGCATCCGTGAGGCTGGCTGTGTCTGGGCGCCGGAGGCTGTGTTTGACGAGGAAGAACAGGCATTTTTAGTCTTTTTTGCATCCAAAGTAAAATGTGATGGGGAAGAGACTGCAAAACACCGCATCTATGCCGCTTATACAAAGGATTTTGTCACATTTTCGGATACATTTTTGTATATGGAACGTGAGCGGGATGTGATCGATACCACGATTTTAAGGAGTAACGGAAAATATTACCGGATCTCAAAGGATGAGACCGACAGCAGGCTGATCTTAGAGGAGTCAGACAGTCTCCGCGGGGATTTTAAGCGGATCTCCTGCCCGGTTTTTGAAAAATTAAAAGGCGTGGAAGGCCCGGAGGGCTATCTTTTGCCGGAGGGCAGGAGCTGGTGTGTGATCGCAGACCAGTTTGCCGAGGGAAAAGGGTATCTGCCGATGATCACGGAAGATCTGTCATCGGGTGATTTCACGATTTTGGAAAAAGAAAAATATGATCTTGGCAGGACGAAAAAAAGACACGGCGGGGTGTTGGAATTAAGTGACGCAGAGTATGAGAGATTAATTAAGGCAGAAATGGAGGGGTAACATGTTATATCCACAGGAAAATAAGATTCGTGGGATCATTGATTTAAACGGAGTGTGGGATTTTGCACTTGGGACAACGGAGGAACCGGGGGATGCGGTGACATTGCCGGAGCAGATGGAGCCAATCGCAGTTCCGGCATCTTACAATGATCAGAAAGATGATATTGCTTACCGGAATCATTACGGTTATGCGTATTACCGGAGAAATATTACAGTGCCTTCTTATTACAAGGGACAGAGACTGGTGCTTCGCTTTGACGCAGTAACACATTTTGCAAAAATTTATCTGAATGGGGTATTGCTCACACAGCATAAAGGAGGATTTCTTCCATTTGAAGTGGATATCACTGACAAATTATGTGCAGGGGAGAGTGCAGAACTGGTCGTTGCTGTGGATAACCGCATTAATCACAGCACACTTCCGGTTGGAAATGAGGAGGGAACCTCATTTATGGGAGCAGACAATGCAGGAGTGCCGGGAGTTGAAGCTGCAAAACGCTGGAGAAAACCACAGAATCTTCCTAATTTTGATTTCTTTAATTATGCAGGGATCAACCGTCCGGTCCGAATTTATACGACACCGAAGGCGTATATCAAAGATGTAACGCTTGTGACAGATATCCGTGGAACGGATGGCATTGTGAATTATCAGGTTAAGACTTCAGATACAGATGGACAGGAAGTTGTACTGCAGATCTTAGATGCCAATGGAAATGAAGTGGCACAGGCAAAAGGCACTTCCGGGGAGATCGTGATACCGGATGCAAAACTGTGGGAGCCATATCCGGGAACACCGTATCTGTATACGGCAGCAGTCACGTTCGGTGATGATTATTATGAGGAGCCGTTTGGCGTGCGTACGGTGCGCGTGGAGGGGACTTCGTTTCTGATCAATGGAAAACCGTTTTATTTCAAAGGGTTTGGAAAACATGAGGATTCGGCATTTCATGGACGGGGTATGGATGTCTGTCTGGATGTTAAAGATGTCAATTTGATTCACTGGCTGCATGCAAATTCTTTCCGTACCAGCCATTATCCATATGCGGAAGAAATGTACCGCCTGTGCGACCGTGAAGGAATCGTGATCATCGACGAGGTTCCGGCAGTCGGGATCGGTGCCGGAGCAGGAATCAATCCTTATGAGACATTTCCTATCCGTGAACACCATGAACAGGTCATTAAGGACATGATCGCGCGTGACAAAAACCATCCATGCGTTGTCATGTGGTCACTTGGAAATGAACCGGATACGGAAAATTTTCCGGAGTCAGCATACGAGTATTGGCATTCACTCTATGAGCTGGCACATGAGACAGACCCTTCTGACCGTCCAGTTACTTTAGTCTGCTGTCAGAACAACTATGAAAAAGATATTGTCACAAGAAGCATGGATGTCGTCTGCATTAACCGTTACTATGGATGGTACAACCTGTCCGGAGATCTTGACGCTGCCTGCTATGGATTAAATCTTGAACTCGACTTCTGGGAATCCCAGAATAAACCGGTCATGATCACCGAGTACGGCGCTGATGCCGTAGCCGGTATCCATGAGTGTGTGCCCGAGATGTTCTCGGAGGAATTTCAGGTGGAATTTTATAAGAGACAAAATGCACAGTTCGATAAGAGGAAGGTCTTTATCGGGGAGCATGTCTGGAACTTTGCGGACTTTGCGACCGTGCAGGGATGCATGAGAGTTGATGGTAATAAAAAGGGACTGTTTACGAGAGAGCGCAGACCGAAAATGGCGGCGCATTACTTTAAAGAGAGATGGGGAGAGATACCTAATTTTGAGTATAAGGGTTAGGTGGTAAAGCACAAAGCGGGAGCCACAAACTAAAGGAGAAATCATGTCAAAAAATATTCGTGAAATCAACATCAACCAGATAAAAATCCACGACCCATTCTGGTCTGCCATGCAGCACCGCATGACAGACACCGTCATTCCGTTTCAGGAGAAAGTATTAAATGATGAAGTGCCAGGCGTGGAAAAAAGCCATGCCATTGAAAATTTTCGTATTGCCGCAGGTTTAAGCGAAGGAGAATTTTATGGTATGGTCTTTCAGGACAGTGACGTCGCAAAATGGTTAGAGGGTGTCGCCTATTCGCTTGCGGTAAAGCCGGACAATGAGTTGGAAGCGCGTGCGGATGAGATCATTGACATCATCGAAAAGGCACAGCAGCCGGATGGCTATCTTGATACCTTTTTTATTGTAAAAGAACCGGAACACCGCTGGCAGAATTTGCAGGAGTGCCATGAACTGTACTGTGCCGGACATATGATGGAGGCTGGTGTCGCATACTATCAGACAACCGGAAAAGAAAAACTGCTTCATGTGGTGGAGCGTCTTGCTGACCATATCATTTCCAGATTTGGAGAGGACAAAGAGCCGGGAATACCGGGACATCAGGAAGTGGAGATCGGACTGATGAAACTATACCGTGCAACCGGAAAAGAAAAATACAAAAAGATGGCACGGTATTTTCTGGAGGAACGAGGAAAAAATCCGGATTATTTTTATGAGGAAAAGAAAAAAAGAGGCTGGCAGCATTGGGGACAGTATAGCTTAGAACCGTTAGATCAGAGATACACGCAGACGCACGCTACGATTTATGAGCAGAAAGAGGCAGTCGGACACAGTGTCCGTGCTGTTTATATGTATACGGCAATGGCTGACCTTGCCGGGGAAGATAAAGATGAGAGACTTTATGAGGCATGCCAGACTTTGTGGGATAATATCGTAAAGAAAAGAATGTATATCACCGGCGGCATCGGTTCTACAGTTGAAGGCGAGGCTTTTACGATCGATTATGACCTGCCAAACGATATGGCATATGCGGAGACCTGCGCGTCGATAGGAATGATCTTTTTTGCAAAGAGAATGTTGGAAATAAAACCCCTTGGAATTTATGCCGATATCATGGAACGGGAATTTTACAATGGAACCATCAGCGGTATCCAGTTGGATGGAAAACAGTTTTTCTATGTGAATCCGCTTGAGGTAAATCCGGGAACATCCGGCACGATCTTTGGTTATAAACATGTATTGCCGACCCGTCCGGGCTGGTATGCATGTGCATGCTGTCCGCCGAACCTGGTACGTCTTGTAACTTCACTGGGAACTTATGCATGGAGTGAGAGTGAAACGACGCTCTATTCACATCTGTTTCTGGGACAGACCGCGGATTTTGATAAAGCGGTGATTACGGTAGAAAGCAGTTATCCGTGGGAAGGAAAGGTATCCTATCAGGTAAAAGCAAAAAAAGAAAAGGCGTTTGAACTTGCAATTCATATCCCATCCCATATTCGTCCGGACACACTTGCTGTGACAGTAAACGGAGAAAAAACAGATGACATGTCTTTTGTGAAAAATGGTTATCTTTATCTGAAGAGAAACTGGGGAGAAAATGATGTGGTTGCACTTACATTTGATCTTCCGGTACGAAAAATTTATGCAAATACGAATGTGCGTGAAGATGAGGGCTGTGTCGCGTTGATGAGGGGACCGGTCGTATACTGCTTTGAAGGTGCAGACAATGGTGAGTGCATTCAGGCACTTCGTATACCAAGAGAGATCAAAGCTGAGACGGAACTTTGCAAAGAAGGTGTATTAGCGGGAAATGTGCTGATCCATCTGCCGGGATACCGGATGGAGAGCAGTGATGCGCTTTACTCCGAGGAACGCCCAAAGCGGACAGACGTAATGCTGACCGCAATTCCTTATTATGTATGGGCGAACCGGGGAGAAAATCAGATGCGCGTCTGGATGCCGGAAGAATAAATCTTTTGGCTTATCAGAGACTTATTTTACAGCATCAAAGACAAAGATCAGTTTTCTACACGAAATACCAGACATCCGTGTGCTGGCGGGGTGACAGAGATCGCACTGCCGGATACGGATGTTTTTTCTTTGCTCCAGAGTTCTGTCAGACTGGCATTTTCATGGATGCATAATTCATCACCGACACGGAGAGTTTCAATCTCACAATGGATTGTCTGTGTTTCATCTGAGAGATTAAAGAAAGCAATAAAATGTTCGCCTGTAACTGCATTATGTGCGCACCAGATGGCTTTTTCATCGTCAAGACATATCTGATGAGGTTTACAGTCCGGTGTCAGCATGGAAAGTATATCGCGGTTGGTCAAAAGTGCAAGCGTGGCATCGTCTAATTTTGTCAGTTCACAGCCAAGCATTAAAGGAGAGCCGAAAAGACACCAGAGTGTTAACATGGTATGCTGTTCATCCGGTGCAAAATTAGTGTACCATTCATGTCCGAAGCCTTTTCCAAGCCAGCCAAGCGGCAGCATATCACAGTCCGGATAGCATCCCTTTGAAACATGGTTCTGCCAGAGTTCACAGCGGTGGAACATATCTTTTAACAGATCCCATTTATCCCAGAAATCATCAGTGATACGCCACATGTTTGCGTAAGTTTCATAATGCCATGCATGTTCGATCAGTGCAGGACCCGGAGACAGGGATAAAACGATAGGTCTTCCACAGCGTGTGATCGCCTTATGCAGCATTTCTATCTCGTGGCGTGCAGAATATGGGTTTGCCGGATAAATATTGGTGTTGCAGATATCATCACATTTGATAAAATCGACACCCCAGGAAGCGTAAAGTTCCATCAGGGAATTATAGTAAGTCTGTCCTGCCGCTGTGTCACGTACTCCATACATATCCGGGTTCCATCCGCAGATGGAGGAAGGATTGGCAACCATATCAGCAGTCACATTGCTGCCTTTGATCTTACTGTGATTATGTGCGGCAGTTCTGGGAATTCCTCGCATGATGTGGATTCCAAACTTTAAACCGAGACTGTGGATATAGTCTGCAAGATGGGTAAATCCGGTGCCGTCAGCGGAAGATGGAAATCGATCCGGATCAGGCTGTAATCTGGAAAATTCGTCCATCGCGACGTCTGCAAACGGAATGTACTGGAACTGATCACGCATGGAACCGGCACCGATCGCATACCATTCGATGTCGACAACGATATATTCCCAACCAAAATCTTTTAAATGTGCAGCCATATAGTCTGCATTTGCTTTTACGGCATCTTCTGTTACCGTAGTGTCATAGTAATCATAGCTGTTCCACCCCATAGGCGGCAGCGGTGCAAAATTATTTTTGTTCATAAATACCCTCCAAAAGTGATCTCATAAGCCGATTATACTATATAGAAATTACAATACAATAACGCATTGCATTTCTTTTCACATTTTTTTATAATGATGATGGTATCAAATTAGTCAGATAATAAGAGGAATGATCATGTCCGATAAGAAAACAGTAAAAATAAATGGTTTTGTATTTACAGATGAAGCGGAAGCAGAGCAGGCAAAAAAGGAAGCGCAGGGAATCCATTATGTGGAAGAACGTGCAGATATGCATCATCCGGAAACAGTACTTGAAATCTACAATAAAATGGTAAAGCAGGAGTTGTTTGAGACAGCCGTTGGTTATACTTATCTAAAAGAACTTCAGGAATACCTGATCCAGAATCCTGCAATCAATAATGCGGATATCCTTCCAATCTATGTGACACATCCGATGTTAGAGGAGAGTCTCAAAAAGAAATTAAGGATTTCTGCAAAACATCAGTCAGATGAAAAGAAAAAACAGGGAAAAGCAGATGGGTACCGCAAAAAGTATGAGATTACATTATTTGTATCTGTGATTCTTGCAATCAGTATAATCGGCATGTTTATCATTGCATCGACGAGTGACAGCCCTACAATTTTAAATTATGAGAATAAACTGATCGATAAATATGCGGAATGGGAGCAGGAACTTGATGAGCGGGAAGCTGCCTTGAATGAACGTGAACAGATGGTGGAAGAACCATAGAAGATATCACATTTATTTCATAATTATCTGTTAAATTGTAATGTGAAAAATGGCAGGAATGGAGCATTAAGTATGGAAAAGATAAAGATATTGGTTGTGGATGATGAGAGCAGAATGAGAAAGCTGGTCCGTGACTTTTTAGTCAGGGAAGATTATGAGGTATTAGAGGCAGGAGACGGTGAGGCAGCACTGGATATTTTTTATCAGGAAAAAAATATTGCACTGATCATATTGGATGTGATGATGCCAAAAATGAATGGCTGGGACGTATGCAGGGAAATCAGGGAAACGTCAAAAGTGCCGATCATCATGCTGACAGCAAAGGGTGATGAAGAGGACGAGCTCACCGGATTTGAACTTGGTGTTGATGAATATATCTCGAAACCGTTTTCTCCGAAGATTCTTGTCGCACGTGTCGGTGCGATCTTAAGAAGAAGTGGAAAAGCACCTGAGGAGGGAAAACTTCTTTCCATCGGAGGAATCGTGATCGATCAGACAGCACATACGGTCACAGTGGATGGAAAACAGATTGAACTGAGTTTCAAGGAATTTGAACTGCTTACTTATTTTATGGAAAATGAGGGCATTGCACTCTCCAGAGAGAAAATTCTCAATCATGTCTGGAATTACGATTACTTTGGAGATGCAAGAACCATCGATACACACGTTAAAAAACTGCGTGCCAAGATCGGAGAAAAAGGTGACTATATCAAAACCATCTGGGGTATGGGGTACAAATTTGAAGCAGAAGAAAACGGCAGTGATAAATGATGAAAAAATTGATGAAAGATCGGAAAAGAAAATATTTTGGTTCACTGACACATCAGTTGATACTGATCAGTATCTGTCTGGTTACAGGAACACTTCTTTTATGCTGGTTTATTAATACCGTTTTTTTGGAGCCGTATTATGTGGTCAATAAACAAAATACACTGCTGTCCGGATTTGAGACGATCAATGAAGCGAGTGAGAACGGATCACTAGATGACAGCTCTTTTGATGTGACATTTGATAATCTCTGTGCAAATGGAAATATCACTGTCATGATCATAAGCTCTGACCGGACCATTGTACGGTCGTCCGTGAATGATACACAGAAAATGATGTTGGAATTTATGAACATTATTTTTGGGGAGAAGCAGAATGAAGTGACGGTATTGATGCAGTCTGACAATTATATTATCCAGAAACAGACAGATGCCAGATTGGATTCAGAGTATCTGGTGCTTTACGGGACACTTTCCAATGGGAATCTGATCCTGATGCGGACAGCACTTGAGAGTATCCGTGAGAGTGTCAGTCTCTCTAATACATTTTTAGCATGGGTAGGTGTCATTGCTGCGATCATCAGTGCGGTCGTCATTGTTTTCGTTTCGAGAGGCATAACAACGCCGCTTTTACGTCTGACGGATATATCGAAGCGGATGACGGAACTTGATTTTGAAGCAAAATATCAGCCTGGGAGCAGATATCACAATGAAGTGGACGAGCTTGGCGAATACATGAATGTCATGTCAACTACGTTAGAGCACACGATTTCTGAACTAAAGAGTGCAAACAATCAATTACAGATCGATATCGATAAAAAAACACAGATCGATGAAATGCGGAAAGAATTTTTATCAAATGTTTCACACGAGTTAAAAACACCGCTTGCACTGATACAGGGATACGCAGAAGGACTGAAAGAATGTATTAATGATGATGCGGAGAGCAGGGACTTTTATTGTGAAGTCATCATGGACGAAGCAGACAAGATGAATAAAATGGTCAAAAAACTGCTGACTTTAAACCAGCTTGAATTTGGTAATGAGGTCATTACCATGGAAAGGTTTGATCTGACGGAACTGATACAGGGAGTGATCAATGCGTCTGCGATCCTTTTAAATCAGAATGAGATCACATTAAACTTTTCGCAGCAGGAACCGTTATTTGCCTGGGCGGATGAATTTAAGGTGGAAGAAGTAGTGACCAACTATTTAAGCAATGCGATTCATCATGCAGAGGGTGAAAAAAGAATTGATATCCGCTGTGTAAAGAAAAATGATAAAGTCCGCGTCAGTGTTTTCAACACCGGAAAGCCGATACCGGAAGAAGATGTGGATAATATCTGGATCAAATTTTATAAGGTGGATAAAGCAAGAACCAGAGAATACGGCGGCAGCGGTATAGGTCTTTCTATTGTTCAGGCGATCATGGATTCATTCCATCAGAAGTGTGGTGTGATCAATCACGAAGACGGAGTAGAATTCTGGTTTGAATTAGAGACAAATAATGGAAATTTTTTCAGTTGATAAATGATACCAAAAATGCTAACATATGGATAGAGTATATTCTATTATTTACAGATATCATGAGAGGAATACCATGAAAAGAACAGGAATGAGATTAACGGCAGTGGCAGCAGTAACAGCATTGCTGCTTGGTGGATGTGGAGAACAGCCATACAGTTTAACAGAAGATGAAGAAGGCGTGATTGTGGATTATTCGGCACACGCTGTGGCGAAGTTTAATACGAGCCAGCCGGAAGGTCTTGCAAATGTGAGTCATGATGAGCAGGAGACGGAATCTACGGATGAACCACAGGAGACAGAAACAGAGAACAGAATTACACTGGATGCATCCGGTAATGCGTCTGCAGGTGAACAGATTGCAGAAGATGGAACAGAGCAGGCTGCAGCAGAGTCTTCCACTCTTGATGAACTGTTTGGCGAAGAAAACCTGACCATAGCATATGCCGGAGCCGAGATTGCGGCGGATTATATGGAAGGCGGATACTATTCGCTGGATGCAGAGAAAGGAAAAGTATTTGTTATTGTCAGTATTGATATTACAAATTCCGGAACAGATGAAATAGCGATCGACAATTTTGCAAAGACACCGGAGTTTTCTGTCATGGTCAATGGTCAGGAAAAAGCAGATGAGGAAAATACCATACTTCCATCTGATTTTGCATTGTATCAGGAAACAATTCCGGCTGGTGCGACAGAAAATACCGTGTTGCTGTTTCAGGTACCGGACAGTGTGACAAATATTGAAAGTCTGGATCTGTATGTAAATATCAGTGGAACAAATTATCAAATTACTTTGTAATGATATTAGTAATGTGTTATAATGACATTAATATTTATGCAATGGCAAAAGCAATGAATTGCGTAGCAAATGATACGCGGGAGGAGAGACAGGAATGGATACAAATATACTTTTAGAGTCAGGAACGAATGAGCTGGAAGTCCTGGAATTTACATTAGGAAATAATCATTATGGAATCAATGTTGCAAAGATCAGAGAGATATTGACGTATCGCCGGTAACACCGGTACCAAATTCTCATCCAAGTGTGGAAGGTATTTTCATGCCGCGTGATACAATGATTACCGTTGTTAATCTGAAAAGATGTCTGGGGATGGCAGAGAGTGGAGATGGCAAGGGACTTTTTATCATCACAAACTTCAACAAATTAAATATTGCGTTTCATGTAGATGCTGTAATTGGCATTCACCGTGTATCATGGGAGTCTATTATCAAGCCGGATTCGACGATCAATACAGAGGATAACAGTGCATCCACAGGAGTGATCAAGATGGATGACAAGCTGATCATCATCCTTGACTTTGAGAAAATCGTATCTGATATCAGTCCGGAGACAGGTCTTAAGGTATCAGATGTTGATAATATGGCAAGCCGTGAGCGCTGTGATTCACCGATCCTGATCGCTGAGGATTCGCCGCTTCTTAGCCGTCTGATCACAGACTGTCTGAAGAAGGCAGGATACACCAATCTGATCGTGACAATGAATGGCCAGGAGGCATGGGATAAGCTGACCGAATTTGAAAAGGCGGGTAATGTACGTGATAAGGTTCATTGTATTATCACTGATATCGAGATGCCGATGATGGATGGACACAGACTGACCAAACTTGTTAAGACGAACGATAATATGAAGAAGATACCGCTTATTATTTTCTCATCTTTAGTTAATGAAGAAATGAGAATCAAAGGTAAACAGTTAGGGGCAGATGCCCAGTTGACAAAACCTGAAATCGGCAATCTTGTAGAGGCTATTGATAATTTAATTGATAAAAGCATTGATTAGGTTGAAGCGAAGAAGGGGATGTGATATATTGTCACATCCCCAAATTAAGTTATAGGCTTGACGGAGGTGTCGGATGAGCGGGACAGAGGATTATCTGGATGGACTGTTAAATTCCTTATCAGAAAAAGATATGGATGCAGAGAAAGAAACCGGGAGTAAAACGATGCGGACAGAGGATGATATTATGAATGAGATGGAAAATGATTTACTTTCCAAAGAGGCGGAAGATAATTTTTTAGAACAATTTGAAAAGGAATTGGCAAATGAGAAGTCTGCACCAGAAGCGGAAACAAAAGATGATTTCTTTAACAGTTTAGATCAGATTGTAGATGGAACAGGTCAGAATAATAAAGAAGATGATTTCATGATGGATACGCTTGGAGATATTCCGGGAATTGATGATATCATGAAAAAGGAAGAACCTGCACAGACATCAGAACCGCAGACGGATGAAAAAGAAGAAAGCGGGCAGCAGGAGAATACGAAAGCACCGGAGAATCTAGGCGGACTGGGTGATCTAGACGGACTTGGAGATTTTGGAATATCGGATGATATATCGGAGGAAAGCGCTGACGTGACAGAAGGTGCACAGATGACGGATCACACAGACAAAGGCGAAAGTGATGCTTTAGGCATGGAGGATGCAGCCAGTGATGGACTAGACGATTTTGGAGATCTTGGTGAAGCGGATATATTTGGAGATGATGGAGCAGGAGAAAGTGAAAATACTTCGGACAGCATGTCAGATGTCATGCCAAATGACAGGGAAGACAAGCCGAAAAAAGAAAGTTTCCTGAAAAAATTATCACGTATTCTTTTTGGGGAAGATGATGAGGATGAGGAAGGTGATCCTGCATCGTCCGGAAAAGAAGTGATAACAGAAGAAAATGCAGGCGACATTGATCTGTCAGATCCGAATATGCAGATATTACAGGAACTTGGAGATATTCCAGGTATATCGGACGCGCCGAAGGAAGAAGAAAAATCAGATCCGGAAGAAGATAAAAAGAAGAAAAAAGAAAAAAAGAAAAAAGAGAAGAAGCCAAAGAAAGAGAAAAAACCGAAAAAGCCAAAGAAAGAAAAGAAACCGAAGCCACCAAAGGAGCCGGATCTGACACCTCCACTCCCGAAGGTACCGGTAATTCTGATCTTTGTGATGGTATTTTCATTCCTTGTTCTTGTAGTATTAGCAACTAATTTAGTGGGTTATTCCAGCAGTTTTTCAAATGCGGAAGATGCATATGCAAAGGGCAATTATGAGCAGGCATTTCAGGATGTATCTGGTCTTGAGGTAAAGGAGAAAGATCAGGATACATACAGAAAATACCGTATTCTTGCATACACGGCAGGGCAGTACAGAGCATATCAGAATCTGATGAATCAGAAAATTTATGATATGGCGTTAGATTCGCTGATCAGTACGATCGGAAGATGTGATGAATACAGCAGTGATGCCAAAGAACTTGGATGTGACAGAGAGATTTCAGACATACAGGCAAAAGCAGAGGAGGCATTGGAAGCATTTAAGATCGATGCCCAAAGAGCACTTGAAGTGTATGGCATGAAAGACCGGACTGCATATTCAAAAGAGATTTACCGGATACTGGATGATGCAGGACTTAGTGAGGAATAAAAATGATAGCGATCATAGACTATGATGCCCATTATATTTTCAAAATCCGCATAAAATAAGGCTAAATGGGCATCTGAAATAAGCCCAAAACCAGTTTTACTAATTATATACTAAATACAGTGCTTTGAATGAATACTTAGAGTGCCGCGGTGGGATACCACTACGGTGCTCTTTTTTTCGTTTATAAGTTATTGAAATTGGAATATATTACCAGCACGTTTATCAACTATTTTCATGTATAATTGATTTTGGAGTTAGGAGATGATTATGTATGAAAATAGTATGCGAAACTTGTGGTGCCCCATTGAAATATTATGACACTGTTTCAAGAATTGTAAGAACGAAAGGGCACATAACAATACATGTTCCAGTTCAAAGATTAAAATGCCCTATGTGTGGTTGCATACATAGAAATCTTCCGGATTATATTTATCCATACAAGCAATATGAAGCTGAAATTATAGATGGCGTTGTGGAAGGATTCATAACCTGTGATACGATAGGTTTTGAGGACTATCCTTGTGAAATGACAATGTTTAGATGGAGATCAGAAAATTTATAATCTCATTTATAAAAATATTAGTACAGATTACGGTTTATAAAGATTGAGCCAGCAATGGCTCTTTCTTTTTGCAGTTATTCCACCGAGGTTGTTTTTACTATTGATTATTTCTAACCTAGAATAGATTTTACAAGGAGGAAATAAATTATGGCAACTACAATCAGACCGGAATTATCCGAGAAAAATCCTTATTGGATTGAAAAACATCGTTACTATGAGTTGAAGCATTTTTGTTTACAGTATCCCATTTGGAGAAAGGCATATTCTTCACTGAGTGGAATTAGTGGTAAGCCATCAGATTGGGCTATGTTCATTGTCACTAGCACCCTGGGCGATCCAACCGCAAAAGTCGGGATAGCACGGGCATATTATTCAGAACGAACGGACATGATTGAGAGGGTGGCTGAGCAAACAGATCAGCAGCTTGCTCCATATATTCTAAAAGCTGTTACCGAGGGATGGTCCTATGATGTTTTGAAAGCTAGATTAGGGGTTCCATGTTGCAAGGATACTTACTACGAATTGTACAGACGATTCTTTTGGTTATTAAATAGGGAACGTAAATGAATCGCACGTTTTACAATCGCTTTTATGGAAACTATAACAACTGTTTGAAAGGAGATAAGTATGCAGAAATTTAAGAATGTTATGGTATTTGTGTTAGCGGTGGCATTAGCTTTTGAAACGGGAGTATTAACTGTTGTGTGGAGTTTTTTGGCAGCGTTTGGCGATATCGAAGAATCTAGCAAGTCTGAAAGGAGACGAGTAAGTTACAGAAGTTATAGAAATGAGGACTGAGCCAGCAATGGCTCTTTCTTTTTATCTCGCAAAACATACAACTCCCTTTATGAAAGGATGGTGATATTTTATGAGTAAAAATGATAAAGAAATAGAAGCTCTTGGCTATAAGATTCGCGTATCAGATTTATCCTGCGGTTATATTGTGTATGAAAACAAGCAATCGGATAAAGAAGTCATTATTGAATGGGATGATGACGAGGAGTATTGCATGATATTTTCGCAAACAATTTCAAGAATCAAGGATTGGTACGGTCAAACTTTTCAAGAGCCACATGGGTTGACTATTCAAGAAATTGAATTATTCACCACTAAAATAAATGAATTGAGAAACGAGTCCTAACAAGGGCTCTTTCTTTTTGCGCCTTTTTTGCAAGTCCTCTTATGGAAAATAAATATTTTAAGGAGGAATTTATTGTGAGTAAAACAATTTACGGGGTTAATCGAGGAAACTTAGGAGAACTTGAAAGAATCGTAAGAGGTAAATGTACAGGATTTATTGTACGTGGAACCGGATACGGATTGACGGATATTGAGATTTTCAATATTAACCTAATCAATTGGATGCTTGTAAAGAAGCAACTTCAAGAAATAGCAATCGAAGGATAGGGTCCCTACAAGGACTCTTTCTTTTGCTTCGCGAAATTTACATCGCTCTTTATGAAAGAAACTATAAAAATAAGTTTAATTTAAAGGAGAGAGAAACTATGAAAAAATCTGTATTTATTATTATGCTTATATTGGTAGCAGTATTATCTGTATGTGGAAACCGTAATGGTGGAGTCAAATTGACAGATGAACAACTGGCAGAAAGGTTTGTCGAAGACGAATTTCCTGGCGAGAATTTAGAAATTAAGATCAAGGAAAGTGAAGACAAAGATTTTGTTGGTTACGATGTATATGATCAAGATGGCAATATCAAATGTGGTGGCAGTTTCAGTAGAGAGTTTTATGCTAACAAATATGCAAAAACAAAGTAATATAGATTGAGTCAGCAATGACTCTTTCTTTTTTTTATCCTAGATTAGAAAACCGGACTGAGGTTACCAGAAATCATGATATTTTTGTATCTGAAAAATTGCCAGGTGGGAAAATCAGGAAAACATTTGAAAGGAGGATGCTGAGATGGTATTGGTACTTATTGCATTATTAGCTGGGGTTGTCATAGGTCTGGTTTTATCAAAACTCATATTTAAACCTAAATGTGTAGGAACTATTAATGTTGACAATTCGACTGATACACCGTATCTCTTTTTAGAATTGAATGAGCCGCTAAGTATATCAATTCTACAGAGTAAGCGGGTAACATTGGAAGTACATATTAAAAATTATGTTTCGCAGGATTAACATTTACTGTTATGGAGTATTTTTATATTTTTTCTGAAAGGAGATAAAAATGGAAGAGAAAATCAAAGACATGTTAGATGAGGAGATAGCAAATGAATTTCAGGCTTTATCTGGATTAAAGACCGGAAGTCAGGAACAGACGGTAGCTATTGATAATCTTGCAACATTGTATCGACTGAGAATCGAGGAAAGCAAAAGCGACTGGGAAGCTGGAGACAAATACGATCGATTAGAAATGGAAAAAGAAGCTAATGATCGTGATAATGAACTTAAGCAGACACAGATAGCGGAGCAGGTTAAAGATCGATATTTTAGAGTTGGTGTAGCGGCAGCAGAATTAATAATACCGTTGATGTTTTATGGACTTTGGATGAATAAAGGATTTAAGTTTGAGGAAACAGGCGCATTATCATCATCAACATTCAAAGGGTTGATTAAACATTTTAGACCTACGAAAAAGTAGAAAAAACTTAAAGCAGGAGAACGTGCAAAAAGCATATTCTCTTGCTTTTGCATTTTATATTTCGCTAAAACAACACACTATATTACGAGAAAAGGAGGAATTTGATAATGAATAAAATATTTATCGAGATACCAAACACAACACATGAAATGATGATATGTGTTCCAGCAGAGGAAGATGTATGGTCATTCCGGATGATATTCTTTGAGTCGGAATGCTCAGATTTGTGTATGGTCGCAATTCAGACAAATTATACAAATGATGAAACAGAAAAGTTTCAAAGTATGAGTGAACCGAAGCGTGGTCCATATGGAAAGTTGAATAGAGAGTTCAAGTTCGAATTTAAAGATGGACCGGGAGAACCAATTACAATATCCGTATACGAGGATGCTGAAAATACATATAGAAACATTTGTGTTACGTATTAGGGGGTATTTGGAGATGTTTAAGAAATTGAGAACATCTCCTTTTCTTTTTGTATTTTGTAATGTATAATTCTAAGTGTCACAGTAATGTTTGTTATGCAAGGGAGGTATATACTATGATTCGTTTTACAAAGGAAAATGTAAAAAAAGTATTAGCTAACAATGATGGATTTACAGATAGAACTTATCATAAAGAGGAAAATTTTGAAGAAGAAGATATTTATACGATTAAAAATGGAAAATTATTAATGCATTCCATAGAAAAAGGTGCTTTAGATAATAGCGGATATGATAGTATGACTGAGTGCGATATGGATCAGACAATAAAATTTCTTAGGGAGCGCAAAAACAAGTTAATTATAACTGCATAAAGATATAATCGCTTTATTTGCATATTCTTTTATGAAACAGAGAATAAAGCTTTATTTCTCGTAATAGTTGTAAACTGGCTCACAATAGAAAGGAGACTGTATGGCTATGAGTATTTTTAATGAGAAACAAATAGAAGCAATGAGGAGCGGTAAATATATTTGTTCTAAATGCGGAAGAGTAATGGAATTTGAGGATGAATGGGAAGATACATTGGTATGTTCCTGCGGTCATAATATTGGCTTAGATGAATATGGTTGCGAAGGCGACGAAAAATATGAAAATTTATATTCAGATGAAAATGACGGCTGGGATGAAGATAACCCAGAGGGAGAAACTTACGATGAGGTTTGCGGAGAATTAGAAGACGATTAAAAACAAGAATGAAGAGTCTTAGAGAAATCTAGGACTCTTTTTTTTCGAGGGAAATACATATGCGATATCATTATAAAAAACCAAACATATATACATCAATGTACGGACGAACATATATTTGTAACCATCCAGTTTATAATCGATGTACGCTTTTTGAAATTGGAAACAAGGGATTGGCTGTTATACAACAGCGTTTTAACAAAAATAGTAAAAGTACAAGTTGGTCAGAGATAGATGCTTGGATTATAGATACAATATATTTGCATCCACAATTTAAAGAGTATTTTGATAAACGTGCTGGCGAATCTATAAATGGGTTATACCCAACTGTAACAGTGAGACAGATTATGTGGGCACTTAAAATGAAACCAATAAAAAGGGAGCGTTGGGAAACTGTGTTCGACAGGAAAGAGATATAGTTCGCAAAAATTACATAGGTCTTTATGAAAGGAGAGTGATTTTATGATACTTTTTATAACATTAACAATTGTATTATTACTATTAGCAATAAGTGCTATTATCGCTGTAGCAGTCGGCGGAGTGGCATTTATACTTGTATTTGGTGATGTAATTGTGTGTGTGATGATTATTGTATTTATAGTCAAGCACCTGGCAAAGAAACGTAAGAAATGAGGCGTGAACAACGCCTTTTTCTTTTGCTCCGCACATTTTACATTCCTCTTTATGAAAGAAAAATTTATTTAAGGAGGATACGGATATGAGACAATCATGGAAAGAATTATGGGAACTTAATAAATTATCGGTGAAATGGGTAGCCAAACATTGGAAAGGTTACACACTTGCATTGATAATATGTTATGGTATCGGTTATATTCTTGGCACAGGTGGATTTAAGAACTGTAAAACCTATATTGAGAATAAATTGAAAAAATCAACAAACGAGGAGGAGTCCTAGCAAGGGCTCTTTCTTTTTGCGCAAAAATTACATTTCTCTTTATGAAGGAGGTGGAAGCTATGACTTTAATTGGATGTGCCCTTATTTTATTAGGGGTGGTACTTCTGATAAGAGGTGATAACAACAACTGATATAGAAGGAGTCCTAGCAAGGGCTCTTTCTTTTTGCGCAAAATTTGCAAGGACTATTATGAGAGAAGAGTTAGCTCAGATGGTAGAGCACTGGATAGTTATATCCAAAGGTCAAGGGTTCGAGTCCCTTACAATTCTCTTTTATTTTTTTTCAGGTTAGAAGGAGGTGTAGAAAGTGTCCAGTGAAGAATTTAAGCTGATGCTTTGTGATCTGTATGAAATGGATTTATATTTTCCAAAATCATCTTTTTACATAAAGGATTTTACAAAAGCAAGCTATTCGGTATGGGCTATTCAGGAACTCGGAAATTATGTTGGATTTTATTTAGATCCGCCAGGAACTGTTCGAACAACAGATGAAATAATTAATTATGTAAAAGAGTTTCAAAAAGAAATGGATGGATTTTCAAAACTTAATCCTCTGACAGAGCAGATGTTTTCAATAGCGAAAGATATAGCAACAAATGTGTTGGATGTATTACTTGCTATGAAATAAATGGTGCAGTAAGAAAGGAGAAAAATATGACACCCAAATGGAACAAAATTATTACTCAATCAAAAATCCGATTAAAGCACGGATCTCCAACCATTTTAACATGTCTCGGTGCTATTGGAGTCGTTGCTACATCGGTATTGGCAATACAGGCCACGCCAAAGGCAGTGAGAAAAATTCGAGCCGATAGTTGTATTAATCATGATGGAGATCCAGATGCATATACAAAAACGGAAGCATTTCAATCAGCATGGTTGTGTTATATTCCAACATCACTTGTCGGGATGTCAACTATCGCTTGTATATTTGGGGCTAACATATTAAATAAACATCAGCAGGCAACCATTACAAGTGCTTATGCATTACTAAGTAATGCTTATCAGGACTATGAAAGAAAAACAAAAGAGATATTCGGAGAAGAAGGACATCAAAAAATCATCGATGCCATTGCGGCTGAAAGAGCAGACGATGTTTATATTTCTTCTTCAGGAATTTGTGGTTCTGATAGTCTGTCATTCAGCGAACGAAATCCGGAAGATGTGAGGTTGTTTTATGATTCATTTTCCGGACGATATTTTGAAAGTACAATTCCACAGGTGCTTGAAGCCGAATATCATCTGAATCGAAATTGGGCACTCGGAAGAGAAATTTGCGTAAACGATCTATACGATTTTCTTGGCATTGATAAAATACCGGGTGGAGAAGCGTTGGGCTGGTTCTATGAGGATGGAATTAGTTGGATTGATTTCAATCATCATAAAACAGTATTAAATGATGGTCTTGAGGTTTATGTAATTGATATTGAATATCCACCAAGACTGTGGGATGAGGATGATTATTAATCAGCATCGCAACAATCACAAGTTATATTATGAAAGGAGAGTGACATCATGAAACAGAAATCAAAAATGATCAAGTTAGTTGGATTCGCAGTAACCATAATCGGAGTGGGGGTAAACCTGGTATCCGATTGGTTAGACGAACAGAAAATGGATGAGAAAATTGAAGAAAAGATCAATGAAGCACTTGTCCAGAAAAACAAAGAAACAGAGGAGTCCTAATACGGACTCTTTTGTTTTTCTTTTTGGAGGAAAATATGACGTCCGCAAATGAACGTGCCGTTTACACTGCTCAGTATTGTCTTGAACAATTGCTGAGAAAAACATCCAATTGGCGAGAGTATAGTTTAAAGAAGGAAAGCTATTCACGATGGGCGATAAAAGAAATACTAACTCGCCTTGAAGAGAATCAAGATACACCGCCATTGATTATTATTGAAGAATTTCGAGATCAAATGGATAAGTATTCATGCCTTAATCAATTCACAAGTCATCAATTTTCTTGTGCAAAAGATATGGCGGAATGGGTTATTGACCTGCTTATTTCATAGTTACTAAAACAAATTTTATATTTTGAAAGGAGATTCGCATTATGTGTGTAAGAGAAACAACATTAGGAGAAGAGATTATCGATTTAACAGGAAAGGGAGTAGATATCCCTACGGTAGAAAGAATGTATAGGAAGTATATTGCTATTACAAGCGAAGCCAGCACAAAGAAAGCAGCAGAAGAATATTGCTGTTTTGATGTAGATGCATTATTCCCAGCAATTGAAGCTATTCGAAATCTTAAAGCTGCATTTACGGGAACATGTTGCTCAGTTCTTCCAGAATATTTTAAAGTTGGAGATCAGATTATCATTCCACTGGGCGACCTTGGAACTTTCACAGCGACTGCTCAGAAGGTTACGGACGGCAAGGTATTGTTTATATTTGACGACTACGTTACCAAACGTCCCATGAATGAGAATAGCAGCAATGAAGGCGGTTACGAAAAATCTGATTTGAGAAAATGGATCGAAAAAGATTTATTCAAGATGTTTCCGGCAGTCATTAGAGACCGTATTTCTGAATTATCTATCCCGACACTTGGAGAAATCTGTGGATGGGATGATGAATGGGACAGAGAGCATATTGAGGCTGACGGCGATAAGCAGCTCCCACTTATGAAACAGAGACGTAATCGGGTAGCGTATTACGATAACGAAATTGAATGGGGTTGGCTTAGAAATGCTACAAAAGAGGAGTTTCTTTCGGCTTGTTTCGCTGTTGTGTACCACAGTGGCAATGAGGGCTACTATGTAGCTTCGGGCTCTTGTGGGGTTCGTCCGGAATTTTGGTTGTTTAGATAAAATCACAGGATCTTGTGCCCTGTTTTATATTTATGGAGGAATACAATAAAAATGCATAAACCTAATGTGTCTAAAGTGTACAATGATTTGAAGAAAGCTACTATCAAGCACAGTCCAGAAATTTTAACCGGAATCGGGATTGCCGGTATGGTAAGTACAACAGTGTTAGCTGTTAAAGCTACGCCAAAAGCATTACTTCTCATAGAAAATGAGAAAAAAGAGCAGAATCGTATTTTGCACGAAGAAGCACTTGCACAGCATAAAGAAGCGATTCCGATAATAGACCGCCTCAAACCTATTGATGCTATAAAAGTAGCGTGGAAACCTTATATTCCAGCGGCTATTACTGGAACACTATCTATGGCGTGTTTAATAGGAGCCAGTTCTGTAAATATCAGACGTAATGCTGCATTGGCTACGGCATACAGCTTATCAGAAACTGCATTACGTGACTATCGGGAAAAAGTGGTAGAAACAATCGGCGAAAAAAAAGAGCAAGTAATCAGAGAGCATGTTGCGCAAAAAAAAGTAGATGAAAACCCAATGAAATCAGCAACTGTTATGGTTACAGGCGGAGGACAAGTGTTATTTCTTGAGCCGGTATCCATGCGATATTTCAGATCTGATGTGCAGACGGTACGAAAAGTTGTAAACGATTTGAATTACCGACTTACAACCGGCATGGAAGAGTATATATCATTGAGTGAATTTTATGATGAAATCGGACTGTCACATACATCAACCAGCGACGAAATTGGATGGAATATCCTAACAGATGGACAAATTGAAGTAGAGTTTCGTGCCACCGTAGCGGATAATGATGAACCGTGTTTAATGCTGGATTACCAGGTGTCACCGAGATACGATTTTACGAAGCTCATGTAATACGCAGTTTTTACACAGTCTATTATGGAATAATAAACCTATTTTTCAAAGGAGGAAAAAGAAATGAACGAAAACAATGTAGAGAACGAGGTAATGGAAACAACAACTGGAGAACTTATGGAAAGAGAGGAATCTGGCAACGGTTTAAAAACGGCGGCTATTGTTGGGTTAGTTATTGTTGCAGGCGGTTTAGTCGGCAAATTTGTAGCTAAGCCAGTAATGACTAAAGTAAAACAGTGGAAACAGAGTCGAAAATCTGAGGTAGTAGTTGATGCCGATGCAGTCGTCGAAGATGATTTCAAAGAAAATTTTGATTTGGACAACGAAGAAAATGAGGATTAAATTCCGGGGAGGGAGTGCCTGTAACAAGGTACTCTCTCTTTATTTTTTATGGAGGGAAACCATATGACAAAATACTCTTATGACGGACCCGTGATGGAGTTTAATAAATGTATAGTAAATAGATGGCAGGGAACGACATTTGCTGATTCAGAGAAAAAAGCAAAAAGTAATTTAATGCATCAATTCAAGAAAAAGAATAACCGTATACCGGGGACCAAAATAACTCTTCCAGGAAAATTACAAATTATAAATTAAAGGGGGATTATATGGCTGAATATAGATCAAACTCTGATAAATCCAGAGAAAAACAAATCAGCAAGCCTGTTCCAGAAAAAAAGATAGAAAAAGTGGTTCAAGGTGAAGTCAGATCAAAGAAAAAGAGCGGATTACAAAAAATCACAGATGCTTTTGTTCCAGATGATGTAGCAAATGTAAAAAGTTATATTATTGAGGACATTGTTGTTCCAGCAGCAAAAGAAATACTGTTAGATTCCGTAAAAGCGATTCTCGGAATTAACAGTAAGAACGGAAACAAACAGACACCGGCATCTAGGGTATCATACCGGCAATATTACAACAATGATAGTCGGAGAAATTATAGTAGCGGTGGAAATAGAAGTCGAAATAGCTACGATTTTGATGACATCATAATTGATAATCGCGGCGAGGCAGAAGAGGTGCTTGACCGAATGGAAGAAATAATTGCCACGTACGATTTGGTCAGTGTTGCAGATTTTTATGAGCTTGTCGGGGTTCCGAGTAACTATACAGATAATAAATACGGCTGGTCTAATCTTCGTAATGCATATGTTGAGCGTTTGAGAGATGGCGGATACATTATTAAATTACCTAAGGCATTCCAGTTAGATTAATGGACAGGAGGAATCAGTGACGATGGAAAGTATTTTAAAAACTGAATACTCAGATCAATTTGATCTTGAAAGAAAGCATCGAATTGAAGTTTCATATTACAAATATGGACCGGCGCGTGAAAATTTTGGAAGTGGCAGAGTAGACGCATTGGCAACTGCTGAATTATGTATTGAAGCTTTTAAGAAAGATTATAATACAGAGCATTTAGTCGATGCGGCAAATTATCTTATGTTTAGATATAAATACCCGATGCCAGGAGAATTTTTCCAGCCCACAGATTCAAAGAATAGCGTAGGAACAGTTGGTACACCAATTAATTTTGAAAAGGAGATATAGAAAAATGAATAAAGAAACAATCGTAACATCAGTAAAAGCAAGTATGAAGAAAGTAACAATTAAAGCAAAAAAATACAGTCCGGAAATTCTTATCGTTGCAGGGGTAGTGGGAACTGTAGCCAGCACTGTTTTGGCATGTAAGGCAACAACAAAGATCGAGTCTATTTTAGAGGAATCTAAAAATACTATTGATACGATTCATCAGTGTTCAGATAATAAGGATATGGCCGATCAGTATTCGGAAGACGATGCAAAAAAAGATTTGGCAATTGTATATATCCAGACTGGAGTAAAATTGGCAAAACTTTATGCACCATCTGTGGCGTTAGGCACTTTATCTATCGTGAGCATGGTGGCATCCAATCAGATTCTTCGTAAGCGCAATGTGGCATTAGCAGCAGCATATGCAACTGTGGATAAAACGCTTAAGGAATATCGTGAACGTGTTGTGGAGCGTTTTGGACAGGAAGTTGATAATGAACTTAGATACAACATCAAAGCAAAGAAACTTGAGGAAACTGTGACTGACCCGGAAACAGGTAAAGAAAAGAAAGTAAAAAAAACTGTCGATGTTGCTGATCCAACAGTGAGTGATTATGTAATGTTTTTTGATGCATCAACAAGCGAAGCATACGAAAATAACGAAGATTATAACAGAATGATGTTAAGAGGAGCACAGCAGTATGCAAACGATAAATTAAACGCAGATGGATTTTTATTTTTGAGTGACGTTTATGACGAGCTTGGAATTAAGAGAACCAAATTGAGTCAGAGTGTTGGATGGGTAAAAAACGGTTCTGGTGATGGTTATGTAGATTTCCGTGCCATTGAAACTTACAGGGAAAATGAAGCAGGATCTCTTGAGAAGGCATGGCTTCTTGATTTCAATGTGGATGGCAATATTTTAGATCTTATCTAAATCATAAAAAGAATGGAGATGATTAAACTGCACGCACAATTTAGAACTGTAGCATTATTTATAAGCTTGACATCTTTGTTAATAACAAGTCCCACATATAAATGCTATGCAAAAACAGTTCAAGATATAAATTCAGGATATGAGGTGTGGCAAGTAAGGGCATCAAATATTTATAACTTTCGAGTAACAATGGACGAACTGGTATTAGAAATCAATAATGCATGTTCTATATCAGACAATGATATAGATTTAATCGCTCTTGTCGCTATGGCGGAAGCAGAAGGTGAATCTGAGTTAGGAAAACGGCTTGTTATTGATACTATTCTGAATCGGTTTGAATCTGACTTATTCCCGGATTCAATAGAAGATGTGATTTATCAGAAAAATCAGTTTACTTCTATGTGGAATGGGCGAATCGAAAAATGTTACATTGACGACACTATTCGCCAGCTGGTTGTAGAAGAACTTGATTGTCGACGAGACGACAAAGTTATATATTTCACTGCCGGCTGGTATGGCAAATACGGAACTCCGACATATAGAGTCGGTCATCATTATTTTTCTTATCAATGAAAGGAGGTTTTACCATGAGCGGAATTATGGGATTTACTTTTTCAGCATTTGCTGGAATTTGTTTCTTTGGTGGTATTGCAGTTTTACTGGGCGGAAAGGAGCATTAAATATGGATGGATTTGGTAATTTCATATCAATGTTGGATTTTGTGTTAGATACTAAAAGAAAACGTCACATTACAGGGGGCATTTTATTAAGTGCCTCTTTACTTTTTGGTGGTCTCGCGCTTACTGTAATGACTATTAATAACGAGGAGGATATTGATGAGCAGTAAAGTAATATTTTGTAGTGGATTTGTATGCGGTGCAATGGTTGGTGCTATTGGTATATGGAAATACGTTGAAAATAAGTACGAACGCATCGCACAGGAAGAGATAGATTCAGTAAAAAATGTATATTCTAAAAAGGGTAAACCAGCAGACAAGCCAGAGAATCAGTGTGATTTGGCAAGCAATATGGATAAAGCATGTCAGATAATTCATGAAAATGGATATACAGCAAGTACAGAAAAGGAGGAAATGATGAAAAACAAAATCTTGAACACAAGGGAAGCCCATGACGTACCATATGTAATTGCTCCAGAGAAATTTATGGAGCATGACGATTATGACACGATTTCGCTTACCTATTATTCAGATAATGTGTTAGCAGATGAAGATAATGAGATTATTGAGGATGTAGAGGGCGTGGTAGGAGAAGATTCATTAAATCACTTTGGAGAATATGAGGATGACGCTGTGTATGTGCGAAATGATGCCAGAAAAGTTGATTACGAAATTCTGTTGGATCAGAGAATTTTCTCTGAAATCTACCATTAACTTGTTATGTCAGATGGAGGAATAATGACGAAAAACGAGTTGATTAACATGTATTTTGAGTGGATGTACGATATTGTATGTCCAGATAAAAAGAAAAGCTATCGAAAACTTTTATATTTTCTGCATAGTGTTGATTTTACATATTTAATTGACATGGATGGAAATCGTTTTGAAGATGGTATCGAATTACGATATCGTTTCGGGCATGAATGTGCGCATATTGATATGTGTACAGTATCAGAATATTTAGATGAACGGCCATGCAGTATGCTGGAAATGATGATCGCGCTTGCTATTAGATTAGAAGAGCATATTATGTCAAATCCGGATATTGGGAACAGAACCGCACAATGGTTTGGGAATATGTTATCAAGTCTGGGACTTGCTGATATGGACGACGCAAAGTTTAATAAAGAGCAGGCACAGACTATAATTCAGTGTTTCTTGGACAGAGAATATGAGCCGAACGGATGTGGAGGATTGTTCACAATTAACAATTGCGCATATGATTTGAGAACTGTTGATATTTGGTATCAGGCATGTTGGTATTTAGATCGGTTTGTATAGGATGAAAAAGGAGATAAGAAAAATGGATGAAATGATGACACGCTATATTTTCAAACACATGAGAATTACGGAAAGCAGATTAGACATGATGGGAAAAGATCTTGTCAGGCAGGTTAAACTTAATAAGCGTACGACCAGGTTTGCTGTTGCTGCAACAGCGTCTATCTTTGTGCTGGGATACATTCAGTCTAAGATCACGAACGAGATCGCTGAGTTACGTGAAGAAGTGGATGAGTTGAAAAAAGTAAAAGGAGAGTAAGGATACAATGATCGATTTTCTGATGATTTCTACCCGGAGCACAAAGCGTGGGGTGATAGAGATTTATCCGAAGTTCATTATTAAAAAGAGTGACGATCTTATGATCCGTGGAAGTGACTTCTATGCAATTTGGGTTGAAGATCGTGGTTTATGGTCAACAGACGAACAGGACGCCTTACAACTCATAGATCGAGAATTGGATAAATATGCGGAAGAAAACCGTCATCGCTTTACCTCGGATATAAAGGTTTTGCATATGTGGGATTCAGAAAACGGTATGATTGATCATTGGCATAGATATTGCCAAAAGCATATGCGTGATAACTTCCATATGTTAGATGAAAAGCTTATATTTTCCAATACAGCAACGAATAAAAAAGACTACGCCAGCAAAAAGTTGAATTATCCGCTTGAAGCTGGCGATTTGTCTGCTTATGAGCGATTAATCTCAACATTATATACAGAAGAAGAGCGGCAAAAAATCGAGTGGGCAATAGGAGCGGTTGTATCTGGTGAATCAAAGACATTGCAGAAATTTATGGTGTTTTATGGTTCTGCTGGTACTGGTAAATCTACAGTTTTAAATATTATCCAACAATTATTTGACGGATATTACTCTGTATTTGAGGCAAAGGCACTCGGATCGGCAAGTAATGTTTTTGCTTTAGAAGCATTTAAAACCAATCCGTTAGTTGCTATTCAACATGATGGAGATTTATCAAGGATAGAGGACAACACCCGTCTTAACAGTCTTGTATCGCACGAACTTATGACTGTCAATGAAAAGTTCAAGTCTACATACACTAATCGTTTCAAATGTTTTTTGTTTGTCGGAACAAATAAGCCTGTTAAAATCACGGATGCAAAATCAGGGTTGATACGAAGATTAATCGATGTGTCGCCATCTGGAAATAAGTTAAGTCCTAAGGAATACAAAACGGTTATGAAACAGGTTGGTTTTGAGCTTGGAGCTATTGCATATCATTGTCGTGATGTATATATGAATGATCCGGGTAAATATGATGATTATATTCCAATTGCAATGCTGGGCGCATCAAATGATTTTTATAACTTCGTGATAGATTCGTATCATGTGTTTAAAAAAGAAGACGGTACCACTTTGAAGGCTGCATGGGAGATGTATAAAAACTACTGCGATGACGCAAAGGTGGCATATCCATATAGTCAGCGTGTATTTAAGGAAGAATTGAAAAATTATTTTCGAGACTTCCAGGAGCGATTCAATCTTGACGATGGTACACGGGTTCGAAGTTATTATATTGGTTTTCGGACAGAAAAATTCGAAGAGATGCCGACTGAAAAGAACAATTGTAACTCAGACGAAAATAAGTGTATTCAATTCAGAGACGATATCAAATCTATATTTGACATTGAGTGTGCGCAATATCCGGCACAGTATGCGTCTATTGAAGAAACACCACAAAAGCAATGGGCTACGGTAAAAACTAAGCTTGAGGATTTGGATACATCGAAACTTCATTATGTAAAAATTCCAGAAAACCACATTGTTATAGACTTTGATATTCCGGATGAGAATGGAAATAAATCTTACGAAAAGAATCTCGAAGAAGCAAGTAAATGGCCACCCACATATGCAGAACTGAGTAAAAGCGGACATGGGATTCATCTGCATTATATTTATGATGGAGATCTGTCAAAGCTTAGCAGAATATATGATGAGCATATAGAAATAAAGGTGTTTACTGGAAATAGTTCATTACGACGCAAACTGTCAAAGTGTAATGATATTCCTATTGCTAGTATTAATTCTGGATTACCGTTGAAAGGAGAAAATAAGGTGGTAAATTTTGATACCATTAAAAGTGAACGAAGCCTGCGGACATTGATTATTCGGAATCTTAACAAAGAAATACATCCGGGAACAAAACCCAGTATAGATTTTATTTACAAGATACTGGAAGATGCATATAAAAGTGAGCTGAAATATGACGTTACAGATTTACGAAATTCAATTTTAGCATTTGCAGCTAACAGTACGCATCAGGCAAACTATTGCTTAAAACTTGTAAATCAGATGAAATTCAAATCTGAGGAACCTGCATTAGCAGTTTGTAATGATGAAGCGAAACTGGTATTTTACGATATTGAGGTTTTTCCGAATCTTTTTCTGGTGAATTGGAAAGCAGAAGGCGAGGGGAAGCCGGTTGTAAGAATGATCAATCCATCACCAGGTGATATTGAAAAGTTGATGCAATTCCGCCTTGTAGGATTTAATTGCCGCAGATATGATAACCATATTTTGTATGCAAGACTTATGGGATATACAAATGAGCAGATTTACAAATTGTCGCAGAAGATTATAAGTGGAGATAAGAACTGCTTTTTTGGAGAAGCATATAACATATCTTATACAGATGTGTACGATTTTGCATCGGCTGGAAATAAAAAGAGCTTAAAGAAGCTTGAAATTGAGATGGGAAATCTCACTGACGATGATTTAAAGAAAAAAGGATTTTCAGATGAGAAGATTCGGATTATTAAAGCTGGAACACATCATCAGGAACTTGGATTACCATGGGATCAGCCTGTTCCAGAAGAGCTTTGGATTAAGGTTGCTGAATATTGTGACAACGATGTCATTGCAACTGAAGCGGCATTTAACTATCTTGAAGCCGATTGGACAGCTCGTCAAATTCTGGCAGATTTAGCAGGAATGACGGTTAATGACACAACAAATTCACTCACAACCAGAATTATATTTGGAAACAATCGAAAACCGCAGAGCGAATTTCATTACAGAAATCTTGCAGAACCGGTTGAATCATTAGATCCGGAAAGCATGGAGTTTCTTAAGGAAGCTTGCCCTAAGATGATGGAATCAATGCATTATGGATGGAAGTACAGCGATAAGACTGAAGTTCCATTTGATTCTGCTAGCATTCTTCCATATTTTCCTGGGTATGTATTCGACCATGGGAAATCTACATATCGAGGTGAAGAAGTTAAAGAAGGTGGACTTGCCCAAGGCGTTCCTGGTATGTACGGAAACGCAGCACTTCTGGATATTTCGTCCATGCATCCGCATAGTGCAATAGCAGAGGTTCTGTTCGGTCCGAGATTTACGAAAGCGTTCCGAGACATTGTTGAAGGTCGTGTGGGTATCAAGCATGAGGCTTGGGATATTGTTAATACAATGCTGGACGGAAAACTTACACCGTATATTCAGAGAGTAATCGACGGTGAGATGACATCTAAAGATTTGGCTAATGCTTTGAAAACCGCTGTCAATTCGGTATACGGTCTGACATTCGCATCGTTTGATAATCCGTTCCGTGACCCAAGAAACATTGACAACATCGTTGCAAAACGTGGAGCGTTATTTATGATCGATCTCAAGAATGAGGTCTTAAAACGTGGATTCAAAGTGGCTCACATCAAAACCGATTCCATCAAAATTCCTGACGCTACTCCTGAAATCATACAGTTTGTTATGGATTTCGGTGAGAGATATGGATACACCTTCGAGCATGAAGCAACATATGATCGTATGTGTCTGGTTAATGATGCTGTTTATATTGCGAAATATAAGTCTGCTGAAGAATGCCAGAAAATGTATGGCTATGTTCCTGGCGACAATAAAAAGAAAGGTGGAAAATGGACTGCAACTGGCACACAATTCCAGATACCATATGTGTTCAAAAAGCTGTTTAGCAGAGAAGAAATCTTATTCGAGGATATGTGCGAAACAAAATCTGTGAGTACATCTTTATATTTGGATTTAAATGAGAATTTACCAGATGTATCTGAGTATGAAAAAGAGTTTTCAAAGGCTGAAAGTGATTATAAAAAAGGTCTTCTTTCAGATATAACATTTGAAAACACTTGTCAGCGATTAAATCCACTTATTGCGGAGGGGCATGATTATCATTTCATCGGAAAAGTTGGACAGTTTTGTCCGATTAAAGCTGGTCGTGGTGGCGGATTGCTGGTGAAAGAAAAAGACGGCAAGTATTATGCCGCAACGGGCGCAAAAGGATATCGTTGGCTTGAATCAGAGATGGTTCGGGAGCTCGATAAAACCGCTGATATTGACAGAACTTATTATGACAAACTTGTTAATGAGGCGGTAGAAGCTATTTCACAGTATGGTGATTTTGAATGGTTTGTATCGGACGATCCGTATATTTCATCATTTGGCGCAAATGATGGTGATATGGACGACATTATGAATCCACCGGAAAATTAAAATAAAAACACATGAAAAAAGGAGAAAAAAAACATGGCTAACAATTTTATTATTATTGAAAATTCAACATTTATTTTTGATACCAATTTATCAGGAGATCCAAAACGTGACCGATTCAACAGTGATCAGCGGAAGGCTAATTTAGTAATTCCGGATGAAGAACAGGCACAAAGATTACTCGATGACGGGTTTAATGTGAAAATCACAAAACCAAGAGAGGGAGAAGAAGAAGGATTTGTTCCGAGATATTATGTTTCCGTAAAACTCAATTACGAAAGTAACTGGCCGCCAAAGGTGTATCTTGTACGTGATGGTGATGACGGCGTGTTACTGGATGCTGACTCAATATGTTCCGTTGATGATATGTGGATTGAGCGAGTTAATGCCGTATTAAATACATATGAGGGCCCGCGTGGAAAATCGTTGTATGTTAAGAGTATGGAATTGTTTCCGAAATACGATGAAGACCCAATTTCTTCTAAGTATACCAGACGTAGAAATGAAGAATGATTGTCGGTACAATAAGTAACTCAATATGTTATTCAGATATGATTTAAAGCTATTACCTCAAATATATAAAGAGGTAGTAGCTTTATTTGTATTGAAAGGGGGAGCTAAATAATGTTTTGGAATAAAAATAATCAGAAAAAATCAATGACGAAAAAGAAACCATTGCAAAAGTGGACTCCGACCTATGTACCGCCGGAAACAAAGAAACAAATGATAACAGAACCGGTAAAAAAGGGTACAAATAATATGCATCAAGAGTTACAGAATAAAAATTGGGAGAAAGAATTTCTACATGTATTTAACGGATTGCTTAATCAACATCGAGCGTGGGATGTGTGGCGTGATTTTATTGTGATGTATGCTTGTGCAATATCTAATCCATTAGATAAGAAACACTATGAAGGACGTGAAAAACGGTATATGGATATCATCACAAAATACGGTAAAGAAGAGCAGAAAATATTTCCAGAACTTGCCGCTATTGTAACAATGGCATTGACAGATAATCCAGAACAAGATTTTTTAGGAACTATTTTCATGAATCTAAACCTTGGTAATAATTTACGGGGACAATTTTTCACACCATATAATGTTTGTCGTCTAATGACAGAACTAACCATAGGAGCTGAAATAGTGACAGAAATAAAGAAAAAAGGTTATATTTCGATTAATGATCCGTGCTGTGGAGCTGGGGCAACATTAATTGCAGGGGTTCACGCGGCACAGAAATACATAGACGAAGCAAAAATACAGCTGAATTACCAAAATTGTGTTCTGGCTGTTGCACAGGATATTGACGAGACAGTAGCTCTGATGTGCTATATTCAGATTTCTTTACTTGGTGTTGCTGGATACGTTAAAGTTGGAAATTCATTAACGAGTCCGATTGTAAACGGCGAATTAACTGATAATTACTGGTTTACACCAATGTATTATTCAAACGTTTGGATCGAAAGGAGATTGCGTTCATGAAGAAAAGATACTCTATATCAGAAGATAATTGTAAAGTTTGTATAGCGGATTTCTACAATAATGCTGCCAAAATTGCCGGGTATCATGTAACGAATAAAACAAGCTATGATTGCCGTAAAATTTGTGTAAGTAAATCAGTAGAAAAACTTATTCGTGAGTATTACGAAGAGAACGGAACATCAAAAGAACTGATCGGAACATATTGGGTTTTAGTTGGACCTAAGGCATCAATCGACAGTGATGATTTTGTATTTGATATTGAAGATGGTTTCGTAGTAGCAGAGGTAAGTAAATGGCAGGAATAGAATTACGGGATTATCAAAAAGATGCTGTTGGGCGAATGCAGAATGGATGTATTCTATGTGGTGGCGTTGGAAGTGGAAAATCTCGTACAGCGCTGGCTTACTATTATGTACAAAATGGTGGTGAGTTAGGAACAGAAGAATATTATCCGATGAATGATCCGCCGAAAGATTTATATATCATCACCACTGCGAGAAAACGTGACACATTAGAATGGGACGGAGAAATGCTTCCGTTTTTACTTTCAATACATACAGATTGTAATTTATATTCTAATAAGGTGGTGGTAGATTCGTGGAATAATATAAAGAAATACGCCGAGGTCAGAGATGCATTTTTTATATTTGATGAGCAGCGCGTGGTTGGTGCGGGAACGTGGGTTAAAGCATTTCTAAAAATCGCTAAAACAAATGAGTGGATTTTGTTATCCGCAACCCCTGGAGATACTTGGCAGGATTATATTCCAGTATTTGTTGCAAATGGTTTTTATAAGAACCGTAGCGAATTTATACGAGAGCATGTCATATACAGTAGATTTACGAAGTTTCCAAAAATAGATAGGTATGTGAATACTGGGCGACTTGTGCGACTTCGAAATAAGATCCTTGTCAATATGGATTTTCAAAGACCTACTGTATCACATCATGAGGACATATTTGTCGAGTATGATGTTGATAAATATAAAGACGTTACAAAAACAAGATGGAATTTATATAAGAATGAGCCGATACAAAATGCCTCGGAGTTATGCTATGTATGGAGAAAAATTGTAAATACAGATCAGTCGAGGCAAATAGCATTGCTGGAAATTATTGAAAAACATCCAAAAGCAATTATATTTTACAATTTTGATTACGAGCTTGAATTACTGAAGGATATTTTCGCTGGGTATGAGATGGCTGAGTGGAACGGACACAAGCATCAACCGGTTCCTACTGGAGATGTGTGGGTTTATCTAGTTCAGTATAATGCCGGGGCTGAGGGATGGAACTGTATCATGACTGACACAATTATATTTTATTCACAGAATTACTCTTATAAGATTATGGAACAATCAGCCGGAAGAATCGATAGAATGAATACACCATACACAGATTTATATTTTTATCACTTGAAATCGAGGTCCGGTATTGATCTGGCAATTAGTAGAGCTTTAAAAGATAAGAAAAAGTTCAACGAAGGGCGATATGTGAAATGGCGAGGAGGAGTAATGGCAGAAGATATTTATAAGGAAGTAAATTTCAAAAAATATTGTGAAACTTGCGAGCATAAGGATTTGGACGAAAAATTTGATCCTTGCTGCGGATGTCTTGATTATGGATATAACTCCGAAACGGAGAAGCCGGTAAACTGGAAAGGAGAAGAAAAATAATGGTGGATACAATTTTAATTGGCGTTGACTTTGCTAATAATGATCATACCGATGTGTTAACTATCGGTAGAAAACGTATGAACCAGTCTGTAGAGATTATCAATGCTTTTCAGGGCGAAGAAGCAAAGGAACTTTATAAAAGGCTGACAACGAAAAAGGATGGTGAGAGAAAATGAGTAATTATGAAAAATGTAATGGTTGTCCATATTATTTTGGAGAGATAGACAGCTGTATGTTTGGAGAAGAAGATGTACCAATTGACCTGGAGAAAAAATGTGAGGTGAAAAAATGAGTGCTCAGTATGATCAATATCTCACTCAGCACCGTTCTAATGTAAGACGAGGTTATGAATGGCTTTGTAAAAATTTACCAGATGTCGTTGAGAATGTTACAAACGCAGGATGGTTTGCTGAATTTGCACATGATAAGTCTAAGAATGAGCCTGATGAATATGATGCTTATGATGCATATTTTTATGGTCATAATCGATCTTATGAAGTAGTACAGAACTATCAGCGAGCGTGGTTACTCCATATTCACCGGAATCCGCACCACTGGCAACATTGGATTCTTATTAACGATGATCCAGAAGAAGGCGAGATAATTTTGGAAATGCCATACGATTATATTATCGAGATGATTTGTGATTGGTGGTCATTTAGTTGGCAGAAAGAGAATCTTACCGAAATATTTAATTGGTATGATGAACATTCCAAATACATAAAACTGGCTCCTGGGACCAAAGCTACAGTGGAGGTTATTCTTGACAGGATCAAGGAAAAACTTGCGAAATTATAGAGTACAAAAATAAAATATAACAAACCCATGAGCTGTGATTGACTTGTGGGTTTTATTTTTGAAAAAAAAAGAGAGGTATAAACAAATGAAAAATAAGATTATAGCAGTAGATTTTGATGGAACTTTGTGTGTCAACAAATATCCAGAAATCGGTGATCCGAACAAAGAATTAATCGCCTATCTGAAAAAGAGACAGGCTAACGGCGAAAAGCTTATTCTCTGGACAAACAGAGTCGACGATCGACTGGACGAAGCTGTCAAATGGTGTGCAGAGCATGGTTTGATGTTTGATGCTGTAAATGACAATCTTCCGGAAATTGTTGAATCTTTTGGAGGTAATTGCAGAAAGATATTTGCAAATGAATACATTGATGATCGCAACCGGTTGTTGGAGTCCTGTCGTGAGAAGTCCAATATGGAATTGTGGGCTGAAAATGAAATAAGTTTAGCTTGTAAGCATGAAAAGCCGGACGGAAAAGACGGCGAGTGGGACTATGGCTGTGCCTGCTATGAAAGTGCATTAAAAGCATTTAAAAGTCTTTGCGAAGATGATCATTCCGGCATGTCAATCGGCTTTACCAAAGCAATTCTGAACCGTCTCATCAATAACAAACCGCTTCTTCCGATTGATGATACCGATGACGTGTGGAACGATATTTCCGACATCAGCGGTCTGAAAGGTGAAGAGGTCAACTATCAGTGCAAACGCATGCCTTCCTTATTTAAGTACGTATATGCTGACGGCACCGTTGAGTACATAGATGTCGATCGCTAT
This sequence comes from Roseburia rectibacter, assembly GCF_014287515.2. Taxonomy (NCBI): domain Bacteria; kingdom Bacillati; phylum Bacillota; class Clostridia; order Lachnospirales; family Lachnospiraceae; genus Roseburia; species Roseburia rectibacter. The sequence continues at coordinate 1,199,455 of NZ_CP092473.1, forward strand.
CACGGTGTCAATATTAACAATCCTAATGCACCTTATCACAGCGGACTGATTGATACCGTCATGGACGAGCTGTATCCGATTACTATGCCTTACGTGCCGGCAGATAGAGCATATAAAGTTTATACGGAAGAATTTCTGGTAGATCCGAAAAATGGTGATTTCGATACGGTTGGAATTTTGTATGTGATTACACCGTCACTCGAAAGGGTTGAAATTAACAGATACTTCAAAGAGGCTCCGAATGGCTTTGCTGAAATTATTGAGGCTGAGTATGTGAAAAGAAAAATGAAAGTTCAATGGGGTGATTTATTATCTGGCGATTTCAAGCGAATTGAAAGTGTATTCGGATTTGAATTACGTGATTGGCAGAAGAAATATTTAAAAGGCGAACTTAATTCATTCCAGAATGGTCGTGGAAATGGTAAAACGTTCGTTACTATTTTAAAATGTCTTCTCTTAGATGAAGAGACATTTACCGTTCCGGAATTGAAAAGAGGTTGTACTACTAACGAAAGGCGTAGTTATGTCCATGATCTTCTTGATATTGACAACAAATTATGCACCGCTGGTTTTACAACCAATTTAATAAAAGGGCGGTGATGTCAATGGATCGAAGTAAATTTATCCAGGGGATGAATAGCGACATTGAACTGTCGGAAAAAGATCGACGACGTATAATCCGTAAAAGTGTTGAGACTCAGCCATAGAGAACAAAATGTACAATTGCTATGGAAGAATTTGCAGAGCTTCAACAGCAGGTCAGTAAGCAGATCTGGGGATATGATGATAGAATTGGACTTTTAGAAGAGATGGCAGATGCTTATATCGGTCTTGAATTTCTGAAGTCCATTTTTAACATCAGCGAGGAAGATATGCAAAAAGCAGTTGATGTGAAATTGGAGCGTGAGAGGAGGAAACAAAAATGATTAAAGTAGAGCATGTAGTTCTGGCGAGTCCAGAGCAGATGGAGTTTATTATTGAGGGTATGCGTAATCCGATGAATAGCTGGGAGAAGAGTGATAGTCAAGCATGCAGTTATTTGCTTAAAGGGTGTTGCGGATCTTGCGAGAAAGAAAATAATGGATGCCGTACAGATAGTAAGGAAAATGACTTTTATATGGGAATTAATGATTATACCCTCATGCAGCGATTAGCTAACGCTGGTACAGATCATAGAAAGTTCATGAGAATGATGCCGGTGTATGTAAGAATTACTGCACCTTTATATTGGTGGAAAGAATTTGATACTTACAAGGTTGGTACAGTTGCTAATAGCTGTAGTACCATGCATAAGATTCAGGAGAAAGAGTTTACGCTGGATGATTTCAGTTGCGAGCATTTGATTTCAGACTGGATCGGAGATAATAACGATGCTATCTGGTATAAAGACCCGCCTAAAAATGGATCGATTGAATGCCCGATAATATTTTCTCCTCTGGATGCTTTAAGAATCACTATTGGAGTATTAAATACGAACCGAGAAGCTTATCTTAGAACAAAAGACAAAAAGTTCTGGTGGCAGATGATTCAGCTTCTTCCGAGCAGCTACAACCAGACTCGTAATGTGATGATAAATTATGAGGTGTTGGCGAATATTTATAAATCTCGTAAGGATCATAAGCTGGATGAGTGGCGTGATTTCTGTAAGTGGATTGAGGAGCTGCCTTATAGTGAATTGATTTGTGGTTATTGTTTTAAAGATTATGAAGATGGAAGTAGCAGCGTGGCAGCGATTAGTGATTATAGCAGAGGTACTGGAGAAAAAGGAACGCAGGAATGAATAAACATAACATAGTAGTAATTATTGTTATGCTTTGTACGATAATTCTTCAGACTATGGTTACTGATAGACAACTTATGGTAATTAGTGAATTGGAAGCAACAGTTCATGAGTTAAATTCGGAGAATGAAGAATTAAAAACATTACTGGGACAGATTAAAAATGAAAACTGTAGAAAAGGTGAGGAGGAATAACTATGTCTTTAGGAAATATTGTTTATATCGGATTATTGGTTGGTATTTGTTTATATGTTGTTGATGTTGTTGTGCACAGAATTTGTCAGTGTATCGAGAAGTGCAATGCAGCGAAATGGTGTGCTGATGTTGAAAAATATAAACTTTTTCTCGATTATGACAAAGAGGTTGGTGGAAAATCAGATCAATCAGACGAAACGTCGGAGACAGAATTATGAGAAAAGCGCGGAGAATAAAGTTAGATGATGCAGTAACTGTTTCTGATATTATTGGACAGTATAAAATTTTTCGAAACGATCAGATGTCGGTACTTACAACCTGCGGTGAAAAAACCAGATTATTATGGAAAGGCCAGAGACGATATATTCCAAAAGAAATATGTAATATGAGAGCAAAAGAGATTGCTGCAATAAAAACATATGCAGAATGTAAGATACAGATTGTTGTGTAATGTGTAGGAGGTATGGATGAACAAAGATGATAAAAGGAATGCTGAGGGGTATTTAGATCCAACTGCTTACCAGGCGATTAAAAATGTTGAAAAAGAGGATCAAGCAAATGAAGATATACGTTTTCATAAGCTGCTTGATACTATATTTGCTATTTGTGAGTTGTCTGGATTTCATATTGAAAGCAGAATTATAATTCGGGATCAGCGAACAGGTAAAATTTGGAGGTGATTTTGATGAAAAAACGTGGCAGACCGATTAGAGATGACGGCGGAAGAAAGGATTTGCAGTATCGTTTGCGCCTATCAGTAGAAGAAAAATCTATTTTAGATCGCTTATCGACTGAATATGGGCTCAGTGAAGCCGAAATTTTGCGGCGTGGATTGCGGATGCAGAAGAATTTATTGGATGCAGTGAGCTAATTCTTGGATATCCAATTAATCAAAATAATTTTTGGATATCCATTTATGGTCATTTTCTGCCCAGTTTTGTTTGAAATAAAAGTGGGATTGTGGTCAAAATACGACGAAAATGGGTATTTTGTGGATATCCATTTAATCATTTTGGGGTAAAATTTGGCCATTTGTCCGGTTTCTGCCCACTTTTAAAAATGGATTTGACCAGAAATGAAAGCCCGCAAACCCGCTATTTATGCGGCTTCCGAATTTTTGGATATCCATTCTGGTCACTTTCCCACTTTATTTTTCTATTAGTGTGAGTGAAAAGTTTAATAAATATATAAAAGTGGAAAATAAAAGTGGGCATTTGACCATTCTTGGATATCCAAGAAATAATGGTATTGGATTTACAGGTTAAGTATGTTACAATGTAAAGTGTCGTTACTAAAACGAGAAAAGGAGAATGAGATATGAAAAGAACGTTAAAAACATTAATGATTCTGGTCATGGCAATGTTGTTAATGACTGGATGTAGAAATGGTAAGAGTGAAGAGAGTAATGTAATATCTGATGCCAATACAGATATAAATACTGATGTAAACGAAGATGGCGGTACGTTCAATACAGGTAAAGACTATCCAATTGATATTAAAGACATTGATTGGAGGGTTGAAAGCGGGATAATAGATGGACAAAATACAGTAGCTTTTAGTTATACAAATAATAGTTCATATACTATTTGTGATGTAGAAATGAAATTCACACAAAAACCAGATGTTACAGATGATCAGCGCTCAGTATTTGATGCACTGGCAGCAGAACGAGACTGGACTGATGATGACGTGAAAGCTATTTATATTTTGGGATATAATAGACATTTTGCAGATCCAGGGGAAACAGCTGAAAGCACCGCTTGTGTGATTAATGGGACATATACATTAGTTGAAAACATTCAGCAATATGAATTAATGGAGCCTGATTCAGTTGAGGTAGCATATATTGGTGACAACAATAAGATGTATATGATGACATATGATTTTAAAAATAATCAACAATCATATACATTAGATGAAGGCCAAGATATTTTTGAATGGTCCGATAGCGATATAAGCAAACTTATTCCTAAAACAAAGTTCAGAGTAGTAAATGTTGATGTTGATAATACTGATGTATTTGCTTTCTCTGGATATGGGGTAACCCATGATGAGTACATAAAATATATTGACGACTGCAAGAAAAATGGTTTTACAGATATAGAGGCTGATAGTACAAGTAATTCTGACAATAGTTATTACAAAGCCTATAATACAAATGGCTACTTTGTTACGGCAGGTTATTCTTCAGAAAGCGATAAAATTTCAGTGTTCGTTAGCAATGATGCTGAAACAACTACCGAGTGAGGAATGAGATATGAAAAGAACGTTAAAAACATTAATGATTCTGGTCATGGCAATGTTGTTAATGACTGGATGCGGAAGTGACAAGAGTGAAGAGAGTAATGTAACATCTGATGCAAATACAGATATAAACTCAACAGTATCTGAATCCGAAGACGATATCAAGTATTCAGATCTTTTACCGGTTACAGAGGATTATTTCAAAAACGGTGAAGTGGCAATCATAGAACCAGATGGTGGCAGTCAATATTATTTTCGCGTTACCAATTTTACAGATGATGAGTACGAAGCATATGTTGAAGCTTGTAAGGCAGCTGGCTTTGATGATGTTCATTACGAGGGGGATATTGGAACTGATGATAAGATGTATTTAGCATATGCGCTTAATAGAAAATATTATTTAGACATAACGACCAATAATGAAATAAAAGCAGTTGACATATCTTGTCAAATTGTTGACGAATCAGAAACAACAGAGACCGAAAGTATACAAGCAACTGAAACAGAAGTGACAGAAATAGAGTCGACTGAAAACAGTACAACAATGTCAACCGATACTGAGAGTTCAGCACAAACCGACGCAACAGTTAGTAGTACAGACATTATTAGACCGGAATTTAAAGAAGCAATGGATAACTACGAAGCATTCTTTGATGAATACTGTGAGTTTATGAAAAAATATAATGAATCTGACGATACAACATCATTGCTTGCCGACTATGCGAGTTACATGGTCAAGTATACAGATACTATGCAGAAGATGAACAATATCAGTGAAGACGAATTAACAGATGTCGAGGTTGCGTATTACGCAGAAGTATCAGCAAGGATATCTGCAAAACTGATAGAGGCAGGAGCACAACAATAATTTAATAATTTACCAGACAGAGGTACTTAAACAGTATCTCTGTTTTTTTATGCCTATTTTTTTGCGCGCGAAAAAAACATACCCTTTTATGAAGAGAAGGGATAAAATATCCATTTTCTTTTACGTTTTTAGGAAAGGAGTTCTGATTATGCTGGAAAGTAAATTTCAGGCAAATCTTGTTGCAGAATTAAAGAGACGGTTTCCCGGATGCATTGTCATGAAGAATGATGCAAACTATATTCAGGGGATTCCGGATATTCTTATTTTGTATAACGACATGTGGGCTTCTTTGGAATGTAAGAAAAGTGCGAGTGCAAAAAAACAGCCAAATCAGGAATATTATGTCAGGCGTATGAATGAGATGTCCTTCTCAAGATTCATATGTCCAGAAAATAAGGAGGAAGTATTGAATGAACTTCAACAAACATTCCAAACTTGAAGGGCAGCACGCTTTTCTTGGAGCCAGTAAATATCACTGGATTAATTACGATGAAGAAAAAATAGCAGAATCTTATTTGAGATTCAAAGCGACTCAGCAGGGAACAATTTATCATGCATTTGCAGCACAATGTATATCACTTGGACAGAAGCTCCCGAAATCTGCAAAAACTTTGAATATGTATGTGAATGATGCAATTGGATTTCGGATGATTCCAGAACAGGTGCTATATTATTCCGATAATTGTTTTGGAACAGCTGATTCAATATGTTTTCGGAATCGAATGTTACGTATTCATGATTTGAAAACAGGTGTGATTCCAGCACATATGGAACAGCTTGAGATATATACAGCTTTATTTTGTTTGGAGTATGGAATTAAGCCATCTGACATTGATATTGAGTTGCGAATATACCAAAATGATGAAATTTTTTATCACAATCCGGAAGCTGATGAAATTGTTCCAATAATGGATAAGATCATAACTTTTAATAAAGTGCTTAACAAGATTAAGGAACAGGAGGGATAACAATGGATAATTCATGGGAAAACAAAGATGATGTCTTAGCACATTATGGTATGCCAAAACGATCCGGTCGTTATCCCTGGGGTTCTGGAGAAAATCCATATCAGCACAGTGGTGATTTTTTAGCCCGTGTCGGAGAACTTAAGAAATCTGGAATGAAAGAGACTCAGATAGCTGAAAGTATGGGATTGACAACAACTCAGCTTAGGACTCAGATGAGCTTGGCGAAGGATGAGCGTAGATCGCTTCAGGTTGAAACAGCAAAAGGATTGCGGGAAAAAGGTTACAGCTTAAACGAAATTGCACAGAAGATGGGATTTAAAAATGACTCATCTGTACGTTCTTTGTTAAATACAAATTCCGAAGTTCGTATGAATCAGGCTCAGAAGACAGCTGATTTTCTGAAAAAGATGGTCAATGAAAAAGGAATGATCGATGTTGGTACAGGAGTGGAACGTGAGCTTGGTGTTTCTAAGGAAAAGATGAATCAGGCTCTTTATATTCTTCAAATGGAGGGTTATGAAACATTTGGAGGTGGAGTTCCACAGGTAACGAATAAAGGAAAACAGACCAACATCAAGGTTTTATGTCCTCCTGGAACACCATATAAAGTAAACGAAGATGGAAAAAAGACATCAAGCGCTATATATGATTTTGATAACATTCATTCAGTTAAGGATTACATATCTTACGATGGCGGCGAGACCTTTCATAAATCATTTGTGTATCCGGAGAGCATGAGCTCTAAACGTCTGGCGATTCGTTATGCTGAAGACGGAGGTATTAAAAAAGATGGTGTCATTGAAATCAGACCAGGTGTACAGGATTTGTCTCTTGGAGAATCAAGATACGCACAGGTCCGTATCATGGTTGACAAAACACATTATCTAAAAGGTATGGCGATTTATTCAGATAATCTTCCAGATGGCGTGGACGTTATGTTCAATACGAACAAGAAATCCGGTACGCCAATGACCGATGTTTTAAAAAAGATAAAAGCTGATCCAGATAATCCATTTGGTTCCCTCATCAAAGAACATGGCGGACAAAGTTATTATATTGGAAAAGATGGTAAAGAGCACTTATCTCTTATCAATAAAGCACGAGAAGAAGGAGATTGGGATCAGTGGTCAAGAAATTTGCCATCACAGTTTTTGGCAAAGCAGAGTATATCGCTGATAAAAAAACAGTTAGGACTTGCCATGTCTGATAAACAGGCGGAATTTGATGAAATCTGTTCACTTACAAATCCAACTGTAAAAAAGAATCTGTTAAAATCCTTTGCTGATGATTGTGATTCCGCAGCAGTTCATTTGAAAGCGGCAGCATTACCACGTCAGCGTTATCAGGTCATCCTTCCGTTGACATCTATTAAAGATAATGAAGTGTATGCACCGAACTTTACAGATGGAGAAACTGTTGCGTTGGTTCGGTTTCCGCATGGTGGCACGTTTGAGATACCTATCTTAAAAGTTAATAATAAGCAGGCGGAAGGGCGTCGAGTGTTAGGTAATAATCCTGCCGATGCAATCGGTATAAATTCCAAAGTAGCTGAACGATTATCCGGAGCTGACTTTGATGGTGATACTGTAATGGTTATTCCGTGTAATTCGTCTCGGAGTAAAGTAAAAATTACATCGACAAATCCACTTGAAGGTCTTAAAGATTTTGATCCTAAGATGTCATATGGAACCGTGAAAAAGGGCGAAGACTATTATAACGAATCCGGGAAGAAGATTCGGATCATGAAAAATACACAGACTGAAATGGGAAAGGTCTCAAACTTAATTACTGATATGACATTAAAAGGAGCAACATCTGATGAGATGGCAAAAGCGGTTAGGCATAGTATGGTTGTTATCGATGCTGAGAAACATAAGCTGGATTACAAACAGTCCGAGATCGATAATGATATAGCATCATTGAAAAAGAAGTACCAGGGTACCGTAGATGCCGATGGTAAGTATCATGAAGGTGCATCAACATTACTTTCAAGAGCTAAGTCAGAGACACAGGTATTGAAACGTAGAGGCACCCCCATTATCAATGATGATGGTTCTTTGAGTTACAAAGAAGTAAAGGAAGAGTATGTTGATAAGAATGGGAAGATACAGGTAAGGACCCAAAAAAGCACAAAGATGGCAGAGACAAGAGATGCTCGTACTCTTTCATCAGGTACCCCACAGGAGGAAGTCTATGCTGACTATGCGAATTATATGAAAGCCCTGGCAAACCGGGCGAGAAAAGAGATGGTTGGTACTGGGAAGATAGCGTATTCATCATCAGCTAAAGCCGCTTATCAGTCTGAGGTAGACTCTCTTATGGGTAAGCTAAACCTAGCACTACGGAATGCCCCTAGAGAGAGGCAAGCCCAGATCATGGCAAATGCAACCGTTGCTGCAAAGAAAAAAGAGAATCCGGACATGGACAAATCAGAAATTAAAAAAGCAAGTCAGCAGGCTTTATTAGCAGCTCGTATTTCTGTTGGTGCTAAGCGAACAACGATTGATATCACTGATAAAGAATGGGAAGCAATTCAGGCTGGAGCAATCAGTGAAAACAAACTTACACAGATTCTTAACAACACGGACATCGATAAAATACGTCAGCGAGCAACACCGCGAGCAACCACAACACTTAGTTCTGCAAAACAGAATTTAATTAAAGCGCGCGCAGCTTCAGGTTACACAACTGCTGAAATTGCAGAATCACTTGGCATTTCAACTTCAACAGTAATGAAGTATCTTAAAAACTAATGCGTGAGCAGAAAGGAGACAAGAAGAATGAGATGTGCACTGACAACATTTGATAATCCTTTTAATCCATTTAGTGATTTCACACAATGGTTCTTGTATGATGAGAAAAAAGGATACCATTCTACCGCATATCTCGGAAGAATTGCACGAACATCTGATCAATTATCAGAAGAAGAAAATGATAAAGAAACAGAGAGAGCGATAGATGAAATTATCAAATATGATGAATTAGGTATCTATAAAAAGATAACACAATAAAAAATAAAGTATACAGAAAGAAAATGTATAGTAGGGGGGTGCTAAAAATGCATACCCCCTCTCACATCGCGGCGGTCTTTGAAAATTCCCCAGAGGGATTTTTTGAGAACCGCTTTTATATTTATAGCCAGTATTTAAGGTGGTTTTATGAGATAGTCCTTTTTTTTTTCATAAACAGTAGTGTGTTGCATGATACTTCTCCTTTAAATTATAATCCAAAACTCGTATAAACCACCTTAAATACTGGCTATAAAAAAGGTTATACTGCTATATTCACCAAGCGAATGGAGGTAAAAGTGTGAAAAAGTCAAAGCCAGAAAATACACCTAGAAAAATGCGACCGGCTTTGACGCCGGAATCCAGAGAAAACCAGATGATAGCATTGGCTATGGATTTAGCTGAGCAACAGTTGAGGGATGGAACAGCATCTTCACAACTTATAACAGAATTTGTCAAACGAGGATCGACAAAAGCTAGACTTGAAAAAGAGATTTTGGAAGAGCAAAGAGATCTTTTGGATGCAAAAACAAAAGCATTGCAATCCGCAGAACGAGTAGAAGAACTATACGAAAATGCATTAAATGCTTTTCGAGGATACAGTGGACAAGGCGGTGATGACAATATCGATACGGACATATTCTGAAATGTCGCGGCTTCGTACATTTGAAGAACGATTCAAGTATCTCAAGTTAGATGGAGCAGTTGGCATTGAAACATTTGGGTTTGACAGATATTTGAACCAGGCTTTCTATAAGTCAAAAGAATGGTTGCAGGTTCGACGACAGGTCATCATTAGAGATAATGGATGTGATCTTGGAATTGATGGATATGAAATACACGGAAAAATTTTGATTCATCATATAAACCCAATAACACAGGAAGATATTTATGATCGAACCGGTTATCTGCTAAATCCAGAATTTTTAATTAGTACAACTTTGACAACACATAATGCAATACATTATGGCGATGAAACATTATTTATACAATGTTCATCAACAGAACGAAGTAAAAACGATACTTGCCCATGGCGGCATAATGGAGGATAACAATGGATAATAAGAAAGAAGAAAAAAAACGTAACATGCATGTAGAAAACCATACAGAAAACAACACAGAAGCACACATTCCGGAAGCGGGCATTGATGCTAAAAATGAAGAAGAGAACAGTGTTCGTGGAATCGTGACTGACTGCGAAATACTTAATGTCAGATCAGAAGCAAATCTTACATCTACACCAGTAACGACGATCAAAGCTGGCGAACAGGTAATGATTGATATGGATTTATCTAACGACGAGTTTTACAAGGTGTATACGGCTGCCGGTGCAGAAGGATATTGCAAAAAAGAATATATTAAAGTCCAGAATTGAAAGGATCAGTCATATGGAAATTACACAGAGTATCTTAAACTCTATCAAAAAAATGATTGGCGGAATATCTGCTGATGATGAGGCGTTTGATGCAGATTTGATCATACATATCAATTCCGCATTTTCAATTCTGTCTCAATTAGGAGTTGGACCTGCTGAGGGATTTGAGATTAAAGATAGCACAGCAGTGTGGACCGAGTTCGTGGATGATGACGCAACGTTTAATCTTGTAAAGTCATATATTTATTTAAAAGTAAAACTTGTATTCGATCCACCGTTAAGTTCAGCAGTTCTTGAATGCTATAAAGAGCAGATTAGCGAATACGAATGGAGATTAAACGTAGCTGCTGAAAAGTAAAAAAAAAGTAATGGAGGTGCATCAAAGTGAACAATGAAGACGTGTTGGAACATCATGGCATTCTTGGAATGAAATGGGGAGTGCGTCGATCTGAGGCAGAATTAGCAAGAAGTAGAGGTCATACCGAAAGCAATAGTGGACAGACAGGTAAAACGAAAGTTGCTACGTCAAAACATCCACCAGCTAAGAAAGCATCAAAGAGAATGTCTGATGACGAGCTGAGAGCGCAGATAAGTCGCCTGGAATTAGAAAAGCGTTATAGTGACTTATTAAGGGATACAACACCAGCCCAGAAAAAGAAAGGCAGAGATTTTGTGATGGGGATTCTTGAACAGTCTGGAAAAAATATTGGTGGACAGCTTGCGACTTATGCGATGGGCACAGCTGTTAATAAAATGGCAGGATCGCAAATTGTAAATCCCAAAAAAGGACAAAAGGATAAATAGGAGAGATATAAATTATGGCACTATCTAATACTGCTGTTCCGATATACTACGGTAAGTTTAGAGATGCCGTAATTCGGGGCGACATACCAATTTGCAAAGAAGTTGAAATGGAAATGCAGCGAATCGACAGTTTAATTGCCGATCCGGGTATTTATTATGATGATGCAGCAGTTGAAGGTTTTATCAGTTATTGCGAAAACGAACTAACTTTAACTGATGGATCTGATTTGAATCTGCTTGATTCATTCAAAGTTTGGGCTGAACAGATCTTTGGGTGGTATTACTTTGTTGAGCGGAGTATATATGAACCTTATGAGGATGGACACGGAGGGCATTATGTCACTAAATGGATAAAAACTCGTCTTGTTAACAAACAGTATTTGATTGTTGCGAGAGGAGCTGCAAAGTCTATGTATGCCTCATGCTTGCAAAATTACTTTTTAAACGTGGATGTAACAACAACTCATCAGATCACGACCGCACCAACAATGAAACAAGCTGAGGAAGTATTATCGCCAATTAGAACAGCAATCACCAGAGCAAGAGGACCTTTTTATAAGTTCCTTACAGAAGGGTCGTTGATGAATACATCCGGATCAAAAGCAAACCGGACAAAGTTGGCATCGACCAAAAGAGGTATTGAGAATTTTATGACAGGTTCCTTATTGGAGATACGCCCAATGAGAATTGACAAGCTCCAGGGTCTGCAACTTAAAGTGGCGACAGTCGATGAATGGTTGTCCGGCGACATTCGGGAAGATGTCATTGGAGCTATTGAACAAGGCGCCTCCAAAGTTGATGATTATTTGATTGTGGCAATCAGTTCTGAGGGTACTGTTCGTAATGGAGCAGGCGATACAATCAAAATGGAATTGATGGATATATTGAAAGGAGAATATTTCAATCCGCATGTATCCATCTGGTGGTATAAATTGGATTCCATTGATGAAGTTTCCAATCCGGATATGTGGTTAAAAGCAAATCCAAACATTGGAAAAACAGTAAAATATGAAACATATCAACTTGATGTTGAGCGAGCCGAAAAAGCTCCGGCAGCAAGAAACGATATTCTGGCAAAACGTTTTGGTTTACCAATGGAAGGGTATACATATTTCTTTACTTACGAAGAAACACTTCCTCCAGAAAAAAAGAGGACATATTGGCAAATGCCGTGTTCCCTTGGTGTAGATTTATCGCAAGGCGATGACTTTTGTGCATTTACATTTCTATTTCCATTATCAAATGGCGCATTCGGTATAAAGACAAGAGATTACATCTCGTCATCAACTCTTATGAAACTCCCATTAGCAATGAGAAACAAATATGATCAATTTATGAAAGAAGGAAGTCTTATAGTACTTGATGGTACTGTTTTGGACATGATGGATGTTTATGACGATTTAGATGAACATATCGTTGAGTGCCAATATGACATTCGGTGTTTTGGTTACGATCCATACAACTCTAAAGAATTTGTTGCTAGATGGGAAAGCGAGAATGGACCGTTTGGAATAGAGAAAGTTATTCAGGGTACAAAAACAGAATCGGTTCCTTTAGGCGAACTGAAAAAATTATCTGAAGAACGAATGCTTTTGTTTGATGAAGAACTTATGACATTTGCTATGGGAAATTGTATTACTATGGAGGATACAAATGGTAATCGTAAATTGTTAAAAAAGCGATACGATCAAAAAATAGACGCAGTAGCCGCTATGATGGATGCTTATATTGCTTACAAATTAAATCGTGACGCTTTTGAATAAAAACATGGAGGAACTGGAAATGGGATTTATTGATAGACTCCAGCATGGCTGGAATGCATTTATGAATAAAGACCCGACGAACTATAACGGATATGGGTGTTCATATCATCCATACCGTATTTATGCAACTCGGGGAAATTATAGATCAATTGTAAATGCTGTTTATAATCGGATCGCGCTTGATGTAGCCGCGGTGACAATTCAGCATGTAAAATTAGATGATAAAGGACGTTTCTTAAACGTAATGGACTCTGGATTAAATAAGTGTCTTACGTTGCGTGCAAATATCGATCAGACATCACGTGCATTTATACAGGATGTCGTTTTATCAGTAATGGATGAAGGATATATAGCGATTGTACCGGTTGATACCGACATAGATCCAGATATTACCAATGGATATGATATCGATTCTATGCGTGTTGGAAAGATTGTGGAGTGGTTTCCGCAACATATCAAAGCGGAAGTATACAATGACAAAAAAGGTCGGAAACAAACCATTATAATGTCAAAAAAAGATGTGGCAATCATTGAGAATCCACTATATTCGGTAATTAATGAACCAAACAGTGTAATGCAACGATTAATTCATAAACTGAATCTTTTGGATGCGGTTGATGAACGTTGCTGTTCAGGAAAATTAGATTTAATTATCCAATTACCATACACCATAAAAACGGAAGCCCGACAACGTCAGGCGGAACAACGTAAAGCCAGTATAGAGAATCAGTTATTTGGCTCACCATATGGGATCGCATATATAGATGGAACCGAAAAGATAACACAGCTTAATCGTCCGGTTGAAAATAATCTGATGAAACAGATTGAATATTTGACAAACATGCTGTACAGCCAGCTTGGCATAACGCAGGCAATTTTGGATGGTTCCGCGGATGAAAAGACGATGCTTAATTACTATAACCGGACAATCGAACCATTTATTTCAGCCATCGTGGATGAACTAAAAAGCAAGTTCATAACAGAAACAGCAAGGACACAGCATAAGTCAATCGTTTATTTCCGCGATCCGTTTAAGCTTGTTCCGGTTAATGATATTGCTGAGATTGCAGACAAATTTACAAGAAACGAAATTTTAACATCAAACGAAATACGTCAAATTATTGGTATTGCCCCGTCAGATGATCCTAAAGCAGATGTACTTAACAATAGTAACATAAGGGCATCTGAGCAAACGGCAGCTTACAATAATGAAAATAATGAAACAGGAGGAAAAAATCAAAATGAAGTATGATTTTGGTGGCTGGGCCACGAGAAACGACTTGGAATGTGCTGATGGGCGAATCATTAAAAAAGATGCGTTCAAAAGCCAGAATGGAGAAAAAGTCCCGTTAGTATGGAATCATAACCACAGTGCCGCTTCCAATGTATTAGGACATGCATACCTGGAAAATCGTGATGACGGCGTGTATGCTTATTGCGAATTTAACGAAACTGAATCTGGAAAAACTGCAAAAGAACTTGTACAGCATGGCGATGTTCGATCATTGTCGATCATGGCAAACAAATTAGTACAGACCGGACATGATGTTATTCATGGAATCATTCGCGAAGTAAGTCTCGTACTTGCAGGAGCAAATCCAGGTGCGTTTATCGATGATGTAATGGCACACGGTGATGGAGAGTCTGGCATTATTATTGGATATGATGAAAACATAATGCTTTATCATTCCGATGATGAGGATGAAAAAGACAAAAAAAAGACTGCCGAAAAAGATGAATCAAAAGAAGCATCAGAAAAACAGACAGATAAAACAGCGAAAGAAATCTTTGATACACTTTCGGAAGAACAGAAAAATGTGGTTTACGACGTGGTCAGACAGGCATTAGAAACACCAACTGAACCTGATAAGACAGAAGAAAAAGATGAAAACGACAACAATAAATCTAAAGGGGGAACAAACAGTATGAAACATAATGTATTTGATGGTGACCAGCAGCAGGAGAAAGACTCCTTAACACATTCCGATCAGCAGGAAATTTTGGCAATGGCTAAAATGAGCAATATCGGAACTTTCCAGAATGCTCTTACAGCATACACAAATGAACATACACTTCAGCATGATGCAACATCCGGTGGATTTGATACCAATACAGTTGGAAAATTATTCCCGGATTATCAGGAAGTGAGACCTGGAGCACCGGAATTAATTACCAATGATCAGGGATGGATTTCAAGAGTACTTTCTAAAGTACATAAGAGTCCGATTTCAAGAATCAGAACAAGTCAGGTAGATATCCGTAATATCGATGGACTTAAAGCTAAAGGATATCAGAAGGGAAAAGAGAAAAAGAATGCGGGCAATTTTAGTCTGGTTCGTAGAACTACCGATCCACAGACAATCTATGTCAAAAACGCGCTTCACCGGGATGATATTGTTGATATTACAGATTTTGATTATGTTGCTTATTTATACAATATCGATCGTATGATGCTTGACGAGGAGCTCGCAATTGCAATCATGTTAGGCGATGGTAGGGAAGATGGTGATGCTGATAAGATTGCCCCGGATAAAGTTCGTCCAATCTGGAGTGACGATGATCTCTATACAATTCATGCCGACTTAGATTTAGCAGCGGCGAAGAAAGAACTTCAGGGTGGTAATACTTCCTTAAATTTTGGTTCCAATTATATTTATGCAGAGGCACTCATTGAGGCTGTTCTTCATGCCCGTGAAAACTACAAAGGAAGCGGAACACCAGATTATTATTGCACGCCGGCATCTTTAAATACCATGCTTTTAGCAAGGGATCTTAATGGACGTCGTATGTACAATTCAGTAGCGGAATTAGCGTCAGCATTAAACGTTGCCGGAATCTATACCGCAGAGCAGTTTGCAGGTAAGAAACGTAAAACCTCGGATGGTAAGACAAAGAAATTGCTTGGTATTGTATGCAATCTTGAAGATTATGCACTGGGGGCAACCAAAGGTGGAGAAATCAGCCATTTCACACAGTTTGACATTGATTTCAACCAGGAAAAATCTCTTCTGGAAACTCGTGTCTCTGGTGCTCTTCACAGAGTGTACTCTGCTATTGCAATTGAAGAAGATGTGACAGCATCCAGTAACAGTGTGAGCGATACAAGTGATCATGCAGCAGGCTGATCGTAAAGGAGAAAAATCAAAATGAAGTTTCATGGAATAATCGGCTATGCGGTTTCTTCGGAAATACGACCGGGCGTGTGGTCGGATGGAATTACAAGACGTGAATGCTACGGCGATCTGATTCGTAACACTCGTCAATATCAATCATCTGATACGCTTAATGATAATCTTAATATATCAAATGAAATCAGCATTGTAGCCGATCCATGGGCTCGCGATAACTTTCATTTGATGCGATATATCGAGTTTATGGGTGCTAAATGGAAAATTATAAATATTGAAGTTCAGTATCCGAGACTGATATTAACAGTTGGAGGTGTGTACAATGAATCGGCGACTGATGTTACATAATCTTTTATGTGAGGTATTGTCCTGCCCTACATCTGGGGATAATTGCAGAGTTTATTTCCAGCCACCTTCTTCTGTAAGAATGAAGTACCCTGCCATTGTTTATGCTCTTGATGACATCAAGAATACATTTGCAAATGACGGGGTTTATTTATCAGAAAAAAAGTATTCTATAACTGTCATAGACAGTGATCCAGATAGCAGGCTGATTGATGATATATCAGCATTGCTAACTTGTCGGTATAACCGGCATTACACCAAAGACAATCTTAATCATGATGTCTTTGAAATATTTTATTAAGGAGGAACAACATTTATGAAAAAGAAACTTGTTTGGGATAACACAGGCGAGCGTTTATACGAAACTGGTGTAAGTAAAGGTGTTTTATATCCGATTCAGCCCGGAGGAGTATATACGAAAGGTGTTGCATGGAACGGACTTACGGCAGTTACAGAGAGCCCGTCTGGAGCAGAGGCTACAGGACTTTATGCCGATAATATCAAATATCTCAACCTTATTTCGGCAGAAGAGTTTGGTGGAACGATCGAAGCTTATATGGCGCCTGATGAGTTTGCAGAATGTGACGGTTCAGTTGAAGTGGCTCCGGGAGTTTATGCAGGACAGCAGAGTAGAAAAATGTTTGGTCTCGCATACACCACCATCATTGGTAATGATGTGGATTCAAATGACCATGGATATGAGATTCATCTTGTATATGGATGCATGGCTTCGCCATCAGAAAAAGGCTATGAGTCTGTAAATGACAGCCCTGCGGCACTTACTCTTTCTTGGGACTTTACCACAACACCGGTTAATATTACATCGGTTGTTGATGGAGTGACGAAGTTAAAACCGACAGCCACATTGGTGTTTAAATCAACTAAAGTCGATGCAAAGAAAATGGCAGCACTGGAAGAGATTCTGTATGGAAAAGATCCAACAGGTGCTGATACTAACGATGGTGTCGAGCCAAGACTTCCGTTACCGGACGAGATTATTTCAATTATGAAAGCAGTTGGTTAACAAGTAAAAGAGTCGTATTCAGTCAGGCTGGCGACTCTTTTTTTTACGAAAGGAGATAACGATTATGTTAAAAAAGACAATTACTTATACAGATTACAATGGTGTGCGGCGTACCGAGGATTTTTGGTTTAATCTCTCTAAGGCTGAAATCATGGAAATGGAAATGGGAACCGCGGGTGGATTAGCTGAAATGTTACAGAACATTGTAAACGCACAGGATGGTCCAGCGATTATTAAGACATTTAAAGAATTAGTTCTTAAAGCTTATGGCGAAAAGACGCCGGATGGAAAATACTTTAGAAAATCTCCTGAAATTTCAGAAGCATTTTCTCAGACCGAGGCATACAGCGATTTATTCATGGAACTGGCAACAAATGCTGATTATGCGTCTGAATTTGTAAAAGGAATTGTTCCGCGTGATACTGATACTGTCGTGACAGCAGAAACAGCGTCGGCAAACAAGATCGTTTCCATTTAAAAAGAGGTGGGTGAGTTATGCTTGAAATTGTAATACCACCCATTGAATTTTGGGATGAAAAGAATGAGGTATTTGTGTATGCAGATGAACAGAAACTACAGATAGAGCATTCATTACTTGCAATTTCAAAATGGGAGAGTAAGTGGAACAAGCCATTTCTTACAAAGAGTGATAAAACACTGGCTGAATTTGTGGATTACATAAGATGCATGACAATTACAGAAAATGTTGATCCAGAAATTTATAATCGATTGACAGCTAAAAATATTCAGGAAATTGAAGAATACATGGGGGCTTCAATGACAGCATCCACAGTTCCGGAAGAAAAAAATACTCCACATAACCGGGAGCAGGTCACGTCAGAACTTGTGTATTATTGGATGTTATCCTTAGGTATTCCACCTGAATATGAAACATGGCATTTTAATCGTTTAATCATGCTGATTAGAATCTGTAATTTCAAGAATCGACCACCAAAGAAACATAGTAAAAGAGATATATATAGCAGACACGCGGCGATAAACGCAGCGAATAAAAAAAGATTCAATTCAAAGGGGTGACGGTACAAGATGAGCAATAGTAAATTAATAAGCTACACCAAAATCAGTCCGAACAAAACCAAGTCGAGAAAACATAGCATTGACAGAATTACACCACATTGCGTTGTTGGACAGCTTTCGGCAGAGAGCATTGGAAATTGTTTCGTAAGCCCAACAAGAAAAGCGAGCTGCAATTACGGTATAGGTACTGATGGACGAGTTGTTCTTTGCGTAGATGAAAAAGATAGAAGTTGGTGTTCATCGAACTCAGCAAATGATAACCGTGCAGTAACGATCGAGTGTGCTTCAGATAAAACAGCACCGTACGAGATGAACAATAAAGTTTATAATTCGCTTGTTGGTTTGTGTGTAGATATTTGTCGGCGCAATGGAAAAACAAAGTTATTGTGGATTCCTGATAAGGAAAAAGCATTGAAATATTCTCCAAAATCTGACGAGATGCTGATAACAGTTCATCGCTGGTTTGCAAATAAGGCATGTCCGGGCGATTGGCTGTATTCCAGATTAGGAAAACTTGCACAACAGGTTACAGATCAATTATCAGGAAGTGCTGTATCGGATGTAACAGAAAAAGAAGAATCAACACAGAAAGCATTTAAAGTAAAAGTTTCGACTAAGCAGCTTCGGATTCGAAAAGGTCCGGGGACAAACTATGGATTAACCGGTGCGTATACCGGTGTTGGCACATTTACAATTGTTGAAAAACGAGCTGGTTCTGGTTCAGCTGCTGGTTGGGGGCGATTACAGTCCGGTGCAGGATGGATAGCGCTTGATTATGTAACTGAATTATAAGGAGCGTGTATATGATAACGTTTAGACAAAAGGGCGATTTTTCAAAGTTGACTAAATTCTTAGAGAAAGCCAAGGAAACAGTTAAAATCGGTGATCTTGATAAGTATGGTCGAGAAGGTGTAGCAGCCCTTGCGTCTGCGACTCCTGTTGACTCTGGATTAACTGCAAATTCTTGGTATTACAAGATAGAGCAGAAAAAGGGGTCTATATCAATCGGTTTTTATAACAAAAATATTCAAAATGGAGTTCCAATAGCAATCATCTTACAGTATGGTCATGCGACTCGTAATGGAGGCTGGGTACAGGGGCGAGATTACATCAATCCTGCAATCCAGCCTATTTTTGACCAAATTGCAAGCCATGCGTGGAAGGAGGTTACTGAGCTTTGAGTACAACAATCGACGAACGCGTTGTTGAAATGCGGTTTGACAATCAGAAGTTTGAACAGAATGTTAAAACCAGCATGTCTACAATCGAAAAATTAAAGAAAAGCCTCAATCTTGAAGGGGCTGCAAAAGGCTTGGAAAATATTAATTCCGAAGCACAGAAGTGTAATCTGACACCTATGTCAAACGCTATTGAGTCTGTAAAAATTCATTTTTCAGGACTTGAAGTTATGGCGATTACTGCACTTCAGAACATTACAAATTCGGCTATACAGGCGGGAGAAAGAATGGTTTCCGCTTTTACAATAGATCCAATAAAATCTGGTTTCGAAGAATATGAAACACAGATCAATGCTGTTCAGACAATACTTGCAAACACATCAAGTAAAGGAACAACACTGGATCAGGTCAATTCTGCATTGGATGAATTAAACCATTATGCAGATATGACAATTTATAATTTCACGGAAATGACCAGAAATATCGGTACTTTCACAGCAGCAGGTGTTGATCTTGATACATCAGTGGCTGCTATTAAGGGTATCGCAAACTTGGCGGCAGTATCCGGTTCAACATCTCAACAGGCAAGCACTGCAATGTACCAGCTTTCACAGGCATTGGCAGCGGGTACGGTAAAACTGATGGATTGGAACTCAGTAGTAAACGCTGGAATGGGTGGTCAGGTATTTCAGGATGCGCTTAAAGAGACTGCACGTGTTCATGGTGTAGCTATTGATCAGATGATCAAGGATGAAGGTTCATTTCGTGAAACTTTACAAAAAGGATGGCTTACATCGGATGTCCTGACCGAAACATTATCAAAATTTACAGGCGATTTGAATGAAGATCAATTGCGTACAATGGGATATGCAGATGAACAGATTAAGTCAATTCTCGAAATGGGAAAAACTGCAAATGATGCAGCAACAAAGGTCAAGACGTTTACACAGCTGTTTGATACATTAAAAGAGGCAGCACAGTCCGGATGGACGCAGAGCTGGGAAACAATCGTTGGCGACTTTGAAGAAGCAAAAGAGAGATTAACTGGTTTATCTGACAGATTCAGTGAATTGATTAATAATTCATCTGATAAACGTAACTCTATTTTAAGCAGATCATTTGGATCTGGTTTTGATACTTTATCAGAGAAATTGAGTAAGGCTGGAATAGAGACTGAAGTATTTCAAAATAAAGTGAAAGAACTGGCTAAAAATCATAACGTAGATTTAGATATGATGATTGAGCAGACCGGTTCGTTTGAAAAGGCTTTAAGCACTGCATTTAGTCACGGTTTGTTGAAAAGAGATATTCTAAAAGGTGCAATAAAAAGCCTTGTTGGGAATCTGACAGATGCTACTAAATCTACTGCATCCATGGCATCTCAAATGGAAAAGTATGGAGAAGTGGTAGATGCTGTTATAAATGGAAAATTCGGTACAGGCGAAGCAAGAATAAAAGCATTAACTGAAGCCGGATATGATTATGCAACTGTACAAAATCTTGTAAATGAAAAACTTGGAAGCAGTGTCCGGCATATGTCATCATTGACCAATGAACAGTTGAAAAATGCAGACGGATTAGCAAATCTGTCAGATGAGCAGTTGAAAAATGCAGGATATACAGAAGAACAGATAACTGCACTTCGTGATTTGCAAAAAGAAGCAAATAAGGCTGGGTCATCTATCAACGATCTGATCGATAACATTGATCGTCCAACCGGAGCAGAGTTAGTATGGGGATCAGTTTCGAATGTGATTGACAGTGTTGTCTCATCTTTGTCAGCGATGAAAAAAGCATGGAACGATGTGTTTTATAAAGGTATGTCTGATGATGACATTATCGAGAAAAAATCACAACGACTATACAATCTTCTCAAAGCAGTTAATTCCTTTACAGAAAAACTCAAAGTGAGCGATGATACAGCAGATAAACTGACCAGGACTTTTAAGGGATTATTTGCGATTCTGGATATAGGCACAACAATAGTCGGTGGCGGATTTAAACTGGCATTCAAAGGAGCATCAATCGTATTGAATGCATTCGATTTGGACATTTTAGATGTTACAGCTACGATTGGTGATTTACTTACAGAATTTCATGATTTTCTTTTGGATAATAAGCTGGTTAATAACGCAATTAAAGAATGTGGAACGGCTTTTAAGAAAGGATGCACTGAAATTCAGAAATGGGTTCAACAGTTTACAGAATTACCTGTTGTGAAAGAAAATCTGGAGGAAGTAAAAAACGTACTTTCTAAAATGGATTTTTCAATCGCTGAACGCGGAATCAATAAAGCTACAAGCGCCCTGCAAACTGGTTACACCGAACTGCAAAAATGGATCAACAAATTTCTGGAAATCCCGATTGTTCAAAGAAATATTGAAAGATTTCAAAATGCTTTTTCAGAGACATTTTCGGATGTAAACACGTACTTTAAAAATGGATTAGTTGTAATAGACGAGTTCATAGCGCGTGTAAAATCTTTAGATCATATATCATTAGACAACATTGATGATATTTTTAAAGATTTCCGACAAAATGTACTTGGATATTTTTTCAATTTTGATGGCGTATTAGGAAATTTAAAAACAGCTTTCGATGAATTTAAGGCAGATGTAAAAAGCCAGCTTGATGAAATTGCTGGAACAGCTGATAGCTTTAAAGCAAAGATTTTTGGTGTTGTAGATTCGATCAAACAGTATATTTCAGATCACATTGGTGGAATTTTTACAATTGTCATGGGTGTCGGACTCATAAAGGTTACGAAGCAGATTGGAACTGCTCTTGAAAATATATCCAAACCGTTTGAGTCTTTTGCGGGTATGTTTGACAGTGTTAGCAGTGTTTTTAAAAGTATCAGTGGAGTTTTTGATACCCTTTCAGAGTCTATCAAGGCTGATATTCTTATTAAAAAGACACAGGCTATCAGAAATATCGCAATTTCTATTGCAATACTTGCAGGCTCTCTATTTTTATTATCACAGGCAGATCCGGAAAATTTATTGACAGCAGCAAAAGCGATTCTGGTTCTTGCTGGAACATTAGCAGTTCTTACGGCAGCTATGGCACTTATTGATAATAAGCTTGGAGTTGGAACAGGAACTAATAGTGGAGCTACAAGTATGTTAATGATGGCTGCGTCATTAATGATTCTTGTGGAAGTCCTGAAAGGGGTAGACGAAATTAAATCCGACCACATTTTAAAGGATTTGGGAATAATTGCGGCACTGGCTGGTGGATTAGCAATAACCGCAGGTTTACTGGGAAGATTTGCTCCTCAGTTATCCAAAGGTTCGTTAACTCTTATTGGTATCGCAGTATCGTTGAAAATCATGGTAGGTGTGTTAAATGATTTAAACGATCTGAAAATGGATAATATCAATCAAACGATAAAGATTATGATCGGGGCGTTAGCCGGATTGGCAATATTAAGTATCGCCTGCAAAAATATTAAGTTTGGTTCTGCGGTGTCAATATTGGCGATTGTTATAGCCTTAAAGTTATTCATAGGTGTGTTTGATGATATTGCAAATCTTGATTTTGCAAAAGTAGAAGATAATCTCAAAACAATAGCAGTAATATTCGGAATCTTTGCAGGGGTTATGGTCGCAAGTAAATTTGCTGGTAAAAATGCCGCACAGGCAGGAGTTGGAATCCTTGCAATGTCAGCAGCACTGATATTAGTTGTTGGTTCGATGAAAATGCTTGCGAATATGAATGCTGGGGATATTAAGAAATCATTGAACGCAGTATCACAGATAATGTTAGTATTTTCTGCGGTTATACTTGCAAGTAAATTTGCAGGGAAAAATGCAGCGCAGGCAGGAGCAATGCTTTTAATGATGTCTGGAGCATTACTTATTCTGACTGGTGTAATTGTTGTTTTGAGTCATGTTAAACCAGAGGGAATGAAACAGGCTCTTGGAGCGATTGCAATTTTGGAGACGCTTTTTGCTGGCTTAATAGCAGTGACAGTGTTGGCGAAAGATTGTAAAAGTACAATAATGATGATCGCTATTACAATCGGTATATTAGCAGTAGCTCTTGCAGGTTTATCGTTTATAAAACCTGAAAATCTGGTGGCTGCTACAGTTGCAATATCGGTTGTTATGGGAATGTTTGTTGTAGTTATTGCTTCTACTCATTTTGTGAAAAAAGCGACAAGTACATTATTGATCATTACCGGGGCAATTACCATATTAGGCGGTATGATTGCATTATTAGCGCAGTTACCGGTCGATTCAGTACTTGGTTCAGCTGTTGGGTTGTCTCTTTTATTGCTGTCTTTATCATCAGCTATGATCATCATAAGCAAATGCGGTACAGTGTCGCCTAAAGCATATGTTACGTTGGGAGTAATGACATTAGTTACTGCTGGGTTAGCAGTGATTATCGGAGTGCTTGCAAAAATGAATGTCGGTCCGACATTAGAGATTGCAGCTTCATTATCAATTATGTTATTAGCATTATCAGCTGCTTGTCTGATTTTAAGTAAAGTTGGTGTTACAGGGACCGGAGCATTTGTAGGCATTGAAGCACTTGTAGCATTGATCGCAGCAGTTGGCAGTTTGATGATAGCTATAGGTGCCTTAGATGAGTATTTCCCTGGAATGGAGAAATTTCTTAATAAAGGAATAGATATCCTGGAGAAAATCGGCTATGGACTGGGATCTTTCTTTGGTAACATTGTTAATGGGTTTGCTGTAGGTGCTACATCAGGATTACCAGAGATAGGGGAGAATCTTGCTGGGTTCATGGAAAAAGCTCAACCGTTCTTTGATGGATTATCCAATGCAGACACGTCAGCCATGACCGGTGTAAAAGCACTTGCAGATACTATCTTGATTCTGACAGCAAACGAATTGTTATCTGGTATTACATCATTCCTTGGGTTTGGAACAAATTCCATGGATATGTTTGGTATACAACTTGAATCATTTGGAACATCTTTAACGAACTTCTCAAATTCCGTAGAAGGTGTAAAGCCTGAAAATGTGAATAAAGCCGCAGAAGCCGGAAAAGCATTAGCAGACATGGCGAACGCAATACCAAATACTGGAGGTGCTATAGCTAAAGTTATAGGCGACAATACAACTGATGTTTTTGGTATACAACTTGAAGCATTTGGAACATCTTTAACGAACTTCTCAAATTCCGTAGAAGGTGTAAAGCCTGAAAATGTGAATAAAGCCGCAGAAGCCGGAAAAGCATTAGCAGACATGGCGAACGCAATACCAAATACTGGAGGTGCTATAGCTAAAGTTATAGGCGACAATACAACTGATGTTTTTGGTATACAACTTGAAGCATTTGGAACATCTTTAACGAACTTCTCAAATTCCGTAGAAGGTGTAAATCCTGAAAATGTGAATAAAGCTGTTGTTGCAGGAAAAGCGGTTGCAAATATGGCAAATGCAATACCAAATACTGGAGGCGCTATAGCTAAAGTTATAGGCGACAATACAACTGATGTTTTTGGTACACAACTTGAATCATTTGGAACATCTTTAACGAACTTCTCAAATTCCGTAGAAGGTGTAAATCCTGAAAATATCAACAAAGCTGTCGTTACAGGAAAAGCGTTATCTGACTTAGCCAATAGCTTACCGGAGACAGAAGGTTTCTTTAGTAAAATAGCAGATTTTGCCACATTTGGAGATGATTTGTCATGGTTTGGATCATGTTTAGCAAGCTATTCTATTTCCATATCCGAAATTAATACTGATAAGATCCTGGAGATCAATAAGGCAATAAGGTCATTGATTATCCTGTCCAATGATATTTCAGCTGATGGATGCAAGGGTCTGACTACATTTGGAAAGTCATTATCAAAAATCGCTAAAAATGGATTAACCAGTTTTGTAACAGCTTTTAGTGATGCAAAAGATCAGATTATTAATACAGGAAGTCAAATGATTACCGATTTCATAATTGGGGTGGAAGTAAAGCATCCGGATTCGAATGCCGAATTTAGAATGGTCGCACAGTCAGCGGTGGATACAATCAGAACATTCTATGCTAGTTTCAGTCTTGCTGGAGCATACTTAGTTGATGGATTTGTCAACGGAATCAGCGCCAATACATACAAGGTGGCTGCTCAAGCTAGACTTATGGCTTCGGCAGCAGTTGTGTCAGCAAGGAGAGAGTTGGATATTAACTCACCATCAAAAGTATTTTATGGAATTGGCGATTTTGCAGGTAAAGGTTTTATAAATGCACTTGCTGATTATACGGATAAAGCAGAATATGCAGGACAAAATGTTGCTAAAGCTGCTGTTAACGGTTCGCAGAATGCAATTGGAAAAATTGTAGATGTATTAAACAGTGGAATAGATGCTGAACCAACAATTCGACCTGTTGTAGATTTATCGGATGTGACAAAAAGTGTTTCAGATTTGAATGCCTTATTCAGTTATGAACAGGCTATGTCATTAGGAAGTCAGATAGAAGTAACACGTAAGGCGAAATTTCAAAATGAAGATATGGGCGATGTTGTATCTGCGATTGATAAGCTCGATGCATCATTAAGCAGATTCAGAGGAGATACTTATAATCTGAATGGTATTACGTATGATGATGGAAGCGTAGTTGCAGAAGCAATCAAGACTCTTGTTAGGGCTACAATAGTGGAAGGGAGAATATAAAACATGGCAAATAAAAAATGTAAGAACGTGACATGTGGTATCCAATCGGGTACCACTAATGTTTTATATTTTACATGGGTATGGAATGGATATATACCAAGTACTCATAAGGACTGGAGTAAAAATAAAACCACTAAAGACTTTAAATACCAGATTCAGTATACAACAGGTGATGGCGTGTGGTTTTGGGGAGAAAATGGCTCGACAGTTGCAAATAATGTTCGTAATCTTACATATTCAATTCCCTCTAATGCAAAGAAAATACGATTCAGGATTAAACCGGAGTCGAATACATACAAGAATAATAATGTAGATACAGCATGGTATACATCTGAATATACAGCATGGAAAGAATATAAAGTCGTCGCAGACAAAACACCAGCAACACCAAGTACACCAACTTTGAGTGTAAGTGGAAATCTTCTTACAATGGAATTAGATACATACGATGAGAATACGAAGTCAGTGTATTTCTATGTTGTAAAAAATGATACAAAACGATATGGCGAATATTCAGCAGATGTAGTTAAAAATCATGTGAGTATGACGATTGCAGTAGATGCTGGTGCAGAATACAAAGCAAAGGCATGTGGAAGCAATCAAAAAAATGATCATATGGGTTCTTTTGAGACTGGAGAGTGGTCTGAGTATTCATCGAATGTGTCTCCATGTCCGAACACACCGAGCTGGATATCTTATTATGCCAAAACATCAACAGAAGTAAGGCTTGACTGGACACATTCTAAGGGCGCAACAAGTTTTGAAGTGCAGTATACAGAATATCAAAGGTACTTCGATAGTTCTGGAAATGTTACATCACTTACAGTTAATGAAGAATCTGATTATAGTCATGCCGAGGTCTCTGGTCTTGAAACGGGAACAAAGTATTTCTTCAGGGTTAGGGCAAAGAATGACGCTGGTTATTCCAGTTGGTCTGAGATTGTATCTGTAATTGTTGGAGAGGTACCAGATGCACCAACAACTTGGGCAGATGCTTATACAGCAGATGTTACACATTCGCCTGTTTTATATTGGACTCATAATTCCGGCGACAGTTCAAATGAAACAAAAGCGGAGCTGTACATTAGTATCAATGGTGTTTATGTCGGTGCATTATACGATACAGAAAAGAAGAAACAGGGGCAAATATGCTCATTTCCTTTGAGTAATCTCAGAATGACATTTTCATCAGATACAAAAATACAGTTTAAAATACGAACCATGGGAATCCTTCAAACAAAAACAAACGGAAATGAGGCTTGGAGTCCTTGGTCCACAACAAGAACAATTCAATTGTACCAAGTGCCAACGTTGACTGCCACAATAAATGGTTTAGATGAAAATAAAAACCTTTTGACATATCCGTTGACATTAGTATATGAATCGGGTCCAACTACACAGAAACCAATTAGCTGGTATCACGAAATAACTGCTGGAAATACATATGAAACTGTTGATGAAACAGGTCAGGTTAAAACTGTGATGAAAAACGATATTATTTGGTCTGAGTCATTCAACGCATCTGAACAATCAACAACTTTAAACATTAATCCAGCATTGACATATTTGGAAAATGGGGAAGTATACGTTGTAAAAACTGTAGTTGGAATGAATACTGGATTGTCAGCGTCACATGAGCAATATTTTAAAGTATCAATGTTGGAAACAGCGATTGATATAGAAGCGGTCATCAGTTATAACACTAAAAATTATACAACATCAATTGAAGTAGCTGTGTATGATAAGATTCAGGATAATGGGTTGGATTCTATAATTGATGAAAACGGTGAAGTAGTGTATGCAAATGGTGGGAAATTGTTGGATGATGCATTAGTTTCTATATATAGAAGAGAATTTGATGGATCATTTACTGCAATAGTAAAAAATGCTATAAACCGTGAGCATAACACTTTTATTGATCCGCATCCAGCATTAGATTATGCACGATACAGAGTGGTTGCAAATTTAACTGGAAACGGAAGTTTTGATTTCTATGATGTGCCAGTATATCCAGTACAAGAGAAAGCAATTATTATTCAGTGGTCTGAACAGTGGCAAAACTATGTCGGAACTGAAGATTTGATTTTAGCAGAACCAAGTTGGAGTGGCTCATTGGTACGGTTACCATATAACATTGATATATCTGACGATTTTTCAAATGATGTTAATTTGCAAAAATACATTGGTCGAAAAAGACCGGTTAGTTATTATGGAACGCAACAGGAACATACGGCAACATGGTCAGTAGATATACCAAAAGATGATATCGAAACATTATATGCAATACGAAGGCTTGCTAATTATTTTGGAAATTGTTATGTAAGGGAACCATCTGGCACGGGATATTGGGCACAAATAAAGGTTTCATATAGCCAAACACACGCTGACTTGGTAATACCGATTTCATTTAGTATAACAAGAGTTGAAGGGGGTGCTTAAAATGCTGGATTGGACTCAGACTATGTCACAATCTTACAGATTTTATAAAGTTGACCCTGTAACATGGATGGACGGTCAGGAATTAAATCAGATTTCTGACTGTTCTATTAATTGGGATTCAACAAGTAGTACACTCGGTTCTGCATCTATAACAACTTCTGAGATACTTGAAGAATGCTACATACGAACATATATGGTAGCAATTCAAAATGGAGTAAAAGAAACGATTCCAATTGGTACGTTTTTGTATCAAATGCCATCCAATGATTATGATGGAAAGTGTCAAACAATAAAAATGAATGGTTATACGCCGTTGATGGAGTTAAAAGAAAAATCACCGTCAATCGGATATACAATAAAAAAAGGTACAAATTATATGACATTGGCAAGTGAATTGACAGCGAAAAATACAAGGGCACCTGTTATCACCGTAGAAACAGCAAGTACCCTAAGTTCTAATTTTACAGCTGGCACAGACGATACGTGGCTTACGTATCTGAGGGATTTAATAGCTACAGATCATTACACATATGATGTAGATGCTTTAGGACACATTCTTTTTTCTCCTGTAATTGCTACAGAGAAAATGCAACCAGTAATGACATTTAATGATGATGAAAGATCCATCTTATTACCAGATGTTACAGTTGAAAGAGATATGTATGACATTCCAAACGTGGTTGAGGTTGTGTATTCGGAAGGTGTCAAAAAACCAATAAGTGCAATTGTTAAAAATACAGATGATAATAGTCCGGTATCAATTAGTAAAAGAGGCAGAGAAATTATTCATCGTGTTGTAAATCCGTCGTTGAGCGGTATACCAAATGAGGAATATGTGAAAGAGTATGCAAGAAATTTGCTCGCAACTTTATCAAAATTAGAATACAAAGTAACTTATACGCATGGTTACTGTCCAGTAAGAGTTGGCGATTGTGTGTTATTGAACTATGAAAGAGCAGGTTTAAAAAACATAAAAGCCAAAGTTATCAGTCAGTCTATTAATTGCGGAATCGGATGCACAGTAGAAGAAACAGCAGTATTTGTTAATAATTTATGGGAAGGCGGTTTGTAACATGGAATTGTCAACACATTTGTTAAAATCATTTGCGAAAGTTGTAAATCAACCTTCAAAAGAGACTTCTAAAACATCAACTATATATGGCGATTTAAAAAACGATAAGAATGATTTTTACGTTAAGATCGATGGGTCAGAGGAATATATCCCTACATATACTGTTGTTAATGGACAAACTGGAGATAGAGTAGTTTGTGAAATACGAAATCATTCAGTATTAGTTACTGGAAATTTATCGTCGCCATCTGCAACGGGTGATGACGTGAAACAAGTATCAGATAAAGTTGATTTTCTTGAAGCAAATAGAATTACAACAGATTATCTCGAAGCTCATTATGCAGAAATTGATTTTGCAAACATAAATGTTGCTAATATTAAACAAGGATTTATGGAATCGCTTTTAGTATCACAGGGAATAATAGCAAATCGTGTTGTTGGTTCAGAGGTGATAGCAACAAACGTTTTAACCGGAGTGAATATCTATGCTGACGATATTGTAGCTGGAACTCTATCAGTAGACAGGCTTGTTTTTCGAGGAAGCGAACAGAGCGTAATTTATCAGTTGAATAACATAAGTGGCGCACTTCAGGCAGAGAACGTTGATACAATTAATGGTGAAGTGATTACACCAAGGACAATTGCAGCTGATCGCATTATAGCAAAAAGTATTACAGCAACTGAAATTAATGTGCAAAACTTAGTTGCTACAGGATTGATAGAAGCAAATAGACTGACTTCTAAAAATATTGTAGTAGACGATCTGTTTGCCACGGATATTACAGCAGCCGGAAGCATTAAGAGTAGTAATTACGTCTACACAAGCGGTATTTATAGTACAGCAGGTGTAAAGATGAGCATGGCAACTGGTCAGATAATCAGTAGACAATTTGCAATCGATGTATCCGGGAACACTTATTTTGCTGGACAATTATCAGCGCCAACAGGAAATATTGGCGGTTTCACAATCGGAACAAATTCTTTATATTCTGGACCTGATAACCTTGGGAGTAATAAAAAAGGTGTTTATATAGGCACAGATGGAATAAGTTCAATTGGGGATAATGGCGGAAAATATGTGCAGATAAGAAATGGAAAAATTATAGGTCATAACAGCGGCAGTATGCCTGGCACGTCTGAGGCTGTAATAGATTTGACAACGGCAAGTAGTGCAGGCAATAGAGCTTTTGGTTTGGGTGCTCAAGCTGGATTGTTATCAGTGTACATGATTGATGAGACAGCTGTCAACTTGCCGTCCGCCAAAGGCATTATTATATCTTATGATGGTATATATACTGGCAAATATCAAAGTGGAACGTGTGTGCAAAACAAGACATTACTTTCAGTTGATGGCGATGTTGGATGCCCATTGAATTTATCAAATGCTTTATGGCTTCGTACATATAATACAGCAGGCACATTAACCAGATTGATTGGTATGAACAGTAAAGACAATGTTCATATGGGTGACTATAATGGAGACAATATATCACCAGTGTATATCCATGCAAGAGGTAAACAATACAATTTCACAGATGAAGCTTTTTGCCCAAATGTTACAAATGATGTCACATTAGGAGGTGCAAGCAAGCTATGGAAAACTGTTTACGCAAAGACTGGAACAATTAATACCTCTGATCGGACAAAGAAGCATGATATAAAAGATTTGACAGAGGTATATGAAAAGCTGTTTCTTAAGTTGCAACCAAAGTCATTTATATTTAACGACGGCGACCGTGTACATATTGGTGCTATCTCACAGGATGTTGAAGATGCTATGCATGAGCTTGGAATGTCGGCGGAGGATTTTGCAGGATTCTGTAAGGATATTCAGTATGATTATCGGGAATATAATGACGACGGAACACCTGTAGAAGAGAGCAGATACATTATAACAGATGCCGACGGTAATCCGGTATATGATTATGCCCTGCGGTATCAGGACTTTATCTTTTTAACAATCCATATGGTGCAGAAGCTATTTATCAAAATAGAAAAAATAGAAAATGAAATGGATGCAATGAAAATGAAAATTGCTTTATAGAAAGGACTGTAGGTTCATATGAAAAAATTAGAGATTAAAACTGGAAAACTTTATGATATGTATGTCGGTTTTCTATCGAATAATATTGTAAAACTGGAATTTTCAAGAAGAGGTGCTTTGGCTATATGCCGTAATCTTAAAAAGATTGAAACAGAGTTGTCCGAATATATTTCAGCGCGACAGAAATTAATCGAAGAGTATAAAATTGGTGATGAACCGTATATTGACCATACGAATCCCCGATATAACAAATTTATGGATGAACTTTATGCGATAAATTCTGTTGATGTTGTTCTGGATATTAATACTATTACAGAAGAAGATCTTCCGAAGAATATTAGTATCGAACAAGTCTTGTTATTGGATTCAATGCTATGCGAGAACGCAAAGGAGTGAATGTAAATGGCTAAACTAATAGAATACGATCAAGTAGAAACGCTTAAAGACGAAGACATATTTTTGATTGATGGTGAACGAGGAACAAAAACTATAGCGGCGAAAAATCTTGCAAACGATATAAAAAAAGTTAGTTTGGGCGAATCGACCGAATATACGGACGATAGATTTTCTAAACTGGATGATGCAAAACTTGATAAAACTGGAGATGCAAGTAATGTAACTAGCGATATTCAATCTGCAACGATCAGAACGAATCTTACAACTGGGGAAAAACTTGCTGTTTCATTAGGAAAAATTAAAAAATTCCTCAGTGATTTAAAAACTGTTGCTTTTACTGGAAGTTATGCAGATTTGACAGAAAAACCAACATCAATGACAGCAAATGGCGGAAATGCCGATACCGTAAATAATCACACGGTTGATACAGATGTTCCGGAGGATGCAAAGTTTACAGATACAGTATATGATACTTTTGTAAAATCTGGAACCGAAGCAAAAGTTGGTCTTGTTCCGTCACCACCGACTACTGCTGGCACAACTAAATACCTTAGGGAAGATGGAACTTGGGCTGTCCCATCGAGCTCTATACCAGACGATACAGTTACCGGTATTAAAGGAAATGTTGAAACGGAATACCGCACAGGGAAGGTGAATTTGACATCGGAAAATATCGGTGCGCTTCCTATTAGTGGAGGAAAGTTAACAGGTCAATTACAAGTTGGCGAGAAAGTTAAACTTTATACCAGCAGCGAGGGTGGAAACATTCAGATTATATCACCAGACGATATCGGTTTAAGATGGGAACTGGATGCATTCAAAGGTGATTTGAGGTTTATTTGTTTTAATAATGATGGTACCGTCAAAAAAATCTGCCAGTTAACAAAAGATGGAACGCTTATCGCAAACAATGCAACACAATCAGCAGCCGGCTTAATGAGTCCGAAAGATAAGGAAAAATTGGACAATCTTTCTAATGCAATAACCATTGGTGGGGATACAGCGAGCAATATCGTATCATTTACAGCATCAACCGCAAGAGAAAATCTCAAAAGCGGCGAATCCCATGCGACACTGTTCGGAAAGATTGTAAAGTGGTTTTCTGATCTGAAAGAAGTTGCATTTACCGGAAAAATCCCATGGTCTGACGTGACAGGTAAACCGAGTACATACGCACCATCCAGCCATACGCATGATGAACGATATTATACAGAAAGTGAAGTTAATTCTATATATTCTGGTATTATGCAGAATCTTATCAGCGGAGACGAAAATGTGACGACAAAATTATCAAAAAACATTGCAAATGGAGATGCGACGCTTGATAACAGAATAACAGCAGTTGCCAACGCATTAAAAGGATATCTTCCGTTGTCAGGCGGAACATTAACGGGAAGTTTAGATATTGAATCTGGAAAATATATCCATGGAACACATACAAACGGAACAATTCTTGACATTCTGGGATTAAATAAGAACAATAACTGCCATGTCGGGAATAATACAACTCCGACGTTTCTTCATGGAGCGGGGTATCAATTAGATATATCTGGAGCATTCATTTGTCCGAATGTATCGAACCAGATGTCATGCGGAACAAAAAATAAATTATGGACAACTGTTTTTTCGAAAACAGGCGCTATTAATACCTCTGATCGGACAAAGAAGCATGATATAAAAGATTTGACAGAGGTATATGAAAAACTATTCTTGAAGTTGCAACCAAAATCATTTGTCTTTAATAATGGTGATCGCGTGCATATAGGTGCTATCTCGCAGGATGTCGAAGATGCCATGCAGGAACTTGGAATAGTCGCAGAGGAGTTTGCAGGATTCTGTAAGGATATCAGATACGAATACACAGCATATAATGAGGAAGATGGAACTCCCGTAGAATCTTCAAAAATTCCATGTAAAGACGAAGATGGAAATATCATTTATGATTACGCATTGCGGTATCAGGAGTTTATCTTTCTAACAATCCATATGGTGCAGAAGCTTTGGAACCGTGTGGAAATATTAGAAAAAGAAAATGCAGAGATGAGAGATCAGATTAAATCGATACAGCAAGATATTACAGAATTAAAAAAATCAAGAGCCTAAGAGCCGATTGCATGACTATGTGTTATGTAGCCGGCTCTTTTGAATAACCGCCTGCGGGCAGGAAGAGAGGATACATTTATGAAATTTGACAAAATTAACATGATCTATGGACTAATTGCAACGATTGGAGTGACAATTTTTGGAAAGTACTGGTTTTTATTTGCTGGCTTCTTAATTCTGAATGTGGTTGACTATATAACCGGGTACTGTAAGGCGAAACTTTATAACAAAAATGTCTCAAGTGCCATCGGGGCAAAAGGGATTTGCAAAAAGGTGTGGTATTGGCTTGTGATCGGACTTGCTTTTTTTATATCAGATTGTTTTGTGACAATGGGTGAGATTATAGGTATACAGCTTAATTTTGTTCTGTGGTTCGGATGGTTCACACTTGCAACATATTTGATCAATGAAATCCGCAGCATTTTAGAGAACCTGGTTGAAATGAATGTGAAAGTGCCGAAGTTTTTGATTGCCGGATTAGATATTACACAGAAATTACTTGATACTAAAACAGATTCAAAATAATATTATGATGGTAGGTTGTCTCTAAATAATTAGAGATGGCTTACCATCAACAGCGAAAATAGCATTCCCTCTTATTTTTTCCGTATGTAGGTTACAATTGAAACATTTATGATTACCTCAGAATGGAGGTGATCGTTGTGCAAGAAAAATATTTGCTATCTATTAAAGAAACTTCTGATTTATTTGGTATAGGACAGCATCGATTAAGAGAACTGGTTCGGGATGATTACGAATGTAAATATCATTTGATGATTGGACGCGTTATACGGATTAAACGAGAACCATTTGAAAAATTTATAAGCAAAGTTGAGCAGATATAAATTATCGACATCGTGCTTCGAATGTGATATCATCTAAGAGTATTCGTTCGAGGCACCTTTTTTATGGAGGGCTGAGAATATGGCAAATAAAACAGTATCAGAAAAAAATAAACCTACACGAAAGAAGTTACGTGCTAATGAGTATTACAATCCCAAAACAAAACGGTATGAGTATCACTATAAAGATGCTTTAGGGAAAGAACGAGTAATTAGCTCATATAGACTGGATATAACAGATCAGTTGCCAAAAGGTAAACGGAGCGGAAAGAGCTTGCGTGAAAAGGAGGCAGAATTAAGCACACAGCTTGAAAATCATATTGACATTGATGGTGCAAAACTTACTTTACTTGAGGTCATGGGGCGATATTTAGAAAACCTTTATAATAGGAAAGAATTAAGTCCAAATACCAAAATGGGTTATAATGTAACTGTAAATACATTAAAAGAATACCGTCTTGGACATATGGAGATAGGTAAGATAAAACCAGAGCATTGCGAAGACTGGTTATCTGACATGAAAAAGAAATATAGAGGGTCATCTATACAATCACAAATCAGCCTTATAAAAAGAACATTTGAGTATGCTATTGACTACGATTATATTGTAAAGAATCCGTTTAGAAGAATTACGACTGACAGAAGCGATAGCAAACAGATGGAAGCGCTGACTATACAAGATATGAACA
The DNA here is from genome assembly GCF_014287515.2 of Roseburia rectibacter. Taxonomy (NCBI): domain Bacteria; kingdom Bacillati; phylum Bacillota; class Clostridia; order Lachnospirales; family Lachnospiraceae; genus Roseburia; species Roseburia rectibacter. Next base: position 1,235,401 of record NZ_CP092473.1, read on the forward strand.
GGTTTTTGGAGTTTTGCTCAACAGACGCACATAGTAAACACTGCTATGATATGATTTATATTTTGTTTTGGACAGGCATGAGAGTGTCTGAATTATGTGGGCTTACTTTGGATGATATAGACATGAATAAGAGGATGATACGTGTTGAAAAACAGTTATTATGTCTGAATCATAAACACGTAGTGCGAAAACCTAAAACATCAAATGGCATAAGATTCATTCCTATGACAGATGGTGTGTACAATAGTTTTGAACATGTACTGAAAAATCGATATTTAAAAGGTGATATCGAACCGGTTTGCTATGATGAGAGGGGTAATGCATACGAAAGGTTTGTGTTCTTGGCAACAAGAAGCCGTAAAACAATTGTTAGGGCTCATGTTGAGGAATATTTGCAGAATTGCATTAAGCGTTTCAATATTGTAAATCCAGATACACCAATTCGGAAGTTTGAACCTCATATTTGCAGACATACTTTTGCAACTAATATGCAGACGCTTACGCCAAAGACACTTCAATATATTTTGGGGCATGGCAATATTAGTACAACAATGAACAACTACGTAGATGCGAAGCCTGGAGCGCAGCAATTGACCGAGATCAATGAGCTGGCAAATACTATGGCAGCTATTTAGTATATTTTTTAGTATACTAAATACGTACTAAATAATTTGAGTAATAAAAAGGAACAAGACGTACCAAAGAGCAACGAAATGTAATTTGGCTGATAGCTGGAAACCGCATGGTTGCTGGATATTTTAAGAAACAGCGGGAGATGAAAATAAATGATAGCGATCATAGACTATGATGCAGGTAATTTAAAGAGCGTACAGAAAGCACTTGATTTTTTACATCAGGATTGCGTGGTAACAAGGGATTTTCATGAGATCCGTCAGGCAGACAAGGTAATATTACCGGGGGTTGGTTCTTTCGGCGAGGCGATGGATCAGTTAAAAAAATATGAGCTGGACAAAGTAATTCGTGAAGTGGCAGAAGAGAAAAAGCCATTTCTTGGAATCTGTCTTGGACTGCAGCTTTTATTTGAAGGCAGTGAGGAAAGTAGCGGAGTGGAAGGACTGCATTTGTTAGACGGACAGATCTTACGGATACCGGATACAGAAGGATTAAAAATACCGCATATCGGATGGAATTCACTGGATTTTCAGAATAATGGAAGATTATTTGCAGGGCTGCCGGAACATCCGTATGTTTATTTTGTTCATTCTTATTATCTGAAAGCAAAGGATGATATGATCGTAAAGGCAACTACGGAATATGGCACACATATTCACGCTTCTGTGGAACAGGACAATATCTTTGCATGTCAGTTCCACCCGGAAAAAAGCAGTACAGTCGGACTTAAGATACTAGAAAATTTTGCCGGGATTTAAGACGGGAGGATAAAAATGTTTACAAAGCGAATTATTCCGTGTCTGGATGTGAATAACGGACGTGTGGTAAAGGGTGTTAATTTCGTGAATTTAAGAGATGCCGGAGATCCGGTGGAGATAGCAGCAGCTTATGATAAAGCAGGCGCAGATGAACTGGTATTTCTCGATATTACTGCAACTTCAGATGCAAGGGAGACAGTTGTGGATATGGTGCGCAAGGTGGCAGAAAAGGTATTTATACCATTTACTGTCGGCGGGGGTATCCGTACTGTGGATGATTTTAAAGCCTTGCTCCGCGAGGGAGCCGATAAGATATCCATCAATTCATCTGCGATCAACCGCCCGGAACTTATCAGTGAGGCTGCAGATAAGTTTGGCAGTCAGTGTGTGGTTGCGGCGATCGATGCCAGAAAAAGAGCTGATGGTTCGGGATGGAATATCTATAAAAATGGCGGACGTATCGATGTTGGCATTGATGCAGTAGAGTGGGCAATGAAAGCAGACAGACTCGGTGCGGGGGAAATTCTTCTGACGAGCATGGATTGTGATGGAACAAAGGCAGGTTATGATCTTGAACTGACGCGCACCATTGCGGAAAATGTATCCATTCCTGTAATTGCTTCCGGTGGAGCGGGTACGAAAGAACATTTTTATGATGCATTGACGGAAGGAAAAGCAGATGCAGCACTTGCAGCGTCTTTATTCCATTATAAAGAACTTGAAATCCGCGATCTGAAAGATTATCTGGCAGAGCGTGGTGTTTCTGTAAGAAGATAAAAATAAAGAAAAGAGAATTTATCATGGCAATGATCACAAATGACTGGCTTCCGGCAATTCAGGGAGAGTTTAAAAAGCCATATTACAGGGAATTATTTCAATTTGTAAAAGAAGAATACAGCAGGGCGGTCATTTATCCGCCGGCAGATGATATCTTCAATGCGATGCATTTTACACCGCTTAGTGAAGTAAAAGTATTGATCTTAGGACAGGATCCGTATCACAATGAGAATCAGGCACATGGTCTGAGTTTTTCAGTACTGCCATCACAGAAGGAGATTCCACCATCATTGCAGAATATTTATAAAGAACTGCAGGATGATTTAGGCTGTTATATACCGAACAACGGATATTTAAAAAAATGGGCGGATCAGGGAGTGCTTCTTTTGAATACGGTGCTGACGGTTCGCGCGCATCAGGCTAATTCCCATCAGGGAAGAGGATGGGAGCAGTTTACCGATGCGATCATTCAGGCTGTCAATGCCCAGGATCGTCCAATCGTATATATGCTGTGGGGCAGACCCGCACAGAGCAAGATCCCGATGCTCACGAATCCGAAGCATCTGATCTTAAAGGCACCGCATCCGAGTCCGCTTTCAGCATACAGAGGATTCTTTGGATGCAGACATTTCAGCCAGGCAAATGATTTCTTAAAAGCAAATGGGATCGCGCCGATCGACTGGCAGATTGAGAATATCTGATTCGATGTCTGGTACATCGATTTTTAAATAACCAGAATGTCTGTATAGCGTACATTCTGGTTATTTTCTCTATAAATGAGGAGTGCCCAGACACCTTTCGGCGCCTGGGCTATTATGAAAAAAATTTATCAAGTATATTATAACAAGTTGTCTAAGTATTTTTTTACTGTATTTAGTATATCAATCATATATGAACAAAGTATGAATAATAAATTAACAATTTTTTTAGTAATTTAAAACAAAAAAACAGGAAAAAATACAAAAAAATTGGTGAGGTTACCCATACGCACGAAATGGTTATTTTGAATGTGTAAAATACTTGAAAATGTAAAGAAAACAGCCTAAAATGACGATATAAGAAACAACGGGGAAGTTTTTGGTAATCTATTGTATTATTTCAAAGGAGTGAGATATATGGCAACGATTTCCGGTTATAATTCATATTCAATGGGAGTTTTGTTCTCCGGATTAAATACCACGTCATCTAAGAATTCATTATTTTCCAGCAGTATGTCAGGAAGTGATATACTTGGAATTAATTACAGTGACTGGGCAACAATCAAATCCGGCAGCTATTTTAAACTGTTAGATGCCTACTATGGAAAAGGCGGGCAGGTCAGCGGCTCTGGTGATACAACATCTTCTTCAACATCAACATCCAAAGATGACACTAAGACACTTGCAGCAATCGAGAGTGATGCGAAGAATGTGGAAAAATCCGTTGCAGCACTTCAGGAGACGGGAGATAAATCCTTATTTAAAGAAGTGACAAAGACAGATAAGGATGGAAATAAGACAACCGGATATGATACGGATGCGATTTATAAAGCTGTGAAAGACTTTACAGACAGCTATAACAGCCTGCTTGATGAAGTCGGCGATTCGAATACAAAAAGTATTTTAAGAGCTGGTGCAAGCATGGTAAGTGTGACAGAGGCAAACCGCAGGTCACTTTCCGATATCGGTATTTCCATTGGAGCAGATAATAAACTTACGATCGATGAAGAGAAGTTTAAGAAAGCTGATATGGGCAAAGTTAAGACAATGTTTGCAGATAACAGTTATTATGGAACAGAAGTAAAACGTCAGGCATCACGTGCAGAATCTTATGCAAAGAGTGAGGCAGCAAAGGCGAATACTTATCAGAAATCAGGTTCTTATACTTATAATTACAGAACAGGTGAGCTTTATAATTCTAAGATCTGATCGCAGAATGGGATGATGAAATTACATTACTGTTATAAAATGTGAAAAGCAGACGGTAATGATTATATTGGTTTGGCATGGACGGAAAGAAAGCTGGTCTGTGCAGAAACGGCTATTTATGAGAAACTCAGATTGGGTTTCTCATAAATTTTGCAAAAAAATAATAAGCGTGCCGGAAAAAAATATTGCACAATGGTGCGATGTATGGTCAAATAATAGGTAGTGTGCAGGAATAAGGATTATATGTAAAATTTGAGATAGATGAAATGGAGAATAAAATGGCAGCAAAGAAAGTAGTAGTCGGCATGTCCGGTGGTGTGGATTCCTCCGTGGCAGCATACCTTTTAAAAGAACAGGGATATGACGTCATTGGTGTGACCATGCAGATCTGGCAGGATGAGGATGAATTTGTGCAGGAGGAGAGTGGCGGATGCTGTGGCCTTTCTGCGGTAGATGATGCGAGAAGAGTGGCAGACCGTCTGGGAATCCCGTATTATGTCATGAATTTTAAACAGGAATTTAAGAAAAATGTTATGGATTATTTTACCGCGGAATATTTAAAGGGCAGAACGCCGAATCCGTGTATTGCCTGCAACCGTTATGTAAAATGGGAAGCACTGTTAAACAGGAGTCTTGCAATTGGTGCAGATTACATTGCAACCGGACATTATGCGAGAATTGAACAGCTTTCTAATGGAAGATATGCGATCAAAAATTCTGTAACGGCAGCAAAAGATCAGACCTACGCACTTTATAATCTGACGCAGGAGCAGCTATCACATACACTGATGCCGGTTGGTGCCTATCATAAAGATGAGATCCGTAAGATCGCCGAGAATATCGGTCTTATGGTTGCACATAAAAAAGACAGCCAGGAAATCTGCTTTGTCTCTGACAACGACTATGCCGGTTTTATTGACAGGGAATGCAAAGGTCAGGTACCGCCTCCGGGAAATTTTGTCCTGACAGACGGAACTGTGGTTGGAAAACATAAAGGAATCACACATTACACGATCGGACAGAGAAAAGGACTCGGAATCGCATTTGGGCATCCGGTTTTTGTCACAGAGATACGTCCGGAGACAAATGAAGTTGTACTTGGCGAGAATAAAGATGTGTTTACCTATGAACTGGATGCGGATCATATTAATTTTATGTCAATTCCGGATATTAAAGATGAGATGCTTTTAAAAGCCAAAATACGTTATTCTCACAGTGGAAGTATGTGCAAGGTAACAAGAACAGGGGAGGATACGATACACTGTGAATTTTTAGAGCCGGTGCGTGCGGTAACTCCGGGTCAGGCAGTTGTATTGTATGATGGAGAATATGTTGCCGGGGGTGGTACCATCCTTTAGAAAAGTATAAACAACAGAGAACTGCTGAAGTGATTCGATGAATAGACGGCAGATCACAGAAATACAAATGACATGGAAAAGAAAGGAACTGGCAGAGATGACAAGAGAAGCGTTTAGAGAGCTGGTAAAAAATGGTCCGGTACTGCTTGATGGTGCGACAGGAACGAATTTACAGAAAGCAGGAATGCCGGTCGGAGTATGTCCGGAGCAGTGGATTCTGGAAAATTCAGAAGTACTGGTTAATCTGCAGAAACAGTATGTGGAGGCAGGCACAGATATTTTATTTGCTCCGACTTTTACCGCGAGCAGGATCAAGTTAAAAGAATACGGTTTAGAAGATCATTTAGAGGAGATGAACCGTAAGCTGGTCGCATTGTCAAAAGAAGCTGCAAAAGGTACGGATGCGCTGGTTGCCGGAGATCTTACCATGACAGGAGAACAGCTTTACCCGTTAGGAGATCTGATGTTTGAAGACCTGGTGAATGTTTATAAAGAACAGGCAAAGATCATCGCAGATGCAGGGGCTGACCTTTTTGTAGTTGAGACGATGATGAGCCTGCAGGAATGCCGTGCGGCGGTACTTGCGATCCGGGAAGTGTGTGATCTGCCGATTATGGTTTCACTGACCTACAATGAAGACGGAAGAACACTCTACGGAACTGATCCGGTTACAGCGGTTGTTGTGATGCAGAGTCTTGGTGCGGATGCGGTCGGGATGAACTGTTCAACCGGACCGGAGGCTATGTTAGAACCGATCGCAAAAATGGCAGAGTACGCAACGATACCGCTTCTTGCGAAACCGAATGCCGGCATGCCGGAGTTGATCGATGGTCAGACCGTTTTTAATGTAGAACCGGAAGAATTTGCCGAAGTCGGGAAAAAGTTAGTCGAAGAGGGAGCAGCCATCATTGGAGGATGCTGTGGAACAACACCGGAACATATCCGTGCTTTAAAGCAGGCAGTAAAGGATATTCCGGTCAAAGCACCGCTTCAGACAAAGAGAAGAATGCTGACTTCAGAACGCAAATCAGTGGAGATCACACTCGATGGACGTTTTATGGTCATTGGAGAGCGCATTAACCCGACCGGAAAGAAAAAGCTGCAGGCTGAGTTAAAAGAAGGTTCTTTAAATCTTGTCCGCACGATGGCATTAGAGCAGGAAGAAAACGGAGCGTCGATCCTTGATATCAATATGGGTATGAATGGTATTGATGAGAAAGAAATGATGCTGCGTACCATATATGAGGTAACTTCAACGGTGGACTGCCCGCTTTGTATTGATTCCAGCCACGTAGATATTATTGAGGCTGCACTTCGTATTTATCCGGGACGTGCACTTATCAACTCAATATCACTGGAAAAAGAAAAGTTTGAAAAACTCCTTCCAATTGCAAAGAAATATGGTGCAATGTTTATCCTGCTTCCTCTCTCAGATGAGGGGCTGCCGAAAGATTCTGCAGAGAAACATGGAATTATCCGCACGATCATGGATGAGGCAGTCAGAATTGGTATGGCAAAAGAAGATATCATTGTGGACGGACTGGTTGCCACGATCGGGGCAAATCCAAATGCCGCATTAGAATGTTTTGAGACTTTTTCTTATTGCAAAAATGAACTGGAACTTCCAACGGCGTGTGGACTTTCCAATATTTCATTTGGACTGCCTGAGCGTACTTATGTCAATACGGCATTTCTTACGATGGCGATCGCAAACGGACTTACGATGGCGATCGCAAATCCGTCTCAGGAACTTCTGATGAATGCTGCGTTTGCATCTGATATGCTTTTAAATAAGAAGGAAAGTGATATCCGTTATATTGAAAGGATGAACTTTTTATCAGAAAAATATGCCGGCATGGAACGGGTGATGGTTCAAAAGACTCCGACAGATGCATCTGCGAGTGGTGAGACCAAAAAGGAGAGTGCAGGAAGCGGCGTATTTCAGGCAGTTTTAAAGGGAAATAAAGAGCATGTGTTAGATGAAGTAAAAAAGATGTTAGATGACGGTGCAAAACCGGATGAAATTATCAATGAACATCTGATCGCTGCGATCAATGAAGTGGGAGAACTATTTGATAAAAAGAAATATTTTCTGCCACAGCTTATTTCTTCCGCCAATACGATGAAACTTGCAATCGAATATTTAGAGCCGATGTTAGAGCGCAGCAATACTGAGGCAATGGCAACGATCGTTGTAGCAACTGTTGAGGGGGATATTCATGATATCGGCAAGAATCTGGTGGTTCTGATGCTGAAAAATTACGGGTATCATGTGATCGACCTTGGCAAGGATGTTCCGGCAGATGTGATCGTGGATACTGCAATGAAAGAGCGCGCAAAGGTAATAGGCCTTTCTGCACTGATGACGACCACGATGATGCGGATGAAAGATGTTGTGGAACTTGCAAAAGAGAAAGGATGCACGGCGAAGATCGTGATCGGAGGAGCGGCGATCACAGAGAGCTTTTCAGATGAGATCGGAGCGGATGGATATTCCAAAGATGCAGCGGAATGTGTGAAACTGGTGGAACGGTTACTGGCATAATCTGGTTGTTTTGTTGTTAAAGAATGTTTTTTTGAAATTTTTTGAAAAAATATGAAAAAAAGTGTTGACATTTTTATTTTGAAATAGTATACTTTAGAAGTCGGTTGCGGAAAGCGACCGACACGGACGGGATCTTAGCTCAGCTGGGAGAGCATCTGCCTTACAAGCAGAGGGTCATAGGTTCGAGCCCTATAGGTCCCATTACATCAGAACTTCTGATGACAATTTAATATGGCGGAATAGCTCAGTTGGCTAGAGCATACGGTTCATACCCGTAGTGTCGAGAGTTCGAATCTCCCTTCCGCTACTTCAAGACCTCAGACATTCTGAGGTCTTTTGTTGTATATCGGTATTTTTTTCTGTATAATAAGATCGGGATGCCGGTATTTAAGAAAAAGTGATATTGAAGAGATATTATCAGAGACAGAAGCAAGAGGATTTACACCATGTTCGAAGTGTAATCCACCACAGTAAAAATTTTATGAAAGGGATAGAAAAAAATGCGTGTAGGAATGGGATATGATGTTCACAAATTAGTTGCGGGAAGAGACCTGATTATTGGCGGGGTAAAGATTCCGCATACATTAGGGCTTTTGGGACACTCGGATGCAGATGTTTTACTTCATGCTATTATGGATGCTCTGCTTGGTGCAGCAGCTCTTGGTGATATTGGAAAACATTTTCCGGACACTGATCCGAAATATGAAGGAATTTCAAGTATTAAATTACTTGAACATGTGGCAGAACTGATTGCAGAAAAAGGTTATATCGTGGAAAATATTGATGCGACGATCATTGCACAGAAGCCGAAGATGCGTCCGCATATTGAACAGATGGAGAAAAATATTGCAGAAGCACTTAAGATATCAGAAGACCAGATAAATGTGAAGGCAACAACAGAAGAAGGACTGGGATTTACCGGAACAGAACAGGGAATTTCTGCGCAGGCAGTCTGTGCATTGACAACGATCTATGAGAACAGCGTCAGTGTGGCTGATTCTGCCGGAGGCTGTGCGGGATGTCCGGGACGTGCCTGTGGGAGATAAAAGACAGCATTATTTTTATTGGGATTGCATATGATGGCAGATGTGTTATCATATGCAATCTCGTTTTAGTTATTGTTAGAAGATTGCAGGCGTTGGATCATAAGATCGATCAATCCGGCAAAAAAGATGGCATCTTCTTTGGAAAGAGCTTTTTTCTTATAAAAGACAGGAGTATTTTCCTGACTATTCAGTTTTTGTTTTAAAATTTCCAGATCATGGGAAATATCATTGTGATTTTCATCATTTGTATCCATACATTCACTTCCGAAAAGTAAATAGTTGACCGGGACATGAAAGTAATCCGCGATTTGCATTAAGCGGGAAGCTGGGAAAGAACCTTTTCGCAACTGACTAATATATCCATTTGAAAAACCCAGTTCTTTTTCAAGACGGGAGACAGGAATTTTATATTCTTTACATAGTTCTTTGACACGATCCACACTATTCATAGAGTACCTCCTTGTATTTTTAGAGAATAGACTAAAAACAGCATTGACAAATTAGAGATTACTCTATATAATGACCTTATGATTTAGAGAAAAGCCTAAATAGAGTAGACTCAATATGATAACGACGATTCATATTTTAGATGATGCTCTAAAAAGTGTCAATGTTTTTCTCTAAATCAGTAAAGAGAGGTCATATACGGATGTTAGAGAAAGTAAAAAAAATACCGAAGTCAGCTATATTATATTTGGTATTGGCGATTTTTATGATATTAGCTGTGTCTATGAAGGTAAATTATTACATTGATGAGATTTATACCTATGGATTATCGAACTACAATGGAAATGGAATTGATATGGAAATTGAGTATGATAAGACATATACGCCAGGAACGTCAGTGTATGATGATTATATGAAAGTACAGAACGGACAGCGTTTTGATTATGTGAATGTATGGAGAAATCAGACAAATGATGTTCATCCGCCTTTATATTATGCTTTGATACATACGATTTGTTCCGTTTTCCCGAATAAATTTTCGAAATGGTTTGCTGCCGGCATCAATATCATTTTTGTTCTGCTGACACTATATATGGTAAGAAAAATAATAAATCTGTTTACGGATGATAAGTTTATTTTGTGGAGCATATCACTTTCATTTGTGACGCTCAGCGGAATTATTATGACGGCAACCTACCTCAGAATGTATTGCATGGCAACGTTCTGGGTAACTCTGCTGACCTGTCTGTTTCTGAAACAGGTTGATGAAAAACAGACCAGAAAATTTTATCTACTGACAGGTCTGACAACGATAGCAGGTGCACTTACGCATTATTATGTGATCGTATATGCATTCTTTCTGTCCGTTGTTTATGGGATTTATCTGCTAAAAAAGAAACGGTATGCAGAGACAGCGTGGTTCTGTCTGACAATGGGATGTGCAGGTGGTATTTCAATCGCGGTTTTCCCGGCGATGATCAAACATATTTTCTTTGGATATCGCGGAACGGAGGCGATTGACAATTTTAAAAAGAGTGATAATTACTGGGATAATCTGAAGGCGTTTTTCCAGATCGTGAACAGTCAGCTGTTTGGAAATATACTGGCATATATTTTGATTGCTTTGTTTGTATTGGCGTGTGTTGGTATGTTACAGAAATATACGGATGTTCTGACAGAAAGTAAAATGACAAAGCTGTCATTACCGTTAGATTATAAGGTTAAGATCCGTTATATTCTGATTTTTGCGCCGTGTGTCTGCTATTTTATGATCGTATCGAAAATAACCTTTGTAAATGCAGACCGGTATATGTGGCCGATTTATGCGATCGCATTTACGGCTGTGATGTGTCTGACCTGCGCGATTTGGAGACAGGTATTGAAAGACGGAGCGTTTATCGTGGTAACGGCAATGATGATCGCGGTGATCGCCTGGGGAAGTTTTTCATCCTGCGGATGGCAGTATCTTTTTCAAGAAAGTCAGAATTTACTTGCGGAGGCATATGCACACAATCAGTATGACTGTATTTGTGTGTTGGAGGGAGAAAGTTACTGGCTGTACCCGGAATTTGCAGAGTATTCTAATTATAAAAGCATTACATTTGTTACCGCAGATGAGATTGAACAGGGACAGATCTCAAATTGGGCAGATCATAACGATGGAATTGTGATATCTTATATCAATTATCCGGGAGACCGGGATGAGAATCTGAATAAGTTAAAAGAAATGTATGGTTATACGGGATATGAGTATCTTGGAACATATGGCATGGATAATACCTATTTCCTGCACAGATAAAAATACATAAAAAAATATAAAATTTATTGACACGATCATAAAAATAAGATATGATAAACTATATTTTGGCGAATTGAAATGAGACTCAGATATATTTTTTGTAAGGACATCAGGGGATATTCAAAACAAGGATATATACTGGGTCTTTTTATGTACAAAAGAAGGGAAAATGAGTATATGAAAAAAAGGACGATACGTTTCTGTTGTGGAGTTATGGCTGCGGGCCTGCTGATCTGTGGCATACCGTCTGGGGGAGCAGAGGGAGTAACCCAAAATCATTTGCTGTGGAATGTGGCTGCGGCGGCTGAGACAGCAGTTACAGTGTCGAATGAGAATGAGTTTCTGTCGGCACTTGCACAAAAGCAGAAGAATATTGTTGTAACTGGAAGCTTTTCCGTCAGAGGTCAGGCAGAAGCGAGCGGACAGATGATGCCTGTTGAGATACCGGACGGGACAGTGATTACTGGAAATAATACAGGAAGTATTACGTTCAGCGGACCAATCCAGATCATGGGAGACGGTGTTGTGATCCGGGATATCCAGATTGGTTTTATCTCTACCAATAGTATGAATTCTGTGCCGCATCGTGAGATTTTTCTTGCAGGGCACAGCCTTACACTGGATAATGTAAAAACATATTTGCCGGGAGGAGGGGACGCCAGCCTGGGTGGTTTTGGCGGCACAGAAAAAGAACTTCTTCCAACCATCTATGCAGGAGGATATCACAGTAATACAGCGGTGGGGACGAAAGCGTCACTCACAGTTGTAAATGCAAACAGTGATACAATGTTCCAAAATATCTATATGGGACATAAAGCGTCAGCAGGTGAGAGGACTGCCTATACGGGGAGTGTGGAGTTAAATCTGGACGCAGATGCAAAAGTGCGGGATATTATTTCGGCAGAGGACACAACATCTGCAACACTTACGCTTTCAGGTAAACAAAATGGATATGACGAGATCAGTCTTGTGGAGATCAGGGGAAATGCAAATACAGTATTGACCGTAAACAACTGTGCTGTGTCAGGTGTCATTACAACAGGGATTAAAGATATTGTTTTAGATGCAGGAGGAAGACTGCAGCCGAAAGATGAAACAGCGCAGTTAAACAATATTACATTGAAAAACGGTGGTTGTCTGGATCTTACAAAAATAATAGATGCTCAGGTAAAGGGCAATTTCACAAGTGGTGGCAGTGTGGCAAAGGGAAAGCTTGTTCTTGATCAAAATGGATACGTTCAGATTAATGGACAGGTAAGCGGTGTTACACAGTTCCAGGTGGGAAGTCATGCTATATCTGGTAATCTTTTAAATGAGCATACCTATATCATAGCAGAGAATGGAACAGCAGGAAATTTTGTGTTATCAGATAAAGATATCAATAACAACTACAGCCTGATCTGCAAAAATGGGATGTGGACAGCGTATCGCAATTATGTACCGGAGGAACGTGAACTTGATAGTATCGAGATAAAATCCTGCCCGAAAAATGTTTACACCGGTAATATTCCGACAGACATTACAGATAAAACCGATGATGCACCATATCTGGATGTGATATGGAAGGATCAGTATGGAGAAGATTACACGTTTGATGAAGTTGCAAATGAATATGATGGCTATGGATTTTATAATGATATGATACTGATCCGTTCTGATTACTGGAATAGTGATGATGAAGACATTCAACAAAAAAAGGACTGGGAAAACCCAATCCGTCTGGATGTGGATAAAAATGAGTCAGACCGCTATTATCTGATTGCATATGGTGAAGTGAAAACAGGAAAATACACCTTATTATTATGTTCGGATCCGTTTGATGATCCGAATACTGTGGCAGATGTAAAAGCACTGAAAGATACCGTGTTGGCAGAAAAGGAAATAATATTCACAGATGAACCAGATGTATCGCATCAGCATGTGGCGGGCGAGCCGGTAAAAGAAAACGAGATAGCTGCGACCTGTACCCAAAAAGGAAGCTACGATAAGGTAGTTTATTGTAAGGATAAAGGCTGCGGGGAAGAACTTTCCCGTGAGAATATTATGGTTTCAGCATTAGGGCATAAAAAGGGAGACACTGTCATCGAAAATCGTGTGGAAGCAAAAGTGGGTGTGGAAGGAAGCTATGAAAAAGTAATGTATTGCACCACATGTCATGAGGAGTTAAGCAGAGAAAAAATAGTGATTCCAGCCCTGAAAGAGCCGGATACAGAAGAGCCGGGAACAGAGACACCGGCACCGGAACCGGATACAGAAAAGCCGGGAACAGAGACACCGGAACCGGATACAGAGAAGCCGGCACACAAACACAGTTATGTACTGCAGAAGACCGTAGAGGCAACCTGTGAAAAAGAAGGCGAAAAAGTTTATTCCTGTACCTGCGGGGAAAGCTACAAAGAGAAGATCGCAAAGAAATCCCACACACCGGAGAAGAAGCTGACGCCGGCAAAGCCGGGCAGTAATGGGAAAAATGTGACTGTGTGCAGTGTATGCAAAACAGTGCTGCAGCAGGAGACAATTAATGCACCTAAGAAGTTAAAACTTTCAAAAGAGCGTTATGTGTACGATGGAAAAGCGAAAAAGCCTGCCATAAAAGTGACAGATAATAAAGGAAAAGTGATTTCAAGCGGTTCTTATAAGGTGTCATATCAGAACAATAAGAATACCGGAAAAGCGACTGTAACAGTTAAATTCCGTGGAAATTATACAGGAACACTGAAAAAGACGTTTGAGATCTGCCCGAAGGGAACATCCCTCACAGATGTAAAAGCCGCAAAAAAATCATTTACACTAAAATGGAAAAAACAGGCATCACAGACAAGCGGATATGAAATCGCATATGCAACGGATGCATCATTTTCCAAAAAGAACACAAAAACGACAGTAGTCAAAGGTAATAAGACTACATCGAAAGGAATAAAAGGTCTAAAGCCGGGGAAAAAGTATTATATAAAAATACGGACGTACAAAGAAATAAAATCAGGAACCAAAAAGGTAAAGATTTATTCAGACTGGTCAAATAAAAAATCAGTTAAAACAAAAAAATAGATACGCAGAATAAAAAGCGGTCAGATGATAAATAAAGTCATCTGACCGTTGTTTTTATGAGATATCATCATGTGTCTGATATTTTTTGACGCGTCTTTTGATACTTTCAACATCAATCGGCTCAAAAATAAGATCGCTGATCACATTGGATAATATGGCATTCCGAACCTGTGTCAGGTTACTTTCCTGACAAATGGCAATAATAGGAACTGACTGTGCCAAGGATTCATGACTTAATTCTTCCCATATTTTCTGACCGTCATCTTTGCTTTCGGATACATCTATGTAAACGGCAGGAACGTGGTTGTTTTTATCCATAACCGCATAATGTATCTCAGCAAGGGAAGATATTTTTACAAGCCTGTCCGGATAAGAATGAGCGAACTTCAACGTGGATGCGACATTCCTGGACTGTGTATATAATAAAATATTTTTCAGCGTGGCATCGGATACTGGCGAAGAAACCCCATATTCGGAAAAACATTGTTTCCCGGATTTTTTTGAGTTGCTGAGTGCAGTATCTGCTTTCTGAAAAAGTGTGGTATAAGACGTTTCGTATGGATCTGTGAAAGCAATACCGATGCTGATTGTAACATTTTCAGGGATTGACAGTCCTTCCTTGTCTAAAATGGCATCTAAAAGCTCCTGTGCTTTTTCGTAGATTGCCTCTTTGGTTGTTATATTTCGCACAAAAACAACAAATTCATCTCCGCCGATGCGTCCAACAATATCAGAACCTGAAAAATGGGATGCAAGAATACCGGCTACCACAGATATTGTGTGATCCCCCATTTTGTGGCCACAGATATCGTTAACGGCTTTGAAATTGTCGATATCAATGGCGAATAATGCATGCAGACCTTCGGGACTTGATAAAAGTATATGGGAAATTGTGTGCTCAGCTGTGGTTTTATTCAGAAGATGTGTCATCTCATCAACTTCTGATCTGATCCGTAATTCTTCCCGCTTTTGTAAAATATTATTCAGTCTGCGGTTGGTTTTCAAAATGTTACCAATACGCAGGCGTGCGATGGCGGGTTCAGCAGGCTTACTGATAAAGTCGCTTGCACCTAATTCGAATGCTTTTGTCTGGACTTCAGGGGTATCGGTGGTTGTGAGAACTACAACCGGGATTTTCTTAAATTCCGGCATTCCCTGTCTGTGTTTTAGAACATCAAAACCATCCATGCCGGACATGACCAGATCTAAAAGGACAAGATCGATCATGTCCTGTTTTTCTTCGATCATTTTCAGACATTCCTCGCCGGAGGATACTTCAAGAATATTGAAGTTTGAAGAAAATATTTCATTTAAAACTGCACGCTGTAAGCGTGAATCATCTACAATCAACAGAGTTTCTCTTTGCTGTTCCATAATAAAATCCTTCGTATAAATTGTAAATTATCCCCAGAATAACCAGATACTATTTATAATGTAACACGGAAAAGGATCGTATGCAATGAGAAAAAGGGGAGAGAACAAATAAAAAAGTTGACAAATCGGAAGCAAGTGCATAAACTAGAGTAAGTAAATAAACTTACCAGTATAAATACGATAAGGGCATTGAGCGGGAAGAGTAAGAAATCAGAGTGCTGACAGAGAGAAACTGCCATCGGCTGCAAGCAGTTTTCAGAAAGAGATTTCCGAAGTGCCTCCGTGAGCCTGTCCGGGGAAAGGGCTTTGTCTGCCAGTACAGTATCCGGATACGAGTAACACGCGTTAAGTGTATTGAGTGAGGATCAAAAGATCCTTAAGTTAGAGTGGAACCACGGATCATTTCGTCTCTTAGAGATGAAATGATCTTTTTTTTGATCCAGGAAAGGGGATGCCGGTTTTGGGAATCATCAGTCATATTAAGGAAGAATTTACAGTGATAAAGGAGCGGGACCCGGCGATCAAATCGCCGATGGAGGTATTGCTTTATCCGAGTTTCCGCGTTATGTTGAGCTACAGACGTGCGCATAAGCTGTATTTAAAAGGACATTTCTTCTGGGCGAGATATATTTCACAGCGGGCAGCGAGAAAAACAGGAATTGAGATACATCCGGGAGCAACGATCGGGAAAGGATTTTTTATTGATCACGGAAGTGGTGTGATCATTGGAGAGACGGCGATCGTTGGGGACAATGTTACTCTGTATCAGGGTGTGACACTAGGCGGTACTGGAAAAGAGACCGGAAAACGTCATCCGACGATCGGGGATAACGTTATGATCAGTGCGGGTGCAAAGATCATCGGTTCCTTCACCGTTGGAGAAAATTCCAAGATCGGAGCGGGAAGTGTGGTCATAGAGGAAGTACCGCCAAACTGTACCGTAGTTGGTGTTCCGGGAAGAATCGTAAAACGTGACAATGTGAAGATGCCGCGCAGTGATATGGATCAATGCCATCTGCCGGATCCGGTCAAAGAGGATATTACCGTACTGCAGAGGGAAAATGCAGAACTGGTCAACCGTGTGCTTGATTTAGAGCAGGCAGTCCGGATTTTAAGTGCTGATGCACAAAAAACAAAATAAAATTGCATTTTGCTCCGCAAAACAAGGAGTAAAATCCTCTGCTCATCAGAGGATTCGCATTTTGCTTCGCAAAACAAGGAGGATTATTTAAATGGAAAATAAATTTCAATTTTACAACACACTGACAAGAAAAGTAGAAACGGTAATCCCGCATGAGGATGGAAAGATCGGCATGTATACCTGTGGACCGACCGTATACCATTTTGCACATATCGGCAACCTCAGAAGTTACATCATGGAGGATGTATTGGAAAAATCACTCCGTTATGTCGGCTATGATGTCAAGCGCGTCATGAATATCACGGATGTCGGACATTTATCTTCTGATGCAGATACCGGCGAAGATAAGATGTTAAAAGGTGCAAAAAGAGAGCACAAGACAGTCATGGAGATCGCAAAATATTATACGGACGCTTTCTTTAGTGACTGCAAAAAATTAAACATCAAGACACCGGATGTTGTGGAGCCGGCAACGAACTGTATTCCGGAGTTCATCCATATGATCGAGGTGCTGCTTGAGAAAGGCTATGCCTATGTAGCAGGCGGAAATGTTTATTTTGACACTTCAAAATTAGACGATTATTATGTATTTTCTTCCCAGAGTGAGAAAGAACTGTTAGTCGGTGTCCGCGATGATGTGGAAGAAGATGTGAATAAGAAAAATAAAAATGATTTTGTACTCTGGTTTACAAAATCAAAATTCGAGGATCAGGCACTCAAATGGGATAGTCCATGGGGTGTTGGATATCCGGGATGGCATATTGAATGTTCCTGTATCAGCATGAAACATCTGGGCGAGTATGTAGATATCCACTGCGGAGGTGTAGACAATATTTTCCCGCACCATACCAATGAGATCGCGCAGTCCGAGAGTTACCTTGGCCATACATGGTGTAAATACTGGTTCCATGTACAGCATTTGAATGATAAATCCGGAAAAATGAGTAAGTCCAAAGGGGATTTTCTTACGGTATCCTTGCTGCAGGAAAAAGGTTATGATCCGATCGTATACCGTATGTTCTGTTTACAGTCCCACTACAGAAAACCGTTAGAGTTTTCTTATGAAGTGTTAGACAACATGGCTGCAGCTTATAAAAAACTGACCAAACGAATCGCAGAATTAAAGGATGAGGGAGCGGTACAGCAGGATAAATTTGATGCTTATAAGGCAAAATTTGAGAATGCGATCAGCAATGATTTGAATACATCAATGGCGATCACGATCATTTACGATCTGCTCAAAGATGATATGAATGATAAAACAAAACTTGCGTTGATCAATGATTTTGACAAAGTATTATCCTTAAATCTGACAACGGCACAGACAGATGCAAAAGAGGAGATCGATGCAGAGTTAGAAAACTATGTACTTGCAAAGATTGAGGAACGTAAGGAAGCAAAGAAAGCAAAAGATTTTGCAAAAGCAGATGCGATCCGCGATGAACTGCTTGAAAAGGGCATTGTACTGAAAGATACCAGAGAAGGTGTGATCTGGCACAAAGCGTGAGAGAGGGGAAATGCCGATGCAGAAAGGAATAGATTCCTATATTAAAGAACAGTTTGGGATCAGTGAAGTAGATATCCGGACATATTCACCTCTTACGTTAGCATATATCGGAGATGGGATATTTGACCTGGTGATCCGTTCGGTTGTTGTCGGAAAAGGAAACACGAGAGCAGGAGAGCTTCATAAGAGGACAAGCCAGATTGTAAAAGCGCACACACAGGCGGAGATGATCGAGAAATTACTTCCGGTTCTGACGGAGGAAGAAACGGAAGTGTACCGCCGCGGAAGAAATGCAAAATCGCCGACAATGGCAAAAAATGCGACAATGTCAGACTACCGGAAAGCAACCGGATTTGAGGCACTGATGGGATATCTGTATTTAAAAGATGAGTTTGAACGTCTGGTGGAACTGGTAAAGATAGGTGTGGACGAACTTGCACTGAAAATGTAAAAGGAGAGAGTAATGGGCTACGAAGAGCTGAAAATAGAGGGACGGAATGCGGTGCTTGAGGCATTCCGTTCCGGAAAAACGATTGATAAATTATTTGTGTTAGACGGCTGTCAGGACGGTCCGGTACGCACAATCGTAAGAGAGGCAAAAAAACACGACACGATCGTACATTTTGTGGAAAAGGAACGCTTAGACCAGCTTTCTGAGACAAAAAAACACCAGGGTGTGATCGCTGTTGCTGCTGCATATGAATATGCCGAGGTGGAAGATATGTTAAAACTGGCAGAAGAAAAGGGTGAGCCGCCGTTCTTATTTATTCTGGATAATATTGAGGACCCACATAATCTTGGTGCGATCATCCGTACCGCAAATCTTGCGGGGGCACATGGTGTTATTATTCCAAAACGCCGTGCAGTTGGTCTGACAGCTACCGTGGCAAAGACATCTGCCGGAGCGATCAACTATACCCCGGTTGCAAAGGTAACAAATCTGACTGCAACGATGAAAGAGTTAAAGGACAAAGGAATGTGGTTTGTCTGCGCAGATATGGATGGAACCTGTATGTATGATCTCGATCTGAAAGGACCGATCGGTCTTGTGATCGGCAGTGAAGGCGAAGGTGTTGGCAGACTTGTGCGTGAAAACTGCGATTTTGTTGCGTCTATCCCAATGAAGGGGGATATTGATTCTTTGAACGCATCAGTAGCAGCAGGTGTACTTGCATATGAGATCGTGCGGCAGCGTATGCGCTAAATTTGCAGCGGGAGTCTTGGGAGGAACATGTTAGAGTCATATCAGGATTTGACAGACGAACAGTTGATCGCGGTATTAAAAGACAGCGGTGATACGGACGGAAAGATCATGGATTATATTCTGGATAAATATAAACCGCTGGTCCGCAAAAAGGCAAATGCAGTATTTTTAATCGGTGGGGAGACGGATGATCTGATCCAGGAGGGAATGATCGGTCTGTTTAAGGCAATCAGAGATTTTGATAACACGAAAGAAGCGTCTTTTTTTCATTTTGCGGAATTATGTATCACAAGACAGTTATATAAGGCAGTTGAGGCGTCAAACCGCAAGAAGCATGCACCACTTAATTCTTATGTTTCTTTCTATTCAGAAAACGGCGAAAACGGATATCCGCTGGCGGAAACACTGACGATGGATGGAATCGGCAATCCGGAGCAGATGATGATCGATCAGGAGAATGTAGCGCAGTTCTGGAAAAGGCTCCGGACACATTTAAGCAGGATGGAACGGGAAGTATTAGACCAGTACCTTGCGGGACTTCATTATCAGCAGATTGCAGAAAAGATGGGAAAGACGCCAAAATCCATTGATAATGCGCTTTCGCGTATTAAGGCAAAAATCCGTGAGATGAATCCTGAAATGGGGAAGATGTAAAAGAATTATCTGCTTTTTTGTGGATTGTTACGAAAAATAATTATGCATGTTGCATAAAAAATAAAAGAGAAAATTGTAACATTTGTGAACACTTATTGAGAAAATCATGCTATTATAATGACTGTAAAAACCCCCCAATACATTATATATAGTTTTTGCTATACCCCATAGTAAAAATACCTTCTCCTAAAAAGACAGCATCGGCTGTCTTTTTTATTGTACAAATATTGACAACTATCATAGATTCCGCTAGACTGAATGAGTCGGTAAAATATAATAGAAAACAACGCAGAGGGACTGCATGTCTGGGATAGTGCCTGGAGAGATTGCAGTTGAGAAGGTTAAAACCTGACTCTTTGAACCTGTCAGTTAATACTGTCGTAGGGAGCGTATTGGGAAGATGTTATCTCCTGTCGCACTTGCGGCAGGAGATTTTTTTAATCATTCATAGAAAAATTCTCATCGCCAGCAGTCTTTCATGCGAAAAGGAGAAAATGTATGGAACAGTATACAACACAGATGGATGCAGCAAGAAAAGGCATTGTGACAAAAGAATTAGAGATCGTGGCAAAAAAGGAGCGTATGACAGTAGAGGAACTGATGCCGCTTGTAGCAGAGGGAAAAGTTGCAATCTGCGCAAACAAACATCACACATGTATTGATCCGGAGGGCGTGGGGTCCATGCTCCGCACAAAGATCAATGTCAATCTTGGTGTGTCAAGGGACTGCAAAGATTATGATGTGGAGATGGAGAAAGTTATGGCGGCAGTCAATATGGGCGCACATGCTATTATGGATTTATCCTCTCATGGAAATACAATTCCGTTCCGCAGAAAACTGACAGCAGAATGTCCGGCTATGATCGGTACAGTGCCGATCTATGATTCCGTTATCCATTATCAGAGAGATCTTGCGACACTGACTGCAAAAGATTTTATTGATGTGGTACGTCTGCATGCGGAGGACGGCGTGGATTTTGTGACACTGCACTGTGGAATCACAAGAAAGACGATCGAGCAGATCCGGAAACATAAACGTAAAATGAATATTGTTTCCCGCGGAGGTTCTCTTGTATTTGCGTGGATGTGTATGACTGGAGAAGAAAATCCGTTTTATGAATATTACGATGAGATCCTTGAGATCTGCCGTGAGCATGATGTGACCATTTCACTTGGAGATGCCTGCCGTCCCGGATGTCTTGCGGATGCATCTGATGTATGCCAGATTGAAGAACTGGTAAGACTTGGAGAACTGACAAAACGTGCATGGGAGAAAGATGTACAGGTTATGGTCGAAGGACCGGGTCATATGCCGATGGATCAGATCGCAGCCAATATGAAGATCCAGCAGACAATCTGTATGGGTGCACCTTTTTATGTGTTAGGACCACTTGTTACGGATATTGCACCAGGATATGATCATATCACATCTGCGATCGGAGGGGCGATCGCAGCGCAGAACGGAGCAGCATTCTTATGTTATGTCACACCGGCAGAACACCTGGCACTGCCAAACGTGGAGGATGTAAAACAGGGGATCATTGCATCGAAGATCGCAGCACATGCAGCAGACATTGCAAAGGGTGTCCGTGGAGCAAGGGAGATCGATGATAAGATGGCAGATGCAAGACGTGTATTAGACTGGGATGCACAGTGGGAATGTGCAATAGATCCGGAAACGGCTAAAGCAATCTGGAACAGCAGAAAACCGGAACACGAGGATACCTGTTCCATGTGTGGAAAATTCTGTGCAGTACGCAGCATGAATAAAGCACTTGCGGGAGAATATATTGATATTCTGTAAAAAAGAGTAGAGGCATGATTCCGTCTTATGTTATAATAAATGTGTTTCGATCAGCCGGTGATCAGATGAAAAGAATATATTTGGTTGACAGTGAGAATGTAGGAGATATATGGGTACCGTTACTGGTAGCATCACAGCCTGATGAGGAAGTGATCGTATTTTATACGCAGAAAAGTCCGCATATGAATTACGAAAATGTGAGGTTATTAAAGGAGACGGAGAAAGAAGCAGAGTTTATAAAATGTTTTGAGGGAAGCAATGCACTTGATTTCCAGCTTGTTACACAGCTTGGGTATATGTTGTGTGAGAATCAGGAAAACAGTTATGTGATCGTTTCAAATGATACCGGATTTGATGCAGCAGTCCGCTATTGGAAACAGCGTAATATGCCGGTACAGCGTATCAGCGGAAAAGAATTAAGCCGCAGATTACAGCAGAAGACAAAAACAGCAGAGTTATTGGAAAATTCCACAGAAGCTGCGACAGGGCGGACGGCAGAGTTTCTGAAACACGAGACAGAAGCTGCGACAGGGCAGACGGCAGAGTTTCTGAAACACGAGACAGAAGCTGCGACAGGGCAGACCGCAGAGTTTCTGAAACACGAGACAGAAGCTGCGACGGAGCAGACAGCTGAGTCTATGAAAAACGAAACGGTAACTGCGGAAGAACAGGTACAGACAGAAAAATATGCGGAATCAGAAGAAATGTCTGAACCAGAAGAGATTCAGATGGAAATGCCGGATGAAATTATGAGACCGGATGAAACAGCAGATGGGAATCAGCAGGATGAAGAATTGTCAGATGCAGATCCTGAGAAGAATATAATGGTGAAAACACCAGAGATTTCAAAGGAACAGGATGAGGTTATCCGCAGCCTGCTTACCTGCATCAGCAAAGATCGTCTTGCAGATTTTCACAATGCACTGGTATTGTTCTTTGGGGAAGAGATTGGAAAAGAACTTTACCAGGAAGCAAAGAACAGTTCTGCATATGCGATCTGCCGTGAGAATCAGAATGCGATCAGTGAGGAAGAGAAGTTTGATGTTTATTGTCAGACAGTATTTGCCTACAGTGATCCAAAACTGGACTGTCCGGAAGATTTTTCCTCGTTTTTGTATAAGGCAAATGCGAAGAGAAAGAATCTCAATTCATTAAGAGCTGCATTGCAGGGACATTATGGCAAAGATAAGGGAATGAAATATTATTCTCTTTTTAAGTCACACATCAAGATTATGAATCGGATGTAAAAAAGGAGAGGCTGATTGAAACAAAACGGGAAGAACATAACGGATGTGGTGACAAAACACCATCTGGCCAGAAGACCCGAAGAACACAATCCCGGTGAGACATGGAATGTTGATCTGGGATTGTGTAAATTTTTTGAAAAATTACAAAAATTTCCTGCATTTTATGCTTGACAAGCGTACAATCCTATTGTATAGTAATACAGGTGTTGAAAAACACAATGCTGCTGTGGCTCAGTCGGTAGAGCGTCGCATTGGTAGTGCGGAGGTCACGGGTCCGATTCCCGTCAGCAGCTTTTTTTGTGCCCAAAAAGATCATAAACAGCAGATTGCATATTTTGAAGGAAGATTTTTTATCACGGATAAAAGGAACAGAGCGGCAGACGGTCGCTCTGTTTTTTTAATAAAAATACAAAATTTAGTTCTTTTTGATCTGTTTATCTGTATTACCGGCAATAAAATGATCAATGAGAAGATTGATCGTATGCTGCTGTGTTTCAATGATTTTTCGGAAAGTTTCATTCTCTTTTGTCAGACGGTTGATTTCAGATTCACTATTCATTTTCATCTTCCTTTTTGCGCCACTCAAATCGATACAGGTATTGTATATATTTTCATGTTAAAAAAAATTATTTGAAATGTCAAGACAATAAAGACGTCTGTGGGAAAGATTATTGCTTTATTAACATAAAGCGTCAAAATAACTATTTTATTCGACAGAACATGCAAAAAATAAAGGCTGGGAAATAGTGTTGCAATACTGGAAACTTATGAATTTATGAATTTTTTACGAATAGATGTTATTTGCTGGAGGAATGTGCTAAAATATCATTCGGCTAATTATCTAAAGGGAAGATACACCCTTGAAATGAGGTTTGACATGAATGCTAGCAGAAAAAGAAAAAATACGAAACCAAAAGGTTTCTGGGAAAAATTAAAAGAGCAGAGAAATGAGAAAATAGCAGCCAGGAACAAAAAGTCGGATAAGAAGAATGATATTTTAAAAAAGGCAGGAAGCAGTATCATATCGTTGCTGCTTGTCATATTGCCGCCTGCGGCATGTTTTTATCTTATGGAGTGTTATTCACACAATCCGTTTATGGTCGTGCGTCCGTGGGCTCAGTTTTTTAATATTGTACTGTTTTTACTGGTAACGATTGTACTGTTTTTGCTGACAGGAAAATTAAAGACAGCACACCGGATCGTTTATGGTGTGGCGATGATCTATGGTATTGCAAACAGTTATGTAGTGCGTTTCCGTACAAATCCGATCGTGCCGTGGGATATTTTTTCATGGAAAACGGCGGCGAGTGTGGCGGATAATTATAATTTTATGCCGGATACGCGTATGGTCGTGGTAACACTGGTGTTTCTTGTGGCAATCGCATTATTTCATTTTATAAAGGTAAAAGTAACACGTTTTGTATTCTGGAAACGGCTTATTCCGGCAGCACTTGTGGCTGTGGTGCTTTCACTGTTTGCGGGAACCTTACAGCAGGAGAGCTTTCAGAACAGCCACAGACTTTATAATAAGCTGTTTACACCGGTCTACATGACAGATGTGGATGGAATGGCAGTCACATTTGTGATGAATCTTGCATATATGTCGATCGATAAACCGGAGCATTACAGTGACTCGGAGGCACAGGCAGTGCTTGATTCCTACGGAGCAGGAGGTGCAATGTCGGAGGATACTGATCCGGCAGCAAAAGATGATACACAAAAGGATGAAGAACTTCCAAATATCATTGTGATGATGAATGAGTCGTTTTCGGATCTGTCGGTTCTGGGTGATTTTGAGACAAATGAGGATTACATGCCGTTTATTCACAGCTTGGAACAGGGAGCAGAAAATACGGTTACCGGAATGTTAAACGTATCTGTATGTGGCGGAAATACGGCAAATACCGAGTTTGAATTTCTGACCGGCAATACCATGGCATTTCTTCCACAGGGAAGTATTCCGTACCAGCAGTATATCAATGGGGATTTAAAGGCACTTCCGGATTATCTGAAAACATTAGGATATCAGACGATTGCAACACATCCATACAATGCAGGCGGATGGGAACGTGATACGGTTTATCCGATGTTAGGTTTTAACGAAAGTGTATTTAAAGATGAGTATGTGAATCCACAGTATGTGAGACAGTATATCAGTGATGAGAGCTGTGTGGATAAGATTATCGAATTTTATGAAAATAAAGAAACAGATAAACCATTGTTTGTTTTTAATGTGACAATGCAGAATCACGGTGGATATCAGGATCAGTATGGCAATTTTACCCCGGATATCTCAGTGAAAGATTCCACTAATTTTTCGCTGCAGCAGTATTTATCGCTGGTAAAACTTTCTGATTCAGCGTTGGAGTCTTTAATCTCTTATTTTAAAGATGCAGATGAAAAAACAGTGATCGTTTTCTTCGGGGATCACCAGCCGAGTGATGCCGTTGCATCTACGGTTCTTGCAAAAAATGGAATGTCCTGGAATCACCTGACAGAGGAACAGCAGAAACTGCGTTATCAGGTTCCTTATGTGGTATGGGCAAATTATGATATTGATGAGGAAACGGGTGCAGATACGAGTGCAAATTATCTTGCAGCAGAAGTGTTAGAGCGTGCAGGTGTTCCACTGGACGAATACCGTTCCTATCTGATGCATTTAAAGACAGAATATCCGGTCATTTCTGCCGTGCGTACGGTAAAAGCAGATGGCAGTGAAGTGCGGGCTTCCGATGAAAAAGATGAGATGGATATTTACCGGAAACTGCAGTATTATGAGTTGTTTGATCATGGAACTGTCAATTAGAAAATGATAAAAAGAGAGGTTTTGTTTTGAAAAGAGAAAAGAAACTACAAAATCAATTGTGGGAAGAAAGAATGCCGCTTCTTGCTTCATTCTTTCTGCCATTTTTTATTCTGGTTGTGATATGTATCCTTCATGATGTTTATCCGTTTGGAGAGCAGTGTATTTTACACATTGATATGTACCATCAGTACTGTCCTTTTTTCACGGAGCTGATGGATAAGATCAAACATGGCGGCAGTCTGTTTTACTCATGGAATGTCGGACTGGGGGCAGATTTCATCTCTCTGTATGCCTATTATCTGGCAAGCCCCCTGAACTGGCTGCTGCTGTTATGTCCGCAAAATCATGTGATCGAATTTATGACCTTGCTTGTGATCTTGAAAATTTCATTTGCGGGACTGTTTTTTGGTTATTATTTAAAAGAGCACTTTGAAAAAAATCATATTGCGGTCAGTATTTTTGCGACAGCCTATGCATTGTGCGGATTCTCCGCAGCCTATGCATGGGATATCATGTGGTTAGACTGTATGATGTTAGCGCCGCTTGTTGTTCTTGGACTCGAAAAACTGATCAAAGAGAAAAAGGTACTGCTTTATTATATCTCGCTGTCTTTATGCATTATCAGTAATTATTACATTGCGATCATGGTATGCATTTTTCAGGTGATCTGGTTTTTGATCACATGGCTTGAAAATAAGGAAACAGGGATCGGGGCCTGGATTCGTTTTGCAGTTTATTCTCTTCTGGCAGGTGGAACGGGTGCAGTTCTGATCATTCCTGAGGCGATCACACTTGGTGCGAGTGGGTCACAGAATATTTCGTTCCCGGATACGATGGAATGGTATTTTAACATCATTGCGGAGCTGGGAAGACATTCTGTGATGGCAGAGCCCTATACAGGAAAAGACCACTGGCCAAATATTTACTGTGGAGTATTTGTTATTCTTTTGTTTGTACTATATTTGCTTAATCGTGAAATATCCTGGAAAAAGAAGCTGGCGCGTGGAATTCTGGCAGTATTTTTTGTTCTCAGTTTTTCAAATAATATACTTGATTTCATCTGGCATGGTATGCATTTTCCTGATTCCCTGCCGGGAAGACAGACTTTTTTATACGCATTTTTATTGCTTGCGGTTGCATATGAGGCATTTTTACATTTTAAAGGGACGCGGTTTTTAGATGTGATCGCAGCGGGAGTGGCATCAGTTGGTCTGATGGCAGTTTCCTGTCATTTTTCCGATGGGACGATCTTAGGAGAGAGCGCGGCAACGGCAACTTATGTATTTCTGGGCAGCTATATTGTGGTGCTGCTGATCTATTTTTATGCGGAGGAATGTATCCGGGAAGATGAGGTAAAAAAGATCGGAAGGATCAAAAGGGCAACCAGGGAAGAACTGAAGAAGATCATGCTTGTCTGTGGCTGCGTAGCGATGCTGTTAGAATTATTCTTTAATTACAATGTGACCGGACTTGAGACAACAAGCAGGACTGCTTATGTAAAGGCGGTGGATGATTATCATGTGGTACTTGCAGAGGCAAAAGATCAGGCACAGAAGGAAGGCGTATTATTTTACCGGACAGAGGAATTAGAGCGTAAAACGAAAAATGATGCCGCATTGTATGGATATCGTTCTGCAACACAGTTTTCGTCACTGATGAATTTAGATGTCAGTCATTTTTATCAGGCAGTCGGAATGGAGGGCGGTAAGAATTTTTACTGCGTGAATGGGGCAACACCGCTTTTATCTGCGATGTTATCCCTGCGCTATGTGATCGCAGATAATGCGCTTGAGGCAAATCCGATCCGTTCTTTTGTGGCAGGAAGCGGAAACACTTATCTCTATGAAAATAAATACGTGCTCCCGCTTGGCTTTATGATGGATGAGAATGTGATCGAAGCGTGGGATTATTCTGATTTAGACGAGATCACAGCGCAGAATAAACTTGCAGAACTTCTCGGTGCAGATGAGACGATGCTGACAGAGATCCCATCGGAATCAGTGGTCGGAGAATCAACGATTGATGTGCAGGAAGATGCATATATTTTTGCTACCTATGATTCGACGACCGTGGACAGCCTGACAGAAGAGATCAGTGACGGCAGGACAAAATCTTTCACGAAAGTTTCGCATGGTTATACGCTTGATCTTGGATACTGCACGGCAGGTACGGAAGTAAAGATCAAAAACAGCAGCGAGGAGAGGGTGAACATTACTGCATATGCCTTAAATCTCGATGCAGTAGATACTGCTTATCAGACATTAAATGAGCAGACGATGGAGATGACGTCATTTTCCGATACGAAGATCACCGGAACGATCGATGTGAAAAAAGAAGGACGGCTGATCTTTTCAGTGGCGGATGATGCAGGATGGAAATTGTATGTTGATGGAGAAGAAACCAAGCCGGAAGTTTTTGGAGAGGCATTTATCAGTACTTATCTTGAAAAAGGAACACACACGATCGAACTGCGTTACCGGACACCTGGATTTATGGTGGGAGCCGGGATCTCATTTGTCTGTGTTATGATCGTTATCCTGACCGCATGCCTGACCGCACGGATAAAAAGGCACCATTGAAATTAAAGCGGTTCTGTGAGATACTATAGCTTGGAGGAGTTTGAGAAAGGTAGTGATTTATATGAGTAAAAAAGAGATAGAAATTTATAATGAAAATGCCGATGATATCAAAATCCGCCCATATGAGCATCATGCAAAATATTATGAGACGGATCAGATGGGGATCATCCATCATTCAAATTACATCAAATGGATGGAAGAGGCGAGGATGGATCTCATGGATCAGATCGGACTCAGTTACAAACAGATGGAGGAGATGGAGATCATAAGTCCTGTGCTCTCCGTATCCTGTGAGTATCACAGCATGGTACATTTTGATGATACCGTCGTAATCGAGACAAAGATCACCCGTTATAATGGTATCAAGATGGATGTGGAATACCGGATGACAGACAAAGAGACCGGAGAACTGCGGACAACCGGAAAGAGTTCCCACTGCTTTTTGAACCGTTCCGGAAGACCGATCTCATTAAAACGATCTTATCCGGAGATCGATACGAAGTTTTTTGAGTATACGGATGCGTGATGAAAGAAACAGCCATCATGTAATATACAGATTTTGGAAAATATATAAGAAAGAGGAAAGTAAGAAATGATACAGGAAAGATTAAAGGCACTGCGTGCAGAGATGGAGAAAAGAGGGATCACTGTATATGTTGTGCCGACTGCTGATTTCCATGAATCAGAATATGTAGGAGACCATTTTAAGGCAAGAAAGTTTATTACCGGATTTACCGGTTCTGCAGGAACTGCCGTTATCACAGCAGAGGAGGCAGGGCTCTGGACGGATGGACGTTACTTTGTACAGGCGGAAAACCAGCTTAAGGGCAGCACAGTTACACTCTACCGCATGGGCGAAGAGGGCGTGCCAACAGTAGATGAATTTGTAAAAGATAAATTAAACGAAGGTGGATGTCTCGGATTTGACGGACGTGTTGTAAACGGTACCTGGGGAGGTAAACTTGAAAAAATTGCTTCTGCAAAAAATGCCTCCATGCATGTGACAGAAGATCTGATCGACCTGATCTGGGAAGACCGCCCTGCATTGTCAAAACAGCCTTTATTTATTTTAGAAGAAAAATATTCCGGAAAAAGCACCGCGGATAAAATTGCAGATCTAAGGAAAGCTATGAAGGAGAATGGTGCAAATGTCCATATTTTAACTTCTCTTTATGATATCGCATGGCTTTTAAATATCCGTGGCAATGATATTGATTATGTGCCGGTCGTATTGTCATATCTGGTGCTGACAGAAACAGAATGTATCTGGTTTTTGCAGGAGGATGTAGTGGATGATAAGATCCGTGCTTATCTGGATGAAAACCATATCATTACAAAACCATATAATGCGGTCTACGATTATGTACCGGAAATCCCGGCAGACGCAGTCGTGCTGATGAACCGCGGCATGGTTAATTACCGTATCGTAAACAGTCTTGATAAAGCAATCAAAGTTGTGGATAAACCGAACCCGACCGAGCTTATGAAAGCAGTAAAAAATAAGACGGAGGTGGATAACACCAGAGCTGCACATGTAAAAGACGGTGTTGCATTTACGAAGTTCATGTACTGGCTCAAGACAAATATCGGCAAGATCCCTATGACAGAGATCTCGGCTTCTGACTATCTTGAAGCGCGAAGAAGAGAGCAGGAGAATTTTATTGAGTTGAGTTTTGATACGATCTGTGCTTATGGTGCAAATGCTGCGATGATGCATTATGCTGCAACACCGGAATCAGATACGGAATTAAAACCGGAAGGATTCTTACTGGTGGATTCCGGCGGACATTACTTTGAGGGAACCACGGATATCACAAGAACCATGGCACTTGGACCGATCACAGATGAGATGCGTCTGCATTTCACAACCGTATGCAGATCGAATATGAATCTTGCACATGCGAAATTCTTATATGGATGTACCGGATTAAACCTTGATATTTTGTCCCGTGGTCCTCTCTGGGAGATGGGCATTGATTATAAATGCGGTACCGGACATGGCGTTGGGTATGTGTTAAACGTACATGAGGGACCGAATGGTTTCCGCTGGAGAGTTGTGCCGGAGCGTCATGACAATGGTGTTTTAGAAGAAGGAATGATCACGACAGATGAGCCGGGCGTATATTTAGAGGGCAGATACGGCATCCGTACGGAAAATGAACTTGTATGCCGTAAGGCTGAGAAAAATGAGTATGGTCAGTTCATGGAATTTGAAAATATTACCTATGCGCCGATCGATCTTGATGCGATCGATCCGGATCTTTTAAGCGCACGTGAGAAAAAGATGTTAAATGATTATCATAAGATGGTATATGATACCATTTCCCCGTATATGACACCGGAGGAAAATGAGTGGCTGAAACGCTACACAAGAGCAATCTAAAAGACAGAGAATGGAGAGAACAATGGGCGGAAAGCTGGTATTGATTGACGGACACAGTATTTTGAACAGGGCATTTTTCGGAATCCCGGATCTGACGAATTCGGAGGGACTTCATACGAACGCAGTCTATGGATTTTTGAATATTATGTTCAAGATTTTAGAGGAGGAGCAGCCGGATTATCTGACGGTTGCATTTGATGTGTCAGAGCCGACTTTCCGCCATAAAATGTTCGCCGAATACAAAGGCACGAGAAAGCCGATGGCACAGGAACTGAGAGAACAGGTTCCGCTCATAAAAGAAATGTTAAAGGCGATGGGAGTCACCACGATCGAAAAAGGCGGTTACGAGGCAGATGACCTGCTTGGAACCATTGCAAAACAGAGCGAACAGAAAGGTCTTACCGTTTCCGTGGTTTCCGGCGACCGTGATCTTTTACAGCTTGCAACGGATCATATAAAGATCCGTATCCCAAAAACAAAGCGCACCGGTACAGAGATTGAAGATTACAATGCCACAGAGGTAAAAGAAAAGTATCAGGTAACACCGATCGAATTTATAGATGTCAAGGCACTGATGGGTGATACAGCGGACAATATTCCGGGTGTGCCTGGGATCGGTGAAAAGACGGCAACTGCGATCATTGCGCAATACGGAAGTATTGAAAATGCCTATGCGCATGTGGATGAATTAAAGCCGCCGCGTGCAAGCAAAAATTTAAAAGAATACTATGATCTTGCACAGATGAGCAAGACTCTTGCAACGATCGAGATCCATGCGGATATTGATTATGATCTTGCAGGAGCAAAGCTAAATGGAATTTCTGGACTGTATACGGAGGAGGCATACCTTCTCTGCAAACGTTTGGAATTTAAAAATCTTTTAAACCGGTTTGAGGTAGATACTCCGAAAAATCAGGCGGCAGAACATTTTAAATTTGTGGAAGACCGAAAGGAAGCAGAGAAAGTATTTGCGAAGCTGCGCGGAAAAGACTGTGGTTTTTATATTGTTTTCGGAGATAAAAAGAAGGATAGCCACGAGGAAGCAGACGGGCAGATGAATCTGTTTGCGGCAGGAGATATGCCGGGGGCAGACAGTGAGCCGTCCGGCATCGTTGAAAGCGCAGAAAATGATGCAGTGGAGTGTTGCATTGGTGCTGCCGTTTCAATTGGTGGGGAAGAAACCTTTTTTATAAAAGCAGGAGAAAATCTTCCGGCAAAGCAGATCATGTCCATGCTTACCACGAGTGAAGCTTCATCCTATGCGACACTTGATTTAAAACCACAGCTTGCAGCACTTGGTTTACTGGAACGTCAGAAAAATGGTAATATTGCTTTATCAGATCTTTTTGACGGAGTGATCGCAGCCTATCTTCTGAATCCGTTAAAAAATGAATATCCATATGAAGATATTGCAAAAGACTATCTGGGACAGATGGTGCCGTCTAAGGCGGATCTTCTTGGAAAACAGACCATAGAGCAGGCAATGAAAAATGCGCCGGAAGCATTCCTAAGTTATGTATGCTACATGGCATATGTGGCGCAGGCATCAAAGAAGACACTCGAAGATGATCTGAAAGAAGAGGGCATGGATCAGCTATTTTCCGAGATTGAGATGCCACTTGTATTTACTCTTGCAGATATGGAAAATGAGGGAATCATTGCATGCAGGGATGCGCTGATGGAGTATGGAGATAAACTTGCAGTGCGTATCGCAGAACTGGAAAAACAGATTTATGAGGAGGCTGGGGAAGAATTTAATATCAATTCCCCAAAACAGCTTGGAGTAATTTTATTCGAGAAACTTTCCATGCCATATGGGAAGAAAACAAAGACCGGATACTCAACGGCAGCAGATGTGTTAGAACGGCTTGCACCGGAATACCCGATCGTTTCCGATATTTTAGAATACCGTCAGCTTACCAAGTTAAAGTCCACCTATGCGGACGGACTGGTAAACTATATCGCAGAAGATGGCAGAATCCATACCAGTTTTAATCAGACGATCACAGCTACCGGACGTTTGAGCAGTACGGAGCCGAATCTTCAGAATATTCCTATGCGGATCGAACTGGGAAGACTGATCCGTAAGGCGTTTGTGCCAAAAGAAGGATTTGAGTTTATGGATGCCGATTATTCGCAGATCGAACTTCGCGTTTTAGCGCACATGTCAGGGGACGAAAAGCTGATCGAGGCATACCGGGAAGCACAGGATATTCACAGAATTACCGCATCCCAGGTATTTCACATTCCGTTCGACGAAGTGACGGATCTGCAGCGCCGCAATGCCAAGGCAGTAAATTTTGGAATCGTATACGGAATCAGTTCATTTGGACTGAGTCAGGATTTAAGCATCAGTAAGAAAGAGGCAGCAGAGTATATAGAGCGTTACTTTGAAACTTATCCGAAGATCAAGACATTTTTAGATGGACTTGTGACGGAGGCAAAAGAAAAAGGTTATGTGACGACTATGTTTGGAAGAAGGCGTCCGGTACCGGAACTTTCGAGCAGCAATTTTATGCAGCGTTCGTTTGGTGAACGTGTTGCCATGAACTCTCCGATTCAGGGAACGGCGGCAGACATTATCAAGATCGCAATGATACGTGTGCATGACAGACTGTTAAAAGAAAATTTAAGATCGCGTCTGATCTTAACAGTGCATGATGAACTGTTGGTGGAGACAGCGGTTGAGGAGGAAGATGCAGTCAAAAAGATTCTTGAAGAAGAAATGCATGGAGCAGCAGACCTTGCGGTAACGCTTGAGATTGATGCACATGTGGGAAAAAACTGGTATGAAGCAAAATAAAATATTTCAGTTTCGGGGAGCACAGAACAGATGAAATTTATAGGAATTACCGGCGGTGTCGGTGCGGGAAAATCAGAAATACTTCATTATCTCGAAACAAAAGACGGCGTAAAAGTCATGCTGGCGGATGAGATCGCACACGAACTGATGCTTCCGGGAACAGATTGTTATCAGAAATTAAAAGACAGATTCCGGAATGAAGATATCTGGTCAGAGGATGGTTCGTTTGACCGGAAAAAGTTAGCAGCAGTTATTTTTTCAGATGGGGGAAAAAGAGAAACTTTAAATGGAATCGTGCATCCTGCAGTCAAGAGATACATCAGAACTGTTGCAGAAGCAGAGCGGGAAAAGGGAGAACTTAAGATCCTTGTTTTAGAGGCGGCACTTTTGATTGAAGAACATTATGATGAAATTTGTGACGAACTTTGGTATATTTATACCAGAGAGGATATAAGAAAAGAACGCCTTATGAGATCGCGCGGATATTCCATGCAGAAAGTACAGCAGATTTTTGACAGTCAGTTAGAGGAATCTGTTTACCGGAAGTATTGTAAAGTGGTGATCGATAATAACGGAACGGTGGAAGAAGCAAGAAAGCAGATTGATTTGGCAATCACAAATATGGAGAACGAGTAGGAGATACTGCAGATGAGTGACGGAAAAGACATGGAACAGTCATTGGTGTTCGGACTTGACATTGGTACAAGAAATGTAGTTGGAACTGTAGGTTACCGTACAGAGGATCAGTTTATCGTAACTGCACAGTATATCATGCAGCATGATACAAGAGCGATGTTAGATGGACAGATCCATGATATCGGACGTGTATCAGGGACGATAAGAAAAGTAAAAGAACAGTTGGAAAAACAGATCGGAAAAACCCTGACGGAAGTATGTATTGCTGCCGCAGGACGTGTGCTTAAGACGGTTACAACAAGTATCAGTTACGATTATCCGGAGGAAAGCGTAGTCACCGGAGAAGATATACATACACTTGATCTGCTTGGAATTGAAAAGGCACAGAAAATTTTACAGGAGATGAATGATACCAATTACAAATTTTATTGTGTCGGATATTCAGTGGTCAGATATTTTTTGAATGATGAGCCATTTTCAAACATTGAATCACATAAAGCAGACCGTATCGGCGAAGATATTATCGTAACATTTCTGCCGGAGGATGTAGTGGACGGACTTTATGCGGCGGTAAATCAGGCAGGACTTGAAGTAGCAAATCTGACATTGGAGCCTATTGCTGCTATTAATGTTGCAATCCCTGAAAGCTATCGTCTGCTTAATATCGCACTGGTCGATATTGGAGCGGGAACATCCGATATTTCCATTACGAAAGACGGAAGCATCATTGCATACGGTATGATTCCTCTTGCAGGAGATGAACTGACAGAACTGATCGTGCAGAATTATCTGGTTGATTTTAAAACTGCCGAATATATCAAATTGCAGAGCACAACAGAGGATGAGATCACCTATAAAGATATCATGCTGATCGAGCATACGATTCCGGCAAAAGAGGTATGGGAGCTGACTAAACCTGTAGTGGATGAGATGACAACCGCAGTAGCTGCCAAGATCAAAGAATTGAATGGTGATCAGACGGTCAGTGCAGCGTTTATCGTTGGTGGCGGTGGTAAGATCCATGGTTACACAAAAATGCTTGCAGAGAAATTAGATCTTCCGGACGTGCGTGTGGCACTGCGTGGCGAAGAGGTACTGCAGGAAGTTGTTTTTGAACAGCAGGATATCAAGAAAGATCCGCTGCTTGTAACACCGATCGGAATCTGCCTTAATTATTATGAGCAGAGAAATGGATTTATCATGGTGCGTTTCAATGGTGAGCGGCTTAAATTATATGATAATGAGGGATTAACGATCGTGGATGCCGCATTGCAGGCAGGTTTCCCGAACGAGGATCTTTTCCCAAAGAGGGGATCGGAACTTAACTTTTTTGTAAACGGTGCAAAACGTATCATCCGCGGAGAACAGGGCGAGTCGGCAGCAGTTTATATGAATGACCGGCCGACAAACCTGAATGCCGCCTTAGAGCCTAACTGTGAGATCATAATTGAGCCGTCCACAGCGGGAAAGCCGGCATCCTGCACGTTAGATCAGTTAGAGGAATATACTTCTGATTACGTGGCATTTGTAGTCAATGGAAATGTGATAAGATGTCCGAAGTTCTTAGAGGTCAACGGTAATTTAGAGCTGCCTTCCTATCAGATCAAAGAGGGAGACCAGGTGGAGACCAAAAGTTTCTACACAGTAGGACAGCTTGCAGAATTTATGGATGTGGAAGTGAATGTTGAGCATGTGATCTTAGTAAATAATCGTCGTGCAACACTCGATTCCCTGATCTATGAAAACTTCACGATCGAGTGGACCGTGCGTTCTTATGGTAAACCATCATTCCAGCCGTTAGAGCAGAAAGAAGTAAAGACACCGACTGTCGGGGAATACAAAGAAGAAGAGATACCGGATATTGTAGAGCCAAAGACAGAGGCACAGGATAGCGCAGATGCAGCAGTTTCGCATGATGACAGCAGTGCAAAGGAGAGTACAGCGGGGACAGATGATGCTGCCGCACCAGATGGAGATCAGGTAAATGCAGACAGCACAGAGGGAACAGACGATGTTACTGCATCAGAAGAAAATACGGCAGGATCAGACAGCATGGCTGCGTCAGATGAAGTCACAGTGAATGCCGGGAATGCAGCTGCGGCAACAGATGAGAACACGGTGAATGCAGAAGCGTCCCAGTCAGATTCAGTGTCAGACGCTGCAGCAGAAGATACAGCTGAAAATGTAACAGAACAGACAGAAGTACAGAGTGTACAGAACACGGATGAAAAACCGGAAGATGGCAACGCGGTATTAGTATATATCAATGGTCAGCCGGTAAAACTTACCGGAAAACCACAGTATATATTTGTAGATATTTTTGATTTTTACGAATTTGATCTCACAGCTTCAAACGGCAGGGCAATCATTACCAATTTGAATGGTGAGAATGCATCGTATTCTGCAGTATTAAAGGCCGGAGATACGATCGAACTTAGATGGAAAGAGAATTAAAGCAATGGAATTATGCAGTATAGCAAGCGGCAGCAGCGGAAACTGTATCTGTGTCGGATCTGATGACTGTCATGTACTTATCGATGCGGGAATCAGTGGAAAACGGATTGAAAACGGACTCAATTCAATTGATCTGAAAACGGAAGAAATGAAAGGCGTTCTCGTAACACATGAACATATCGATCATATATCTGGACTGGGCGTCATTGCCAGGCGTTACGGGCTTCCAATCTATGCCACGGAAGGTACGATAGATGCAATTTTGAATACAAAGTCTGTCGGAAAAATAGATGAATCTTTATTTCATGCAATAACGCCGGAACAGCCCTTTGAAATCGGGGATCTTTTGATCGAACCGATCTCAATCTCACATGATGCGGCAGATCCGGTCGCCTACAAAATAAAAAATGAGGAAAAAACAGCTGCGGTAGTAACTGATCTTGGCACTTATGATGAAAATATCATTCATAAAATAAAAAATCTGGATGTACTTTTATTAGAGGCAAATCATGATGTACATATGCTGCAGGTCGGCAGTTATCCTTATCAGTTAAAACAGAGGATTCTTGGGGAAAAGGGACATCTTTCTAATGAACTCTCTGGTCAGCTTTTAGGAGAAGTGCTTCATGATCATTTCAATACGGTTATTTTAGGCCATCTCAGCAAGGAAAATAATTATGCAGAGCTTGCATATGAGACAGTCCGGCTGGAGGTAACAATGGGAGAGAACCCTTATAAAGGTGATGATTTTCCGATGTATGTGGCAAAACGGGATGAGCCGTCAGAGCGTATCGTTTTTTAAAAAATAATATTTCTAATGACATTTAGTAGAAAAATTTATAAATGCCAACACATTTAACAGTGGAAATTATAAATCACATATGATATGATTATCCATAATATTTGCACTGATTTAGTAAAGCAGAAAAGTGAGGAGAGCAGAGATGGAGAACACAGCAGACAAGACAATTATTACAGTAGTGGGTAAGGATACCGTTGGTATCATTGCAAAAGTATGTACTTATCTTTCCGAGAATGGTGTGAATGTACTTGATATTTCACAGACGATCGTTTCCGGATATTTCAATATGATGATGATCGTTGACATGAACAGATCCACCAGATCATTTGTGGATTGTCAGAAAGATCTTGACGGGATTGGTGAACAGATCGGTGTATCCATCAAGTGCCAGAAAGCTGAGATTTTTGAAAAAATGCATCGTATTTAGAGAGGAAAGCAGCAATGATTAATATATTTGAAGTAAACGAGACCAACAACATGGTGGAACACGAAAATCTTGATGTCCGCACCATTACGATCGGTATCAGCCTGCTTTCATGCATTGATTCTGATCTGAAAAAATTAAATGAAAATATTTATAACCGTATCACATCCGTTGCAAAAGATCTTGCAAAAGTTGCAGGGGAGATTGAGGTAGAATATGGTATACCGATTGTTAATAAGCGTATTTCTGTTACTCCGATCGCACTGATCGGTGGAGCAGCCTGCAAGACACCGGAAGATTTTGCGACGATCGCAGATACCATGGATCGTGCAGCGGAAGCAATCGGTGCTGATCTGATCGGCGGATATTCTGCACTGGTGTCAAAAGGCATGACAAAAGCGGATGAGATGCTGATACGTTCCATCCCGATGGCACTCTGCCGGACGAATCGTGTCTGCAGTTCCGTAAACCTTGCTTCCACAAAGACTGGTATCAATATGGATGCAGTGCGTCTGATGGGAGAGATTTTACTGGAAGTTGCTGAGCGTTCAAAAGACCGTGATTCTGTGGACTGCATGAAACTGGTCGTATTCTGCAATGCACCGGATGACAATCCATTTATGGCAGGAGCTTTTCATGGTGTGACAGAGGCGGACGCAGTGATCAATGTCGGAGTCAGCGGACCGGGTGTTGTAAAGACAGCACTTGAAAAGGTACGTGGCGAGAATTTTGAAGTACTCTGTGAAACAATCAAAAAGACAGCGTTTAAGGTAACAAGAGTCGGACAGTTGGTTGCGCAGGAGGCATCCAGACGTCTCTCGATTCCGTTTGGTATCATTGACCTTTCCCTTGCACCAACTCCGGCAATCGGTGATTCCGTTGCAGATATTCTCTGTGAGATTGGTCTGGAATATGCCGGTGCACCTGGTACAACCGCGGCACTCGCCATGTTAAATGATCAGGTTAAAAAGGGTGGTGTCATGGCATCGTCTTATGTCGGCGGCTTAAGTGGTGCTTTTATCCCTGTCAGTGAGGATCAGGGAATGATCGATTCCGTACAGGCAGGTGCGATCACTTTGGAAAAATTAGAGGCAATGACCTGTGTCTGCTCAGTAGGACTTGATATGATTGCCATTCCAGGTGATACAAAGGCAACTACGATCTCCGGTATGATCGCAGATGAGATGGCTCTTGGTATGGTAAACCAGAAAACAACAGCGGCACGTCTGATCCCGGTAATCGGCAAAGGTGTTGGCGATACGGTAGAGTTCGGTGGTCTGTTTGGTTATGCGCCGATCATGCCAGTTAATAAATATTCCTGTGATGACTTTATCAACCGTACCGGAAGAATCCCGGCACCGATCCACAGCTTTAAAAACTGATCTTAAAAAAATGAATGGGATCGTTCACAGGCGTGAGAAAAGTAAATAAGATTAAATTGCGATCAGGATTGTAATATAGAGCCTGCTCTGCGTCAGGGATTAGCATACGATGCAAAAATACCTGTCCGGGGCAGGATTTTTTGATTCATGGGAAATTGTATCCTGTGAAT
Source organism: Roseburia rectibacter (assembly GCF_014287515.2). Lineage (NCBI taxonomy): Bacteria > Bacillati > Bacillota > Clostridia > Lachnospirales > Lachnospiraceae > Roseburia > Roseburia rectibacter. Next base: position 1,275,087 of record NZ_CP092473.1, read on the forward strand.
GAAAAAGAGGTGGAAGTATAAAAGTATGAAAATAATTTTTATAAAAAACGCGGTAGAAACGTTAGGATATTTCTCGGAACAGTTAGCAGCAGCATTTCAGGAGCTGGGTTATGATACTTATTTTGTGGATTATGATGATCTGGTAAATACAGTGGATGGTATCAGCCGGTTTGTAAAAGCCGGGGAAACATGGCTTTGTACGTTCAACTTTATAGGACTTTCCGGGGAAGAGATTTTTATTGAGGAAAACGGACGTTATATCTGGGAAAATCATGGGATAGCATGCATCAATATTCTGGTGGATCATCCGTTATATTATCATTCGAAACTGGCAGGACCTCCGGTGTCTGATATGCGGATCTTTTGTATTGACAGGGATCATGTGATATATATGAAGCGGTTTTATCCGGCATTGCAGGTGGATTTTCTGCCATTGGCGGGAAACTGCATTAAAAAACAGAACGGAAAAAAATGGGAACTTAAAAATATACCGTATCAGAATCGGAAATATGATATTGTTTTTACCGGAAACTATACGCCGGTGGAACATCTTTACCGGGAAATCGACAGACAGGGCGTAGAGTACCGGACGTTTTATTATGAGATCATGGAAGATATGAAAGTGCATCCTGCGGTATCGGTCGATCAGATGTTAGAGACACATATCAGAAGGGATTTAGGAGAAGTGCCGGAAGAGGAGCTTCGTGCAGCGTTTGCGGGAATGGTTTTTATTGATATATGTATGCGGAGTTATTTTCGGGGGGAGATCATAAAATGCCTTGCAGAGCATAAAATCCCAGTGCATGTATTTGGAGCAAACTGGGAGAAACTTGACTGCGAAAATCAGGATTACATTATAAAAAATGGCAGGGAGGTGGATTCTGTGACTTGCGCAGAGGCGATAGCGGATGCTAAGATTTCGTTGAACATCATGCCCTGGTTTAAAGACGGAGCACATGACCGGGTATTTACAGCGATGTTACAGCATACACTTTCACTGACTGATGACAGCAGGTATCTAAAGGAAAATTTTACAGATAAAAAAGATCTGGTTTATTATTCGCTGGAAAAAAGAGAAGAACTGCCGGAGCTTGTAAATGAGCTTTTGCAAAAACCGGACGCGTGTATGGAAATTGCAGAAAGAGGATACGGGAAAGCTGTCCGGGAACATACATGGAGACAGCGGGCGAATGAAATAATACTTCATATAATATATTAATATAACTTATAAAATTAAGTAAATAAATTCATGACGCTAATAATTGTAAAAACAGGATCAAAATGATAAGATAAATAAAAAGAGCAAAACAGCGCAAGAATTGGAGGATATCATGGAGAAAATGTCATTAAAGAATGAACTTTCAGGCAATTCCTATCCTGGAAGAGGAATCATTATCGGAAAATCTGCAGACGGAAAACACGCTATTACAGCTTATTTTATTATGGGCAGAAGCGAGAACAGCCGTAACCGTGTGTTTGTTGAGGATGGCGAGGGTATCCGTACACAGGCGTTTGATCCTTCTAAACTGACAGATCCGAGCCTGATCATCTATGCGCCTGTCCGTGTGCTTGGCAATAAAACGATCGTGACAAACGGAGATCAGACAGATACGATCTATAAACTGATGGATAAGCAGCAGACTTTTGAACAGGCACTGCGCACAAGAGAATTTGAGCCGGATGCACCAAATTATACACCTAGAATTTCCGGTATCATGCATATTGAAAACGGTAAATTGAACTATGCGATGTCTATTTTAAAGAGTAACAACGGGGATCCATCCTCCTGCAACCGCTATACATTTGCATATGAGAATCCCACAGCAGGTGAAGCACATTTTATCCATACTTATATGGGGGACGGTAATCCGCTTCCAAGTTTTGAGGGAGAGCCGACACCGGTTGCGATCGAGGGTGATATTGATACATTTACATCATTTGTATGGGAAAATCTCAATGAGGATAACAAGGTTTCTTTATTTGTCCGCTATATTGATATTGAGACCGGAAAATATGAGAGCAGAATCATAAATAAAAATAAGTAAAGGAGAACCCATGAAAGAATTAGAATTAAAATATGGCTGTAACCCAAATCAGAAACCATCCAGAATCTATATGGAAAATGGTGAGCTGCCAATCCAGGTATTAAACGGAAAACCAGGTTATATCAACTTTTTAGATGCATTTAACGGCTGGCAGTTAGTCAGTGAGTTAAAAAAGGCAACCGGACTTCCGGCAGCTACATCTTTTAAACATGTATCACCGGCTGGTGCAGCAGTGGGACTTCCACTCAGTGATGTGGAACGTAAGATCTACTGGGTAGATGATATGGATATGGAGTTTACTCCGCTGGCAAATGCATATGCAAGAGCAAGAGGTGCAGACCGTATGTCTTCTTTTGGTGATTTTATTTCTTTATCGGATGTCTGTGATAAGGCGACCGCAATGATCATCAAAAGAGAAGTTTCTGATGGTGTGATCGCACCAGGCTATACAGATGAGGCATTAGAGATCTTAAAGGCAAAGAAAAAAGGCAATTATAATGTAATTCAGATCGATCCGGATTATGTGCCGGCAAAGGTCGAGCACAAAGAAGTATTTGGTATTACCTTTGAACAGGGAAGAAATGAATTAGTGATCGATGAGCACTTTTTTGACAATGTGGTAACTGAAAATAAAGAAATCCCGGATGCTGCAAAAAGAGATCTTGCAATCGCTATGATCACTTTGAAATACACACAGTCCAACTCCGTATGTTATGTCAAAGACGGACAGGCAATCGGTATCGGTGCGGGACAGCAGTCACGTATCCACTGTACCAGACTTGCAGGACAGAAAGCTGACAACTGGTGGCTGCGTCAGTCTCCGAAAGTATTGGGACTTCAGTTCCTCGATAAGATCGGACGTGCCGACAGAGACAATGCGATCGATCTTTATATCGGCGAGGATTATATGGATGTTTTAGCTGACGGTGCATGGGAAAATATCTTTAAAGTAAAACCGGAGGTATTTACCGCAGAAGAAAAACGCGCCTGGTTAGATAAAAATACGAATGTTTCACTTGGTTCAGACGCATTCTTCCCATTTGGAGATAACATCGAGCGTGCACATAGAAGCGGTGTGGCATATGTGGCACAGCCGGGTGGATCTATCCGTGATGACAATGTTATCGAGACATGTAACAAATACAATATGGCAATGGCATTTACCGGAATCCGTCTGTTCCATCATTGATCAGATGCGGATAATCTGCTTACTGCATTCAGGGCAGGAAAAACAATCTTTTGTTTTTCCTGCTTTTTGCTGTTCATAGAGTTCTGCAGCAAAAATATCCTCCTCTAACATGTATTTTGCGGTGCCGTCAAAAGTGTGCAGGGATTTGGAAAGTTTTGATATGACAGGCACAGTCACGTTTTTTTTCAAAACAGAGAGCAGATCAGCAGAATCTTTGCGAAAACCGAGTATGCGCAGGTAAGGAATATAATCAGCTTCTTTATATCGTTTTACATCTGCGTCAGTTATCCGCAGGAGAAGATGCATAAGAATCCGGCTCATCCGTGTATAGGTAATATCACGGCTCTTGTTTTTTTCACTAAATTGTGTAAAATAGGAAAACTGATATTTATTTTTTAGTATGCGGTTTGCAATTTCCGGTGTCATGTCAGAAATATCAAGCAGATCTTCTTTATTACATGACAAGATACGGTAACCGAGAATCGATGAAAAATCATCTGCGTTAAGAAAACTGCCGGATAGAATCTCATTTTGAAACAACGTAAAAGCAGGTTCTGGCATGGAAATGGCAATTTCACAAAGGGAAACCGGTGACTTATCTGCTGTCATAAAATCAGAAATTGCAGTCCGGATCGCAGAAGCCGATGCTGTTGGCTGGGAGTGCTGCTCATCTTCGGAAAAGTATAATTTTCCGGAAGGAGCATGTATGGCAGTGTCATGATATCCGCTACCGGCACGTGGGATCAGGATCGGAGTCATGACAGAATTGCGGCGTTTCAGAGCCTTTAGATATTCGATCGCAAGGATATTATTTGGAGTACTTAATGTGGAAATAAGTGACTCTATGGAATAATTTACAATAGAAGAAATCTCTTCTGTACAAGAATAAAAAATTTGGAGGTTATTCTTAAAATAATCTGTCAGTGCAGCAACCCGTGCAGATGGAAATGTCATACCTTTTTTTAAATAGTAAGCAAGTGCAGATTTATAAGTATCCGGTTCCTCTGCGAGAATATCTGCAATGATCTTAAGCAAAGGAAGGTTGTCAGACTCTGCTCCAAAACAGATTCCATCAATACAGTTTATTTTATCGAAAAGGGTAACGCCTGCCATGGCAAAATCTTCTGCAGAGGAGACTGACCAGACGGTCGGAAGCTCTATGACAAGATCTACACCGCATGAGAGAGCCATTTTGGCCCTGCAGTATTTATCGACAATGGCAGGGGCACCACGCTGGACAAAGTCACCGCTCATGGCGACGATGACAAAGTCGGCATTTGTTTTTTGTTTGAGTCTGGCGATCTGGTAGGCATGTCCGTTGTGGAAAGGGTTATATTCTGCAATGATTCCGATAACTTTCATAAGGTTCTCCATTCAAAAAAATTAAAGAACATTTTTGTGAATAATATTCTGATTAAAGACTACCATATACAGTTTTTTTTCGCAAATGTGAAAGAATGGTATTTGTTAAAAAAATAACGTTAAAATTCTGTCAACCTGTTTTTCATTTTGTACAAAAAATCTCACTTTAAATACCTTGTGCGAACAGAGTTAGAGGCGTATACTAAAATTATATGCGGTTCGTATCAGTCGGACTGCCCATTTATCATTTAAGAAAAGAAAACTGCCATTCGAAAGCAGGCAGGGCATGGGAGGAAAATATGAACGTTTTAGTAGTAAACTGCGGAAGTTCTTCACTGAAATATCAGCTTATCGATTCTGACAGTGAAGCAGTATTAGCAAAAGGACTTTGCGAGAGAATCGGTATTGACGGTAGACTGGTATACCAGAAGACCGGATCAGACAAAGAGATCACAGAAGCAGCAATGCCGACACACAAACAGGCAATCCAGATGGTACTTGATGCACTGGTAAATGAGAAAACTGGTGCGATCAAGAGCCTTGCTGAAATCGATGCAGTAGGTCACCGTGTGGTACATGGTGGAGAGAAGTTTGCTTCTTCTACCGTCTTAACACCAGAAGTATTAAAAGCAATCGAAGAGTGTAATGACCTTGCACCGCTTCACAACCCGGCAAACCTGATCGGTATCGATGCATGTAAAGAGCTGATGCCAGACGTGCCGATGGTAGGTGTATTTGATACAGCATTCCATCAGACAATGCCAAAGAAAGCATTCCTTTATGGTCTTCCATACGAATACTATGAAAAGTACAAAGTAAGAAGATATGGCTTCCATGGAACCAGCCACAGTTTTGTATCAAAACGTACTGCTGAATTCCTTGGAATGGATCTGAAAAATTCTAAGATCATTGTGGCTCATCTTGGAAATGGTGCTTCTATCAGTGCCGTATTAAATGGTGAGTGTGTAGATACATCCATGGGTCTTACACCTTTAGAGGGACTTGTTATGGGAACACGTTCCGGCGATATTGATCCGGCAATCATGGAGTTCATTGCAAAGAAAGAGAACTTAGATATCGAAGGTGTCATGAATGTTTTGAATAAAAAGTCAGGTGTACAGGGATTATCAAAATTATCAAGTGATTTCCGTGATCTTGAGGCTGCAGCCAATGAAGGAAATGAGCTTGCAATCGGTGCTATCGACGTATTTTGCTACCGTGTTGCAAAATATATCGGTGCATATGTGGCAGCAATGAATGGTGTGGATGCGATTGCATTTACTGCAGGTATTGGAGAAAATACAACGATCGTCAGAGCAAAGGTACTTGAGTATCTTGGATATCTTGGAATTACAGTAGATGCACAGGCAAACGAAGTACACGGAGAGGAAAAAGTGATCTCCACAGCAGATTCCAAAGTAAAAGTCTGTGTGATCCCGACCAACGAGGAGCTTGCAATCGCAAGAGAGACGGTTGCACTTGTAAAATAGGCAGAGACAACGCATTTTTATGGGCTGAAATCGTTGCTGACTGCACATGTGTAAATAGCAGCAGATTCGCGAAGATAAAAAAACAGGGTTGTCAAGAAAAAATACTTGACAAACCTGTTTTCACTATGTATAATCATTTAGGTGTGAAAAGCCTAGATAAAAGGTTTGATTCACAAAAAAAGATATAGGAGAATGCCGTGATTATAGATATTTCAGACATTTTATCTTGTGAGAACAAGGAAGAAACGAAACAGGTTCAGATCGAACTTGCGTCTTTTGTATCAAAGTTAGGGGAATTTCCTATTATCAGTGCAGCACCGATAGAACTGCATATCGCAAACCGGGAGAACAAGCGGCTGCTTATCCAGGGTGATGTTGATCTGCGTGTATCGATTCCGTGCAGCCGTTGTCTGGAGGAAGTTCCGACAGATATCCACTTTTCGATTGACAAGGATATCAAATTAGAAGATTCTGTTGTTCATGATGAAGATGTGGAAGATAATGACTACCTGATTGGATTTAATCTGGATATAGATAGACTTATCTATGGAGAGATTTTGGTGAACTGGCCGATGAAAGTTCTGTGCAGGGATGATTGCAAAGGAATTTGCAAAGTGTGCGGAATGAACCTGAACAAAGGGGAATGCAACTGCCAGAGAACAGAACTGGATCCAAGAATGGCAGCAATCCAAGATGTCTTTAACAAATTTAAGGAGGTGTGAGAATATGTCAATTTGTCCAAAGAATAAATCTTCCAAAGGAAGAAGAGATAAAAGAAGAGCAAACTGGAAAATGACTGCTCCGGCATTAGTAAAATGCAGCAAATGTGGAGAGTTAATGATGCCTCATAGAGTATGTAAAAACTGTGGCTCTTACAACAAAAAAGAAATCATCCCTCAGGACTAATCCTTACGGGATACAGGAAGATCAAGGGTGGAACGGTAAGTTTCCTCTTGGTCTTTTTGTTTTTATGGGTGATCTGGATCAAAATAAGGAAGTGAAAAAATTGAATGTATGTGTAGCTGTAGATGATAACATGGGAATGATGTTTAACAGGCGCAGGCAGAGTCAGGATAAGCTGCTGAGAAAACACCTGATAGAATTAGTACAGGGGGAAAGACTCTGGATCAATCATTATACTGCCAGACAATTTGAAGATCCTTTGCCGGATAATATTATAGTGGATGATGAATTTTTGAAGAAGGCAGAAGACTCTGATTTTTGTTTTGTGGAAAATCTTCCATTGACAGAATATCAGAATAAGATAAAAAGAATTTTTCTTTTCAGATGGAACAGAAGTTATCCTGCAGATATATATCTGGATATTTCAATGTTACAGAATGAGTGGAAAATGATATCTGTTTCTGAATTTGAGGGGAGTTCACATAGAAAAATTACGTTAGAGGAGTGGAAACATGAGGATATTTAATTGGATTTTTGCAGTTTTTTGCATGTTATGTCTGCCGGTATATGGATTTCATCCAGGGGCTGTTTTGATGTTCCTGCTTGGTATTGCATCATTGCCGGTAAAACCTGTCAGAAAAATATGGAAAAAACTTCCGAAAAGCAAAGTTTTAAGACCCGTACTGCTGGGTGTTTTGTTTTTCGTATTTTGCAGTATGATCCCTACGGGGAGTAACCCGGCCGGTCAGACTGCGGAATTGTCAACAGAATCCGTGGTGGCGATAGAAGAGTCTGTAAATAAACAGGCTAAGATCCAGGAAACGGAAAAACAGGAACCCGGAATTCCGGAAATTGTAACGGAAGAAACTGAAAGTGAAACAGAAACCGAAAGTGAAACAGAGACTGAGACAGAACAGACCATAGCGGTACAGACTCAGCCATCAACAGAGGTAACGATCTTAGCATCTGATATTCCGGTTTATTCCGGAAAACCATATGTTGAGATCAATGACAATGTACCGTACTTCCGGGAAACGGATCTATCAGTATCATCTTATGAATATTACAGTGACTTAGACGATCTTGGCCGTTGTGGTGTCGTGTATGCATGTATTGGAACCGATCTGATGCCAACGGAAGAACGCGGAAATATCGGGGCAGTAAAACCTACCGGATGGCATACTGTAAAATATGATGTTGTAGATGGAAAATATCTGTATAACCGTTGTCATCTGATCGGATACCAGCTTTCGGGTGAAAATGCGAATACAAAGAATCTGATCACGGGTACACGTTACTTAAATGTGGATGGTATGCTGCCGTTTGAAAATATGGTGGCGGATTATGTGAAAGAGACCGGAAACCATGTGATGTACCGTGCGACACCTGTTTTTGAGGGTGATAATCTGCTTGCCAGTGGAGTGCAGATCGAAGCGGAATCTGTGGAGGATAAAGGGGAAGGAATCCTTTTTAATGTATATTGTTATAATGTACAGCCGGATGTGGAAATCGATTATGCGACCGGTGACAGCAGTCTTTTGGCAGATGCAGCCGTGCAGAGTGACAGTACGGATTCATCCGGGCAGAAAGCGGCTGTTACATCGGATGAATCTGTTGAGACAGAAAAGAGCACTGTTTCGGCAGGTGATGGTATTACAGATTCCGGAAATACAGGTTCGGAAAATGAAAGTATGTCGTCAGGATCAGATGCAAGTGGAAGTGTAACGAATGACACTGGATCAGGTTCAGGTGGCTCAGATACATTAATGGTCTGGAAATCTGCAACAGGATCAAAGTATCACAGCATTAATAATTGCGGAAATATGAATCCTGATAAGGCAACACAGATCACAGAGGCGCAGGCAATCAGTCAGGGACTGGGCAAATGCAGCAAGTGCTGGTAAAGAACCGGGTAAACAAATAATTCACAAATTAGCGGTTGCATAATCGTTGCCAACAGAATAAAATGGTAGAATAATGTTTTAACAAAGGAGTAGGGCAATGGGAGATATTTTTAATCTGGACAATAAGTTTTTTCAGGCACTTGGAAAGGGTGTCGACTGTGTATGTTTAAGTCTGTTGTGGATGATATGCTGCATACCGCTTGCATTTGGAATTTATGTGGCATATGTGACAAAAGCGATCATTTTAGCACTGCCGTGTATCGTACTGGCAGTTCCGGCTGGAATTGCAACAACAGCACTTTATTATGCAGTAAACAAGGTGATCCGGCACAGCAGAGGATACCTTTGGAGTTCTTTCTGGCATTCTTTTAGATCAAATATGAAGCAGGGAGCATTGGTAACGCTTATTGTGGCAGCAGCAGTTGTTCTCGTAGGTCTCGATGGCTACATTATGTATCAGTTTGCAAAAGCAGGTGAAAAATCAGGTGCGCTTTATGTAGTTTTCTTTGTGCTGATGCTTGTGGTCATTGCATGGGCAGTGTATGTATTTCCATATATGGCGCGCTTTGAAAATACAACGAAAATGATCCTTAAAAATTCTGCACTGATGGCGATCGGTAATCTGCCAAAAACATTTATGGCATTGATGTTTTTCCTTGCATGCTGCATCGGAACATACCTTTTGCCGGTTGTTGCCATTATTTCACCGGCTTTAGCGACACTGTTACTTAATTACATATTAGAAGGTGTGTTTGAGCGTTATATGTCTGATGAAGACCGTGAAGCAGAAAATGAAAGAAATCAGGAATTTTATAACTAATGACAAGCGATTTTTATATTGATTTATAGAAAGAGTTATAGTATATTTCAATATAGACGTGAAGGGAGAGCCCTAAACGTATCAGAATGGAGAAGTAATTATGCAGCAGAATCAATCACTTGAGATTACGAAAGTTGTCTTAGATGCAATGGGTGGAGATTATGCTCCTGCCGAACCTGTAAAGGGTGCTGTGGATGCGGTCAATGCGAGAAGGGATATTAAGATTCTTCTGGTTGGACAGGAGGATGTGGTCCGCAAGGAACTTGAAAAATACACTTATCCGACAGAGCAGATCGAGGTTATACATGCTGAGGAAGTTATCGAGACGGCAGAACCGCCGGTAAATGCGATCCGCAAGAAAAAACAGTCATCGATCGTTGTCGGCATGAATATGGTAAAACAAAAAGAAGCGGATGCATTTGTATCGGCAGGAAGTTCGGGTGCCATATTAGTCGGCGGACAGGTTATTGTAGGCAGGATCAAAGGAATCGAGAGACCACCGTTAGCACCGCTTATTCCGACAGAAAAGGGCGTGTCACTTCTGATCGACTGCGGGGCGAATGTAGATGCAAGGGCATCACATCTTGTTCAGTTTGCAAAGATGGGTTCCATTTATATGGAGAATGTACTTGGAATCAAAAATCCGAGAGTAGCGATCGTTAATATCGGTGCAGAGGAAGAAAAAGGAAATGCACTGGTAAAAGAGACATTTCCGCTTTTGAAAGAATGTACGGATATTAATTTTGTGGGCAGTATTGAGGCTCGTGAGATCCCGCATGGAGAGGCAGATGTGATCGTTTGTGAGGCATTTGTTGGAAATGTAATTTTAAAGCTGTATGAAGGGTTAGCAGGAACGCTTGTCGGAGCAATAAAAAAAGGCATGATGAGTACCGTAAGAAGTAAAATCGGTGCGGCACTTGCACTTCCGGCATTAAAGTCAACATTAAAAGCGTTTGATGCAACTCAGTATGGCGGCGCTCCTTTATTAGGACTGAATGGACTTGTGGTAAAGACTCATGGAAGTGCGAAAGCAGTTGAGATTACCAATTCCATTTTTCAATGTGTGACGTTCAAAGAGCAGGACATCAACGGAAAAATCAGAAAAAATATTATAAGTTCAACGGAACAGGAAGGAATGTAAAGTTATGGAATTTGAAAAACTGAAAAAAATCATTGCAGAGGTATTAAATGTAGATGAGGAGGAGATCACAATGGATACCACTTTTGTGGATGATCTTGGAGCTGACTCCCTTGATATTTTTCAGATCATTATGGGAATTGAAGAAGAATTCGATATCGAGATCGCAAATGAGGATGCTGAGCATATCGTGACAGTTGCAGATGCAGTTGAGCAGATCAAAAATGCTTTAAACTAAATAAAAGGATAACGTATGCCCTTGTTGAAGACAAAATCTTGTCAGGCAAGGGCTTTTCCGTTATTATAATAAAAAACAGAGTCTTTTTTATATTTTGCTGGACGGACAGTAAGGTAGAAAAAAGCCCCTGACTAGGGAGGATGAAATGTCAAAGTTACAGGAATTGCAGAATCGGATAGGATATACATTTGAGAAAGAAGGTTTATTGCGTCAGGCACTGACACACAGTTCATATGCCAATGAAAAGCATATGAAAAAACATTCTGACAATGAGCGGCTGGAGTTTTTAGGGGATGCAGTTTTAGAGATCGTATCGAGTGATTTTCTGTACCGCAATTATCCGGATCTGCCGGAGGGGGATCTGACAAAACTTCGCGCAAGTATCGTTTGTGAGCCGACACTTGCACTTTGCACCAGAGAGATGGATCTTGGTGATTATCTGTTGCTTGGCAAAGGTGAGAACCAGACAGGTGGAAGAAAGCGTAAGTCAATTTTATCAGATGCATTAGAGTCTGTGATCGGAGCCATTTATTTAGACGGTGGTTTTGAGCCGGCGAAAAAGTTTATACATAAATTTATCCTGACAGATATTGAACACAAAAAGCTGTTTTATGACAGCAAGACTATTTTACAGGAGGTTGTGCAGGGCAATTATAAGGAGAGTCTGCATTACGAACTGATTTCAGAAGAAGGACCGGATCATGATAAAAAGTTTTCGGTCGAAGCACGCATCGGAGATAAAGTGATCGGGGAGGGATGCGGTCACACGAAAAAAGCGGCAGAGCAGGAAGCTGCCTACCAGGCACTTTTGCTTTTGAAACCAAAACTGTAAAGAATGAGGTTTAGTATGTATCTGAAAAGTATTGAAGTGCAGGGATTTAAATCATTTGCGAATAAGATCGTTTTTGATTTTCATAACGGGATCACAGGAATTGTGGGACCAAACGGCAGTGGTAAGAGCAATGTCGGAGATGCGGTGCGCTGGGTTCTTGGTGAACAGAGTGCAAAGCAGCTTCGTGGTGCCAGCATGCAGGATATTATTTTTGCGGGAACGGAAAACCGTAAGCCGCTCAGTTATGCCTATGTTGCGATCACACTTGACAATGCGGATCATAAACTTCCTGTAGATTATGAGGAAGTTACGGTCGCAAGGCGTGTGTACCGCTCCGGGGAGAGTGAGTACCTGCTCAACGGCAATACCTGCCGTCTGAAAGATGTGACCGAGCTGTTTTATGATACCGGTATCGGAAAAGAAGGATATTCCATTATCGGACAGGGACAGATCGAGAAAATCCTAAACGGTAAACCGGAAGAACGGCGAGAGCTGTTTGACGAGGCTGCCGGAATTGTAAAATATAAAAAGCGCAAGGCAACTGCGCAGAAAAAGTTAGAGAATGAGCGTGAAAATCTGGTTCGTGTCAATGATATCTTAAGTGAACTGGAGCGCCAGGTTGGTCCACTTCAAAAACAGGCAGAAAAAGCGCATGTTTATTTAAAGAAAAAAGAAGAATTAAAAACATATGATGTCAATATGTTTCTGATGGAGATGACACGTATTGACGCACAGCTTCGTGAGGTAGAAGAAAAGTGCGGCATTGCCAATGCACAGCTGAATGAGTCAAAAGATTCTTATGAGCAGGTCAAAACGGAATATGAGCGCATGGAATCAGAGATTGAACAGTTAGAGCAGGCAATCACCGCAGTGCGTGATAACCTGAGCGGTTCTACTGTTTTAAAAGGAAAATTAGAAGGTCAGATCAATGTCTTAAAAGAGCAGATCCATACAGCGGAGATGACGGACGAGCATTTAAAAAACAGGCTGGATTCCATCGAAAAAGACAGACAGGAGCGCATCGGACAGAAAGAAGTTTATGGCAGGGAACGGGAAGAACTCTTAGAGGCATTAGCCGGGATCTCTGAGAGAAAGCAGGCTGCCGAAAAAGAATTAGAAGATCTGCGAAATGGAATGAAAGAATGCAGTGATGGGATTGAACGTGGAAAGAGCGAGATCATCGAACTTCTTAATAACAAGGCATCCATCAAGGCGAGACAGCAGCGTTTTGATACGATGGCAGAGCAGATCAATATCCGTAAAGCGAAACTTACACAGAGACTTCTTGCCAGAAAGACAGAGGAAGAAGATTTAGATAATGTGCTGTCTGCGTATCAGCAGGAATTAGATGATGTCAATGAAACGATCCGCGGGTTGAAAGAAGTGACGGCTGCAATGGAAGAAAAGAACCGCGAGTGGCGCAGAAAGTATTCCGGGACCAGTCAGAAACTAGAGCAGGATGTTACCAGATACCATAAAGAACAGTCCAGATTAGAAACCTTAAAAAATATCGCAGAACGTTACGATGGGTATGGAAACAGTATCCGTCGTGTAATGGAGCAGAAAGACAGACACAGAGGAATTTTAGGTGTAGTATCAGATCTGATCCAGGTTGAGAAAAAATATGAAGTTGCGATCGAGACTGCATTAGGCGGAAGTATCCAGAATATTGTCACAGAGGATGAAGATACAGCAAAGCAGATGATCGCTTATCTGAAGCAGAACCGTTATGGAAGGGCAACATTTCTTCCTCTTACGAGCGTGAACGGCAGCGGTGGTTTTAAAAATCAGGAAGCATTGCGTGAACGTGGTGTCATAGGACTTGCAAGTACGCTGGTAAAAAATGATGCAAGATATGATGGTGTGACGAATTATCTGCTTGGCAGGGTAGTTGTTGCGGAGACGATTGATGATGCCATTGCATTAGCAAGAAAATACCGCTACTCTTTTCGCATCGTAACGCTTGAGGGTGAGTGCTTAAATCCGGGTGGTTCCATGACCGGTGGTGCATTTAAAAATACCAGTAATCTTCTTGCAAGAAGACGTGAAGTGGAAGAACTTGAAACACTTGTAGCTACACTGCAAAGCCAGATCAAAGAGTCGAGAGACCGCCTGGAAGATATCAAAACAGCACAATCGCTGTTAGAAGAAGACATGGAAAGCAGTAAGGAAAAACTGCAGGAACAGTATATTTTACAGAATACGGCAAAAATGAACTTAGATCGTGCCACAGAGCAGAAAAACGAGAGGGAATCTGTTTTTGCAGGTCTTAATGCAGAGAGAACTGAGATCGAGGAGCAGCTTGCAGAACTTGAACAAAATAAAGTACAGATCGTGGCTGAGATCGAGAATGCAGCAGTCCGTGAAAAAGAGATCGAACAGGAAAATGAAGAGTTTGGAAAGCGTTTAGAGGAATATCAGACGAAGGAGAAAGAAGCGGCAGAGCTAGTTTCAAAGATCGCTTTAGAGGAAGCTGGTATCCGGCAGAAGGCAGAATTTGCGCAGTCTAATATTTCACGTATCCTAAGTGAAATCACAAGATTTTCACAGGAAAGAGAGCAGTTAGTCACACAGGCAGGAGAGGCGAAAGAAGAGGCAAAGCAGAAAACGCTTGAGATCGAGGAGCTGAAAAAGACGATTCTTGCTTCGGATGATACACATGCCGGTTTAGAACAGCAGCTTAACGATTATACGCAGAAGAAAGAAGAGATGTCGGCTGCACAGAAAGGATTTTTCCGGAAAAGGGAGGAAATGTCAGATCAGATCGCTGATCTCGACAAAGAAGTGTTCCGATTGAACAGCCAGCATGAAAAGCTCGATGAAGCGAGAGAATATCAGACGAATTATATGTGGCAGGAATATGAGCTGACACTTCATGCTGCGATGGATCTTAGGGATGATTCTTATGCTGATCCTGCAGCATTAAAGAAAATGATCACACAGATCAAAGACGATATCCGGAGACTCGGTGATGTCAATGTCAATGCGATCGAGGATTATAAAGAGATATCGGAACGTTATGAGTTTTTAAAAACGCAGCATGATGATCTGATCGAGGCGGAGAAAACGCTGCTCGGTATCATTGAGGAACTCGATACAGGAATGCGTAAACAGTTCATGGAAAAATTTGCAGAGATCCAGAAACAGTTTGATACGGTATTTAAAGAACTGTTCGGTGGTGGAAAAGGTACACTTGAACTGGTGGAAGATGAGGATATCCTAGAGTGCGGTATCCGTATCATTGCACAGCCGCCCGGAAAGAAACTGCAGAATATGATGCAGATGTCCGGTGGAGAAAAGTCACTGACAGCGATCGCTCTGTTATTTGCGATCCAGAATTTAAAGCCATCGCCGTTTTGTCTGTTAGATGAGATTGAGGCGGCACTTGATGACTCAAACGTAACAAGGTTTGCAAAGTATCTGCATAAGCTGACAAAGAACACACAGTTTATTGTGATCACGCACAGACGTGGTACAATGGCTGCAGCAGACCGTCTTTACGGTATCACGATGCAGGAAAAAGGTGTTTCAACACTGGTTTCCGTTAATCTGATCGAAAACGATTTAGATAAATAATATTTGGACAAATAAGAAAGGCAGGATGTATGGGAGAAGAAAAAAAAGGATTCTGGAGCCGTCTGGTCTCCGGACTCAGCAAGACGAGAGATAACATCGTATCCGGGATCGATTCGATCTTCAGCGGATTTTCCAGTATTGATGATGATTTTTATGAAGAAATCGAAGAAATCCTGATCATGGGGGATATCGGTGTCAATGCGACGGAGTCGATCATTGAGAATCTCAAAGAAAAAGTAAAAGAAAATAAGATCAAAGATCCGGCAGAGTGCAAGGAACTTCTTATCAACAGTATCAAAGAACAGATGGATGTCGGAGAAACTGCGTACCGGTTTGAAAATGAAAAGTCTGTGGTACTTGTCATCGGTGTAAACGGTGTAGGAAAGACGACTTCCGTTGGAAAACTGGCTGGCAAATTAAAAGATCAAGGGAAAAAGGTTGTTCTTGCAGCAGCCGACACGTTCCGTGCAGCAGCAGGTGACCAGTTGTTAGAATGGGCAAACCGTGCCGGTGTTGAGATGATCGGTGGACAGGAAGGGGCAGATCCGGCGGCAGTCGTATATGATGCGGTCGCAGCAGCAAAAGCGAGAAATGCGGATGTACTGCTCTGCGATACGGCTGGACGTCTCCATAATAAGAAAAATCTCATGGAAGAATTAAAGAAAATCAACCGTATTCTGGAAAAAGAATATCCGGATGCATACCGTGAGACTCTGGTGGTCTTAGATGCAACAACAGGTCAGAATGCACTTGCCCAGGCAAGACAATTTTCGGAAGTAGCAGAAATTACGGGTATCATTTTAACAAAGATGGATGGCACCGCCAAAGGTGGTATCGCTGTTGCAATCCATTCAGAACTTGGAATCCCGGTCAAATATATCGGTGTCGGAGAGACGATCGAGGATCTGCAGAAGTTTGATTCCAATGAATTTGTAAATGCACTTTTTGATGTAAAAGATCAGGCAGAATAATAAACAGATGAAGGAGAAAATAAATGTTAACATTAGACAAGTTTGAGGAAGCTAGTGAAAAAGTAAAAGAAGTCACTTTAGAGACAAAACTGGTATACTCTGATTTCTTAAGTGAACAGACAGGAAACAAAGTATATTTAAAACCGGAGAATATGCAGTTTACCGGTGCGTACAAAGTGCGTGGCGCTTATTATAAGATCAGCACGTTGACGGAGGCAGAACGTAAGAAAGGACTCATCACTGCATCAGCAGGAAATCATGCGCAGGGTGTTGCCTACGCTGCAAAATGCTATGGCTGCAAAGCTGTCATCGTGATGCCGACAACAACACCTTTGATCAAAGTAAACCGTACCAAGAGCTATGGCGCTGAGGTTGTTCTCTATGGAGATGTTTATGATGAGGCATGCCAGAAGGCATATGAGTTAGCAGAGGAAAAAGGATATACATTCATTCATCCGTTTGATGATCTTGCAGTGGCAACCGGACAGGGAACGATCGCAATGGAAATCTTTAAAGAACTTCCGCTTGTGGAATATATCTTAGTTCCGATCGGTGGAGGCGGACTTGCAACAGGTGTATCTACACTTGCAAAACTGTTAAATCCAAAGATCAAGGTGATCGGTGTGGAACCGGCAGGTGCAAACTGTATGCAGGCTTCTTTTAAAGCAGGAAAAGTAACGACACTGCCAAGTGTCAACACGATCGCAGACGGTACTGCAGTAAAGACACCGGGCAGCAAGATATTCCCATATATCAAAAAGAACTTAGACGATATCATTACGGTTGAGGATGATGAGCTTGTTGTTGCATTCCTCGATATGGTGGAAAACCATAAAATGGTTGTGGAAAACTCGGGCCTTCTTACGGTAGCAGCGTTGAAACATCTTGGTGTAAAAGATAAACGTGTCGTATCAATCTTAAGTGGTGGTAACATGGATGTGATCACAATGTCTTCCGTGGTACAGCAGGGACTTATCTTCCGTGACCGTATCTTTACGGTATCTGTACTTCTTCCGGATAAGCCGGGCGAATTGTCAAAAGTAGCCGCAACGATTGCAGCAGAGCAGGGAAATGTGATTAAGTTAGAGCATAATCAGTTTATCAGCACAAACCGCAATGCAGCCGTGGAGCTTCGTATCACTTTAGAGTGCTTTGGTACCGATCACAAAAATCAGATCATCAAAGCATTAGAGAAAAATGGTTATAAACCGAAATTAGTCAGAGCAAGTCTGTAAGATTCTAAAAAAATAAGGAATTTCGTTAAAAGAAAACGAAATTCCTTATTTTGATCTATGCAATAAATCTGCTTCTGATATTACATGAGAGCATATGCAGTTAAATCTGCTATGATACCGTGTAAGACTGACCTGTCATTGTAAGACTGTCAATACTTGCACCGGAGTGGTTTAAATGGATACCGAGTGTGAGATCAGAACCGGAATTCGGATCAAAAATCAGTTTCACGGAATTGCCGGAGATTGAGGTGGATGCTGTATATCCTGCAACCTCAACCTGGTCGATCGAGTTATTGAAAGAAAGCGTCAGGGTAACACTGCCGGTCACATTGCTCCAATTTACGGCAACCAGACCTTTTCCGCCACCGTCCCATCTGTCCCATACACCTATGTAGGTCGCAGTTACGGAACCGGCTGCGGCATTTGAACCACTTGCAAGGTAAATGCCTTCTGTATGTTCTGGTGTCAGATAAATTGCAGGTTTCTGATATTTATTTTTCATTGGAACCTCCATTCCTGCGCAGTTTTGCGCAAGTACAAAACAGGTTTATTTCATGTGGTACTTTAGTCCGCAATGCATGCCGGAAAAGAGCCTGCAAGCAGTCTTTTTTGTCATTTCCATGTTTGGCATTGCTCATTGCTTACGCATATTATAAACAGCAGAAAAAAGAATTGTCAAGATTGATATAGGAAAAAAGTCTTGTTTTAAGAAAAAATAAATACTGGTGTCAAGAAAAAATGCTTGACACCTATTCTTTTTTATGATAATCTATGCAAGGTGCTGATGTGAGAGTACAGATTGGGATATAAAATGGAAGAAAAGATTGAACAGGCGTATCTCTATGATTTCTATGGAGAGCTTTTAAACGAACATCAGAGAAAGATATACGAGGATTTTGTGTTCAATGATCTCTCACTCGGTGAGATCGCAGATGAAGAGGGAATCAGCCGTCAGGGTGTACATGATATGGTAAAGAGATGTACGAAGACTCTGGAAGGATATGAGAGTAAACTTCATCTGATCGAGAAGTTCCAGACCGCAAGAGGTATGGTAACAAAGATTCATGCATTGACAAAAGAGTTCTATAAGAATCATGACGAGGCAGTATTAGAAGAGATCGAGCAGATCTCCAACCAGATATTAGAGGAGCTATAGATGGCATTTGACAGTTTATCCGAAAAACTCCAGAATGTATTTAAGAACCTGAGAAGCAAAGGTCGTTTGACAGAAGATGATGTGAAGGCTGCTTTAAAGGAAGTTAAGATGGCTCTTTTAGAGGCCGATGTCAATTTCAAAGTGGTCAAACAATTTGTAAAAGACGTGCAGGAGCGCGCGATCGGGCAGGACGTGATGAACGGACTGAATCCGGGACAGATGGTCATTAAGATCGTAAACGAAGAGATGGTTCGCCTGATGGGGTCTGAGACAACAGAAATCGCACTTCGTCCGGGCAAAGAACTGACGATCATTATGATGGCAGGTCTTCAGGGTGCCGGTAAAACGACCACAACAGCAAAGATTGCCGGAAAGTTAAAAGCCAAAGGCAAGAAGGTGCTGCTTGCCGCCTGTGATGTTTATCGCCCGGCAGCAATCGAACAGCTGCAGATCAATGGTGAAAAACAGGGTGTGGAAGTATTCTCCATGGGAGATAAGAACACTCCTGTAAATATTGCAAAGGCTGCGGTAGAGCATGCCACAAAGAATGATTTTAATGTGCTGATCATCGATACAGCAGGACGTCTTCATGTAGATGAAGACATGATGGCTGAATTGATTCAGATAAAAGAAAATGTTGCGGTATCACAGACAATATTAGTTGTTGATGCCATGACAGGACAGGATGCCGTTAATGTTGCGAAGACCTTCGATGAGAAGATCGGAATTGACGGTGTGGTACTTACCAAACTTGATGGTGACACCAGAGGTGGTGCGGCGCTTTCCATAAGGGCAGTGACCGGAAAACCGATTCTTTACGCAGGTATGGGAGAAAAACTTTCTGATTTAGAGCAGTTTTATCCTGACCGTATGGCATCAAGGATTCTTGGAATGGGTGATGTGCTGACTCTCATTGAGAAAGCACAGAGTGAAATCGACGAGGAAAAAGCCAAAAAGCTCGAAGAAAAGATGCGCAAGAATGAGTTTGACTTTGAGATGTATTTAGAATCTATGAGTCAGATGAAAAAAATGGGCGGTCTTTCCAGTATTCTTGGTATGATGCCGGGACTTGGCGGTGGCAAGATGCCTGAGATTGACGAGGGAGCGGCTGAAAAGAATATGGCGCGTACCGAGGCGATCATCTTTTCGATGACAGTCGAGGAGAGACAGAACCCTTCATTGCTCAATCCGAGCAGAAAGCGTAGGATCGCACAGGGAGCAGGCGTTGATATTGCGGAAGTAAACCGTCTTGTAAAGCAGTTTGACCAGGCAAAGAAAATGATGAAACAGATGCCTGGCATGATGAAAAAAGGTAAAAAGGGAATGTTTAAAGGACTTCCTTTTTAATAAATGAACAGCAAAAATTTAAGGAGGTGAAAGTAATGGCAGTAAAGATCAGATTAAGAAGAATGGGACAGAAGAAAGCACCTTTCTATCGTATCGTAGTTTCTGATTCCAGATCCCCGAGAGATGGAAAGTTCATCGAAGAGATTGGAACATATGATCCGACTAAAGATCCAAGCGAGTATCATGTAAATGAGGACTTAGCAAAGAAATGGTTAGCAAACGGAGCTCAGCCAACAGATACCGTAGCAAGAATTTTCAAAAATGCTGGTATTGAGAAATAGGATCAGTGAGGTGGACCTATGAAAGAATTAGTAGAAGTAATTGCCAAGGCACTTGTTGATTGCCCGGATGAAGTTGTTGTAACTGAGACCGAGAATGAAAAAGCGATCGTATTAGAGTTGCGCGTTGCACAGTCTGATATGGGTAAGGTAATCGGCAAACAGGGACGTATTGCGAAAGCGATCCGTTCTGTTGTAAAGGCTGCTGCCTCAAAAGAAGAGAAAAAAGTGATTGTGGAGATTATGCAGTAATCTTCACAGTAAACCGGCGTGATCATGAACATGGTGCAGCCGGTTTTTTTTCTATCAGGGAAGGAAGAGAGGGAATAAGAATGAGAGGTATTGCAAAAAAGTGTTGTATATTTTTAATGACATTCCTGTTAGCTATACAGATGCCGGTAATGGCAAGTGCTGCTGAAAGATTAACGGACACAGGGAATGATACCGTATTTATCGAAGAAAATGTGCTGGATGGGACAGAAGGCATCGTAAATGAATCCTATAAAGGTGCTTATACAAAAATGCGTTTTAGCGGAAAACTCACGCAGGTATATTGCCCGAAAAACAAAAGGACATACGTATATAAAGTAGGAAATATGCCGTCAAACGGAAGAATCACAAAAGTGAGCAGCTCAAATGGAAAAGTGGCAAAGATTGCCATAGGTGACAATAATGTCCGGATCAAACCATTAAAGGCTGGAACCTCAACAATCAAAGTGACGGTAAAAACAGGCAGGTTATTGACAACTTTTACGTCAAAACTGACTGTTTATAAATGGAGCAATCCGGCTGCAAGTTACAAAATTGGAAATAAACAATTAAAAAATCAGTTTAAAAATACAAATATTTATGATTACAAATCTGCAAATAATAAAACATTAAAGTTTGACGTGAAAGCGAAAACAGGATGGAAGATCACGTCATTTACTTATTATGATAAGAACTGGAAAAGTACGTCTTATCTGAATTCGGCAAAAAAGATCAAAGTACAAAAAGGCGGTTCCGTGCAGATTAATTTTACAAATCAGAAAACAGGTCTGGTCGAGAATGTTGTGATCAGGATTAAATGACAGAATGGAGGATTTATGGAGAGTTTACTTCAGGTAGGTGTTATTACAACGACACATGGTGTGCGTGGGGAAGTGAAAGTATTTCCGACCACAGATGATGCAGCACGCTTTAAAAAATTAAAACAGGTAATCTTAGACACTGGAAAAGAAAACCTTACACTCGAAATTGCCGGGGTAAAGTTCTTCAAAAATATGGTGATACTCAAATTCAAAGGATATGACAACATCAATGATGTGGAGAGGTTTCGAAAAAAAAGTTTGTATGTCACCAGGGAAAATGCGGTAAAGTTGAAGAAAAATGAGTATTTTATTGCAGATCTCATTGGACTTAAAGTAACATCGGATGAGGGCGAAGATTTAGGAGAACTGACGGATGTGCTGCAGACAGGTGCAAATGATGTCTATGTAATCAGCAAAGAAGGTGCAGATGATATTTTACTTCCTGCGATCAGAGACTGTGTAAAACAGGTGGATATCGAAGGTGGTACGATGCAGGTTCACCTGCTTGATGGATTAAGAGACTTAAACAGCAGGCGGGAGGAAGCATGAATTTTTACATTTTGACATTGTTTCCGGATATGGTCATGCAGGGATTAAACACCAGTATTATCGGCAGAGCCGCCGAGAAGGGACTGCTCTCGATCGAAGCGGTAAATATCCGGGATTATACGATCAATAAACATAAAAAAGTAGATGATTATCCATATGGCGGTGGGGCTGGAATGTTGATGCAGGCGCAGCCTGTTTATGATGCCTGGAAATCGATCGTTGATAAGATTGGTGCAAAACCGCGTACTATTTACCTTACACCACAGGGACCGACTTTTACCCAGCAGGCTGCAAAGTCGTTTGCGAAGGAGGAGAATCTGATTTTTCTGTGTGGACATTATGAGGGAATTGATGAGCGCGTCTTAGAGGAGATCGTGACGGATTATGTTTCGATCGGTGACTATGTACTGACGGGAGGCGAACTTCCGGCGATGGTCATGGTGGATGCGATTTCCCGCATGGTACCTGGAGTGCTGACAAACGATGAATCCGGTTCTACGGAGTCGTTTGAGGGAGATCTGTTAGAGTATCCGCAGTATAGCCGGCCGGAGGAGTGGATGGGTAAAAAAGTTCCGCCGGTACTCTTGTCAGGCAATCATAAACTTGTAGACGAGTGGCGCAGGGAGCAATCTATTATAAGGACGAAAGAAAGAAGACCGGATCTGTTTGCAAGGGCAGTGCTGACAGAAAAGGAACAGAAAAAGTGGAGACCATAAATGAGCCGTTGCAAACGGCTCATTTTATGTTATAATAGGTTAGCTGAATCTAACGATAAGTAGGGGAGACTATCGGATGACAGACAAAAGAAAACATGAAAAAGAAGATTATTTAAAGGCGATGTATCTGTTAAAGCGGAGAAAGGATCAGGTTACGAGATCAGATCTGGAACGTTATTTTGAGGCATCAGCAAACAAAGTTAACCGTGTTGTGGATAGTCTTTTAGAAGAGGGGTATTTATACAGGGATGATAAACGCCATATATATCTTACGGCAATTGGTATAAACAAAGGAAAGGAATATCTGGAAAAATATCGTATTCTTACGGAGTTTTTAATGATGATATCCGGGATTGACCAGCAGTCGGCAGAACGGAATGCGAAAGAAATTGAATATGTGATCGATGGTGAGGTTTATATGGGGATTCGGATGTTTTTGAAAAACCGTCATGTTTTTTCATATTCTATGAGTGGAAATGATTTAAATTTTCTTTTCCCATACGGAGAGAGGGAGATGCCGATTGCAATTTATACCAAAGAGAGCAGATGTCCAAGGACACTGGCAAAGGAATATAAGGTGTTTAAGAAGAAAGTAAAAGTGAAAATCTGTGATGAGAGTTATCTTTACCTGGAGTTAGAGCAGAAAAGGAATGAACCAAAGGTCTTTTATTATTATGGGGAAGAATGGCGTGTGGCAAAAAGACAGGATGGAAGATATGCAATATTAACGGAGGCGCTTGAATGTAATGTGCAGCGGAGCGACCTGATATCAGAAGGAACCGTTGCATTGATCGTTCAGATGAAAGATGAGGAACCGAAAGAGGATGATATCTGTATCCTTACCGTTTCCCTGATCTGATCGTGAAAATGGCTGTGTAATTGCGAAAAAGGAGTTTACAGGAAATGTTTATCAGTGAAATTGAAGAGTGCAGACCAACAATGTTTCAACTGCAATGTCTGAAAAGATTAAGAAAACAGCAGCAGGATGGGGCAGGCTGTAATGAAGCGGAAATTGCAAGGAGTCTTTCTGTGAATCGATCTACGGTCTCAAGATGTTTAAAACGCAGCGTGGAACTTGGTATTCTGACGGAAAATGGATATGAATTTACGAAAAAAGGAAATGAAGTTTTAGAATATTATCTGGATGTAGAAAAGGAATTAATTTATTATTTTGAGCGGATCGGTGTGGAAAAGGAGGCACGTTATCAGGCGGTAGCAGGAATGCTTGATGCAGTTGATATCAAAACGATCCAGACAATATGCCAGAGAGAAAAAATGCATTTGCAGTATGAAAATATCGGGCAGAAAAATCTGGGGCAGATGCTGGATGATCCACAGGAAAATGCAGGAGTGGTACTGCCATATGGTACATATGAGGTTGATTTTTCTATTTACCGGCAGGGCAGGGAATGTAAGAAACTTTCCATGGCAGATCGTGGATTTGAAAAACCGGCAAAGTTATATGTGTGTCAAAAAGAGTCATGTCTCGAACTTTGTATCAGGGAGGTTACTGCATATTCGGGCAACAATCATCGGATGCTGCTGCACGGCCATTTGCAGACAATCAAATGTAAGTGCAGGGATGATGGATTGAAAAAATTGCCGATTGAGAATGGTATTGTGCGGATACCATTTGATGAGATCTGTTTAGAATCGCTTCCGAATGGAAAAATAACCGGTCAGATACAACTGACGATGACATGCAGTGTCGGTGTTTTACATATGCCGGAAAGTATTGCTACACTGGTTCTTAGAATGTAGCAAACTTCCTGCAGAACATTGAAATAAGATAAATTGAAATAGGGGAACGATATATTTATTTAAAACTTGTCAAAAACACTACAATTGTGATAATATATATTCATATGAAAAATCCGTTCGGACATTCTATTGTCCGGACAAGGCTCTTATCATGGAGCACACTCATATTTTAAATCCGGCGTTTCGCCAAAATTTCAACAATAAAGATCGTGAAATGAATCAAAAAAGTAAAAAATCAAAATTCAAAATGAAAAAGAAGGAGTAGAGGAGACTGCCTATGGCAAAAGAAGAAAAACAAGTACGTGCATCTTACCTTGAAGCGACAGGACGCATTGATTATGGAATGACCAATGATTACATGTTCCGTGCAATATTACAGAGAAATGAAAAAGTATTAAAGGGACTGATCTGCTCTCTGTTACATTTAAAACCAGAAGAAATAACATCAGTCAGGATCACGAATCCGATCGAACCTGGGGACAATTATGATGCAAAAGAGTTCATACTGGATATTGTGGTACTGTTGAATGATACCACACTGATCAATCTGGAAATGCAGATGGAGAATGAATTGAACTGGGAAGACCGTTCCTTAAGTTATCTGTGCCGCTCTTACGACCAGCTTTGCCGGGGAGAGGAATATACAATGGCAAAACCGGTGATACATATCGGATTTCTAAACTTTCCACCATTTGCAGGAAGCCGGGAATTTAATGCATCCTATAAACTTATGAATGTAAAAAATCATCGTATATATAGTGACAAATTTATTTTGAATGTGATAGACTTAACACAGATAGAACAGGCAACTGCGGAGGATAAAGCCAGCCGAATAGACTACTGGGGGAAGCTGTTCACCGCAACCACATGGGAGGAGATCAGAATGCTTGCAAAGAAAAGTAAAACAATGGAAGAAGCATCCAAAGCATTATATGAATTAAATGCAGATGAGATCACACGCCAGAAATGCCGCGCAAGGGATGACTATTACAGACTGCAGAACACGATAAACAAAAAGATGGAAGAACTTACGGAAGAAAATCAAAGCCTGACAGCCGAGAAAGAAAGCCTGACAGCGAAAAACCAGAATTTGACAGCAGAGAAAGAAAAACTGGAGTTAGAGAAGCAGGCTTTGGAAAAACTTCTTACCGAACATGGAATCTCATATCCTGTGCACACAGATGAAGTACTTTGATTTCATAAAACAAAAGTTTATACCACAGTAACACCATCTGTATCAAGGAAGAACTGCATAACCGATACAGGTGGTGCCAACATTTAATGATAAGATTTTCTCAACACATCAAAAAACGTTGCATGTCTGCAACACACAATTTCCCCAATAAAAACAAGCTATACAAGGAAAACGGAATAAAAAAACAGAGATAAAATTGTAAACTTTCCACCAAAAACACCTTGAGTTTCCGCAAAATGTAATCAAAACATGATTACATCTTCCCAAAGCACCAATCTGTCAGTTTTTTTGATATTTTAGATTGACAGTTCTATGAGTAGAGGCACTTTAATAAGCCCCACCGGAATCGGGCTTTGGGAGATGTATTCTTTTATCTATCTAAGCGGTCAGCTTAAGGCAGAGTTGACGATATGCCGGACGTTTTGTCCGAAACCACAGCCTGACGCCTTCTTTTGCATATGATAGTATGCCGGAGATACCTTTGGCTAACCGGTAATAGCAGAAATGTACTTTTTCCTTTACAGGGTCTGCTTTTTGTATGATTGCAACCTTTAGGGCATGCGTTTCTGGTTTCATGGACATATGTGCCAGAAATGCCATGCACAGGGTAATATAAAAATTCAGGGCATTGATTGCAGCGAGCTTCCTCACACGGAAGTTTTCAAACTGAAACATCTGCTTCTTACAGCGGAAATATTCCTCAATGCGCCATCTGGAAAAGTAAGTCAGGGCGATATTTACCACGTCTTCTTTGGATTTGATTTTCTTATTGGTTGCAAGCATCATGGGATGTTCTGTAATGCCGTAAACCAGTACGAGATAAATATCTTTCTTTGAAGCGGTAATCTGTACTTTCACATGAGAAAGATAGGCATCATGCTTTTTACCCTTGTATGTCAGGGCAGTTTTAATCTTACCCTTTCTCTGATTACGAAGCTGTGTGGCAGGAACCCATTTTCCATGGAAGAAGAGTTTCCTTTTGGCAGTAAGACGGATGACATAGTCCTGTTCCAGTTCATCAAGTTTCAGAAACATCTTGTTGTCATCGTAGCCTCTGTCCATGGCAAAGGTTGCTTTGCCAAAGAGAGCTGCACCACGTTCCATTGCAGAAAAAGTAACATCATTTATAGAGGTAAAATGTTTTTCTTTTGAAGAATGAATTTCTGAAAAAATACTGACAGGATGATTATTTTTAGTGAGAACACAGGCTTCTGTTACATGATATCCTTTTTCATAAACTGTTTTGGAAGCAGTACTTTTAGAGCCATCTCTGACAAGTCCGAGAGCTTCAAATTTGTAACCATCAGGCTTTACAACATCGCTGTCATCAATGTGTATGACAGGTTCTTGCGGAGCCCATTTACGGATGGCAGTAAGATAAGATTTAAGCGTGGTGGAGGAAATGCCATTGTTTAAATGTCTGGTCAGCCGTTCAACAGAATTGACCTTTTTGGAATCTTCGTGAAGCTGATCCACAACATCGGTTAAAAGACAGCTTCTGGAGGCAAGCATACCATAAGTCATCTCGGCAGAAAACTTTTTGTCCGGCTTGGACAGGTGTTTTGAAATTTTATTTGAAAAAGTTAAAATTTCCCGTTTCAAAGTATAAGTATTTGTTGTAGAATTAAGCATAAGGAGTCCTCCTGATTTTTGTTTAGTATCTTTTTGATTAGACACCTTAATTTTACTACAAAACAGGAAAGGATTCCTTATATTTTGGGCATTTTTTGAAAGTTGTTTATGACGATGATTATGAAAACGGGGCTTTGTGGATAAAAGTACGGAAACTCAAGTAAAAAATATCTTTACAATCACAAATTTATGTGATAAGATATAATAGTTGTGAGTAAAAATAGATGGTCCTCTGTTACGAATTCGCGTATTAAGAACATCCAAATTATCAGGAGGTCACAAAATGAACGCAAGTGAAATCATTAAGAACATTGAAACAGCACAGTTAAAAGCAGAAGTACCGGAGTTCCGTGTTGGTGATACTGTAAAAGTTTACGGTAAGATCAAAGAGGGTAACCGTGAGAGAATCCAGGTATTCGAGGGTACTGTACTTAAAAAACAGGGTGGAAGCAACCGTGAGACATTTACTGTAAGAAAAATCTCTAACGGTGTCGGCGTAGAAAAAACATGGCCGTTACATTCTCCGAACGTTGAGAAAGTAGAAGTAGTTCGTCAGGGTAAAGTAAGACGTGCTAAATTATTCTACTTAAGAGATCGCGTTGGTAAGAAAGCAAAAGTAAAAGAGTTAGTAAAATAGTAGATGTAAAAGAAAAGCTGCAGTGGAAACACTGCAGTTTTTTAATTTTTCGGACGTGCACTGCGGACTAAAGTACTTATGGTACAATAAGTAACATGAACTTCTGCATCGGTCAAAGGGATCGCTTTCCGGTCTTTCATGGGCTGGTTTAAGGGTGTTGCGATACTGGTGGAAAAACATAACAATGAGGAGTTCCGGACCAGTTCCTCAAACTCAAATTCATCTGTCTGTATCAGAAAACGTGATGCAGGCATTTTTTGTTTTACCAGTTCAGTCCAGAAACCGATCTGGTCACGGAGAAGGCAGTTAAAGCCATTGAGCTGCGTGAGACTTAACTCGGCGTTATCTATAAAAACGATTTCTTCAACATTCCGGTACTCAAAGAAATCGGAACAAAATATGGAAAGAGTGTAGCTCAGGTAGCACTCCGCTTCCTGCTTCAGAATGGGGTAGTTGTCATCCCGAAATCTACCCACGAAGAAAGAATGCAGGAAAACTTCAATGTGTTTGATTTTTCACTGACCGATGAGGAAATGAAGCAGATCGAAGCACTTGATACAGGAGAAAGTTTATTCTTTTCACATTATTCACCGGAAACCGTGGAATGGTTTATGAGTATTGTATAGATAACAGGCTTGTAAAAGCGTATTGCAGTTTATGGAAGCTGCAATACGCTTTTCGTGTATAATAGGGAAAAATCGTCGCATTATGGAACATCAATAATTCCAATGAAAATAGCATTTACTTCTTTATAGTGCTGTGGTAAAGTATTTAAAGATATATTATAAATACACTTCTTTCAGTGGGATTTGTGTGATCTGCAACAACAGAAATGTATACGAATGGAGATAGAATTATGGTTTCAAAAAGAATACAAAAGGCTTTACTCGGAAATTCTGCGATCCGTGCAATGTTTGTAGAAGGAAAAGCAATGGCAGAAAAATATGGTGCAGAGAATGTCTATGATTTTTCTCTTGGCAATCCAGCAACACCGGCTCCGGCAGCGTTAAATAACAGTATCCGTGATCTGTTAGACGAGGCAGATAAAAAAGGTGCATCAGGTTCTCTGGAATTACACGGATATATGGAAAATGCCGGCTATAAAGATGTGCGTGAAGCGATCGCAGAGAACTTAAACAAACGTTTTGGTACTGCATTTGATGGTCAAAATATTGTAATGACAGTCGGTGCAGCAGGCGGTCTTAATATAATTTTTAAGACAATTTTAGATCCGGGAGATGAGGTGATCGTGTTTGCACCATTTTTCGGTGAGTATCGTCAGTATGCAGCTAATTTTGATGCGGATATTGTAACGGTAAATCCGGATCTTCGGACATTTCAGCCGGATTTAGCTGACTTTGCGGCAAAGATCACAGGAAAAACAAAGGCACTTATCGTCAATACACCAAATAATCCGACAGGTGTGATTTACAAACCTGAGACGATGCAGGCAATCGCTGCTATCTTAGAAAAGAAACAGGAAGAATACGGACATGACATTTATCTGATATCAGATGAGCCTTATCGTGAGCTGGTTTATGATGGAAATAAAGAAGATTTTCTGACAAAATATTATAAAAATACGATCGTTGGATATTCTTTCAGCAAATCATTATCACTGCCGGGAGAACGTATCGGTTATGTGGTAGTTCCAAATGAGGCATCTGATGCCGAAGATCTGATACGCGGTATTGAGATATCAAACCGTACGCTTGGATTTGTCAATGCACCATCTTTGATCCAGAAAGCAGTTGCAAGATGTTTAGATGAAAAAACAGATGTTTCTTTTTATGATGAAAACCGAAAGATGTTATACGATGGCTTAACGAATCTTGGCTTTACCTGTATCAAGCCGGAAGGAGCATTTTACCTGTGGGTGAAATCTCCGGTCGCCAATGAAGAAGAGTTTGTAGAAGAGGGCAAAAAGCTGCATCTTCTGATGGTAAAAGGAAGTGCATTTGGATGTGGCGGATTTGTACGCCTTGCTTATTGTGTTTCTCATGAGACAATCAAAAATTCACTTCCTGCATTTGCAAAATTAGCAGAAGTGTATGGACTGAATTAGTAGGAGGCATAGAATGGGTAACTGGGAATCTTATGTAAGAAAAGTAGTACCTTATGTTCCGGGAGAGCAGCCACAGGAACAGCGTATGATCAAATTAAATACAAATGAAAATCCGTATCCACCGGCACCAGGAGTGATCCGTGCACTGAAAGAGTTCGATACAGACCGGCTCAGATTATATCCGGAGCCGGCCTGTAAAGTTCTTGTCGATGCGATCGCAGAGTATTATGGTTTAAAGAGCAGTCAGGTTTTTGTGGGTGTTGGATCTGATGATGTACTTGCAATGATCTTTATGACGTTCTTTAATTCTAAAACACCGATCTGGTTTCCGGATATTACGTATTCGTTTTATGATGTGTGGGCAGATATGCTTCGGATACCATATGAGGTAAAAACGTTAGACGATAATTTCCAGATCGTAAAAGAAGATTATTATGGCGAAAATGGAGGCGTAGTTTTTCCAAATCCAAATGCACCGACAGGAATTTTAATGCCACTTTCAGAAATTGAGGATATCATAAAGCATAATCAGGATGTGATTGTGGTTGTGGATGAGGCATATATCGATTTTGGAGGGGAGAGTACACTTCCTCTGATTGAGAAATATGATAATTTGCTGGTGGTCCAGACTTTTTCAAAGTCACGTTCCATGGCAGGCATGCGTATCGGCTATGCAATGGGAAATGAAAAACTTATTAAATATATTAATGATGTGAAGTACTCATTTAATTCCTATACGATGAATCAGACAGCACTTGCACTTGGTGTGGAAGCAATAAAGGACAAGGACTACTTCGAAGAGACCAGACAGCGTGTAATAGCGACCCGTGAATGGACAAAGAAAGAGCTTGCAAAACTTGGTTTTTCATTTGGAGATTCCATGAGTAATTTTATCTTTGCAACACATGAGCGTGTGCCGGCAAAAGAATTGTTTGAGGCTTTGAAAAAAGAACATATTTTTGTGCGGTATTTTTCAAAAGAACGAATCAGCAATTATCTGAGGATCAGTATCGGAACAAAAGAAGAGATGGAAGAACTGATTCGTTTCCTGAAAAATCATCTGCAGAGATGAAACCGGACGTTAATTGAATGGAGGAAAAGTATCATATCCCGTATTTTCAAGTGGCAGAATAGACATTTGTTTTTGAACCATGCGGTTTGATCCAAAATGGAAGAGGACAAAACCGCATGAGATACAGATCACTCCTGTGGCAAAATAAAGGATGAAAAAGAGTGCACTGCTGCCGGTTGGTAAAATGCTGCTTATGACGGTTCCCCAGAAGTTAAATAACATGTGAAACAGGATAGACTGATAAATACTGCCACCTCTTTCACAGATGTAACCCAGAATCATACCGAGGAAAAATGCATAGATTCCCTGTATCATATTCATGTGGAAAACTCCGAATAAAAGTGCCTGCATGATGTTTGCTGCCCAGAACGGAAATACTTTTTTTGCCTGATGCATGGTAACACCGCGAAAGAGAAGTTCTTCACCGATTGGGGCAAGCAGGACGGAGTAAAAGAACATGGATACGGTCAGCCCATTTGTCATTCCTGCAGTGTCCATAAGTTTTTCATAGGCTTTCATCCACTGTGGAAACAAAGATGCCAGGAAAGAGACCAGATAGGTCGACAGACACTGTGTACCAGGTACTAAAAGGATGATCCCAATAACGGAAAGCGGATGGAAAATCTTTCCCGGGTGAACCAGATAAATCCCATGATATCCGGCATGGTACCATAGACCGAATGCTCCGATACAGAGCAGGGAAAATACGATCATGATCATGGTATTTACGCGCGTTGAGGACCAAAGGTTTAAAGTATTGTTCCAAAGCTCTGTATAGACATGGCTGGAAGAAAAAATATAGCGGATATGTTCATAAAACAGGGCTACTCCCATTACAAAAAACATGGCAAGGTACTGGAATGCTATCGCAAGCAAAAATGGTATAAAAGTAAAGAAAAATGAGCCTATTTTTTTCATGTGGAATGCTCCTTTACAGGGTAAAATATTTGTTGGTAAAAAATATTATAGCAAACATATGTTTGAAAATCAATAGAAAAGAAATAAAAATCAGAACAAATGTTCTGATTTTGTAAACCGATATATTTCATTGCATTTACATGGAGAAAATGATATAATAACGATCTGCGAAAAAAATAAAATAACAAAAATATCTATTTACTTTAAAACTTTAATATGCTAAAATGCAACATAGATGTATAGCGCACATAGCGTGCAATCAATAAAAAAGGAGAAAGGATTATGAGCAAGAAACTTAGGACAGAGGCAGTGGATCATCTGTTTGATGCTATTTTAAGCCTCCAGAACAAGGAAGAATGTTATACATTTTTTGAAGATGTATGTACTGTGAATGAGCTGCTTTCTTTATCACAGAGATTTGAAGTTGCGAAGATGCTTAGAGATCAGAAGACATATCTTGATATCGCAGAAAAGACCGGTGCTTCCACTGCAACGATCAGTCGTGTAAACCGTTCATTGAATTATGGCAATGACGGATATGATATGGTTTTCTCAAGACTTCAGGAAAAAGATAAAGAATAGAAATAAAAAGAACCGCTATTCTGGCAGACAGGTGTATATGCAAATATATGATCATCTGTCTTATCAGAAATAGCGGTTCTTCTATTATTTTTTGGATGGTTTTGTGTCCGGATCTTTTGAAGCCATCTGGTCGATCATTTTTTCAATCAGAGTTTTTTTGATGTATACGTCATAACTGAGCATACAGATAAAACTGAACGTATGCAAAAGATCGGCTTCTTCTTCCGATGCATCCGGGAATGTTTTCATGGAAGTGTTGAATTTCTTTGCAAGATCTTTCATGAGGTTCTGTGTTTCCGGATGTTCTAAACTGAAAACTTCTTTATAGATATCTTCGAGACTGTAGTGCTCGTCATTGCCGAAGTATTTTTCTGTGATCGGATTTAAAATCCCCTGGATATCGCTGATACTTAAAATACTCTTCAGATAATAAATAAAGATCAGAACCAGTACATGTTCTTTGGTATATTTCTTCTTTTCCGGTGGAGGAAGAAGGTTGTTTTTTGCATAATTGTTGATCATTGTCTTAGTCAGGATTTTGTCGTCATCATGACGCTTGGAAGCTGCAAGCTGTGAATCCATAAATGTGGTTACCTGATCCATATATAAATCAATATTCGGAATATCTTCCGGTTTGACGTAATCAATCTGCTGTAAGGAATCTAAGATTGAACGTAAAAATTGTTTCGTATCCATATTTGTGTCACCTCTTATCACATTATATAGTAATGAAAACTAGATGACAAGATATAAATGAAAAAATAATTTAACAAAATAATTCAAGATAGGTTTTATTGCACGAAAAGTACATGTTATAGTATAATAGCAATCAATGAAAGAAAAGGAAAATAATAAATATGAGTATATACGATACACTGAATGAACAGCAGAGGGAAGCAGTATATCAGACGGAGGGACCGGTGCTGATCTTAGCGGGAGCAGGTTCCGGGAAAACGCGTGTGCTGACACACCGTACTGCTTATTTAATAGAAGAAAAGGGAGTTAATCCCTATCATATCATGGCGATCACTTTTACCAACAAGGCAGCTGGGGAGATGCGGGAGCGGATTGATAAAATTGTTGGATTCGGTTCGGAAAGTATCTGGGTATCGACCTTTCATTCAAGTTGTGTGAGAATCCTGCGCCGTCATATTGACCGGATCGGATTTGATACCAATTTTACGATCTACGATGCGGATGATTCAAAATCCCTGATGAAAGATATCTGTAAGCGTTTAGAGATCGATACTAAGATTTATAAAGAGAAAAGTTTTTTAGCAGCAATCTCGTCAGCGAAAGACGAACTGATCACACCGACAGAACTGATGCAGCGTGCACTGACATCTTCTGATTATGCAAAACGCAGACAGGCGGAGGTATACCGGGAGTATCAGGATGCATTACATAAGAACAATGCGCTTGATTTCGATGATCTGATCATGAAAACGGTAGAACTTTTACAGTCGGATCCTGAAGTGAAAAATTATTATCAGGAGCGTTTCCATTATATTATGGTAGACGAGTATCAGGATACCAATACAGCACAGTTTGAACTGATCCGTCTTCTGGCGGGAAAGTATCAGAATCTTTGTGTAGTAGGTGATGATGACCAGTCTATTTATAAGTTCCGTGGGGCGAATATTTATAATATTTTAAATTTTGAAAAACATTTTCCAGATGCAAAAACAATCAAATTAGAGCAGAATTACCGTTCCACCCAGAATATTTTAAATGCAGCAAACAGCGTGATCGCAAACAATGTCGGCAGAAAATCAAAGACACTCTGGACTGCAAATGAAGAAGGTAAGAAGATTGATTTTGAACAGTTTAATACCGGTTATGAGGAAGCTGATTTTATCGCATGTGATATTGCAGGTGATGTAAAGAACGGAGCTTATCATTATGGGGATCATGCTGTTTTATACCGTACAAATGCGCAGTCACGACTGTTTGAGGAGCGTTTTATCGTATCAAATATTCCGTATAAGATCGTCGGTGGTGTAAACTTTTATGCCAGAAAAGAAGTGAAGGATCTTCTTGCTTATTTAAAGACGATTGACAATGCACGTGATGATCTTGCGGTGCGTCGTATTTTAAATGTTCCAAAACGTGGCATTGGCGCAACGACTGTAAACCGTGTGACTGATTATGCTGGGGCATATGATATCAGCTTTTATGATGCATTAAAGCGTGCAGATGAAATCCCGTCCATTGGAAAAGCAGCATCAAAAGTAAAGCCATTCGTAAATCTTATTCAGGTGTTCCGGAGTAAACTGGAGTTTATCAGCATTTCAGAGCTGCTTCGTGAAGTGATCGAGGAAACAGGATATGTTAAGGAACTTCAGGCGGAAGGTACCGATGAAGCTGAGGCAAGGATCGAGAATATCGATGAGCTTTTAAGTAAGGTTGTAAGCTATGAGGAAAGCGAGGAACATCCGACACTGAGCGGTTTTCTGGAAGAAGTAGCACTGGTGGCAGACATTGACAGCCTGGAAGATGACAGCGACTATGTTGTCTTGATGACGCTGCACAGTGCAAAGGGACTGGAATTTCCTAAAGTGTATTTAGCAGGTATGGAGGATGGTCTGTTCCCAAGCTATATGTCGATCACGTCGGATGATTCAAGTGAGCAGTTAGAGGAAGAACGCCGCCTTGCTTATGTGGGTATTACCCGTGCAATGAAAGAATTGACGATCACCTGTGCAAGGCAGAGAATGATCCGAGGTGAGACACAGTACAATAAAGTTTCACGATTTGTCAAAGAAATTCCTGCAGAACTTTTAGATGGAAAAGAAACAGTTCCTGCAAGAAAGGAAGCGGGTACTTCAACTGGAAATGAATGGAGTGCAAAATCAAAACGGATGAACATGAAACAGCAGCCTTCCGGACAGAGCATGCAGGCGCGTGCATTTGCGTCTGTTCATACGAAAGCGGAAAAACTGCCATATGATATTGCTGACCGTGTTTTACATACAAGGTTTGGAGAAGGCACTGTAGTTGCGATCGTAGAAGGTGGACGGGACTATGAAGTCACGGTTCAGTTTGATACAGTGGGCATCAAAAAAATGTTTGCTTCTTTTGCAAAATTAAAAAAGATATAAAAATGTTTAATTTATAAATTTTTAATAGGCGAAATGGGAAACATATGATATAATATTAACATGTAATGAATTTACATTGCGGAATGTAATACGCATAATATTAGAATCATCAGGTAACATATGACTGTGAGATACAGCAGTCTGAAAATAGAAGGAGGGGAGCCCTATGAACAAGATGGACGATTTAAAAGATTTAGTTAACATTTCAAGATTAAACGAACTGCTGAATAAAAAAGAAGCAGAGGAAGAGAAGAAAGCTTCCAAAGTTGTCTGGGTATTTGCGATTATCGGAATTATTGCCGCAGTGGCAGCAGCAGTTTATGGAATTTATCGTTTCTTTGCACCGGATTATCTGGAAGATTTTGAGGATGACTTCGAGGATGATTTTGATGATGATTTCTTTGAAGACGAAGAAGATGACGACAAAGCAGAAGAGCCGGCAGAGGAAAAAACAGAAGAGTAAGAAATATCTTAGGGGGCTGCAGTGTTGCAGCCCTTTTTAGTTTGTGTTAATAGAAAAAGAAAGGAACTGGTTATGAAAAAAGGGCAGATCGTAGAAGGAATCATTGAAAGGGTGGATTTCCCGAATAAAGGAATTTTAAGAACGGAAGATGGTACACGTGTGATCGTAAAAAATGCGATCATGGGACAGAAAGTATCAGCAGCAGTCAATAAGGTCAGAAAAGGAAAATGCGAAGGACGACTGCTTGAAATATTGGAAAAATCTGCACTGGAGCTGCCGGAACCTGGATGTGTTCATTATGGGATCTGTGGTGGCTGTACATTCCAGAGCCTTCCATATGAGGAACAGCTTAAGATGAAAGAAAAGCAGGTCAAAGACCTGATCGACGCAGTCATCACTGAAGAAAATAAGGGATATGAGTTTTTACCAATCAAAGCAAGTCCAAGACCAAAAGCATACCGCAACAAGATGGAGTTTTCATTTGGAGATGAATATAAGGATGGTCCGTTGGCACTTGGAATGCACAAACGCGGCAGTTTTTATGATATCGTAAATGTAGGAGAGTGCCAGATCGTAGACGAAGATTTCCGTCGTGTGCTTAAGATCACGTTGGAATATTTTAAGGAAAAACAGATTTCATTTTATCATAAACTCCGTCACACCGGGTACCTCCGTCATTTTCTTGTGAGAAAAGCAGCAAAAACAGGAGAGATTTTAGTTGACCTTGTGACAACTACACAGATGGAGGAACTTAGTGGGGAAAATGAAAGTGCATTATTAGAAGGCTGGGTGAAAAAACTTTGTGAGGAAAAATATGACGGTGTGCTAAAAGGAATCCTTCATACAAAAAATGACAGCGTTGCCGATACGATCAAAAATGAGGGGACAGATATTTTATTTGGACAGGACTTCTTTTATGAGGAACTGCTTGGTCTGAAGTTTAAAATCACGCCATTTTCCTTTTTCCAGACAAATTCCCTTGGTGCAGAAGTACTCTATCAGACTGCACGTGAATTTATCGGGGATGCGCTCGACGATGAGGCGAATCAGACAGTATTTGACCTGTATTCCGGAACCGGAACAATCGCACAGATACTTTCTCCGGTTGCAAAGAAAGTGATCGGTGTGGAGATCGTGGAGGAAGCTGTTGTGGCTGCAAGGGAGAATGCAGCTTTAAACGGACTTACCAACTGCGAATTTATCGCGGGAGATGTATTAAAAGTGATCGATACGATCGGGGAAAAACCGGATTATATCGTACTTGATCCGCCAAGAGATGGAATCCATCCGAAAGCACTGGAGAAAATCATCCGCTATAATGTGCCGCAGATGGTCTATATTTCCTGTAAACCGACCAGCTTAGCAAGAGATCTTGAAGTGCTGCAGGCGAGAGGTTATCAGGTGAAGAAAGTGCAGTGCGTGGACATGTTCCCTGCGACGGGAAATTGTGAGACGGTTGTCTTGCTTTCCAAGGGCGAGGTCGACTCGAAAAAGATTCGGGTTGAGTTCTCTTTGGAAGATATGGATATGTCGGAGTTCCAAGATGGGGCAACCTACACGCAGATCAAGGACTATGTACTGGAACATAGCGGATTAAAGGTATCCAACCTCTATATCTCACAGATTAAACGGAAATGTGGGATTGAGGTAGGCAAAAACTATAATCTGCCGAAATCCGAGGATTCCAGACAGCCCCAGTGTCCGCCGGAA
Organism: Roseburia rectibacter; assembly: GCF_014287515.2. Classification (NCBI taxonomy): domain Bacteria; kingdom Bacillati; phylum Bacillota; class Clostridia; order Lachnospirales; family Lachnospiraceae; genus Roseburia; species Roseburia rectibacter. The sequence goes on from NZ_CP092473.1 coordinate 1,313,042, forward strand.
AAAGAGAAAGCAATCCGAGAAGCATTCAAATATTTTGGGATGATCTAACATCCAGCAAAGTGGAGGTTTCTTATGGATAGATTGATTTCTTGTGAGTTTAACATGGATACCGCTTGTGTGGAACTGAAATTTTTAGATGGCAGCATGATTGCCATTGATACCATCGCCGTGGAGAATGAGGTTGCTGACAATATGTATCAACGGTCAGAACTGGATTATCTAATCTACAATGATCCGGTTGGATATGCAGACTTGATCTTGAACGGTGATCCCGAAATTTATCTAAAAACTGTAACTGAATGTAAACCCTTAGATTAAAACTCAGCCCTCTGCCTTTTCCTTGGCAGAGGGCCGTTTTTTGCTTAACAGTTATTGAGCATCCCTTAATTGCTCTACAACACTGCATTTCGCTGCATTGTCATACATCATGCAAGGAATCAGCCACCCCAGCAGAAGAAATACCGGAATTGTCAGCAGGACAGGCAGAATGGTGAATCGATACTCAAAGAACCAGAACATACTGCCCAGCATTTTTCCTGCAAGAGGTCCCACCGCCAGCGACAGAATAAAGGCCGCCGATACGGAGGACATTGCGTAAAACAATCCCTCGTAGATCAGCATGGTTTTGAGCTGCCGGTTCGTCATTCCTACAGCCTGAAGCACAGCAAATTCACGGCGGCGGGAAAGAATACTGGTCATCATGGCGTTGAAGAAATTTAAGAGTCCCACCAGCCCGATGATAGCACAGAGGATACCACCTACCAGAAGGAACATCTGCCGGAACTGAGCAAACTCAGAGCGAGCCGTGGCCTTGCTTTCATACATCAAGGGTGAAAACTCACCGGCAGTGAGCTTCGATAGATATTGCTCTGCTTCGGCCTCGTCTGCGTCGTCTGCTGTGTCGAACAGGTAGAGCATCGGAATGGCCGCACCGCCGCTGTCCCTCTGTGCGGTATCCACAGACAAAACTGTCTCATATCCAATACCACCATAACGATAACTCATGGAATACGGAAGCTCTACCAAGGCGCAGACCGTGTACTCTACATCTCTGGCTCCATACAGTTTTTCCTGAAAGTACTCCTCCGGTGTATCTTCGGTGCGGAGTTCCCCGGTGCGGCTGTCGATATATTTCACATCGTCCGCATAGGTGGCGGTGATCGTGTCTCCCACCTTGGGGTAGTATTCAGGATTGGGCAGATTACCGTAGTCATCTAAGGAAACCGCAATGGCAATAGCGTTATTGTTTGGCTCCAGCATAGGAGAAATATCTCCGTCGAACACTTGCAGCTTGTCAAACAGGCTGTTATCCAGAGCCTCGATTCTGGTATCTCCCATCACCATATCGCCCCGGTGCTCCATGCGGCTCATATGGCTGTCCAACTGCTCAGCACTTTCGTACCTTGCATAGTCCTGCCGCAGAGCATCCTCCGTCATCCAAAGATATACGGGTTTTCGCACAGCATATCCCGTGCCGGAAAGACTGGACTTTGTGTTTGCTGCGATCTCTTCGATCTGTTCCGGCGTGATGAATTCATCTGCCGGGTTGTAACGGAAATAGTCGGGCGTGCTGACGATAAAATCGGCGCAGGTCATGAAGGATACATACTTCTCCATGCTGAAGCCGCCCACAAAGGCACACAGTGCATTGAACAGCGTCACCGACAGTGCCAGAGACACCACCACCAGCACCGTCTTTTTTTTGTTTCGTCCCAGATTGGCAAAGGCCATCTGATGGAGCTTCGCTCCCCGGGTGCTGCGCTGTTTTTTCTTGGTCTGCATCGCATCTGTATATTTGGTAGCCTCCACCGGAGAAACCCTGGCTGCCATTTTCCCGGGCTTGGAGCAGGACAAAAGCACCGTCAGCAGGGCAAACAGCACGGAGCCAACAAAGATCACAGGCGAAGTGCTGATGGTGGTGATGCCTGCATCCAACTGGGTGGAGCGCAAGACAACAGGCACCAGAACAGCGCCAATGCCATAGCCCAACAGCAGCCCCGCCGGAATGCCGATCAGACAAAGCAGAAGTGCCTGCTGGCGAATGATGCGTTTGAGCTGCCGGGGCGTTGTGCCAATGGTTTTCAGAAGCCCGTAAAACCGGATATCCCCCGCAACAGAGATCTGGAAAATGTTATAGATGATAAGATACCCGGTGAAAATCACCAGCAGCAAAAAAGCTGCTATGGCGATCACAAGTTCCGGATCGAGATGCGACTCCAGCTGGGATGAGGTATATCCCCAGTTGACGCCGATCCGGACGCTGTTGGGATCGGTATAGCTGTCCCATGTGTAGCCGAGATCGGTATCCACCTGCTCCATCTGCCCTTGAATGTTTGTACTGGAAGCCATCATGACATTCAAATCGGTGCGGAAAGGCTGTAAACCTGTTTTCACTGCCTGCGCTTCGATGTCATCTGCGTAATCACGGCTGATGTTGATGTAATGAACAGGCATTAGTTCATCATAGTCCCAATAGCCCACCAGCGTAAAGGTATCTGTTACAGTAAAGGCGGTTTGATCCTTGTCCGTAATGGAATAGGAAACCGTGACCTCGGCGCCCAGCTCCGGCGTTACGCCAAGCAGCCGCAACGCTGCCGTATCCATGGCTACCTCTTTGCCGCTTTCGGGCATCCGTCCGGTAGTAGGGGTTGCATAGCTCCATTTAGTGCAGTTGGCATCCATGTAGCTGATCTCTGCAGGGGTTTTGGAAAAGACACCCTCCGCAGTGATACCGATTACCTTCCGTACCCCCGCAGCCTTCACCTTTGGGTGGGCAGCGATACGTTCCGCCTGCTCGGGGGAAACATCCTTAAAGGTACCGTGTGCATAGCCACCTACCTGCCGAAACTGGTAGGTTTCATAACTGGCGTTCAACGACAAGACAATGGTGAACATGGACGTAAATAGCAGCGTTGTCAGCGCAATGGCAAAAATAGCGATCAGATTGCGGCGACGGTTCGCATAAAGAGATTTTAAGCTGAGCTTTCGAATACATTTTCTGTTTTTGACATTCATCGTAGCCACCTCCCGTTAGTTCTGGGAGACGATCCGACCATCTTCGATACGGATAATGCGGTCTGCCATCTGCGCAATTTCTTCGTTGTGAGTGATCATTACGATTGTCTGGGCGAACTTTTGACTGGTGACTTTCAAAAGGCTCAATACATCCTGGCTGGTTTTGGAATCCAGATTGCCGGTGGGTTCATCTGCCAGAATGATAGCGGGTGCTGCCGCCAGCGCACGGGCAATGGCTACTCGCTGCTGCTGACCGCCGGAGAGCTGATTGGGCAGGGCATCCAGACGATCATCCAGCCCAAGTGTCTGTACAATTTGCTGTACGAAATCCTTATTGACCTTGCCACCGTCCAGCTCAATGGGTAGAACAATATTTTCATACACATTCAGCACCGGAACAAGATTATATGCTTGGAACACAAAGCCGATTTTCCTGCGGCGGAAGATGGTCAGCGCTTCCTCCTTCAGGGAGAAAATATCCTGTCCGTCCACCATGACCGTGCCACTTGTAGGGCGATCCAGCCCGCCCAGCATGTGCAGCAGCGTGGATTTGCCGGAGCCGGATGTGCCGACAATTGCAACAAATTCGCCCTTCTTTACACTTAAATCAACTCCATCCAACGCATGAACTGCGTTATTGCCGGAGCCATAAATCTTTTTCAGGTTTTTTGCCTGTAAAACTTCCATAAATGAGTACCTCCATGAAAAAATCTGTATGTATGAAAGGAAATCATCCTTTGATACATACAGATTATCGCATAGGAATCTTTCCACATTCTTTCCGGCGGAAAATGAAATCTAACAGTTTTGATAGAATTGTTGTTATTTCGGCAGAAATATGGAAAACGTACTTCCTTTTCCCGGAACGGAAGCAATCTTGATATAACCTCCCTCGCCGGATATGATCTGTCGGGCAAGGTATAAGCCGATGCCGACCCCTTCCTGCTCCTGAACCGCCTTTGAGCGGTAAAAGCGAGCAAATATCTTCGCTTGCTCAGTTTCCGGTATGCCTGAACCGGTATCCGATATATCGATCCTTGCAAACATTTCGTAACTTACGGCAGAAATCCTGATTGTGCCATGCTCTGTATATTTGATGGCGTTGTCTACGATATTCGCCAGCGCTTCCGCTGTCCATTTGAAGTCGAATACAGCAAAAGCATCTGTATCCTGCATTTGCAAAGACAATCCTTTTTCAGAAGCCTTGGCAGTATATTGTTCTACCACACTTTCAAGCAGCGGCTGCAGCGCTGCTTGCTGAGGGGAGAGTGAAATGATCCCGTTTTCCAGTCTGGAAAGCTTTACGAGAGAATCAATCAGAAATCGCAGCTTTTCCGATTGTTTGTACAGCGCCTCCACATTTGCCTTCGCCGATGCAGGCATAGTTTCCTCCATCAGAAGCTCGCTGTATAACAGCAGGTTTGCAATCGGCGTTTTTGTCTGGTGGGAGATGTCCGCAATCAAGGTTTTGATTTTGTCTTTTTCCTGCGCTATGTTTTGAGAAGATGCTTCTGCGGCGGAAAGATAGTGCGCAAACTTCGTTTCCAATGCAGATAGCCGGCTTTCATCAAAATTGGTTTCAGAAAAGGAGCCGGTCATGGCAGCGTCCAGCATCCTTTCGATTTCTTCCATCGTTTTTCTGATCTTCCTCCGCTCCCATAATACAGCAGCTATCGCCGCCAGAAAACATAGCAGTATGATCACAATGCCGGTTTTATTCATCTTTTGTCACCCAGCTATAACCGATTCCGTAGATGGTTTTAATGTATTTCTGTGCGCCAAGCTTATCCCTCAGACGCTTGATCGTAACAGACAAAGCATTTTCATCCACATATTCTGCGCCATCTGTCCAGATCCGGTCGACAAGGTCTCCACGGGTCATGGTTCGACCACGGTTTTCAACAAGCAGACGCAGTAATTTTTGTTCTGTTTTACTCAATTCCACTTTTGAATCTCCCACATAAAAGGTCATAGACTCAAAGTCAAAGTGAAATAGATCCATATGGAACGGCGCATTTTTATGGTTTGACGCTTGCTTTCGCAGTTGGGTATTCACCCTTGCACGCAAAACCGAAAGAGAAAAGGGCTTGGTAATATAATCATCAGCGCCTCTCTCCAGTCCGTCTACGATGTCCAGATCGGTGTCGTTGGCAGTCAGCAGAATAACAGGAATTCCGGGCAGGTTTTCCTTGACCTCCCGAAGCAGCTCAAGCCCGCTGCCATCCGGCAGATTGATATCCAGCAGGATCAGGGATACACCGCCGCAAAGAAGCTGTTCCTTCGCCGTTTTTAGGTCTTGGCAGGATATAATCTGACGGTCATCTGCTTTCAGTGCTTTACTTAAACCCTGATTCAACCCTATATCATCTTCAATAATCAATAATTGTTCCATGTATCTCACTCCCTCGTTATTCAAAGGCCACCATTATTTCCTTGGGTAATTTTTCGTTCTCACAGTTCAGAAGATAGGCGATTGCTCTGCTTGCAAATTTGTTTGTTTTCACTGTATCCCAATCGGCAAGCAAAAGACCTCTGCCTTTCCGTTCTCAAAATCTAATGATATTTCGCCCCATTCGCCGTCGCAGTCTGCCTGATATTCGTAGATTGCGGCGGCGATTTTCTTTTTTCGCTTGGTCTTGGATTTCTGTTTTAGCCGGACTGCATGGATTGCGCCCTCGGCAACCAACAATTCCGTCAACTTGTCCACTGCTTTTCGGTAGGCTCGTTCTGCACCGCTGGCTGTACTGCCCTCAAACATAACCGCCAGTTCTTCAAAGGTGGGGCGGTCTTTCCATGAGCTGACACGCCCACAAGTCATGCAAATTGCTAACCGTTTTTCGAGCAAGGTCTGTTCCCGGTAATTCAGTTTCTCAAATGCCTGCTGCACCTTTTCTGCTTGTATGCCGTTCCAGAGGATATCGGTATAGTTCCAGCTATCGTCAAGGGCTACATCCTCGCCTGTTTCCTCGCCGTTCTCGTCTGTCACATAGAATGGCTGCTGATTGCGGATTCCACGGACAACTTTCAGATATTCTTCCGCAAGGGCAAGATCGCAGTTGTATTTCTTGGAAAATTCGTTGACCGCATCCTTGGTATTGTGGAACAGCCAAGCCATTGACCGCACCATTTTGTAATTGGTCAGAGAGGACACCGACCATTTTTCTTCGCCCATGCGAAAACGGAGCATAGCATCCCGGATGAACGGGAAAATGTATGTAGCATACTCTGCACCCTTGGCAAGGTCATAGTCCATCAGCTTTTGGAGCATTTGCTCCCGGCAGGAGAGCTTTATATCTATAAATCGGTCTGTGTCATACAGATCGCCGCCATCCACACCGAGAAAGTCTTTGATGCGCTTGTTAAGTTGCGGCTCGTAGTAGTGTAGGAAGAATGAGAAATATATCAAATTCTTTTCCTGCAAGGCAGACAGGATATATTCGTTCAGATTGCCTACCGCTGGAGGCTCCGGTTCCAGTTGGAAGATGCGCTCTGCCGCATAAGGAATGATGCCGTCACCGTGCGGATTGACAGCGTGTTTTGGTATGTATCCGGTCATGTCCCATGAAAAATCACTCAGCATAGCGCACCTCCTTTCGGTTCTTTCTCTATCAATATCGACAGTAATTATGCATCGAACTTTTTGTTAGTAGTATTATTTTCGTCGTCCATCATATCACTTAGCACGGCAAAAGCTTGGCTCAGCGGCACAGCCTTAGAAGTCCAGTTTTTCAAACTAAACAAGTTGGAAGATTCATCAAACACATCAAATTCGTCTGTCCCATCAGTGATTTTCTTCAAGTACAACATTTCTATCAAATACAAAGCTCCCAAGATATTTAGTACATTCTCCTGCTTTGCTTGCTTCAACTGCTCATAGCGGTTGTGCTTGACATCTGTAAATGCTCCCCACCATTGCAACGACTGTGCGGGCTGGGTAATATCCCAATTCATAAACGGTTGTATTTCGATATCGTATTCCTGTACACTGATTTTTTGATTTTTTATATCCGGTGTGTTGGTCAAAATATACTGTGCATAGTCTGCAACCGTTTTTCGATCCGTTGTATTGAAACCGCAAAACTCTTTGAATACAGTATCCAACTCTGCCCCTATGGCTTGAATTAAGAGGGCATATCCGTTAGAAAATGCATCAAAATTGTCCTCATGTAGTTCTACAAACTCTATTGATTCAACAAAACGCTTTTCGAGCATTAAGTAGTATTTCCAATGATTCTGACTAAGTTCTTTTCTATTCATGTTTGTCCCTTTCTTTGTATATTTTTGCACTTGCTTCCTTTTTCAAAGCCGCCTGGTCCATTTCTTTTTCATAAGCTCCCTTGGCATAGGCTACATTGCTCAATGCCCGGAGCATCTTATCTTTTGCCAGCTTTTTCATAACCTCTGCAAGATCAGCGTCCAGAGTACCACGCTTCACATAGCGGTTTATGGTGTTCAGCCGTTTCTCATAAATCTGTTTCACCGGATGATCGTCCGCAAGCTCCCGTTGTTCTCTGCCTTTCAGGTTGCCGATCTGCCGACAGGTGCGGTGCAGCTTGTCCCCCGGTGCATAGCCGCCACAGTATTTGGCGTGCCGTGCGTTGGTGGTCAGAAACCACTTGCCGCAGATTTTGCATTTCTTCGGTGCATGACCAACACACAGGCCCTCAAAGAGATCAGACCGGAACATCCCTACAAAGGATACATAGTGCATCCGCTTGACCAGCTTCGCAACTTTTTCGCCGGGACGGATGACGGATACATACTGAACGGAATTGTTCAGGGTAGACATCCAGGCATTGCCTTCCGTGATGGAAAACTCCGGCGGGAAATAGCTGCCGAACATTTTTGCAAAACCCTCTGCGGTGCGGTCTGCTTCGTTGCCGTCTGTTTTTTCTGCAAAATCAAGCATGGCCGTTTGGTATTCCCCAAGGGAGTATGCCAGATGCCCGAAAACTGCGGTATAGCGTTGGAGCATCATCGCATCGGTAAAGTTCTGGATTTCTTCAAATTGCAAAGAATTGGTTGCGGCTTTTATGGCAAACTCCACATATTTCAGCGCATTGTCCACAGTAAAGACTTTTTCAATCCGTTCTCTGTGCTTTGAGATATTCATATAGGAGAACGGCGGTGTTTGACTGAGAATATCGAGCATCGTCAGAGCAGCTTCCTTTGCAATAGGACAGAGTGCAGAAGCATCCTGTCCGGCGTTTAATATTCCAAGCAGCAGATTGATTTTCTCGCATTGCTCGTTTATTTTTGCAATGGTATTCACAGGAACATTCAGTGCATCACAGGCAAGTGTACCGACAGGAAATGTTTTGCTCTCATATATGACCGTATCCTGCCAGAAATCCAATGTCATCAATTCTTGATTCATGCTTGCCCTCCTGTCCTGTTTTTTCATTTTTCTAATTATATCATGTAAATGTGAAGAAATCTACGTCCTCAGATAAGTTGTCCTGTTTTTTGAAACAGGCTTGTCCTGTCATTAGCCTGTTTTTTGAAAAATCCGTCATAACCATAATAGAAGGAGCGAAGCACCTGCCAATCACGGCGGGTGCTTCGTGCTTTCCAGAATATTATGAACGGAGGGTTTTCTATGACAATCTATGAAACCATCAAGGCGGCAATCAGCGTCAAGCAAGCCGCCGAACACTACGGGCTGAAAGTGAGCCACAACGGCATGGCTTGCTGCCCGTTCCACAACGACAGGCATCCGAGCTTGAAGCTGAATGAGGACTATTTTTTCTGCTTCGGCTGCGGAGCCAAAGGGGATGTGATCGACCTTGTGGCAAGGCTGTTCAATCTGAGCAGTTATGAAGCAGCGCAAAAGCTGGCTTTGGACTTCGGGCTTGACCCGAAACCGCCCACTGCCGCAGCTATGGTCAAGCCGAAGCGTCCCTATATCCGTCAGTTCCGGGAGGATGAAATGCTGTGCTTCCGGGTGCTGACGGATTATTTGCATCTGTTGGAAGATTGGAAAGTGCGCTATGCTCCCAAGACACCGGAAGATGCTCTGGATGACCGTTTTGTGGAAGCCTGCCAGATGCACTGCCATATCGAATATATGGCAGATGTGCTGACGGTGGGTGATCTGGAAGAACGGGTGGCATTGGTGGACAAGCTGATGCAGGACGGCAAAATTGCTTTTCTGCAAGAGTATACCGCACGAAAGAAAAAGGAGGTGGCGCACCATGGCGAAGAACCGGAAAACGCCTGATATGAACTTGCCCATGTGGTTTGACGGGCAGAACATCAACGAAGCTCTGTTTTGTGAAGAATTTCTGCAAGAGCGCAGGATCATCTTCGCAAACGGAGCTTTTTTCACGCCCGATGGTCGAGTGACGGACGATCTTCCTCTGCGTGGGGAGATTTACGACAAGCTGAAATTCTGTGCCGTAAACAATATCCCCCGGAAGATCACCAACATTCTGGAAGTGCTGAAACTGGAAGCGCAAGTGCCGGACTTTCCACCGGAGCAGGATCGGATTCATTTGTCCAACGGTACGCTGCTATTGAACGGCACATTTACCGAGGGCAGACCGGCTATCGTGCGGAGCCGTTTGCCGGTTGCTTACAATCCCGATGCTACTGCGCCGGTGATCTGGCTGAACTTTCTGGATGGGTTGCTTTACGCCGAGGACATTCCAACTTTGCAGGAGTTTATCGGCTATTGCCTGATTCCCTCCAACAAGGGGCAGCGCATGATGGTGATTAAAGGCAACGGCGGCGAGGGTAAATCTCAAATCGGTGCGGTACTGTCTACCATCTTCGGCACGAATATGAAAGACGGCAGCATCGGCAAGATTTCTGAAAACCGCTTCGCCCGTGCCGATTTGGAACACATTCTCCTGTGCGTGGATGATGATATGCGGATGGAAGCTCTGCGCCAGACCAACTATGTAAAATCCATTGTCACCGCACAGGGCAAGATGGATTTGGAACGCAAAGGCAAGCAGAGTTATCAGGGTTGGATGTTCGCCCGATTGCTGGCATTCAGCAACGGTGATCTGCAAGCCTTGTATGACCGCAGTGACGGATTTTATCGCAGACAGCTTGTGCTGACCACCAAGGAAAAGCCAGTGGACAGAGCTGACGATCCCGACCTTGCGGAGAAGATGAAAGCCGAATCCGAGGGTATCTTCCTGTGGGCATTTGAAGGCTTACAGCGGCTTGTTGCCAACAACTTTAAGTTTACGGAGAGTGAGCGTATCCGGGAAAACCGGGAAGCGGTCAAGCGTGACAACAACAATATCTTTGATTTCATGGATTCCGAGGGATACATCCAGCGTAAAGCGGATGCGTCCATCAGTTCCAAGGATTTCTATGAAATCTACCGGATGTGGTGCGAAGAAAATTCCCTTGCACCGCTGAAAGCCCGCAGCTTCAGCGACGCCATGATTGCCAATGCCGGGAGATTCAATCTGGAACATTGCAACAATATCACCAACTCTGCCGGACGGCGGGTTTGGGGATTCATGGGAGTGGAAGCCATTGCACGACCTCATATAAATGGGTTTTACGGAGATTCGCCGTGTACGTACGTACCGGAGGACATTCCGAAGGAATGGCGGCAGGTCGAGTAAATCCCATTGCTGGTACGTATGTACGCAGCAAAAGAGCGTGAAACGCTCGTTATAGAAACAGCACACATCCTCTCGTTCGGGCTGTTTCTATGTCCACAGGCTTTTGAAAAAGTGTCTGTGGACATCGGCTGCAAGAGGAAGTTGACACAGAACAGCTTCATGCAGACGGGGCTGACCATGGGAAAAGGCGCAGACATTTTCGCCTTGGTCAGCAGAGGTCACCGCAGTGACCGCATTCCCCCTCGGGAGAGCCCTCGGAGAGCCCACGGCACTTTGCAGCCAGTATGGATGAAAGTGTCATAGTGGGTTATTACACTTTGAAAAAGTGCCTCTCCGTAGTTCTCCGCTGTCTGCAAATCTCAAAGAAAGGAAACGCCAATGGCAAGAAACGATGGAATAGACCGTACCGTAGCCAGAAATCAGGACTTGGGAAACCCGGCAGATGTGGCAAAGGTACAGGAACACAATGAGCGTGAAAAGGACAGCTACAGCAATCAGGACATCGTGCCGGAACGCACTTCTCTGAACGTCCATTTCAAAGCACCCACGGACGATTATGTAAAAATGTTTGAGCAGATGGAACAAGACGGCGTGATCTCCACCAGAGGTCTGAAACCGGATGCCGTCAAATACGGTGAGTTGGTATTTGATGTGAACTCCGCTTATTTCTACAACTACGGCGGCTATGAATTTGCGAAACAGTTTTATGCCGATGCCTATAAAGCCGCCGTGGAGATTGTGGGTGGTGAGCAGTATATCCTCTCCGCTGTGATGCACGCCGATGAGCGCAACCGGGCAATGTCCGAAGCTCTGGGCGAGGATGTGTACCACTACCACCTCCATGTGGTCTATATCCCGGTGGTGGAAAAGCAGATCCTTTGGTCGAAGCGATGCAAGGATGAAGCCCTCCGGGGAACCGTTAAGGAGGTCATCACACAGGTCAGCCGCAGCAAGAAATGGGAGTCCAAGCCGGTGCTTGGCGAGGACGGAAATCCCATGCTCAACGCAAAAGGGAAAAAGATTTTGAAGTCATCCTACAGTGTGTTGCAGGATGACTTTTTCAATTTCATGCGAAACGCCGGTTATACCGATGTGGAGCGTGGAGAGCGTGGCAGTACAGAGGAACATCTGACTGTGACCCAGTTCAAGGTGCAGGCAGAACAGCAGCGGCTGGAAGCTGTGACCGGGCAGGTGGCACAGGCAGAACAGAATTTGGAGGATGCCAAAGCTGCCACAGCAAAACAGAAAAAGAAACTGGAATCTTTGCAAAAGGAAACCAAGGCGGCAAAGACCATTGCGCTGACAGTGCAGGACATTGAAGTAATGGGCAAAAAAGCCACATTCGGAAACAATATCACGCTGACACCGGATGAATGCGACACACTCAAACGCCATGCGGTCAATGGCATTATCGTCAATGCTGACAACAAGCGTCTGAAAGAAAAACTGGCTTCCGCAGAAAAGACGGTTTCCATCTGGAAGCAGCGGTATGAAGCGGTAAACGAAAAATATATGGAACTCAAACAGAAAGCCCAACCCTTTCTGGATGCACTGGAAATCGCATCCGAAAGGGTTCGGGCTTTTCTTGATGTTGTCCTCAGCAGAGGAAAAAAAACGCAGGAGCACGAACACACTGCCCGGAAGCGTGGACAGGATATGGAACTTTGATGGAGGAATCGCCTATTGAAGAAATATTATGAGGAAGCGAAATATAATGCGGCATTTGACCGCTGTGTGGATGTTATGAGTCAGATGCTCCAAAAATATGGACATCAGGTTTTGGATAAATTGGAACAGGACGCTCCGCAGGAAGTGGAGTATTCCGAGGAAAGTAATCAAGCGCAGCTTCTGACGGATAAGGCTGCGTAAAATTTGCAATTTACACGTTGCGTATTCACTATGGCTATGCTATAATGATTACGCAACGTGTATTTTTTGCTTTTGTGGAGAAAAGACGGATGGATTGTAAAAACAGAATTATAAAGTTGCGGGAAAGCACAGGACTGAATCGGAAAGATTTTTGCAAGCTCGTCCATATTCCTTACCGGACTATGACTGAATGGGAATTGGACAACCGCCATGCACCGGATTATGTGCTGTGGCTTTTGGAGTATTATATCCGCAACGAGGGACTTATGGTAAAAGGAAGGAATGAGGGAGGTGGAGATTCTGAAAAAGAAACAACTTAAATGCTATCTTTATACAAGAGTGTCCACCTCGATGCAGGTTGACGGATACAGCTTGGATGCCCAGCGTGACAAGCTGCGGAAGTATGCGGCATACGAGGATATGATCGTTGCCGGGGAGTATTCTGACGAGGGCTTTTCTGGAAAGAACATTCAAGGGCGGCAGGAGTTTCAACGGATGCTGAATGACATCCAGGACGGCAAAGATGATGTTTCTTATGTGTTGGTCTTTAAGCTGTCCCGATTTGGCAGAAATGCAGCGGACGTTCTGAACTCTTTGCAACTCATGCAGGATTTCGGTGTCAATCTGATCTGCGTGGAGGATGGCATTGACAGCTCCAAGGATGCAGGAAAGCTGATGATCTCTGTGCTGTCTGCGGTGGCAGAGATTGAGCGAGAAAATATCCGCACACAGACAATGGCAGGACGTGAGCAAAAGGCTCGTGAGGGCAAATGGAACGGCGGTTTCGCTCCATATGGATACAAACTGGAAAATGGAAACCTTGTCATTGCAGAGGATGAAGTGGAAGTAATTCGTGTCATTTATGACCGCTACATTCACACTAATGAGGGTGTTGCAGGAGTTGCAAAATATCTGAACCGCAATGGTTATACTAAGAAACTAAGACAGAATAATACCATTCCGGGATTTTCAAGAGATTTTGTGAAAAATGTATTGTACAATCCTGTTTATATGGGAAAGATTGCTTACGGCAGACGAAGAACAGAAAAGAAACAGGGTACAAGAAACGAGATGCACGTGGTTGAGCAGTCGGAGTTCCCGGTTTATGAAGGACAACACGAAGCTATCATTTCCGAAGAGGATTGGTATCTGGCACAGGAAAAGCGCAAGATCAATTCCTTTAAGCGGGAAAAGGTTAACAATCCAGACCACGCACACATCCTGTCCGGTATCTTGAAATGCCCATGCTGCGGAAAGAGTATGTATGGCAATATCGCCAAGGCGCACAGCAAGGACAAGAAAACACGGTATTATTACTACTGCAAAAATACGGTTACACCGACAGGGCATGAGTGCAGTTTCCGTCTGAATATCGAGCAGACGGAAATCAACAAATTTGTGGCGAAGGTTATCTCCGCTATGGTCAACAATCCACGATTTGTAGAAGCAATTCAGGCGAAAATCGGAACAGCAGTTGATACAGAAGATATGGAAAAGCAGATTGCTGTCCTACAAGGGCGGCTAAAGCAAGCCTTTGGAACGAAAAGCCGCTTGGAGCGTCAGATGGATACCTTGGACCTCAATGATGCCCACTATGACAGAAAGATTTTGGACTTGCAGCGCCGCTATGATGAGCAGTATGATACCATAGAGGAAATCGAAGTTCAGATTGGCGAATTGCAAAGTCAGATCCGCAGCATCCAGCAGGAGAAGATTTCCGGAGACAATATCTATCGCTTGTTACTGGCATTTGATGAAGTCTACCATTCCGCAACGGAAGCGGAGCAGAAGGAGTTTATGAAGGCCTTTATCGAGCGAATTGAGATGTTCCCGGAGAAAAGGAAAGACGGAAGCTGGATAAAGAAGATCGTATTCAATTTTCCTGTGCCTGTTGATGGTGAGGAAGTGAAAGAACTTCCCTTGGAAACTGAAACAACTGTCGAGACGGTGTGTTTATTATCAAAATAGAATAAATTTGCACTATTTTAAGAATTTATATTATTTTGCTTTCTTTCTTTTCATTCCTTTTTCCCATGTGATTTAGATGGTATAATGTGCGTAAGCAATGAGCAGTGCCACATGAGAGTAAAATAAAAAATGGCTGCTTGCAGACACTTTTTTGTTTTATTCTCATGTGATAGGGTGGTGCTAGGTGCCGGTGGCACCTGTTTAGCACGGACCGAAGTGGAATGTAGATGCCCGTCAGTCCGGAAAATCTCTGATTTTCCGGATATGCACTGCGGAGTTTAATTAACACCACATGGGGAGAAGGATATATGATTCGGGTTTTGATCGTTGATGATGAATATATTATGCGGCAGGGATTAAAATATATGATCCACTGGGAGCAGGAAGGCTATGAAATTGTCGGGGAAGCGACCAATGGAAATGAAGCACTGCGGCTTACAGAAGAGTTAAAGCCGCATATTATCATCAGCGATATTGTGATGTCTGTGATGGATGGAGTTGCATTTACGGAGATGGTGCATAAGATTTATCCGGATATTGCCATCATTATTTTAAGCGGATATGATAAGTTTGAATATGTGAAAAAAACGCTGACAAATGGTGCCATAGATTATATTTTAAAACCGACATTGAATGAGGAAGAACTGTTAAACGTATTAGAGAAAGCAGCGCAGAAAATTCCGGGTTATAAAAGGAAAGAAAAGAGTGAAGGAATCAATTATGCTGCGGAGATGGAGCGTTATCTGATCGGGATGTCACAGGAATTAGATGAGGTGGCTTTCAGCCAGATTTTTCCATATTCCCATTTTCATATTTTCGGGATGCGGATCAAAAATGAGAATGAGATTCCACCGAATGTATCTGAACTCCTGTATCAGAAAATAAAAAAGGATGTCGCTGATTTTGAAGCTGCCAATGGAATGGTCATGATCCTGCAGGAAGAACTGGTCATTGTAGTAATGTGTGCGAAACCGGCAAATGATGCGCAGATGATCCGTTTTTTTGAACAGATGACAGCGGAGTTAGCGGTACTTTCTGAATATATTCTTGGAGTGTGCAGCAGGGCGTTTGATGGAATGAGACTAATCAGGCAGTATTATCAGCAGGATATTTTAGCATATGCAGATAAGGTATTTTATTATAAAGACCTTAAATTTATTCTGGCAGATGAAATGACGGAAAAAGAAAAGATACCTGCTGTAAAATTTGATTTTTTTAAGTATAATAAATTTTTATCCATGAAGGAGTATGGGGAAGCACTGCGTCTGCTTGAGGAATATAATACAAAGGCATTGCAGAGTGAAATTGATATTGCATCGCTGAAAAACCAGATTAAAAACATGGTCTATTATTTATTAGATCAGCTTGATCTGACAGAAGAACAGAAAGATGCAGAGCGGTATGAGTATTTCAGGGAGATTTCGATGGCGCATTACGAGCAGGATTATAAAGAAGTGATGCGTCAGATATTGGAAAAAATCACTGCACAGATCGGAGTTACACAGAAAACTGTAGATGACAGGATTCTAAGGATGTTAGCTTTTATTGAAAAAAATTATGAGCAGGATTTAAGACTTGAGGATATGGCAGAAGAGTTTAATTTTAATTATCATTATCTTTCGGCGTATTTTCATCAGCATATGAAGGAAGGGTTCAGTGATTATCTAAATGAGATCCGGACGGCTAAAGCATGTGAGCTACTGGAGAATACAGATCTGTCAATTGCCCAGATCAGCGAAAAGGTAGGATATTCGGAGCACAGCTATTTTTGCAGGGTATTTAAAAAAGTTACGGGAAAGACACCGTCAGTCTATCGAAGGAAGAATCATGGATAAGATAAAAAGCCGTTTTAATAGTTTTTCAGGAAAGATCACACTGATCGTAATGCTTGGGATCAGCCTGATCGCCGTTACCGTCAGTTTTGTAGTGCTTGTTATGTCGAGGCAGGTTTTTACAAAAAATTACGGGGATTCCCAGGAAAAGGTTTTTGAACAGATCGAAAAAGAATTTAATGATTTTCATGATCATATCCAGAATGTTTTTGATGCGATAGATTCAAGCTGGGCATTCCGGCTTTATTTTAATGAAACGTCGGAACTCGATAATACGCAGACATTTCAGAATGTTTATCAGATGGAGCAGGATTTAGAGAAGAGTAAATCTGCAGATATGGAGCGGCTGAACATTCTTGTTGTTGGATATAATGGTAAACATTATCTGTCGCGAACGGAAAATATCTGCGTTACAGATCAGGAAATCTTACAATCAGAACCGGCCAAAAAAGCATTAAGTGATCCGGATGTCATCCATTATACTTACACTGGTCAGGCTTATACGACCACATCGAGAAATGCTGATACACTGATCATTTCAAAAGCCCTGTATTATCATGAAAGCAGGGAAGTTTATGCGATTGCTTTTGTGACGCTTACGATGGAGGAGTTAAAGCAGTATTACAATTATTTTGTATCAGATACAACGTCCTTTTATCTTGTGGATGACCATGAAATCGTTCTATGCAGCGACAGACCGGGCATCACAGGGACGCATTTACAGGAAGAATGGTTTGAAAAAATTAAAAATGCGGATGAACTGCGTATGGAATTAAAGCAGGACAGTACCGTGTATACTTTGATGAAACGGATACTGCCATATCAGAAGTGTGCGATTTATGCGCTGATCGATAATGATGTGGCGTTGCAGGATCTTTATAATATGCCGTTTCTGATCGCAAGCTGCAGTGCAATAGGAATCTTTATTCTGATGGCATGTCTGTTTTATACGCATAAGACCATGCGGCCGTTAGCAAAGCTGATCGGAAAAATGTCTGCGATCCGGGAAGGGAATTTTTCAGAATATATGACAGTGGAGGGAACTACGGAAGTGCAGGAGTTAGCTTCCACCTATAATTATATGTTAGATGATCTGAAACACTATGTGGATGAACTGGTGCAGACGCAGAAAAAGCAGAGACAGGCGGAGATCAGTGCATTGCAGATGCAGATCAATCCGCATTATATTTATAATACGCTTGCAAGCATCAAATGGCTGGTATATCAGAATGATACAGCAAAAACGGTACGGACGATCGATGCGTTTATCAGTCTTTTGCGTAATACGATCAGTAACTCGGATGAATTTATTCCGGTGAGACAGGAAATGATCAATATCCAGAATTATATCCTGATCAACCAGACGAGATATGGGGACAGTATACAGGTAGAATATTATGTTTCGAGAGTATGTGAGGAATATCTTCTGCCGAAAATGATCTTACAGCCTTTCATTGAAAATACATTTTTCCACGCGTATCCGGAAGGCAGATGCGGAACGATTCAGATCGTGGTAAAACAGAAAGAGGAAAAATTAGAGATCCAGATCATTGATGATGGTGTCGGAATGACGAAGGAAAAAGTTTTAAAAATTATGAATGAACCAACCGGAAAAGAGCATTATTCCGGAATCGGAGTCCACAATGTGCAGGAGCGGTTAAAACTTCTATATGGAGACGACTATGGGATCAATATTTTCAGTGAGGAGCAAAAGGGAACGACGGTGGTGATCGTTTTACCGGTGAGTTATAAGACGGGGACGGATGAAAAATGAAAAGAGCAGGATTTGGCATTATAATGGGCTTGATTTTAGCTATGTTATGTGGCTGCGGACAACGGCAGAGCGTGAGCGCAGAAAAGGAAACAGACAGGATCGTAATCTGGACATGGGATGATACTTTTAATGTAAAAGCTGCAAAACTTGCGGCGAAAGAATATAAAAAAACACATAAAGATATTCAGATCATAGTAGAGACAAAAGAGAGAGAAGAAATCTTAGCAGATACCAAAAACCTGATCGCATCCAAGATGTATCAGGAACTCCCCGATGTGATCATGATCGAAGATTATGATATTCAGGATGTGCTTTCACAATACGAGGATGAGTTCGTAGATCTTACAGACAAAGTTGATTATGCCAGATATACAGATTATAAAAGTAAGCTCTGTTCCAAGGGAGACAGATTTTATGGAATCCCATTTGACAGCGGAACAGCAGCACTTTTTTACAGGCTCGATATTTTAGAGCAGGCGGGTTATACCGAAGCGGATATGCAGGATCTTACCTGGGAACGATACATAGAGATCGGAGAGGATGTCTATCAGAAGCTTGGAATCCCGATGCTGACATTAGATCCGACAGATTCGCCACTGCTTCGTATCATCATGCAGAGTGGCGGTCACTGGTATGTGGATGAAAACAATCATGCAGATATTGAGGATAATGAGTATTTAAAAGAAGGACTTCACACATATCAGCAATTACTAAAAAGAAATGTCGGTGTGAGCGTCAATGGCTGGAATGAATTTATTTCCGCTTTTCAGAATGGAAGCGTTGCAAGTGTGATCAGTGGAGGCTGGATCGTTTCAAGCATAAAAAGTGTGGAGGAACAAAGCGGTCTCTGGAGAGTTGTGCCAATCCCGGTGTATGATGGAGAGATAAAGACGGTGGCGGCATCAAATGTCGGTGGAAGTGCATGGTATGTGTTGAAAAATGCAAAAAATCCGGATGCAGCAGTGGATTTCTTAGTAGAGATGTTTGAAAAAGACTCTGACTTTATGAATGAGCTGATCGGAGAAATTGGTCTGCTTCCAGCGGTAAAAGACATGTCAGGGTACGAAAATTATCTTGCAAAAGATGAGTTTTTCGGAGGTCAGCAGGTTACAAAGATTTTGACAGATCTGTCTGGGAATATTATAACTGTGAATTATGGAAGTAAAACATATGAGATAGAGGCGATCGTGGAAGATGAGTTTAATAATTCCCTGACGCAGGATGATCTGTCAGATTGTCTTTCGAATATACAGGTAAAAGCAGCAGCGGTGGTTCGTGAATGAACCGCCGTTTTTTGTTATGTAATTGGAAAATTTGTTGAAATTCCCAATTACATAACAAAACCTCCGGGCAGGATGTTTCAAAAAACAAATTAATGCAAATTTCTAAAAATAGTCCTACTGAATCAAATTACATCCCAAAATATGAAAAATTAAGGTAAAGATAGTCCTAAAGAAAATGGCTCTTATGATGGTATGATTTACCTGTAACAAAGATAAGCAGCCAGAAAGAAAAGCTTATCAAAATGTTTAATATGGAGGGTTACAGGATGAAAAAGAAAGTAATGACTATGGTATTAGCAGCGTCTATGCTGCTTGGAATGGCAGGATGCGGAAGTTCATCTGCAAATGACAGTGCAGCAGCAAATGGAAACACAGCAGGAGGGGATCAGGCTGTGGCAGGAACAGAGAAAAATGATGCGTCAGGTAATGCAGAAGGTGGTTCACAAGAGGGAACACTTACTGTCTGGTGCTGGGATTCATTTAACGTAGATGCAATGAAGGAAGCCGGAAAACTGTATCAGAAAGATCATCCGGATGTAAATATTAATGTGGTCGAGACAGTATCTTCCGATATCCAGACACTGGTTCAAACCTATGCAATGAGCGGTGAGCTGGATGCGCTTCCTGATATTTTCTTAATGGATGATCAGGTGTTTGCAAAATATCTTCAGAATTACCCGGATGTGTTTGCAGATCTGACAGACTCCGGAATTGCGTTTGCTGACTTTGCAGAAGCAAAAGTTGCCAATTCCGTAAAGGATGGAAAAAATTATGGTGTTCCATATGACAGCAATACGGTCATTGCCTGCTACAGAACAGATTACTTAGATCAGGCAGGATATACGATCGATGATCTGACAGATATTACATGGGACAGATTCATTGAGATCGGAAAAGATGTGCTCGATAAGACAGGAATGCCAATGCTTACCAATGTGCAGGGCGAGCCTGATTTATTAAATATGATCTTACAGTCTGCAGGAATTTCTGTATTTGATGAAGAAGGAAAGATTTCTCTTGTCAATAATGATGGATTAAAAGAAGCCATGAATGTATATATGGATCTGATCAATGCAGGTATTTTGCAGGAACAGACAGACTGGTCCGGTTATCAGGGTTCTATCAACAATGGTACTGTAGTTGGAACAATCAATGGTTCCTGGATCTGTGCAACGATCACATCCACAGATCAGGCTGAACAGGAAGGAAACTGGGCTGTTACAAATATGCCAAAATTAAATGATTATCCGGGTGCAACAAATTACTCTGCACAGGGTGGTTCTACATGGGCAATTTCTTCCTCCAGCAAAAATTATGATCTGGCAGTAGATTTCTTTAAAACAACATGGGCAGGAAGCACCGAATTTTACGATAACATTCTTTCACAGTTAGGTGCGATCGCAACCTATCTTCCGGCAGCAGACAGTGATGCTTACAATCAGGTTTCTGATTACTTTGGCGGAGAGGCAATTTACTCTAAGATCGTATCTTACGGAAGCAATATTCCTACAATCAACAAAGGTATTTTCTGGTCTGAGGAAAAAGAAGCTCTTGGAACAGCTTTGACAAACGTATTGAATGGTTCAAGTGATCTTGACAGTGCGATCGAAGAGGCACAGGCAACGATCGAGTTTAACATTGGTCAGTAAAAAAGTATAGATCAATCCTCCCTGTATTTATACTTTTTGAAAAATAATAAACTGCGCGCCTGGCGGGCAAAAGGGAAAGCTGCCAAAAAAGGATATCTTATGTGGCAGCTTTCTCTGTCAAAACAAATAGTTCAGGAATGGGGATCAGTGTGAAAAATATATTTTTCACACGCAAGATTTGTGCTGACGCACAAACTTGAGATGCGCTGAAGAGCAGCGCAGAAATGGGGAATAATATGAAAGCGAAAAAAAGAGTCAGTTTATATAAAAAACAAAGTGTTACGGGATGGGCTTTCCTGCTGCCGGCGACATTGCTGATATTTGCAATGAATTTTTATCCAATGCTCCAGGCGTTTATTTTGTCATTTAAAACAGGAATTGGCAACAATCAGACATGGGGCGGCCTTAGCAATTATGCGAGATTGTTAAAAGACGGCGTGTTCCGTACTGCAATTACAAACAATTTCTTTTATCTGATTATTCAGGTGCCGGTAATGCTGATTCTTGCAATTTTTCTGGCATGTCTTTTAAACAAAAAAGATCTGCGTGGAAAAGGAATTTACCGGACAATGATTTTCCTGCCATGCTGTACAGCACTGGTATCGTATTCCATTATTTTTAAGACATTATTTGCCTATGATGGTTATATCAACACGGTTTTACTGAAATTAGGGCTGATCGGCGAGCGCATCAATTGGCTTGGCGATGTCCATACAGCAAAAGCGATCATTATTCTTGCACTGATCTGGCGCTGGACGGGATACAATATGGTATTTTATTTAGCCGGTCTGCAGAATATCGATGATTCATTATATGAAGCGGCGAAAATTGACGGAGCAAGTCCATTTGCAATTTTCAGAAAGATTACGATTCCGCTTCTTCGACCAACGATTTTACTTACAACAATTATGTCGATCAATGGTACATTACAGTTATTTGATGAGTCTGTCAATTTAACAGGCGGCGGTCCTGCAAACTCAACATTGACAATGTCCCATTACATATATAAAGCAAGTTTTGAATATAATCCACAATTCGGATACGCAGCGGCAATGTCGTATGTGATCTTTATTATGGTAGCGATATTATCCTTTGTTCAAATGAAAGTAGGTGACAAGCGATGAAAGGAAAATTTAAAAATGCAGGTACACATATCATATTGATCATAGCTTCGTTCATATCTGTATTTCCACTTTACTGGATGATCGCGGCTGCAACAAACAACAGTACAGACGTTCTTGGTGGAAAACTGAGTCTTGGAACAAATTTTATCCAGAATCTGATGAAACTGACTGAAATGCAGAATGTATCAAGAGCGTTTTGTAATTCACTGTTTTATTCAACGATCCTTAGTGTATTATCTTTATTTATCTGCTCGATCGCAGGATATGGATTTGAGATTTACCACGATAAGGCAAAAGATACACTGATGAATATTTTACTCCTTGCGATGATGGTTCCGTTTGCTGCAACGCTGATCCCATTATTCAAGTTATTTTCAGGAATGGGTTTATCAAGTACCTGGATCGCATATGTCCTGCCGACGATTTCCACGCCGTTTTTGATCATGTTGTTCCGGCAGAGTGCGAGATCATTTCCGATGGAAATCATTGAGGCGGCAAGAATTGATGGCTTAAGTGAATTTAAAATCTTCCTTACCATTTTTATGCCGACTATGAAATCCACCTATGCTGCAGCACTTACCGTAACTTTCATGAATGCATGGAACAATTACCTTTGGCCGAAAGTTATCATGATGTCAGATACATCACAGACGATGCCGATGTTAGTGGCAAATCTTTCCGTGGGTTACAGTATTGACTACGGCGTACTGATGCTTGGTGTGCTGATCTGTTCTTTGCCGACTGGAATTTTGTTCCTTGTGCTGCAGAAGAGTTTTGCAAATGGAATCGTGGGTGCGGTGAAAGGTTGATATTATTGCATAGTGATAAAAAAGGATTCTGCTTAGGCGGGATTCTTTTTTTGATTCATAGGAAATTACGTCCTATGAATCAAAAAACTCCGGGCGGGATGCGCATCTCGTGGAAAAGAAGTTAGCTGTAAACAGCACCACGTCATTCACAAAAGATTTGAAAATAATAGGAGAAAGGTTTAGAATCGTTAATAGAAATGATAAAATCAGATAACAATGACAGGAGCAGCTATGAATTTTACATACAAAACAGCTATGCCAGAAGATATAGATATTTTAGTCACAACAAGGATTGAAGTTTTAAGAGCAGCAAATAAGTTAGATGATGATGTGGATATGACAGAAGTTGCAGTACAGTCGAGAGCCTATTATGAAAAAGCATTGAAAGACGGCAGCCATACTGCAATACTGGTATATGACAAAGAAAAGATCATTGGCGCAGGCGGTATCAGTTATTTTGAGGTTATGCCGACCTATCACAATCCGACCGGAAAGAAGGCATATATTATGAACATGTATACAAATCCGGCGTACCGGCGAATGGGAATCGCATATCACACACTGTCGTTGTTGGTGGAGAATGCAAAGAACAAAGGAATTGATGCGATTTCTTTGGAAGCAACCGAGATGGGACGCCCGATGTATGAAAAGTTCGGATTTGCCGGGATGAAAGACGAGATGGAACTGAAGTGAGGATGGCACATAATAGGGGTAAACCCCAGGATTTTGTATGCTATTTCTTTTGTCATAAATCGAGTATATCATAAAAATGAGAAAGGGGAAGATGTTTTTATGATTCATAAAATTTGCCAGTACAGCACGAATATCTATTGACAAAACGTTACCCTTGTTTTAATATCCAATTTAACATATGGAAATAGTAGGAAATAAAGTGGGGTGAGGTTTTGTCTATTAAGAAAAATGAAATCTTGACGTTTCGGGTAAATTGCGCTATAGTACTCTCTACTTTGCTAAAAACACAAATTTAAGATGCAGATGAAAAAGATATTTTCATTGGAAAACAGCATAAGAAGGGAGAGTACTATGACATTTTATCAGGAACTTCAGCTTAGTTCGACCGGCTCAAAACAGCTGATCAAAAATACAGCAGACAAAAAAGAAAAAAGGCGCCATATCTTAATCTATAATTTCAAAGTTTATCTGGTCATGGCATTTTGTGTGGCAGTTGTGACATTATTCAGTAAACTGACCGGATCGGAAAATAGTGTGGTCGGAGTGACGGTTCTTTTAGCTGTACTGGTGCTTAGACAGGCAGATTTTGGGATTAAGACCACGCACGGACTTCTTTCAATCGCGGGAATTTTTGGAATACTGATCGTGGGACCGCGTTTTAGCAATATGCTCTCACCGTTTCTGGCATTTCTGGTAAACGTATGCTGTATTATGCTTTTGATGATCTTAGGATGCCACAATGTGATCATGTACAACCATTCCACATTTGTGCTTGGATATCTGCTGTTACTTGGATATGATGTGAGTGGACATGCGTATCTGCTGCGTGTGGAGGGACTGTTTGTTGGAATGTTACTCTGTATGGCAATTTTTTATAAGAATCAGAAAAACAGACCTTACCGGAGAACTTTTTTAGATCTGTTCCGGGAATTTGAGCTTTCATCTGCCAGAAACCGATGGTATGTGAAACTGACACTGATCGTTTCTTCTGCGATGCTTTTGATGTCTGTCCTTGGACTTCCAAGAGCTATGTGGGCCGGGATCGCCTGTATGTCCGTCTGTCTGCCGTTTACCGGTGACTGCAACGAAAGAGCAGAGAAAAGAGGGATGTTTAATATCGTTGGAAGTCTTTTGTTTGTAGTATTATATTTAGCGCTTCCGGAATCCATGTATCCGTATATCGGAATGATCGGTGGTATCGGAGTCGGGTATTCTGCCGGTTATGCGTGGCAGACAGCCTTTAATACGTTTGGTGCATTATCAATCGCGGCGGGACTGTTTGGAATGAAAAATGCCGTGCTGCTTCGTATCGGTGCAAATATATTTGGAAGTGTATATACTGTGATCTGCAGTAAGGGATTAGACCGGCTTGCACAGATGTCTGAACAGAGGAAAAAGATCACTGCATAATAAATCGGATCATAAAGGATGATCTGAAAGTAGAATAGGCAGAGAATAAAATCAAAGAATGAATTTTGTAAAATCCCCGTATACTTAGAACAAGGGTATCTGTATACGGGGATTTCTTATGCAAAAAATCAGCCAGTTTGCGGTCGCGGGGCAGATCCTGCTCCTTCTTGGAACACATCTGTATTTTACATTTCGTCTGAAATTCATTCAGCGCAAAATCCCGCAGGGGATCAGACTCAGCTTTTCGGATACACATCATGCGTCTTACACGGCGCTTGCGACAGCACTTGCTGCTACAATCGGAACAGGGAATATCATCGGTATCTCCACAGCGATAGCGATCGGTGGTGCAGGTGCAGTGTTCTGGTGCTGGATCACCGGTGTGCTTGGAATCGCGACCTGTTATGGTGAGTGTTTTTTATCTATGAAGTACCGTAAAAAAGAAAAGGATGGAAGAATGACCGGCGGTCCGATGTATGTGCTGGAAATTGGGATGAAAAAGAAAGGACTGGCGGTTTTATTTTCTGTATTTACAATATTGGCGTCACTTGGGATCGGCAGCAGTGTACAGGCACATTCCATTAGTGCGGCAGTTACGGAACAGATAGGAATATCGCCGCATATCATCGGGATAGCAGCAGGTGTGCTTGCCGGAAAAGTGATCATCGGGGGAAGCAGGCAGATCGGAAAAGTGTGTACCTGGCTGGTGCCGGTTATGAGTGCATTTTATTTAGGAGGCTGTATTTTTATACTGATCAAAAATCATACTGTGGTTCCGGAGGCGGTAAAAGTGATCGTAACATCTGCATTTGTGCCAGAGGCAGCAGCAGGAGGTGTGGTCGGAACCACGGTGATGGCAGGTTTAAGGACGGGGATTTCCAGGGGACTGTTTACAAACGAGGCAGGGCTTGGTTCTATCCCAATGGCAGCTGCGACAGCACAGAATGTCTCACTGCAGGATCAGGCACTCGTTTCCATGACGGGACCATTCTGGGATACGGTTGTGATGTGTGCGATCACTGGGATTGCCTCCGTTTCAAGTATGATCGCCCATCCGGGCAATTATGTGGGAGTGTCTGGCGAGCGGATGTGTTTTGCTGTATTCCGGGAATTGCCGGTGTGGGGAGATGAGATGCTGTCGTTATCGCTGGTCTTATTTGCATTTGCCACGATCATCGGCTGGAATGTCTATGGAGAATGTGCCGTGCGGTATCTGTTTGGGGAGAACAGTGTCCGGATCTATCAGGTCATTTATATGTTTTGTGTGTATCTTGGGGCTGTGATCACGCTTGATGTTGTATGGGGGATTTCGGATATTTTTAATTTTCTGATGGCGGTGCCCAATCTGCTCTGTCTGTGGGGATTGCGCCGGAAAATTGAAATAAATGACAGAAAAATAAAACATTAATGTTTACCGTACTAGACAAAACAGAAGCGAAACGTCTATAATAGGCAGTATGGTGTGCAGATGGCACATGTAAATACTAATAAGGAAGAAAGAGGTAACCGTATGTACATAATACAGTTTATCAGGGGTTTTTGTATGGCTCTTGCAGACAGTGTTCCTGGAGTGTCCGGTGGAACTGTGGCATTTCTGCTTGGATTTTATGATCAGTTTATTGATTCCATTGATGATCTGATCACAGGAAATATGGAGAAAAAGAAAACAGCATTTTTCTTTTTATTGAAACTTGGTATCGGCTGGGTAACAGGAATGATCCTTGCGATTCTGATTCTTGCAAATGTTTTTGAATCCCATATTTATGCGATCAGTTCATTATTTATCGGATTTATTATTTTTGCGATTCCGATCGTAGTCCGTGAAGAAATAGATACACTAAAAGGGAAGTATGCATATCTTCCATTTATACTGGTTGGAGCAGCGATCGTGTGTGCCATTACTTATTTTAACCCGGTTGGCGGCGGCAGCAGCATGAATTTAGAGCATCTGACAGTCACAACAGGAATTTATGTATTTATTGCAGGTGCAATCGCAATCTGTGCCATGGTGCTTCCGGGTATTTCCGGATCAACGCTGCTTCTTATCATGGGGCTTTATCTGCCGATCGTGACGGCGATCAAAGATATCCTGCATCTGAATTTAAAGAGTTTTCCAACTGTATTTGTATTCGGATGTGGAGTATTAGTTGGCATTTTCAGTGTTGTAAAGCTGATCCGTAAGGCACTTGAAAATTTCCGTGCACAGACAATCTTTCTGATCGTTGGCTTAATGCTCGGTTCTATTTATGCGGTTATCATGGGACCGACCACACTTGATACACCACAGCCTGCAATGACGATCCACAATTTTTCTATCCTGTTCTTTATCATCGGCGGGGCAGTGATCCTGGGACTTCAGCAGATGAAAAAAATTAAAAAATAAACATTTGGAGTTTGTATGAGAAAATTACTGGTTTATTTAAAAGATTATAAAAAAGAAAGTGTATTAGGACCACTTTTTAAATTGCTTGAAGCAACCTTCGAGTTGATCGTACCGCTTGTTATGGCAGCAATCATTGATACCGGTGTGGCTTCCGGGGACAAGACCTATATTATGCGGATGTGTATGGTGTTAGTATTGCTTGCAGTGATCGGACTGACATGCTCGATTACCGCGCAGTATTTTGCAGCAAAGGCGGCAGTCGGATTTGCAACAAAGCTGCGTCATGCGCTGTTTGCACATATTGAAAGTCTCTCTTTTACAGAGATGGATACCGTTGGAACGGCAACACTGATCACAAGAATGACGAGTGATGTTAATCAGGTACAAAACGGTGTGAACCTTGTACTTCGTCTGTTTCTCCGTTCTCCGTTTATCGTATTTGGAGCAATGGTCATGGCATTTACCATTGATATTAAAGCAGCACTGGTATTTGTTGTCACCATTCCACTGCTTTCCGTGATCGTATTTGGTATTATGCTCATCAGTATCCCGCTTTATAAAAAAGTGCAGTCTGCACTTGATAAAGTGCTTGGGATCACAAGAGAAAACTTGACAGGAAGCAGGGTGATCCGCGCTTTTAATAAGGAAGAGGATGAGAGAGAACATTTTAATGAGAATAATGATCTCCTGACCAGAGCACAGATCTATGTTGGAAAAATATCTGCCCTGATGAATCCGCTTACCTACGTGATCATCAACGGTGCGATTGTTGTGCTTGTATGGACTGGTGCAGTCCGTGTTGACAACGGATATATCACACAGGGACAGGTTGTTGCTTTGATCAACTATATGTCACAGATCTTAGTAGAATTAGTAAAACTTGCGAACCTGATCATCAACATCAACAAATCTATCGCATGTGGAAACCGTATCCAGTCTGTTTTTGAGATGCAGTCATCCATTACAGACGGATGCAGCCGGAATATGGACAAGCCACAGACAACGGATTCTGATGAATCTGAAGATACAGAGTATGCAGTGGAATTTTCTCATGTGGGATTAACTTATGCAGGTGCCGGAGATGAGTCCTTAACAGATATTGATTTTAAGGTAAAAAAAGGTGAGACGATCGGTATCATTGGAGGAACCGGTTCCGGAAAATCATCGGTTGTCAATCTGATCCCAAGATTTTATGATGTGACAGCCGGCTCTGTCAAAGTAGACGGAAAAAATGTCAAAGATTATTCACTTGAAGAACTTCGAGGAAAGATCGGTACTGTTTTACAGAAAGCAGTATTGTTCCATGGATCGATCCGTGAAAATTTAAAATGGGGTAATCCGGATGCTTCGGAAGAAGATTTGATTAATGCGATCACAGTAGCACAGGCAAAAGAATTTATTGACAACAAAGAGGGTGGACTTGATTTTGAAGTCGAACAAGGTGGAAAAAATCTTTCCGGCGGACAGCGCCAGCGTCTGACGATCGCACGTGCGGTTGTAAAGAAACCGGAGATACTTATTTTAGATGACAGTGCATCCGCACTTGATTTCGCAACAGACGCTGCACTCAGGAAAGCAATCCGTGAGATGGAAGGCGGGACAACTGTTTTTATTGTTTCCCAGAGAGCGGCATCCATCCAGCATGCAGACCGCATTGTTGTGCTTGACGATGGAAAGATCGTTGGTCTTGGAACCAGCGAAGAACTGTTAGAAAGCTGTGAGGTATACCAGGAGATTTACAATTCACAGTTTAAAAAACAGGAAGGAGGTAAGACAGCATGAAGAAAGTAGTGACAGAGCAGCAGGAGACAACGATAAAAAAAGTGCTGGATTACATCCGAAGGTACTGGATTTACCTTGGATTATCGATCGTGCTTGCAGCGGTTACCGTCGCGCTGACACTTTATATCCCGATCCTTACAGGGCGTGCAGTGGATCTGATCGTAACAAAGGGACAGGTTGATTTTTCAGGCATCCTTGTGATCTTAGAGCGTATGGCAGTTGTGATCTTACTTACTGCAGTTGCGCAGTGGATCATGAATGCATGTAACAATAAAATTACTTATAATGTGATCCGTGATATCCGGAAAGAGGCATTCGAGCGGATCGAACATTTACCGCTTAAGTATATTGATTCACATTCCTACGGTGAGGTGGTAAGCCGTGTTATTGCGGATGTTGACCAGTTTGCAGATGGACTTTTGATGGGATTTACCCAGTTTTTTACAGGAATTGTGACAATACTTGGCACGCTGATCTTTATGCTGACGATCAGTGTGAATATTACCATTGCGGTTGTTGTTATCACACCGTTATCACTGTTTGTTGCAAGTTTTATTGCAAAAAAGACATTTTCCATGTTTAAACTGCAGTCTGAGACGAGAGGTGAACAGACCGCATTTATAGAAGAAATGGTTGGAAATCAGAAAGTTGTTCAGGCATTTTCCCATGAGGATGAGGCATTAGAGCAGTTTGATGAGATCAACGGAAGACTTCAGAAATATTCACTGCGGGCAATCTTCTTTTCCAGTATCACAAACCCGGCAACACGTTTTATCAACAGCCTTGTCTATGCGACAGTCGGTGTTGTCGGTGCATTTCTTGCAATAAAAGGAAGCATTACCGTTGGACAGTTATCGAGTCTTTTAAGTTATGCAAACCAGTATACAAAGCCGTTCAATGAGATCTCCGGTGTCATTACGGAGCTGCAGAACGCGCTTGCCTGTGCGGCACGTGTGTTTGAACTGATCGAGGAGCCGGTTGAAGTACCGGATGCCAAAGATGCAAAAGTGTTAGAGAAGGCAGATGGAAGCGTGGAACTGTCCCATGTATATTTCTCTTATACACTGGAACAGAAGCTGATCGAGGACTTCAATCTTTCCGTACAGCCGGGACAGCGTGTAGCGATTGTAGGCCCTACGGGATGTGGCAAGACAACACTCATCAACCTTCTGATGCGTTTTTATGATGTAAACAGTGGAAAAATCTGTGTCAGCGGAATACCGGTTGATGAGATGACCAGAAAGAGTTTAAGAAGTAATTATGGTATGGTACTGCAGGAGACATGGTTACGGAGCGGAACGATCCGTGAAAATATCACGATGGGAAAACCGGATGCCACAGAGGAAGAGATCATTGCGGCAGCAAAAGCATCCCATGCGCATAGTTTTATTAAACGTCTGCCAAAAGGATACGATACGGTGATCTCGGAGGATGGCGGAAGCCTTTCACAGGGACAGAAACAGCTTTTATGTATCACAAGAGTTATGCTCTGCCTGCCGCCGATGCTGATCTTAGATGAGGCGACATCCTCGATCGATACAAGAACTGAGATCAAGATACAGGAAGCATTTGCCCGTATGATGAAAGGGCGTACCAGTTTCATCGTTGCACACCGCCTTTCCACGATCCGGGAAGCAGATATCATTCTTGTCATGCGGGATGGAAATATCATAGAACAGGGAAAACATGAGGAACTGTTAGAGAAGAATGGATTTTATGCAAAGCTGTACAACAGCCAGTTTGCAAAATAAAAGTATAGATTGGAATATGAAAAAACAGCCTGATTTTGAGATGGAATCCAAAGTCAGGCTGTTTTGTAGTAAGATCAGTAGATCATGCGGGTTCCACTGATGCATTCGGTTGTAGAAGTTTCTATATAATCGAGAGCACCACGGACATCTCTTGCACGGACAAAATTATAGATGGACAGGGCACTCTGGTATAATTCTTCTATGCCGTATTTTGTTGCATAGCGTACCCAAAGACTGCATACAAGATCACGGAATGATATAAAGAACAGTGGAAGCAGCATATTTCCACTGATAAAACTCAGCTCATGACTGAACTCAAAGATAGATGTTGCAGCATCTTCCGGTGTTGTGGCATTTTTTAATTTTTCAAGGTAAAAAGAAAGACCCTCGATCGCAGCATCCGTTGCTGTTTCAATCGCAAGGCGGGATGCAAGGCTCATAAAGAGAATACGAACCTCAAGGATGGAACAGATTTCTTCCTGGCTTAAAGCTCCGCCATTATATTTCATAATGGAAACTAAAGTGTCCATGGTTCCATTTCTGCGGTAATCCTCTACAAATGTGCCGATGCGCGGTTTTACCACGACAAATCCTTTCTTTTCAAGTTCGGCGATACCGGAGTTGACAACAGCGCGTGAAACCTGCATGGATGTGGCAAGTTCACGTTCGGATGGAAGTTTTGTACCGATTGGAAGTTTGCCGGAAATGATCATATTTTCCAGTTCGGATATAAATAATTCTTTGAGTGATGGTGCGTTTAATTTTTGAAATTCCATATGTTATGATTCCTTTATATTGTCGAGATTCTTTGTGGTATGTGGTCATACCACAATAATTTTAGATGTTATGCAGAAAAAAATCAAGAAAATGTTGCTTGAAATGTTCAAAAATACATACAAAAAATAAGTGATATTTTTTGACAATTTATGACAAAATGCATATAATAGAACATATATCAGAAAGAGGAGAGAGGATTGCCGATGAGGTCTTTACAGTCTAAATTTCTGGCTTTGACGGTAGGCTGTGTACTTCTTACAGCGTTGGCACTGGGATATGTTGGTTTTTTATATACGCATAAACTTGTAAATGAGGATTCCACACAGTTTATGAATCTGTTCTGTGAAGATAAGGCACAGGAGATTGATGCAGCACTGATGGGGATTGAACAGTCCGTGAATACGATCAGGGATTATACGATAGAGCAGTATAACGCACTCGGAATTGGTGGTACAGGCAGGGACAATGTGGATGCCTTTGTAAAAAAAGTACAGGAAGTTTCACTACATACCGTGAAAAATACAGAAGGATCACGTGGAGTATATATGAGAGTTAATCCTGAAATTGCCGATGACCAGACAGGATTTTTCTGGTATAGGGATGAAAAAGGTGATGTTAACGAAGATTCTCTGGTTGATTTTTCAAAATATACAAAAGATAACACACAGAATGTCGGATGGTACTATGAAGCTCTGGAGAACGAAGACGCTTTCTGGATGGAACCGTATAACAATCTGAATAAAAATGACTGGATCATTTCGTATGTGGTGCCGATATATCAGGATGAAGATTTTATTGGTGTTCTGGGCATGGATATTGACATGGCACTATTGAAGGAAAAGGTAGATTCCGTACAGATTTATCAGAGCGGTTATGCTTTTCTGGCAGGAACAAATGGTGCTCTTTATTACCATCATGATTATCCGGAGGGACTTGCTGAGGGAAGTGTACACGGAAAGATCAGAAAGGTGTTAAATTTACTGATCAAAAAAGCAGGACAGGATAGTCTGGTCAGTTATAATCTTGAGGGAACAAAGAAAGAAATGACGGCAAGACAGCTGGAAAATGGTATGCTGTTTGCTGTTACAGCACCGGTGCAGGAGATTAATGAATTAAGCAGCCGTATTATACGTCTGTTTCTGGTTTCAACCGTTGTGATAATGATTTTTTCAGTCGTGATCACAATACATGTTACCAGAAAAATGATACGACCGCTCAAAGAACTTACGGAAGCAGCACAGAAAGTTGCAGGCGGTGATCTTGATGTCAACATTGACTGTGAGTCAAAAGATGAAGTTGGAGTGCTTGCAGACAGTGTACAGCAGATGGTCAATCATCTGCGGCATTATATCGATTATGTAAATGAACAGGCGTATACAGATGCCCTGACGGGTGTTGCTAACAAGGCGGCATATAAGGAGTATGTGGATAAACTGGATAAACGCGCGGCAGCCGAGAATATGAAATATGCAGTCGTGGTCATGGATATCAATAATCTCAAAAAGATCAATGACAATTTTGGACATGAATTTGGGGATATGCTCATCCGGGATGCAAGCAGACTGATCCAAAAAGGATTTAAAGATCATACTGTATACCGGATCGGTGGTGATGAGTTTGTGATCATCATCGAACAGCCCAAACAGACAGAATGCGAGGAACTGCTGGCAAACTTTGATAATGGTATTATTGTTTTCAATAAAAATAATACAAAGTATGAACAGAAGATACAGATTGCAAGAGGAATCGCATTCCATGAAACAGACAGTATAGATTTATTTGCAGCAGTGTTCCGTGAAGCGGATCATGCGATGTATGAGAATAAAGTCATGCAGAAATCAAAACAGACGGATCCACCTGTGGTGGAGCAGTCTCAGACAATAACATAGCTGGAGGATAAAAATGGGTGACACAAAGAAAATGGCATGGAAAAGATTAATGGGTGTTTTTGTTGTATTTTTTCTGATTATGGCAGTATGGCAGATCGTGGTACTTGAGCTGCTGAAAAATGGCGTGATCGGTACGATGGTTGCAATGATACTGATCTGTCTTGCAACTGTACTGTTTTTTGGCATTGTTTTTGCATCAATCAAAACACTCCTGGATGCATTCAGACAGCTTATGAGTGATGGCTCAGAGGTGGAACTTTCCGGTGGTGTTGCTAAGAAAGCAAATAAACTTGCAGAGAAAGATGGAGAAGTCGGACAGCTTGTGCGTACGTTTCAGGAGTCGATCACTTCATTTTCACAGGTTGTACTGGGAATAAAGAAAGCAACGAAGGAACTTGGTGAGGTTTCAGAGAATTTTAAGAATATTTTTAAGAGTATGACAGCTTCACTGGATCAGACAGAGCAGGCAGTGACTACTATTACGGATAATACGATCTCACAGGCTGATCACACAGTCGATATGAAAGAGAAGATCGATGCTATCAGCAGAACGATCGATAAGATTGCAGAGAATGTATCGATGCTTGCAAAAAGTGCAGAGCACATGAAAGAAAGCAACAAGGCAGCAGAAGCAATCATGGAGGAACTTGTAAATATCAGTAAGGAGAGCGGTGTTGCGATTGAAAATGTAAGACAGCAGACAGATCTGACAAACCAGTCTGCACAGGAGATCCGCACAGCAACAGAGATCATAGCCGGAATCTCAAATCAGACAAATCTTTTAGCTTTAAATGCAAGTATTGAAGCTGCAAGAGCCGGAGAACATGGAAAAGGATTTGCAGTTGTTGCAGAAGAGATCCGTACATTAGCTGACCAGTCAAGGGAATCAACAGAACAGATCAATCAGATCGTCAATACATTGATTGATAATTCAAACGTCAGTGTGGAGATCACGCAGAAAGTATCAGAAGCGTTTGTGAAACAGAATGAGAAGATTCATGATACGGAAGAAATTTTCCGTTCCCTGAATGAGGAGATCAAGAATACAAGCGATGCTGTGGATGGAATCAGCGAAGAAGTAAATGTGTTAGACGATCATAAGACGGTAATTGAAAGTGGAATCACCTCTTTGACAGAGTTTGCAGAACAGAATGCCGAGAGTGCGAAAGTAACAACAGAAAACATGGAAGAATTCCAGCAGATCGTTGAACAGTGTGATCAGGCAACAGAGCGCATTGTGAATGTATCCGATGAGCTGGTAGGGTATCTTGGAAAAGTGGATGCAAATGTAAAAGATAAAATGAATGCACGTAACTAAAAATAAATCAGAAACGGAGGAAAAAATACCACATGAGTAAAATTATGTGGTATTTTTCAATATTATGAGAACAGAACAGAAAACATCAGTAAAAAACAGTGTAGGAAGATTGATTTTTGTTGGTATCAGCGTATTGCTTCAGGTCATATGGATCATCAGTCTTTTTATATGGCTGAATAATTATTCGGCAGCAATTTCTCTTTTTTCCACGTTGATCGCGGTCTCGGTTGTATTTGCCATATATGGAATGCATGGAAACATGGCATTTAAAGTGCCATGGATGTTGGTCATTACTGCATTTCCGGTATTTGGTCTGTGTGTATTTGCACTATTTGGAAGGTCAAATCTGACCAGAAATATGAAAAAACGTTATGAGGGCATTGACAGTGAACTTTTCCCATTTTTAGAAAGTGATGAGACTGTCGTAAAAATGCTTCAGAAAAAAGATCTGTCAATAGCAAACCAGACAGAGTACATCTGGAAATATGGTCATTATCCGGTTTATCGCAATACAGATATTGAATTTTATGCGGATGCGTCACAGGGGTTAGAGGCACAGCTTGCAGATTTGAAAAAAGCAGAACATTTTATATTTATGGAGTATCATGCCATCGAGCAGGCAGAATCTTTTGAACGGATTTTTAACGTGTTAAAAGACCGGGCAGTGCATGGAGTTGAAGTACGTATTTTCTATGATGATGTTGGAAGCATTGGATTTATCAATCATGATTTCAGAAAACGTATGGAGGAGAATGGAATTGCCTGCCGTGTATTCAATCCGATTATTCCAGTATTATCGGTATTTATGAATAACCGCGATCACAGAAAAATTACAGTGATCGATGGAAAAGTGGGATTTACCGGAGGGTACAATCTTGCAAATGAATATTTTAATGTCACACATCCGTATGGACGGTGGAAAGATACCGGCATCCGTTTAGAAGGAGATGCTGTAAAAAGTCTTACGGTTATGTTCCTTGAAATGTGGAATGTTGTAAAAAAGACAGACCAGGATTATCAGAAGTACCTGCCGGTGACAGATTATAAAGTAAAACAGGAGGGATTTATCCAGCCGTATGCGGATAGTCCATTAGATGATGAACATGTGGGAGAGAGCGTTTATATGAATCTTATCGCACATGCCAAAAAAGAAATTTATTT
This sequence comes from Roseburia rectibacter, assembly GCF_014287515.2. Lineage (NCBI taxonomy): Bacteria > Bacillati > Bacillota > Clostridia > Lachnospirales > Lachnospiraceae > Roseburia > Roseburia rectibacter. Next base: position 1,349,115 of record NZ_CP092473.1, read on the forward strand.
TACAACACCGTATCTGATCATCACAGATGAGATGAACCGTGCTCTTGGACTTGCTGCAAAGCGTGGTGTGGATGTGCGGATCGTGACACCGGGGATCCCGGATAAGAAACTGATCTATAAAGTAACACGTTCTTATTATGCAGGACTCGTGCGCCAAGGGGTGCGTATTTATGAGTATACGCCGGGATTTATCCATGCTAAACAATGTGTCTGCGATGGAGAGGCGGCAACCTGTGGCACCATTAATATGGACTACCGGAGTTTGTATCTTCATTTTGAAAATGGAGCCTTTTTATATAACTGTGACGCCGTAGGGGAGATTCGTCAGGATTTTGAACATATTTTTGCAGAGAGCACGGAAGTAACAGAAAAATATAAGAGCGGAAGGTCTGCTGTTTTGAGGGGAACACAGTGTTTCTTGCGTTTGTTTGCACCTCTTATGTAAAAATATTATATAATCCGAAATCTTCACAGAAGTTTAGATAACTTTTCCGTAAAAGTATGGTAAAATAGTAATGAAAGAGTAGCAGGTCAGGAGAAGCTGTTACAAAAGAACGATTCTAAGGAGAAAGTCAAATGGAATACATGGATATTGAAACAGTCAAGGAACTGGATCATGTTTTTGGGGATATTGAAGAACTACAGAAGTTTCGCTGTCTGATGATGCAGTACGAATGTGCAATGTTAGAGGTGAGGACAAAACTTGACGTATTGAACACAGAGTTATCTGTACAAAACAGCAGGAATCCGATCGAATCGATAAAATGCAGGATCAAAGAACCGGACAGTATTATGAAGAAAATGAAGCGTCAGGAGATTCCATTTTCCGTAGATAATATCGAGAAGAATCTGAATGATATCGCAGGTGTCCGTGTTATCTGCTCATTTCCCGATGATATTTATACATTAGCGGATTATCTGGAAAAACAGGATGATATCAAGCTGATCAAGAAGAAAGATTATATCAGTCATCCCAAACCGAATGGTTACCGCAGTCTGCATCTGATCCTTGAAGTACCGATTTTTTTGACAAATGAGAAAAAGATGATGCGTGTGGAAGTGCAGTTTCGAACGATCGCCATGGATTTCTGGGCAAGTTTAGAGCATAAATTAAAATACAAAAAGGACATTGAAAATGCACAGGTGATCTCACAGGATCTCTGCTTTTGTGCGGAACTGATCTCACAGTTAGACGGCAGAATGCAGCAGATCAGAGAACGTTTAGAGGAAAAGAAAGAGGCCAATTAGGCCTCTTTTTTTCTATAATACTTCAAAAACAGATCTGCAAGATTTCCCTTAAGCGTGACACCAAGTTCAGTCAGGGTAGCAGAGAGAGCTTCTAAAGTAGGAACCATATGTTCTAACCTTGCATTTTCCCCCATATGACCGATACGGATCACTTTACCGGAGAGTTCATCAAAAGATCCGGCAAGCATGATATTATATTTTGTTCGCATTGTATCAAGGATAGATTTAGCATCAGTACATTGCGGAATGTCAAAAACAGTTACAGTGTTTGAAAAACCGCTCTGCAGATGGAGTTTTAAACCCGCTTCTTTTACGGCTGCTCTTGTAGCAGAACCGATCCTTGCATAGCGTTCATACAAAGTCGCATCTTCGGCGATCAGATTAAATGCAGCGCGCAGACCGTAGATATCGCTGATCGGCATAGTATATGGAAACCATTTTTTCTCGTAGTAACCGTCGAATGCCATCAGGTTTGCGTAGAAAGATGCAATCGGAGTTTTACGGTTTTTCATTTTTTCTTTTGCGGCATCACTTACCACAACAAAGGTAAGTCCCGGAGGTGCGGAGACTGCTTTCTGTGAGCCGCCGCAGAGAAGGTCGATCTGAAAATCATCGACACATACTTTTTCGCCAAACATACCGGAAACGGAGTCAACGACCGTTAAGATGCCGTACTGTTTGAGCAGTGGACAGATTCTGCTGATATCATTCAACATGCCGCTTGGGGTATCGCAGTGTACAACAGTGGCATAAGTATAATCGTGATGATCTTTTAAATATTCTGCAAGTGCATCCACATCCAGAGTATTTTCGTAATCAGCATGGTAGATTTCCGGAATACCACCGTACATGCTGACAAAATCTGCAAATCCTTTTCCGTAGATACCGTTGTCGATGACAAGAACTTTATCATCCGGTTCTGTCAGGGAAGCACATGCAGCTTCCAGTCCTAAAATCCCTTCACCATCTAAGATCAGCGTTTCGTTTTTCGTGCCAAGGAGGCTGCTGATCAGTTCGCAGGTTTCTTTATAAAAATCATAAAATTCTTCATCCAGATCAGGATTTGTGCAGGCAAAACTGCGTGCACGTCTTACTGGTTCCGGAACCTGAACCGGTCCGGGGGTCATGATCTTATACATATTAATACTAATCTCCATTCCCGCCCGTTTTTTGGGCATTACAAGTTTGAGTGAAAAATGCTATTTTCAAATGAAACTTTATTTGAAAATAATTTTGTTTGCTGCTTTGCGTAAAGGCTCGATGACGATCAGGACTACAACGGCTGCAACACCGATCTGAAACAGATTTCCCGGAATGGAAGTAACCGGTGCAATCCAGTTGCCGTAGATGATACCCTCTGCGATATAATAGCCGACTACTTTGATCACGCAGGCAGCAGCGATGGCGAGTGCATCAAAACCGAGTCCGTGGTGTTTTTCCGTGATCGCACCAACAACATATCCCATAATCGCTACGATGATAAATGTAAAAGGTGCCCATGCTGTCCAGCCGGAGAGAAGGTCAAAGAGTCCCATGCCAATACCGCCGGCAAGTGCACCACTTTTTTTGCCAAATAAAATGGCGCAGATAAAAAGCGGAACATTGCCAAGATGGATCAGTCCGCCGTTTGCAGTGATCGGAAGTCTGACATTGACAAATGCGGTAAATACATAAGTTAATGCAATGAAAAGTGCTGTGATGGTCAGAAACTGTACCTGACCGATTGAATTTTCTGTTTTTACAGTAGTTGTAGATGTTGTGCTCATATTTCTTTTCTCCTCATACGTTTCTTATGACCGATATTATCTGTCATTTATTTATGCATATCTTAAACGCACACTGGTTTATTTTAAAATGCCAGTCAGGTGAAAATTGAGCAGACCAGTTTGAATGGACTACACAAGAAAGAATACTATTACATAAAAAAGAGTGCCGGAAAGCCGACACTCTTTTTTAAATCCATTGTTTACAATATCTTAATCTAACAAATAAAAACTGGTTCTATTTAAAAAGAAAAAGGTACATGTGAAACTACTGATTGTGCTGGTAGTAATTATTTTACTACTGTAACGTTGGTTGCCTGAGGTCCTTTAGCGCCTTCTACTACTTCGAATTCTACAGTAGCGCCTTCTTCGAGGGATTTGAAACCTTCCATGTTCAGACCTGAGTAGTGTACGAATACATCATTGCCCTGCTCGTCAGAGATGAATCCGTATCCGTTTTGGTTGTTAAACCATTTTACTGTACCTTTGTTCATTGAAAAGTACCTCCAAAAAATATTACTGGCTGTATTTACAGCTAGTTAGAGCATATCATAACAATTTTGAAAAGTAAAGGAAAAAAGAGGATATTTTTCAACCTAATTTCTCAATAACAATATCGTGGTTTTTGAGAAAAATCTCGACGAGTCTGTCCCATTCGTGTTCTAAGGATTTATCGGTAGAAAAAATACGATATGATACGCCGGTTGTGAGCATAAGACTTCCATTCTGGAACTTCAGATTCAAAAACATCCCTGTTACATCCTGTGGGGTAAAAGAAGTCTGGATGCTGGCAAGTGTCCGGGACAGATTATCCGGTGACAGCAGAAATACAAATTTGAAATAATTAGGAGTACGTTTTCCTTTGATCAGGTCGAAACAGTGCTGGCGCACTCTGCCATAAGGAAGGAATGCAAGGTCAGATAAGCCCTGTTCTTCTAAATCTTCTTTTGAAAAAAAGTCCGGTGTGATCGTTCCGTCAAAATTCCATACGGCATCTTTTTGTATGGTTGCTTCCTTTAACAGAAAGTGGTCGAATGTATCTGAACACAGAAGCTGGTTCATAAAATTTTTGAGTTCCGGGATATTAAGCGCTAACATGCGGTATACCTCTTTCATATTATGTTCATTTTCATGTGGCACTGCTCATTGCTTACGCATATTGTACCATAAAACCCAGAGAAACAAAATAAAGGATGTAATCTTTCTGATTTTATAGTAAAATAGGGATGGTTTTAATCAGTATTACAGGAAAAGAGGAACTACAATGAACGAGAAAACAGTTTTATTTGATTTATTAAAAGAGGGAGTATCTCCGGTACACGTGGTAAAGGCATGTGCAAAGCGTTTAGCAGATGCCGGTTTTGAAAAGATAGCTTATGAAGAAGAATGGAATTTAAAAGCAGGTGGCCGCTATTATGTGGATCATCATGATACCACACTGTTTGCATTTTCGATTCCTGCGGATGAGATGAAAAAAGAAAAAAAGCCTGCAGTCCGGATCGCAGCGGCACATACGGATTTTCCATGTCTTAGAATTAAACCGTCATGTGATGTTGTAACGAATCGCTATGCACAGGTTAACATTGAGGTGTATGGAGGTGCAATTTTAAATACATGGTTAGACAGACCACTTGGTGTGGCAGGACGTGTGGCAGTAAGAGGGAATGATCCGTTTACACCGGAATTAAAATATTTTGCATCCCAAAAGAATCTGCTCACGATCCCAAATCTTGCAATCCATATGAATCGCGAAGTGAATAAGGGTGTGGAGCTGAATAAGCAGATCGATATGATCCCGGTTGCAGGATTACTTGCAGAAAATGAAACATGTGCTGATTATTTCTTAGGTTTTCTTGCAAAAGAACTGTCTGTTGCAAAAGAAGATATTTTAGATTTTGAACTGACGGTATATTGCAGGGAACAGCCGGAGTATGTCGGCTTAGAGGATGATTTTATCTCATCTCCAAGACTGGATAACCTGACATCCTGTGCAGCATTGGTATCCGGTATCATAGATGCGGAAAGAAAAGACGGTATTAATCTGATCGCACTGTTTGATCACGAGGAGATTGGAAGCCGCAGTAAACAGGGAGCGGGATCTATATTGCTTCACGATATGTTACTCCGAATTCTAAAAGCCTGTGGAGCGGGGGAGAGTGCTCCGGAACTGTTGTATCAGAGCATGCTGTTGTCCGTAGATGTTGCACATGGTCTGCATCCAAATCAGGCAGGCAAAATGGATATTACTAATAAACCGGTGCTTGGAAGCGGCTTCTGTATCAAGGAGGCATGTTCCCAGTCCTATGCGACAGACTGTGAGGCAATTGCGATTATTCAGCAGATCTGTGATCTGAAAAAAATCCCATATCAGAAGTTTGTGAACCGTTCAGATATGGCAGGGGGCGGAACACTTGGTTCTATTGCATCTGCATTATTGCCGGTAAAAACGGTAGATATCGGTATCCCGCTTCTGGCAATGCATTCGGCGAGAGAATTGATGGGAGCAGCAGACCAGGAAGCATTGACGGAACTTGTAAAGGCATATTTTTCACTTTAAGGGGGAAGTGTGAAAAGAAGAAAAAGACATACACTGCTTAAATGTATGATTTTAGCGGTGTTAGCAGGCGCAGTGATCCGATATACCGGAGTATTTCATGATTCTTTCACACCTCCGGGACAGATACAAAGCCAGGTTCATGTAGAACAGAAAAATGCAAAATCCAAAGCAGATTCCGGCACAATAGAGAAACATATAAAAGAGAGTCAGGAAACAGGTACGGAAAATGAAACACCGGAGGCAAAAGTATCGCATGGATATGCTTACGAAACTCTCTCAACGGAGCAGCAGACAGTCTATGATGAGATATATCGGATTATTATGACACATGATTCAAAGGTTCCGGTAAGTACCTGTGACGAAAAGGTATTAGAGAAAGCATATCGTTCTGTCATAGCAGACCACGGGGGGATTTTCTGGGTATCCGGATATAACTATACGCAGTACACGATGGGGGAAAAGACGGTCAGTATAGATTTTTCGCCAAGCTATACAGTGGATCGTGATGAGCGTGATTCCTATCAGAGCCGGATCGATTCAGTGGTGGATTCCATATTAAAAAATGTGGATTCATCCTGGGGAGATTATGAAAAGGCAAAATATGTTTTCGAATATCTGGCTGGAAACATTGAGTATGAAATGGGAACGGAACAGAACCAGAACATTATCAGTGTCTTTTTAAATAAGAAAACAGTCTGTCAGGGGTATGCAAATGCCACACAGTATCTGTTGTCTCTTTTAGGAATACGGACTGTTGTCGTGACGGGAACTGCGGAGGGAGATACGCATGCGTGGAATCTTGTGCAGCTTGATGGCGCATATTATTTTATAGATACGACATGGGGAAATTCTTCTTATAATAATGGTGAGAGCGGTTTTGGATCTTTTATCAATTATAATTATTTCGGGGTGACTACGGCTGAGATCAGCAAGACACATCAGGCGGATGGCACATTGCTTTTGCCGGACTGTACGGCGACGGCAGATAATTACTATGTAAAAGAAGGAAAATATATCACAGAATGGGAACCGGATGTGGTTGGACAGATTTATGGCGAGGCCTATCGCAATGGAGCTGTCACGGAGGAGATCCGTTTTTCGGACAGCTCTTTATATGAGCAGGCAAAAGCGTATCTCATCGATGAACAGCATATCCGTGATTACTGTGAGGGGATTACTGGATTATCCTATATTGAGGATCAGGATCAGAATGTACTGATCCTGAAATTCTCTTAAAACGTATGTCTGATAAAAAATATATAAAATATAATGAAAACCTCTATACAAAACAAAGTTTTTATGATACTGTTATGTAGTAATCAATACTACATGTAATGGAAAGAAATAACATATAAAAAGTTATCAAATAACAAATTGCCGGGTTGTGGAGGTTATCTGAAATGTATAAGATTGTGATTGACAGTTGTGGAGAACTGCCGGAAGATTTAAAAAAAGATGGACATTATCAGAATGTGTCATTGGAGTTAGAGGTAGATGGATATTGTATTCGCGATGATGAGACATTTGACCAGAAGGATTTCCTCCGCAGGGTTAAGGAAAGCGTTACCGGACCGAAATCTGCATGTCCGTCTCCGGATGAGTATATGAAATCATATGAAGGAGATGCGGATCATGTATATGTGGTAACTTTGTCCGGCAGACTGTCGGGATCTTATAACAGTGCCGAACTTGGAAAAAATCTGTTTGAAGAGGAGCATCCGGGCGAGAAGAAGATCTATGTATTTAATTCCCGCTCTGCTTCCATAGGCGAAACATTGATCGGCATGAAAGTACAGGAGTGTGAAGAGGCAGGTATGAGTTTCGAGGAAGTTGTTGAGACGACAGAAAAATATATCAGCTCCATGAATACCTTTTTCGTGCTTGAAACATTAGAGACTCTGCGCAAGAATGGGCGCCTGACAAATCTTAAGACATTTATTGCAAATACATTAAATATCAAGCCGGTGATGGGATCTACCGAGGAGGGATCGATCTGTCAGCTTGGCCAGGCGCGTGGCATGAACAAAGCACTGGATAAGATGATTCAGAATGTGATTGCAAAGACAAAAAACTGTGAGAACAGAGTGCTTGCGATCTCACACTGTAATTGTCCGGAACGTGCCAGAGCAGTAAAAGAAAAATTAGAAAAGTTGGCAAAGTTCAAAAAAATCATTATTACGGATACGGCGGGCGTCAGCACGATGTATGCCAATGACGGCGGTGTCATTATCGCAGTTTAATATAGAAAAAGGACAGTATTATGAAAGAACTGACATATGAGGAAGTATTAGACCAGATTGAACATCAGAGACGGTTTGGCAACCGTCCGGGGGCAGAGATATCTGCACTGATGCTTGAAAAGTTAGGCAGACCACAGCAGAATATGAGTGTGATCCATATAGCGGGGACGAACGGAAAAGGTTCCGTCTCTGCTTTTTTGTGCTCAATTTTAAAGGAAGCAGGAATCCGTACAGGGATGTTCACATCACCACATCTGGTTGATTTCAGGGAACGGATCTGTGTGGATGGACAGATGATATCCCATGAGAAAGTGACACGACTTGGGAATATGCTGCTGGGGGAAGAGTTTGGGGCAGCTTTGACTATGTTTGATTACTGTCTTGCGATAGCACTGCTTTATTATAAGGAAGAACAGTGTCAGGCAGCTGTGATAGAGACCGGACTTGGAGGAAGATTAGACTCGACGAATGCAATCGGTGTACCGGAGGTTACGGTTATCACGAAGATCGGATATGATCACATGGCGATTTTAGGCGATACTTTAGATAAAATTGCGGCGGAGAAAGCAGGTATTATAAAAAAGGGTACAAAACTGGTATTAGAAAGCCAGAAGCAGGAAGCGATGCAGATCCTGCTTGAAACGGCAGAAAAAGAGAAAATTACAGAGATAAGGATCGCGGATATCCATGATGTGACAGACTGCCGCTATGAAAATGGCAGACAATATTTTTCCTGTAAAAATTATAAAGATCTTGAGATGTCAATGCTTGGTGTGCATCAGTATGAAAATGCACTTGCAGCGATTCAGGCAGCAGAAATTTTTTTGAAAAACAGGGGAATTTCAGAAGAAAAAGCAGAATATTATATCAGGGAAGGAATCAGAAAGACAAGATGGGAAGGCCGGATGGAGATTCTTGGCAAAGATCCGTTTTTCATGGTGGATGGTGCACATAATAGCAACGGAGTGGCAGCACTGGCAAAAAGTCTTCGTACCTTGTTTCCGGAAGAGAAGTTTCATTTTATCATGGGAGTTATGGCAGACAAGGATTATGAGGAGATGATTGAAGAATTACTTCCACTTGCTCTTGATTTTAAGACGGTAACAGTCGAGTCAGAGAGAGCACTTGCTGCGAAGGAGTTATCGGAGAAAATCAGAAAAAAGGGAATCTGTGAGGCGGGTCTATTAAGATCTTTTGATGAACTGATGCCGGATCGTCTGGATGCGGCACATAAAACGATTGCATTCGGATCTTTGTATTTTGTTGGGGAGATCAAAAAATATTTCCGAGATGTGACAAAAATAACAAAAAATTTACAAATTTACTAACTTTGCTTAATAGGTGATTATCAGACATTTTTTTGGCTATAATAGTTGTTGTTAAAAAAATAATGTGGATTAGAAAGAGCCGATAAGATGGTATTTAGCAGTTTTGAATTTTTATTCCGGTTTTTACCGTTTTTTTTACTGATATATTATGTGACACCGAAAAAATGGAAAAATGCGGTGTTGTTTGCAGGGAGCATTTTATTTTATACAACAGGTGAGGCAGAATATGTAGTGCTTTTGCTTGCCTCTGTGGTGATCAATTATATTCTGGGAAGATTCATGTACCGGGATACTTATGAGGGAAGAGGAAAAAAACAACTGATTCTGTTGATCATGGCACTGTGCTATGATTTTGGTGTTCTGTTCCTTTTTAAGTATAGTGGACTCATGGATAAACTGCCGCTTGGCATCAGTTTTTATACGTTTCAGATCGCCGCCTATATCATCGATGTTTACCGGGGAAAAGTGCCGGTTGAAAAATCATTTATCCGTCTCGGAACGTATCTGATGATGTTTCCGCAGCTGATCGCCGGACCGATCATCAATTATTCAGAAGTCCGTATGGCTTTATGCAGCAGGACTGTTACTATAGAACAGTTTGAATCAGGATTAAAAACACTGATACTGGGACTTGGAGCAAAAGTGATCGTTGCAGACCGTATCGGGCTTTTGTGGAATAATATACAGTCAATCGGTTTTGAAAGTATTTCAACGCCATTAGCATGGATGGGGGCGTTTGCATACTCCCTAGAGCTGTATTTTGATTTTTCAGGATATTCTTTGATGGCATTGGGACTTGGGCAGATGCTGGGATTTGAATTTCCCAAAAACTTTAAACATCCTTATATTTCAAAATCGGTATCAGAATTCTGGAGAAGATGGCATATTACGCTGGGACGCTGGTTTAAGGAATATGTCTATATTCCGTTAGTTGGCAACAGGAAAGGAAAGGCGCGTACGATATTTAATTTATTTGTGGTATGGAGTCTGACTGCCATCTGGCATGGTGCAGAAGGACATTTCCTGATCTGGGGAGCGTCTCTGCTCGTACTGCTTGCTATAGAAAAAGTGTTTTTATTACAGTTTCTGGAGAAGAGTAAAATACTTTCCCATATATATCTGGTACTTGTAGTGCCGCTTACCTGGGTTGCATTTGCTATTGCGGATGTAGGACAGCTTGGAATTTATTATGCAAGAATGTTCCCGTTTTTTGGCGTGGGAGAGGCAATAAAGCAGATGGATTTTATAAAGTATCTGATGGATTACGGACCACTGTTTCTGATCGGGATTATTTTTTCTACTCCATATCCGGCAGCTTTCTACAAAGTGGTCGAGAAAAAGTGGCTGGGAAGTTTGTCGGTGATCGTGGTATTGGTTTTAAGCCTTTATTATATGGCTGTTTCTACAAATAATCCATTTTTGTATTTTAATTTTTAGGACTGGTGATTAGTGTGAAGAAAATAATGAAATGTCAGGTCGCAGTCTTTTTGATCGTCGGATGGGTGATCCTTTCACTGATCGGTTATTTAAAAAAAGACGGGATCTATAAAAATTATTCCATCAATATTAAAAAAACTCCATATTTTGTATTGGTGTTAGATGGAATTCATGATAAAATTTATCCTTGGAGTAAGGAAACGCCGGACGAATACAGACCGCAGCAGGAAGAGAATGTTGCGGCTACAGAAGTGACAGAACAAGAGGAGACCATACAGCGGACGGAAACTGTGGAGCAGGATACTGAGACGGCGGTTCTAGAACAAAAGAAGTTTATACAGGTGGATGACAGTTATTTTGATGATGCAGTTTTTATTGGCGATTCGAGAACGGTAGGTCTGCATGATTATGGCGGATTGGATCATGCAGATTTTTATGCGACCGTAGGCATGAATATCTATGATCTGTGGAAAGATGCATTCTGTAATGTCAATGGGCAAAAGGTAACATTAGAGGAAGCATTAAAGGCTAAACAGTATAAAAAAGTGTATTTTCAGATTGGTATTAATGAAATGGGACGCGGAACGCTTGACGGGTTTATGAATGAGTATCAGAATACAGTCGAAAAATTCAAAACCCTGCAGCCGGATGCGATCATTTATGTGCAGGCGATCATGCATGTGACCAGCAAAAAATCCGATTCAGACCCGATTTTTAATAATCCGGGTATTGATGCGAGAAATCAGCGCATACAGCAGCTTGCAGATGGTGTCCGTGTGTTTTATATTGATGTCAATGAAGTAGTATGTGATGATCAGGGCGGATTAAAGCAGGAGCTTACGTTTGATAATCTGCATCTGTATGGATCAAAATATAATATCTGGGTAGATTTCTTAAAGACAAAAGGAATTGAAACAGAGTGATAAAGTTGTATGAAAATCATAAGGAAAAATTGAATAAATTTTTGAAAGCGGATGTGCTGGCAGAATGCAGGTCCCAGGTAGATTATGAGAACAGAGTTGTGCTCTGCGTCTTAAATATTGCCATGGTATGCCTGTCTTTTTTGCTGGCATTTCCGTTCAAGGATGTCTGCATATGCAAAAAAAGTATATCTGACAGAAGAACAGAATCAGAGATTATCGCCGGAGGGGCTGCTTGCTTCTTTTAGGGAAGGAATCAACAGCCTTTCTGAGGAATATGTTGCCCAGTTTTATAACGGGAGATATGTATGGGTAAGAGTGGAGGTAAATCTTTTACAGAAACCCGGAAACGGTGAGATCATGGCGTTTATCTATAATCATGATGTGACCAGAGAGAGTAAATTAAAGCAGATATTAGAATGTATCATGACATTTGGTTATGATGAAATTTATACGGTGGATGAATACAGCGGACAGATGGACGAGAATGAACAGACCGGTATACTTCTTTTAATGCTGTCCGATGTTGAGGATATTGTGAAAGAAGAAAAAGAAAAGCAGGAACAGCTTGCAAAAGCGCTGGCGATGGCGGAGGCTGCGAATGAAGCAAAAACAAATTTTCTGGCTGGAATGAGTCATGAGATCCGGACACCTATGAATGCGATTATTGGTTTAAATTCCATGATCCGGTCGTCAATTGATGACAGAAACCAGGTGCTTGATTACACGGAAAAACTTGATTCGGCATCCAGATATCTTCTGGCATTGCTGAATGATATCCTCGATATGTCACGGATCGAGAGTGGAAATATGAAGCTGGCTGTCCGGGCATTTTCCGGGGATAAGTTCTGGGATAATGTCAATATGTTAGCGAAAACACAGGCACTTATGGCAGGTGTTGGCTATTCTTTTGACAGAGAACGGAAAATATCGGAAGTATATATCGGAGATGCCACAAGGTTAGAACAGATCATGATAAATCTGATCAACAATGCGGTAAAATTTACACCGGAAGGTGGAAGTGTTGATGTAGCTGTTACAGAGCAGGAAGTGAATGAAAGAGTACAGCTTACAACAGTTGTCTCTGATAACGGAATTGGTATTGCAAAGGATTTTCTGCCAAAGGTATTTGATATTTTTACACAGCAGCATGAAGAAAATACAAGTGTTTATGGAGGAAGCGGACTGGGACTTTCTATTGCGCACAATTATGCAAGGATGATGGATGGTGATATTACCGTACAGAGTACGGAAGGAGAAGGTACTGTGTTTACCGTGACCGTAAAACTTGATTTTGACCGTCGGAAAAAAGAGCGGAAAGAAAAAACAGAGGATATCAGTTTTGCGGGAAAGAGAATACTGCTTGTTGAGGATCATCCGCTCAATGTCATTGTGGCAAAGGGACTTTTGGAAAAGAAACAGTTTGAAGTCGTTACGGCAGAAAATGGCAGAAAGGCAGTGGAACTTGTGGAAAATTTCCCGGAATATTATTTTGATGCAGTACTGATGGATATCCGGATGCCGGTTTTAGATGGAATCGGGGCAGCCAGAGAGCTCCGTGCTTTAGACAGAGAAGATGTAAAAGACCTTCCAATCATCGCGATGACGGCAAATGCCGGTGAGGAGGACAGAAAACAGACGAGGGAAGCCGGGATGAATGAGCATCTGGCAAAACCGATCGATCCGAAACTCTTGTATGCGACACTACAGAAATTTATTTTGTCATAAAAAGTTATAAAAGATTCCCTGATTACACATACTACGGAAAAAGAATGTGTGAAAGGGGAATTTTTTATGTCATTAAAAATTAACATTACAGATGTACATGCAAGACAGATTCTGGATTCAAGAGGAAATCCGACAGTGGAGGTTGAGGTGACTGCCGAGACAGAGACGACTGGTAAAAAAACTACCGCAAGAGAATCTGTTCCTTCCGGTGCAAGTACCGGAAGATTTGAAGCAATCGAACTGCGTGACGGGGATAAAGATTACTTCGGTCTTGGTGTGCAGAAGGTTGTAGATCACGTAAACACGAAAATCAGGGAAATGCTGCTTGGGATGAATGTATTAGAGCAGGCAAAGTTAGACCGTGCGATGGTGGAACTTGATGGAACCGATAATAAGGGAAATCTGGGGGCAAACGCAATTCTTGGAGTATCACTTGCCTGTGCTAAAACGGCTGCGAAGGCTCTTGATATGCCGTTATACCGTTATCTTGGAGGAACCAATGCCAAAACACTTCCGGTTCCAATGATGAACGTGATCAATGGTGGCGTCCATGCAAAAAATACGCTTGATTTTCAGGAGTTTATGATCATGCCGGTGGGGGCACGTGGTTTTTCACAGGCACTTAAGATGGGAGCAGAAGTGTATCATTTCCTGCACCAGATACTGAATGAAAACGGTATGAGTACGGCAGTTGGAGATGAGGGAGGATTTGCACCTGATTTTGAGGATACAAAAGAGGCATTTTCTTATCTTTCGAAGGCAGTGGAGATGGCTGGTTACCAGGTGGGCAGAGATGTTGTCTATGCGATGGATGCTGCGGCGAGTGAATTGTATGACGAAGCACGTGGCGTTTATGTTTTCCCTGGAGAGTCAGAAGAAAAGGGGGAGGAGCAGGAGATTGTCAGAAGTTCGGAGGAGATGATCGCCATGTATGAGGAGCTTATGGGGCAGTTCCCGATTGTTTCCATCGAAGATGGTCTGTTTGAGGATGACTGGGAAGGCTGGCAGAAGCTGACAGAAAGACTTGGCGATAAGGTGCAGCTTGTCGGAGATGATCTGTTTGTGACGAATCCGAAACGGATACAGTGCGGAATCAAACTTGGTGCAGCGAACGCGGTTCTTGTCAAGGTAAATCAGATCGGAACTGTGACAGAGGCATTAAATGCGATCGAGATGGCAAAATCTGCAGGATATCATACGGTAATCTCGCATCGTTCAGGTGAAACAGAAGATGCATTTATCGCAGATCTTGCAGTTGCGGTCAATGCCGGACAGATCAAAACAGGTGCACCATGCCGCGCGGAGCGTACCAGCAAATATAACCAGCTTTTGCGGATCGAGGAGGAACTGGCAGAAGATGCGGTGTTTGAACCGAAAGAAATTATGAAAAAATAGGTTGAAAAAACAAAACGTCTATGTTACAATGACTAAAGTTGTGAGTTTGTAACCTAGGAGGGAACGATCGTGGCAGTTGTAAAAACAATTTTGACTGTAGTTTTTATTATAATCAGTGTAGCATTGACAGTTATCATCTTAATGCAGGAAAGTAAATCCGCAGGACTTGGAGCAATCGCAGGTGCAGCAGACACATACTGGGGCAAGAACAAGGGACGTTCCATGGAAGGTATGTTAGTAAAGCTGACAAGACTTTTTGTTATCTTATTTATCGTGATTGCAGCGGTATTAAATATGAGTATTTTTTAAGATGAATCGATGGCTGTCGCAGGTGCGGCAGTCATTTTTTTGATTCATAGGAAAAAGGACAGGGGTTTATGGAGAAAACAATTTTAGAAGAACGGAAAAAGACAATTTATCAGTTTATCTGTGATGAATTTTATGTACCGATGAAGGCGAAGGAGATGGCAGTCGTTCTATCAGTGCCGAAATCACAGCGCAGTGAACTGCAGGAAGTCTTAGATGCGCTTGTGATGGATGGCAGGATCGAAGTGACTTCCAAGGGCAAATACATCAAATCAGAAGGGAAATATCTGACCGGTACATTTACTGCGCATGCGAGAGGGTTTGGATTTGTCGGTATCGAGGGGGAAGAGGAAGATATCTTTATCCCAGAGTCGCAGGTACACGGTGCATTCCATATGGATACGGTACAGGTGGCGATCACTTCAGAAAATACCGGCAGACGAAGGGAAGGTACGATCACAAAGATCATATCACGTGGTACAACCCGGATCGTATGTACTTATGAAAAGAGTAAGACATTTGGATTTGCGGTGCCGGATAATCCGAAGTTCGGTTCTGATATTTTTATTCCGCAGGAACGTTCCAAGGGAGCTGTCAGCGGGCATAAAGTTGTAGTTGAGATCACGGATTACGGCAAAGAGGGAAGAAAACCGGAAGGAAAAGTGGTTGAGATCATCGGTCATATCAATGATCCTGGAACGGATATCATGTCGATCGTAAAAGCGTATGATCTGCCGGTCGAGTTTTCAGAGAAGATCATGCATCAGGTGGAAAATGTCTCAAATGAAGTCAGTACTGCTGATATGGCGGGACGCATGGATTTCAGGGAATGGCAGACTGTAACAATCGATGGGGAAGATGCGAAGGATCTTGATGATGCGATTACATTGACAAAAGAGGGAGACAACTATAAACTTGGCGTGCATATCGCTGATGTATCAAATTATGTACAGGAGCATAGTGCTCTGGATGTGGAGGCATTATCCCGCGGTACATCTGTTTATTTAGTTGACCGGGTGATCCCGATGCTGCCACATAAGCTGTCAAATGGAATCTGTTCTTTGAATGCAGGGGAAAACCGTCTGACGTTAAGCTGTGTGATGACGATCGATCCGAAAGGAAATGTGATCGACCACACGATCGCAGAGTCTGTGATCAAAGTGGACCGCCGCATGAGTTATACCAGTGTAAAAAAGATTCTCGAAGATCATGACGAAAATGAGATCAGAGAGTATGAGAATTTGGTTCCAATGTTTGAACTGATGCGGGAACTGGCTGCTATTTTGCGTAAAAAACGTATGAAACGCGGATCGATCGATTTTGATTTTCCAGAGACAAAAATCGTGCTTGATGAAAAAGGAAAGCCGATTGAGATCAAGCCTTATGAGAGAAATGTTGCAACAAAGATCATTGAAGATTTTATGCTGATCGCCAATGAGACAGTGGCACAGGATTATTTCTGGCAGGAACTGCCATTTGTATACCGTACACATGATAATCCGGATACCGAGAAAATCAAGAAGTTATCGACATTTATTAATAATTTTGGCTATTCCATCCACATCGGTCAGGATGAAGTACATCCGAAAGAACTGCAAAAACTTCTGCAAAAGATCGATGGTACCCCGGAGGAAGCATTGATCAGCCGTCTGACACTTCGTTCCATGAAACAGGCAAAGTATACCACTATGAGCACGGGGCATTTTGGACTGGCAACTCCATATTACTGTCATTTTACATCCCCGATCCGCAGATATCCGGATCTGCAGATACATCGTATTATCAAGGACAATCTGCGTGGAAGGATGAATGCAAAGAAAATCGAGCATTATGACAAAATTCTTCCGGAAGTTGCAAAACATTCGAGTGAGATGGAACGCCGTGCGGATGAAGCTGAGCGTGAGACAGATAAACTGAAAAAAGTGGAATATATGTCAGAGCGTATCGGTGAGGTGTTCGAAGGTGTGATCTCCGGAGTGACTGAGTGGGGATTTTATGTGGAGCTGCCGAATACGGTGGAAGGACTGGTGCATGTAACAACGCTGGTGGATGACTATTTCCATTATAATGAGAGTACCTACGAACTGGTTGGAGAGGTGACGAATATCCGCTATAAACTTGGACAACGTGTTCATGTTATGGTGACAGGAACTGACAGGATTTTACGCACAATTGATTTTCGTGTGGTACGGCAGGATGAGCGGGAAGCGGGGAAAGAATAAAAATCATCTTGCGTTCCCCCTCATTTCGGGGTATACTATACAAGCTGGGTATTGGATAAGAAAGGAAGGTCATGATGGCAAAGACAGAAAAAAAACTGATCGCAAATAATAAGAAGGCTTACCATGACTTTTTCTTAGAAGAACGTTATGAGGCGGGTATTGAACTGCATGGTACAGAGGTAAAGTCCATGCGTATGGGAAAATGCAGCATCAAAGAAGCGTTTATCCGTATCGAGAATGGTGAGGTCATTATTTATGGCATGCATGTCAGTCCTTATGAAAAGGGGAACATCTTCAACCGTGATCCTCTGCGTCCGAAGAAACTCTTGATGCATAAGGCAGAAATCCGCAAGCTGGTCGGAAAGATTGCAGAAAAGGGTTATACTTTAGTGCCGGTTGAGGTATACTTTAAGGGGAGCCTTGTAAAAGTCGATATTGCGCTTGCAAAAGGTAAGAAACAGTATGATAAACGTCAGGATATTGCCAAGAAGGATATGCGGCGTGAGGCAGAGCGTGATTTCAAAGTAAAGAATCTGTATTAAAGTAATTTATAAAAAAGAATGGATGATGTATTTTTTGTACACAGAAAATAATATTTTGTGTAAGAAAGACTGCATCTGAAATATATATTTATGGGCTTGTAATGGTTTCGACAGGGATCATGAAGCTGGAGAAGCGAGTCGCACGGGATGCGTCAAATTCCAAAATTAAAATTAAACGCTGAAGATAATTTAGCGGTTGCAGCCTAACAGCTGCAACTTGCTGCCCATGATGGCAGCAGTCTGACCTAGAGCACTCACACTTTAGGATTCAGGCTTCGACTATGTGAGAAACGACACAGACAAAGCTTTGAGTCTGTGGGCGTATGATGAAGCTACTAAAACCGGAACTGTGCCTACGCAGGTCTGGCGGAGGGAATGTCAAAACATAGGATACACTCGTAGAAGGACAGGGGATTGGTTTTTGGACACGGGTTCGACTCCCGTCAGGTCCACTCGTAAAGTGCCGTATTTGCGGCACTTTTTTTAATTCGTGTTGCATTTCTTGCAGCGATATTTGCCAGCATGTCACTGAACACAACCAGATCAGCAGCGAGGATAGCAAGATCATCATCCGGCAGTCAGCAAGCTGGCAGGCAATGGTTGAAAGAATCTTTGAATTTTAAAATGAGATAACAAAGTAGCCCTGTGGCTTAAAGATTTTCAGCTATTTTTATACTCAGATCCATATAGATACAACGGTTTTCCGGCAGTTTCCCGGTCAGCAGATAATCCATAAGAAGAGAGAGTGATAAAGCACCCTGTTCGTCCGGCTGCTGGCAGATCGTTGCAGAGATTATGCCGTTTTGTATCATTTCACAGGTTGATGGGACGGCATCAAATGTAATGATTTTAAGAGGACGCTGCAGGGTGGCATTTAAAACCGCACGACATCCGCCGTAAACACCGGCTGCCGTAAAATAGAGTGCGGACAGATCCGGATGGCGGTCTAAAAGATCAGAAACTACCGCATAACTCTGGTAATCATCATCATTGTTCTCTACAACATCCACAATCCGGATATTCGGATGCTTTGCATGGAGATGCGAGGTAAAACCACTGATACGCTCTTCATGGCAGAGTACATTGTGCGAGCCGGTTACGATTCCGACACTTGCATAATCCCCGGAAAAAAGATGTAATAATCCTGCAGCAGTCTGCCCACATTTGTGATAGTCACTGCCGACATATGCGATGCGTTTCGAATCCGGCATATCGGTGTTGATCGTGATGCAGGGGATGCCATTCTCCCAGAGGGCATCTATTTTTTCCTGTATGACAGGGTCATTATAGGGAGAGAGAATCAGTCCGTGAATATCTTCTTTTACCAGATCGTCAATCGTCGCAAGCTGGATCTGCAGATCAAAAGAAATGCGGCGTTCAATTACAGCGCATCCGTAGATAGAAAGCTCTTCGAGTTTTTTGTGGAGACCATCCATGACTTCGTCAAAAAACGGATTTTCAGCGCCAAAAAGCAGGACACCGATCTTTATTTTTTTCTTTTGTGCAGCAAGCGCAATGCCAGCCTTGTTTGGCTGATAGTCTAAGAGTTTTGCGATTTCTAAAACTTTCCGTTCTGTCTCAGCATTGACAATGCCGCGGTGATTTAATACACGATCCACAGTGCCGCGTGAAACACCGGATAGTTCTGCAATTTCTTTCATGGTAGCCATATAAAAACCCCTTTTTCGTTTCAATCAATTCATATAGATAAAGATAACATAAAAACAGACAGGTTGTCAACTTGTGTGCATGTGCACAGAAACGGGTATATAAAAAGAAGCATATATTAAAGTGAAAGGAGCACTGCCGGCATAAAACTATGTATAAAAGTGACTGCATAAGTAAATGTAAACAAAAATGAATTAGAAAAAATGTACAAAAAGTATATTGCAAAATGACCATACAGGATGTATGATAAATAAAACGTGCACGAGCACATAATGATATGATTGATAAAAAGGAGAACGGTATGCTGTACATAGGAATTGATCTTGGAACATCTTCCGTGAAGCTGCTTTTGATGGATGCAGCCGGAAATGTGAAAAATATCGTATCAAGAGAATATCCTCTTTATTTTCCAAATCCCGGTTGGTCAGAACAGAAGCCACAGGACTGGTACAAAGAGACGATGCAGGGGTTAAAAGAACTTTTGGAAGGTTTTCCAAAAGAAGAAGTTGCTGGAATCAGTTTTGGGGGTCAGATGCATGGACTGGTCATTCTTGATGACAAGGATGAGGTGATCCGGCCGGCAATCTTGTGGAACGATGGCAGAACGACAGAGGAATGTGATTATTTAAACAATGAGATAGGAAAAGATACATTGTCAAAGTATACGGCGAATATTTCATTTACCGGTTTTACTGCACCAAAGATTTTGTGGGTAAAAAATAAAGAACCGGAGAATTTTGCAAGGATCAAAAAGATTATGCTGCCGAAAGATTATCTTGCATATAAGCTGACTGGAGAGCACTGTACAGATGTTTCCGATGCATCCGGTATGCTGCTTTTAGATGTAAAGAACCGTTGCTGGTCGAAGGAAATGTGCAAGATCTGTGGTATTACGACAGATATGCTGCCGAAGTTATATGAGAGTTATGAATGTGTTGGAACGATCTTGCCGGAGATTGCAAAAGAGCTTGGTCTATCGGAAAAAGTAAAAGTGGCAGCAGGTGCCGGAGATAATGCGGCTGCTGCAGTTGCGACCGGAACCGTTGGGGATGGCAGATGCAATATTTCACTGGGAACAAGTGGAACAATCTTTATTTCTTCTGCTAAATTTGGTGTAGATAAATACAATGCACTTCATGCATTCTGTGATGCAAACGGTGCTTATCATCTGATGGGATGTATGTTATCTGCTGCATCCTGCAATAAATGGTGGATGGATGAGATCATCGGAACGAAAGATTACAAAAAAGAGCAGGAATCGATCAAAAAGTTAGGTGAGAACCATGTATATTATCTGCCATATCTGATGGGAGAGCGTTCCCCGTACAACAATCCGAATGCGAGAGCTACTTTTATTGGCATGACGATGGATACGACAAGAGCGGATATGACACAGGCAGTGTTAGAGGGTGTTGCGTTTGCACTTCGTGATTCTTTTGAAGTTGCAAAAACACTTGGCATTCCGATCGAGCGTACAAAGATCTGCGGAGGCGGTGCAAAGAGTCCTTTGTGGAAGAAGATCATCGCAAATGTATTGAATATCAAAGTGGATGTGCTTGAGACAGAAGAAGGACCATCCCTTGGAGGGGCAATGCTCGCTGCTGTTGCATGTGGTGAGTACAAAGATGTGGAATCTGCTGCGGCTGCAATCGTAAAGGTCGTTGATACGGTAGAACCGGAGCCGGAGCTTGCTGCAAAATATGAGGCACGTTACCAGCAGTTTAAAAATATTTATCCGGCGTGCAAAGACCTGTTTGACAAGATCATCTGACGGTCAGATATAAAGTGTATAAAACAAATGAAATAGAATGATAAGAAAAGAGGAATAAGGGCATGCAGATTTATGAGGTTACGGATGCGCGTTTCCGAAAATACGGAAAAGTGATCCGGAATATTGATTTTTCAGCATTGACAGAAGCAATGAAAAAGACACCGGTTCCATCTGATGTAGTTTATGAGCCGTCAATCGCAGAATTAGAAGCATTACCGGTGGCAAAGGAAATCGAGAAAGTCTTTTACGGAGAACTTCCGATCCAGATCGGATATTGTAATGGACATAATGAGCTTTTGAATGCAGTGGAATATCACCGCAGCTCAGAGATCAATCTTGCAGCAACCGACGCAGTATTAATATTGGGATCAGAGGCAGATGTGACCGATGATTTTACTTATGAGACTGCAAAGATGGAGGCATTCCGGATTCCGGCAGGAACAGCCGTGGAGGTGTATGCAACCACATTACATTATGCGCCATGTCATGTGGACGATGCAGGATTTCAGGTGGCAGTTATTCTGCCAAAAGGCACCAATTATCCGTTAGATGAGACACATGCTGACGGAGAGGATGCACTTCTTGCAGCTAAGAATAAATGGCTGATCGGTCATGCCGAGGGCGGTCTGCCGGAGGGAAGTCATATCGGACTCATCGGCAAGAACTTAAATGTCAGAGAATAAATTTTTATTTAATAAGTATGTACAGAAAAAGAAAGCGGAGGAAAACAAAATGAATAACATTCCAGAAGTAAAAGTTGGTATCGTGGCAGTCAGCCGTGACTGCTTCCCAGAGTCATTATCGGTAAACAGAAGAGAGGCATTAGTAAAGGCTTACACTGAAAAATACAGTGCAGCAGACATTTATGAGTGCCCGATCTGTATCGTGGAGAGCGAGATCCACATGGTACAGGCATTAGAGGACATTAAGAAAGCAGGATGTAATGCACTCTGCGTATATCTTGGCAACTTCGGACCAGAGATTTCCGAGACACTGCTTGCAAAACATTTCGAGGGACCAAAGATGTTTGTCGCAGCAGCAGAGGAGACACAGGATAACCTGATCCAGGGACGTGGAGATGCATACTGTGGTATGTTAAATGCAAGCTATAACTTAAAATTAAGAAATGTACATGCATACATCCCGGAGTATCCGGTCGGAGATGCTGCAGATTGTGCAGACATGATCCATGATTTTCTGCCGATCGCAAGAACTGTCATCGGATTATCAGAATTAAAGATCATTTCTTTCGGACCAAGACCATTAAACTTCCTTGCATGTAATGCACCGATCCAGCAGTTATATAATCTTGGCGTTGAAATTGAGGAAAATTCCGAACTGGATTTGTTTGAGGCATTTAATAAACATGCAGGAGATGAGCGTATCCCGGCAGTTGTTGCAGATATGGAAAAAGAACTGGGAGCTGGAAATAAAAAACCGGAGATCCTTGCTAAACTTGCACAGTATGAACTGACACTGACTGACTGGGTGGAAGAACACAGAGGTTACCGTAAATATGTTGCTATCGCCGGCAAATGCTGGCCAGCATTCCAGACACAGTTTGGATTTGTACCATGTTATGTAAACAGCCGTCTGACAGGACGTGGAATCCCGGTTTCCTGCGAGGTAGATATCTACGGAACATTGAGTGAGTTTATCGGAACCTGCGTGAGCCAGGATGCTGTTACTTTACTTGACATCAATAACTCTGTACCGAAAGATATGTATGAAGAGTCTATCAAAGGTAAATTTGATTATAAACATACTGACACCTTTATGGGATTCCATTGTGGAAATACATGCTCTAAGAAACTTGCAAGCTGTGAGATGAAATATCAGATGATCATGGCAAGAAGCCTTCCGATCGAGGTAACAAATGGAACCTTAGAGGGAGATATTGCACCTGGTGATATCACATTCTACCGTCTGCAGTCTACTTCCGACAACAAGATCCGTGCATATGTGGCACAGGGAGAGGTACTTCCGGTTGCAACACGTTCTTTTGGTTCCATCGGTGTATTTGCAATCCCTGAGATGGGAAGATTCTACCGTCATGTGCTGATCGAGAAAAATTATCCGCATCACGGTGCTGTTGCATTCGGACATTACGGAAAAGCGCTGTTTGAGGTATTTAAATATCTTGGAGTTCCAATGGAAGATATTAACTATAACCAGCCAGCATCCCTGCCATACCCGACAGAGAATCCATTTGCATAAAATACACATAAATTAATATATTACCTGAAAACCCACGCATTCAAAACGTAACATACCGTTTTGGATGCGTGGGTTTTATTTTTTGAATGGCAGATTGTAGAACCCCGAAACTGGAAATATCTACTTGTAGAATCGCGCGTTATCCTCTGTTACAATGCAGATACATCAAAATGAAACAAAAATGTAATATTTACTTAATAAAAAGTAAATATCTGTAAATGGAGGATTTCTACATAATGAAAAACAGAAACAAGATCGTAGCATTTTTACTGGCAGGAGTGCTTGCAGCGGGGCATGGAAGTGTGGTGTATGCAGATGTGTCATGGGATCTGTGCGCAGTGAATGAAAAACGCATGCGGCTGGAGGTACCGGAAAATGAAAAAAAACATACGGACAGTGCAGAAAATAATGGAAATGCAGACATTGAAGAGCATGAAATACCACAGACCACATCGGAATATGCCGACATCGGTATTGCGTCCGTGTTAAATTATGTGAATTTACGCGCAGAGCCGTCTGTGGAAAGCGAGGCACTCGGAAAACTTTATAATAACAGTGCAGCGACGGTGTTAGAGACGGTGACGGATGAGGCAGGAGAGGAATGGTATCTGGTCAGCTCCGGTTCGGTGGAAAATGCCTATGTGAAGGCGGAATATGTAAAAGTTGGAGATGAGGATCTGGCGCGAGGCGTCAGCACGCGCTATGCGACGGTAACAACAACGACGTTGTTTGTGCGCACCGAGCCGGGAACAGAGTCATCTGTGCTTACCATGCTGCCGGAGGGTGAGGACGTGGTCGTCTATGATGCGTTGGATGAGTACGGATGGTACCGTGTGTCGACGGAGGAAGGATTGGGATACGTTTCGGGAGAGTATGTGACGATCCGGACAGAATTTCGTGTGGCAGAGTCGAAGGAGGAAGAAAAAGAGAGATTAGAGCGCGAGGAAGCGGAGCGCCAGGCGGCAGCGGCTGCGGCGGAAGCGGCAAGGAAGGCGCGTGCGGAGGAAGAAAGAAAGGCAGCAGAGGCAGCAAGAAAGGCACAGCAGGAAGCGGTAAAAACAGCAGCACAGCAGCAAAGTTCAGAAAAAACACAGCAGCAGTCACAAAATGCGCAACATGCGCAAAAAAACGATGATACTGCACAGGGAAGCAGTGATCAGGGAAAAAATAACAGTCAGTCAGGCGGTAATACAGCTACAAAGCCACAAAAAGTTTCCAATGGACAGGCGGTTGTTAATTATGCGGCACAGTTTGTAGGTAACCCATATGTCTACGGTGGCAGTAGTCTGACGAACGGAGCAGACTGTTCCGGGTTTGTGATGAGCGTATATGCAGCATTTGGAATCAGTCTTCCACATTCTTCAAGTGCACTGCGCAGTGTCGGATACGGTGTCAGCCTGGATGCGATACAGCCGGGGGATATTGTATGTTACAGCGGACATGTGGGAATTTATGCCGGAAATAACACATTGCTTCATGCAAGTTCTCCAAGTTCGGGAATCAAATACACGTCGCCTGTCAATTATCGTGAAATTTTGTCGATAAGAAGGATCTTTTAAGATATTGGAAAAATCTGGGTGCGCAACCGATTGAAAGATTGTGAAGAATTCTAAAACAAAGGTGAAAAATAAGGCACATTCATGTATTTTTGCACAAGTATAAATATACATTTTGCGACAGAAAACAAAAGCTATGTTAATATTTTGTCAAACGGGAGAAAAATAAAATCCATTATTGTCATTATGCTTAGAAACTAAAAATAAAAAAATAGTTTCCTAAAATTGACAAATGAAAAAAAATGTGCAATAATCAGCAAGCTGATAAGAAAAAACAATGTTTTTGGTTTTCGATGTAGGAAGGAATGAGTCGAATGGTTGAAAGAAAAATCAAATTATCTGACACGGAGGAAGTAAAGGATTTTGTAAAGGCTGCCGGAAAATGCGATTTTGAAATTGATGTATGTTACAGCAGAGCAGTAATTGATGCAAAATCTTTGCTTGGAATGCTTTATCTGGGTGTGTGCAAAGAGCTTACCATCAAATATGGCGGTAGAGATGCCCGCTTTGAGCAGGTCGTAGGAAAATACGCAATAGCTTAAAGCAGAGGTCATGCCCATCAGGTATTGATGTATAACAGAAGATAAAGGGATAGATGAAAAGACTGATTACATATATCTGGAAAGGTATGTGGAATCAGTCTTTTTGTGCTATAATCCATATATGAGTACAAAGATTGAAAAGAATGAAAAAGGTGTCATAAAAATATCAGTTCGTGATCTGGTGGAATTTATTCTGCGGGAGGGGGACATTGATAATCGTCATGGACGGGGCGCTTCAGCAGAGGCGATGCTTGCAGGGGGAAGAATCCACAGGAAGATTCAAAAACGCAAGGGCAGTAATTATCATGCCGAGGTTCCACTTAAAATTGCAATAGAGGAAGACAAATATCAGCTTGTGATCGAGGGACGTGCGGATGGAATTTTAATTGAGAGTGCAACGGAGGAAATTACATTTGCAGACAATTTTAACCATAGGACGATGCCGATAGACTGCAAAGTCACGATTGATGAGATCAAGGGCATGTATATGAAACTTGATCTTTTAGAGGATGCGATCGGTGTGCACCGTGCGCAGGCAATGTGTTATGCTTATATCTATGCATTGCAGCACGATCTGTCTGCTATTTCAGTGCAGATGACGTATTGCAATTTAGATACGGAAGATATCCGGTATTTTCATTATGATTATACATTTGAGGAGCTTGCAGACTGGTTTGAGAAGCTGATAGATGAATACAAAAAATGGGCTGATTTTCAGTTTGCATGGAAAAAGCTGCGTCAGGCATCTATTAAACCACTGCAGTTTCCATTTCCTTACAGGGATGGGCAGAGGGAGCTGGTGGCTGGTGTATATCGTACGATAAAAAGAAAAAAGAATCTTTTTATCCAGGCACCGACCGGAGCCGGAAAGACGATATCAACGGTGTTTCCTGCAGTCAAGGCAGTGGGCGAGGATCTGGCAGATAAGATATTTTATCTGACGGCAAAAACAATCACGGGAACAGTAGCGAGAGAAGCGTTTGAACTTCTGCGCAAAAACGGATATCAGGCAAAGGTGCTTACGATCACGGCAAAGGAAAAACTGTGCCTGTGTGAAGAAATGGAGTGCAATCCCATTAACTGTCCTTATGCAAAAGGACATTATGACAGAGTAAATGATGCAGTTTTTTCTCTGCTGCAAAAAGAAGACGTGATCACGAGAGAAGTGATATTAGAGCAGGCAAAAGAATACAATGTCTGTCCGTTTGAAATGTGTCTTGATACGGCAACCTGGGTAGATGACATTATTTGTGATTATAATTATGTATTTGATCCCAATGTTTATTTAAAACGTTTTTTTGCAGATGGAACAACAGGGGATTATATTTTTCTGGTGGATGAGGCTCATAATCTGGTTGAGCGCAGCAGGGAAATGTACAGTGCCATTATATATAAGGAAGATTTTCTTTCGGCAAAAAAGATTTTAAAGAAATATGGTCAGGCAAAACTGGTACGGGAACTTGAAAAGTGTAACCGTGTATTACTGGCATATAAACGCGAATGTGAAAAATACATGATCTATGAATCAATTGGAAATCTTGCATTTGACTTCATGAATGTGGCATCAGATCTTGACGAATTTCTGCAGAAATCGTCGGAGTTTCCGGAACGGAAAGATCTGAGTGAGTTTTATTTAAATCTGCGTAACTTTTTGAATATTTATGAGTTATTGGATGACCATTATGTCATATATGCGGAACATGAGCAGGATGGGCGTTTTAAACTAAAATTATATTGTGTGGACCCATCCAAAAATCTTCAGGAGCGGATCAATAAGGGAAATGCGACGATTTTCTTTTCTGCGACACTGCTCCCGGTGGGATATTATAAGAGTCTGCTTTCGACAGAAACGGATAATTATGCAGTTTATGCGAAGACGGCATTCCGGGAAGAACAGAAACTGCTGTTGCTTGGAAATGATGTGAGCAGTAAGTATACAAGGCGGAGTGTAGCAGAGTTTGAACGGATCGCATCCTATATAAAGAGGACAGTCGATGCCAAAAAAGGAAATTACATGGTGTTTTTCCCTTCCTATAAAATGATGGAGCAGGTTTATGATATTTTCCAGGATGAAAATCAGGCAGATCCATCTTGTGAGATCGAAACATTGATCCAGCAGCCCGGAATGAAGGAAGAAGAGAGAGAATCTTTTTTGCAGGCTTTTTCAGAAGAAGTATCTGAAAAACGGAATGGATCGTTAGCTGCATTTTGCGTAATGGGAGGTATTTTCGGTGAGGGGATCGATCTGAAAAATGAACAGTTGATCGGTGCAATCGTTGTCGGTACAGGACTTCCACAGATCAGCAATGAGAGAGAAATCCTGATGGGATATTTTGAAAAAAGACTTGGCGCCGGTTTTGATTATGCTTATCGTTATCCTGGGATGAACAAGGTGCTTCAGGCAGCAGGAAGAGTGATAAGGACAGTGGAAGATGTCGGAGTCATTGAACTTTTAGATGAACGCTTTTTGCAGAGTGAGTATCGTGCACTGTTCCCAAGAGAATGGGAACAGCAGACAATATGCAGGGTAGATACAGTCGAACAGTATTTAAAAAAATTCTGGAACCGTTCCTAAATGGGAATCAGATCGTAGGCAAAAGATTTAAAAACTCTTCTGTAGACTGTGAAACAGGAAGCGTTGGATTGATAGCTGCAACCATCTGTCTTGATGGAAGTTTTTCTTTTGTTTTTACGATGAACAGATCTTTTGATTCACGGTTTAAACAATAGTCTGGTATGAAAGCGATACCAAGACCGATGCGTGCAAGGTCGATTAAAAGATCGTTACTGCTAAGTTCAATCTGCGGGATCAGTTCAAGCTGATGCTGTAAAAACAGGTTATGCAGAAACTGACTTGTTGTACTCTTGCGGTCGAGCATGAGAATTGGATATTGTTTTAATTCTTCAAATGGGATCTCCTGCTGTTTCAGATTAAAATATGCTGGATTCGCAATGAATACGTCAGTAAAATTACATACGGTTTTCTGAATATAAGAGTGATTCAGATTCGAGTTTGGAAAATTGGTTACGATCAGATCGACTTTTCCCTGATCGAGGAGATCAACACAGCTTAAAGATGTTGCATTCGTAACTTTGATCGGTACATTTGGGAATTTTTTGTGGAACTGTTTTAAATAAGGAACTAAAAAGTAACGACAGATCGTGTCACTTGCGCCAATATGAAGCTGACCGAGTCCAAGACTGCCGGAATCTAAAAGCTGGCTCTCGCCGCGCTGGATTAAGTTCATTGCAGGTTCAATATGTTTTAATAAAACTTTTCCGGCAGGGGTTAGCTGCACCTTTTTGGTACTGCGGATGAAAAGCGGCTGATCTAACTTTTTCTCAAGAGTTTTGATCGACTGGCTGACAGCAGACTGCGAAATAAAAAGCTGTTTGCTTGCCTCAGAAAAGCTTAAAGATGTTGCTACATAATAAAACACTTTGTATAATTCGTAATTGATATCCATGAAGTCCTCTTTCTGCGGGCTGGCCGCATATCCTTTGAATGAAATACATTAACAAACATAATTACTATGATTATAAGACAGGCTTATAAATATGTCAATGGAAACTGATAATGAGAGTATCTGAAAATATTAATATAATTAATAAATAAGATTAAATATATTAATTATGCTTATTTTAGAACCTATGTTATACTTTGAAAAGATAAATGGAAACTGAGAATGGAGGTTACCACATGAGCAGTGTAAAACGTGTATATGTTGAGAAGAAACCGGAATATGCAGTCCGGGCAAAAGAATTGCAGTCTGAAATCAAAAGTTATCTTGGAATCAGTGGTGTGACGAAGGTTCGTGAACTGATCCGTTATGATATTGAAAATATTTCCGGGGAAACTTATAAGAAAGCCCTGGTAACCGTTTTTTCTGAACCGCCGGTAGATGATATTTACGAGGAAGAATTTGATTTAAACGGAGCGAGAACATTTTCCGTAGAGTTCTTACCGGGACAGTTTGACCAGAGAGCAGATTCCGCAGAACAGTGCGTGAAATTATTAAATGAAGAGGAAGAGCCGATCATCCGCACCGCAGTGACTTATGCGATCGAGGGATCAATCAGTGACGAAGAGTTTGCAGCGATCAAAAAACACTGCATCAACCCGGTCGATTCAAGAGAGACAGGCTTAGAAAAACCTGAGACTTTAGTGCAGAGTTTCCCGGAGCCGGAGGATGTTAAGATCTTTGACGGTTTCCGCGGGATGCCGGAGACTGAGTTAAAGGCATTATATGATTCTTTGAATCTTGCGATGACATTCAAAGACTTTTTACATATCCAGAACTATTTTAAGAATGACGAAAACCGTGATCCATCCATGACAGAGATCCGCGTGCTTGATACCTACTGGTCAGATCACTGCCGTCATACTACATTCTCCACAGAGCTTAAAAATGTGGCATTTGATGATGGATATTACTGTGCACCGATGAAGGCGACTTATGAGGATTACTTAAATACTCATAAAAACCTGTATGCAGGACGCAGTGATAAGTTTGTATGCCTGATGGATCTTGCGTTAATGGCAATGAAACGTCTGAAAAAAGAAGGAAAATTACAGGATCAGGAAGAGTCCGATGAGATCAATGCATGTTCTATTGTTGTTCCAGTCGAAGTAGATGGAAAAACAGAAGAATGGCTTGTTAACTTTAAGAATGAGACACATAACCATCCAACAGAGATCGAGCCATTTGGTGGTGCTGCTACCTGTCTCGGTGGTGCGATCCGTGATCCGTTGTCAGGACGTACCTATGTATATCAGGCAATGCGTGTGACCGGTGCTGCAGATCCGACCGTTCCTGTTTCAGAGACGATTTCCGGAAAACTTCCGCAGAAAAAATTAGTGAGAGAGGCTGCACACGGATACAGTTCCTATGGTAACCAGATCGGTCTTGCAACCGGATATGTCAAAGAAGTTTATCATCCGAACTATGTTGCAAAACGTATGGAGATCGGTGCTGTTATGGGTGCTGCGCCAAGACGTGCCGTACAGAGACTGACTTCTGATCCGGGCGATATCATTATCTTACTTGGAGGAAGAACCGGACGTGATGGTATCGGTGGTGCCACAGGTTCTTCAAAAGCACACAATACAGAGTCCACAGCAGTCTGTGGTGCTGAAGTACAGAAAGGTAACCCGCCGACAGAACGTAAGATCCAGCGTTTATTCCGCCGCGAGGAAGTAGCACATATCATCAAAAAATGTAACGATTTCGGTGCGGGCGGTGTTTCTGTTGCAATCGGAGAACTTGCAGATGGACTTCGTGTACAGCTTGACAAAGTGCCGAAAAAATATGCAGGATTAGACGGAACTGAGCTTGCAATCTCCGAATCACAGGAGCGTATGGCAGTTGTGGTATCACCTTCTGATGTCAAGACTTTCTTAGGCTATGCAGCAGAGGAAAATTTAGAGGCTGTTGAAGTTGCTGTTGTTACCGAGGAGCCGAGACTTGTTTTAGAGTGGAGAGGAAAAGAGATCGTAAATATTTCCCGTGCATTCTTAGACACCAACGGTGCCCATCAGGAGACCAATGTTGCAGTTGATATGCCAGTACCGGAGGATAATTACTTAAATAAGATTTCTACACCAAAAGTTGCAGACGCTGTTGCAAAGAACGATATGAAAGCAGCATGGCTTGCAGAACTTGCTGACTTAAATGTCTGCTCACAGAAAGGTCTTGTGGAGATGTTTGACGGTTCCATCGGTGCAGGAAGTGTTTATATGCCGTTTGGTGGAAAATACCAGCTCACAGAGACACAGTCTATGGTAGCGAAACTTCCGGTAGCCAATGGAAAATGCGATACCGTAACCATGATGGCTTATGGTTTTGATCCATATTTAGCAAGCTGGAGTCCATATCACGGTGCAATCTATGCGGTGTTAGAATCTTTGTCGAGAATCGTGACTGCAGGTGGTGATTATAAGAAGATCCGTTTTACATTCCAGGAATATTTCCGCAGAATGAACGAAGATCCGAAGCGCTGGAGTCAGCCGTTTGCAGCACTTCTTGGAGCTTACAATGCACAGATCGGATTTGGACTTCCTTCCATCGGCGGAAAAGATTCCATGTCCGGAACGTTCAATGATATTGATGTACCGCCGACACTGGTTTCTTTTGCAGTGGATGTTGCAAAAGAGCAGGATATCATCACACCGGAGTTAAAAACCGCTGGAAATGAACTGTTATACTTTACGATCGATAAAGATGAATATGATGTGCCGGTTTATGCACAGGTTATGAAACTTTATGATGTGATCCACACACTGATCCAGAAAGGTGCTATTGTTTCTGCATATGCACTTGACGGAAAAGGTCTTGCAGCAGCACTGGCAAAGATGGCATTTGGTAATAAACTTGGCGTAACTGTGGATGCAGATGTGACGACAGATACACTGTTTGCTCCGGGTTTTGGTAACATCGTAGCAGAGGTTCCTGCAGGTAAGACAGCAGAAATCTACGAGGCACTGCAGAATGCAGGTTTATCTGCAAATGTAAAGAGAGCAGGTTCTGTCAACGGGGATGCAGCATTTATCTGTGGCGATATGAAACTTGCGATCGATGAGGCATTAAATGCATGGACAGGCACTTTGGAAAAAGTATTCCCAACCCGTGCAACTGAGGATAAAGAAGAAGTAAAAACAGATCTCTACCATGTAGATTCTGTTTATGTATGCAAAAATAAAGTGGCAAAACCAACCGTATTTATTCCGGTATTTCCGGGAACAAACTGCGAGTACGACAGTGCAAAAGCCTTTGAGCGTGCGGGTGCGGATACGATCGTTAAGGTATTTAAGAACCTAAATGCAAGCGATATCCGTGAGTCCGTAGACGAATTTACAAAGGCAATCGATCAGGCACAGATCATCATGTTCCCGGGTGGATTCTCCGCCGGTGATGAACCGGAAGGATCTGCAAAATTCTTTGCAACTGCATTCCGCAATGCAAAGATGACAGAGGCTGTTATGAAACTCTTAAATGAGAGGGATGGTTTAGCTCTTGGTATCTGTAACGGATTCCAGGCACTGATCAAATTAGGACTGGTACCTTACGGTGAGATCCGCCCACAGGCAGCAGATTCCCCGACACTGACCTACAATACGATCGGACGTCATATCAGTAAAATGGTATATACAAAAGTTGTTACAGACAAGTCCCCGTGGTTAGCACAGGCGGAACTTGGAAAAGTATACTGCAACCCGGCATCCCACGGAGAGGGACGTTTTGTTGCACCAAAAGAATGGTTAGATAAACTGTTTGCAAACGGTCAGGTTGCAACCCAGTATGTCAATGAAGCAGGTGTTCCGACCATGGATGAAGAGTGGAATGTCAACGGTTCTTACTGTTCCATCGAGGGTATCACAAGTCCGGATGGACGTGTGCTTGGTAAAATGGCTCATTCTGAGAGACGTGACAGAAGTGTTGCAATGAACATTTACGGAGAGCAGGATCTTAAAATCTTTGAGTCCGGTGTAGCATATTTTAAATAAGAGACAATATATAGAAAAGGGAAGAGATATTTATCTTTCTTTGACAATTTTAAAAGACCTTCCAGAAAGGAAAAGAAAAAATTCTTTCTGGGAGGTCTTTTTATCCATGTTATTTTATCCGGACTCTCGCCATTGCGTTCCCAGGTAGGACGGTAGTCTTTATCACCGGTTGTATATTCCTTGGTCAGTGTGCAGAAAGAACCGTTGTCTGCCGGACAGCCTTCGCATAAATCTTCCTGACAAAATACTTGTGGTCGTTCGTAGGTTTTCATAAAAATACACCCTCCATTCTTGAATCTATATGTCCGCTTCTATCATACTAGTATAAAGAATATGGGTACATGGATAAATGTGTCATTTTTTATTCAGGGGTGTTTTTATATGATTTTCTGCGTTTTTATAGACAAAAATGAATTTGCCACCGGTAATGTGCTATAATTAAATAATCTAGAAAGTGAACGGAGGAAAACAGAGTGCGAAGAAATCAGGAAAAACAGCAGTCCAAAACACTGTTAGATATTCTGAGAGAAGAAAAAACAGATAAGTATCAAGGCGGTATCTATCATAAAACACAGATCGATTTAACCTATAATTCAAATCATATGGAAGGAAGCCGTCTGACGCACGATCAGACAAGATATATTTTTGAAACCAATACCATCGGTGTTGAAAATGAAGTTCTTAACGTGGATGACGTGATTGAAACTGCAAACCATTTTCGGTGCATTGATATGATAATTGATGATGCCTGTATGGTATTGACAGAGAAATTGTTAAAGCTGCTCCATCTGACTTTAAAAAATGGAACCAGTGATTCCAGAAAAGACTGGTTTGCTGTTGGAGATTATAAAAAGATGCCAAATGAGGTCGGGGGTATGAAGACTACATTACCGGAGCAGGTATCCGGTAAGATAAAAAAATTGCTGGCAGAATATAATGCGAAAGAAGAAAAGTCTTTGGAAGATATTTTGGATTTTCATGTGAAGTTTGAAAGAATTTATCCGTTTCAGGATGGCAACGGACGTGTCGGCAGACTGATCATGTTTAAAGAGTGTCTGAAATATAATATTGTTCCATTTATTATCGAAGATGATTTAAAAATGTTCTACTATCGGGGGCTGAAAGAATGGGACAATGAAAAAGGATATCTGACAGATACCTGTCTTACGGCACAGGACAGATATAAAGCGTATCTTGATTATTTCCGAATTGATTATTGATCATTTTAAGAAAACTTACAGAAAATGAAAATCCTTTCAAACTGATCAAAAGATAGATACAATATGATCAGGCAGCAGAGAACGTCAAAAACGTGTAAAGATAATTACACGATAAACAGGAAAGTATAGGTAAAATATGAGCAGAATCATCAGTATTGGAAAGCAGGATTTTGTATCTTTAAGAAAGAACCATTATTTTTATATTGATAAAACAGATTTTATAAGGCAGTGGTGGGAAAGTGAAAAATACCGCATACGGCAGGGAACATATCGGGTTATTTTTGTCAGCTTTGCGGATGTAAAACAGAACAATTACAAAGGTGCTGTTCAAAAGATAAAAAATATTATTGTGGATGTTTATAGACAAAACCGCTATCTAAATGAACAGGAATGTTTTACAGAGAATGAGCATCGGCAGATATGAAGATACAGATGGAAAGTCTTTTAAACGGAAAGACGATTGAAGTTAATTTTGATGAACAGATCGTGTTCAGCCATCTTGCACAGGATGAAAGCGCGGTATGGAGTCTTCTGGTAGCAAGTGGTTATTTAAAGGTTGAGGATGTGGATGCAATGAATTATTGTATGAATAAGATTACGCTTGCAACGTTTAGTTATTTTGATGTCGGAAGGGAAGACGCTGGAAATCAGGAACCAGAAAGATTTTATCATGGATTTGTGCTTGGACTGATAGCAGACCAGACAGATATCTATGAAATCAGGCCGAACCGGGAAAGCGGCTTTGGCAGATATGATGTCATGATGAGTAGAAAGAGCGGGAAAAAACAAAAATACAGGCAATTATATTGGAGTTTAAGGTAAAAAATAATAAAAAAGAGCAGAAACTTGAAGAAACAATACAGGCAGCACTAGTGCAGATCAAAGAAAAAAATTATGATGCCGAACTGTTGGCACGGGGAATACCAAAAGAGAAGATCAGACATTATGGATTTGCATTTGAAGGAAAAAATGTGTTGATCGGATCGTGAGAAGATATGAAAGAAAATGGAATATTCTCTTTCCATCCGGTATAAAACATGATACGATGAGAAAAATAAAACCAAATAAAACAAAATGGAGATGAACATGAAAAAATATATTACCTTATTCCTTTCAATTTTTCTTGCAATGTCACTTGCTGCCTGTGGAAATAAAACAGACAGTCCAGATGCAGCTGGAAAGGCAGAGATCAAAGATGCCAAAGAACTTCTTACCACAGTCTGGAACAGCTACGAAGAAGATGATAAATTTGCCATTGCAGGCGGAGATATGAGTGAAGAAAATATGACGGAGGATGCGCCGGGAACATTTGGAATCACGGATGCGGATGAATTAGACCGCATGCTTGGCTTTCCGGCGGCGGATGCGGAAAAGATCGATAATGCGGCTTCCATCATGCACATGATGAATGCGAACACATTTACCTGCGGTGCCTATCATCTGAAAAATGCAGATGATGTAAAGAGCGTAGCGGCAGACCTCAAGGAAAATGTGATGGGCAGACAGTGGATGTGTGGATTTCCGGACAAGCTGGTTGTAATTTCGGTGGATGATTATCTGGTATCTGTTTTTGGAAATGAAGAACTGGTAAACACGTTTAAAGACAAACTCACGCAGACTTATGAAAACACGAAAGTCATCAGTGAGGACGGGATCGTATAAATGTTATTTTCAAGTATCACGTTTTTGATTTATTTTCTTCCGTGTATGGTGCTGGTGTATTTTCTGGCTCCGGGGCGGATGAAAAATACAGTGCTTCTTTTGGGGAGTCTGATCTTTTATGGATGGGGAGAACCGAAATACCTGCCGGTGATGGCAGCAGTCATCCTGGCTGGTTATCTGTCTGCCCGTCTGATCGGTACATGTCAGAATAAACGGCAGTCAAAAATTCTTTTGGCTGCCGCTGTTTTATTGGAAATTTTTCCGCTCATCTATTGCAAATATGCCGATTTTTTCATACAGAATCTCAATGTGCTGACAGGGCAGAAAATTCCACTGCTTAGCATTGCAATGCCGCTTGGCATCAGTTTTTATACATTTCAGGTCATCAGCTATACGGTAGATGTATACCGGGGAGATGTCCCGGCACAGAAAAATCTGCTTACGTTTGCTGCTTATGTTGCAATGTTTCCGCAGCTCGTTGCGGGGCCGATCGTGCGCTATTCGGATATCAGAAGTCAGCTTGAAAACCGTATGCACAGCGTGGAAAAGTGTGCATATGGAATTCGAAGATTTGTGACCGGGCTGTCAAAAAAGATACTGATCGCAAATGTGCTCGGGGAGCTGATTGGTCATTTTCAGGCTTCGGAGGAAAAATCGGTTTTATTTTTCTGGATGTATGCGATAGCATTTATGCTTCAGATTTACTTTGATTTTTCCGGGTACAGCGATATGGCGGTCGGGCTGGGAGCCGTTTTTGGATTTGATTTTCCGGAAAACTTCCGCTATCCTTATTGTTCTGCGAGCATTACTGAATTCTGGCGCAGATGGCATATGTCACTTGGCGCGTGGTTCCGGGATTATCTTTACATCCCGCTTGGTGGCAGTCATGTAAAACCTGTGCGGTGGATCTTCAATATTTTTCTTGTGTGGATGGCAACCGGATTCTGGCATGGGGCGGCATGGAATTTTATCCTGTGGGGACTGATGTATGCGGTGCTTTTGCTCATTGAGAAAACGTGGCTTTTGCCTTATTTGAAGAAACATAAGATCATCGGACACCTGTATGTGCTGTTTTTTGTGCTGATCGGGTTTGTACTTTTTGATGCATCCTCCGTGGCGGATTTTTGGGATTGCATCGTATCTATGTTTGGCGGGGGACAGATAAAACCGGTTACGACAGAGAACCTGTATTATCTGAAAAGTTATGCAGTGATCATCCTGACTGCGGTGATCGGGGCGACGCCGCTTCCTGCGAGATTATATGGAAGATTGCAGAAAAAGAAAGGCTTAAAGCAGACGCTTGACATTGCAGAAATTCTCCTGCTGGTAATGTTACTGCTTCTTTGTGTGGCATTTCTGGTAGATGGTTCATTCAATCCGTTTTTATATTTCAGATTTTGAGGGCGATTATGGGAACAAAGCGAAAAGACAGGATCACTGTTGGAGTGACGGCACTGATCCTGTTTGGATTCTTAATAGGAAATATTGCGAAAAGTGATGATACGGTTTCTATCTCAGAGCGCAGAAAACTTGCACAGTTTCCGAAAATAAATGTGGAAAACATGAAAGATGGTACTTTTATGAGTGGATTTGAGTCGTATGCAAAAGACCAGTTTCCGTTACGGGAGCAGTTTCGTGCATTAAAGACAGCGTTTTCCATGTATGTGCTGGGGCAGAGAGACCAGCATGGACTTTATAGCAAAGATGGCTATATTGCCAAAATGGAATATCCTCTTCATGCGGATTCACTGCAGTATGCAGCCACGCGTTTTGGGGAAGTCTATGATCGTTACCTTTCGGATACAGACACAGATATCTATCTGGCGATCGTGCCGGATAAAAGTTATTTTCTGGCAGATGAAAATGGTTATCCGTCCATGGATTATGATATGCTGACGGCGCAGATGAGAGATGGGACGAAATATGCACAGTATATTGACATATTTGGGGATCTTGAACTTTCGGACTATTACCGCACAGATGCACACTGGCGGCAGGAACAGATCACGGATGTGGCACGGCACCTCGCTGGGGCAATGGGGGTAAATCCGGCGTCAGAATACGAAATAAAAGAACTGGAAAATCCATTTTACGGTGTCTATTATGGACAGCTCGCACTTCATGGACAGCCTGATACACTGTATTATCTGGATAATGACGTGCTTGAAAACTGTATCGTGTATGATTATGAAAACCGAGCGGAAAATAAGATTTACGACATGGAAAAAACAACGGGGAATGATATGTATGAGATTTTTCTGGGAGGATCGAAATCCCTGATATCGATTGAAAATCCGAATGCGAAAACAGACCGGGAACTGGTCATGTTCCGGGATTCCTTTGGAAGCAGCATCGCCCAACTCCTGGCAGAAGATTATGCGAAGATCACACTGGTGGATATCCGGTATCTGCCCGTGGAGCGGATTGGAAACTATATTAATTTTAAAGATCAGGATGTGCTGTTTTTATATAGTACGTCGGTGTTAAATCACAGTGAGACTTTAAAATGACAGGAGGCTGGGGTGCGGTCTTGTGCAATTTACCAATCAATAAACCTGAATGCACTATTTGCCTCCGGCATTCCTATCAGCGACTTCAATCAGGGAATCGGGATAAATTCCGGTTTCCTTTTTCGGAATACCGCATAATGCGTAAAGCCGGCATCTTTTAATATAGAAGGAACTTTTTTAAAATCAAAAGCAACATGCTCCGGCTGATGTGCGTCAGCACCGATCGTGATGATCTCCCCGCCGAGTTCATGATAGCGCTTAATGATGTCCTCTGTCGGGTTCGGATGACCGAGTCCGTATTTGAAACCGCCGGTGTTGATCTCAATCCCTTTGCCTTTGAAAATAAGAGCTTTTAAGATTTCGTCGATGATGTCGGCATATTTCTGATAGGAATAACTGGCATTTTTATTTGGACCGTATCTTACCACGTAGTCGATGTGACCATAGACGTCAAAACCATCGAAAACTGCGATATTTTCCAGAATGGATTCAAAATATTCCTGATAGCCTTCCTCCTCCGTGTGATTTTCCCAATAAGCCGGATAATAAGGATCAACGCCGTGCATGACGTGTGAGGAACCGATCACAAAATCAAACGGGTATTGTGACAGGATGTCAGCATGTATGCAGGCAAGATGCGGCTGTAACCCAAGTTCAATGCCGAGTCGAACTGGAAGAACTTCCTTATATTTCTCCTGCATTGCATCCACGGAAGAGACATAATTCGGCAGATCCAGCAAAAATGTCTCCGGTTCGTCCGGATAGTCAATGTCAAGATGGTCTGTAAAACAGATTCCTTTTAAATTTTTTTGTCTTGCAGCAGCGATCATGTCTTCCTGCGGTGTGTGGCTGTCGCCGGAAAACTGGCTGTGCATATGCGTATCCCATAACATATTAAATCCTCTTTCCTGTGCCGGGCTGGCACATAATGTGAAATCTTATTTGCGCAATTACGCATATCACAAATGCTGGTTTGTGGGTGATATGAGTTTCCTTGTGTAGGGTGGTTCTGGGGAGTTACGATTGGCAAATTGCATCAAGCCGGGACTGTTTTGTTCCGTTGTCCGAAAATAAGAAAGTCTAAGTATGCCTGATTCAGGTTGAGGCGGAGTGACGTGTGCGTCCTAAATGTGCCGTCCGGGCACATTAGGACTTGTGCTGCCGTCCATGGCAGCACAACACTGTATTGTGAACAGGCATACAAAGACTTTCTAATTTTCTCCCAAAGTCACAAAACGAGTCCTGGCTTGATGCGATTTGCCAGCCGCAAGGTTGTGAACCACCCTTAGCCGGGAAACTCATTTTACAACCTTGGGGGTGCGTAAATTTTTGTGACATTCATTTCAAAAAGGTTGAAAAATCTCGACGCAATCTGTTATATCTATGCTTTTAAACATACATACTTGGAATAATAATCTGCATTATTAGTCTGTTAATTTACGAAATGATTAATGTAATGCAACATAGCAGATGAAACTTCAGACAAGTCATCAGGCTGAATATCAGTGATATTGCACATTAGGATTTTAAGCATATTTCCATTCGTGCGAATATCAAAAATTCACACCCGCGCCCCCATTTTGAGATGAACCGCCCACCCAAATGGTGTTTCATAACCTGGAGGCTGGCATCTTGCGCAAAGCCTGAGCTGATTTTGTGACTTTGGGAGAAAATTAGAAAATCTTAGTGTGTCTGTAGATACACAGTGATGTTCTGCCACGGATGGCAGAACAAGGCTTCACGAGCCACGGATGGCTCGTTGAACGCCGGTCACGTCACTCCGAGAAAATCTAACTCAGACACACTTAGACTTTTCTTATTTTCGTACAATGGAACCAAAATTAACTCCGGCTTTGCGCAAGATGCTACTCACAGACCTGCGACACACCATTGGGACGGGCGATTTATTTCATAAACAAACCAACATTTGGTAAGTAGCTTATGATATAGTATAGCCTATCCCACAAAAGAAAAGAAGTCATATTTGTATATTTTGTATAAAATTCATGAAAAAACGACCGGAAAATTGCATATAGTGAAAAATTTAACAAACACAGAATAAAGTCGAGAAAAAGGCTTGAACTTTCAAAAGAAATTGGTTAAAATAAAGGAAGCTTGGGACGGGCATAAGTCCCATCAAGTTATCACATTTACAAATTCTAGGAGGAATTAAAAATGGCAGTAAGAGTAGCAATCAATGGTTTTGGCCGTATTGGTCGTCTTGCTTTCAGACAGATGTTTGGAGCAGAAGGATATGAAGTAGTAGCAATCAACGATTTAACAAGTCCTAAAATGTTAGCACACTTGTTAAAATATGATTCATCTCAGGGTAAATATGAGCATGCTGATGAAGTATCTTCAACAGATGATTCTATCATCGTTTGCGGTAAAGAGATCAAAATCTACGCATTCCCAGATGCAAACAACTGCCCATGGGGAGATTTAAAAGTTGACGTTGTATTAGAGTGCTCCGGTTTCTATACAAGCAAAGAAAAAGCACAGGCTCACATCAATGCAGGTGCTAGAAAAGTTGTTATCTCTGCTCCAGCAGGAAATGACCTTCCTACTATCGTTTATAATACAAACCACGAGACATTAAAAGCTTCTGATACAATCATTTCAGCAGCTTCCTGTACAACAAACTGCTTAGCACCAATGGCAGATGCATTAAACAAATATGCTCCGATCCAGTCTGGTATCATGGTAACAATCCATGCTTACACAGGTGATCAGATGACTCTTGACGGACCTCAGAGAAAAGGTGATTTAAGAAGATCACGTGCAGCAGCAGTTAACATCGTTCCTAACAGCACAGGTGCTGCAAAAGCAATCGGTCTTGTTATCCCAGAGTTAAACGGTAAATTAATCGGATCTGCTCAGCGTGTACCAACCCCAACAGGTTCTACAACAATCTTAACAGCAGTTGTTAAGAAAGCTGGCGTAACAAAAGAAGACATCAATGCAGCTATGAAAGCAGCAGCTAACGAGTCTTTCGGTTACAACGAGGATGAGATCGTTTCTTCCGATATCGTAGGAATGAGATTTGGTTCATTATTCGATGCAACTCAGACAATGGTTAACCAGGTATCTGATGACCAGTACGAAGTTCAGGTTGTTTCATGGTATGACAACGAGAACTCTTACACATCTCAGATGGTTCGTACAATCAAATACTTCAGTGAGTTAGCATAATCGACGGGTTACGATAACTATATGCGACTTTTAGCAGGTCCGGTCCTATTGGACCGGGCCTGTTTTTATACCTCAATTATATAAAAGGAGGACATATTTTATGTCATTAAACAAAAAATCAGTAGACGACATTAATGTAAAGGGAAGAAGAGTACTTGTAAGATGTGATTTCAACGTTCCGTTAAAAGAAGGAAAAATCACAGATGAGACTCGTATCAACGCAGCTCTTCCTACCATCCAGAAATTAATCAACGATGGTGGAAAAGTAATTCTCTGTTCACATCTTGGAAAAGTAAAAAACGGACCAAACGAAGGCGAGTCTTTAGCTCCGGTAGCTGAGAAACTTTCTGAGAAACTTGGCAAAAAAGTAAACTTCGTATCTGATTACAATGTAACAGGTGAGGCAGCTACAAAAGCAGTTGCTGAAATGAACGAAGGAGATGTTGTATTATTACAGAATACACGTTTCCGTGGTGCTGAGGAGACAAAGAACGGCGAAGAGTTCAGCAAAGAGTTAGCTGATCTTGCAGACGATTATGTATGCGACGCATTCGGTTCCTCCCACAGAGCACATGCTTCTGTTGCAGGCGTTACAAAATTCATCACTGCAAAGGGTGGTTCTAACGTAGTTGGTTACTTAATGCAGAAAGAGATCGATTTCCTTGGAAACGCTGTTGAAAATCCGGTAAGACCTTTCGTAGCGATCCTTGGTGGTGCAAAAGTTGCAGATAAATTAAACGTTATCTCCAACTTACTGGAAAAATGCGATACATTAATCATTGGTGGTGGTATGGCATATACTTTCTTAAAAGCACAGGGA
This sequence comes from Roseburia rectibacter, assembly GCF_014287515.2. Taxonomy (NCBI): domain Bacteria; kingdom Bacillati; phylum Bacillota; class Clostridia; order Lachnospirales; family Lachnospiraceae; genus Roseburia; species Roseburia rectibacter. The sequence goes on from NZ_CP092473.1 coordinate 1,391,463, forward strand.
TATGAGATCGGTAAATCTTTAGTAGATGATACAAAGATCGATTACTGTAAAGAGATGATGGCAAAAGCAGAAAAACTTGGAAAGAAATTACTCCTTCCGGTAGATGCTGTAACCATCGCAGATTTCCCGAACCCGATCGATGCTCCGGTAGAAGTTACTGTATGTGACGTAAAAGATATGCCGGCTGACAGAGAGGGATGCGATATCGGACCAAAGACTCAGGAGTTATATGCTGATGCAGTTAAGACAGCAAAGACTGTTGTATGGAACGGACCGATGGGTGTATTTGAGAACCCGACATTAGCAGCTGGTACGATTGCAGTTGCAAAAGCACTTGCTGATACAGATGCTACAACAATCATCGGTGGTGGTGATTCTGCAGCAGCTGTTAACCAGTTAGGATTCGGCGACAAGATGAGCCATATCTCTACCGGTGGTGGCGCTTCCCTTGAGTTCTTAGAGGGTAAGGAATTACCAGGTGTCATGGCAGCCGATGATAAGTAAAAATAGTTGCAGTGTAAAGTTGGCTGCCATGACACCTTAGTTATGGCAGCCGACGATAAATAGAAGATTGTCATAGCATAAATCTGGCTGCAATAACGCCTTAGGTATAGGCAGCCGAAATAAAAAGCTGCCATAATGCCTTGGTATGGTAACAGATGATATGTCAACAAACTTTAAAAATGGGAAAAAGAGGATAAAATCATGGCAAGAAAGAAGATCGTAGCCGGTAACTGGAAAATGAACATGACTCCAAGCCAGGCTGTTAAATTAGTAGAGGAATTAAAACCATTAGTAGTAAGCGATGATGTAGAAGTTGTTTACTGTGTACCAGCAATCGACATCGTACCTGTTGTTGAGGCTTTAAAAGGAACCAACGTAGCAGTAGGTGCCGAGAACATGTACTATGAGGAGAAAGGTGCTTACACCGGAGAGATCGCTCCTGAGATGTTAGTAGATGCTGGTGTAAAATACGTTATCATCGGTCATTCCGAGAGACGTGATTACTTCAAAGAGTGCGACTGCATGTTAAACAAAAAAGTGAAAAAAGCTTTTGAGCATAACTTAACACCAATTCTTTGCTGCGGCGAGACATTAGAGCAGAGAGAGATGGGAATCACTTTAGACTGGATCCGTATGCAGATCAAATCTGACTTAAAAGATGTTACTGCAGAGCAGGTAGCTTCTATGGTAATCGCTTATGAGCCGATCTGGGCTATCGGAACAGGAAAAACAGCAACCACAGAGCAGGCTGAGGAAGTCTGCAAGGCAATCCGTGACTGTATCAAAGAAGTATACGGCGCTGACACAGCAGAGAAAGTACGTATCCAGTACGGCGGATCTGTAAATGCAGGTAATGCAGCAGAATTGTTTGCACAGCCAGATATCGATGGTGGTTTAGTTGGAGGAGCTTCCTTAAAAGCTGATTTCGGTAAAATTGTAAACTACAAATAAATCATAATCAGGTTAAGGGGATTCTATCTGGGAGTGAAAACAGAAAGAATCCCCTTTTCACTTGATATGTGTGGAAAAAGTGAAATATATGAAAAAGAAAATAATATGGATACTGATCTGCGTTCTGATACTGATCGGCGGGTGGAATGTAACTGCAAGAGAATGGAATCAGGCAGAAAGCGCGGATTTTGAATATAAAGAAAATAATGCAAATGCGAGAGCACAGAGTTCTGACGGGCAAAATATTTCATTAGAAGATGTTTTACAGGAAACTGAGACATCTATACAATATGGTGAGTTAAACAGTGAATCGAAAACTGAGAATATAACAGGTAATTCTGAAAATTCATCGACAGACAATGAAAAAGATGATGAAGAAAAGGATGCTGATGATAGTATAAAAACAGAGTCAACAAAGAATACGGCAGATGATACATATAATACAGTCAGAGAGGATAAAACGATAAAAAATGATCTGGAAGAAGATGAGTCAGACGAAGATTCCTATGAATATGAAACCGGATATATATTTGTGGGAGATTCCAGGTTTTATCTGATGAATGAAGAGTGTAAAATCGAAGATATCCCCAATTTTTTTGTGGTGTCCTGTCCGGGAATGGGATATGCATGGCTTGCTGATACGGCATTTCCGAAAGTACAGTCGCTGCAGAGACAGCATACGGAAATCAAAAACTGGGTTGTGATCTGTGGATTAGGAGTCAATGACTTGACATCAATCCGTTCCTATCTGAACAAATATCGCAGATGGCCGGACAGTTCAAAACTTTATCTGTTGTCTGTGAATCCGACAAATACAGGTGCTCCGGCAAGATGTAATAATCAGAGGATTGAATCATTTAATAACCGCATTAAGAAGGTTGAGAATGCTACATATATCGACTGCTACCGGTATTTGGCGAAACTTGGGTTTGGAACAAAGGGAGACGGAATTCATTATGATTCATATACCAACTGGGCGATTTATTCCTATATATTAGGACAGCTCAATAAAGATGCAGGTGAAGACCTTGTCACAGAAGTTGAATGTCAGGCAAAAGCAAAGAAACTGGAAAAACAGTTAAGCCAGAAAAACTATTGAAAACAAATGAGGTTATCAGTATAATGGTTCTGGATTAGGAGAATCGTATACTTTTGATAAATGGAAAGAGAATAGAAAGTGAGGAAACAAAACATGAGTAAGAAACCTACCGTATTAATGATCTTAGACGGATTTGGTCTGAATGAAAAAACAGAAGGAAACGCCGTAGCACAGGCAAAAACACCGGTGATCGACGGACTTATGAAAGACTATCCGTTTGTAAAAGGAAATGCAAGTGGTCTTGCAGTTGGTCTTCCTGACGGACAGATGGGTAACTCTGAGGTAGGACATTTAAATATGGGTGCCGGAAGAATCGTATACCAGGAGCTGACAAGGATCACAAAAGAGATCAGCGATGGTGATTTCTTTAAAAATCAGGCATTATTAGATGGTATGGAAAATGTAAAGAAAAACGGTTCTGACCTTCATTTATATGGATTATTATCCAATGGTGGTGTACACAGCCATATCACACATCTGTTTGGACTTCTTGAAATGGCAAAAAAAGAAGGCGTAAAGAACGTATATGTTCACTGCTTCTTAGACGGACGTGACACAGCTCCGACTTCCGGTAAAGAGTTCATCGAGGAGTTAGAGGCTAAGATGAAAGAGATCGGTGTTGGTAAGATCGCATCCATTTCCGGACGTTACTATGCAATGGACCGTGATAACAGATGGGATCGTGTGGAGAAAGCATACAAAGTGCTGACCACAGGTGAAGGAGAAACTGCTGAGAGCGCAGTAGCAGCTATGGAAGCATCTTATGCAAAAGATGTGACAGATGAGTTCTTCGTTCCAACTGCAATTACAGAGAACGGCAAACCGATCGCAACAATCAAAGACAACGATACTGTTATTTTCTTTAACTTCCGTCCTGACCGTGCGCGTGAGATCACAAGAACATTCTGTATGGATGATTTTGACGGATTTGACCGTGGCGCAAGAAAGAACGTAAAATATATCTGCTTTACTGAGTATGATGTGACGATCCCGAACAAAGAAGTTGCATTTAAGAAAGTAGAACTGAAAAATACGTTTGGTGAGTATTTAGCAGCACACAATATGACTCAGGCAAGAATCGCAGAGACAGAGAAGTATGCGCATGTTACATTCTTCTTCAACGGTGGTGTGGAGGAACCAAACAAAGGTGAGGACCGTATCCTTGTAAAATCCCCGAAAGTAGCTACCTATGATTTACAGCCGGAGATGAGTGCACCGGAAGTCTGCGATAAATTATGCGATGCGATCCGTTCTGAAAAATATGATGTCATCATCATCAACTTTGCAAACCCGGATATGGTTGGTCATACCGGAATCTTAGACGCAGCAATCAAAGCAGTTGAGACAGTCGATACCTGCGTAGGAAAAGCAGTTGAGGCATTAAAAGAAGTAGACGGACAGATGTTCATCTGCGCAGATCATGGTAATGCAGAGCAGCTTGTAAACTATGAGACAGGCGAGCCGTTAACTTCCCATACAACCAACCCGGTTCCATTTATCCTGGTAAATGCAGATCCTTCCTACACCTTAAAAGAGGATGGATGTCTTGCAGATATCATCCCGACTATGATCGAGCTGATGGGAATGGAGCAGCCGGCAGAAATGACCGGAAAATCTTTACTGATCAAAAAATAATAAAAAAGATGTGAAAGTCATATAGAAAGACAAAAAGAGGTGTCACAGTTGTGGCAGTAAAGCAGTTAAAACTTTAAAAATGTATCATTTATAATAAGAAGGCAGTCGCAAAAACTGGTCTATGATCAGAAGGTGTGGCTGCCTCTTTTTGTGAGAATAAGAGTATATAAATAAAAATATAAGTATTACTTATAATATAATAAAAATTATACAAAAATACTAATAAAAAGAACACAATTTTCTATATCGCAGATCCGGGTGCATATGGGCAAAGTCATTGACTTTCCAAAAGACTATGTATTATAATTTTTGGGTAACATCAGAAAATGATATGGTGTTCATAACACCGGAAAAGAGGACAAAGAGGATGAGTAGCAAAGTATTTCAGCCAGTTAAAGAGGGAAAAGTACGTGAAGTATATGATAACGGCGACAGCCTGATCATTGTAGCGACAGACAGAATTTCTGCTTTTGATCATATTTTGAAGAATAAAGTCACAAAAAAGGGTGCGATTCTGACTCAGATGTCTAAATTCTGGTTTGATCTGACAAAAGATATCGTTCCAAATCATATGATTTCTGTTGATGTGAAAGATATGCCGGAGTTTTTCCATGAGGAGAGATTTGACGGCAACAGTATGATGTGTAAAAAATTAGAGATGCTTCCGATCGAGTGCATCGTGCGTGGATATATTACAGGCAGCGGCTGGGAGAGCTACAAAGAAAACGGTACCGTATGTGGTATCAAGCTGCCGGAGGGATTAAAAGAGTCTGATAAGCTGCCTGAGCCGATCTTTACACCGAGTACAAAAGCTGAGATCGGTCTGCATGATGAGAATATCTCATTTGAGCGCTGCAGGGAGATCTTAGAGAAAGAGTATCCGGGAAAAGGTGCTTCCTACGCAGAACAGATCAAAGATTATACGATTGCTTTATATAAAAAATGTGCCGAATATGCACTGACAAAAGGTATCATCATTGCAGATACCAAGTTTGAATTTGGTTTAGATGAGAATGGCAATGTTGTATTAGGTGATGAGATGCTTACACCGGACAGCTCCAGATTCTGGCCATTAGAGGGTTACAAACCGGGACAGGGACAGCCGTCCTTTGACAAACAGTTTGTAAGAGACTGGTTAAAAGCCAACCCGGACAGTGATTACCTGTTACCGGATGATGTCATCGAAAAGACAGTGAATAAATACAAAGAGGCATATGAGCTTCTGACAGGCAAGAAATTTGCATAGTGGAAAAATCCTCTGAACACCAGTGGGCAAATTTTACATGGTAAAATTGCATTTTTCTTCGAAAAACAAGGAGGAAAATCCTCTCCTCGCTGTGGGGCTCGGATTTTGCTTCGCAAAACAAGGAGGATTTTATGGACAACAATGGATTTGTGAAAGATACACCATGGCAGACAAATGGCGACAGCGGACTGCATGAGGAATGTGGTGTATTCGGAATGTACGACTTTGATGGCGGAGACGTTGCATCCACGATTTATTATGGTCTTTTTGCATTGCAGCACCGTGGACAGGAGAGCTGTGGTATTGCAGTCAGTGAAACAAACGGTCCAAAGGGAAAAGTAACCTCATACAAAGGGATGGGATTGGTCAATGAGGTATTTACGCAGGATAATTTAGAGCCTATGCATGGCGATATCGGTGTCGGACATGTCCGTTATTCGACGGCAGGAGCTTCTACCCGCGAGAATGCACAGCCATTGGTTCTTAATTACGTTAAGGGAACACTCGCGCTTGCCCACAATGGAAACCTGATCAATGCAATGGAACTGCGTAAGGATTTAGAGTATACCGGAGCAATTTTCCAGACGACGATCGACTCTGAGGTCATCGCCTATCACATTGCCCGTGAGCGTTTAAATTCAAACAGTGTGGAAGAGGCAGTGGGACGTGCATGCCAGAAGATAAAGGGTGCATTTGCGTTAGTTGTGATGAGTCCGAGAAAATTAGTCGGAGCGCGTGATCCGTATGGTTTTAAACCGCTTTGTATCGGAAAACGTGACAATGCCTATATTTTAGCATCCGAGACGTGTGCATTAGATACGATCGGTGCAGAGTATGTCCGTGATGTATTGCCTGGTGAGATCGTTACGATCACACCGGAGGGCGGTATCCAGTCGGATCTTTCCTTAGCACTGCCAAAAGAAAAAGAAGCACGCTGTATTTTTGAATATATTTATTTTGCAAGACCGGACAGCCACATTGACGGTGTGAGCGTTTATGCATCCAGAATTAAGGCAGGACGTTTCCTTGCCATGGATTCACCGGTGGATGCTGATCTTGTTGTCGGTGTTCCGGAATCCGGAAATGCGGCAGCACTCGGTTATTCCCTGCAGTCGGGAATCCCATATGGCACCGCATTTGTGAAAAACGGATATGTCGGAAGAACTTTCATCAAGCCGAAACAGAGCAGCAGAGAGTCAAGCGTGCGTGTAAAATTAAATGTTTTAAAAGAAGCGGTAGATGGAAAACGTATCATCATGATCGATGATTCCATTGTCCGTGGTACAACGTCAGACCGTATCGTAAAGATGCTGCGTGACGCAGGAGCGACAGAAGTACATGTAAGGATCAGTTCACCACCATTTTTATGGCCGTGCTATTTTGGAACGGATATTCCGGAGCGGGAACAGTTGATCGCATACAACCGTTCCATCGAAGATATCCGTAAGATCATCGGTGCAGATTCCCTTGGTTACCTTGGGATTGAGCGTTTAGAGGAGATGGTTGGCGGATTAAACATCTGTAAGGGATGCTTTACCGGTACTTATCCGATGGAGCCGCCGAAAGAAGACATCCGCGGAGATTTTGAGAGATAATTAAACACTATTAAGGAGAATAGAAATGAGTACAGACAGATATACAAGTCCATTATCTGAGCGTTATGCCAGCAAGGAGATGCAGTATATTTTTTCACAGGATAAAAAATTCCGTACATGGAGAAAATTATGGATCGCATTAGCTGAGACAGAGATGGAGTTAGGACTTTCCGAGAATGGAAAGCCGGTCATTACACAGGAGCAGATCGACGAGTTAAAGGCACATGCCGAGGACATTAACTATGATGTCGCAAGAGAGCGTGAGAAACTGGTTCGCCATGATGTTATGAGTCATGTATATGCATACGGACAGCAGTGCCCGAAAGCGGCAGGAATCATCCATCTTGGAGCAACTTCCTGTTATGTTGGAGACAATACAGATATTATTTTAATGCGTGAAGCATTGGAATTAGTTCATAAAAAACTGGTCAATGTTATTGCAGAACTTGCAAAATTTGCAGATACCTATAAAAATCTGCCGACACTTGCATTTACCCATTTCCAGCCTGCACAGCCGACGACCGTTGGAAAACGTGCGACACTGTGGGCACAGGAATTTATCATGGATCTTGAGGATCTTGAGTATGTCATGGGATCTTTGAAACTGCTTGGTTCAAAAGGAACAACCGGAACACAGGCAAGTTTCTTAGAACTGTTTGACGGAGATCAGGAGACGATCGATAAGATCGATCCGATGATCGCTGCAAAGATGGGATTTAAAGAATGTTACGCAGTTTCCGGACAGACTTACTCCAGAAAAGTAGATACCAGAGTTGCAAATATTCTTGCAGGCATTGCGGCAAGTGCGCATAAGATGTCAAATGATATCCGCCTGTTACAGCACTTAAAAGAAGTAGAAGAACCGTTTGAAAAGAACCAGATCGGATCTTCCGCTATGGCATATAAACGCAACCCGATGCGTTCTGAGCGTATTGCATCTTTATCACGTTATGTCATGATCGATGCATTAAACCCGGCGATCACCTCTGCAACACAGTGGTTTGAGCGTACCTTAGATGATTCCGCAAACAAGAGACTTTCCATTCCGGAAGGATTCCTTGCGATCGATGGTATCTTAGACCTGTGCTTAAATGTAGTAGATGGATTAGTCGTATATGATAAAGTCATCACCAAACATTTAATGGCAGAGCTTCCATTTATGGCAACAGAAAACATTATGATGGATGCTGTAAAAAATGGCGGCAACCGTCAGGAGCTGCATGAGAAGATCCGTACTTTATCCATGCAGGCGGGCAAGACTGTCAAAGAAGAAGGAAAAGACAACAATCTGCTTGAACTGATCGCAGCAGATCCAGAGTTTAACCTGACATTAGAGGAACTTCAGTCAACGATGGATCCGGCAAAATATGTGGGACGTGCACCGATCCAGGTAGATAAGTTTATCGCAAATGTGGTAAAACCGATCTTAGATGCCAATACAGCAGAGCTTGGAGTAAAAGCTGAGATCAATGTATAATCCAATCAGAAAATAAGTAAATGAAAATCCTGCTGGAAGTTCCGGCGGGATTTTTATTTTTTTTGTTACAATTTCACTGTTTTGTCACTTACAAATAAGATTTCGTCCTGTTACAATCAAAGTATCATAAGTATTGGAAAAGGAGAAGATTATTATGGCAAACAGAATTATGTTAAACGAAACATCTTATCACGGAGCAGGAGCAATCGAAGAGATCGCAACAGAGGCAAAAGCGCGTGCATTCAAAAAAGCGTTTGTATGCTCAGATCCTGACCTGATCAAATTTGGTGTCACAAAAAAAGTAACAGATATTCTGGATAAAAACGGACTTGCTTATGAGATCTATTCTGATATCAAAGCAAATCCTACGATCCAGAACGTACAGCATGGTGTAGAGGCATTTAAGAAAGCAGGTGCTGATTATCTGATCGCGATCGGAGGCGGCTCTTCCATGGATACTTCCAAAGCGATCGGAATCATTATCGCGAACCCGGAATTTGAGGATGTCAGAAGTCTTGAAGGCGTTGCTCCTACGAAAAAACCATGTGTACCGATCATTGCAGTACCTACAACCGCTGGTACAGCAGCAGAAGTTACAATCAACTACGTTATCACGGATGTGGAGAGAAAGAGAAAATTTGTCTGTGTTGATCCGCACGACATGCCGGTGATCGCAATCGTTGATCCGGATATGATGTCCTCCATGCCAAAAGGACTGACAGCTTCCACCGGTATGGATGCCCTGACACATGCAATCGAGGGATATACAACTAAGGCTGCATGGGAAATGACAGATATGTTCCATCTGAAAGCAATCGAGATCATTTCAAGATCTCTGCGTGATGCAGTGGATAATAAGAAAGAGGGACGTGAGGGAATGGCACTTGGACAGTACATTGCCGGAATGGGCTTCTCTAACGTAGGTCTTGGAATCGCTCATTCCATGGCTCATACCTTAGGTGCTGTTTATGATACACCACATGGTGTTGCATGTGCGATGATGCTTCCGATCGTTATGGAATACAACGCTGACTGTACCGGAGAAAAATACCGTGAGATCGCCCGTGCAATGGGAGTCAAAGGTGTGGACGATATGTCTGTGGAGGAATATCGTAAAGCAGCAGTTGATGCCGTACAGAAACTCTCTGTTGATGTGGGAATCCCGACAAAACTTGAGGCATTAAAAGAAGAAGATCTTGATTTTCTTGCAGAATCTGCTCATGCAGATGCATGTGCTCCGGGTAACCCGAAAGATGCCAGTGTGGAAGATCTTAAGAATCTTTTCCGCAAACTGATGTAATTGCAGCGGTGAAATCATAGAATGTACGCTTTATGATTCGTATATTGTCATAAGTAAAAGAAAACCTTTCAGGCATAATTGTCTTGCCTGGAAGGTTTTTTTGTAACAGAAATGTTTATGAATGTAACATTTTCCTGCATCAAACCAACCCGTATTTATGAAATACAGTCTGCAGTTCTTCCGGCATGGCAGATGCAAGGGCATGTGCGAGTTCTTCGGCAGAACATTTGCGATAGCCAAGCACCCACTGTACGGTCATATAAATGGAACCCTGGCAGTACATTTCTAACTGAAACTGCAGCTGACGGGAAAGTCTGCACGCCATGCGCGTCTCAAGCTGTTCGGCGTAAAATGCACAGATCAGTTGAAAATCATGATCTCTCAGACAATTCTGATCGTCATTTTTAAAAGCTGCTTTAAAAAAGAGCTTTTCCTGCTGGATATAATGAAATTTATTTACCAGTCCTTCATACACAGTTTTCCCTTCACCCATATGTTCGAAAGATTCCAGTAAAATTTTATCAAAATACCAGTTGATAAGGTCATACTTATCCTTAAAATTCCGGTAAAAGGTCTGGCGTGTCACGCCGCAGGTCTCCACAATCTCCGTGACGGTGATCTTCTCTACGGAGGCGGATTTCATGCATTCTTTCATTGCGGTGGCAAGTTTGTATTTGATGGTTTCATTTGTTTTATGTTCTGATGGCATGGGAAAATCTCTTTCTTTTTACGTTGTGATTAGTTCGTGCTGGTCTGTATTTTATTCCGCAGTGTTCCTTCTTATCTGGCACTGCTCATAGCTTAATACATTATACCATACATGGTCAGGAACAAAGCGAATTTATAGAGATTTTATAAAGTGGTATTTTAAGAAAAAACAACTTGTTAACACATGCATACAAGTTGTATGCTGAAAGTATAGAAGAAGTGGTTTATATCTGAAAGGAGAAGGGATAATGAGTAACGCAAAGCAGACGATTGAAGCCGGAAAAGCGGTACTGGGGATTGAATTCGGTTCAACCAGGATCAAGGCGGTTCTCGTGAATGAGGCAGGGGAGCCGGTCGCATCCGGTGCACATGACTGGGAAAACCGTTTAGAGGAAGGAATCTGGACATACAGTCTGGACGATATCTGGACGGGACTTACCGACTGTTATGGCAAATTAACAGAGGATGTAAAGGAAAAATACGATACAGTGATCAAATCACTCGCAGCGATCGGATTTTCCGGAATGATGCATGGCTATATGGCATTTGACAAAGACGGGGAGTTACTTGTACCGTTCCGCACCTGGCGCAATACGATCACGGGGGAGGCTGCGGCAGCACTTACAAAGGAGTTTTCCTTTAATATTCCACAGCGCTGGAGCATCGCACATTTATATCAGGCGATCTTAAACGGGGAAGAACATGTAGGAAACATTTCGTATTTTACAACCTTAGCCGGATACATTCACTGGAAACTGACCGGAGAGAAAGTACTTGGTGTCGGAGAGGCATCCGGTATGTTCCCGATCGACGCAAAGACAAGAGATTACAATCAGACAATGATCGATAAATTTGACGCACTTGTCGCACCAAAAGGATATCCGTGGAAACTGCGTGAGATCCTGCCGAAAGTTTTAGTTGCAGGGGAGGCAGCAGGAACGTTGTCTGCTGAGGGAGCAAAACTGTTGGATAAGAGCGGCAATCTTTCCGCAGGCATTCCGCTCTGCCCGCCGGAGGGAGATGCAGGAACCGGTATGGTTGCGACAAATTCCGTTGCAGTCCGCACAGGAAATGTATCTGCCGGAACATCCGTGTTTGCGATGGTCGTTCTTGAGGAAGATTTAAAGAATGTGCATGAGGAACTGGATATGGTGACTACGCCATCTGGAGACACTGTTGCAATGGTTCACTGCAACAACTGTACATCGGATCTGAATGCATGGGTTGGACTTTTTAAAGAATTTGCTGAAGCATTCGGATTAAAACCGGACATGAACGAATTGTTTGGAACACTTTACCGGAAAGCATTAGAGGGAGATAAAGACTGCGGAGGTCTGATTTCCTACAATTATTTTTCCGGCGAACCGGTAACCGGTCTGAATGAAGGACGTCCGCTTTTCGTGCGCAGACCGGACGCACATTTTACACTGGCAAACTTTATGAAAAGCAATCTTTATGCATCACTTGCCACTTTAAAGATCGGTCTTGATATTCTGTTAAAAGAGGAAAAAGTAAAAGTAGACCGTATTTACGGTCATGGAGGACTGTTTAAGACAAAAGGAGTCGGACAGGGAATCCTTGCAGCGGCTATGGATGCACCGGTAGCGGTTATGGAGACTGCAGGTGAGGGTGGTCCATGGGGCATGGCACTGCTTGCATCTTACATGGTTCACAAAAAAGAGGGTGAAACATTAGAGCAGTACTTATCTGATCGGATCTTTAACGGGGAAACAGGAACTGTTATGGAACCAGATCCTTTGGATGTGGCAGGATTCGATGCTTATATTGAAAGTTATAAAAAGACACTGGAAGCGGAAAAGGCAGCCGTAGAGACGATGCCGATCTTATAAAAATTATATCAGGAGGATATTTACACATGTTAAAAACAAAAAATTACAAATTCTGGTTTTGTACCGGATCACAGGATCTATATGGGGATGAGTGCTTAGAACACGTGGCAGAGCATGCAAAGATCATTGTTGCAAAATTAAATGAATCCGGGGTACTTCCTTATGAGGTTGTCTGGAAACCGACACTGATCACAAATGAACTGATCCGAAAGACTTTTAACGAGGCAAATATGGATGAGGAATGTGCAGGTGTGATCACGTGGATGCACACATTTTCGCCGGCAAAATCCTGGATCTTAGGATTACAGGAATACAGAAAGCCGTTATTACATTTACATACCCAGTTCAATGAAGAAATCCCGTATGATACCATCGATATGGATTTCATGAATGAAAACCAGTCTGCACATGGTGACAGAGAGTACGGTCATATCGTAACCCGTATGAGAATTGAACGTAAAGTAGTTGTCGGACACTGGTCTGATCCGGCAGTACAGGAAAAAATCGCTTCCTGGATGCGCACGGCAGTCGGCGTGATCGAGAGCAGCCATATCCGTGTGATGCGTGTTGCTGACAATATGAGAAATGTTGCGGTAACTGAAGGCGATAAAGTGGAAGCACAGTTGAAATTTGGCTGGGAAGTCGATGCATATCCGGTCAATGAGATCGCAGAGTCCGTTGCAGCAGTATCTGAATCCGATACCAATGTATTGGTCGATGAATATTACGATAAATATGACATTTTGTTAGAAGGACGCGATCCGGAAGAATTTCGACGTCATGTTGCCGTTCAGGCACAGATCGAACTTGGTTTTGAGCGTTTCTTAGACGAAAAGAATTATCAGGCGATCGTAACCCACTTTGGTGATCTTGGTGCCTTAAAACAGCTTCCGGGACTTGCAATCCAGAGGCTGATGGAAAAAGGTTATGGTTTTGGTGCGGAGGGGGACTGGAAAGTTGCTGCAATGGTACGTCTGATGAAGATCATGACCGAGGGCAAAAAAGATGCAAAGGGAACTTCTATGTTAGAGGATTACACTTACAACTTTGTCAAAGGCAAAGAGGGTATCTTAGAGGCACATATGTTAGAGATCTGTCCGTCAATCGCTGATGGTCCGATCAGTATCAAATGTCAGCCGCTTTCCATGGGTGACAGAGAAGATCCTGCAAGACTGGTATTTACATCCAAAGAAGGAAAAGGTATTGCAACTTCCCTGATCGATCTTGGCAACCGTTTCCGTCTGATCATCAATGATGTGGACTGCAAAAAAGTGGAAAAACCAATGCCGAAACTTCCTGTAGCAACTAATTTCTGGACACCACAGCCGGATCTTTATACCGGTGCAGAGGCATGGATTCTTGCAGGCGGCGCACATCATACGGCATTTACTTACGATCTGACTGCAGAGCAGATGGGTGACTGGGCAAATGCAATGGGAATTGAAGCTGTTTATATTGACAAAGATACGAAGATCCGTGATTTTAAACGTGATCTGCAGATTGGGGAACTGTTTTACCGTTAAACAACAATAACATGCATGTGTATATTTATGATGAAAAAATTGTTTTGTGAAAAGTGTGCACATGCACGCAAAAAAGTTGTGCAAAATCATGAAAACATTAAAATACGGTTGAATTTTTATATAAAAGAGACTATCATATAGAAAACAAAATACGTGCACGTGCACACAAAGAAGGAGAAGTGTATTATGAAATTTTTTATTGACACAGCAAACGTAGAGGATATCCGTAAAGCAAATGATATGGGAGTGATCTGTGGTGTTACCACCAACCCGTCTTTGATCGCAAAAGAGGGAAGAGATTTCAATGAAGTAATCAAAGAGATCACATCAATCGTAGACGGACCGATCAGCGGCGAAGTAAAAGCTACAACAGTTGATGCGGAAGGTATGATCAAAGAGGGACGTGAGATCGCAGCAATCCATCCGAACATGGTTGTAAAAATTCCGATGACAGTAGAAGGATTAAAAGCTGTAAAAGTTCTTTCAGCAGAGGGAATTAAAACCAATGTAACACTGATCTTTACAGCAAACCAGGCACTCCTTGCAGCAAGAGCAGGTGCAACCTATGTTTCTCCGTTCCTTGGAAGATTAGATGATATCAGCACGGCAGGCATCGACCTGATCCAGGATATCGTTCAGATCTTCGATAACTATGGACTTGAGACAGAGATCATCGCAGCATCCATCCGTAACCCGATCCACGTAACTGACTGCGCATTGGCAGGTGCACATATCGCAACTGTACCATACAACGTAATCGTCCAGATGACAAAACATCCGTTGACTGATGCCGGAATCGAAAAATTCCAGAAGGACTATAGAGCGGTTTTTGGTGACTAAGGTTTTACAAAAAGACTATAGAAACCGCTCTGACGTCTTCGGAGAGTAAAAAATTTTGAAATATATATAGACGGCTTTGCTGTATTCGGTGACTAATACAAATCACCGCGAAACTCATTGATGACTCAAGGCAGTTGGAAGTATGGACAGATTTATAAGAAGGTGCTGGGGAGCCGCCGGTACTTAGCGGGTGTATTTTACTCGCTTAGTATCCGCTGCGAGCGACAGGCAGCGAGAGCGTGCCTTCATTAAATCTGTCCATACTTCCAACGTATAAATAATTCAAGATGAGTTTCGCAGAGTATATGAAAAAATTACAGGAGGGTATCAATGACTATCGATGAATTAAAGCAGACAGCAGTCGAGGTGCGCAAGGGCATTGTAACTGCGACACATGCTGCGAAATCCGGGCATCCGGGGGGATCGCTTTCAGCGACAGAGATTTTTACATATTTATATTTTGAAGAGATGAATATTGATCCGAAAGATCCGAAGAAAGAGGATCGTGACCGTTTTGTCTTATCGAAGGGACATACGGCACCGGGACTTTATTCCACTCTGGCAAACCGCGGATATTTTCCGGTGAAAGATTTAGAGACGCTGCGCCATACAGGCTCCTATTTACAGGGACATCCGGATATGAAACATATCCCGGGTGTGGATATGTCTTCCGGTTCTTTAGGGCAGGGAATCTCCTGCGCGGTCGGAATGGCGCTTGCAGGGAAAATGGACAACAAAGATTACCGTGTTTACACACTTTTAGGTGACGGAGAGATTGAGGAAGGACAGGTATGGGAAGCAGCTATGTTTGCCGGACACCGCAAACTCGATAATCTGGTAGTGATCGTTGATAATAATAACATGCAGATTGACGGAACACTTGATGAGGTATGTTCACCGGACCCAATTGACAAAAAGTTTGAGGCTTTCAATTTTCATGTGATCCATGTTGCAGACGGAAATGATTTTGCACAGCTTGCAGAAGCATTTAAAGAGGCAAAGGAAACCAAAGGCATGCCGACAGCGATCATTGCACACACCTTAAAAGGTAAGGGTGTTTCTTACATGGAAGGTCAGGTAGGCTGGCATGGAAAGGCACCTAACGATGAGGAATATGCGATTGCAATGGAAGAATTAGGAAAGGCGGGTGAAGCATTATGTCAGAAGTAAAGATGATTGCGACCAGAGAAAGTTATGGTAACGCATTAGCTGAACTTGGAAAAGAAAAAGAAAATCTGGTTGTACTTGATGCTGATCTCGCTGCAGCTACCAAGACAGGTATTTTTAAAAAAGCATTTCCAGAGCGTCACATTGACTGTGGTATCGCAGAAGCAAATATGACAGGTATTGCAGCAGGACTTTCTACATGTGGAAAAGTGCCGTTTGTCAGCACATTTGCCATGTTTGCGGCAGGACGTGCCTATGAGCAGGTGCGCAACTCCATTGGTTATCCGCATCTGAATGTAAAGATCGGTGCAACACATGCAGGTATCTCAGTAGGTGAGGATGGAGCGACACATCAGTGTAACGAGGATATCGGTCTGATGCGTGAGATTCCCGGCATGGTCATTATCAATCCAAGTGATGACGTGGAAGCAAAGGCTGCTGTACGTGCGGCTTATGAATATGTAGGTCCTGTTTATATGCGTTTTGGACGTCTGGCAGTTCCGGTCATCAATGACAATCCGGAATATAAGTTTGAGATCGGTAAAGGTGTGGAACTCCGCAAAGGAAAAGACATTACGATCTTTGCGACAGGGCTTTGCGTATCAGAAACATTAAAAGCAGCAGAAACTCTGGCAGAGAATGGTATTGATGCACAGGTCATCAATATCCATACGATCAAACCATTAGATGAAGAACTGGTCTTAAAAGCAGCAAAACAGACAGGACGTGTGTATACGGTGGAAGAACACTCTATCATTGGAGGACTTGGCAGTGCAGTTGCAGAGCTGCTCGGTGAAAAATGTCCTACTAAGATAACGAGGATCGGTGTAAATGATGTATTCGGAGAGTCAGGTCCTGCGAAAGAACTGCTTCATAAATATGAACTGGATGCAGAGGGCATTGCAAAACGTATTATGGAGGAACAGAAAGCATGTTAGAGGAATTAAAAAAACAGGTCTATGAGGCGAATATGGAACTGCCGCGCCGCGGACTGATCACCTATACATGGGGAAATGTCAGCGGAATCGACAGGGAAAGCGGATATTTCGTGATCAAGCCAAGTGGTGTGGATTATGATGCATTATCTCCGGATGATATGGTTGTCATGGATTTAAATGGCAATAAGATCGAGGGAAGATACAAACCGTCATCCGATACGGCAACGCATATTGAACTTTATAAAAAATATGAGGAGATCGGTGGAATCGTGCACACACATTCTCCGGAGGCTGTGGCATGGGCGCAGGCAGGAAGAGACATTCCTCTCTATGGAACCACGCACGCAGATTACTTTTTTGGCCCGATTCCGTGCGCAAGAAATCTTACACCGGAGGAGATCGAGGAAGCTTACGAGAAAAACACTGGGTTAGTCATTATCGAGACCTTTGAGACAAGAGGCATCAAACCGATGTATACGCCGGCGGTACTCTGCAAGAATCATGGACCGTTTACCTGGGGAAAAGATGCGGCAGAGGCAGTACACAATGCAGTTGTGTTAGAGGAAGTTGCGAAGATGGCAAAGAATACAGAACTTTTGAATCCGAAAGTACTTCCGGCACCGGATTGTATCAAAGAAAAGCATTTTTACCGCAAACATGGCGCAAATGCATACTACGGTCAGAATTAAAAATGACAGAAATAAAGCTGTCAGGAAATGAGGATTAAAATAGCATGAACAGTGTCGAGTTTGGAAAGACAAAAGAAGGAAAAGTTGTTACGAAATATCTGTTGAAAAATGAAAATGGTATGGAAGTTTCTGTGACAGATCTTGGGGCAACGATCATATCTGTGCTTGTGCCGGATCAAAACGGTGCAAAACGGGATGTAGTGTTAGGGTATGATACACCAGAGGAGTATCAGGAACATACGTGTTATTTTGGAGCAGTGATCGGTCGTAATGCAAATCGTATCGGCGGAGCAAAAGTTGTTTTAGATGGCAAAGAGTATCCGCTTGAAAAAAATGACAACGGAAATAACCTGCACAGTGGAAAAAACGGTTTTAACGCTGTCATCTGGAGTGTGGAACAGCAGAAGGAAAATGAGATCACGTTTTCCTATCTGAGTAAGGACTTAGAACAGGATTTTCCGGGAAATATGACTGCGAAAGTTACTTATGCAGTAACGGAGGACAATGCACTTGCAATCACATATGAGGCAGTTGCGGATCAGAATACGGTTGCAAACTTTACAAATCACGCTTATTTTAATCTGAATGGTCATGATTCCGGCAGCATGGAAGATCAGGAACTTGAAATTTTAGCTTCCTATTATACTCCGGTAAAAGATGGAGAGGCAATCCCGACCGGTGATGTGGAAAAGGTTGCCGGAACACCGATGGATTTCCGTAAGATGAAAAAGATCGGTCAGGATATCAGCGCAGACTTTGAACAGCTTAAGTTTGTCGGCGGCTATGACCATAATTTTGTCTTAGATAAGGCTGATGGGACAATGCAGCTTGCAGCCCGCGCAAGATCAGAGGAATCCGGTATCTGCATGGATGTCTATACGGACTGTGTCGGTATCCAGTTGTATGCTGGAAATTTCATTGGGAAACAGACAGGAAAAGGCGGTGCATCCTATGATTCACGTCATGCATTCTGTTTAGAAACACAGTATTTCCCAAATGCAGTAAATGAACCAAATTTTAAAACACCGGTTCTGAAGGTAGGAGAAACATATCATTCACAGACAAAGTACTGCTTTTCTGTAAAATAAGAAATATTTCATAAAATGGTGTCACATCTGAGTTTGAAATGTGACACCATTTTTGTATTTTTAATAAGAATCTTTTCACTGTTTTGACGATATGGTACAATAAACATAACTTAAAAACTGGGAATGTTGAGAAATATATGAAATCGCAAAAGAGAAAAAGTATTAAACAGACAACAAAAAAGAAAATATATTTATATACAGCGGAGATTACGGTACACCGTATGGAAGCATACCTGAATCAGTATATTTCCACATCGGATCTGTTAAAAGAGATCATTGAAGCAGATAAAGTCATGGATGATACGCAATTTAATACGTTGGCAGAGTTTATGATGAAAGGCAATGATGCATGAGCCATGATCTGCTGGTGAAAGATAACATTTTTCAAAAGAATTAATGTATGATACAATATTTTACAGAATGAATTTTCAGGAGTAAAATGTATGTCCCTACAATTTATATTTGGCAATTCTGGCAGCGGAAAGTCAGATTTTCTGTATGATTCCGTGCTGAAACAGGCAAAAGAGAATAAAGAGCAGCAGTTTTTGATCATAGTGCCGGAGCAGTTTACAATGCAGACACAGCGGGAACTGGTTGAAAGACAAAAACAGCACGCGATCATGAACGTGGATGTGCTCAGCTTTGCGAGACTGGCATACCGCGTATTTGACGACCTTGGAAAACAAAATGTGGTCGTGCTGGAAGAGACTGGCAAAAATCTCGTCCTGCGCAAGGTAGCAGAACAGAAAAAAGCAGAACTTAACGTGCTTGGTGCAAATATGAATAAGATGGGATATGTCGGTGAGGTAAAATCCCTGATCTCAGAACTGATGCAGTATAATATACGCCCGGATGCGTTAGCAGAATTTCTGGAAAAAGAGCCGCTTGGAGAGGGACTGCGCTTAAAAATGCAGGATGTCCTTACCATGTATCAGGGATTTACGGAGTATTTGAAAGGCAGATATATCACAGCAGAGGAAGTGTTAGAGCTTCTCTATGATGTGGCAGAAGAGTCTAAGCTGCTTTGCGGCAGTGTGATCGTATTAGACGAGTTTACGGGTTTTACGCCGATCCAGAACCGTCTGATGGAAAAACTGCTCGTACTGGCAAAGAAGGTCAGTGTCTCTGTCACAATGGATGTCAGGGAAGATTTTTATCAGTGCAGAGGTGTGCATGAACTTTTTGCCATGAGTAAAAAAACGGTGGCATCCCTGCTTAAAGTGGCAGAATTATGTAAAGTTCCGGTCGAGGAGCCGATCGTGCTTCCAACTGGAGAAAAGAGACGTTATGCCGGTGCACCGGATCTTTATTTCATGGAGCAGAATCTATTCCGTCCGGGAGCAGGAAGTTACAGATATAAAGTGTCGGAAAAAGCAATGAAAAGCAATAAAAACCATGAAAAATTAACAGACAGCCAGTTGGAAGAGACACCGGATATCCGTATCACATCCCTGAAGAATCCAAGGGAAGAATTAAAATTTGCCGCCTGCGAGATCGTGCGCCTGACAAGGGAGCAGGGGTACCGTTACCGTGATATTGCGGTGGTCACAGGAGATGTGCAGCAATATGGCAATTATGTGCCGGAAATCTTTGAACAGTACCATATTCCATACTTTATCGATCAGACAAAAAATATCCTGTTTCATCCGTTTATTGAGTGCATCCGTGCAATTTTAGAGATGATCGAATATGATTTTTCGTATGAAAGCGTTTTCCGGTTTTTAAGATGCGGTCTTGCTGAAAAAATAATACCACAGGGGAAACTGTCAACCATGGAACTGGAATTGGATGGAGAAACCGGTGAAAAGTCTGCACAATGTAAAGAGCAGACAATTCACAGACTTACGGAACAGGAGATCGACCGTCTGGAAAACTATGTGCTTGCGCGCGGAATCCGTGGGGCATCCCGCTGGAGCAAGCCATGGACATTTGTGATGCCGGATGGAACATTAGAAGATATGGAGCGGTTAAATGAGATCCGCGAGGCGGTTTATGAGAACTTTAAACCGCTTCTTATGGCTTTTCGGGGAAAGGAAAACACCGTCAGTACACAGACATTTGCATTATACAGCCTGATCCGGCATCTTGACATGGAGCAGCTTCTAAAAGAACGCGGAGAGTTTTTTGAGAAAAATGGGAATCAGGCGAGGGCAAAAGAATACGACCAGATCTATAAAATTGTGATGGATCTGCTTGATAAAGTGACATCCCTGCTGGGCGATGAGACGATGACGATCCGGGAATACAGTGATATCTTAGATGCCGGATTTGAGGCGGCAAAGGTTGGTATTATCCCGCCGGGAAATGATACTGTAACGGTCGGAGACATTGAGCGGACAAGATTAAATCATATAAAGATTTTATTTTTTGTCGGTGTCAATGACGGAGTTGTTCCGAAAGCAGGAAATCAGGGTGGTATTATCTCACAGTTTGAGCGTGAGAAGATGGCAGAATATCATCTGGAACTGGCACCGGGGGCAAGGGAAAAAGTATTTATCCAGAAGTTTTACCTGTACTTAAACATGACAAAACCGTCCGAACGGCTTTATGTGACATTCTGCCGTGTTAATTCGGATGGAAAAGCACTGCGCCGTTCTTATCTGATCGGAACACTCTTAAAATTATTCCCTCAGCTTGTGGTGGAAGAACCATCCGAGGAGGAGACGTTAGAGGGCGTTCTGACTGCAGAGAGTGCCCTGCCGTTTCTGATGGAAGGATTAAACAAGCCGGTGGAAGATGAAGAAGCATGGACGGCACTTCTGGCATGGTATTTATCGGATGAGGGAGACAGAGAGAAGGCATTGCAGCTTTTTGATGCAGCGTTTGGTGTGCATCAGGATGATGCGATCAGCAAGGCTGTCACGAAGGCTCTGTATGGAAATACGTTAGATAACAGCGTGACAAGACTTGAGCAGTTTGCAGCCTGTGCATTTGCACATTATCTAAGCTATGGTCTTAGATTAAGAGAACGTGAACTGCAGCAGTTTGCAAGCGTGGACATGGGAAATATTTATCATGATGTGTTAGAGCGTTTTGCAAAAGGGATCGAGATGTCCGAATATACGTGGTTTGATATTCCACAAGAAGCACAGGATGCCCTGCTTTCCCAGAGTATGGAAGATGCGATCGCAGGAAGCGGGATCGGGGATGTGTTTGAGGATGCAAGAAACAGCTATCTGTTAAAACGGATGGAGACAACGGCAAAACGGACGATATGGGCATTGATGTTACAGGTACGGAAAGGGAAATTTGTGCCGAGCGGGTTTGAAGTATCATTTTCACGCGCCGAACGGTTAGATGCGGTGCAGTTTCAATTAGGTGAGGATGAGAAAATGCGTCTGCGCGGCAGGATCGACCGTATTGATACTTATGAGACGGATGACAAAGTTTATGTAAAGATCATTGATTATAAATCCGGCAATACAAGTTTTTCACTGTTGAATTTTTATTATGGACTGCAGCTACAGCTCGTCGTCTATATGAACGTGGCATTAGAGCTCACTAAGAAAATATATAAGGGGAAAGACACAGAACCGGCTGGAATTTTTTACTATCACATTACAGACCCAATGGTGGATTCAGATGGAGGGGAGTCTGAAGAGGAGATCAGGCGGAGTATCTTAGAACAGTTGAAAGTAGGCGGTCTGGTCAATGAAGACCCGGAAATTTACGGCGCGATGGATACGGATTTTACAGGCACATCGTCAGTGATCCCGGTGGCATTAAAGGCAGATGGTTCCTTAAAGGCAGCTTCTAAGACGGCGAGCGCCTATGAATTTGGACTGATGTCTGACTATGTGCGCAAGAAGATCGAGCATGTAGGAAAAGAAATCTTTGCAGGAAATGTGTCAGTAAAGCCATATCTGTTAGGTGACAGAAGCGGATGTGATTATTGTCCATACCACACGATCTGTGGATTTGATGTGCGGATGCCGGGATTTTCCTATCAGCAGTTTGAAAAGTTTGACAGCAGTGAGGAGATCCTTGCACATATCCGGGAAGAGGTAGAAGATTAACATGGGAATGACATGGACGGATGACCAGAAAAAGGTCATTGAACTGAGAGACAGAAATATATTAGTTTCCGCGGCAGCAGGCTCAGGCAAGACAGCAGTGCTTGTGGAAAGGATCATAAAGATCATTACAGACAAAGAGCGTCCGGTAGATATTGACCGCCTTTTGATCGTGACATTTACCAATGCGGCAGCTGCGGAGATGCGCGAGCGAATCGGAAATGCACTGGAAAATGCCTTAAAAGATCAGCCGGATGATGAGCATCTGCAGCGTCAGCTTTCTCTTTTGCACAATGCCCAGATCACCACGATTGACAGCTTTTGTCTGTATGTGATCCGCAATCATTTTCATGAGATCGATCTTGAACCGAATTTCAGGATCGGGGATGAAGGTGAGTTAAAGCTGTTAAAAGAGGATGTACTCGCAAAGGTTCTGTTGAAAAATTATGAGGTGAGCACACCGGAATTTTTAGCATTTGTGGATGGATATGCGTCCGGCAGAAATGATGCGGCACTCTCCGGCATGATCTTACAGCTTTATGAGTTTTCGAGAAGCTATCCGTGGCCGAAAAAATGGCTCCTTGCGGCGGCAGAAGGGTATGATACAGAGGATGCGGCATCTTTGGAAAGTGCATCCTTTATGCAGTCTTTTCTTCAGAATTTAAAACTGGTAACAAATGATCTTGTCGCACTTGCAAAGCGTGGTTATGAACTGACCCAGGATGATGACGGACCTGATATGTATGCGAAAGCATTAGAGAGTGACCTGAAAAAATATCAGGAGATTGCAGAGAGTGAGAGTTTTGCAGCATTTTATCAGAACTACCGCAATTTATCTTATGACAGGTTAGCATCTTCCCGTGGATTTGAAGGGAATGAAGAAAAATTAGAACTTGTCAAAAAACTTCGTGATATGGGAAAAGATGCGGTCAAAAAAATAAACCGCCAGTATTTCTTTACATCACCGGAGATCATGGCGGAGCAGATGAAAAAAACAGCACCGATGGCGGCTGAATTAGTCCGTCTGACATTGGAATTTGATGAGGCATTTACAGCGGAAAAACGACGTAAAAATCTGGTGGATTTCCATGATTTAGAGCATTTTGCGCTAAACATATTTGTGGATGAAGAGACCGGAAAGGTCAAAAAGACCGCGGAGGAGTTCCGGGATAATTTCAAAGAGATCATGATCGACGAGTATCAGGACAGCAATGAGGTGCAGGAGACGATCCTGCGGGCAATTTCTAGGGAAGAACGTGGCGAGTACAACCTTTTTATGGTCGGGGATGTCAAGCAGAGTATCTATCGTTTCCGTCTGGCAAGACCGGAACTTTTTATGGGAAAATATGATACTTACAGTCTTTCGGATGCAAAGATGCAGCGCATTGACCTGCATAAAAATTTCCGGAGCAGAAACGAGGTACTTGAATTTTCCAATGATATTTTTTACCGTATCATGAAGCGTGATCTTGGAAATGTGGAATATGATGCGGATGCAGCTCTTTATCCGGGAGCTTCTTATAAAGAAGAACCGGATATGTTTACGCCAGAGATCTTACTGGTAGACGGGGATGATGAACTGTTAGAGGATTCGGCAGCAGATGATAAGAAGCTGTTAGAAGCAAGGATGATCGCAAAGCGGATCAAAGAGCTTATGGAAACGCAGCTTGTGACCGATAAAGCGACCGGAGAACTGCGCCCGGTGCAGTATTCGGATATGGTCATTCTGCTGCGCAGCTTAAGCGGGTATGCAGACCGTTTTGCGGCTGTGTTAAATGATGCGGGTATTCCGGCGCATACGGTTTCCTCAACAGGATATTTCAGCACTGTGGAGGTGCAGACAGTACTTTCCATGCTGCGTATTTTAGATAATCCGAGACAGGATATTCCACTTACGGCAGTGCTTCGTTCACCGATCGGGGGACTTTCGGATGAAGAACTTGCAAAACTGCGTTTGAAAGACAATGAAGTACGGTTTTATGAATGTGTTTTGGAAGAATGTGAGCGTTTAAAACAGGAAGAAGAGGAGCAGCCGGGGCAGAACCGGGATGCTTCGGAGGAAAAGCTGTACCGGTTTTATACTACTTACGAAAAACTGCGCCGGCTTGTGCCGGATACACCGATTCATGAATTAATTGAATTGCTGCTAAAAGAGACAGGGTATGGGGATTATGCCACTGCCATGCCTGCCGGAGACAGGCGCCGTGCCAATCTTCTGATGCTTGTGGAAAAGGCAATCGCCTATGAAAATACCAGTTACAAGGGGCTGTTTCATTTTGTGCGCTATATTGATGAACTGCAGAAATATGATGTGGATTTCGGTGAGGCGGATCTGATCGGAGAAAATGAAAACGTGGTGCGCATTATGAGTATCCATAAAAGCAAAGGACTCGAATTTCCGGTCGTATTTGTTGCCGGAATGGGAAAAAATTTTAACCGGCAGGATACGAGAAGCCGTCTGGTCTTACACCCGGAACTTGGTATCGGTTTAGACTATATGGATGGAAAAAAACGTGTAAAATCCGTGACGATCGCAAAGCGTGCGATCGCAAAGCAGATTGATATGGAAAACTTAGGTGAGGAGCTGCGTGTTCTTTATGTGGCACTTACAAGGGCGAAAGAAAAACTGATCATAACCGGAAGCCTCAAAAAAGCAGAAGAGACAATCGCTTATGCAAAAGCGTTTCCGGAGGAGCTTTTATCCTATCTGGGGCGTGAGAGTGCGGCAGGTTATTTAGACTGGATCTTACCCGCAGTTGCATCTTATAAGGATAAATATCAGATACGCCTGATCGCGGCGGCAGAACTGGTGCAGGAAGAATTGAAAATGCAGATCAAAGATGACTGGAACCGGTCTGCCTGTATGGAAAAGGCTGCGCAGGCTGATGAAAAAAAGGTGCAGCAGTTTTCGGAGCGTTTTCACAGACATTATGCATATGAAAATGATGTACTCAGGAAAAATAAATATTCCGTGTCAGAGTTAAAGCATCGCGCCATGCGGGAGGCATTTGAAAAAGAAGAAGAGTCCGTCCCTGTTTTTAAATCGGAAAAGGTTGTGCCATATGTGCCTGCATTTGCAAGAAAAATAGAGCAGGAAAGCGAGGAGGTCAATCTTGGAGCACTGCGCGGTACGGCAATGCACCGCATTATGGAGTGTTATCAGTTTTCATCCGGCATGTCTGCGAAAGAACAGGTTGCAGGTATGTTGGAGAATGAGCAGATCACACCGGAAATGAAAGGACTTATCCGTATTCCACAGGTGGAATACTTTGTAAATTCAGGTGTTGGAAAGCGGATGGGTGAAGCGGAAAAAAGTGGAAAACTGTATCGTGAGAAACCATTTGTCATGGGATTTTCAGATGATCAGTTAGAGGCTTTTGGTTTTGCAGAACATACAACAGTTCTGGAAAAAGTATCAGAAGAACTGACATTGATCCAGGGAATCATTGATGTATTCTGGATCGAAAAAGATGGTATTGTCCTATTGGATTATAAAACAGACCGTGTAGATACAGAAAAAGAACTGTCAGAACGCTATGCGGCACAGCTAAAACTGTATGGAGAAGCATTAAACCGCGTGTATGAAAATGAAACGGATGATCAGGGGAATCCACTTAAAGTAAAGGAAAGACTTTTGTATTCTTTCCGGCTTGGAAAAGTGATCCCGGTGTGAAAATTAAATTCTGCATAAAGTCAGGGAAGCAGAAAAGATACTTATAGAAAGACGAGGAAGAAAAAACATGTCACAGATCATTTTAGCGTCCGCGTCACCGAGACGCCGTGAACTTTTAGAACAGATCGGCCTTAACTTCGAGATCTGTCCGGCAAAGGGAGAAGAGATCATTACAAAGAAAGAACCGAAAGATGTTGTTATGGAACTTGCAGCCGGAAAGGCAAGAGAAGTTGCATCCATGTTGAAAACGTATGGTAATGAGCACCAGAATTTAATGACGCCGCAGGATACTTTAGTCATCGGTGCAGATACCATTGTTGCCGCGGGCAGTGAAATTTTAGGAAAACCAAAAGATGACGAAGATGCATACCGTATGCTTTCTTTATTGTCAGGAAAGAGTCATTCGGTATATACCGGCGTTGCTTTTGTATTTATTGATCAGTCAGGCAGGGCAGGGGAACATATTTTTTACGAAAAGACTGACGTTTTTGTCAGAGAGTTAAAGAAAAGTGAAATTTTGCGTTATATTGCGACAGGAGAGCCGTCGGATAAGGCTGGAGCATACGGAATCCAGGGAAAATTTGCAATTTATATTGACAAAATCGACGGCGACTATAATAATGTGGTAGGACTTCCGGTCGCAGCAATCTACAGAGAACTTGACCGGCTTGGAATTGACCCATATACATGGTAAGCCGGCAGTGAAAAATTTTACACATGAAAATGGAGGATCATTATGTACGATGAAGTGGTAGTACAGTATTTTTTGGAAAATCAGTTACAGCTTTTGAAAGAAAAAGTTGCAGAAACGCCGGAAGAAGCAGAAGAGTTTTTAGAGGACTGCATGGCAGTTGTCTGTAAAAATATCAAAGAAGTCCGTGCTTATTTTGAAGATGAGGGTGCTGACATTGCAGGAATGAGCAATGAAGATTTAGCAGAGGCTGAGGAAGTGTTTTCAATTCCGGATGGCAGATACCTGATCGTGGAAGCGTAAGGGGAAAAGCACTGTTGACCACGCAGTATACGTGAACAGTGGTGTTAAATGCAAGAGTACAGAAGAACAACGACAGAAAGAAAGTAAGAGAGGAAAAATAATGAAACAATACGATGTAATTATTATAGGAGCCGGACCATCCGGTATCTTTTGCGCATATGAACTGATCCATGCAAAAAAGGATCTTAAAATTTTAATGATCGAGAAAGGCAGACCGATCGAAAGAAGAGAATGTCCGAAGCGTAAGACGAAAGT
This sequence comes from Roseburia rectibacter, assembly GCF_014287515.2. NCBI lineage: Bacteria > Bacillati > Bacillota > Clostridia > Lachnospirales > Lachnospiraceae > Roseburia > Roseburia rectibacter. The sequence continues at coordinate 1,419,008 of NZ_CP092473.1, forward strand.
CTGCGTTGGCTGTAAGCCTTGTTCCATCACGACCGGATTTGCCGGTGCCGGTGCATTTTCTGACGGTAAACTGTCACTTTCTCCGGATGTAGGCGGAAATCTGCCGGAAATTTTAGGTTATGATAAAACGGTAGAATTATTAAAAGAATCCGATGATATTTATTTAAAATTCGGTGCAGATACAAAAGTTTACGGCGTGGACAAAGAAAAAGAGATCCGTGAGATCCGCAGAAAAGCGATCAACGCAAACTTAAAACTCATCGAATGTCCGATCCGCCATCTTGGAACAGAAGAGGGCTATAAGATTTATTCCAGACTGCAGGAGCATCTGTTAGAGCAGGGTGTTGAGATGGAATTTAATACCATGGTCAAGGATATTATCATTGAGGATAATGAGGTCAAAGGAATCATTACTGAAAAAGATGAAGAATATGCAGCTTCAGAGGTTATTTCCGCGGTTGGACGTGAAGGAGCAGACTGGTTTTCACATATCTGCGAACAGCATGGTATTGAAACAAAGGTAGGTACGGTAGATATTGGTGTGCGTGTTGAGGTTCGTGATGAGGTCATGGAGTTTTTAAACCAGAACCTCTATGAGGCAAAACTGGTTTACCATACCCCGACATTTGATGATAAAGTACGTACATTCTGTACCAATCCATCCGGCGAGGTTGCAACAGAGTATTACGATAACGGGCTTGCTGTGGTAAATGGTCATGCATATAAGTCCAAGGATTTAAAGACAAACAATACCAACTTTGCGATTCTCGTTTCCAAAAACTTTACCAAACCGTTTAAGACACCGATTGAATATGGAAAACAGATCGCACAGCTTTCTAATATGCTCTGTGATGGAAAAATCTTAGTGCAGACGTTTGGCGATTTCAAGAGAGGAAGAAGAACAACAGAGGAACGTCTCTGCAGGAATAACCTGATCCCGACTTTAAAAGATGCGGTACCGGGCGATCTTTCTTTAGTATTCCCACATCGTATCATGGTCGATATTGAGGAAATGTTAATGGCTCTTGATAAGGTAACCCCGGGTATTGCAAGTGATGAGACACTGCTTTACGGTGTGGAAGTGAAATTTTATTCCAATAAGGTAGTGGTCAACTCTGATTTTGAGACAAGCGTGAAAGGACTGCGTGCGATCGGCGACGGTGCATCTGTGACAAGAGGATTGCAGCAGGCATCCGCAAACGGAATTTCCGTTGCAAGAAGTATCTTAAAATTAATGGAACAGTAAGGATTTCATAAAATCGGGTAAACAGGATGAAGAGAAAATTTACAAGGGTTGCGGCTGTACTGTGCGGTGTGTCACTGTTATTGAGCGGATGCCGCATTGGCAATAAAAATATTGTGGTTTCAAATATATTAAATGACCGTCAGGTATTCAGGATCGAAGGAACTGTCTGCAGTTTAAAAGAAGCAAGGGTGTATATGACCAACTACCAGAATATCTACGGAACAGCGTATGGGGTGGATCTCTGGAAACATGATTTTGGGGATGATTCCCTCGTAAAGTATATAAAAGCGATCACAATGGAAGAACTTACGCAGGTGGTCAGTATGGATCTGCTTGCACAGTCAAGGGAAGTTGCACTTTCAGAGGATGAGCTTTCTGCAATATCAGAGGCTGCAGCAGAGTATTATGCATCATTATCCCAGGAGGAAGGCACTTACCTTGATGTGACAGAGAGTGATATCAGCGAATATTACCAGCATTACGCATTAGCCCAAAAACTCTACAATTCACTGACGAATAGTGTGAATGAGGAAGTAAGTGATGACGAGGCGCGTGTGATCGAGATCATGCAGATCTTTGTTGCGGACAGTACAAAGGCAAATGATGTAGCTGCAAAGTTAGAGCGTGGGGATGATTTTGCATCTGTGGCAAATAATTATAATGAACTGTCTTCCATACAGACCACGGTTGCGCGGGATGAGCTTCCAAAAGAGGTGGAAGAGGTTGCATTTAATCTCGATAACGGCCAGACTTCGTCTAAGATTGCAACAGACAAAGGTTTTTACTTTATCAAATGTCTGAATAAATACAACGAAGAACTGACAGAAGCAAACAAGTCAAATATCGTGGAAAAAAGAGAAAAAGAGGCATTTGATGATGTTTATAACCAGTTTGTGGCAGGTTTAGATTCCAGTATCAATAAAGATATGTGGGATGCGCTCACATTAGATACCACAGATGGTATACAGACAGACAGTTTCTTTGAGATTTTTGAAAAACATTGTGGGGAAATATAAGGGAAAAGAGGATGAAATATGACAAAAGATATGACGAATGGTTCTCCGATGAAGCTGATTTTAGGTTTCTCCATTCCACTTTTGTTTGGATATCTGTTTCAGCAGTTTTATAATCTGGTAGATACACTGATCGTCGGAAGATTTCTTGGTGTGGATGCGCTTGCAGCAGTAGGTTCTACCGGATCATTAAACTTTTTGATCATCGGATTCTGCATGGGTGTCTGCAATGGTTTTGCGATTCCCCTGGCACATAAATTTGGTGCCGGTGATTACAAAGGATTACGTGCATTTATGGTCAATGCTGTTTATTTATCTGCAGTTTTTGCAGTTGTTATGACGATAGTTACGGTAGTATTCTGCCGTCCTATCTTAGAGTTGATGCGTACACCGGACAACATTATCGATGGGGCATACCTGTACATTGTGATCATTTTTGCGGGAATACCGGCAACGTATCTGTACAACCTTATTTCAGCGATCATCCGTTCCATGGGAGACAGTAAGACGCCGGTTGTGTTTTTGGTGATCTCATCTGTGATGAATATTGTACTGGACCTTGTTTTTATTATAAATCTTCATCTGGGTGTGGCAGGTGCATCGCTTGCAACAGTGATCTCACAGGCAGTATCAGGAATCGGATGCCTGATCTATAGCTGGAAGAAGTTTGAGATACTGCATCCGGATGCGGATGAACGCAGATGGAACAGTTCTTATATGAAAACACTCTGTGGTATGGGCGTGCCGATGGGACTGCAGTATTCGATTACGGCAATCGGAAGTGTTATTTTACAGAGTGCGGTAAATACCCTCGGATCTAATGCGGTTGCATCCATGACTGCAGGAAGCAAGATCGGTATGTTTTTCTGCTGTCCGTTTGATGCAATGGGATCAACGATGGCGACTTATGGCGGACAGAATGTCGGTGCAAAGAAAATGGACCGTATCTCAAAGGGATTAAAGGCGTGTTCCATGCTTGGAATCGGGTATGCAGTCATTGCATTTGGCGTGCTCGCACTGACCGGAAGGAATCTTGCGCTGTTCTTCGTGGAACGTGCTGAGGTGGAAGTCATTGAGAATGTATACCTGTTTTTATTTATCAACAGCGCATTTTATATTCCACTCGCATTTGTTAATATCGTCCGTTTCCTGATACAGGGAATGGGATACAGTAAATTTGCGATCCTTGCAGGTGTATGCGAGATGGTGGCAAGAACACTTGTCGGATTTGCATTAGTGCCGATGTTCGGATTCCCGGCAGCATGTTTTGCAAGCCCTGTCGCATGGATTTTTGCAGATGCATTTTTGTTCCCGGCATACCGTCATGTATACCATAAGACAGAAGAGATGCTGAATGTAAACATACAGTAAGTGGTAAAGACGTTTTCTGAACCTTGACATCATTATTATAACAATAGAAATGGAGAAAAATATGAGTATATTAAATGTTGAACATCTGACCCATGGCTTTGGAGACCGTGCCATTTTTGAGGATGTTTCGTTCCGTCTGCTTGCGGGGGAACATATCGGATTGGTCGGAGCCAATGGCGAGGGAAAGTCCACATTTATGAATATTGTTACCGGAAAGCTGATGCCGGATGAGGGAAAGGTTGAGTGGGCAAAAAATGTGCGCACCGGTTATCTGGATCAGAATTCCACGCTGCAGAAGGGAATGACGATCGAGAGTGTTTTAAAGTCAGCATTTGCATGGCTGTTTGAACAGGAAGAACGTATGAATGAGATCTGCGATCAGTTAGGCAGTGCCAATCCGGATCAGATGGATGCGATGATGGAGGAACTTGGTGTGATCCAGGATATGCTGACGATGCATGATTTTTATGTCATTGACAGCAAAGTGGAAGAAGTTGCGAGGGCACTTGGATTATTGGAATTAGGTCTTGACCATGATGTCTCGGATTTAAGTGGTGGACAGCGTATGAAGGTCCTGCTTGCGAAACTGCTTTTAGAGAAACCGGATATCCTTCTTTTAGATGAGCCGACAAACTATCTGGATGCAGAGCATATTGCGTGGCTGACGCGCTATCTGCAGGAATATGAAAACGCATTTATCCTGATCTCACATGATATTCCGTTTTTGAATGATGTAGTAAATATTATTTATCATATGGAAAATCAGAGACTTGACCGTTATGTAGGAAACTACGATAAATTTCAGGAAGTCTATGCAGTTAAAAAATCACAGCTTGAGGCTGCATACCGCAAACAGCAGCAGGAGATCAGTGAATTAAAAGATTTTGTGGCGCGCAACAAAGCACGTGTGGCTACGAGAAATATGGCAATGTCACGCCAGAAAAAACTGGATAAGATGGACGTGATTGAGCTTGCCGCAGAGCGTCCGAAGCCTGAGTTTGATTTTAAACTCGGACGGACACCGGGAAAATATATTTTTGAGACAAAAGATCTTGTTATCGGTTACGATGAGCCGTTATCAAAGCCGCTTAATATCTCTATGGAACGTGGTCAGAAAATCGCATTGGTCGGTGCAAACGGTATCGGAAAGACTACGTTGCTGCGCAGTATTTTAGGACTTGTTCCGGCACTTTCCGGGGAAGTTACACTGGGTGAAAATCTAGAGATCGGCTATTTTGAGCAGGAGATCAAGGGTGAAAATAAAAATACCTGTATCGAAGAGATCTGGGAGGAATTTCCGGCATTTTCACAGTATGAAGTGCGTGCAGCACTGGCAAAATGCGGGTTGACGACAAAGCATATCGAAAGTCAGGTGCGTGTGCTAAGCGGTGGTGAGCAGGCAAAGGTACGTTTGTGCAAATTGATGAACCGCATGACTAATATCCTGCTTTTAGACGAGCCGACAAACCATCTGGATGTGGATGCAAAAGATGAATTAAAACGTGCTTTAAACGAATACCGCGGGGCAGTACTTTTGATCTGTCATGAACCTGATTTCTATCAGGATGTGGTAAATGCAGTGTGGGACTGCTCGAAGTGGACGACAAAGATTTTATAATAATTCAGATGCCGTTTTCAGAAGGTGATTCATAACAATAAAACACTTTCTGAAAATGGCATTTTATATTTTAAGAAGGGAGATGTGGAAAATGCAGCCAGATTATTATAAGGAGTTTACCTGTATTGCAGATCAGTGCAGCTTTACATGCTGCAGGGAGTGGAAGATCGGGGTGGATGATGTTACTTTTAAAAAGTGGAAACATACATGTATACCGGACGGGATGTATGAGGAAAGCCTGATCAGGCAGAATGTGGCTGATTGCAGCAATGGCGGAAACAGAGAAAGCTGCGTGCAGAAAAGACAGGATCTGAACACAAAGGAAAAAAAGCTGCAACTGAGTGAGTATGTGATAAAAAAGGATGGAAGCAGAGTTATAGGGTTAAATGAAGAGAAAAACTGTCCGTTTTTAAATGAAAAAAAATTGTGCAGATTAGTCCTTGCCTATGGGGATGAGATACTTTCACAGACTTGTCAGATTTTTCCAAGGGAGCTTCATACATTTAATGAAGATGTTACGGAATATTCCCTGATGCCGTCCTGTCCGGCGGTCGTTGATCTGTTATGGAAAAGAGATCATATTTCTTTTTCCGGGGAAATGGATGCATCTGCCTACCGGGAACTTGCTCCGCTTGTGAACTTACGTGCATTTCTGATGAAGCTGATGGAAGATGATGCACATACGCCGGAACATGATCTGATGAAGATTTTTTATGTACTGCTTGATCTATACGAACGGGTGGAAAAGGAGCCGGTAAATGATGCGGTAAAATCGTATCCGGATGGATTTCTCGAAGAACTTTCAAAGACTATCGATGACATTGAGCAGAACCCGCAGTATTCCATTGAGGAGCGCAACGAATTATTCCTTGATCTTGCAGAAAATTACCGCAGGGAAGGGCTGTATGAAAAATACTTAGAGCCAGTGGCACAGCTTGCAGAACAGTTGTCGGAACAGGGAATCAAGGAGGAGGTTGTAAAAGAATGGCAGGAGTTTGAAGTACTTTTTTTGAAATACCAGCCTCTGATGCGCCGATTTCTTTTGATGGAATTATATGCGGACAGTTTAAAACCGGATGGCAATATAGAAGAGATGGTCGTGCAGGTGCAGTGGATCGCCATGGAATATGCCACGATCCGGCATGCAGTTTTTTTGTACTGGCTGCTTGGCATGGAAAATAAGTTTTCGAATGGTAAATCTATTTCACAGGAAGCTCTTGCTTATGAGAATCTACGTGAGTATATCGTTGTGATTTCCCGCGTGATGGGATATGAGGAAGAGGATATTTATGAATATCTGGAAAACAGCTTTGAGGATATCATCTGGGACTGGGGATATTTTGCGTTGATTTGTGGTTGACATCTGCTGTTAAATGTATTATTGTATTATTCAGATAATACACAAAGGAGGCTGGAGTTATGAAGAAAGAACATTGCAGTAAAATGATAGCTCCGATTATTATTGCGATTATTCTGATCGTGTATTACGTTGCAATTGCTGCCGCATTTGTGCTGATCCCGGATATTGCAGTCATAGTAAAAATACTTATGATAATCATTCCGCTGGCATTGGCAGGAGTAGCATTTGCGGTAACTGTAGAACGTGTGAATGAGATAAGGAGTGGAGAAGAAGATGATCTTAGTAAATACTGATTATATCAGCGGCAAAAATTTAGAAATGCTCGGTCTGGTAAAGGGAAGCACGATCCAGAGCAAGAATATTGGAAAAGATATTACACAGAGTTTCAAAACATTAGTTGGTGGGGAATTAAAGGCATACAATGAAATGATGAATGAGGCAAGAGCCCTTGCCACTAAACGTATGGTGGAAGAAGCAGAAAGTCTTGGTGCGGATGCGGTTGTAAATATCCGCTATGCATCTTCTGCAGTTATGCAGGGAGCCGCGGAAGTTATTGCATATGGTACGGCTGTAAAATTTGTAAATTAGTAAAAAATTCTTGACTTGTAGTCCACTTCAGGTTGTAGAATTTATAAGTACTTCCGGTGGGGAAGCAAGTGATAAAATTCGTCGACGGAAAGGAGTAATTTTATTATGAAGACTACAAGTAAAGAAGAATTTGAAAAACAGAACGTATTTGGAACAGGAGCGGAGAATACAGGATTTGCACAGTATTTTATCGGTAATTCTTATCTGAATCCACTGACAGATCCAAAGAACTGTGCAGTATTTATGGCAAATGTTACGTTTGAGCCGGGTTGCCGCAATAACTGGCATATTCATCATGCGGCAAAAGGTGGCGGACAGCTTTTGATCTGTACAGCAGGTGAGGGATGGTACCAGGAAGAGGGAAAAGAGCCGGTCAGCCTGACACCGGGTACGGTGATCACTATTCCTGCAGAGGTAAAGCACTGGCATGGAGCGAAAAAAGATAGCTGGTTTTCCCATATTGCAGTGGAAGTTCCTGGAGAAAACTGCAAAAACGAATGGTGCGAACCGGTATCTGATGAAGTATACGATAAACTGAAATAAAATAATAGAAAAAAGGGGCTGTAAAATAAGCCCGTAGATAAAGAAACGTCCGGCGGGAGCGTCCAAAAGTTTGTGTAAACCTTCAAACTGATGTAAGATAAAATTACTCAGTTTGGAGGTTATTTTTATGGCAAGAAGAAAAGACAGCCCGTAAAAAGCAGCAATGGGAAAAATGATGCGTGATTATCTGAAAAATAATGATTGCCTGATGGACTGTACTCTTCCTGTATGATTTCTTACCCGTTGTTTCTGCTGCTTTTGCTCCAGCAATCTTAGGACCACGTTCTACTGTATAGATGTTACTGCCCTTTATCCTCGTTCCTTTTGGCTCATGAGAATGAATCTTGGCTTTCTCCTTTGTGAGAATGACCATAGGCTTGTCATCCACTTTTTTTATATTCAATGTTCTCACCTTCTTTCAGAAAATTTCTGATTAAATCTTTATAAACTCGTTGCATAATTTGCTTCGTCTGTGTATACTATAGTTAGTAGATGGGCTATATGCCTATCATGTGGACTGACACATAAAATCCGAAATTCTTTCCGGACTTCGGGTGCCGGACAGTTGGCTGGCAACGGAAAAACCAGTTTGCTTATCGGACTTCGGGTGCCGATCAGTTGGCGGACAACAGAAAAATCAGTCATTAAAGGAAGGTGTCATCTGCTACGGCAGACGAACCTTCCTTTTAAATTTGCCAAAATACCATTTAGATATAAGGAACTTAATGCTTATGACTAAGAAACAGGCTATTGCCATCATCACCAAGTGTGCAAAACAATACCAGCAGTATTTAGAAGGTAATCAGGTTGTTTTTGTCTATCGTGACGAAAACAATAAGTCAAACCATAGGATTTGAGGTAATATGCAGATATTTGTAGATGCAGATGCATGTCCGGTAGTGGACATAGTAGAAGATATAGCTGAAAAACATAATATTCCAGCCACATTGCTGTGCGATACCAATCACGTGCTGTATTACGATTACAGTGAAGTGATTGTAGTTGGTGCAGGGGCAGATGCTGTTGACTATAAGCTGATAAGCATTTGTCACAGAGGAGATATTGTTGTTTCTCAGGACTATGGTGTTGCAGCAATGGCTCTTGGTAAAGGTGCCTATGCAATTCATCAGTCTGGCAAATGGTACACAGATGAGAATATTGACCGGATGCTTATGGAAAGACACCTTAATAAGAAAGCCAGACGAGGTTCTTCCAAGAATCATATTAAGAAACAGAAGAAGCGGACAAGTGAAGATGATGAACGATTTGCACAGTCATTTGAGAAGCTTGTGCTGATGGCACAGGCGAGAGAAGGTGAGTAGGATGAGACTATTTAAGAAGAAAAGTGTGGTTCAGTCTTATGACAAGGAAAATAAGAAGCCTGTAATCAAAGCCAGCATTTGTAATGGCGAGCAGGTTGCAGGTTTTAAGGATATACAAACAGGTAAGATTGAAGAGGTTATGCTGATAAAAAGTCCGGCAGACCTTGAAAGTTTTAAGGCTATGTATGGAATAGATGAAGAGATAGTAAAGGAATACTGATTATGAATATACAGATATTTGGCACTAAGAAATGTAATGATACTAAGAAGGCTGAGCGTTTTTTTAAGGAGCGTGGCATCAAGTATCAGTTCATTGACATGAAAGAAAAAGGAATGAGCAAAGGTGAATTTAACTCTGTTGCACAGGTAAATGGTGGTCTGGAGAATATGATCAACTGGGATGGCAAAGACAAGGATTTGCTTGCACTTATTAAATATACTACGGACGAAGATAAGCTGGAAAAAGTGCTTGAGAATCCGCAGGTAATTAAAACTCCGGCAGTAAGGAATGGAAAGCAGTCGACATTAGGTTATCAGCCGGATATCTGGAAAGGATGGAACTAATGGTAAAGAAAATAGTAAAAGACCCATTGTTTCTTGCACAGAAGTCGGTGGATGCAACAGAGGCAGATAAGCAGGTGGTAACAGATCTGATTGATACACTTAGAGCCAATCTTGACCATTGCGTAGGCATGGCTGCAAACATGATAGGTGTTAAGAAGAATATTATTGTTGTGGCAGCAGGACCATTTCAATTTGCAATGATTAATCCGGTAATCACAAAGAAATCCGAAGCATTTCAGACAGAGGAAGGATGCCTGTCTCTGGAAGGTGCTCGTCCTTGCACCAGATATCAGGAGATTGAGGTGGATTACCTTGATCAGAGCTTTAAAAAGCAGCATGGGAAATATTCCGGCTGGACGGCACAGATAATTCAGCATGAGATTGATCATTGTAATGGTATTGTGATATAAAATGCTGTCTATTATTTATGGTTGCATGAGGATATTTCAATGGGCAGAATCTCGTCCTTCTATTGAATCGGAAACCAAAGAGGATACGATTGAACCGGGAACCGAAATATTATCTCTTACAGCAGATCTAAGAGAAGATGGCCTTGTTAAATCAAGAACCGGAGATACCACTACGGATGCGACTTATAGCGATTGGTACAAAGCAGTATATGTTCCTGTTGCGAAGACAGCACAAGCTGTAAATGGAGGTAAATGAAAAGTCTAATCCCCCAGCTATGCTGGGGAGAATGGAATAGCTGGAAGCGGTGAGGATATCAATAAAAAACCTCCTGTGATATATTAAGAATGGTGTCGCAAGCCAAACTTAATCACAGGAGGTGGTCCATATGGACAATAAAAGTTTATCACACACAAAATGGAAATGCCAATATCACATTGTATTTATTCCGAAATACAGAAAGAAAATTTTGTATGGAAGAGTGAGAAATGATGTGAGAGAAATAATAAGCACGTTATGTAAATACAAAGATGTGGATATTTGGATTGTCAACACTTTTTCAGACAAATTTTTTTAGGTTATTTTCCCGATATTGTACAGGCGTTTGATACCCTAGGGAGGAATGTATACGGTGATGATTATACCAGTTTACATAATCCCATAGTTTTATCTTCAGTTCTTCTAGTATTTCATCCTTTAATTAACTCGACTTTTTGACAGACAGTGTATCAACAATGATTTCTTCCGATACATCAATATCATCGAGATTATATTTCCAATGGAACACAATCGGCTCTTCGTTTATTTCTACAAAATATCTGTAGATACGATTAGTAAGTTCCTCCTTAGATTTAACACGGATACCTCTGAGCATCTGACGAGTCATCTTGCTAAAGAAACTTTCAACCATATTGAGCCATGATCCATGTTTGGGAGTGAATACAAATTCGAATCTTCCCGGTACAGTTGCCAGGTATTTTCTGGTCGCCTCTGATGTATGAACTTTAAGATTATCGAGTACGATGCGAAGCTTGTCTCCCTTTGGATACTTATCATCTAACAGCTTCAAAAATTCAATGTATTCCGTGCTGCTGTACTTGTCTCTTACAAGAGGAATCGCTTCTCCTGTTTGAAGATCAATTGCAGCTAATAATGAAAGAGTCCCCAAACGTTTATATTCGTAATCTCTATTGATGGTCGGATGCTTTTCGTTCGGCATTAAATCATCTGATGTTGTTGCAATAGCCTGTATTCCTGGCTTTTCATCATAAGACAGCACATGTATAGGTGTATCTTCAGATATAATGAGCTTTCCAGATTCATCAAACTGCATTTCAAGCTGCTTATACACAAGCAGGACATTATGCATTTTGGAATCAAAATTAGGATCCCTGTTCTCACAATAATAAGTTATTTTATGTGGCTTTATATCTGCCTCGTCAAGAATTGTATGTACTGTACTTTTATGAATGGTGGATAGTCTTGTGTATCCAGCTGCTTCAGCAGTTTTATTGATATGTGAGGTTAGCTTTGCATACGTCCATGTTTCAGCAGCATATCCAAAATCAATTGGCTTCTGGCATGCAATGTTAATGATCCAGGCTTTTTCTTCGTCTGTAATCTCTGCATTCCTGCCACGACCAGGGGCATCAAAGAGTGCATTTTCAATGCCTCCTTCTTTAAACTTTTTCAGGCAAAGCATGACGCTGCAGCGGTTGATCCCCACTTTATCAGCAATCGCATCTATTGATACGGAATCCGCACGTAATAATAGAATGCGCGCTCTTGTAACTGTTTGAGCCTGAATTGTTCTGGCACGAGTCTGACGTTCCAGATATTCTCTTTCTTCATTGCTGAGTTCGATTGATGATGCTCTTTTGCCCATGCAAATGCCCTCCAAAATCTTTATAAGGACATTATAGCACAGGTTCTGAATATAGTCGAGTTATTAAAAGAATATTATACTAGCAAGCCAAGCTATATACAGACTGTTTGGGGAGTTGGTTATCGGTTCAATAAAAATTTAATAGCATAGAAACAGGCAATTAAGAAACAAAATCTTGGTTGTCTTTTTTATTTGTAAAAACATTTACAGTGACAGGTGCAGAAAGGAGACAGGAGTACATTGCAGAAATCAAAACGAATACGGGCAGTAATGATAAAGGTTTATAAGTGAATATCGTAGTTATGCAAAGGCAGTCAATAATGGCTGCCTTTTGTCATGCAAAAAATAAGCAGATGGAGGAAATACTATGGCAGAATCTAAAACAGAAAAACAGAAAGTACAGGAAATAACGGAGAAGCTAGAGCAGGGTATCAAGGAGCTTTTTGAAAGCGAGAAGTACAAGACTTATCTGAATACCATGTCAAAATTCCATAATTACAGCTTTAACAATACTATGTTAATTGCGATGCAAAAGCCAGACGCTACGTTAGTGGCCGGATTCAAGGCTTGGCAGAAGAATTTTGACAGGCACGTTAAGAAGGGGGAAAAGGGTATTCGTATCCTTGCCCCAGCACCCTATAAAATCAAAGAGGAGAGGGACAAGATTGATCCGGTCACACAAGAACTTTTACTTGATAAGGACGGAAATCCGCAGAAAGAAGAAGTCGAGATAACAATTCCGGCATTCCGGGCAGTATCCGTTTTTGATGTGGCGCAGACAGACGGAAAGCCGATACCGGAACTTGCGGCAAAGGAGCTTCTTTCAGATGTGGAAGGGTATCAGGATATGATTCGTGCAGTAGAAGCCATTTCACCAGTACCGATTGAACTGGAGGAGATAGCCGGAGATTCCAAAGGCTACTATGACAGGGAAGCAAAGCGGATTGCGGTGCAGGAAAACATGAGCGAGGGCCAGACCTTAAAGACCATGATCCATGAGGTGGCTCACTCCAAGCTGCATAGCAAGGAAGTGGAGCAGGATGAGCAGATGAAAAAAGACCGCAATACCAAAGAAGTGGAAGCTGAGAGCATAGCTTATACAGTATGTCAGCATTTTGGAGTGGACACTTCCGATTATTCCTTTGGATATATTGCCGGATGGAGCAGTGGCAGAGATACCAAGGAACTGAGAGCTTCCATAGATACGATACGGAGGACAGCTTCGGAGTTGATTACCGGGATAGAGGAACAATTACAGGAATTACAAAGGAACAGGGAAGTATCACAGGAACAGACAAAGGAAAGTATTCTCCTCATACAGAATACTGACCTTTCAGAGTTCAGTCTGCTTGATGTATATGGCATGGACAGACCGGAACTGATGCAGGCATTGTCAGAAATGACAGACGATGACAAGTTGAGCATACAGGCATATTTGGAAAGCAGGGGTGCATGGACAACGGAAATCGGCAATCAGGATTCCAGAGAGTACGGAGAGTATCATCTGGATGTGCGTTATAACACAGATACAGATGAGCTGATTGATATGAAGGAGAGAAAGGCGGTCTATGATAAGGCAATGGAGCCGATCAATGCCGATGATGTGGTTGTTAAGTTCGCTTCAATTTTTGAAAGCGAATGGGAGGTTTTGAAAATCACAAATATGTTGAGGGATGATGTCAGAAAAATGCTCAAAGATATGGCTTTTCTTGATGAAAAAGAATGGGATGGCAATTACCTTTCATATATGGAAAAACAGGGAGCGGAAATCACGTTACTTGCGTCCAGTAGTAAGGAATTAAATGGAAATATGCCGGACTTTTGGGATTATGAATACGATTTTAATGCAGGTCTGACGGATGCAGAGGAATTGTCTGTCATTCAACAGGCAGAGCATATCATTAACCGGTTGGAGCATGGACAGCCAACTTTTTCCGATGATGAAAGAAATTTGATTGTAAATTATGCGTACAAGCTGGGGAATGTGGAGAAAACAAGGGAGCTTGCAGAACATATATATGCACAGGAAGTGGATGGAAATCAGGATGTTGCATTAGCAATGATTGATGCACAGGCAGAAATCGACGCACTTCCGGATAGCATGATCAGTATATACGAAATGCAGGAATATGGCTATACATGGAATGAAATGTTTCCTCTGACACAGGAAAGGGCAATAGAACTATTTGACCATGATCTGCCTGTGTATCTTCTGCATACGGACGGATCAGAGACTACTGTATCCGACAGAAAACAGATTGAGAAACATGACGGGATGTGCGGTATTGAAAAAGGGGACTGGCTGAATGAACGAAAGCTCCAGATGATGCAGGAAGAAATTACAGAGAGTGATTCCAACAGGGAAGCACAGCTCTTGTATGGAAATACCGATAAATATGGCATTTATCAGTTAAATGATGATCCTAAACTGGATAAGTTTCGTTTTGAGGGAACGGAAAGCCTGAAGCGTATGGGAATAATCAAGGACAATTTTGATGCTGTATCACCGGAGAATTATAAGCTCGTGTATATGGGAGAACTTGCAGAATTGCAGGGACAGACACAATCGGAAACATTGGAAGCAATCTATACAAAGTTCAATATTGATCACCCGGCAGATTATAAGGCACACTCTCTTTCGGTCAGTGATATTGTAGTACTGCATGAGGATGGCGAGAACAGCGCACACTTTGTTGATTCTTTTGGATTTACGGAACTGCCGAAGTTTATGCTGACATTGGAAGGTAAGGAGAACGAAATACAGACAGAGCTTGCGGTACATATCGCAGACCGCTATATCCTTATGCATGAATGTGATGAGGGATACGATTACTCCATTCTGAATGAGCAGTATCATTTACTCGATGGTGGTGTTTATGATAATCCGGATATTACGATTCAAAGAGCAATGGATATGGTAATCGCAGACTTGAAGGAACCACGCTTTTCAGCGGTTACAGAGCAGTATTATCGTGACGAATATTTGCAGGGAGAAGTATATGCGGGTTCTGAGGTCGAGATTGTAGATTATGAGGAGCTTTCAGAAAAAGCGGAGGAAGTAGAACAGGCGGACTTGGAAGCGAAGCAGGCAGAATTTAAGGAGAACAATCCGGATGTGGTTGCAGATTTCCGGGCAAAGACAGAAGAATTGTTTCATAGTCTGGACGGACAGAGTGCGGACGATATAGAAAAAACGGTATATGCCTATGTACAGTCGCAGATAGACGAGTATGGACTGGATGCACAGATTGTTGATGTGGTGGTATCCGGAAGCCGATGCAGAGGTATTGAGCAGGAAAATTCGGATTTGGATGTAGTTGTGGAATACACAGGCTCAACCAGAGAAGATGACTTTTTCAATATGCTACATGAGGACAGCATTTATATTGCAGGCATACAGGTAGATATTAACCCGATTACAGAGAGCAGAACCGGAACATTGGAGACTTATCTGCCAGAAGTGGAAACCTATCTGCAGGAGAAGGCACAGCAGGAACAGATCAACAATCAGCTTGTCACGCAGGGGAGAGAATTGGTGCAGGAACAAAACGCACTTGTATCAGAAGAAAAAGTGCTTTCTGAACTGGAAAAAGAGCCTATAATTGAACCAGAGACAGTCCATATTACATTTACGGTTGCTGAGTGTGGAGAATTTCACAATATGGGTGAATACCATGAGGGCATTGAAACGATAGAGGAAGCTATGAAACTTTACAATGCCATTGATCCTTCCCGTATGCATGGGATTCCTTCTATTGGTGTAAATATGCACATTGATGGTACAGAAGAATGGGAAGATGAGGAAGCAGATATTGTCAGAGGGAATTGCATAGATGTGGATTTTCTGAATTACACACCAGAGCTTCGGGATACTCCCACAGTGCAGGATGCACTTAAAAAACTGATTGCGGCATATCCGGAGAAAGAGGTCAATGACCGGGAGACAAAAGAAACGAAGATACAGACGCTTGCGGCAGAACTTGATCAGTTATCCTATGATATTGACACTTTTGAATATAGAGACTCGGTACCGGACAGGGAAGCACAGGTTCAAATGATTGCAAATGATATAAAAAGCGGTAATGTGAAGCCATTACAGATTTTTTTGCAGACATCTATTGATGAGGGAATTGACGAGGACAGCGAAAGACAGGCAAAAGAGCTGATTGCTAAGCTGGCAGAATATAAGCCGCTTGCCAAGATCGAGGAGTTGGAGGAGCAGAATTATAACATGATTGATGACAGGCTCAACAATGGTGTGGAGAAATTCAATCGTGAGGAAGAAATGAAAGAACAGGCGGAAAAGCCGCAGGTTCGTACTTCCTTAAAGGAGCGTCTGGCAGCTAAGCAGAAGGAAGTGGCACAGGGCAAGAAAGATTCCAAAGAGCAGGAAAAATCAAAGAATACACACAGGGAGATGTAAGAATATGAATAATCCATTTACAGTTGAAGAAACCAATTTGATATGTATTTTCCATAGTGACAGCAGGGCAAAGGTTATAGAGGGCATTCATAAGGCAATGAAACATATCGACGATGATGAACTTTTAGAATTGTCGATGCGTGTGGCAGGAAAACTGGAAAGCATAGGTGATGAAGAATATGCCGGATTAGTGTTGGAAGCGGCAGAATAAAAATATGGTAGTCATTAGGTGCACCTTTTGACTACCGTTTTTTTATTAAAAATTAAAGAGGAGCCGGATCACTCCGACTCCTCCAAGTATGTGTCCGCAAACACATACCCCAATTGCTATCTATAATATACTATAGGCAGGTAAAATATGCAAGCATTATATGGAATTTTTTAAGATGTTTAAGCGAGAGAACAAATCAGGATGAATCGAAATAGCTGAAACATTCGGGTTTACAGAAGATTCGTATTCTCTTGTAATCTTTTCAAATTCACGGATGAATGATTTGATCTCTGTTTTAGAGACTTTCAGTAATTTTAAGTAGTAACAGATAAGGATGATGTAATCGCCGATTGTTTTGAAATTTATGTATGGCATCCCCATTTCTAAAATCAGGCATTGTTTCATTGGTCTTGAAGGGTCCATTTTTTTGAAACGGGTATCATATACCACATCGTTGTGAGCAATGGCATTTCTTAAATCTTTTAAGGCATATACATATTTATAAAGTAATTCCCGGTAAGTATCACTTGATAGATTGATGCCGATTGCACGGGATACTTTTTCACGCATATCAATGGTCAGGCATGAAAGCAAATATCCAAAATCGCCCATAGTGAGAATTTCAAATATTGCCCATAAAGGAACTTCATTGTAATTGACATTATTATAAAAATGAGTGATTTTCGGATTCTCTTTTCGGTATGCAGCAGCAATGGCATTTTGTATGGAGCCTTGAAGATTTAGTTTGTTGTTCTGGTATTTCTTCTTTATATCCTCACGAGTTCCGGCAGGAGCATTCTTGTAGCTGCTGATTGCCTTATCGTACATATCATAGATACTGCTGGAATCAATTTCTGACATAATGGTGTTCAAAGCAATATTTTTTAGAGCAGTTTCTATAAACATCATTTTTCCATATAAAAGAGATTTTAATTTTGTATCATATTGTATGGTTGCGTTAATCTCATTATATGAAGTGAATGGAAGTCTGTTAGAGGAAGATACAAAAAAACGGTATCCTTTATATCCGTGAAAATATCCGGTATTGATTAGTTGTTGCTTTTGTGAACTCCCTGAGATGGAAATTCCATTATCCCTAAGATGCCGCATTAAAGCATCGGGTGATTTATAATCTGTATTTGCCATAGTCTCTCCTAAACATTTGTAATAATAAATTAAGTATAATACATGGGTTTAACATTAACAAGCTACAAGATGGGATTATTCTTTTTCCTAGACTGTTCTGAGGTAAAATCGGGCTGTGTCTGACCGATGTATTGGCTCAAATTTTCCAGTTTTCGGTTTAATGATTGAACCTCTTTTTCACAATCTTTATAGGTGGAAGTCAGTTCATTTTTCTGTTTCATCAGTTCCTGATATTCTGCTTTTAGCTTATCAACATTCAATCCTTTTAAGTTTATCCCAGTCTGCTCAAGTACACGTCGTGCACCGCCATATAGAATGAGCTGGCTTTCGTATCGGCGGAAATATGCGTCTGGGTTCTTTGACTTTTTGTAGGCGATGTGATAGGAGCGGTTGGTTTTGTACTGCTCGGCATATTTGATGATTTCTGCAGGGTCTTTCATGCGGTGTTCCAGTTTCACAACGCTCTGTTTGGCAGATTTTCCCGCTTCGGTTTTCACAGTAATCTGATGCTTCAGATCGGAGAGAGAACCAACTTCATTATAGCTTTGTGCAGCAATCTTCAAATTCTCGATAGTTGCCCATTGCTGGAGTCCGGGACTGCTTTGGAATTTTTCATCCGAGGTATCAATGAGCCTGCGGGCAGAGTAGTCTTTTTTCGGAATGACAGATTTTCGCTCACGCTTCATTTCGATGCGTTCCCGGATACGTTCCTTTGTGTATTCCTTACCAAGCGATTTCATACTGCCACGGACAAAACGTTCTTTATCCAGAGGACGGAAAGAGATGTATTTGGCAGCACTTTCTTCAAAAGATTCCCCTTTAATTTCATATCCTTTGGCTCTCATTAAAAGTAAGAAATCTTCGTATGTGGAAGCTGACTTGATGCAAAAATTGATGTCTCTTCTAAGCTGGGTTTTCCAAGTAGAGCCATTCTGCTCAGACTGCCATTCTTTATATTTTTTACCACGTTCACCACCCGGAATGATGATGGAAAGGTTATGCTCTTTGCATAGTTCATCACTTAGTTTCCGAATGTGGTAATACGACTGTTTGCAGTCGTGATATTTGTTATGCTCGATGTTATCAGCAGCACAAAATATGATGTGATTATGAATATGTCCTTTATCAATGTGTGTGGTGAGAACATACGAATATTTCCCTTCTAAAACTTTGTCAGCAAGTTCTTTTCCAATGCGGTGAGCTTCCTCATAACTGACTTCTCCCGGAGCAAAAGCCTGTATCAGATGATAGGCTTTGTTAGGACTGTTCTCCCTGCAATGGTCAAGGGTGTACTTAAAGTCAATCGCTGCTGTTTCTGGCGCACACGCATAAGATGAAACATAGATTTGCTCATCTGTTTTGTCGGGATTGCAGATGTAATCTATTGCTTTATCAACGGTTGCTTTGATAGCATGGATTTTTGTGTATGCCATACTTTATTCATCAACTCCTTTACTTCATTCATATCGTCCTGATAGATGTTTCCGGTACTGTTTACCCGCTTTGCAATCTGATTCAGACTTGAGCTGATTCGTCCAAGCTCTGTATTATAATTTCGCAGATAACTGTAATCGACATCATACACATATCCATATAAAATCAGTTTGCGTAAAAAGGCTGACATGCTTTTCATGCCGGATGCTTTGAACTTGGTATTGAGAATGTATTGTTCATCATTACTGAGATAAAATTGCACCGGATTAGTGCGGTTTCGGTTTGCCATTGTGCCATGTCCTTTCTAAATTTGGGTACAAAAAAACTGCTGTAAAATGTTCGATTTTTACAACAGTCTGTTTCGTGTTTTATTCAATTTTGGGTGTAATTACCCATAGCAAATTGTAGCAAAAACGGTAAGAAAGGTCAATGCATTTCGACGGTAAAATGAAGAATAACCGAAGAAAAATCGAGAGAGGGTTAGGGATACTTCCCTATGGAAATTCGACCACACAGACGATAGGAAAGTGTGGGGGATTTCGCCTGTGTCATGACACAGGCAGTGCTTGCTAAGGTTGTTTTTGGCACTCCTGGAGGGTGTGCCGGATGTTTTATTAGTTTAGAAAAAGTAAATAAAGACTTGACGTTTAAATCTTACACGCGTAAGATATGAGGTGATATCAATTTCAAATTTTAAAATGGAATGGAGGAAGGGGCATGAAAATACAGAGAAAAATATGGAACTATATATTGATACTTGTACTTGGTATGATGGGCATGATTACAATTATCTTCTTTTTAGTTGAGAAATTGCTGCTGGGGGACGGGAGATGTTATATACCGCAGAGAGCAATTATGATTGCTTTGATGTTATGCGTGTTTTGGCAGGTAGCATTGATAACAGTGGCATGTCTGTTAGGAAGGCGGATTAAAAAGAGTTTTCATGGTGTAGTCAAAATGATGATGACGATAGTAACCGTTTCCGGTACTCTTTGTCTTGTTTTGTTTCTCGCATGGAATTGGTTGATATATAGTTTTAAGTTTGATGAAAAAGTAGAGCAATATGATGAACATATCGCTTTATATGTGAATAATACATTTGTAAGAACCAGATTTAGATATCCGCATTATATGTATGAAGAAAACTGGTTAATCATGAGAACGTTAAGTGATGATGAATTGCAGGAGGCAGTTTTGAAATATGGTGATCCAGATGATTATTATAATTAACATAGGAAATTTGATAGAATTTATAGATTCAAATTTTTGAAATACAATGGGAAAAATTTTTGAATTGAAATCTTACAACCGTAAGAAAAGGAGATGCTATGACGAAAAAAAAGAAAAAAAGCAGGATATACATTATATGGCTCGTGAATTAATGTTTGATTACAGCTGTGGTTGCCTTTTTTGTATGGTATGAAAGTGTACCTGATGTATCACCGGAGAAGGTTCTTAAAACATATATGGCTCATATTTCAAATCGAGAATATGAACAAATGTATGAAATGATTGATGCAGGAATATCTGGGAATATCAGTCAGGAAGATTTTGTAAAACGTAATTCTGCTATTTATGAGGGAATTGATGTAGATAATATGAAAGTTCATATCACATCTTATGATAAAGAACAAAAAGAGATCTGTTATGAAACATCTATGGATACTGTTGCAGGAAACGTAACTTTTGAAAATAAGGCATCATTTATACTGGAAAAAGGCAAATATAAGCTGATATGGAATGATTCTTTGATATTTCCAGAACTGGATTCCACAGATAAAGTAAAAGTGTCTTCAACAAGTGCTAAGAGAGGGCAGATTATAGACCGAAATGGTCACTTGCTTGCAGGCGAGGGAGTGGCTTCTTCTATAGACGTAGTTCCCGGAGAATTAGAGAATAAGAATGATGCTATCAGCCAGTTGGCAGAATTATTGGAAATGAAAACAGAAGATATAGAAAAAAAATTAGCAGCAAAATGGGTAAAAGATGATTCATTTGTACCATTAAAAACAGTTCCAAAGGTGAATGAATTAAAACTGATGTCGATTGAGCCAGATCAGGAAACATTGGCAGAGAAAGACAGACAGGAGAAATTATTAGAGATTCCAGGTGTGAAAATTTTAGATATCACTGTAAGGGAATACCCACTGGGGGAGGCTGCTGCACATTTAGTGGGATATGTTCAAAACGTTACAGCAGAAGATTTAGAAGAACACGCAGGGGAGGGATATACATCGAACAGTGTGATTGGAAAAAGTGGAATGGAAGGATTATTTGAAAAAGAATTAAAGGGACAGAATGGGTGTTCTATTACTATTGTTGATTCAAATGGCAATAAGAAAAAAATCATAGTAAGCACGATTGTAGAAAATGGAAAAGATATAAAACTAACGATAGATTCGAATTTGCAAAAAGAATTATATGAACAATTTAAAGATGATAAGAGCTGTTCAGTTGCTATGAATCAGTATACGGGAGAAGTATTGGCTTTAGTCAGTACACCTTCATATGATAACAACGATTTTATTAGGGGCATGTCAAGTGAAAAGTGGAATGCGCTGAATGAAGATGAGAACAAACCTATGTATAATCGTTTTCGACAGGTCTGGTGTCCAGGCTCTACGTTTAAGCCAATCATAGCTGCTATTGGATTAACAACGGGGGCGATTAATCCTAACGAGGATTATGGAAATGAAGGTTTGAGCTGGCAGAAAGATTCATCATGGGGGTCTTATCATGTAACGACGCTTCATGCCTATGAGCCAGTTATTTTAAAAAATGCTTTGATATATTCAGACAATATTTATTTTGCCAAGGCGGCATTAAAAATTGGTGAAGGAGATATGGAAAGTTCATTGACAAAATTGGGATTCAATGAAGAACTTCCGTTTGATATTAAAGTGGCGAAATCGCAGTTTTCTAACACAGATAAAATTGAGAAAGAGATACAGTTGGCTGATAGTGGGTATGGACAAGGTCAGATTCTTGTAAATCCTTTGCATATGGCTTGTATATATTCTGCATTTTGCAATGAAGGAAATATGATAAAACCATATCTTACATATAAGGAAGATGCGATACCGAACGTTTGGATCACAGCGGCATTTACAAAGGATGCAGCACAGATGGTTTTGGAGGATACAAAAGAAGTCATAAACAATCCTCATGGTACTGGCTATGCAGCATGCAGAACGGATATTACATTGGCTGGAAAAACAGGAACTGCAGAAATCAAAGCGTCAAAAGAAGATACAACAGGAACGGAATTGGGATGGTTTTCTGTTTTTACAACGGATGAAAATATGGATCGTCCTATTATGATTATTAGTATGGTAGAAGATGTAAAGGGAAGAGGTGGAAGTGGTTATGTTGTCAAAAAAGATAGTCAGGTTCTTGAAAAGTGGTTGTCTGATAATTAGTATAGGATTTTTGATGGAAATTTCGGGATGTAAAGGGAATACAGAAGAACCAGTAGCTTCTGAATCTGTTGAAATTGTCGATGAGAGAAAAATAGATGACAATTTTATAAACATTCCGATAGATATTTATGTGGAAGCTGCAAAAAACAATGAACTAACGGATATGGAAACCGTATGTAAAGTCATAAAAAGATTCGGGGAATGTGGATATGCAGCGGTTGATTGTGAAAATCGAGTTGATATGACACAAATGCAAAGTGTGATGGATTTTTGTGATTCGGTAGAGAACCAGAAAGAAGCAGAAGTGACAATTATCCAAGTGAGTAGTTTGGGAGGATTTTCAGTCTATCATTTACAGACAGAAAATGGAGTGGTTCATGTGAAAAGATGTTACTACGGATATAAAGATGGAATTATGAAAAGTGAAGATGAGGGTGAATATCAAACCGATTATTGGAGATATACCGATGATGGATATCTGATGTTTTCTGGAACTTATTTTTCAGAAGAATTGTATGTATTAACATTAAGTTCTGCAGAAGAGCATGTAGCATTTCGTATACTGCCATTGGATGCAAAGTGTCGGGAATTAAATGAAAAATATCTTTTGCCAATAGGATATGAGTTAAATAATATGTTTTTAGTGGATTGGAATGAGGATGATTTTGGAGAACTGAATTTCTATGACATGTTTGATTTGTTGTATCCAAAGTTGCATAATGAAAAATTTCCATATGTAGCAGATGATAACTTAGGCATAGGTGCAGTTTATCATATTCCTAAAACAGAGTTTGAAAATGTAATTATGGAATATTTTAATATCGACAGTGATAAATTGCAGAAAAAAACTATTTACGATTATCAAACTCAAACATACGAATATAAACCAAGAGGATTTTATGAGATAGAGTATCCAGAATATCCATATTCCGAGGTGGTTGGGTATACGGAACATTCGGATGGAACGATTACGCTCAATGTTCATGTAGTATATCCGTATGCAGGAGATTCTGATGTATATATGCATGATGTTACGGTCAGACTGTTATCTGATGGTAGAGTACAGTATGTATCAAATTACATTGTTTCAGAGGAAGAAAATAACAACATTACATGGCATACGCCACGCTTAACCGAAGATGAATGGAATGATATATATGGAGGACAGTAATGGAAGATATAAAATGGTTTATAAAAAAGTTTGGAATCATTTTTGTTATCCTCTTGGTGATGATTGTAAGTGTAGGAATCTTTTTTGAGAAGAACGTGAGAAAATCATCAGCAGAGGAAACATGGGAAAAGCCAGTACAGATATCAGATATAGAGTTTTGGCAGGAGGAGTCTGATTACGAGAGGGAAAATGAAGATAATTCGCCGTATTGGATTATTCCACAATCAAAAAGTTTACTGTCTGAAGAAGAGAGCAAAAATATCCAAAATGAAGCACTAACTGCGGCAGAACTGGTGAAGGTGGTATATAAGGATATTGTAATTATAGATGATGTACCTGCCTATGCTTCTGGAATTGATGGTTTTACAAATGAACAGGGAGAACAGGTTATAAAAATACTTGGAAAAAGTGGATATGTATGCGTTAAAGAAAATGTAGAGATGCAAAATTATGATAAATTGCAAAATTTCTATAAAAGTTATCTTATTGGTCAGGATACATTGATAACAGTATTTGTGGTTCAAGCTGATGGATTGCTTGGCGCACAGACATTTGTCTATCGAAATGAAAAGTTGCAAAGTTACTATGTAGGTATTCGATGGAGAGAGGGCGGAGAACCAGAGATACTTGGAACTTCGGTAAGTGATTTGTCAGAAATTAAATTTACTGAAAAAGGATATTTTATTTATACGTTTGAAAATCCAGTTGCGCATGCAGGATTGAGAGAATATTGGAGAGTAAAGTTACTTCCAGAAAAATGCAGAGAACTTACAGAAAAATATATAGCTGGTCTTAGTTATGTAAATTATAATATGCTGGTTGTAAACTGGGATAGCAGCAATGTGGAAGATATATTGATGCCTTGCATGTTTG
This sequence comes from Roseburia rectibacter, assembly GCF_014287515.2. Taxonomy (NCBI): domain Bacteria; kingdom Bacillati; phylum Bacillota; class Clostridia; order Lachnospirales; family Lachnospiraceae; genus Roseburia; species Roseburia rectibacter. The sequence continues at coordinate 1,443,603 of NZ_CP092473.1, forward strand.
AGGATATTTATCGAATTTATACAGGGAAAAATTTAAAAACGGACAATGGGGGGATTCCAGCAGAAGAATACGAGAAAATAATGACTACATATTTCCCGGTATCCACGGAACAACTAAGAAAATATTGTAAATATAACGTAAAAAGTAATAGCTATGAATATGACATGATTTCTGCCAGCCCATATCCACCGTTTGGAGAAGTGGTTGATTATACGGAAAACTCTGATGGAACGATTACTCTGATTGTAGATGGAGTATGGGCAGATTATAATTCCGACTGCGCATTTACAAATCGAATTGTGGTTCAGCCATTTGAAGATGGAACTTTTAGATATTTAGCCAATTCTATTGAACAAAAAGAATTGGAATTGCCAGTCATAGCAAGAATGAATCCTTAATGTGGCTGGAAGGAAAGGACGATATTTATGAAAAAGCGTATTTGGTTCATTGTGCTGATCAGTTGTTTATTATGTGGATGTATAAGACGAGGTAGGACATTGGACAGTCAGTTGATGGATAGTAGAGAGGTTGATTTTTCGGAAGAAAATGAGAACAACAAAGAAGATATTACAGAACAGTGGGAAAAAGGTTATGACCTTCCAATAAATGAGACAGAAAGAAAAGAAGCAGAGGATGAGTGTAAAAAGGTTTTAGTGCTTATTTCTGATATTTATATTCTGGCAGATAAAGGGGATGCAGTCAATCCAGTTCTGGATGATAAGACAATCTATAAAATGCAGGATCGCATAAAAGAAAAAGGATATCCGGTTACAACGATGAAAGCATATGCAGCAATGGAAAATTATAAAAGAGTTGAAGCTTTTCTTAAAAACTGTCAGGACGAGAAGGAAGGTTCGGTAGTGCTTTATGAGTTACATTCGGACGGAGGCATTGGCAGAGATAAATTTATTTTTGATGGAAAAGATATGTATTTAATAAGTGCATGTGCTACATGGAACAGCAATGATACCTACGGAATGTCCTATATATCTTATGCAAGGATAAAAGAGTGGAAGTATACAGAGAAAGGATGGTTTGGGTATGAGTTATGTGTTCCAGAACCACCGGAAGTTACCGAGATTGTTGATGGAAGTTGTTTGGTAAGAATAAAACCAATGACTAAGGAACAAAGGGAAATGTCAGAAAAATGTGTACAAGGTCTGGGGTATCAGGGAAATAATCTTTTATGCTCGAATTGGGATACTGACCATATGGAAAAACTGGATTATAATGGAATGTATGAATATCTGTTTGCCATGAAATATCACAAGGCGTTTGATGCCGAGGATTATCCAAATGGAATACCAAAAGAAGAATTTGAGAGTTTGATCATGGAATATCTTCCAGTAACAGCAGAGCAAATACGGGAGTATGCAGAATTTGATGAGAAAAACCAGACATATTATTGGGCACGACTTGGGTGTCTCAATTATGCGCCTACTTTCTTTGGAACGTCTCTGCCGGAGCTTGTCAATATCAAAGAAAATGAGGATGGGACAATCTCATTAACAGTTGAAGCGGTTTGTGATATGGTCATTTGTGATGATGCGGTTATAACCCATGAACTTATAGTAAAGTTTGCTGATGATGGTAGCTTTCAATATTTGGGAAATGAAATCCTTAATAATGGAATTGAGGAGATACCTGCCTATCAATACCGTATTTGTAAAGGGTAATGTAGTAAGGAGCATAGATACAAAATAAGGAAGGAAAAAACATGAGGAAAAAAATAATAATTATTATAGTTGTGATGTTGATACTTTTAGGATGCACAATGCTTATCGTTAAGAATAACGACAATGAGAAAGGAGAAATGCTTTCGATTCCTGTAAATAACAATGAATTGCTTGTTTGTTCAGAAGAAGGGTATAATTCCATAAAGGTTTATAGGCAGGAGAATCAGATAGTTGTATATGCGGAATCAGAATCAGCTTTTTTTGAAGGGACGCAATTTTCAGTAGGAATTTCAGGAGAAATAACACCAGAGAATGTGGAAATCATTTGGATGACAATTGGTGGTAGTACAGAACAGGTAGAAGATAATGACCGTATCATTGCTGAGGTAAAAATAACTGACAATGGCGAGTTAATATGCGATACAAAGATTAATTTTGCAAAAAAGGCATTTGAAGCAGTTGAGGATGTGTTGAAGCAGACAGCTCAATAAAAGGGGTCTTATAATTATGAAAAATTTTTTGAAAATTATGCTATGTATCATAGGTTCAATTCTTGTAGGGGTTATAGTTTTTGTATTTTTTATCTCGTATACGGCAAATTACAAGAAGACAACTTGCGATACATCTGTTTCGCCAGATGGAAAACACGAATTAGTACTTCAAGCAATTGGAGAACCAAAATTCCCATTTGGTTCGGCAAGTGGAAGATTAGTTCTTATGGAAGAAAAAGATAAGATAGCTCAAGCCGATTTTGAATTGCGAAATGATGGTGGAAGTATCACAAGTAATTGTTGGATAGTTACATGGTATGAGAACTATGTAAAAGTGATTCTATCAGGAGAAGAACAATTTGATGAGCAGATTATTTTGAATTTTGATGGTACGGTAGATATGAAACAGTTGCCTGATACAGAAGTTGCAGAGCAAGAAAATGATACATCTGTTGAATATACCACGAAGCCTGATAGCATTGATCTGGGAGAATCAAATCAAAAAAATATTACAGAGCAGGTAGATAAAGCGAAAAAAGCAGAAAGCTGGACAATGGATGAAAGTAATGGAACCATGTATTTCTTTTTGGATGAACAGAATGGATGGCGTTTAGTGGTAGTAGATGCGGCTGCTGGAAGTAGATTTTACGTTATGGAACGGACTGCTGATGGCGGTGATACTTGGGAGCGAATTAACGAAGATCCTTTTGATAATCAAGCAGGCGTTGCTGAAGGGGTGATGTTTTTGGATGATAATTTTGGAATTGCAGGACTTGCAGGTGCATCTCAGTCTCATTCTACACTATATATTACAAAAGATGGAGGAAGATCATTTGGTGAGATAAAATTGCCAATGAGTACGGTTACTGAATTACCAGAATCTGCAAAAGAATATGGATTTACAGTAGAGGATTATGATTATTTAAATATGCCTCAAATAGGTGCTACAACATTGATAATAATGGTTACAACAGATAAAGGGGATAACGATGGAATTGTATTTGAATCAGAAGATGGTGGAGGCACATGGAAATATAGAGGGGTAACTCAAAATTAGTAGTATTATTATAAATTGGGTAAAGGTTCAGTGGTATTGGCCTTTACCCAATTTTTTCCATGATAATAGAAAGTTAGCTGTACAGGAGATACTTTATTGTGTCCAGATATTCATGTCAGATAATATAGACATGGTTATTTCAGCAGCATTACTTCCGGTAGCGTTGTTATCGGCTCCAATATTAGTAGCAAAGAAGTATGTATTATTTACGATTTCGATATAGCCGATAAACCAGCCATTCACATCTTGTCCACCTACACGTCCGGTTCCTGTTTTTCCGTAGAATTTTCCAGTATTGGAAGAGGAAAGGCAGATGGAGTCTTTTACAGCATTGATATTTTCAGAAGAAAAACCTAAGCTATTGTTTTGCAGTTTCATCAAAAGTTCAACTTGCTCCACTGGGGAAATCTTTAAGGAGGATTCCAGCCAATAAGTGGAGAGATCGCCACTCACATTTTCATTTCCATATCCGATTTGCTGAATATAGTTGTAAATGTTAGTGGATGCAAGTTGTTCGTCTATTGATTGGAAATACCAGTTAACAGAGGATGTCATCGCAGACTGTAAGGTCTGATCAGCGTTCCATGCTTCAAACGGATAGTTTTCTCCATTCCATGCAATAAAGGAATCTTCTGGTGTAATGACACCTTCTTCCAATCCAAATAAAGCATCATATATCTTGTAAGTGGAATCCGGCGCAACTCGTAGCGTAGCATGTTCTATATCATGTATGCTCCAGACATCATTTCTAAGATCGTATAAAACAAAGCTTCCTTCGTATTTTCCAAAGTATTTAGAAAAATCTACATATGAAATATTTTCTGAGTAAGATTTCCATTGGTAGCGACTTTCGTCCGCTGCATATGTAGAAATAAAAGGTGTAAGTCCCATTATTAGAACTGTGGTCAGTATAAAAGCAGTCATGCCTTTTAATTTCTTGCAAAACGTTGGTTTCTCATAAGAGGCAATGTTGATAATGCGCCGCTTCATTTGTTTCATGTTTCCGCTAAGGTTGGCGGCAAAAGGAAAAGGAGAAAAGGAGACCTTTTCTATAAAGTTGATCAGCGTATTTCCGTAATCCTCATAATCGTCCTCTTCAAGCATTTTTAGAACAGAAGTGTCACAGGCAACTTCTCTGTCATTACGCATTTCTCTTAGCGCAAACCAGACAAAGGGGTTAAACCAATAAAGCACTCCGGCAAAGTTCATAAGATAATTGGCAATGGCATCCTTATGTCTGTAGTGTTGCAGTTCATGCAATAGCATATATCTCATATCAGATTCATGATAATCTGAGATTAAATGAATTGGCAGATAAATACATGGCTTCAAAAATCCTACGATAATAGGTGATTTCAAAAAAGCGGTACTGTACACAGGAATATTCCTTGTTATTTTCATCTCATTCAAGCATTTGTTATACAGTCTGCGAACCTCTGGGTTCTGAAGGGGGAGCGCAGATCTCTTTATTGTGCGTAAACGAAGAGAAGATTTGATTACCAATATCATCATCGCAAGCATTCCCACAATCCATATACCTAATAAAATGTATCCGGTAACGGATGGCGTGTCTTTATTTACAGAAAGGGCAAAGTCATTCATCCAATTTGTAGTACCAGATAAACCGGTATCCATAACATTATTTGCACCAACATCGGCATGAGAAGCGGAAGAGTTTCTTACGCTACTGAGCCATGAGAAAATTTGCGGAAAACTAATTAGACGGAAGGGGATAAAAGGCACTGCTAAAAGTCCGAGTAACAGCAACCATAGATTATACTGCATCCGGCTGGACAAGTTGTTTCTGAATACCCATTTGGCTATCAAAAGAATTCCAACGATACCGCTGATAAATACATTGCATAATAAAAAGCGTATCATGAAATTAGCCATGTTAATCGCCTCCTTTTTTGGAACTCTTGGAAAGAAGGGAGCGAAGTGTTTCAATTTCTGTTTCAGACAGTTTATCGTTTTCTATGTATGCAGATAGCATAGAGGTAATGTCACCATTATAGTAGCGATTCAAGAAAGAATTACTTTCTTGACTAATATATTCACACTCTTTTACTAACGGTGTGTAAACAAAAACACGACTTTGTTTTTCATAAGTGAGAACACCCTTGGTCACAAGACGCTTAATGAGCGTTTGGATAGTTTTGGGACTCCAGCTTGTTGTTTGTAGTAATTTTTCTGTTATTTCATTGGTGTTAATGGGGGCATATTTCCATACAATTTTCATAACTTCAAATTCTGCTTCCGAAATTTGTGGTAAATTCTTCATGTAAATCACTCCTTAAATCTTACGCCTGTAATAAAAATAGTATATTCTGTATTTGTTGAAATGTCAATTTTGGAAAAATAGTTGACTGCAAATCTTACTTATGTAATAATTGAATTATTACATAAGTAAGATTTGAGGAGGTGGAAAGTTATGGGGAAAATGTTGCTGTTGTCATTTGAAAATAGTGAAGATGATGTTATTAGCGAGATATTAAGCATATTAGAAAATAAGCAAATGAAAATATGTGAAAATAAGAACATAAAAAAATGCTTAGAATTTCAGGGATTAACAATAAATGCTGAAAGACGGTTGGCGGTAAAAGGAAACAAAGAAATAGAATTTACTTTTACGGAATTTGAAATTCTTTTACTGTTAGCGCAAAATGCTGGAATGGTATTTAGCAAGGAGAAAATATATAATATTGTTTGGAAAGAGCCATATTTTGGTGATTATAATATTGTCATGAGCCATATCCGCAACCTGCGTGGAAAAATAGAAGATAATCCAAGTAAACCGATTTACATACAGACTGTATGGGGAGTAGGGTATCGCTTCAATAAAAATTTAAGCAGTGGTCTGTAAGTTATAGTCCAGATCACTGCTTATTTTTCATTTTTAATACCCAAGAGATATTCACAAGATACATGAAAAAATTCTGCCAGAGCCACTACTTCATAATCCGGTACAAAGCGTGTCCCTTGTTCAATGCGTAATACAGTCAAATCACTAAATTCATATCCGGCAAGCTGGAGTTGTTCAGCTAATGCTTTTTGTGATATGTGCTTTTCGGTTCGTAATTCTTTTACACGTTGTCCAATAAGGTTTTTGGAATTTTTTTCTTTATTCCAGTAAATCTTCATTCAAATACCAACTTTCTAAAGATGAAGTGCTACATGATTGATTTTACGGAATAATGTTGATAATATACTTCTAAAGATGAAGTATAAGAAAATAAATTTATTTGATGTAATCTTGGGATTGATAATACTGACTGCAAAATGCAATACTTATATGGAAAGGTGGATACAAAATGAACGAAGTATTTGAAACAGTAGCAGAGGTATTGGAGGAACTTAGAAGCGAAGCAGAAGAACGAGAGTATTCTGTTCACACAAACGAATCGGAAAATGCAGATAAAGCATTGAAAAAGGCGAATCGGGAATATGAAACGGTGTTGGCTGAGCTTTCTGCAGAGCACAGAGAATTTTTCGAAAATTATATGGATATAGTGAATCACGCTCATTTTCAAGAAGAACAAAGAGCCTACTATCAGGGGATGGTAGATGTAATGCAGATATTTGACGGACTGGGGATTTTAAAGGAAAGAAACAAAGTGAAAGAAGTGCTTATGCATATCAAAAAATAGTTCAAACAGGGTGGATGGCTTACCAGGAAGCTGACCCCCCTGTTTTTCTTCAGAATAATTCAGAAATAATCCAGAAAAAATCGAAATCTTTCTGCTATTCTGTTTCATGGGTTTTATATGTACGAAGATAGGCTTCTACCAGTGCAAGAATAGTGGTGATCTGATCGTCCGTACATTCTGAAAGATAAACCAACAGTCTTTGGTAATCCAGATTATCGGTTGGAGCTGCCGGATAAAAAAAACGGATCGGCAGAGATATGTAAAGCACGAATGAGTTGTCCGAGTTTTTCAAGACTTGGAACATTGCCATGATTTTCAATCTCTTTGATATATCTTGATGAGACACCGGATTTTTCGGATAACTCATCATAAGTCAGCTTTTGGTCTAATCTGGCTTTCTTCAGGCGAAAACCCATGTCTTTATCAATTTTCTTAGATTTAGCCATATCATGCACCTCCGTATATAGTGTATAGTTCACGATTTGAAAAAGAAATGAACTAATAACGCACTAAAACAGAGGGATATAGTACACTTTAATGAAATAAGAAACTTTGGATATTGCATATAAAAAAACGCAATGTTCAAAGGTTTTTTCACATGCTTTTTTATCCTTTGAATGTGTTTGGGAGAGTTATGTATTCTGAACCGTTGAAAGGATATTTTTGTATTTGGAAAATACTGTACCGTTTAGTGCGTGAAAGGGCAGGTAAATAGGTCGCATTTTAAGTAATGCGGCAGATGCTACAGTTGAAAGTGCATTATACGCACTCGTAGAGTGTGGAGAAAATTTAATATCAGATATGAACAGCGTCCTGTGGGTGTGTGCCTGCGAGGACGTTTTTTGTATACAGAAAAATTTCTATAAAAATTTTTCAATCCACCCGAACATCTCCCCGGTTTCATTTGGGAGATACACCGGAAGGGAAAAAGGCAAGTGCCTTGTCATTCGGAACGGGAGGAGGTGAACTCGTATGGGGCAACCTTCTTCTAAGGATGAAATGACCGTCAGGCATCAGTTTGACCGTTTGTGCCAGATGGCATTAAAAGGCGAAGCTGTCAATTATTACAAGCACATGGACTATCGCAGAAAACACGAAGTCACATTCTCTGAACTGTCAGAAAAGGAGCTGAGCAAATTATTTACTATGGATGAGTACGGAACAGAAAATCATCATTTTGAAGTGCATGGCTATGATATTGAAGTAAAAAATACTTTGATTGCGGAAGCATTAAAAGAACTTACGGAAAGAAAAAGGAATGTTATTTTACTTTCCTATTTCATGGAGATGAGCGATGCAGATATTGCAAGAGAAATGAATCTGGTTCGCAGTACCATTCATGAACACAGAACACGCTCACTGGAAATTTTGAGAAAGATTATGGAAGGAATAGCAGATGAAAAAGATGTCTAAAACCAGAAACAAAGAAAATTTGTTGCCTTTCCATATTATAAAGGCAGCATCAGAGGGCGATGTGAGTGCAATCAATGCCGTGTTAAAACATTATGAAGGTTACATAATCAAATTGTCCACAAGAAAGCTGTATGACGAAAGTGGACAGGTACATTACTGCATTGATGAAACTCTGCGTCGCAGATTAGAAACAAAGCTGATCACAAAGATATTGGCTTTTGAAGTTGCATAACAGGCGGTTAGCATTGTCCCTTTCCATTCGCTGATTGCTGCGTATGCAGCGTGTACCTTGACAACTGAATATTGATTTGCATACAGGACGTGAGGATATGTGGAGCCACTAGGTAGGTTCGCAAAGATGTACCTGCTCTTTTTAGGGTGAACGTGAAGAAATGTTGAAACATTACATTGAAGCAAAGGTATGGAGCGAGAAAAATCTGACAAAATGTGTGGCAGTAACACAGGGCGATGAAGCATATCTGTAATAATGATACTTCCGGATTGTAAAGAAATTTGCAGTCCGGTCAATTTGAATGACGGTGCAAGACCGATGTGGGCAGAGTAATGACCTGCCACCTGTATTGCTTTTTTATCTGCCTATGAGAGCCTGCAATGGGGTGTGGGTTGTCATTGGCAGATAAAGTGCTGCCTATTTTAAAAATTTGGAGGTGTTCATAATAAATAATATAGAAGAAAGAGTAAAGGGCAAGATGGTTCCAATCTGGGAGAAGTATATGCTGACGGTTGACGAAGCAGTTCAATATTTTGGAATTGGTGAAAAGAAGATAAGGATGCTGATTTCTGAAAATACTGATACTGATTATTGTTTTACGGTGCAGGTTGGGAATAAATCGTTGATTAATCGGCATAAATTTGAAGAATTTCTTAATCAAACCACTTCCTTGTAGAAATGAAAAATACAAAACTTTATCGCTTTAAAGTGGTAAATGCCGCCCTGGTATGATATAATATGGTTGTCGTGCTAGGGCTTCTTCGTAGAAAGGAGCAAAGACGTTTGAGTGAAAGAAATCGCAATCAGAAAAGACGTGATAAAAAAGGACGTATTTTACGAAACGGAGAAAGCCAGCGAGCGGATGGAAGATATGCATTTGTTTATACAGACTGCTTTGGAAAACAGAAATTTCTTTACAGTTGGAAGTTGGAATCGACAGATCCTCTTCCGGTAGGAAGAAGACCTTGTCAGTCACTTAGAGAAAAGGAAAAAGTCATATTAAGGGATATAAATGATGGTATTACTCCTTATGGTGATAATTTGACAGTTCTTGAGTTGGTAAAAAAGTATATTGCTCAGAAGACTGGGGTTCGCCATAATACAGCTGCGAATTATAATTTTGTTATCAACATTATTAAGAAAGAGGAATTTGGAGCATTAAGGATTGATAAGGTAAAACTATCAGATGCAAAAGCATGGTTGATTAAGCTTCAGGCAGATGGTAGGGGATACAGCACCATTCATTCAGTTCGTGGAGTGGTAAGACCTGCTTTTCAAATGGCTGTAGATGATGATTTGATTCGTAAAAATCCGTTCGAGTTTCAACTATGTACAGTAGTTGTAAACGATAGTGTAACAAGAGAAGCCATAACCAGAAAACAAGAAAGAAAGTTCTTGGAATTTATTAAGAATGATGAGCATTATAAACGATACTATGATGGTATGTTTATCCTCTTTAAAACCGGACTTCGTATTTCAGAGTTCTGCGGATTGACACTTTCCGATATTGATTTTGAAGAAAAGCAAATCAGTGTAAATCATCAGCTTCAAAGAACCAGAGATATGAAGTATGTTATTGAAGATACCAAAACGTCAAGTGGAACTAGAATCATTCCTATGACTGAGGAAGTGTATGAATGTTTTAAGCGTATTGTTGAAAATCGTAAAAAGCCCAAGAAAGAACCTGTGATTGATGGATATAAGGGATTTCTGTTTTTAGATAAGAAGGATATGCCGGAAGTTGCTTTACATTGGGAAAAGCATTTTGAGTGGGCATTGGCTAAGCATAATCGAATCTATAAAGAGCAGTTACCAAAAATCACGCCGCATGTTTGCAGGCATACCTACTGCAGCAATATGGCAAAAAGCGGGATGAATCCTAAAACGTTTCAGTATCTTATGGGACATTCAGACATTGGGGTAACATTGAATACATATACGCATCTGGGAGCAGAGGATGCCAAGGAAGAACTTGGCAAATATGCTAAGATGGCTTAAAAGATTAAGAAAATTGATACAACTAAAAGATAACCTAAGTGGAAAAAGTCTTTAGTAAAATGAGAAAATTAAGCTGTTTTACTAAGATTTTTACTAAATTTGGATGACAAGATATATGAATTTATGCCATGATATGCGACGAAAACGAAGAAAACAATCTATCACAGCAAATCGTAGAAAGTGGTGTAAAATCAAGGAAAATCAGTATTTTCAAGGAGTTTTTAAGGCATGATAAAAATATTATTTGTTTGCCACGGCACTCCAGTTTTATGATAATGCATACCTTCGCAGACTGGGGCAGAGTACGGCATAATATGGCGGAAAGTATTGGAATTACTACGGTTTAGACTACTAAGGCTCATGGCTGGAAGTGGGATAAAGGCAAAGGTGTTGGGAGGATTCCTTAGTAGTAAGGAACTACTTGCAGGCAATGTAGTAGATTTTTTATTGATGGAAATGCGGAAAATTTATAAAAAGTATTGCATGTTTATTGAGGGTTGGATATACTAAATGCAACAGAGTTGCCCAGTGTTTTTTGACCATGGGGACCAAGTTGAGACTTGTGCTCAGCTTTTTTACTTTCTTACATTGAGTAGAGATTGTATGGATATAACATTGGCTTTCACTGAATACTTTGAAAAGTTAATGGTTTATGCAAAGACAATTGGTAAAAAAATCTAGTGATAATGAATTCAATGTAAATAAAATATAAATGTTAAAAGCCACAATTATTGGTATGATGTTTGCCAATATTGTGGCTTTTCTTGTTTTAACTCTTTTACAAGCGATGTTACTCATAGTCCGTAGACTTATAAGTAACATTGTGAGAAAATTTTAAAAGGAGGACAAGATGTATGATAACCGATAAAGTTGGAAATCGAATTAAGGAACTTCGTAAGATAGAAGGCATTAGTCAAGAAAAATTGGCATTTAAAGCAGAGTTGGATAGGACATATGTTGCGGGAGTTGAAAGTGGTAAAAGAAATCTTTCTATAAAAAGTTTGGAAAAGATTTTGAATGCACTAGATATTTCTTTTGAAGAATTTTTTGAAAACATGTAATGTTGACTATAAGTAACAATGATATTATAATTAAGGAGGCTACTATGGATGGCAGAGATGAAAGATTAATAGAGATTATTTTAAGATATAGAGAAGAGTTACAAAGAAAAATTAGGGAAAGAAAAGTTGAAATGGAATCGGATAATAACGAGCATTATATGTTATATAATGCACTAGGTTTTACTAGTGCAGAAGGATACCAAATTGATTTTCAACAAAATGTTGGTAGGTTTTTATATAAATATGCTGGCTCATTGATAGAGGAACTTGCAATAAAGTGTTTTAAATTGGCACATCCAGAGGTACAAGAGAAAGTTAAGTTGCCTAATACAATTGATCAAAGTCCTAAAACAGTTGAAATTGACTGTTTGATTGGAAATAGAGCTATTGAGTTGAAATGGAAAGATGCTACTACAGATGGAGACCATATAAAAAAAGAACACAAACGTGTTCGAATTATTCGTGAGGCTGGATATGTTCCCATTAGAATAATGTTTTTTGAACCTAATCGTGAGCAAGCTATTCGTATACAGGCAAGATTAAAAGACTTGTATAATGATTTGGGTGGTGAGTATTATTCTGGAGAAGAAGCTTGGGAGTATTTAAAAAATGATACAGGAATAGATTTAAAATCAATATTAGAAAGAAATGGAAAGTGATTAAATGGAATTTAATAACGCATATTGCGGAGACTGCTATGAATTGTTAGGACATATAGAATCGGAAACAATAGATGCAATCTATATGGATCCGCCTTTTTTTACACAAGAAACACAGACTTTATCTAATAAAGATGGTGTTGAGTATTCATTTGTGGATTCATGGAAAAACATGAATGAATATATTGAATATATTAAGGTGCGTCTGCAAGAATGTAAAAGAGTGTTGAAAAAAACAGGAAGTATATTTGTTCACTGTGACAGAAATGCATCGCATTATTTGAAAATAGTGTTAGATGAAATCTTTGGCGTTGCCAATTTTCAAAGTGAAATTATATGGTCATATAAAAGGTGGTCAAATTCTAAAAAGGGATTGTTGAATAATCATCAGAGCATTTTCTTTTATAGTAAAACTAAAGATTTTAAGTTTAACACAATGTATACGGATTATTCGGAAACAACAAATGTTGATCAGATTTTGCAAGACCGTATAAGAGACGAGAAAGGAAAATCAAAGTACAAGGTTGATGAGAAGGGGCATGCTGTAATGGGAAAGGCTAAGAAAGGTGTGCCGTTATCTGATGTATGGGAGATTCCGTATTTAAACCCAAAGGCAAAAGAAAGAGTGGGTTATCCAACACAAAAGCCAATTATTCTTCTGGAACAGATCATAAAGTTGGTTACTGATGAAAATGATGTAGTATTAGATCCTTTTATGGGATCAGGTACAACCTTAGTTGCAAGCAAATTATTGAATAGACAATATTTAGGTTTTGATATTAAAAATAATGCAGTTGACCTTACGTTCGAAAGATTGGAGAATATAATAAAAACGGATTCCTTCTTGCTTCAAAAAGGGAAAAAAGCATATCAGAATTTAGATGAAGAATGTATGACAATTATAAAAAGTATTGAAGCTGTGCCTGTACAGAGAAATAGTGGAATTGATGGTTTTTTAAAGGAACATATTGATGAAGGAACGGTAGCGATACGTATTCAGCGCCAAAATGAGACTTTATCAGAAACGGTTGGTAAATTGTTAAAAGCAACTAAAAAGAAAAAATGTTCATATATGGTTGTAATAAGAACACATTGTGATTACATAGATGTGTTTGATTATAATGATGTACCGAATAATTTATTAATTATTGATCGCTATGATTTGCAAATAAAGAAATTATCAGAGAAAATAAATCAAAATAGATGCAGAAAAACGGCTGTGTGTTAAAAGTTAAAAGTGCTATAGCTGACATATTCTAAGGTGGTGATATATTGAAAGATACAGAAATTGAATTAATATTGTCACAGTGGCAAACTTGTGTTGAAATGGCGAATTCCGTAAGTCAGCGTAGGGATGCCATGAATAACATATTTATAACCCTAAATTTAGCTATTGTGACGGCAGTTTCAGTTACGTGGGATTTGAAGACGCTTCTTATACTTGTAGCGGGAATTTCTACTTGTGTTATATGGCTACTCTTTATCAGAAACTATAAGGTTTTGAATACTGAAAAATTCAAAGTTATTAATGATATTGAAGATAAACTCCCAGTAAAACCATTCAATGAAGAGTGGAAAGGACTGACTGCAAACAAAAAGTATATGGATGGTACAAATCTTGAGAAGGCTTTACCATATGCTTTTATTGTTATATATGCTGTTGCGATGGTATTGATACTTGTATTAAAAATAAAAAAATAGGAAGGATGATGATTTTATGACTTACAATTTATTTATCAGCCACTCATGGGCTTACTCGGATGCGTATGAAAAACTTGTAAATATGCTAAATGCAAAACCATATTTTGATTATAAAAATTACTCGGTGCCTAAGAATGCCCCTATACATAATGCACCTTATGCATATCAACTTAAAGAAGCTATTAGAAAGCAAATGCAACCTGCGAGTTGCGTATTAATTATGGCCGGCGTATATTCTACATATAGCAAATGGATTAATATTGAAATTGAGCTTGCAAAAAGCATGAATAAGAAGATTATTGCTATTGAACCGTGGGGAGCAGAAAGAACGTCAAAAACTGTAAAAGATGCGGCTGATGTGATTGTTGGCTGGAATACTGATTCTATTGTTAATGCTATAAGGGGATAGAGGTAAGAAAAGCTTCATTGCAAAATCGGAATGATCTTCTTAAGAGATATACACGCCTGAAAAGTAGTGTGAAAAATAAAGTAAAAGGTAGATGCTGCAAAGTGGTGAATTTTGTTTTTGGATGAGAAGAATTGGCAGAGTTTCTAAAAGTCTTGCTATGATAAGTAGATCTGGAATGAAGAGAGAAATCTCAAGTACCATTTCTAACGTCTGAGGCAGGGGTATCCAAATCTCTACACCCTTTCTGCCTGAAGACCGATGGTCCCCTTCGTGCGAATTTTCGCAGAATTAAACAGGGGGGATACCCATAGAATCCATATTATATGAAAATTCCCATAGAATACCGCTTCTTTAGCCGATTTTGTTTTGCCGGATAGTACCGAAATACGCAGAAAAAACGTGTAAAAAACAGCATAAAAAGCACAGTTTTTTTGTGTACATTTTGGCAGAAATATAATTCGAATTGTCTTGCTATTCTGCGCCGTCAGAGTGATATATGTACTACCGAAAAAAGAAAGGCAGGTACATATTATGAGAAACGAAATCAGATTTACACTGGAATCAAAGCAAAGACCAAAATTGGCGCAGGAGATTGGCAAAATACTCGGAACAGCATCGCATTATGAGCGGGTGCCAAGCTGTGCATACGATATTGCAGGATATAGGCTGGACAAAGAGGGCGTGCTGCACATCCCAGAGGGAGCAGAATCGAAAATGGTGGAATACTTAATTCGGCAATTACGAGAGAATGGCTTTCAAGACGATGCGGAAGTAATCGAAGATGTTGCAGTGCAGCAGGATAAGCTGACAATAGCAGTTCCGAGAGAAATCTATACGGATACGGCATTGGAAAATTTACAGAAGATCATAGCAAATAAGCAGATACTTTTTCAACGTGCATTTCGGACGGACAGCACAGAAATTGGCATTACAAAGGAAAAAATAAATTTCACATGGTTTCCATACACAACGGATGTCGATGAGATCGCAGCCTATACGCAATTTATCTCAAGACTGTGTGATATGGCAAGAGATGCAAAAAGGGTATCATCAAAGCCGACCGAAACAGACAATGACAAGTACGCTTTCCGATGTTTCCTGCTCAGGCTTGGATTTATTGGGAAAGAATATAAGACAGCAAGGAAGATTTTGCTTAGAAATCTGACTGGAAATTCAGCATTTCGTTATGAGAAATAAGGATAAAATCACACTGGGGTGTCGGTGCGGACCAATGCCCTTTTTCTATGAAAAATCAGTTGGGGCAACTTGTGGCAGAGGATTTAGGTTATTCTTATAGAGCCTATATAGAAAATAACCTATATTACTTGCCACATCTTGCCCCAGTGTGAAAACAGCCGTGGTCACGCCCAGAGGTTGTCATTTTCTTCCTGTATTTTCCTGTGATAAGCTGTGCGGGATTTTCTGCGGTTTCGTTCCTTTTTACATTCTGGATTGTCACAGTATTTCTGACGGTTTCCGTTCTTGATGAATAGGCGACCACAGCACTCACAGGTGGCAACACCAACCCGGTCTGCATAAGCAATCGGATAATCCGTAGGGATAGATACATATTGCGACAGGGCGAATCGGGCAGCATCAAATACAGAGTGAAAATCTGGCATGACCTTCAATTCTCCATTCTCATCTAATCCGAGCTTCATGGTTACTCCACTCATTTCATTCAGGTAAGCAGATATTTTACCGAGATGTTTCTGCATAGGAAATGAATTAAAATCTGCAAATTCATTTGTCCATGTGATCTGTGCAAGTTCTGCAGAAACATCAAGCTGTTCCAGACATTTTTTGAACATAAGGACAACAAGAGTGTCACGGTACAGTTTTTCTAAATCATCTCTCATCTTTTTTACAGCGAAAGTAAAACTTCCAAGAATATTGGTAGACACATTCCAATATTCTGCATCTTTATCTATATCCCATTTATATTCAGCAATAACACCGGATGCGTAGTAAGGATGTGCGTACTGCTGACACCATGAAATGATATCATCGGCAGCTGTGTTGTCATCTTTCCCATGGATGCTCTGATACAGATTGTTCAGGGAAAGCCAGAGTGCGTTTCCGTCCAAGCCATAGCCACGATTGAGCCGTGGCACATCTCCATCCCCCAGACAGGCAGTTATTATGATTTCTCCATCTTGTTCTGTTTTTTCATAATATTTGAAAGTTGCGGTCAGTCTTGCATCCGCACTCATTTTTCCTAAGCTGAAATCTTCGTTCATATTCTACCTCCATTCTTACCGATAGAACTTATTTCAAGTACGACTTCTTACCAATAGAAAATAGCTTTTGGTAACATTATAAAGTATACTGTGATAGAAAACAAGAGCAATTCATGTTTGATATGCAGAGAGGAGGATGGCTATGGATAAAGTCACGATGAGTGTACAGGAAATGGCGATGCAGATGGGAATCAGCCTGAGCAAAGCATATGCTCTGACCAGAGAGGCGGACTTCCCAATCGTCCGTGTCGGCAAGCGGGTATTGATTCCGGTTTCCGAATTTAAAGTGTGGTTATCGGCAAGAGCCACAGAAAAATGATGCACCGGGGAAAAAACGGGAAAGGAGGAGCACAGGATGTACGAGAAACTTCCAGAGCAGTTGAAAAAAGATGGATGGTTCTGTCTGTGGAAATATGAAAAAAGAAATGGACGCATGACCAAAGTGCCGTATCAGATCAATGGCAAAAGAGCGAGCAGTGCCGATAAAAAGACCTTTTCGGATTTTCGATTGGCAGTCAGTGCAATGGATGGGTATGACGGAATTGGAATGGGTGCATTTGATGATTTCTGTATGGTCGATATTGACCATTGTGTGTCTGGTGGAAGGCTGACACAGATGGCAGAGGACATCGTGGAGAAAATGGATTCCTATACAGAAATCAGTCCATCCGGCAGAGGAGTCCGCATTGTATGTAAGGCTTCTTACCTGTCTTATGATACGGCCAGATATTACATCAATAATCAGAAACTTGGTCTGGAAATCTATGCAGCAGGTGTGACGAGAAAATTCTGTACCCTGACAGGAAAGGTAATCCGGAATCGTGGTATTGAGGAACGGAGTGCTGAACTTGGCACAATACTGGAAACGTATATGCTTCGTCCGATTTCTAAGAAAAAGAACAGGACGCATGATGTTCCGGGAAGTTATCTTTCAGATGATTCGGTAGTTCGTCTGGCATCCGATTCCAGACAGGGCGAAAAATTCAAAGCTTTATGGAATGGCGAAATCTCGGATGAAAAGTCCCACAGTGATGCGGATATGGCACTTGCAAGTATTCTTGCATTCTGGTGTGGCGGTGATACAGAGCAGATGGACAGGCTGTTTAGAAAATCCGGATTGATGCGGAGCAAGTGGGATCGTGTGCAAAGTGGTTCAACCTACGGTGCATTAACACTGGAAAAAGCAGTAGCACATGCGTTGGATTTCTACAGACCGTATGCAAGGGCATCAGCAGAGAGTGATTTTGATGATATGCTGCAGAAGCTGCTAGAACTGAACGTGTCGGATAACAGCAGATACCCGTGGAACGACAACGGCTCAGGCAGATTATTTGCGGATGTGTATAAAGATATCGCAAGATATGTGCCGGAGAGAAAAAAGTGGTATGTGTATGACGGTACCCGTTGGATTCCAGACATTGGTGGACTGAAAACAATGGAGCTTGCAAAATCCCTTGCGGATAGTCTGGTCAGATATGCACTGACGATTACCGATGAACGCAGAAGAAAAGATTATCTGGAGTATTCTGCAAAATGGCAGAGCCGGAATTATCGCAATACTTATATCAGTGATGCTCAGAGCTTGTATCCGATTGCTATGTCTGAATTTGATCGCAACATTTATTACTTGAACTGCCAGAACGGAACACTGGATTTGCAGACCGGAGAATTTCATCCGCATACAGCACAGGACAAGCTGACCAAGATTGCCGGGGCAGCTTATGATCCCAATGCTGAGAACCCACGCTTCACCAGATTTGTTTCAGAAGTGATGAGTGGGGATATGGAGAAAGCAAGGTTCATGCAGAAAAGTCTTGGATATGGTCTGACGGGTGATACCCGCTATGAATGTATGTTTTTCTATTATGGTGCAACCACCAGAAATGGAAAAGGAACACTGATGGAAAGCACGCTCCATGTGATGGGAGATTACGGCTTGACCGTTCGCCCGGAAACGATTGCTGCAAAGCCGTCTGCCAACAGTCAGAACCCAACAGAGGATATTGCAAGGCTTGCCGGAGTACGGTTTGCCAATATTTCAGAGCCAAGGAGAGGCTTGGTACTGAATGAAGCACAGATAAAAAGTATGACGGGAAATGATACACTGAATGCCAGATTTCTGAATGAGAATAGTTTTGATTTCAAACCACAGTTCAAGTTGTATGTGAATACAAATTATCTTCCGGCTATCACAGATATGACTCTGTTTTCAAGTGGGCGCATCGTGATCATTCCGTTTGACAGACATTTTGAGGAATGGGAGCGGGAACAGAATCTGAAAGCGGAATTTTCCAAGCCGGGGGCAGTAAGTGCAATTTTAAACTGGCTGATTGAGGGATACACCCTCTTACGGGAGGAAGGACTGGTACAACCCAAAGCAGTAAAAGATGCCACCATGTCTTATCAGCATGACAGCGATAAGATGGAACTTTTCGTAGAGGAATTTCTGGAGAAGGAAAATGATGCGGAATGCAGGACTTCAGCCGTGTATCAGGCATACAGAAACTGGTGCAATGACAATGGATATTTTGCGGAGAACAGCCGGAATTTCAATCAGGCACTCCGTACAATCGGCTCGATAGTCCGCAGGCGCCCAAGGGATGGCGGAGAAAAGACTACACTTTTAACTGGATATCGGCTCTTGTGCAGAGATTTCTTCTGCTGAGAAAAAAGGAGATACACATGGGAAAACAGAAAGCAGCACCACCGATGCGGTTTGAGCCATCGGATTTTTCAACAGACAAGTACAGATGTGTGAATGTCATCAATTTAAGGGACAGATGCCCGGTCATTATCATGGCAAGCGAATCCTGTGACCAGCCTTATTACCGTGTGGTTGACGGGTCATTGGAGATGTTTTATCTGTCCTATTCTGAAGCAGTGGATTATTGCAGACAGAGTGGTTATATGACACAAAAATAATTTTTCAGGAGGTTTATTATGATTAACAGTACAGCTTATTATAACGATTTTTGGAACGAAATGAGAGGAAAACAGGCAGTTACGGACAGCCTTTATAACAACCGTGAAAGCAAGACAAATGCGTACCATCTGCCCGGAGAATCAAATAAAAAATATACGGCAATACTACAGAAAGAAAGTGTAGTCCGTCAGCTGGCAACCGTTGTGAATGCGACCAGAAGTGACAGCCGTCTTTGGACATTTGACTGTGAAGGTCAGGCTGAATGGGGCGATATGGTCAATCTGGAGGGCATGGATAACGAGGACGATTTTCAGAGATTTGAAGTACAGGCATACCGATTGTCCGAGCTTGTCAGACTTGGATTGGAGTTCGCTTCTGACCAGTCCTTTGCCATAGAGGATTATGTAATTGGGAAAATGGCACGTTGTTTTGGCACAAGCGAGGAACAGGCGTTTATCAACGGAACAGGGGAAAATTAGCCGACAGGTATTCTGCACGCCACTGACGGAGCAGAAACGGGTGTGACGGCAGAGAGTGATTCTGCTATCAGCTATGATGAAATCATCAAACTGTATCTATCCGTGGATAAGAAATACCGTAAACATGGTACATGGCTTATGAATGACGAAACGGCTCTGGCACTCCGTACCCTCAAAGATTCAGCCGGAAACTATCTGTGGAAAGAAAGTGATGAAACGATTTTCTCAAAACCTGTGCAGATTGTTGATTCCATGCCGTCTATCGGAAAGGGACAGAAAGTAATCGCATTTGGAGATTTCAGCAATTACTGGCTCGTTCAGCGTTTTCCGCTGACTATCCGCACACTGAAAGAAAAGTTTGCCATGCGTGGACAGGTAGGATATCTGGGATGTGAGTATCTGGATGGAAAGTTGATCCGTAAGGATGCAGTCAAGGTACTTCAGATGGCAGCAGACTAAGCAGTTGGGGCTGTGGAAATACTGCAGCCCGTATGGAAGGAGGATTGCACATGGCAATAGAAAAACATGATACTACGGAAAATACACTTGTCCCTGTGAGTGAAAAGTACACACTGACAATCAAAGAAGCAGCATCGTATTTTAATATCGGGACAAAGAAAATGCGTAGACTGGCAGAAGATAACAGAGGAAGATTTGCTGTATTCAGCGGAAACAGGTATCTGATTATCCGCCCGCAGTTTGAAAAATTTATCAGTGCTTCTTCGGAGATATAATTCCGTTTGTCTGCCGAAAGTAGTTGATATTATCAGCGTTCAGAGTGATATATAGTATGCCCCCGAAAACCTGTGAAAACAGCCACTTTTGGCAGAAAGGAAGTACTTTTATGGCAAGACCAAGTTTAGCAGAAAAGGATATTTTGAATCCTTCTGAGGCAATTGAATATTTTGTTTTGAGCCGGAGAAAATTTTATGATTTATTGAATAATACGGATGGAGAAGATTTTCTGGCATACTACGGAGAACGCAAGCTGATTCTTCGTGTAGCCTTTGAAAGGTATCTGCATAACCATCCAGAACTAAGGAGGCGGGTATAATGGCAAAGGCAGGAAGAGGACAGACAAGGCGGGACTCCAAGCGTAGAGTATTAAGACCGGGAGAGAGTGTAAGAGCAGACGGAAAATATCAATATAAATATCATATTGATGGAAAACCACATTTTGTATATAGTTGGAAACTGGAGCCTACGGACAAACTTCCAAAGGGCAAAAAGCCATGCCTTTCCCTTCGTGAGTTGGAAAAACAGGTAAACACAGATTTGGATTTACTTGTAAATATCGTGGACGGACAGATGACAGTCTGTGAACTTGTAGACCGATATTTGAAAACAAAGACCGGAGTAAGGCAAAGCACGAAACAGGGATATGTTACAGTGCAGAGATTGCTTGCGAAGGAAGCATTTGGCAAAAAGACGATACGGAGTGTGAAAACTTCCGATGCAAAGCTGTTCCTTATAAAATTGCAGCAGGAAGATGGGAAAAGCTACAGTTCCATTCATACCATTCGGGGAGTGTTGCGACCAGCTTTTCAGATGGCGGTGGATGATGATATTCTGGTAAAGAATCCATTTGGATTCCAACTTGCCGGAGTGTTGGTAAATGACGCAGTTACAAGAGAGGCAGTCACAAAAGAGCAGATGAGAAAGTTTCTAAAGTTTGTGCATGACGATGTGGTGTACTGTAAATACTATGAAGTGGTGTACATACTCTTTCATACGGGAATGCGAATATCGGAATTTTGTGGACTGACACTAAAGGACATTGATCTTGAGAACAGAACTGTAAATATCGACCACCAATTGCAGAGAACATCGGATATGCGATACCTCATAGAAACTACAAAGACGGATGCCGGAACAAGAGTATTGCCGATTACAGAGGATGTGGCACAGATGTTTCAGGCAATCATTGAGGACAGAAATGCACCTAAAGTGGAGAAAGCCATAGATGGATATAGCGGATTCCTGTTTTACGATGATAATGGAATGCCACTTGTTGCAATGCATTGGCAACACCGCTTTAATCATATGGTCGGCAGATACAATGACATTTACCGAGTACAGATGCCAAATATTACACCTCATGTATGCCGACATACCTATTGCTCGAATATGGCAAAATCGGGAATGAATCCAAAGACGCTGCAGTACCTCATGGGGCATTCGGATATATCGGTTACAATGAATGTGTACACGCATATCGGATTCGATGATGCTGAGGAAGAATTGAAACGAATGGAAGAATTCAGAAAAGCACAGGCAGAGATTGAAAAGAAGAATGATACAAAAGCTGTATCACAGAAAATGTTTAAAATAGTGTAGTATTGCTATACGGTAGAAACGCTCCGGGTTTATTGGGGCGTTTTTTCTATGGAAAAATGATGAGGGTGACGATATAATAAAAAGACTGAAAGAGAGAAAGTGGGGAATGACATGAAGATAAAGAAGCGAAATATAGAATTAGCTACAAGTGTAAGTATTATTATGCTTTTGGTATTAGCATATGTTCACTTTGCAGATGAAGAAGAATTGTTTCGTGTAGGAAATAGAATTGAGGAAATACTGCATATTTATACCAACATAAGCGTTGTGAAAATGCAATCTTTTATAGAGGTTGTTACATCCGGCGTATTAGGAAGTGCGCTTGTTGCACTGTTTTTTTATGTGCAAGATTATTATTGTGAACGAGAAAAGGAGTTGCACAATGCAATAGAACATATAAATGAATTTAGTAAGACTTATTCAGAAATTCCATTTTGTAGATACTTTGAAAATACGGATTATGCTAAATTGGCAAGAGATTATTATATAGAATATTATGATAATGAATTTCAGCTAGAAGTGAAAAAAACAGCGGATGATTATTTGAAAACAATTCCAAAGGCTGCTAGAAGAGTTTTGAAGGCTGAAATTAATAATAAAAAGTTTGGTGAGAGCTATGAAGCAAAAAGTAAATTAGAGAAGTATTTAACGGAGAAATTCAACGGAGTAGAAGCTGAAAGTTGTAAAGAATACATAGAAGCTGAATTAAAAACCATTATTAAGGAAATCGATTATAAAATGGAAAAAGCCATAAATGCTTATCAAGGAATTATGGAACTGGATATGTCAGAGTTTGAAAGTTTGGCTGACTCTGTAACAACATTTAAGAAATATGGCATTTTCAAGAAACGTTTTTTGAAAAAACACATGCTTGATATAGCAATATTTCCACATCTGCAAATTTCGATAAAGGATTTGGTAACAGAACAAAAGAGACATGTTAAGGTTCATAAAGGGGTGTATAATAAAGTGTTAGCTGCGTATATGGTTTGGGATGAGTATAAGTGTAACACAGAAAATGTTTTAAAGAGAATTGTGAGAATTTTAAAGCGTACACAAAAATACACATACTCTCAGTTTTCTATGCACAATTATTCTGAACTAAAAAAATATAATAAGAAAGAGTTATTGGTAATGCTTATGATTTTACAGAAAGCATTTTTGGGTACGGATACAGCACAAATTTTGCCAGAGTACGAGCCAATTTTGTTTTCTTATAATAAAGTTGTATATAATATTACAAATTTATCGAGAATATTATTATATGAATTAACGGAACGATATGAATATAGAGATATTCGCACTTTCGCAATGGTGAAAGATGCCTATGAAAAAAATCAACATATATGGAGTAATTCATATTCAGGTGAAGATTTAAATAGTGATTTTTTTCGAATATAGGGGCGGATATGCAAAAATCTTACATAGATGAAGAATGCATCTTGGGATGCTTGGAAAGATTGGTTGAAGAATATATAGAACAGGAAGATTATAAGTATAAATTTGATTTTTAGTTTTCAAATAATAATGAGGTTGAAACTTCTATTTTATCTAAAATGATTTTTATGAGATTACTAGAAATAGATAAAAGTAAAGTAAAATGCATTTTTTATCTACAATTAGGATTGATGAAACAAAAGTATCTTTTGATATAATGAACAATCCTAAAGCTTCAAAACGTGATTTTTATAGACTAGGAAGCATCGCAAAAAGAGTGGGTGCGAGTAATCTTTTTAAATGGGAAGAACTTAAATACACGATTGGGAATTTTGCACCGATACCCAATGCTCATAGGAAAGGTTTACGACATCTTCAATTTGTCCATAATAATAAAAATGAGAAATGGGATTTCTTATTAAGTTATTGTAAGGAATATTGGGATGATTACTCTTGTGATTTATATCCAACTTTTAGAGATTATATAATAAAAACGGCACAGCATTTGTATATTAAAGATGTATTGGAAGATTTTAAGTCAAATCTTAGGGGGCGGCAAATAGAGGATGTTAAAACAAATGAATTTGAAAATTGGGATAGCATATTAAGAGATAAAAGTAAAACGTGTGAACTAATTAGTTTTGGAGAAAAGACTACAAATATAGACAATATTGAAGAAATCATCGAACTAATATGCTTGTTGATTATTCCGGAGCTCTCTGAGCCACCTGTCCGGACTTTGGGAGCCACCATTCCGGAGAATGAGAGCCACATATTCCGGTAATTCAGAGCCACATTTAAACGCTCTATTACATATATTTCCTTTACCTGTATTCACACCATTGGTGTGAATACAGGTAAAGGAGGTCACAATTATGACCAAGTATCGTGAAATCCTACGCTTGCAGAGCTTAGGATTCAGCGAACGGAACATCGCACAGAGCTGCGGTGTATCCAGGAACACAGTCGCCAAGGTTTTGAAAAAGGCAGCGGAAATAAATATTTCATGGCCGCTGGATTTTGACATGACCGACAGCGCACTTGAGGAGCTTATGTTCCCAAAGGATAAGTCAGTAACAAATAAACGCATGCCTGACTTTGACTACATTCGCAAAGAACTTCTGCGAAATGGAGTCAACAAAAAGCTTCTCTGGGTAGAATACTGTGAGGAGTGCCGTATGAGCAACGAAGAGCCGCTCATGTATTCCCAGTTCTGCTACTACATCCAAAAGGATGAAGAGAAACGCAGGGCTACCATGCATATCCCGAGAAAGCCTGGTGAACAGATTGAAGTTGACTGGGCAGGTGATCCCGCCCACATCTTTGATCCGGACACCGGAGAGATCACAGAGGCATGGATCTTTGTAGGGGTACTGACTTACAGCCAGTATGCTTTTGTAAAAGCATACATGAATGAGAAAACAAGCAACTGGATTAAAGCTCATGTCCAGATGTTCGATTTCTTTGGCGGTGTAACACCCATGCTTGTCTCCGATAACTGCACAACAGCAGTGAATCATGAAAAGAGCGACTGGTATACCACGTCATTAAACACAACTTACCATGAGATGGCAGAACACTATAATCTTGCCATCATTCCGGCCAGAGTCCGGAAACCCAAGGATAAACCAAATGTAGAAGGATCTGTAGGAAAGATATCTACTTGGATAACTGCAGCCCTTCGTAATGAACAGTTTTTCTCGCTTGCAGAATTAAATGATTCTATCCGGGAAAAACTGAATGCCTACAATGCTCGTAAATTCCAGAAAAAGGAATGCAGCAGGCTCAGTTTATTTCTTGGGGAAGAAATGCCGTTACTGGCTCCGTTGCCTGCTACACCCTTTGAACTGGCTGAGTGGAAACAAGCCACTGTCCAGTTCAACTATCACATCGCAGTAGACAAGATGTACTACTCCGTGCCTTATCAGTATATCAAAAATAAGGTAGATGTGCGTATAACAGATACAACGGTTGAAATATTTTATAATCACAATCGAATTGCCTCTCATAGGAGACTTCACGGAAGGAGCGGCCAGTATTCCACTGTGACGGAACATATGCCGCAGGAACACCAGAAATATCTGGAATGGAACGGCGACAGGTTCCGCAAATGGGCAGATTCGATTGGAATTAACACAAGTAAGGTTGTCGATGCAATACTTACCTCCGGCAGGGTTGAACAACAATCCTATAGAAGCTGTATGGGATTGTTAAAACTGGCAGAGAAATATTCGCCTGAAAAACTGGAACAGGTCTGTGCCAAAGCACTTTCTTATTCTGCTAAACCCAGCTATAAAAGTATCAAAAATCTATTGGCTGCAATGAAAGACTCACCAGATGACATATCGAATGCATCAAAGGAATCTCAGACTGTTGAAAAGCCACATGGCATCACAAGAGGTGCCAGATACTATGGAGGTAAACGATCATGACAAATCAAAGTACAATCGATAAACTTATCGAAATGCGCCTGACCGCTATGGCAGATGCATTCCGTATCCAGATGGATGATCCTACAATGAAGGAAGTGCCGTTCGAGGACCGCTTCGGTATGCTTGTTGATATCGAGTACAGCAATCGCAAAAATAACCGGTTGAAAAGACTGATCCGGCAGGCTGAGTTCGAACAGCCGGATGCCAGCATTGCAGCAATTGATTACCAGTCCGGTCGGAAACTGAACAAAGCACTGATCAGCCGTCTGGCAACTTGCGAATACATTACAGAATACAGGAACATCTTCATTACAGGTGCCACCGGAAGTGGTAAAACTTATATGGCCTGTGCTTTTGGCATGGAGGCCTGCAAACACTACTACACAGTACGGTATGTGCGGCTTCCTGATTTATTACTGGACTTACAGGCTGCCAGAGACAGCGGAACTTTTTCAACTGTCCTGAAGAAGTACACCAAGCCAGTAGTACTGATCATTGACGAGTGGCTTCTCCTCAAACTGACGGAAGCTGAAGCCAGAAACCTTTTTGAACTGATACACAAAAGACGCAAGAAATCATCCACGATCTTTTGCTCGCAGTTCCGCGAAAGTGAATGGTACCAACAAATCTGTGGCGGTGAAAGTACCCTGGCAGATGCCATTATGGATCGTATAACGTATGACTCATATAAAATCGATATTGAAAGCATTGATCCATCCAAAGATCTCTCTATGCGAGAGGTATATGGATTAGATCCTGCAATGGCAAAGTAACTTATCACTACAGAGAACGGAGTGGCTCCGTTAGTCCGGACAGGTGGCTCTCGCCACACCGGACAGGCGGCTCCGCCGCACCGTAATATTCACTTGTTGACTAAAACTAGGGGAAGGATGATAATTTCATTGTTAAAGAAGAAAAATCCTTAGTAGTAAGCCTTTTCCTTTTACTACTATTTCTACTACCAACAGGTAGTAACAACTTGCATGGTTCTGCTCTGATTTGCCACAATCACACATTTCAGAGCAAAAATACAAACAACAACAAAATTCCCGGAAACCCTTGCAAAACAGGGCATTCCAGGGCAATTCAAGGAGAATAAAAGCTATGATAAAAATACTTTTCATCTGCCACGGCAACATCTGCCGTTCCCCAATGGCCGAATTTATATTAAAAGATATGGTATCAAAGCGTGGTATAGCCGACCAATTTGAGATCGCTTCCGCTGCCACAAGCACCGAAGAAATCTGGAACGGCACCGGCAACCTGATCTATCCGCCGGCGCAGGCGGAGCTGAGGAAGCATGGGATCGGGAAAACAGCATACACAAATTTTTCAAAAAAACGTGCACGGCAGGTAACAAAAGAAGATTACGGGTATTATGACTATCTGCTCTGTGCAGATGCAAACAACATCAAAAACACCATACGCATCACGGGACAGGATGTCGATGGCAAGATAAAACTTCTTTTGGACTTTGCTACGGATCCCAAAAGAAAAGGAAAATCCATTTCAGATCCATGGTATTCCGGCAGGTTTGACGAGACCTACCGGGATGTTGTTTGCGGTTGTGAGGGACTGCTCGCATACTTGAAAGAAACAGGGCAGATCTGATAAAAAAATATTGAGAAAGACAGTGTCGATGATATCTGTCCGTATCTGCCACGAAAGTCAGTCAGACCAAAATCTGACAATGAAAGGGTGGAATCGGTCAGAACAGGAGACACTGTTTTTTATTGCCCAAAAGTAACAGAAAAAATATTTTCGCATATTTTCGCCTGAAGTCAATACCCGAATAATTCATAAAAATCAATTTGCAAAATTGGTCAAACAGACGAAAATAGAATTAAAATACGAAAACAACTTGTATAAATCAACGAATAAATATAAGATATAGAAGTACGAAAAAATACGAAAATTTGAAAGAGGGGGAGAGGGACATGTATAAGACCGGTTAATGATCTTATCCGGCAAACTGGGGTATGATCGAAAATCGAAAATGGGGGACTTTGAAAAATGAGAAACAAAAAGATTTTACAGAAGGCCGCTAAGAAATCACTTAGCTGGCTTTTAATTTTAGGTATGCTGGTAACGTTACCAGAGACGCCGGGAGCCATATCTGCAGCGGCGGCGGAGCTTGAAACGGGGACAGAAGAAACGGTACATGAAGAATCCAGCGATGCAGATCGTATGGAAGAAACAAAAAATGCTGTGACAGAAAAAACCGGGGAAACAGAGACGAAAGCAGATACCGCGGTACAAGAAGAAACTGGTACAAGTCAGAGTCAGGAAACGAAAGAGCCGGAAACAGAGACCCAAGATGCAGAAGCAGAGAACGAAGATGCAGAAACAGAGGATGCGGAAGCAGCAGTAACAGAAGCAGCAGTAACAGAAGCAGAGACCCAAGATGCAGAAACAGAGGCACCTGTAACAGAAACAACGGAAGATGAGACTGAATTATCCGAGGAAACAGAAGAAACGGAAACAGAGCAGGAATTAAAAGCTGCAGAAGGATCGATGAACCTGACACTGCATTTTGATAACAGTGCTGCAAAGTATAAAACACCTGCACTGCAGTTTTGGGGAGATGATAATACTGTCGTATCCGGTGCAGTTAAGACAGATCAGGAAATTACCGGTTGGGGAGAAGCTGTCGGACAGATTTTAACGCAGGATAAAGGCGGTGATTTCTATAGTGTAACTTTACAGGGTAATTTTACCGGATTTCAGTTTTTAGATTATGATACACCATCCCAGAATACAAATGGTCAGGGATTTGTCAGCACCATGAAAGCATACACAGATGAAACACCGACAGATCTCTATTACATCTGCAAAGACGGTAACTGGGGCTGGTATTTAGATGCAGCAGGCACAGAAGCCTTAAAAGAGCCGGAACTTGTTTACCTTACCATGCATATCAAACCGGAAACGAAATGGTCAAAGCCGGCAATGCAGCACTGGAATGACAAATTGACTATCACTGATACAAAAGGTCAGGAAACGATTACAGGATGGGGTGTTAAAGGAGATCTTTTCACAGCAGAAGAGAATGGATTTTACAAACTCACTGTCAAAGGAACATTCGGAGGCTTTCAGTTTGTAGATGCAGATAATGCGGATGATACAAAAACAGGTGACAATACTTACGACAAACTGTTGGATAAATTTGTAGCAGAAACGCCAACCGATGTATATTATATCCAGAAAGACGGCACCTGGAACTGGTACATGGATAAAGATGGAACAATTACACTTGCTTCCACAAAAGAGGTATCGGACCAGGCAGTCGACAATGCAGATGGAACTACCACATTCACGGCTGTTGCAGAAAATGTAAAAGATAAAGTAAAGGTTGTTTATGGTAAAAAATCAGAGGTGGAGGAAAAAGGAACTTCTGCATTAAAGACGGTTACCATGACAGCAGATAAAAGTGTTGCAAATGCATATACCACGGATGCGATTTTCCTTGGAGATGATGCATTGGACATCGTATATTACATCGAAGTAGATGGTGTAAAAAAAGACATTGAAACATCCGCTGGTGTTACAGTTGGAAAAGATACTTATCTTTCTTATACCAGAGATAAATTTACCGGCAGAATGGTCTGTGTACCGGGTACATTTCCTGGAAAAAGCTGGGATGCAGCATCAAATATAATGACATACATGGGAGAGGGGTTATATTCCTATACATTTAAAAATGTTCCGGCGGCAAATTACGAGTACAAGATTGCGATGGGTAACTGGAGAGAAAGCTATGGTGCAGGCGGTGCTGCAAGTGGATCGAATATTGCAGTAACGGTGACGGAACCACAGGATGTTACCATTTACTATTCAGATTTCAGCCACTATTCAAAATGCAGTATCGATTATAAGTTCGGGGCAAGCCTGTCATTGCAGGGAACAGGGATTCCATCGGATACAAAATTTTCTGACAGCAGACTGACCGGAATTTACAGTGCGACTGTGGAAAATATGGAGGCAGGTACTTATTCCGATACAAAGATCGTATCGGATGATGAGACGGTTGAAATGGAAACATATACCGTAGATACCACGAAAGATGTGACATTCTATTACGATCCGGAATCCGGCATCTATTATTCAGATGCTTCCGACAAGGAGGTTGCAACGGAAAAACTGGTATTTGATTCTAAGGACACTGCCTACAAATCAGTATATGGTGCAGTGGCAACCGGGGAGGAAGTTACCTACTCCATCGATACCGGAGATGATGTTACTGCAGTCAAACTGGTTGTAAAAGGTGTGGAAAAGAAAACACTTTCCATGAAAAAAACAGCGGGTGCGGAAGATGGAAAACAGAGATGGTCTGTTATTACAAGCTATGACAGACATGGAGAATACCAGTATTTCTTTGCAGTATATAATGAGACGGCAGTGGTAATGTATGGCGATGATGACGGATATTACGGAACCGGTATGGCAACAGATTTATTAAGCCTGTTACCGTATGATCAGATCGTATATCAGTCAGGTTATGAGACACCGGACTGGATGAAAAATGCAGTGATCTACCAGATCTTCCCAGATCGTTTCTATAATGGCGATGTGACAAACGATACCATCACTTCGGATGCAAGAGGTTCGATGCAGTATGAATATATGAATGACTGGTATATTTTGCCGGAGAATCCGGAGCAGGTCACATTACATCCGGATACATATCCAACTTATGCATACAAGGGAGATGGAAACTGGAGCAATGAGATTTATGGTGGAGACTTAAAAGGAATCACCAAACGGATCGATTACTTAAAAGCACTTGGTGTTACCGTGATCTACTTAAATCCGGTATTTGAATCTATTTCCAGCCACAGATATGATACAAGCGACTATAAAAATATTGATCCGATCCTTGGAACACTTGGAGATTTTGAGGAACTGGTCAGCGTAGCAGAAGCGAATAATATGCATGTTGTATTGGATGGTGTATTCAATCATGTATCGGATGATTCTGTTTATTTTGACCGTTACTATGAGTATCTGGAAGATGGAACCGATACGATCGGAGCTTATCCTTACTGGGCATATGTATACGATGCCATGAGCGAGAAAAAGATTTCCAAAGAGGAAGCAGAAAAACAGGCAAAAGAATATTTTACGGCAGAGTATGGAATTACAAACTATGACTATACAGAATGGTTTGATGTATTTTCCGATACAACTTTAAAAGATGACAATGACGATGAAGTATGTGATTCCGTAGGACTTCGTGCCGGAAAACCAGTATATGGTTATGATGGATGGTGGGGTTATGACTCCATGCCGATCATCAAGGCAACGAACGGTTCCGAATATCAGACCGGTACCTGGGCAGAAGAAGTAATCGGAAAAAATGAGACAAGTAAGACCGCAGATAACAGTGTAACACAGTACTGGCTGTCAAAAGGAATGGACGGATGGAGACTCGATGTTGCCAATGAAGTATCGGATGAGACCTGGCAGCACTTCCGTAAATCCGTGAAGGCACTTGACAGTGATAACGTGATCATCGGAGAAATCTGGACGGATGCGGTAAAATATCTGATGGGTGACATGTATGATTCCGTTATGAACTATATGTTCCGTGGAGCAGCGATCGCTTATGCAAAGGGCGGGAATTCCGCAGATGCATTAAATACTTTAGAGCGTTTGAGAGAGCGTTATCCGAAAGAAGCATTTTATGCAATGATGAACCTTGTTGACTCTCATGATACAACACGTTTGTTATCTTACTTTGATATTGTCAATATTGGTTGACACATTTATCTCAAAGATATCATTTCCTATGCAGCCAGGCCCAGAGATTGGTAGTATCTCTGACGCTTAATCATAGGAGGAAGCCCACCGTTGGCAGAGCAGATCCTCCTGTTGTTCCAGTAACTGATGAAATATCTCCAAATAAGAACTCTCAGCTCATCCGTGGTCAGGCTTTCCGTATTGTAGCGGTCATAGAGAAGCTCGCTTTTCATTCTGGCCCACATGCTTTCACATCGAGCATTATCGTGGCACCTGCCACCATCACTGTTCATGCTTTGTATAATGCCATATTTAGAAAGCGCCTGACGGTAGGTTTCACTGGTATATTGTCTTCCTCTGTCGGAGTGCACAATGGCACCTCGCAGATCAGGATGCGCCAGATAGGCATTATCCAGTGTATGCTCACACAGAGTTGCCTTCATGTTTGTTTCCATTGCCAGTCCCAGAACGCTGGAATCAAAGCAGTCGAAGATGGCTGAAACATACAGTTTTCCATCTTTTGCCTTGATTTCTGTGATATCAGTTACGCATTTTTCAAGTGGCTTATCAGCCTTGAACTCTCTCTTCAGAAGATCATCTGACTTACGTGCTTCCCGATCAGCCTTGCTAATGCCATTTGGCTTGCGCTTTGGCCGATGGACAAGTCCTATTTCATCCATAACCCTGTAAACGGTTCGTTCACTGGGGATCTTGATTCCCGTCGGATTCTTAAGGAGCAGTGCTTGGTACATGCGAATACGTCCATAGGTATCATTGCATTCATCCTCAGCATGGATCACTCTCATGGCATCAGCAAGATCCTGATATTTCCAAGGGCGATCTTTAATAGCAAGATATTTGTAGAAACCCTGGCGGCTGACGCCAAGCATCCGGCAATAGAATGAGAGTTTTCCCTTAATCACGCCGTCTTTCGTTTTTATGGCAATGAACATCATTCTTTGGTTCTTGCTGACTTCCGACGGCTGGCTGCGAAAAAAGCGCTTGCTTCCTCGAGAAATTCATTTTCCTCTTTCAGACGCCGGATTTCTTTGTCCTGATCTTTAACGCGTTTGCGGAGCATGGCAAGCTCCTCAGCAAGACTCATCGCGCTTTCCGGAGTATGTGCACCGTCGCCAATATCCAATGTGCCTGCTCTAACTGCTTTCAGCCATGTGTGGATGGTTCCTTCTGGGATACCTAATTCTTTGGCTGCCTTAGCACCGCCGATTTCTTTGGCAAGTTTGACAGCCTGGATCTTATATTCCTGGTCGTATTTACGTTGGGTTCGTGACATTGAGAGTTCCTCCTTATTCTCTTTTATTATACATGAATTCCTTGAGAATAAGGTGTCAACTTTATTTATACAACATCACTTAGATGGTATTGATGACGATAGAAAACAGAAAGAAATTGCAGAGGCATTCCCGACTTACGAGAATACTTCAGATGCAGCAAAACAGAAACAGTATTTAGTTGCGTTAATGCAGTTTACCTATGCAGGTGCACCGACGATCTACTATGGTGATGAGCTTGGTATGGTAGGTGCAGATGATCCAGATGACCGCCGTGCGATGATCTGGGGCGAAGGAAATGAGAATCTGGTAAAATGGTATGCAAAACTTGCTGCAATAAGAAGCAGTTACAGTGCATTGAGAACAGGCTCCGTAGAGCCGGTATATGGCACAGATAAAGAAATTTTAGGCTATGTCAGAAGTGATGATTCGGATATCATGCTTGTTTTGATGAACAACAGTGCAGCAGACAAGTCTGTGACAGTAAATGTTGCAGAACTTGGAATTAATGCAGCAGAACTTGCAGATGTGATCGCAGGTAATAGTTACAGTGCTGCAGGAGACAGCGTGACGGTAACTGTTCCGTCATACAATGGTGTGATCTTAACAGACAAGGGTCATGTAAAACAGGTTTCTGTGGATGAAGAAAACTTAAAACCTGGTTTTGATCCTGCATATAAGATTAAGGCAGAAGAACGTGCAGTCAAAGTAACAGGAGTTTCACTGAAAAAGACAGAGATCACCTTACAGAAAGGTAAAACAGCAAATATTTCTGGAAATGTAGTAGTAGCACCGCAGAATGCAACAAACACAGCAGTAAAATACAAGACTTCTGACAAAACAGTTGCTTCAGTTGACAAAGATGGTAATGTAACTGCAAATGCCAAAGGAACTGCAACAATTACCGTGACAACAAAAGACGGAATGTTTACATCAGAATGTAAAGTAACTGTAGGAGATCAGGTACAGGCAGCGAAGATCAAATTAAACAAGACAAAACTCAGCCTGAAAAAAGGAAAAACATATACCTTAAAGGCAACAGTCACTCCGAAGGATTGTACGGATAAATCCGTGAAATGGAAATCTTCCAAATCCTCTGTTGTAAAAGTAGATGCAAACGGAAAAGTAACTGCAAAGAAAGCAGGAACCGCTACAATTACAGCTACCACAAAGAATGGTTTAAAGGCAAACTGTAAGATCACGGTTACAGATCCGGCAACCAAAGTATATCTGACACCGGCGATGAGTATCAAAAAGGGAAGTTCCGTAAAACTGACAGCATCTGTATTTCCGAAGACAACGACAGATAAACTTACATGGTCTACATCAAACAAAAAGGTAGTGACAGTAACAAAGAGCGGTAAGATCAAAGGAGTCAAAACAGGAACAGCTACGATTACAGTTAAAACAACAAGTGGAAAGAAAGCAACCTGTAAAGTGACCGTTGTAAAGAGTAATAAGAAGTCAGCAGGTATTAAACTGAGTGCAAAGAAACTGACATTAAAGCAAAATGCAACAAAACAGCTGAAAGCTACTCTTGATAAGAAAGCAACGGACAAAGTGACATGGAGCAGTTCTAACAAGAAAGTAGCTACAGTCGATAAAAATGGTGTTGTAACGGCTGTAAAGAAAGGTACTGTAACGATTACCGCAAAGACATCAGGTGGAAAGAAAGCAACCTGTAAAGTGACGGTAAAAGTACCGGCAACCAAGGTAAAATTAAACAAAACCAAGGCGACTGTTGCAAAGGGCAGGACTCTGACCTTAAAAGCGACTATGACACCTTCTTCCTCAACAGATAAACTTACCTGGACGAGTTCCAACAAAAAAGTGGCAACAGTTGATAAGAATGGTAAAGTAAAGGCGCTGAAAAAAGGAACAGCCACGATTACTGTAAAAACTGCAAGTGGAAAGAAAGCAACCTGCAAAATTACTGTAAAATAATGTTGGTGCATCAATAAAAATGCAGCATAAAACAAAAAAAGTTGCAAAAAAATATTGCAAAGAAGAAATCTATGTGGTATAAATGTTACAACGTTAAAACAGTAAAGCGATGAAAGAGACTCTGATCTTTGGGCGTCGACAGGAATGCAGCGTCACCGACTGAGAGCGCTGTTTGAAAGAGAAGGTCAAGGGAACACTCTGGAGCAGACTGATTGAACAGGAATTTGCACGAGCGGTTGATCTTAAAAACAGCGGCAGTGGATCGAAAGTAGGTCAGTACGTGGGTGCGCGTTAAGCACAGAGAGCGGAAAGATGATGAGAACGACATCATTTTTCAATGCGGGTGGTACCGCGGGATACTAAGAGATTTCGCCCCGGAAAAGCATATGCTTTTCCGGGGTTTTTTGTATTCATGATAATAGAATGTTCGCGGAGCGTGCATTCTATTATTTGTTGAAAATCTGAAAGACAGAGTTTTGTTTTTCAAAAAGGTTCCCGTCCCGCACCTTATCATATCTAAAGGAGTGTACAGAATATGGAATTCATGACAGGTGTAAACAAAAAGGAAACCTTAGAGATCGGTGATTTACTGACCGGCAGCTATGAGGGAAAAAGTGTAAAAGTAAACGGAGCAGTGCATACCATCCGTGATATGGGTGAAGTTGCATTTATCGTCTTAAGAAAGAGAGAAGGACTGCTCCAGTGTGTTTACGAAGAAGGAAAAACACAGTTTGACTTAAAAGATTTAAAAGAGGCAGCAACGATTGAGTTGGAGGGAACCGTAAAACCGGAGGAACGTGCACCACACGGATTTGAGATCCGTCTGGATAAAATCAAGGTATTGTCCGAACCGGCTGCACCGATGCCGCTTGCAATCTCAAAATGGAAATTAAATACCTCCTTGGAGGCGAATTTAAACAACCGTGCGATCGCCCTTCGAAATGTCAGGGAGCGTGCAAAATTCCGTATTCAGGAAGGTGTGGTACGGGGATTTCGTGATTTCTTATACAGTCAGGGGTTTACAGAGATCCATACACCAAAGATCGGTGCAAAAAGTGCAGAGGGCGGGGCAAACCTGTTCCGGTTGGAATATTTCCACAGACCGGCAGTTTTACAGCAGAGTCCTCAGTTTTACAAACAGATGATGGTCGGCGTATTTGACCGGGTGTTTGAGACGGCGCCGGTATTCCGTGCAGAAAAACATAATACCAAACGTCACTTGAACGAGTACACCAGCCTTGATTTTGAGATGGGATATATTGATGGATTCGAAGATATCATGGCGATGGAGACCGGATTTTTGCAGTATATGATCGCACTGCTCAAAAAAGATTATGCAGAGGAACTTCGGTTATTAGGCGTCACACTGCCGAACGTCGAAAAGATCCCGACCGTGCGGTTTGATGAGGCAAAAGAAAAAGTAGCGGAAAAATATCACCGTCAGATCAGAAATCCATACGATCTTGAACCGGAGGAGGAAGCACTGATCGGACAGTATTTTAAAGAAGAATATGATGCAGATTTTGTATTTGTTACGCATTACCCATCCAAGAAACGTCCGTTTTATGCCATGGATGATCCGGCAGATCCGACGTATACGTTAAGTTTTGACCTCTTATATCAGGGACTTGAGATCACGACCGGCGGACAGCGTATCCACGATTATAACAGGCTGATGGAGAAAATTGAAAAACGTGGTATGGAGTCTGAGGGAATGGAACAGTACTTATCCGTATTTAAACATGGCATGCCGCCACATGGTGGACTTGGAATCGGATTAGAGCGTCTGACCATGAAATTAGTCGGTGAGGACAATGTTCGTGAAACTACTTTATTCCCTCGTGATTTAAGCAGATTAGAGCCGTAATCAGGTTAGAACAGATGCAAAGAATCCAAAACAAAATAATTTTAGATCCATATCAGGTTCAAAATTGAATGTAAATTGAGTTTTGCAAACAGGGATCATATGAATGAAAAAGGAGAACAGCCGTGAAACATTTGGGAACAAAAACAATCGAAACAAGACGTCTTGTTTTAAGACGATTTACACTTTCCGATGCAGAACCGATGTACCGTAACTGGGCATCGGATCCGGAAGTGACAAGATATCTGCTGTGGCCTGCACATGAGAGTGAAGAAGAGACGAAAGGCATTTTAAAAGGCTGGATCGCTGCATACGATAAAACGGAAAAATATGAATGGTGTATCGAATTAAAAGAGATCGGTGAGGCAATCGGCAGCATTGGTGTCGTAGCTGTCAATGAAAAAGTGCAGTCCATGGAAGTCGGTTATTGTTTAAGCTGTGACTACTGGAATAAAGGAATCATGTCAGAAGCATTAGAGGCAGTGGTAGAATACTTGACTAACGAAGTTGGGGCACGCAGGATCGCGGCGCGATGTGATACCAGAAATCCGTACTCAGCCAAAGTGATGGAAAAGTGTGGTCTTAAATATGAAGGAACAGCGATTCAGGCTGAGTGGAACAATTCTGGAGCCGGGGATGTTGCTTATTATGGTCTGGTGGTTGGACCTGTGATCGTAGAAGAACCGGAAGAAGCTGAAGAACCGGGAATCGAGGAAGAGGAAGAAATTCCGGCAGTTAAGACCGGACGCAAAAACGAAATCTCAGACGAGACGATCGAGTATGTCGGAATCCTTGCAAAATTAGAGCTGAATGAGGAAGAAAAAGAGCATGCCAAGAAAGATATGGAAGAAATGCTCAACTATATTGATAAATTAAACGAACTTGATACCACAGGAGTGGAACCTATGTCACATGTATTTCCGGTAAACAATGTATTCCGGGAAGATGTAGTGACAAACGGGGACGGCAGTAAAGAGACACTGTTTAATGCACCGGAACAGAAAGATGGTGGATTTAAAGTGCCAAAGACGATTGGAGATTAATCAGGAGGATCATATGAACATTATGAGTTTGACTGCCGTGGAACTCGGCAAAAAGATAAAAGCAAAAGAAATCTCAGTAGAAGAAGCTGTTATGGCGGCATTAGATGCCATCGAGAAAAAAGAAAAACTCGTAAACAGCTTTGTGACGGTAGATAAAGAAGGCGCACTGAAACGTGCAAAAGAAGTACAAAAACAGATTGATGACGGCATTTTGACTGGACCGCTTGCAGGTGTTCCGGTTGCCATTAAGGATAATATGTGTACGAAAGACTTGCTTACCACCTGTTCTTCTAAGATATTATATAACTTTATCCCGACCTATACGGCAGAGGCAGTTTTAAATCTGGAAAAGGCGGGGGCAGTGATTTTAGGAAAGACCAATATGGATGAGTTTGCCATGGGAAGTACGACAGAGACATCTGCTTATGGCGAGACGAAGAATCCGTGGAACACAGAGCATGTGCCGGGAGGTTCTTCGGGTGGTTCCTGTGCAGCAGTTGCGGCTGAGGAATGTGTTTTTGCACTTGGTTCAGATACTGGCGGTTCTATCCGTCAGCCGAGTTCTTTCTGTGGTGTGACCGGAATCAAACCGACCTATGGAACGGTATCACGTTATGGACTGATCGCCTATGGTTCATCTTTAGATCAGATCGGGCCGGTTGCGAAAGATGTGACTGACTGTGCAACGATTTTAGAGACGATTGCTTCTTATGACACGAAGGATTCCACTTCTGTAAAAAGAGAAGATTACGATTTTACCAGTGCACTGGTGGATGATGTTGCAGGAATGAAGATCGGTATTCCGCGTGATTATTTCGGGGAGGGTTTAGATCCGGAAGTAAAAGCAGCAGTTTTACAGGCAGCAGAGGAATTAAAGAAAAAGGGCGCCATCGTGGAAGAGTTTGACTTAAGTCTGGTAGAATATGCGATTCCTGCTTACTATGTCATCGCCTGTGCAGAGGCAAGTTCGAACCTTGCAAGATTTGATGGTGTAAAATATGGTTACCGTACCAAAGAGTATGAGGGACTTCATAATATGTACAAAAAATCACGTTCCGAAGGATTCGGACCGGAGGTAAAACGTCGTATCATGCTTGGTTCCTTTGTGTTAAGCAGCGGATATTACGACGCATATTATCTGAAAGCACTCCGCACCAAGGCATTGATCAAACAGGCATTTGATAAAGCATTTGAAAAATATGATGTCATTTTAGGACCGGCGGCACCGACCACTGCACCAAAACTGGGACAGTCCTTAAGTGATCCGATCAAGATGTATTTAGGAGATATCTATACGATTTCTGTAAACCTTGCCGGATTACCTGGTATTTCACTGCCATGCGGCAAAGATAAAAATGGTCTGCCGATCGGGTTACAGCTCATTGGAAACTGCTTTGAAGAGAAAAAGATCATCCGTGCGGCATATGCGTTTGAACAGACAAGAACCTATGAGCACAGCCCGCTTGCATAATCCGAAAATGGAGGAATAGAGATGAGTAAAATATATGAAACTGTCATTGGACTTGAGGTCCATGTTGAGTTAGCAACAAAAACAAAAATCTTCTGCGGCTGTTCCACAGCATTCGGC
The DNA here is from genome assembly GCF_014287515.2 of Roseburia rectibacter. NCBI lineage: Bacteria > Bacillati > Bacillota > Clostridia > Lachnospirales > Lachnospiraceae > Roseburia > Roseburia rectibacter. Next base: position 1,483,265 of record NZ_CP092473.1, read on the forward strand.
GGTGCACCAAATACACATACCTGTCCGGTGTGTACCGGTATGCCGGGTTCTCTTCCTGTATTAAACCGTCAGGTGGTGGAATATGCGATGGCAGTGGGAATTGCCACAAACTGCAGCATCACCCAGTACTGCAAATTTGACCGTAAGAACTATTTTTATCCGGATAATCCGCAGAACTATCAGATTTCCCAGCTATATCTGCCAATCTGCAGAAACGGCGGTGTTGAGATCGAGACGGCAGCCGGAAAGAAGATCATTGGTATCCATGAGATCCATATGGAGGAGGATGCCGGAAAACTTGTACATGATGAGTGGGAAGATGTCTCCATTGTTGATTACAACCGTTCCGGTGTGCCGCTGATTGAGATCGTATCTGAGCCTGATATGCGTTCTGCGGACGAGGTTATTGCTTATCTTGAAAAACTGCGCATGATCATCCAGTATCTTGGCGCTTCCGACTGTAAATTAAATGAAGGTTCCATGCGTGCCGATGTCAACCTGTCTGTACGTGAGGCAGGCGCAAAGAAGTTTGGAACCCGTACCGAGATGAAAAACTTAAACTCCTTTAAAGCGATTGTAAGAGCTATCGAGGGAGAGCGTGCACGTCAGATTGAACTGCTTGAAGCCGGAAAGAAGATCGTGCAGGAGACACGCCGCTGGGATGACAATAAGGAATCTTCCCATGAAATGCGTTCCAAAGAGGACGCCCAGGATTACCGTTATTTCCCGGAGCCGGATCTTGTCCCGATCGTGATCAGCGACGAGTGGATCGCAAAAGTAAAGGCAAACCAGCCGGAGCTTCGCACGGAGAAATTGGAGCGTTACCAGAAAGAATTTGATCTTCCGAAATATGATGCCGAGATCATTACTGGACATAAGAAATTTGCGGATCTGTTTGAGGCGGCAACCGAGCTCTGCGGAAAACCGAAAAAAGTGTCCAACTGGATCATGGTGGAGACGATGCGCCTGTTAAAAGAAAATAACATGGATCCGGAGGATATCCGTTTTTCACCGGTCAATCTTGCAAAACTGATCAATCTTGCCGATTCCGGTTCCATTACAAACACGGTCGCAAAGGAAGTATTCGAACTGATCTTTAAAGATGACATTGATCCGGAAAAATATGTTGAAGAGAAAGGCTTAAAGACAGTCAACGACGAGGGTGCACTCCGTGAGACAGTACAGAAAATATTAGCAGAAAATCCACAGTCGGTTGAGGATTACCATAACGGCAAAGAAAAGGCAATCGGATTCTTAGTCGGACAGACCATGAAAGCCATGAAAGGAAAGGCAAACCCGGCGCTTGTGAACCAGATATTAAAAGAGTTACTGTAAGGTATTATATTTGATACCAACATCATGTATATAAAAATATGAGGACTGAAAAAAGTCCTCATATTTTTGGTTTGCGCGCCATGGGCGCGCTCTAATGGGTGAAAGTCCCGAACACGCCTAGGCAACGAGGAAGTGTATAGCAGAACAGCAAGGGTGTCCATCGTGAGGTGGAATCTGAAGGAAGCTGTAAGCAAACTCTTGGTCCGACGGACAGAAATCACATATAAGGCTCGGAAATACGGATAAGTCTGCCAAAAGAGATGAAGTCCTAAAGTTGCTGGAAGTACGAGTAAATGTGGCGGATAGATGAGAGGAAAGAGCGTGCACCTTAAGCGTGGAGGTCTCACAGGGGTTTCATTAGCCTAGTAACAACGAACTGTGAGAAGTCAGCCGAGCCCATAGTAGTGAAGAAGTCTCTGTAATAGAGATGGAGCAAAGGGGCGAACAATCAATAAGTTTGAGTATGTCTCGTATTGCAGAAGAGATAACATCTGCCGTAACCAATCGGGTAAAAGATGGTCAAATCAAGCGAGACGGAAAGGAAAGAACGCATGGACACAAGTAGTCTAATGGAGCAGATATTATCTAGCGATAACCTCAACAGAGCATATCTGCAGGTCGTACGAAACAAAGGTGCAGAGGGAGTGGACGGAATGAAGTGCACAGAACTTAAGGAACATCTTGCAAAGAACGGCGAAATCATTAAGGAGCAGCTGAGGACAAGAAAGTATAAACCTCAGCCAGTACGGAGAGTGGAGATACCAAAACCCGATGGCGGTTTCAGAAACCTGGGAGTGCCAACAGTAACAGACAGATTTATACAACAAGCTATTGCACAGGTCTTAACACCAATCTATGAGGAGCAGTTCCATGATCATAGTTATGGATTCAGACCGAACAGATGTGCACAACAGGCAATCCTGACAGCACTTGATATGATGAACGAGGGCAACGACTGGATTGTAGACATTGACTTGGAAAAGTTCTTTGACACAGTAAACCATGACAAGCTTATGACCATCATAGGCAGAACTATAAAAGATGGAGATGTTATCTCTATCATTAGGAAATATCTTGTCAGTGGAATCATGATTGATGATGAGTATGAGGATTCTATTGTGGGAACACCACAAGGAGGAAATCTTTCACCATTACTGGCAAATATCATGCTGAATGAACTTGATAAGGAAATGGAAAAGAGAGGGCTTAACTTTGTACGATACGCGGATGACTGTATTATTATGGTCGGAAGCGAAATGTCTGCCAATCGTGTAATGAGAAACATATCTCGTTTTATTGAAGAGAAACTAGGACTCAAAGTTAACATGACCAAGAGCAAAGTAGATAGACCAAGAGGATTGAAATATCTGGGTTTCGGATTCTACTTTGATTCAAGAGCACACCAATTTAAGGCAAAACCACATGCAAAATCAGTAGCAAAGTTCAAGAGGCGAATGAAAGAACTCACTTGTCGTAGCTGGGGCGTTAGTAACAGCTATAAGGTTGAGAAACTTAATCAGCTTATCAGAGGGTGGATTAACTACTTTAAAATAGGTAGTATGAAGGTGTTATGTGCCACGCTCGACCAAAGCATAAGATTTCGATTGCGCATGTGTATATGGAAACATTGGAAAACTCCACAGAATCGCGCGAAGAACTTAATAAAGCTAGGGGTATATAAGAAACTAGCGTACTCAACGGCTTATAATGGTGCGAGAATCGCACACTGCTGTCAAGGCGGTGCCATGAATGTAGCCGTTACAAAAGAAAGACTAACCCGTTTTGGATTAGTCTCAATGTTAGATTACTACACCGAAAGGTGTGTTACTTGTTAAGTTGATTGAACCGCCGTGTACCGAACGGTACGCACGGTGGTGTGAGAGGTCGGGAAATCACTCAGATTTCCCTCCTACTCGATCGATAGCTTGACAATCTTGTTTATGCATGCATATACTAAGTTAATTGCGAAACTCATTCATGAACTGGCGATGTTGTGGAAAATTGACAGATGAAAAAGAAAGTGCTGGGGAGCCGTCGGTACTTAGTGACCGTATTTTGGTCATTTAGTATCCGCTACGAGCGACACGCAGCGAGAGCGTGCTTTCGTTTCAGCTGTCAATTTCCCACAACGTTCACAGCCTAAAGCAGAGTTTCGCCCAGATACTGTTTCATAGAATAGCATGGAAAGAAGGAGCAAAATGACCTATCATTTATCCGACGAGCAGGAAAAATACTTTTATGACACCTTAGAGGAACTCTGCAGGCAGTCCCGCCTGTTAGAGTCTCATCGCTATATACAGCATGGAGACACCAGCGTATTTCGCCACAGCGTATCGGTTGCATATTTCAGCTATTATCTGGCATTGAAAATGAACGCACCTGTGGATATCCACTCGCTGATCCGTGGAGCGTTACTGCATGATTATTTTCTTTATGACTGGCACGAAAAAGATGCGTCACATAAATGGCATGGATTTCATCATGCAGAAAGGGCGTGCGAGAATGCCATGCGTGACATCCCGGATCTGAATGAAATAGAAAAAGATATGATAAAATGTCATATGTTTCCATTAAATATCGTTCCGCCCAAATATATGGAAGGCTGGATCTTGTGCTGTGCGGATAAGATATGTTCCGGTGCAGAAACTGTGAAAGGACGCATGCCGGAGAAAGTTATTTTACCATGGAAGAAGAAAGAAAAAGTGGTTTAGAGTAATATAAAAATAGAGATGAAAATGGGCATATATAAAGTTTTTGGCTTTATATATGCCCATTTTTTGAGGTCACTTATGAAAATACAGAGAAAGAAAAATATCTATACGATTTAAAATATATTCTAGCCCTCCGCAAGATTTCCTGTGTAAAGCTGATAATATTTTCCTTTTTCTTCCATGAGTTTGTCATGGTTGCCGCGTTCGATGACGCGTCCCTGCTCTAATACGATAATGCAGTCACTGTTCTTGACTGTGGAGAGGCGGTGGGCGATCACGAAAGTGGTACGTCCTGCCATCAGTTTATCCATACCATCCTGAACGATCTTTTCTGTTCTGGTATCAATGGAACTGGTTGCCTCATCGAGGATCAGTACCGGCGGATCTGCGATCGCAGCGCGTGCGATGGCGAGCAGCTGACGCTGTCCCTGGCTTAAGTTTGCACCGTCACCGGTTAAAAGTGTGTTGTAACCGTCCGGCAACTGGTGGATAAAGGTATCTGCATTGGCAAGTTTTGCGGCTGCAATGACTTCTTCATCTGTGGCATCGAGTTTTCCATAGCGGATATTTTCCATTACGGTTGCAGTGAACAGGTGTGTGTCCTGAAGTACGATGCCGAGGGAATGACGCAGATCGTCTTTTTTAATCTTATTGATATTGATACCATCGTAGCGGATCTTACCATCCTGAATATCATAGAAACGGTTGATCAGGTTCGTGATCGTAGTCTTTCCGGCACCGGTACTTCCGACAAAAGCAATCTTCTGACCAGGTGTTGCGTAGAGGTCTACATTGTGGAGCACGATCTTATCCGGGTTATAACCGAAATCAACATCATCAAAGACAACATCGCCTTTCAGCTCGATATAATCGACACTGCCGTCAGCCTGATGTGTGTGTTTCCATGCCCACATACCGGTACGTTCTTTTGATTCGACGATCTGACCGTTTTCTTTTCTGGCGCGGACGAGTGTAACATAACCTTCGTCTGTTTCCGGTTCTTCATCAAGCAGCTTAAAGATACGCTCGGAACCGGCAAGGGCCATGACGATATTGTTGAGCTGCATACTAAGCTGGTTGACCGGCTGGCTGAAACTCTTATTATAGGTAAGGAAACTTGCAAGTTTTCCGAGTGTAAAACCGCCGATGCCGTTTAAGGCGAGTACACCGCCGACTAAAGCACAGAGTACATAGCTGATGTTACCGATCTGTGCATTGACAGGCATTAAAATATTACCAAATTTATTGGCATTGTCTGCACTGTGGAAGAGCTGGTCATTCAATCTGTTAAAGTTTTCGATACTTTCTTCTTCATGGGTAAAGACCTTGACGACTTTCTGACCATTCATCATCTCTTCGATATAACCGTTGACCGTTGCGATATCTTTCTGCTGTGCGATAAAGTATTTTGCACTGAGTGCACCGATCTTTTTTGTGGCAAAAAGTGTGACACCGATCATAAGAAGTGTCACGATTGTCAACGGAACATTTAAGAGAAGCATGCTGACAAATACACTCACGATGGTGATGATACTGTTCAAAAACTGTGGCATACTCTGGCTGATCATCTGACGGAGTGTATCGATATCGTTCGTATAGGTGGACATGATATCTCCGTGATAATGTGTGTCAAAGTAGCGGATCGGAAGTTCTTCCATATGGGTAAACATGTCATCACGCAGGTTTTTTAAAGTACCCTGTGAAACATTTACCATGATACGTGTATATATATAAGAAGCGAGTGCTCCGATCAGGTAAAAAAAGGCAACGCGCATGATAGCGTGGAGCAGACCGGAAAAATCAGGATCTGCCTGACCGATGAGCGGCAGAATATAGCTGTCGATCAGAGTCTGCATAAACCAGGTACCCTGTACACTGGCAAGTACGGTAATGAAAATACAGATCACGACAAGAATACAGTGAACTGTATAATTTTTCATAATGTAAGCGAGCAGACGCATAAAAAGTCTGCCGGGATTTTCAACTTTCGGACGTGGGCCTTTTGGACCTCTGCCACCCGGACCATGAACCGGTTTGGTATTTTTTTCTGCCATTATGCAGCACCTCCTTCATCGAAATCACCGCTTCCGCTGGTCTGTGATTCATAGACATCGCGGTAGATATCATTGGATTCTAATAATTCTTCATGTGTGCCAAAGCCATTTACAACACCGTTATCTAAAACGATGATGCGATCTGCATTCTGGACGGAGGAGATTCGCTGTGCGATGATGAATTTGGTTGTGTCCGGAATCTCTTCGGCAAAAGCCTTGCGGATCTTTGCATCGGTTGCGGTATCAACAGCACTCGTACTGTCATCTAAAATAAGTATTTTCGGTTTCTTTAACAGGGCTCTTGCAATACACAGACGCTGTTTCTGACCACCGGATACGTTGGTTCCACCCTGTTCAATGTAAGTGTTGTAGCCGTCCGGGAAGCGGTCGATAAATTCATCTGCGCAGGCAAGATGGCATGCGTGGCGACATTCTTCATCAGTCGCATTTTTATCGCCCCAGCGGAGGTTTTCATAGATGGTTCCGGAGAAAAGCACGTTGTTCTGCAATACTACGGAGACCTCATCGCGCAGGGTGTCAAGATCGTAGGAACGTACATCTTTTCCGCCGACGAGAACAGTACCTTCCGAAACGTCATAAAGACGGCTGATCAGGTTGACGAGTGAAGATTTAGAACTTCCTGTACCGCCGATGACACCGATGGTCTCACCGGAGTGGATGGTAAGATTGATATCATCAAGGATCGGTTTATCTGAGGTCTTGTTATAACGGAATGTTACATGGTCAAATGTGACACTGCCGTCGGCTACTTCGTAAACCGGATTTTCCGGGTTTGTGATATCACTTTTTTCATTTAAAACCTCACAGATACGCTCGGCACTTGCGATACTCATGGCTAACATAACGAAAACCATTGAGAGCATCATCAGACTCATCATGATGTTCATACAATAGGTAAGAAGACTCATCAGTTCGCCTGTGGTAAGAGAACCTGCAACGATCATTTTTGCCCCCAGCCAGCTTAATGCGATGATACAGCTATATACAGCAATCTGCATGACAGGGGAGTTGAAAGCGAGTACGCCCTCTGCTTTGACAAACATGTTATAAATATTTTTGCTTGCCTGTGTGAACTTCTTCTTTTCATAATCCTCACGGACATAGGCTTTGACTACACGGATCGCGGAGACATTTTCCTGTACCGATGCATTTAAGTCATCGTACTTTGGAAATACTTCCATAAAGTAATGATGTGCCCGTATTGTAATAAAGGCAAGGATCACACCAAGTACGATAACAGCGATCAGGTAAACGCATGCGAGTTTCGCATTGATGAAAAATGCCATGATCATCGCGCAGACTAAAGAGATCGGTGCGCGCACGCACATACGCAGCAGCATCTGATATGCGTTCTGCAGATTCGTCACATCGGTGGTGAGCCTTGTGACAAGACCTGCGGTGCTGAATTTGTCAATGTTGGAAAAAGAAAAGGTCTGTATATTTTCGTACATTGCTTTTCGTAAGTTGCGGGCGAATCCTGCGGAAGCACGGGCACCGTATTTTCCACCCATCGTTCCTGCAAACAGGGAAACACACGCGACAATGACCATACATCCGCCCATGACGTAAATATGGTGGATATCCCCGGCTTCCACGCCGTTATCGATGATCGATGCCATCATCAGTGGGATGATCGTTTCCATGAGTACTTCTAAGATCATGAAAACAGGAGTGAGGAAAGAATCTTTCTTAAATTCTTTGATCTGAGCTCCCAGAGTTTTTAACATAACATCACATCCTTTTCAAAAAATAATTGATTTTTATTTGTTAGTGTGCTAACAATATAGTTATAAGGCATAAAAAAAAGAATGTCAATGTAAAAAATAATATTATTTCAGCAGGAGATAAATCATGCATACAGATACGATAGGATATAAAATACGTTTGATCCATAACCAGATCCATAAGCGGATGGAGGCAAAAAAACAGGAAAATGAAAAAGAACCACTTACGGGAATGCAGCGCTGGACGCTTGGATTTTTGCGGGATCATGATGGAAAGGATATCTATCAGAAGGATATTGAAACGGAATTTTCGGTATCGCGGGCAACCGCATCAAACATGCTTGCAGTCATGGAACGGAAAGGGCTGGTGCGCCGTGAGACGGTGGAGCATGATGCGAGGCTGAAGAAACTGGTGCTGACAGATAAAGCACGTACTATGGTAGAGAGGTCAGAGCAGGATATGCGTGAAATGGAAGCTCTTTTAGAGAAAGGACTGAGTGATGAAGAGGTAAAAGATCTTAAGAAATATTTAGACCGGATGCTTTTGAATCTGGATGTGGATATTGCCTGTCCGAAGAATTCTTTCTGTGGTGGCATGAAAAAATAGAAACACTAGATATTGTGGTTGATGATGCAGGATATACAAGTGAAAAAAATGACGAAGAAATCACCTTAAATTTGGTAATAGTGAATAAAGACCGCGTATTTACTGGGGTTGCAACGATCGATTCTGCCCGGATATCATAAAAGCGGGAAAATATATATGTTCCAAACACATTGACAAAGACACAATATATTGTATAATAAGTACTCGTAGGTTATGCGGCCGTTTGGGTATGGCAGGCAGCCATCAGTCAGAAACAGAAAGGGATTTGATCGGAAATGAAAATTATTAAAAGAAGCGGTATGGAGGATACCTTTGATATTAAAAAAATTGAGGCGGCGATCCGCAGGGCGAACAACAGCGTTATTGATTATGAGAAGCTGACAGATAAGCAGATTGATGAGATATCAAAAAATGTGGAAATTGCCTGTGAAAATATGAAACGTTCTCCAAGTGTAGAAGAGATTCAGGATATGGTAGAGAACCAGATCATGAATCAGCGTGCATTTAATGTGGCACGAAACTATATTACATACCGTTACAAACAGGAACTGGTGCGCAAATCCAACTCAACGGATGAACAGATCTTAAGTTTGTTAGAGTGTAATAATGAGGAAGTAAAACAGGAAAATTCAAATAAAAATCCAACGGTAAACAGCGTGCAGAGAGATTATATGGCAGGAGAGGTCAGCAAAGATATCACAAAGAGATTTTTGCTGCCGCCGGATATCGTGGAGGCGCACGAGCAGGGAATCATTCATTTTCATGATGCGGATTATTTTGCACAGCATATGCACAACTGCTGTCTGGTCAATTTAGAGGATATGCTTCAGAACGGAACTGTTATCAGCGAAACAATGATTGACCGTCCGAAGAGTTTCTCTACAGCATGCAATATCGCAACACAGGCAATCGCACAGATCGCAAGTTCCCAGTACGGTGGACAGAGTATCTCACTTTCCCATCTGGCACCGTTCGTACAGGTCAGCCGTGAAAAATACCGTAAACAGGTTCGTGCAGAACTTGAGGCGATCGGAGTTGAACCGACAGAGGATAAGGTGAAAAAAATTGCTGAGATCCGTGTAAAAGAAGAGATCAACCGTGGCGTACAGATGATCCAGTATCAGGTGATCACCCTGATGACAACAAACGGACAGGCACCGTTTATTACAGTATTTATGTATCTTGATGAGGTGCCGGAAGGCCAGCTTCGTGATGATCTTGCAGCCGTGATCGAGGAAATGCTTCACCAGAGAATCCTTGGAGTGAAAAATGAGCAGGGCGTGTACATTACACCTGCATTCCCGAAACTGATCTATGTCTTAGAGGCAGATAATATCCGCGAAGGTACGAAATACTGGTATCTGACAAAACTTGCAGCAGAATGTACTGCAAAGAGAATGGTTCCGGATTATATTTCAGAGAAGATCATGAAGAAATTAAAAGACGGCAACTGTTATACCTGTATGGGATGCAGATCTTTCCTGACTGTTGACCGCACAAAAGAAAATTATGCAAATGCAAAAAATTACGTTCCGGGTAAGAAGTATTACGGCAGATTTAACCAGGGAGTTGTCACTTTAAATCTCGTGGATGTCGCATGCTCTTCCGGAAAAGATATGGATAAATTCTGGGAACTTTTGGATGAAAGGTTAGATCTTTGTTACAGGGCTCTGATTATCCGTCATAAGAGACTGCTCGGTACACCTTCTGATGTGGCACCGATTCTCTGGCAGAACGGTGCACTGGCACGTCTGAAAAAAGGTGAGACGATCGATAAACTTTTATATGACGGTTATTCCACGATTTCTCTTGGCTATGCCGGACTTTGTGAGTGTACCAGATACATGAAGGGGGTTTCCCACACCGAGCCGGAAGGAACAGAGTTTGCATTAAAAGTAATGCGCCGTTTAAATGATGCATGTACGGAATGGAAAGAAAAACACAATATCGATTTCAGCCTGTACGGAACACCACTGGAATCAACGACTTATAAGTTCGCGAAATGTCTTCAGAAGCGTTTTGGCATTATTCCGGGAGTGACGGATAAGAACTACATCACAAACAGCTATCATGTCCATGTGACAGAGGAAATCAGTGCATTCGATAAGTTGAAGTTTGAGTCACAGTTCCAGGAGCTTTCTCCGGGAGGTGCGATCAGCTATGTGGAAGTGCCGAATATGCAGAATAATCTTGACGCTGTACTTGCAGTGATGCAGTATATTTATGACAATATTATGTACGCAGAGCTGAATACCAAGAGCGATTACTGTATGGAATGCGGTTATTCCGGAGAGATCAAGATCGTCAATGATAAGGACGGCAAACTTGTCTGGGAGTGTCCAAACTGTGGCAATCGTGACCAGAATAAGATGAGTGTGGCGCGCAGAACCTGCGGCTACATTGGAACACAGTTCTGGAATCAGGGCAGAACACAGGAAATTAAAGAGAGAGTGCTTCATTTATAAAATTCATATTGCGAAAAAGAACCGTATATCAACATTGATGTGCGGTTCTTTTTATGATAAACTGTAATGGTACTAAATCACTAAAATAATAATTTAACTTTGGAGGATAAAATGTTAGAAGCAGGAATCAAAGGACAGCATACAATTATAGTAGAGAAAGAAAATACGGCAGCAGTGATGAAAAGCGGTACATTAGCAGTATTTGCGACACCGGCAATGATTGCGCTGATCGAGGAGACCGCATGGAAAAGTGTTGCAGATGAACTCGAAGAAGGATGTGTGACTGTGGGAACGAGCCTTAATGTAAAACATCTTGCCGCATCGCCGGTGGGAATGAAGGTGACCTGCAATACCACTTTGGTGGAAGTGGATAAAAGACGCCTTGTATTTTCTGTGGAAGTAGAGGATGAAACCGGGAAGATCGGGGAAGGAACGCATGAGCGTTTTATCGTACAGGCGGAAAAATTTCAGAATAAGGCGGACGCCAAGTTAAATAGATAGGAGGGAACATTGAATTTAGTTATTGGTTTACTGGTTCCTTTTCTGGGAACTTCATTAGGGGCAGCATGTGTTTTCTTTATGAAAAACGGGTTGAACCGTCTGGTACAGAAAGCATTGCTTGGCTTTGCATCCGGTGTCATGGTGGCGGCGTCTGTGTGGTCGCTGCTGATACCATCGATTAACATGTCAGAGACGATGGGAAGATTTGCTTTCCTGCCTGCAGCAGTTGGATTTGTATTTGGAATTCTGTTTTTGCTGCTGATGGATAAGATCATTCCACATCTTCATATGAATGAGGAAAAGCCGGAAGGTCTGCCAAGCCACCTAAAAAAAACAACCATGTTGGTACTGGCTGTTACCCTTCACAATATACCGGAGGGAATGGCAGTAGGAGTCGTATTTGCAGGACTTTTATCAGGTAACAGCACAATTACGTTAGCGGGAGCATTTTCGCTGTCCATAGGGATCGCAATCCAGAATTTCCCGGAAGGCGCCATTATATCGCTTCCGTTAAAAAGTGAAGGAGGCAGTACGAAAAAGGCATTCTGGTATGGTGTGGCGTCCGGTGTGGTAGAGCCGATCGCAGCGGGGATTACGATCATATTAGCCGGAATTATTACACACATGCTGCCATATCTGCTGGCATTTGCAGCAGGGGCAATGATTTATGTGGTAGTGGAAGAACTTCTTCCGGAAGCATCAGAAGGAGAACATTCTAATATTAATACAATTGGATTTGCAGCAGGATTTCTGATCATGATGATATTAGATGTCGCATTAGGATAAGGAGCAAATAAATATGCAGAACGATTTAAGAGAACAGTTGATCAAACAATTTCCATCAGATGTGGTAGAGATACTGGATCAGAGCGGTAAACCATACTATGGCTGTCCGACCTGTAAGAGGGCAGTTACAGTAGGAACTGATAAATGTCCGGGATGCGGACAGGTGCTTGCGTGGGATCACATCCGCAAGGAAAACCAGAAAAAGGGAACCATGACGGCAGTACTTAAGTTTGAAGTAGCAGGCGATTTTACAAAAGGGGACTGCAGAAAATGTCCGCTTTCCTACATTGCAAAAGAAAAAAATGAAAATGTTTATGAATGTCCGTTGAAAATGCGTGCAAACTGTAAACTTGAGCTTATGTAGAAAGGAAATTCATGCGCGGTGTACAGATGGTCATTATAGCGGTCGGAGGCATTTTATTATTCTGGTTCTTCGCGCCGCTGTTATGCAAAGGAATTTTTAATATAGGAACGGCGACCGGGATTCTGATCTCGTTATTCCTGTTATGTTATGGAATTTTTTTCGGGCGTATGAACAGGAGAGCTTTGATATTGTGGAATGGCAGGAAAACACACTGGATATGTGTTTTCCTGCTTGTCCTTGTACTTATAATGATCATGACAGTGTTGGCAGAGACATTTCTGATGATCCACTCAGCATTACACACTCCGCCGCAAAATACGACAGCTGTTGTTTTAGGATGCAGTGTAAAAGGTACAAAACCAAGCAGAATATTAGAGGAACGTATTGATGCTGCATATGATTATCTGAGTGTAAATAAAGATGCAGTATGTATTTTGTCCGGTGGCAGAGGACCGGGTGAAGATATCACGGAAGCACAGTGCATGTATGAAGTGCTGACAAAACGGGGAATCAGTGAAAATCGTTTGATTTTAGAAGAACGATCTACAACGACGGAAGAAAATTTAAAATATACCGGAGAAATTTTAAAAGACCGTGGACTTGATATGACTGTGACACTGGTTACCAGTGAATTTCATGAATATCGGGCGAATCAGATGGCAGCCAGGCTGGGAATGAAAAGTTACAGTACCCCGGCACATACATTTTTTGTATATTTTCCCACCTATTATGTGAGGGAACTGTATGGCATTTTATATTATGAATTGCGTCATTGGGATTAGTGTGGAAGTATTTTTATAAAAACAGTGCAGTAATAAAAAGTGGAATGTCAGAGAGAGGAAAAGATGCCAGGAAAATATTATGCAGTAAAAAAAGGAAGAAAACCGGGAGTGTACCAGAGCTGGGCAGAATGTAAAGCGATGGTGGACGGCTTTCCTGGAGCAGTATATAAGAGTTTTAAAACAAGAGAAGAAGCAGTGGCTTTTGCCAAAGCTGCGACATATACCGGAGCAGATGCTGCCCCAAAGATGCAAAATGCAATGAAGAAAACAATGCAGCAGGAAGATGGGGCGATGCCGTCTGTCTATGCGTTTGTGGATGGTTCTTACAATGTGGCAACGCATGTCTACGGATATGGTGGCTTTCTGATTCATGATGGCATAAAAGAAGTGCTGCAGGGGAGTGATAAGGATGCAGAGATGGCAGCGATGCGCAATGTCGCAGGGGAAATCTGTGGCAGTATGGCTGCGATCAGAAAAGCGGTCGAATTAGGATTGCCGGAAGTAACGATTTATTATGATTACATGGGAATCGAAATGTGGGCAACCGGTGCGTGGAAGTGCAATAAAAAAGGGACAGCAGCATACCGTGATTATGTGGCATCGGTGAAAAATGTGATTGTGATTCGTTTTGTAAAGGTAAAAGGACATTCCGGTATCGATGGCAATGAGGAAGCAGATATGTTAGCAAAGCAGGCAGTGGGGAATGAGATATAAAACCGGAATCCGGGAGCAGATATATGGATAAAAAGTTAAAATATTATGATCTGATGGAGGACTTAAGAAAACAGATCGTTTCAGGAAAAATAAAGCCGGGAGAAAAACTGCCATCGGAAAATGAACTTTCCGGGACATATCAGGTAAGCAGACAGACTGTACGGAAAGCTCTGCAGATCCTTCAGAACGAGGGATATATTTATGCGGAACATGGACGTGGAACGTTTTGTTCGGAGATGGCGAGACGCACGGGTGAAACGAAAAATATAGCAGTGGTCACGACATATCTGTCTGATTATATTTTTCCGAGAGTGATCCAGGGAATTGATAAAGTCCTTACGGAAAATGGATATAGTATTCTTTTAAAGAATACAAGAAATTCCAGAAATATGGAAGCAAAATGTTTAGAAGAATTATTGCAGAAGGGAATTGATGGGCTGATCATAGAACCAAGCAAAAGTCAGATCTTCTGCAAACATATTAATTTATACCAGACGCTGGATGAATATCGGATTCCATATGTATTTATTCAAGGCAGTTATGCGCAGCTTGCAGAAAAGCCCCATATCCTTTTAGATGACTGCCTTGGAGGATATCTGGTTACAAGATATCTGATCTCACTGGGGCACCATCACATCATAGGGATATTTAAAGCGGATGATACGCAGGGACAGCAGCGGCACAAAGGGTATGTGCAGGCTTTACAGGAAGCAGGGATTGCGTATGACCCGGATAAAGTGGTATGGTTTTATACGGAAGACCGGAAAACGCATCCATATGAACAGGTGTGTCATATGGCTAAGATGAGATGTGAGCATTTCTTTGACAGTGTGGTATCGTATAATGACCAGATTGCACTAGAGGTCATCCGGGCATTAGAGGATGAAGGACTTAAAGTGCCGGATGATGTTTCAGTGACAGGATATGATGATTCCTATCTTGCGTCAAGTGGAAAAGTACCGCTCACCACGGTGGCTCATCCACAGGAAAAATTAGGTGAAATGGCAGCAGAGCTTCTTCTTGGACTGCTGAAAGAGGGAAGTGTCCCGGAGTCAGAAAAGCAGATCCTTGTGAAACCAAAGCTGGTGATCCGGGAATCCTGTATATCCCGGAAAAAGGAGGAATAAAAGATGAACTATGCGCAGATCAAACCCTGTTCCATTGAGAATGGTACAGGTGTGAGGGTGTCTTTGTTTGTGTCCGGATGCAGACATCACTGCAAAGAGTGCTTTAATCAGGAAACATGGGATTTTTCCTATGGCAAACCGTTTACAGAAAATACGGAAGATGAGATCATGCAGGCGCTTGCACCGTCCTACATTGCAGGACTGACACTGCTTGGAGGAGATCCGGGGGAACCGGAAAATCAGCAGGGGCTTCTTCCTCTTTTACAGAGAATAAAAAAAGAACTGCCGGATAAAAATATCTGGGTGTACAGCGGATATCTGTATGAGGATTTTTTGCCGGGCGGAAGGGCATATTGTGAGGCATCAGAGCCTTTTTTATCAATGATCGATGTTATGGTGGATGGACCTTTTATTTTAGGGAAAAAGGATATTGGCTTAAATTTCAGGGGATCTTCGAACCAGAGAATCATTAATGTGCCTGAAACGAGAAAAAACCAGGAAATTATATTACTGATGGAATAAAGGAAAAGGGGAATAAGATGAAGTTTTCATGGAAAATGATTGCTGCTGCATTAAGTTATGCATTAGGTGTTCTGGGTTGGTGCTATGTTGGCGGTTATAAGATCCTGACTGGTCCGGTAAAGGGACTGATCCTTGCGCAGATGGCAGGAAGCATGTCTTTGGGACGACTGGCAGCTGCAGCGATTGAAGGATTTATATATCTTTCATTAGCAGGCGGAGTCTGGTGCATTGGGTATATGTTAAGCAGTCATTTCAGGGAAGATTGAGAAATACATAGAGAGGAACGAAAAGAAAATGGTGTTTAGAGTGCCGTCATATTATAAAGAGTTCCGGTGCATTGCTGATAAATGTCCGGATAATTGCTGCAGAGGATGGGAAATTGATATTGATGAGGATACACTGGATTATTATAAGGATCTGAAAGGACCGATGGCAGAGAAAATCCGTGCATCGATCAGCGAGGATGGCAGTTTTGTGTTAAATGAAGAGGGATGGTGTCCGCTTCTGAATGAAAAGGGACTCTGCGAGGTATGTCTGACTTTGGGGGAGGATTCTCTGTCAGAGGTGTGTACGGAATATCCGAGATTTACGACGGAGTATCCGAAAACGAGAGAAAAAGTATTATGTCTTTCCTGCGGGGAAGTTGGGCGTATCGTCTTTTCAGATACGGAAACGATCGGATTTGACGAACAGATTCTTTCGGAAGATTATGATGAGTATGAGTGGGAGGAGGGGGATGATGAGCTTGCGGAGAAACTTGAAGCAGTAAGAGCACATGCGATCGGTCTGCTTCAGGATCGCACTCATTCCATAACAGAGCGCATCGCAATGTATCTCGATTATTGCTGTCAGATGCAGAAGGAGCTGTTTGAGACAGCGCCAAAAACGGAAGAACCGGAAAAGATCAGCCTTTACGAGGCATTCTTACAGCGGCTTTCGCAGTATGAGGAGCTTGAATCCATTGGTGATGCGTGGTCTGATATGGAAGATAGGCTGAAGAATTTTTATAATGAAGAAAATTATGAAAAGACGCACCGTGCTTTTATGGAGTCACAAAAGGAAAACGAGTATCAGTATGAACATCTGATGGTATATTATACTTTCCGTTATTTTATGAGGGCATTCTATGATAACAATCTGCTTGAAAAGGCGCAGTTTGCAGTTGCATCTTTTTTAATGGTGCGTGATATGGATGTCATGGTCTGGATGGAAAACGGACAGAAATTTGATCTTTCAGACCGTGTTGAAACAACGAAAGTTTATGCAAAAGAAGTAGAGCATTCCGAAGAAAATATAGAAATGTTAGGAGAATCATTTTTGTTTGAAGACGTATTTTCCGTAAAAGGTCTGCTTGCACAGATCATGTAAAAAAATAAGCCGGGTGACAGGGCACCTGACAGCTTTCATAAGCTGACGGCCTGATCAACCGGCTTTTAGTATCTGCCTGTGAGAAAATGCAGGAAAGATACAGGCTTTTTCCCGGCGGCTTTTGTCTCATCGATATATTTCTCATAGAAAGAAACAACTTCAACGAAAGACATTGCCGGATCGATTGCATAAGTCATACAACACACCTCCTTATTTGTTTTCTATAATATAGCATAATGTATCGGGAAAATCAACAAAAAACAATTCGACATATTGTGCAATATATACAAAAACTGATGAGACGGACGAAAAACTGTACAAAAGCAGGAAAATAACAAGTGTGTATTTTTACTAGATTTCACATAATAAAATTGTATAATATTACTTGAGATTTAAAAAAGTGATTATTTTTCCAGAAATGAAACAGGAAAAATAAAAATATTATACAAAATATTTCTAACATAAGAAAAAGGGGAGACTATGGATCAGGGAGAAGCAGGCCGCAGACGTGAAGCGGAAAAAAGAAGATACGAGGCACGAAAAAGAAGACAGAAGAAACGGAAAAGACAGCAGATGTTTGCAGGCGGTGTCATGATCTTTACGGCAGTTATGTTTGTGGGAGTGATTTTATATGGTGTATGGCGCATATCCCACAGGACAATACAGACACAGGATGAGATCATTGTGGAGGAAACGAAATATATTGCGGACCGGCCGGATTTTTCTGTGCAGCTTTTAGATTATAATGAATTCTCAAGACCGGGAACGGCACTTGAAAAAATAAATGGGATTGTTGTGCATTATACCGCAAATCCGGGAACAACGGCGCAGCAGAACCGTGATTATTTTGAAGGACTGGCGCAATCAGGGGAAACGCATGCAAGCAGTCATTTTGTGATCGGGATCAGTGGGGAGATCATCCAATGCATTCCATGCAATGAAATCGCATATGCTTCGAATGAGAGAAATGCCGATACGATTTCCATAGAGTGCTGTATTCCGGATGATACGGGAAAATTTACGGATGCGACTTATGGATCGCTGGTTCATCTGGTGACATGGCTGATGGGACGTTATGATCTGACTACGGATGATGTGATAAGACATTATGATGTAACAGGAAAGGCATGTCCGAAATATTATGTGGAAAATGAGGCTGCATGGGAGCAGTTTAAGTCGGATCTTGTCGATTACATAGAGACCAACGGTATTGCAAAAACAGAGGAAATACAGTAAAATGAGAGTATCAATTATGTCGAAGGAAGCAGTATGATAGAGAAATATTACGAAGCATTGCAAAAAAGAGAAAATCTCCGCGAAAACCTTGTAGAATTGCGTAACAGGATGAAAGATGAAACCGTCAGAAAACAGTTTGCGTCACTGAACGGGGATGGCAGATTACTGTTAGAACTGTTAGAGGAAGAAGATCCTAAGGTGCGTAAAAATGCAGCGATGATCCTTGGGGAACTGAGGCTGGCAGGTGCTGCAGATGCATTAGTTACGGCATATGAAAGGGAGCAGACTCTTTTTGTAAAAAGCGCGTATTTAAAGGCACTTGCCTATTTGGATATTACGGCATATCAGGAACGGCTCAAAGAGAGGATGGAAGAACTTCTCTCTTATACTCCGGCAATAGAAGAAAAAAAGCATATTGATGAGGAGGTTCGTGCACTTGGCAGGCTGTTAGAAAAGGCAGAAGATAACAAAAGTCACGCATTTACCGGATTTAAAGATCCACATGAGATGCTGCTGCTGACCGGGCATACACGTACGGATGTAACCTTGAAGGAAATTGGGGAACTTCCAGCGGATATCAGGAGAAAAACGGCAAAACATCCACTCGGAGTGGCAGTGTATACAAAGGATGTGCGTGCTATGGCAAATCTGAGAACTTACCGTGAACTTTTGTTTCCGATCCGTTTAAAGCAGGATGAGGGGCAGGCAGAAAAGTTAGCAGATGCGATCTGGCAGAGCGGTATCAGTGATTTTTTAAAGGAGTGTCATAAACAGGACACCCCGTTTCGTTTTCGTGTAGAGATCCGGGCAGATATGGAGAACGACAAAAGAGCTTCTTTTGCGAAAAAATTTGCAATACAGTTAGAGCGTGCATCAGCGAGATGGCTGACCAATTCAACGGGTGATTATGAAATAGAGATTCGTCTGATAAAGAAAAAAGATGGAGGATTTGCACCATTTTTAAAACTGTACACGATCCCGATGCGGCGTTTTGCCTACCGGAAAAATGCAGTTGCAGCATCCATTCATCCATCACTGGCAGCAATGCTTGTGGCACTTGCAAGACCATATCTCAAAGAAAATGCACAGATCTTAGATCCATTCTGCGGAGTGGGGACAATGCTCATCGAGAGAGACATTATAGAACCGGCAAGGGAAAAGTATGGGATCGATATTTTTGGACCGGCGATTGAAGGAGCAAGGGAAAATGCCTCTTTAGCGGGTGAAAAGATCAATTTTATCCATAGAGATTATTTTGATTTTAGACATGATTATCTGTTTGATGAGATCATTACCAATATGCCGGTAAGGGGAAAACAGTCACGCGGTGAGATGGATACACTTTATGCTTCATTTTTTGAAAAATCAAAAGAAATCTTAGCACCGGGCGGAACGATGATTTTTTATTCAAATGAAGAAGGCATTGTAAAGAAACAACTTCGTTTACATACAGAATACAGGTTGATACAGGAGTTTGTGATTTCAGAGAAACGTCATTTTAGTCTGTATATCGTTGGAATAAAGGGGTAAAGGGAATGGCACTTTTGAGTAGGAAGAAGGAAGATGATCCTTTAAGATCAGAACAGGTACTGTTGGATGTATCACTGATGCAGAATCTGCAGGACCGTTTCTGTGATGCGAATAACCTGTATCTGATGTGTCTTGACAGAGACCGCACGGAAGTCACAAAGACATATGGTTCGAAGGAAGAACTTGAGTATCTGGGCAGTGTGATCGACATGGACAGACATGCCGGGCTGTTAGAACGGCTGCAAAACAGCAGGATTGAAAGCGTGATTGAAGAGGACTGTGGTGCAGATGGAATCCGGATGTGCGGGGTAGCTGTAAAGGTAAGCGGAGAGGTATCTGCGATCTGGATCGTGGTCGGTATAATGGAAGATGCCGGAGAAAATGTACCGGATTACATGATGAGAACAACGCCGGAGCGTTATTATAAGTCGATCGAGTTTTTGGAAACATTGTCAAAGCAGATGTTTGCCGTCAAATTAGAGGAACTTTTAGCACAGGAGGCTTTTTTAAAGAGCCGCGAGTCGGAAGAACAGATGGAGACGGAATTAAAACGTAATGAGGCGATGACAGCGATCGTGCGTATGCTTGAGTCGGAGGACAGTTTTGATGGGATTGTCCGGGATATTTTAAAGGAGGCATGCGGGTATCTTGAGATTTCTGCTGCGGTTTTGTTCCGGGAAAATATAGACGGCGCAACCGTTAATATGATCAGTGAGTATTATTCTGCGGGAAGAGAGTCCCGGATGGATGCTTCACAGAACATTCCAAAAGCAGAATTGCCTTTTTTTAATGGAAAACCATACATGATCTCTGCAGATTCGAAGATGCCTGAGTCGTTCCGCAGACTATTTGATGCACAGAAAATGAAAGCAGGGCTGTTCCTGCCAATCGATGTTGGTGGGAAAACAGGGATGTATGTCTGCTTCTGTGAGGATGAAAAAGAACGTATCTGGGACAGTGGAGAGATTAAGTTTGTCAATGATGTCAGAAGGATCATACAGACGATCCTGGTAAAACGTATCGCGAAAAATTCACTCGCAAGTTCGTATGCGTCACTGGAGGCGATTCTTGAAAATGTGGGATGCGGAATCTACGTGATGGATACAAAAGAAAATACCATCCTGTATACAAACCAGCGTTTCCGTAAAGCGTTTGGTGGAGATATACACAGTGCCGGCATTGAAGAATGTTTAAGACAGGGAGCACAGTCAGAGGACAGCCTTTATTTCAGGGAAGTTTACTCAAAAGAAGAAAACCGCTGGTTTGATCTGCACAGTACAAGGATCAACTGGGTTGACGGAAGAAAAGTTCTTTTATGTACGATTTATGATGTGACAGATAAAAAATTATATCAGCAGAAGATTGAGCGTCAGGCAAACAATGATTTCCTGACAGGGCTTTATAACAGAATGCGCTGTGAACAGGATCTGGAACGGTATATCCGTCAGACGAAAGAGTTTGGTGGAGAGGGAGCATTACTTTATATTGATCTGGATGATTTTAAGCATATCAATGACGGACTTGGACATCAGTATGGTGATGTTTTACTTAAGAATATTTCCGGCAGCCTGCAGAGGATTCCCGGTGTGGAGAATAACTGTTACCGTATGGGCGGTGATGAGTTTATCATCATACTGGCACATCATCATATGGCAATGCTTCAGCAGATCTTAGATGAGATCAAATCGTTATTTACAAAACCGTGGATGTTAAAAGGAACAGATTATTACTGTACGATGAGTATGGGAGTTGTGCGTTTCCCGGCAGATGGGGACACGGTGGAAGAACTGATCAAAAAAGCAGATATTGCCCTTTATTCTGCAAAGTGTGCAGGAAAGAACCGTATAGAGTTTTATGATGACAATGTTGAGTCTACCTCTTACAAGCGGCTTGATCTTGAAAAGAATATGCGCAATGCAACGAGAAATGCATTCAGCGAATTTGAAGTATATTTCCAGCCAATCGTAAATATCACAAAAGAAGGAAATCCATGTGCCGGTGCAGAAGCACTGATACGCTGGAATTCAGGGGAACTTGGATTGATACCGCCGACAGATTTTATCCCGCTTGCGGAATATTTAGGACTGATCAACCCGATCGGCGAATTTGTTTTGCGTGAAGCGTGTATCCATTGTAAATACTGGAATGATATGGGGCATCCGGAGTACAAAGTGAATGTTAATCTCTCTGTTGTACAGCTTTTACAGAACGATATCGTAGAGCGGATCGCACATGTGATCGAGGAGACAAGGATCACACCGCAGAACCTTACCTTAGAAGTAACAGAGAGTCTTGCGGTCAATGATATGAGCCGGATGAAACGGATACTTGCAGATATCAGACATCTTGGAGTACGTGTTGCGCTGGATGATTTTGGTACAGGCTATTCTTCTTTAAATCATATCAGGGAGATGCCGATCGATGTCATAAAGATCGACCGCTGTTTTATCATTGATATTGGAAAAGATGATTTCTCCAACGCATTTGTAAAAATGGTCGGAGAACTGGCAACTGCGATTCATGTGAATGTCTGTGTAGAGGGCGTGGAGACAAAAGAACAGTTAGATGCGCTGATGGGATCAAAGGTTCAACTGATTCAGGGATTCTATTTTGGAAAACCGATGAAGGCAGAGATGTTTGAGAGACAGTTCCTGTAAGGGCTGTCTTTCAATATCTAAATAATCAAAACAGTTCCAAAAATTAAAAAAATAAATAAAATTAAAAAAATATCAAAAAAACTGTTGACATATTTGTTTTTCTCTGTTATTATAAATGAGTCGTCGCGAGAGAGTGATTGATACGCGGAAGTGTCGGAATTGGCAGACGAGCAAGACTAAGGATCTTGTGTTCATTGCGAACGTGTGGGTTCAAGTCCCATCTTCCGCATCAAAGATTTCTTTGATTGACGGGTTTGCAGGAGTGGCGGAATTGGCAGACGCGCAGGCTTCAGGTGCCTGTGGTAGCAATATCGTGTGGGTTCAAGTCCCATCTCCTGCATTTTTATATGTTAGGGTGAAAGAAGCATTGAGGATTCGATGCTTCTTTTTTTTGAAAAAATTAAAACCGTGAAAATAGTACCTTTTTCATAGAGAATATGCGATAAGATTATGCTAAAAAAAATTTGTATATGTTTCTTTACACTGAAGAAATAAAGAGGAAAAGGAGAAAAGCTATATGAAGAAAATAAAAACGTATGTTCTTGGAATGGTACTGGCATTTGCCATGATCCTGCTTCCATAGAATGTATCAGCAGCAACACAGGTGTGACGTTATACCGTTCGAACCATAATGTATTAGAGCGTATGAATATTGCAGAAAATTATTATTCTTCTGCATGTTCCAAAGAGGTTACATTAAAGAGCGGTACTTACTATATTGAAATTGCAGGCAGTGAAGCATATAAAGATAGCTGGGATCCGACAAAACTGAAAAACACCGGTGTGAACAATATGGGTGTGGTAAACTTAAAGATTACCACAGTCAAAAAAACCAAAATTTCCAAACTTTCCAATGTGAAAGGAAAGAAAGCACAGGTTACATATAACAAAGTAAGCAATGCAAAGGGATATGAGATCCAGTATTCCACGGACAAGAAGTTTAAAAAGGGCGTGAAAGTCAAAAAGGCAAACGCAAAGACAACAAAGGTTACTCTGAAAAAGCTGACAAAAGGAAAAAAATATTATGTGCGTGTCAGAGCATATCGTGTGGACGAGGATGACAACAGAGTAAACGGCTCATGGAGTGAGGCGAAATCAGTAAAGATCACAAAATAAGACAGCAAGGTATAAGTGGCGCGGCAGAAAAACTGCCGCGCTATTTGCATTTAGGAGGAAATCATTTATAATAGATACCAATGTGGCACAGAAGGCGGAAAACAAAGGATGGAAAAATGATTGCTTTAAATGATTATCTTTATTCCGGGGATACGGTATTTCGGATTTTAAAAAAATATACAGAAGATTTAAAACGTGTGGCAGAGGAAAATGACAGTGAGGTGGATCGGTTACACTGTAATTTCCTGATGCAGATCATGGAATTGCTAGAGCATAATGACTTTTTGACAGCACAGTCGCAGAAAATACGGGAATTTTATCAGTATATGGCGAAACAATATCCTTACCTTTCTTTTACTTTTAAAGGAAGGATCAAATCACTGATCCGTGCGGAAGCAAAATTCAACGGATATATCGTAGAGCATGTTTATAATTATTATCTGAAAAACCATGCCTATCCTCCGGTGGATGAATTAAAGGAACGGCTGAGCTGTTTCAGGGATCTGATCGCATACCGCATTGTCATATCCATGCCTAAATGCCATGTGGGAGATGAAAAGGAAAGAGAACAGGAAGAAATCAGACATTTATATGAGATCGCAAATGTGCTTAAGGTATTTTTAGAGGAGCGGGGATTTACGGCAGAACCGGCAGGCGGTATAAAGCTGAGTGATTCTCCACTGCTCAGTGAAGAAGTACGGCCGTATTACAGGGATTATATTGTGAATGAAGAACCGGATGGATACCGGTCGTTACATATTACTTTTTTTGACAACAGTGCACATTGTTATATGGAAATGCAGCTTAGGACAAAAGCGATGGATGATATAGCGGAAATCGGACCGGCGAATCATCTGGGATATGAGAAGAAGCAGGAGAGTGAACGTGCAAGACGTGATGCTGTTCCGGTGGGGGAATGTATTTATTTTGATGAGGCATATGAAAGAGGAATGAAACTGCAGCAGATTGAATTGGCAAAACTGGATGTGAATATGTTTTCGGCAATTGATAACAGCCTGATCAATGATGGGTGTGGACTTTACCGGGGAAGGCTGATCCTTCCATATGAACATTTATCTCGTTTTCAAAATGATTAATGGAAAAGAGGGCAAAGTTGAGGGCAAAATTTTGTCATTAATTTAAAATAAAAAAAGGAAATCGAAAAAGAACGCGGAATATATATATTGTAATTACTGTGTGGCAGGTTTATCCAAAGAGGAGGAACAACATGTCGATACGGGAAGATATTGAACGGATGGAATGTGAGAACTTAAGTCCGTATGCTACGCTCAGCATACATTCAAGAGGACGTGATTATCCGGAAGAACAGTGTGATATAAGACCTGTATTCCAGCGCGACAGAGATCGGATTTTACACTGTAAGGCATTCCGCCGGTTGAAGAATAAAACACAGGTGTTTCTGACACCCAAAGGAGATCATTACAGAACGAGGCTTTCACATACCTTAGAGGTATCACAGAATGCCCGCACGATCGCGAAAGCACTGCGGCTCAATGAAGATCTTGTCGAGGCGATCGCATTAGGGCATGATCTGGGACATACGCCGTTTGGGCATGCCGGTGAGTTTGTGCTGAATGGACTGTGCGATGAAGGTTTCCATCACAATGAGCAGAGTGTAAGGATCGTTGAGAAGCTGGAAAAAGACGGTAAGGGACTGAATCTGACCTGGGAGGTAAGGGATGGCATCTTAAACCATCAGACGAGTCTGATGCCGCATACTTTAGAAGGAAAGATCGTCCGGCTGTCGGATAAGATCGCCTATATCAATCACGATATTGACGATGCCATAAGGGCGCAGATACTGACAGAGGAGAATATACCGTTAGAACTTCGGAAAACACTGGGATTTTCGACGAGGCAGCGTTTAAATACACTGATACATAACATCATCAGCAACAGTGTTGGAAAAGACGATATCATTATGTCGGAGGAAGTAGAGCAGGCTATGATCGAACTGCGCAAATTTATGTTCGGCCATGTCTATAAAAATCCGGTAGCAAAAGGGGAAGAGACCAAGGCAAAAGCCATGATCGAGCAGTTGTTCTTCTATTATATGGAACATGTAGACCTTCTCCCTGAGAAATATCTGCGCATGCGTGATGCCGGTGAAACAGACCAGCGTATCATCTGCGATTACATCTCCGGCATGACAGACCAGTACGCCATCACAAAATTCAGCGAATACTTCATGCCACAGGCTTGGCAGGTAGATGGATATTAAAGTTACAATTGCGAAATTCATTGAAATCGCAAATGTTGGAAACTGAAGTTGAATTTCGCAGATGTAAGATGAATATAAACAACGAAAGGAGAAAAAGATGCCGTATTATTCTGATGACATCATAGAAGAAGTGCGTTCCAGGAATGACATTGTTGATGTGATTTCCCAATATGTGCGTCTTTCAAAAAAGGGCAGTACCTATTTCGGACTCTGCCCGTTTCATAATGAAAAAACAGGCTCCTTTTCCGTGTCGCCTAACAAACAGATGTATTATTGTTTCGGATGCGGCGCGGGTGGAAATGTATTTACATTTCTGATGGAGTATGAAAATTTTACATTTGGTGAGGCGATGGAAGCGTTAGCCGACCGCGCCGGTGTGGAACTGCCAAAACAGGAATACACCAGTGCACAGAGGCAGGAAGCGGACAAGCGCGCAAGACTGCTTGAAATTAATAAAGAAGCAGCAAAATATTTTTATATGCTGCTGCGTGGAGAGAGAGGTGCGCGTGCGCTTAACTATTTCAGAAAGCGTGAGCTGTCAGATGAGACAATGCAGAAATTCGGTCTCGGTTATTCCGACCAGTACAGCGATGATCTTTACCAGTATCTCCGCAAAAAAGGATACGAAGATGATATTTTAAAAGAATCCGGTTTAGTCAGCATTGATGAGAGGCGCGGCGGGTATGATAAGTTCTGGAACCGTGCGATGTTCCCGATTATGGATGTACACAATAAGGTTATTGGTTTTGGTGGACGTGTCATGGGGGATGGTGAGCCGAAATATCTGAATTCTCCGGAGACAAAGATCTTTGATAAGAGCCGCAATCTTTACGGATTAAATTTTGCAAGAAGCACCAAAAAGCCACAGCTTCTTCTTTGTGAAGGTTATATGGATGTGATCGCCCTGCATCAGGCAGGGTTTGACAATGCGGTTGCTTCTTTGGGAACGGCACTTACGAGTGGACATGCAAATCTGTTAAAGCGCTACACGAAAAATGTTTATCTGACCTACGACAGCGATGGAGCAGGTGTAAAGGCGGCGCTTCGTGCAATCCCGATCTTAAAAGAAGTTGGGATCACCACGAAAGTTATCAATATGAAGCCGTACAAAGATCCGGACGAATTTATCAAAGCACTTGGTGCAGAGGAATATCAGAAGCGGATCGATACAGCAGAAAACAGTTTTATGTTTGAAATACGTATCTTAGAGCAGCAGTATGATATGCATGATCCGGAGAGCAAGACAAAGTTTTATAATGCGGTTGCAGAAAAACTTTGTACGTTCGGGGAAAAATTAGAGCGTGATAATTATATTGCTGCGGTAGCAGAGAAGTATATGATCGGTATAGAAGATCTGCGCAGGCTGGTAAACCAGTATGGGGCAAAGATCGGTATGGCAGCGGGTGGTGCATCACCTGTGAGAGAGCGGGCAGAAGTCAGGCGTGACCAGGGCGGTGAAAAGAAAAAGGAAAGCGGTATGATACAGTCACAGAAACTGCTTTTGACCTGGCTCATCGAGCATACCGGATTATTTCCTAAGATTGAGAAATATATTTCGCCGGAAGATTTTACAGAAGAGATTTATCATAAAGCGGCGGAAATATTATATGAACAGTATCGGGATACCGGTACCGTCAACCCGGCAAAAATTGTCAGTATGTTTCAGAATGAAGAAGAACAGCGCGAGATCGCAGGTCTTTTTCATGCCACGATCCGTGGTGTAGAGACAGAAGGAGACAAAGAAAATGGTGGATATTCCAAAGAAACGTTTGAGAAAGCGTTAAAAGAAACCATTATCCGGGTAAAACAAAACAGCATTGAGTATCACTTGAAGAACATGGCACCGACTGATATGGCGGCGCTGCAACGGTCAGTGGCGGATAAGAAGGCACTTGAAGAATTAGAGAAAGTGCATATTTCCATTGATTAAGGACAAAATAGTAGAAAACCTGAGAGGATGAAACAAAATGGCAACAAAAAAGAAAGAAAACAACGAAAATACGAAGGTTTCCGGAAAGAAAGCGGATGCATCTGCAGTAAATAATGCGGAGACAGAAGCAGCAAGAGAAAAATTTCAGGAAAAATTAAAAGAACTTTTAAGCCTTGCAAAAAAGAAAAAGAATATGTTGGAGTATCAGGAAATCAGTGATTTCTTTGCTGATATGCAGCTTGATTCCGATAAATTTGAGAAAATTCTTGATTTCCTTGAGGCAAACAATATCGATGTTTTAAGAATCACAGATGATGATGCAGATGATGATATTCTGCTTGAAGTGGATGATGATGACGAGATTGAGGTAGAAAAGATCGATCTTTCTGTTCCGGATGGTGTATCCATTGAAGATCCGGTACGTATGTACTTAAAAGAGATCGGTAAAGTGCCGCTGCTTTCTGCAGAAGAGGAGATCGAGCTGGCTAAGCGTATGGAGCTTGGCGATCAGGAAGCAAAAAAACGTCTTGCAGAGGCAAACTTACGTCTTGTAGTCAGCATTGCAAAACGTTATGTGGGACGTGGTATGTTATTCCTTGACCTGATTCAGGAGGGAAATCTTGGTCTGATCAAAGCAGTTGAAAAGTTTGATTACCGAAAGGGATATAAGTTCTCGACATATGCAACATGGTGGATTCGTCAGGCGATCACAAGAGCTATTGCAGATCAGGCACGTACGATCCGTATCCCGGTACACATGGTAGAGACGATCAACAAACTTATCCGCGTGAGCAGACAGTTACTGCAGGAGTTAGGACGTGAACCTACCCCGGAAGAAATCGCAGCAGAGATGAACATGCCGGTAGAGCGTGTGCGTGAAATCTTAAAGATTTCCCAGGAGCCGGTTTCCTTAGAGACCCCGATCGGTGAGGAGGAGGACAGCCACCTTGGAGACTTTATCCAGGATGATAATGTACCTGTTCCGGCAGATGCGGCAGCATTTACTCTGCTAAAAGAACAGTTAGAAGAAGTGCTTGGTACACTGACAGAGCGTGAACAGAAGGTGCTTACACTTCGTTTTGGTCTTGAGGATGGACGTGCAAGAACACTTGAGGAAGTTGGAAAAGAGTTTAATGTTACCCGTGAACGTATTCGTCAGATTGAGGCGAAAGCACTGCGTAAACTGCGTTATCCAAGCAGAAGCCGCAAGTTAAAGGATTATCTGGAGTAAGATGGTAAAGATATCAGACAGATTAAAAACGGCGGCTTCATTGGTCAGTGAAGGTGTGGTATTAGCAGATGTGGGAACAGACCATGGTTATGTACCGATTTATCTGTTAGAACAAAAGAAGATCAGATGTGCGATCGCAATGGATATTAATAAGGGACCACTGGAACGTGCAAAGGAACATATTCATTTATATGGTATGGATGCATACATACAGACCAGGCTTTCGGATGGAGTTGCAGCGTTACAAATGGGCGAGGCAGACTCCATACTGGTTGCAGGGATGGGTGGCGGACTTGTGATGCATATTTTAGAAGAAGGAAAAGCTGTCTGTCAGGCGGCAGACGAATTGATACTTCAGCCACAATCGGAACTGTCCGGTGTCAGGGATTACCTTGCGAAAAACGGATACATGATCGATGCAGAGCGTATGGTATTTGAGGATGGCAAATATTATCCAATGATGCGTGTGCATTATCAGACAGGGAAAAATAAAAATACAGATATAACAGCAAAAGATGCATCACTAAAAAATGCTGGGAACTGTGAAAGACAGGATCAAAGCAGATATAAGGTCGAATGTTTATACGGAAGACACTTACTTATGGAAAAAAATCCCATACTGCATCAGTATCTGCAGAAAGAACACAAGGTGTTTGAAACTATTCTGGATAATCTTTTAAAACAGCCTGAGTCAGAGAAAATAACTGCACGTATCGGAGAAGTAAAAGAATCGCTTGGTTATAATGAAGCTGCACTTGCATATTATAAAGCATAAGCCATCCTTGTGGAAAATGACATTTTTTACATGCTGGATTTGTGCTGTCTTAAGAAATGGGCGGGAATGGAGAATCATATGGGAGAAGAACAGATCATTGTAAAAATCGGGGAAGAAGAAAAAACGTATCCGACAGGAATCAGCTTTTTAAGTATAGCGCAGGAATATCAGGACCGGTATGAGGATGATATCGTGCTTGCATTGTATAATAACAGACTGCGTGAATTAAAGAAAACCATAGAAAAAGATGGAGAACTGTCTTTTCTTACAACTTCTGATAAGACCGGAAAACGTGCTTACCGCAGGAGTGTCACACTGCTGATGCAAAAAGCAGTGTGGAATCTGTGGAGCAAAGAGCATATTGGAGTACATGTCAGATATGCTATCGGTCAGGGATATTACTGTGAACTGATGAAAGATGGGGAAAGCTGTAAGATCACGGAGGCGATGATCGGATCACTGAAAAAAGAGATGTATCGTCTTGTGATGGCAGATCTGCCAATCGAAAAATACAGTATGAATACGGATGAGGCAGTAGCTTTATTCCATGAACTTGGAATGAAAGATAAAGAGAAGCTGTTCCGTTACCGGCGCAGTTCCAGGGTAAATATTTACGAGCTGGATCATTATAAGGATTATTTTTATGGATTTATGGTGCCGTCTACCGGATATTTAAGATATTACGATGTGACAGCATACCAGGATGGATTTGTACTTTTGTTCCCTGGGGAAGATGCAAAAAAAGTTTCGGAATTTGTGCCTTCGGATAAATTGTTTTATACATTAAAACGTTCGAGAGACTGGGGAAAACTGCAGCAGATCGATACGATCGGCGCTCTTAATGATGCAATCTCTGCAGGAAAGACGCAGGAGATGATCTTGACGCAGGAGGCACTGTTTGAAGAACGTATCGGCGCACTTGCGGAAATGATCGTAAAGGAAGAGGGCAAGAAGTTTATCATGATCGCAGGACCGTCTTCATCTGGAAAAACGACTTTTTCACACCGCCTGTCCATACAGCTTGCGGCAAAAGGCTTAAAACCGCATCCATTTCCGCTTGATGATTATTATGTGGATCGTGATAAGTGTCCGCGTGATGAAAACGGAGAACTTGATTTTGAGTGCCTTGAATCGCTGGATGTGGAGCTTTTCAATCATGATATGAATGAACTTCTGGCAGGAAAGGCAGTGAATCTTCCAATCTTTAATTTTAAAACAGGAAAAAGAGAATACAAAGATAAGATCATGCAGCTGGGAAAAGATGACGTGTTAGTTATCGAGGGTATTCACGGACTGAATGATAAATTGTCCTATTCTCTTCCGGTAGAGAGCAAATTTAAGATTTATATCAGTGCGCTGACACAGTTAAATATTGATGAGCATAACTATCTGCCGACTACTGATGGAAGAATGATACGCCGTATCGTGCGTGATGCAAGAACCAGAGGAACTTCAGCAAAAGAAACGATAGCCATGTGGGATTCTGTGCGCCGTGGGGAGGAAAAGAACATTTTTCCATTTCAGGAAGGGGCAGATGTGATGTTCAATTCTGCACTGATCTATGAACTGGCAGTATTAAAGATATATGCAGAACCATTGCTGTTTGCCATTGACAAGGACTGTCCGGAATATCTTGAGGCAAAACGTCTTTTGAAGTTTTTGGATTATTTTCTTCCGATGTCCCCGGATGGAATCGGGCAGAATTCTATCATCCGTGAATTTATCGGTGGTTCGTGTTTTAATGTATAAGAAAAACAGGCTTGCACAAATAAGAAAAAAAGTGTATAGTTAATCGGGTGCCTTGCTGGCAGAATGTGCCGGCTGGCAAATGATGGATTTAAGTAGGACAAATGATCGCGGCCCGTTTATCGGGGTGAGGAAAGTCCGGGCTTCACAGGGCAGGATGCCGGATAACGTCCGGTAGAGGCGACTCTAAGGATAGTGCAACAGAAATATACCGCCCGGTATATACCGGGTAAGGGTGGAAGGGCAGTGTAAGAGACTACCGTCTCTCTGGTAACAGAGAGGGCATATGTAAACCCCATCCGAAGCAAGACCGAACAAAAGCGTTGACGTGGCCCGCCAGCTTTAGGTAGGTTGCTTGAGGCGGCTGGTAACAGTCGTCCTAGATAGATGATCATTCCGACTGTGGCTTGCCACAGTTTAGACATAACCCGGCTTATCGTCCTGCTTAAATCAGATATCAGTAATGGAAATATAACCAAAATCTAAAATGTTTCTTAAAAGACAATAGGAATGTTGACGTTTGTGTGTATTGGGTTTACCATAGCGTCATGGACAAAAAACGGTGCCAGATGGGTACCGTTTTTCCGTACATAAATATAAAAATGTGATGGCATCTGGATGGAAAGGAATGTTATAGATGAGAGAAAAATTACGACAGTTTATGATTGGCAGATATGGGGTGGATGATCTTTCAAGAGTGCAGATCATAGCTGCGCTGGTACTGCTTTTGGTATCTACATTTTTGCGGGTGAATATTTTATACTGGCTGGGACTGGCACTGTTAATTTATTCTTATTTCAGAATACTCTCGCGGAATGTGTCAAAACGTTATGAGGAGAACCAGAGATTTCTAAATGCAAAATACAAGGCAGTGGTAAAGAAAAACAATATGAAAAAACGCTGGGCACAGCGTGGTACTTACCGTTTTTTCAAATGCCCTCAGTGCAGACAGACAGTCCGGGTGCCGAAGGGAAGAGGAAAGATCTGCATTACCTGTCCGAAATGTAAGACAGAATTTATCAAAAAAAGCTGACAAAGGAGAAATGCTTTGTGTTTGGTTATATTAATATCAATCAGAAAGAGCTGACGGAAGAAGGCAAAAAAGCATATCAGGCATATTACTGCGGACTTTGCAGACAGCTTAAATCAAATTGTGGAACCAAGGGACAGATGCTGCTTGCATATGATATGACGTTTCTGATCGTTCTGCTGACCGGCCTGTATGAACTGCCGGATGAAAAGTCACAGTTTACCTGTGCACTGCATCCGTCACAGAAGCGGAATGCGTGGATCAACGAGGCTACAAAATATGCTGCGGATATGAATCTGATTCTGGCATATCATAATCTTATTGATGACTGGAAGGATGACAGGGCTTATACAAAGAAGGCATTTGCAAAAATGCTGAATAAGGATTATACTCGTATCATGTCAAAATATCCGAGACAGGTAGGTGCCATTGAGGAATACATGAAAAAGATCGGAGATGCCGAAAAACACCGGGAGACAAATCTTGATCTTGTTGCCGGTCTGACCGGAGAGATGGTTGCAGAAGTGTTTTGCTGGAAGGAAGATGAATGGGCAGAAGAACTCCGCACAATGGGATTTTACATGGGTAAATTTATCTATCTGATGGATGCGTATGAAGATTATGACAGGGATAAAAAGAAAAACTGTTATAATCCGCTCACATTTGTCCAGAAAGAGCAGGCGCAGGATCTTGATACCTGGTGCCGGCTGCTTTTGACAAGTATGATGTCAGAATGTGCAAAATCATTTGAACGTCTGCCGATTCTTTTGCATGCAGATATTCTGCGTAATATTCTGTATTCAGGTGTATGGTCGAAGTATGAATATCTGCAGATTAAAAAGCGCAGAACCCAGGAAAAGGCAAAAAAGAAAGAGCATAAATAATGAGGTTTGATGTATGATGGATCCATATCAGGTGCTTGGTGTTTCACGGAGTGCCTCTGATGAAGAGATAAAAAAAGCATATCGTTCCTTAAGCCGTAAATATCATCCGGATGCCAATGTCAATAATCCGAACAAGGCGCAGGCTGAGGAAAAATTCAAAGAAGTACAGCAGGCATATGACCAGATCATGAAGGAAAAGCAGCAGGGAAGCAGCTATGGATATAATTCAGGAAATGGTTATGGATATGGGGGCGGACAGAGCTATCATTATAACCAGAGCACTGAAAATCCCAAAATACAGGCGGCTGCAAATTACATAGCTAACCGTTGTTATGCGGAAGCACTTAATGTTTTAAATGGGATTCCTTTTTCAGAAAGAAATGCACGCTGGTATTATTACAGTGCCCTGGCAAATCAGGGAGCAGGAAATAATATCATTGCAAAGGAGCATGCCACACGTGCAGTGGAGATGGAACCGAGCAATTTTGAATACCGTCAGTTTTTACAGCATTTAGAGTATGGCGGAACATGGTATACAAACATGGGAAGCAATTACGACAGACCGTATTCGAGTGCAGGCAACTGGTGTCTTAGTATGCTGTTTTTGAATATGCTCTGTAACTGCTGCTGTCTGCGGCCGTTCTAAAGAAATATGCTTATATTGGCAAACAGAAGATTACATAAAAATACTGCCAGATCGATAAATGGATGATCTGGCAGTATTTTTAGATTAACGACGGTTTGGATTTGTGTATTTCTCCTCACAGTATTTACAGCGGTATATTTCTTTCTCCGGATCGGTCAGAATGAAAATCTGATCCAGTTCCTGCTCGATCGAAGTGATACAGCGTGGATTTTTACATTTGATCACATTTTTGACCTGTTTTGGGAGACAAAGTTCTTTTTTGGATACGATCTGGTCATTCTGGATCACATTGACCGTGATATTGTGATCGATAAAACCTAATATATCGAAGTCGAGTGCGTCAGTTGGACATTCTACCTTTAAAATATCCTTTTTACCCATTTTACTGCTCTTTGCATTTTTGATAATGGCAACCGGACAGTCAAGCTGGTCTAATTTTAAATCATGATAGATCTGCAGGCTCATACCTGCCTGAATATGATCAAGGACAAAGCCCTCATGGATTCCACTGATATTTAACATTGTTCTCCTCCTTATTCAACCTTAATTTCAAGCAGCGTTAAGATCAGAGCCATACGGACATAGACAGCATATTGTGCCTGTTTGAAATAAACAGCTCTCGGATCGTCATCTACCTCTACGGAGATCTCGTTGACACGTGGGAGTGGATGTAAAACGATCATATCTTCCGGTGCGAGATCCATTTTTGCTTTGGTCAGGATATAGAAATCTTTTAAGCGGACATAATCTTCCTCGTTGAAGAAACGTTCTTTCTGGACTCTTGTCATATAAAGTACATCAAGCTGTGGGATGGCATCCTCTAAACGCTCAACTTCAGTAAATGGAACATTATTTGCACGCAGGACATCTTCACGGATATAACTTGGAATACGCAGTTCTTCCGGTGAGATCAGTACAAATTTAATGCCTGGATAACGAATCAGGGCACTGATCAGAGAGTGAACAGTACGGCCAAATTTTAAGTCTCCGCAGAGTCCGATCGTCATATTGTCAAGACGTCCTTTTAAGGAGCGGATGGTAAGAAGATCGGCTAATGTCTGGGTTGGATGCTGATGACCGCCGTCACCGGCATTGATAACGGGAATTCTGGATTTTTGGGAAGCTACAAGAGGTGCACCTTCTTTTGGATGACGCATTGCACAGATGTCTGCGTAACTGGAGATAACTCGGATTGTATCGGAAACACTTTCGCCTTTTGCTGCGGAACTGGAATCAGCACTGGCGAAACCTAAAACAGAACCGCCAAGATTTAACATGGCAGCTTCAAAACTTAATCGGGTTCGTGTACTTGGTTCGTAAAAACAGGTGGCTAATTTTTTGCCTTCACATGCGTGTGCATATTTGTTCGGGTACTTCTCAATATCATTGGCAAGGTCTAAAAGCCTGTCTAATTCATCGATGGAGAAGTCCAATGGGCTCATTAAATGACGCATATTAATCCTCCTAATATTCAGCATTTTTTCTATCATATAATAATCATTATCTGATTTCAAGAAGAAAAAAATTTACGTTATATTGACAAAATATGCGCTCGTTTTCAGATATTTTTGGGCAGATAAGTCTATATATCAGTAATTGAAAATAAAAATATCAGGAGGAGCCTGGAGTGTTACAGTGAATAAGAATGCGTTCAAATAACAATCCGGCAGCCATCCACAGTGGGGCATAATCAAGCCGGATGACGCCGCCTATATTCGCTTTTGCCTGGCTGTAATCCCAGGGACACATGCCATGGTGTTTTAAAAGTGTGCCGCTGATATATTCAAATGAAAAAATGCCAACGGAATAGATACAGCCACGAAGGAGAGCCGGCAGATTTTTGATATGCCGGTACAGTGGTGCGATTACCGCAGCAGTTCCATAAATAGGAAACATCCATACGGATGTCCGCCCGATCAGACGTTTATCCTGTTTCAGAAAAGAGCCTGTGGAAGTAAAAAGAATTTCCATGCACCAGCCGGTCAGTCCGCAGACAAAGAAGTTTTTTGTAATCATGTTCGTGTGTTCCTTTTATATAAAATCATGATATCAGTATGCCGCATGGTATTGGAAAATATGTAACATTTTTCTAAAATAAAGGCGGAAAACTTGTAAAAACAGACGTTCTGTCATATAATAAAACAAGTGTATTCCAAGGAAAGAGAATGCGGCTGAATCAATTACTCGAACATATTTCATACGAAAGCGTGAAGGGGAGCCACGACCTTATCATTACGGATATCTGTTATCATTCCGGAAGAGTAAAGCGGGGGTCCCTGTTTGTCTGTATAAAGGGACAATATACGGATGGACACGATTATATTATGGATGCGGTAAATGCAGGTGCATTTGCGGTGGTAGTGGATGAAAACTGTATGGTAAATGTCCGGTGGGAATGTTTTATTTATACAGAGCATGGAAAAGTGCGTGTGCATGAGCTGGTACGCAATTATGGCATGGCTGTGATCGGGGTACATGATACCAGATTGGCGCTTGCCCGGATTTCTGCAGCATTTTATGACTATCCGGCAAAAAAACTTAAGATGATCGGGATCACCGGAACAAAAGGAAAGACGACGACATCATTTCTTATAGCAGGAATCTTAAAAGAAGCAGGATATAAGACCGGTATGATAGGCACTATTTGGGTGGATAATGGAAAAGATATAAAAAAAGCAGGTCATACGACGCCGGAATCAAGCGATCTGCAAAAAGAACTGGCGCAGATGGTAAAAAATGGATGTGTGTGCTGCGTGATGGAAGTATCTTCCCAGGGAATCAAGATGCAGCGTGTGGCAGGGATTTTTTTTGATATAGGGGTATTTTTAAATATTGAACCGGATCATATCGGACCGGGAGAACACGCATCATTTGCAGAGTATCTGTATTGTAAGAGCAGGCTGCTCAGGCAGTGTGCGTCAGGGATTGTCAATCTTGATGACCGGAATACAGAAAAAATACTGTTTGGTCATACCTGTAAGACAGAGACTTTTTCTGTGCAAAAAGAAAATCATATGGAAGTTTTAGGGCAGAAGGCAGATATTGTGGCAGAAAAGATTACGTTTTCCATGAAAGAAGGAAGATTATACAGCCATTTTTTTACGGATGGCAATGAAGAATTTCTGCTGCAGATGCCAGGAATTTTTAATGTTTCAAATGCACTTGCAGCCATTCTTGTGGTGCGTCATTTTAAGATAGCGCAGAATGTGATAAAAGATGCACTGCAAAGACAGACGGTTCCGGGACGATGCGAAAATGCAAAAATATCAGACGAATTCGTGTTTTTGATCGATTATGCGCACAATGAGATGAGTCTGCGCAACCTGCTGCAGACATTGCGTGAATTTAAACCGGGGAGGCTTATTGTGATCTTCGGCTGCGGGGGTAACCGTTCAAAATTAAGAAGAGGCAGAATGGGTGAGACGGCAGGAATGCTTGCAGATTTTACGATTCTGACATCCGACAACCCAAGATGGGAAGATCCGGAGCTGATCTTAGATGATATTGAGAACGGTATGAAGGGTACGGAAGGGGCATACATACGCATCGCAGACCGGCGGTTGGCGGTGGCATACGCATTTGACCACGCCAGAGAGGGAGATATTATCGTTCTTGCAGGAAAAGGGCATGAGGACTATCAGGAGATCTGCGGGGTACGTTATCCGATGGAGGATAAAGAACTTATAAAAAAGGCAGCAGAGCGGGACAGACAAAGAGAAAGGCATAGTAACTGAAATGGCAGAATATGCAAATATCATTGTGGATATTTATCAGGGAAAATTAGATAAAACGTTTCAATACCGGGTGCCGGAGAGGCTAAAGAGTACGATCGCAGTCGGTATGTTAGTTTCAGTTCCATTTGGTTCCAGAAAAATGCAGGGATATGTAATAGAACTGACAGATGTCTGTGAGTATGAGGAAGATAAGATCAAAGAGATACTCGCGGTCGTAAAAGACGGTGTCCGGATCGAGTCACAGATGATCGCACTCGCAGGCTGGATGCGGGAAAATTATGGCGGAAC
Source organism: Roseburia rectibacter (assembly GCF_014287515.2). Taxonomy (NCBI): domain Bacteria; kingdom Bacillati; phylum Bacillota; class Clostridia; order Lachnospirales; family Lachnospiraceae; genus Roseburia; species Roseburia rectibacter. The sequence continues at coordinate 1,521,391 of NZ_CP092473.1, forward strand.
CATGAACCATGCCCTAAAGACAGTACTGCCGGTCAAGGAAAAAAAGAAAGCAAAAGAACAGAGAACAATAAGACTTGCGCTGCATCCCGTTGAGGCAAAAAATGAGCTGGCGGAATGTGAGAGAAAGCATAAGACGGCAAGGGCAAAACTTCTTATGGCACTGTTAAATGAGCGGGAGTTAGAATGGGAGACGGCAACGCAGCAATTGACAGTTTCAGCATCTGTAATCCGTGCAATGGAGGAAGCAGGTATCGTAAGAGTTGTCAGTAAGACAGCATACCGCAATCCGGTTGATGGACTGGACACGGGTGGGGAACGAAAACAACTGAATGAGGAACAGCAGAATATCGTTTCAAAGATCACGGCGGAGTATGATGCGGGAGAACGCAGGACATATCTGATCAAAGGCGTCACCGGAAGCGGAAAGACGGAAGTTTATATGGAGCTGATCGCACATGTGCTCGCACAGGGAAAACAGGCGATCGTGCTGATACCGGAGATTGCGTTAACCTACCAGACGGTGAGACGTTTTTACAACCGTTTTGGGGCACAGGTATCGATCATAAATTCAAAACTTTCGGCGGGAGAGCGGTATGACCAGTTTGAACGTGCGAAAAACGGAGAAATTTCAGTGATGATCGGCCCGCGTTCAGCGTTATTTACACCGTTCCCCGATCTGGGGATCATTATCATAGATGAGGAGCATGAGGCTTCCTATAAGAGCGAGACAGTGCCAAGATATCATGCGAGGGAAACTGCGATACAGAGGGCAGAAATGACAGACGCGATCGTAGTGCTTGGTTCTGCTACACCATCTCTTGAGAGTTATTATAAGGCAGAAAAAAATGAATACTGTCTGTTAGAATTAAAACACAGAGTACAGAAACGACCGATGCCTTTGTGCGAGACCATCGACCTGCGGGAGGAGTTAAGAAGGGGCAACCGGTCAATCTTAAGTGACCGTCTGAGTGAGCTCATGGAGGACCGTCTGAAAAAGGGAGAACAGACGATGCTTTTTATCAACCGGCGTGGCATGGCAGGCTTTGTCTCTTGCAGAGCCTGCGGTCATGTGATAAAATGTCCGCATTGCGATGTTTCTCTGAGTCAGCATGGAAGCGGTGATAGGACACGTTTAGTCTGTCATTATTGTGGATATACGACGGCACAGCCGGATCTGTGTCCGGTCTGCGGCTCTAAGTATATCAGTGGCTTTAAGGCAGGAACACAGAAAATAGAACAGGTGGTAAAGGCGCGTTTCCCACAGGCACGTGTGCTTCGGATGGATATGGATACCACGAGGAGCAAAGAAGGGTATGAACAGATTTTGTCAGCGTTTGCAAATCACGAGGCTGATATACTGATCGGTACACAGATGATCGTAAAGGGACATGATTTTGCCGGGGTTACGTTAGTGGGTGTGCTTGCGGCAGACCTTTCGCTTCATATCAGTGATTACCGTGCGGCTGAACGGACTTTTCAGCTTCTGACGCAGGCGGCAGGACGTGCCGGCAGAGGTGATGTGCCGGGCAGTGTTATCATACAGACTTATGACCCGGAGCATTACAGTATTACGACAGCAAAAGAACAGAATTATGAGGCTTTTTACGGTCAGGAGATCGAATACCGCAAACTGATGCGATATCCACCCGTATGGAATATGCTTTATATTTTATGTGCGTCGAAAAATGAAATGGCAGCGGGGGAAGCAGCGATGGCGTTGATGGAAAGAATCGGTCAGGCGGCGAAAGAAAGCAGCGAGGGAATCTATCCGATCGGACCGTCAGATGCACCGGTTGCAAAAATATCCGATGTCTACCGGAAGGTGATCTATGTAAAAACAAAAGAGTACAGGACACTTGTTCTTTTAAAGGATAAACTGGAAGGTTTTATGAAGGATAACCGTCTGTATCAGAATGTGGCAGTAGGATTTGATTTTAACCCGATCAACGGATTTTAAAATAGTATAATGGAGGATAAAAAAATGGCACTTAGAACAATCAGAATACAGGGAGATCCTGTACTTACAAAAAAATGCAGGGAAATTACAGAGATAACACCAAAGATCAAAGAACTGATCGACGATATGCTTGATACCATGTATGAGGCAAACGGAGTTGGTCTTGCAGGCCCACAGGTTGGTGTGTTAAAGAGAATCGTAGTCATTGATATCGGAGAAGGACCGGTCGTTATGATCAATCCGGTCATCCTTGAAAAATCCGGTGAGCAGACCGGGGATGAGGGATGCTTAAGTCTTCCGGGGAAAGCCGGTACTGTTACAAGACCAAATTATGTGAAGGCGCGTGCGTTCGATGAAAATATGGAGGAATACGAGATCGAGGGAACAGAGCTTATGGCACGGGCAATCTGCCATGAGTTAGATCATCTTGACGGACATATGTACACGGAACTCGTAGAAGGACCGTTACATGATGTAACTTATGATGATCCGGAGGAATAATATATGCGAGTTATTTTTATGGGAACACCGGATTTTTCGGTGGGGACATTAGAAGAGATCATAAAAGCCGGTCATGAGGTGGTACTGGTTGTCTCACAGCCGGATAAAGCGGTGGGAAGAAGCAAGGCATTAAAATATACACCGGTGAAAGAGTGTGCCCTGGCACATGGCATAGAGGTATATCAGCCGGAGCGCGTCAGGGACAGTGCATGTATCGAATATCTGAAATCTTTTCATGCAGATATCATGATTGTAGTGGCTTTTGGGCAGATTATACCAAAGGCAGTGTTAGACATGCCAAAATACGGCTGTGTAAATGTACATGCGTCATTGCTGCCGAAATACCGTGGTGCGGCACCAATCCAATGGGCAGTCATAAATGGCGATCCATATACCGGTGTGTCCACACAGCGTATGGACGAAGGCGTTGATACAGGAGATATCATTTTAGAAGAAAAAGTTGAGATACGGCCGGATGAGACAGGTGGAAGTTTATTTGACCGTCTTGCAGAAGTTGGAGCGAAACTCTGTGTAAAGACCATAGAAGCGATTGAAAACGGCACGGCTGTTTATACACCGCAGGATAACAGCAAAGCAACACATACGGCAAAGATCCACAAAGAATTAGGCAGTATTGAATGGAAAAAGAGTGCAAAAGAGATTGAATGTCTGATCCGTGGCTTAAATCCGTGGCCGAGTGCATATACAAGACTGGATGGAAAAACACTTAAGATATGGAGAGCGAATGTACTTCCGGATGAAGGCAAAGCTGCTCCGGGCTGCATTATAAAAGCGGAAAAGGGAAGTTTTCTGGTACAGACAGGAAATGGTGTCCTAGAGCTTCTTGAAGTACAGTTAGAAGGAAAGAAACGTATGACCACGGAAGCATTTTTAAATGGTTATACGGTGGAAGCAGGAACTTATTTTACACGTGGTTAAGTGAATGGAGGTAATGAGTATGCCTTATTACTATTATGGTTTTGATCCGACTTATGTTTTAGTTTTAATTGGTGCGGTGATCTGTCTGATCGCATCTGCAAGAGTAAAGAGTACTTTTAATAAATATTCACAGTACCGCAGCATGAGCGGTATGACAGGAGCACAGGCAGCGGAGCGTATCTTAAATTCTGCCGGAATTTATGACGTGACAGTCTGTCATATATCAGGAAGTCTGACAGATCATTATAATCCGTCGAAAAAGACACTGAATCTGTCTGATTCCGTGTACGGAAGTAATTCCGTTGCTGCGATCGGAGTTGCAGCGCATGAGTGTGGACATGCGATCCAGCATCAGAAAAATTATGTGCCATTGTCACTCCGTACAGCGATCGTTCCGGTTGCCAATATTGGTTCAACACTGGCATGGCCGCTGATTCTGATCGGGTTGTTTTTTAACCGGTCAACAGGTGCGATGCTTATCAATCTAGGAATCTTATGTTTTTCATTTGCAGTGTTATTCCAGCTTGTAACGCTTCCGGTTGAATTTAATGCTTCACACCGGGCACTTCGGATTTTAGGCGAGCAGGGAATTTTATCTGACAGTGAACTGCCTTATACCAGAAAAGTATTGAAGGCTGCGGCACTGACCTATGTTGCAAGTGCGGCTGCGGCAATTTTACAGCTGCTTCGACTGGTTCTTTTGTTTGGAGGACGTAATCGTGATGACTGATACCGTAAATACAAGAAGACTGGCATTAGATGTTCTCGTCGAAGTGACGGAGCATGGGGCATACAGCAATCAGGTGCTTCGTGCAGTACTTGAAAAATATCAGTATATGGAAAAATATGAGAGGGCCTTTTTAACCAGACTTGTTGAGGGAACGATCCAGCACATGATAGAGCTTGATTATGTGATCGACCAGTTTTCCAAAGTGAAAGTAAAAAAAATGAAACCCGTCATCCGCAATATTTTAAGACTTAGTGTGTATCAGATATGCTATATGGATTCTGTGCCGGATTCGGCAGCATGTAATGAGGCTGTAAAACTGGCAAGAAAAAGCGGATTTTCTACATTGAGCGGTTTTGTGAATGGTGTGCTCAGAAATATTGCAAGAAACCATGATTCCATCCAGTATCCGGATGAAGAAAAAGAGCCGGTTTGTGCTTTGAGTGTCCGTTATTCCATGCCGGAGTGGATCGTGGAAGAGTGGCTTAGCGCATATGGATCAGAGCAGACAAAGGCAATATTGGATGCATTTTCGAGAGAAGCACCGCTTACGATCCGCACAAATGTGACAAAGATCACACCGGAAGCGTTAAAAGAACAGTTAGAAGCGGAAGGTGTGACGGTCCAGACGTTAGAGGATCTTCAATATAAAGGACTGCCGCATGCAGATGGATCTGGTTATGCAAAGGCATATAATTATGCCTTTGCGATCTCCGGTTTTGATCATCTGATGGCACTTCCTTCATTTAAAGAGGGACTTTTTTATGTACAGGATATCAGTTCCATGATGGTGGCGGAGACTGCGGCACCGGGGGAAGGTGCACATGTGATCGATGTCTGTGCAGCTCCGGGAGGTAAGAGTATACATCTTGCAGAAATGTTAAACGGCACAGGAAGCGTGGAGGCGCGGGATCTGACGGAATACAAGACGGGACTGATCGAGGAAAATATCAGCCGTTATCAGGTGAAAAATATGACAACAAAGGTCTGGGATGCCACGGTGTCAGATGAGAGCGCAAGGGAAACAGCCGATGTACTGATCGCAGATCTTCCATGTTCCGGACTTGGTGTGCTGCGGAAAAAGACTGACATCCGTTATAAAATGAGCCGCAGGCAGCAGGAAGAGTTAGAAGAACTTCAGCGCCGGATTTTAGATACCGTCTGTTCCTATGTCAGAAAAGATGGGATCATGGTTTATTCTACATGCACGATCAATCCTGGAGAAAATCAGGAGAACGTTGCATGGTTTCTGGGAAAACATCCGGAATTTGAACTGCTTGATATGGAACAGATCTATCCGGGAGCGCAGGTGGGAGATGGATTTTTCTACGCGAAATTAAAACGTATCTCATAGTTATTGAAAAAGAGAATGGAAAGAGAAAGTTATGCAGCAGGAAAAAACAGATATCAAGTCTATGAATCTGGAAGAATTAAAATCATATATGGAATCCATCGGAGAGAAAGCATTCCGTGCAAAACAGCTGTATCAGTGGATGCATCAAAAGCAGGCATCATCCTTCGATGAAATGACAAATTTGTCAAAATCCCTTCAGGAAAAACTAAAAAATGAATGTCATTTTGTCAGTTTAAAGCAGGAGGCAGTACAAATTTCAAAATTAGACGGTACCAGAAAATATCTGTTTGCATTAGATGATGGAAATGTGATAGAAAGCGTCCTGATGCGTTATAAGCATGGCAATTCGGTCTGCATTTCCTCCCAGGTCGGCTGCCGGATGGGCTGCCGGTTCTGTGCATCGACGTTAGATGGTCTGGTGCGTGGACTGACACCGTCAGAAATGTTAGATCAGATCTACCGGATTACGAGAGATACCGGGGAGAGAGTTTCTAATGTTGTTGTGATGGGAACTGGAGAACCAATGGATAATTTTGACAACCTGCTCAAATTTATTGAGCTTCTGACGGATGAAAACGGTCTGAATATCAGCCAGCGGAACGTGACAGTTTCGACATGCGGCATTGTTCCAAAGATGAGAGAACTGGCAGATAAAAAGCTGCAGATCACACTGGCACTTTCACTGCATGCATCTTCACAGGAGAAGAGGTTAGAACTGATGCCGGTTGCCAATAAATATGAGATTCATGAGGTGATCGAGGCGTGCCGGTATTATTTTGAACAGACCGGAAGGCGCGTTACATTTGAGTATAGTCTGGTTGGCGGTGTCAATGATACCGAGGAGGACGTAAGAAGGCTTGTGGAGCTGATCCACGGTATGAATTGTCATGTAAACCTGATTCCGGTCAATCCGATCAAAGAGCGTTCTTATGTGCAGCCGGATCATGAAGCAATTCTTAAATTTAAAAATAGGCTTGAAAAAAATGCAATTCAAGTTACAATTAGAAGGGAAATGGGCAGGGATATAGACGGTGCATGCGGACAATTGCGCAAACGTTATATCAGTCATGCAGAAAGGTAGGAAGTAGAGAAGATGAAGACGTTTTCCATGACGCACATCGGGCAGCGACGGGAAATGAATCAGGATTATATGTTTACATCAGAGACTGCTGTGGGAAATCTGCCGAATCTTTTTTTAGTAGCGGATGGAATGGGTGGTCACGCTGCAGGTGATTATGCTTCCAGATTTACAGTAGAAAAACTGGTTGAATTGATTGGTAAATCAGTAGAGAACGAGCCGGTGGCAATTATGAAGAGTGCTGTTTCAATGGCAAACAGTCTGCTTTTGACAGAGGCACAGGCAGATCCGGCAAAAAATGGAATGGGAACAACGATTGTCGCAGCAACGGTGATTGGGAATACACTTTATGCCGCAAATGTTGGAGACAGCAGATTGTATGTGATCAATCAGGAAGATATTACACAGATTACAAGGGATCATTCTCTGGTTGAGGAAATGGTCCGCTTAGGTGAAGTGAGAAAAGAAGATGCAAAAGATCATCCGGATAAAAATATCATTACACGGGCAGTTGGTGTATTGCCGGAGGTAATAGCTGATTTCTTTGAGATCAGTCTGAAACCGGGAGATGAGATTTTGATGTGTTCCGATGGACTGACAAATATGATTGAAGATGATGAGATCAGACAGATTGTGCTGGGACAGAGGGATATTGTTGAGAAAGCAGAAAAGCTAGTTGAGACTGCCAATCGAAATGGTGGCAAGGATAATATTACGGTTGTATTGATAGAACCATTTTCTGATGAGGTGAAAGAATGTTGACAGAGGGTATGTACATAGCAGACCGCTATGAGATTTTAGGTAAAGTTGGCGCTGGCGGAATGTCAGATGTATATAAAGCAAAAGATCTTACACTGGGAAGATTTGTAGCGATTAAAGTATTAAAGGCAGAGTTTTCCGAGGATATTAATTTTGTAACGAAATTCCGTTCCGAGGCACAGGCAGCTGCAGGGTTAGAACACCCGAATATTGTAAATATTTACGATGTCGGCAGTGAGAATGGTCTGCATTATATCGTGATGGAATATGTGGAAGGAATTACATTAAAGACATACATTGAGAAAAAGGGACAGCTTTCTTTTAAGGAAGCAGTCAGTATTGCAATCCAGGTGGGCAGAGGTATAGAAGCTGCACACAATAAAAACATCGTTCATCGTGACATCAAACCGCAGAATATCATGATCTCTACAGAGGGAAAGGTAAAAGTAACGGATTTTGGTATTGCGAGGGCAGCGACATCTAATACGATCAGTTCAGATGTGATGGGATCTGTGCATTATTCATCTCCGGAACAGGCGCGAAATGGATTTGTGGATGGCAAGAGTGATATCTATTCACTGGGTATCGTGATGTATGAGATGGTGACAGGACGGGTTCCGTTTGATGGTGATACGACGGTTGCAGTTGCAATCCAGCATCTTCAGGAAGAAATGGTGCCGCCAAGTGTCTATGCGCCGAATCTTCCGATCAGCATGGAAAAGATCATCTTAAAATGTACACAGAAGAATCCTGACAGAAGATATTCTTCCATGACGGCTCTTTTGGCAGATCTGCGAAAAGCACTGATCAGCCCGAATGAAGATTTTGTTGTAATGGTTCCACTTGCAAATCAGGATAAAACCAGAGTGATCGGAGCAGATGATTTAAACCAGATTAAAAAGCAGACTGCAAATGTTTATGTGGATCCTGCGTCTATCAAGATTCAGGAACCGGTTATTGATGATGACGACGATGACGATGATGATATTGATGATGAGGATGGCGATATCAATCCGAAGATGGAAAAGGCGATCACGATCATGGGAATCGCAGCAGGTGTGGTGATCATTATCATTATTATTTATCTGTGTATTACGTTAGCAGGCGGTATGAAATCCGGTAAGAATACTTCTTCGAATACAGAGACCACAAAGACGGAGACACAGACAGGGGACAGCCAGAGTACCCAGATCAAGGATGGCGTGGTAGTACCATCCCTGACCGGAAAGACTATGGATCAGGCAAAGCAGGAGTTGAACGGAACAGGACTCGGTATCAGACAGGCAGGAACTGCATCGTCAGATACGGTAGAAAAAGGACAGATCATCAGCCAGGATCCGGCAGATGGAAAGACTGTGGAAAAGAATACAACGATCGAGGTTATCATAAGCAGCGGAGCTGCTGACGGCAGCAGTAAAAATACGGTCGATATACCAAATGTTGTCGGACAGAGTGAAACAGATGCAAGTGCGGCATTAACGGCAAAGGGATTTAATGTTACAAAGACAACGTCCTATAGTTCTTCTGTTGCGGAAGGATATGTGATTTCCCAGACACCAAATGGAGACACACAGGGAAAAGAAGGCGATACGATCACACTTGAGATCAGTCTTGGATCTGAGAAGATTACAGTGCCGGATGTATCGACAAGCTATAAGTCTGAAGAACAGGCGCGGGAAATGTTATCACAGTTTAATGTTTCAACAACGACAAAATACAGTGACACGGATGCCGGAATCGTAATCGGACAGTCTCTTGCAGTAGGAACACAGGCTGATCCGGGTGCGTCCATCACGATCACCGTCAGTCTTGGACCGGAGCCGGCACAGCAGATTACAACAAAGACCTATAAATTGAATGTCAGTCTGCAGCTACCGTCGGATACATCTAATATTTCCGGGGCAGACATTGTTTTATATGATGATCAGGGCAATGTTTTACAGACCTGGTATGGAAAGACACTTGCAGATTTTGGTACCGGAGGATTGCTTTTATCAAAGACAGGTATCCTTTCGGACAGCGGTAAGATTGTAGTTACCTGGCTGGATCTAAACGGTAATGATTTAAAAGATCAGACCATTGATGTACAGTTTCAGGAAGAGTAAAAGTATTTATGCGGGGAAAGATTATCAAAGGAATTTCCGGATTCTACTACATTCATGTAGCAGAATCCGGAATTTATGAGTGTAAGGCAAAAGGCATATTCCGAAATCAGAATATCAAGCCTCTGGTTGGGGATAATGTTGAGATTGCCGTGTTGGATGAGGAGAACAAAAAAGGAAATATTGAAAAGATCCTGACGCGGGAAAATGAACTGGTACGTCCGGCTGTTGCAAATATTGATCTTGCACTGATCATTTTTGCTGCTGCAAAACCGCAGCCTAATTTTAATCTGTTAGACCGTTTCCTTGTTATGATGGAATATCAGAAGGTATCGGTTGCGATCTGCTTTAACAAAACAGATCTGGTTACAGAAGAGGAACTCCATGCGTTTGCAGATATCTATACAGCATGCGGTTATCATACTCTTTTTGCGAGTGCAAAAGAGGAACAGGGTGTGGATGGACTGTTAGAACTTCTGAAAGGGAAAACAGCAGCGGTGGCAGGCCCATCCGGGGTTGGTAAGTCTTCACTTGTGAACCGTCTGCAGCCGAATATCACAATGCAGACAGGGGAAGTCAGCCGTAAGATTGAGCGCGGAAGGCATACAACACGGCATTCTGAAATCATACCGATCGGTGGGGATACTTATATTATGGATACTCCCGGTTTTTCCACACTCTATATTCCGGGTATGGAAAAGGAAGATTTAAAAGCATTTTATCCGGAGTTTGGCAGATGGGAGCCATACTGCAGATTTAAGGGATGTAATCATATCAGTGAGCCGGACTGTGGCGTCAAGCAGGGATTAGAAGAAGGAAGCATCAGCCTGCTGCGGTATGAAAATTATAAATTGCTGTATGAGGAATTAAAGTCAGTCCGGAAATATTAAATAAACAACAAAATTACGGAGGAAGAAATGAATTGTTTATCACCATCTATATTATCTGCTGATTTCAGCCGGCTTGGAGAACAGATACGAGAACTTGATGAGGCGGGAGCACAGTATGTGCATATTGATGTTATGGACGGAATGTTTGTTCCGAGCATTTCATTTGGAATGCCGGTTATCCGTTCTATCAGAGGATGTACAGACCGTATTTTTGATGTCCATCTGATGATCGAAGAACCGGGACGTTATATTGATGAGTTCGCTGAGGCGGGGGCAGATCTGATCACTGTCCATGCAGAGAGCTGCAGACACCTTGACCGCACGATAGAAAAAATCAAAGAAAAGGGACTTTTGGCGGGAGTTGCGTTAAATCCTGCAACACCTGTGTCAGCAATATCCTGTGTACTTGAAAAAGTGGATATGGTTCTTATTATGACGGTAAATCCGGGATTCGGAGGACAGAAGCTGATTCCTTATACAGTGGAGAAAGTCCGTGAATTAAGAAAAATCGTAGATGAGCAGGGATTAAAGACAGATATCGAAGTAGATGGAGGCGTTAATCTTTCAAACGTTGGGGAATTGATGGATGCAGGAGCAAACATCATTGTTGCCGGCAGTGCCGTTTTCTCCGGAGATGTGACTGAGAACACGATCCGCTTCTTAAATATTATAAATGCATGATGGGAGCAGAATGTATGAAACGTTTTTTTATCATATCGGGTGGAAAAATTGAGGATGCATTTGCGAAAGCAGTTTTAAATGGCGTTGCTGAAAAAACGGTGATCGCAGCAGATTCAGGAATGGAATTTCTGCGGAGAAACGAGATCATTCCCCAGATTATTATCGGTGACTTTGATTCAGTGAGCAGCGGGACTTTGGAGTGGTTTCAGAAGAAAGATGATATTATCTGGCATAAATTAAATCCGGTAAAAGATGATACCGATACGGAGTCTGCAATTCACCTTGCGATTTCAATGGGGGCAGAGTTCATTACAGTACTAGGTGGAACCGGTTCGAGATTAGACCATGTGCTTGGAAATATTGAGCTTTTGGGCATAGGTCTGGAAGCGGGCGTTAAAATTGAGCTGCTGGATGCAAATAACCGTATCCGCATGACAGACTGTGGCATGATTTTAAAGAAAGAGGAGCAGTTTGGAAAATATGTTTCACTGATCCCGTATACTGCGAAGGTGGAACATCTTTGTCTGACAGGATTTAAATATCCGCTGGATGATTATTGCTTAAAGGGTTTCTGTTCGCTTGGAGTAAGCAATGAGATTACAGAAAAGCAGGCAGAAATTACATTTGAAAAAGGGATATTGATCGTCATTGAGTCGAGGGATGATGCGGCAATGACATATGAAATATAAAAAAAGACGGAATCTGTAAATTTTACGACAGATTCCGTCTTTTTGGTAAAAAAGTACTAAAAAAATGGTAGACATTTACTGTAAAAATACTTAAGATAAATATAATAGGTAAAAGGTACTTTGAGAAGAGGATGGACATGACAATTAAAGAATGTTATGAACAGTTAGGACAGAACTATGAGGAAGTGCTTGACAGACTGGGAAGTGAAGTAATTTTAAAAAAATTTGTGATTAAATTTTTAGATGACCCGAGTTTTCAGATGCTGGAGGATGGTTTAAAAGAAAAAAATGCAGACCAGGCATTTCGGGCGGCACATACCATAAAAGGAATTTGCCTGAATCTTGGATTTGACAAACTGTATCAGGCAAGTTCAGATCTGACTGAACAGCTGCGGGGAAAAGATACAGTAGAGGAAACAGATGACCTGTTTTTGAAAGTGAAAGAGCAGTACACCAAACTTGTAGAAGTCGTTCGTAAGATGGCAATGGAGGGGTAAATTACTGAATATAGAAGAACTTACTTTTACGCAGGATCAGAAACATGAGATTGAACTGGGGCACCGTCTTGGAATCGAGATGAGTCTTCCGGTGGAACAGTATTCAAGTCTGATGTATACTGTGAGATGGAAGCATATATACTGTTAACCGATGAGAACGCAGTACTTACAAGAGAACAGATACTTTCAGCGTTAAAAGAAAAAGGTGTCATCTCAGGAATCAATGAGGAGGCAATTAAGGAACTCGGAAATGGAAAGGTTGAAGTGACCAATATCATTCTGCGAAAAGGAAACAATCCGCGAAACAGAGGACATATCAGTGCCGGAAAAATGGGAAAGATCGTCGGAGGCATTACACAGGCGGGGCAGAACTTAGAGGTGTATGATCTTGGTAATAAAGTAAGGTTACGTACCGAGGTTTATGTCGGCAGGGGAGATAAATATATCAATGATAAAAATCAGCTTGTATTGCAGATGAAATCAGTAGGAAAAGAATTATCGCTGCTAAGAAGTGCTTATCAGAATTTTCAGAAAAGATATATGCCGGAGGAGCGGAATGTAAATCCGATGTATCTGAAGGTTGAAGATACGATTTACACAAAGGAACTTGAAATGAAAGAGATACAGAAAAAAGATGTGTATCTGGATGAAGAGATTGAAAAGAGCAAACATGCGAAGCTGATCGTAAAAGGAACCATATATCAGGGTGTAAAGATAGATGTAAATGGTGCAAGATGGTTTTCTGATGAAGTTACAAATGTTACGGTCCGAAAAACAGATGAACGTGTAGCTTTATATACGAGGAGGAGCAGATATGAGATATAAAATTCTCATTGTAGATGATGCATATATAAACAGGGAACTTCTGAAAGAAATATTAAGAGATGATTATGATGTTTTAGAAGCCGAGAACGGCAAAGAAGCATTAGAGGTCATTGAGAAAGAAAAAGGAAATATCAATGCAGTGCTTCTTGACCTTATTATGCCGGTCATGGATGGATTTGAAGTATTAGAGCATATGCAGAGTAAAAAAATCTTAGATAAAATACCGGTTATCGTAATCAGCGGTGAGACGAGCATGCAGATCGAGAAAAAATGCTTTGATTACGGTGTTTCTGATTTTATCGGCAGACCATATAAAACAGCACTGGTACAGAAACGTGTACAGAATATGGTAAATCAGTATGTATACAAAAACCAGCTTGAAGAGAAAGTGGCAGATCAGACAGCCGTATTACGCAAGGCATATGATAAACTGCAGCAGCAGACGAAGATGCTTGAAAAGCGCAACCAGGATATCATCGATATGCTTGGTACGATCGTTGAGTACCGTAATTTAGAGAGTGGAGAACATATCCAGCGGGTAAAAGGTTATACGAGGATACTTGCAGAGGATTTTGCAAAAAATTATCCGGAGTATGAACTGACACCGGATATGATCAATACGATCGTGTCAGCGAGTGCATTGCATGACCTTGGAAAAATCGCGATTCCGGACAGCATTTTATTAAAACCGGGAAAACTGACCAAAGATGAATTTGAGTATATGAAATCTCATACATTGCGTGGATGTGAGATCTTAGATTCCATGAAAGATGACTGGGATCCGGTCACACAGAGGGTAACTTATGAGATCGCAAGATCCCACCATGAACGTTATGACGGAAAAGGATATCCGGATGGATTAAAAGGAGAAGAGATACCGGTATCTGCACAGTTGGTATCAGTAGCAGATGTATATGATGCACTGATCAATGAGCGTTGTTATAAAGATGCCTTTTCAAAGGAAGATGCATTCCATATGATCGTAAATGGAGAATGTGGGGGGTTTTCACCGAAACTGATGCAGACATTCCGCAATGTAAGAACAAAATTTGAACAATTTGCAGACGGACTGGAATAATTAAGAAACAATAGTACACGTTTCCCAGACTGATCTGTTGAGAGAACCTAAGAGGTGCAAACGTGATTACAAGTAGCAATATAGCCGATTTTTTTGAAAAGTATACGAAAAACCTGGAGCGGGAAGCATATTTAAATGAGACAGCACTCAAGGCCTTTTATCGAACATGAAGACAGATTAAATGATGAACTTGCGGATGAGTTTTATAAGCAGCTGGACAGAATGAATGCGTCAGGGTATTGTGACAGGCTGATATGTATTGGTATGGCGCAGGTTGTTCAGAAATATTATCAGAAAACAGGAGTCTGGGAAAAGTATCTTCTGACCACACATATACTTGGCGGTTTTTACAGCCGTTACAGTGAAGTAGAAGATGCAAAGAAAAGTATTGCATGCTTTGAGATTGAACGGGAGGCGTTTGACCGGTATTTTGAAATAGAAGACTGGGAAATCCGAAAAAAGATACTGTTTGCCTATTATAATTATGTTGTGGTTCAGGTAAACATGCGTGCTGGTTTTGGACACGGTGAAAAAAACGAGAGTGTAGAATTTCAGAAACGTCTGATCGAACAGACAGACCGTGCAATCGCTGTTTATGATGATCCAAAAGTACGGGCATTAGATGGGGATAAATATGACCTTGACGGTTTAAAGGAAGAACTGGAATATGATGTTTACGGCAACTGGATCTGCGGTACGGATGAGAGGGAAGATTTAAGCGAGGATATGTTCTGCCGGTCACAGGATGTGATCGAAAAGCTTTATAATAACGTATTAAAGGAAAACGAAAATCCGCTGGATATGGAGGACGAGATCTACTGTAATTACTGGCGGGGCATGTATTTTGCAGGAAAAGTGGAACTTAGGGAATATGTAGAAAAAATGATAGAGTATTTTGACTACGTATTAGAGCACTCGGATTTAGATGACGCTGAACAATATGTAGATGGAAAACTTTACCAGATACATATGTTTCAGATGCCGACGCTGGTAAGTGTGAAAGAATTAAACGAGGCACCGGAGTTAAAAAAGAGATATATCTTTCTGAAGGTGCTTAATTTGTTACTATTTTTCACTATTAATATGTTGGGAAAAAACCAAAGTGAAATTTTGTGGTTACAAAATTGCAAGACTTATGATATAATATTAGACTGTATCAAACTCTTTGTGCTTACACAGCAGAAAGGTGTTGATTTTACGGGCAAAGATTTAAAAGGAAGAGAGCTTGGCGTAGGAATATGCCAAAGAAAAGACGGATTGTATACAGCGGGATTTGTCAGCAAGCGTACAGGAAAGTCCGTTCAAAGATATTTTCCGAAACTTCAAGAATGCCGTAAATTGGTACGCAGACGCTAGGTTCGAGGATGAACATGGTGGAATCAATGCTTGTGGTGATATGACAGTCAAAGCATGGTTTGAGTATTGGATTGAAAATATAAAGGGGGATAGTATTAGACCTAACACAATAACAAATTACAGAGAAAGCCTTAAAAATTGTGTAGTAATTTGTGTAGTAAAAAACAATAGAAAGGCGAAAATCCCTACAAATCAAGGATTTTCGGACAGGTATAAGATAAAATGAAACTAGGAATCGTTGGACTTCCGAACGTCGGAAAGTCTACATTGTTTAATTCACTCACAAAGGCGGGAGCACTCTCCGCAAACTATCCATTTGCAACGATTGATCCAAATATCGGAATCGTATCCGTTCCGGATGAGAGAATCGTAAAGCTTGGTGAACTCTATCACACAAAGAAAGTTACACCTGCTACGATCGAGTTTGTAGATATTGCGGGTCTTGTAAAGGGCGCAAGCAAAGGAGAGGGACTTGGAAACCAGTTTCTTGCCAATATCCGTGAAGTAGATGCGATCGTACATGTAGTACGTTGCTTTGAAGACACGAATATCATTCATGTTGATGGATCGGTTGATCCGGCAAGGGATATTGAGACGATCAATCTGGAACTTATTTTCTCAGATGTAGAGATTCTCGACAGAAGAATTGCGAAAATTGCAAAACAGGCGAGAATGGATAAAACTCTTGCAAAAGAACTTGAACTTGTAGAGGCAGTAAAGGCACATCTTGAAGAAGGTAAAATGGCAAGAACATTTGAAGTGCCTGATGATGAGGATGCACAGATCTGGTTTAAGGGCTATAATCTTCTTACTGCAAAACCTACGATTTATGCTGCAAATGTATCTGAAGATGATCTTGCAGATGACGGAGCTTCAAATCCACATGTTGCCAAAGTAAGAGAAATGGCAAAAGAAGAAGGGGCAGAAGTATTTGTTATCTGTGCACAGATAGAGCAGGAACTGGCAGAACTCGACGAGGATGAAAAGAAAGAATATCTTGAGGATCTTGGTGTAGAGTCAAGTGGTCTCGATAAGCTTGTGGCAGCAAGCTACAGCCTGCTTGGATTAATCAGTTTCCTTACTGCAGGGGAGGATGAGTGTCGTGCATGGACGATCAAAAAAGGCACAAAAGCTCCGCAGGCGGCAGGAAAGATTCACACCGATTTTGAACGTGGATTTATCAAGGCAGAAGTAGTAAACTATCAGGATCTTTTAGATAATGGAAGCCTTTCCGCAGCACGTGAAAAAGGAATCGTGGGCATGGAAGGAAAAGATTATGTCGTCAAAGATGGGGATGTGATCTTATTCCGCTTTAATGTATAAAATATAGTCTAAAAATATGCAAAGACGCATATGGTTTTCTAAACGAACTGGTTTGGAAGACTGTATGCGTTTTTGTGAATTTCAGAAAAAAGAAGTGATCAATGTCTGTGACTGCAAGTGCCTTGGAAATGTATGTGATCTGGAGTTTGATGAACATGACGGATGTATCCGGACGATCATCATTCCGGGGCCGGCTAAATTTTTTGGATGTGTGGGACGAGAATTTGAACTGCACATTCCGTGGTGTAAGATCGTAAAGATCGGGCCGGATATCATACTGGTTGAGGTAGAAGAAAAGGAAGTCCGTAAGAAAATACAACAATAGAATATAGGACATATAGGACATATAGGAATTTTATTGTCAAAATAAAACGAAAACGTTTCGAAAAATTTCGTTGAAATGACCAAAAACAGGCGTATCTGACAGGGAAAATTATGTTGACAATTACAAAAACAATGGATATACTTTTAATAAATGGGGATCTGTGCATAGGAGGTAGCTTATGAAGTGTCCGTTTTGCAGCAGTGAAAATACAAGAGTTATTGATTCGAGACCGGCAGACGATAATAATTCGATTCGCCGCAGACGGTTATGCGATGAATGTGGGAAGCGTTTCACGACTTATGAGAAAGTAGAGACCATACCACTTATCGTTATTAAAAAGGACAATAACAGGGAACAGTATGACCGTTCTAAGATCGAGGCAGGTGTATTGCGTGCATGTCATAAGAGACCGATTTCCGTAAATCAGATCAATCAGTTAGTTGATGAGGTTGAGACGGAGATATTTAACCGTGAAGAGAAGGAAATACCAAGCAGCCTGATCGGAGAGCTTGTGATGGATAAGCTAAAGGATCTTGAGGCAGTTGCTTATGTGAGATTTGCTTCGGTATATCGGGAGTTCAAAGACGTGAATACATTTATGAGTGAATTGAAAAAGATGTTAGACAAGTAACAGAACATTAAAATTGTGCTAAAGTATTTACAAAGGCAGACCGATATATTTTTTATCAAGTAGAAGATGCAGATAGATGGGGTAGTGGTATGAATATTTCAGGTATCCGCATACAGGCGGGATTTTATGATTACAATACCATAAAGAATACTCAGATTCTGGAGGAGACGGTACCGAATACCATAGATGAGGTGGTAAAAGACACCCGAGTGGCGGAGGTTACGGAAAGAGAGAGAGATAACAAACCGGATCATGGTGCCACGGAGTATGCGAAACAGTATCAGCCGGATGCCGAATATGAGTTGAAAGGAATGGCGAGTGATATTGCAAGTCTCGATGTTGAGAAGGCTGTTTCTGAAATGAAGAAAGATCAGGTATTGCAGCAGTATCAGTTCTTTGTTGGAGAGCGCATGAGCCAGACCGGATTATTATATATCCGTCCGAATGAGAATTTTTCATTATAATTATAGAATATAAATGATGATAAAAAGAGGATTGCAGGTGAGCGATTCTCTTTTTTACTGGATATTTTTTTCAAAGTATAGTACACTGTATCTCGTATAAAAAATATCAATGAGCATGTATGCAGTATCATGCGGCAGATATGAACTTAACTGAAAATGAAAAAGAGGAAAAATATGATGGAAAAGTTCTATCCGGATGAATATCTGGATTCAACCTATGAGATAGATTTTGATCAATTGTATGCGAAAGGGTACCGGGGGGTGATATTTGACATTGACAATACACTGGTACGGCATGGAGCACCGGCAGATGAGCGTGCATGTGCCCTGTTTGCACATTTAAAGGAACTGGGATTTTCGTGTATGCTTTTATCGAATAATAAAGAGCCACGTGTGAAAATGTTTAACGATGCAGTGAACGTTTCATATATTTACAAGGCAGGCAAACCGAATCCGGCAAATTATAAAAAAGCAATGGAAGAGTTAGGTACAGATACCGGCAATACCATTTTTGTCGGGGATCAGATCTTTACAGACGTATACGGTGCAAAGCGTGCCGGTATCCGTTCCATTCTGGTAAAACCGATTCATCCGAAAGAAGAGATACAGATCGTGTTAAAACGCTATCTGGAAAAAATCGTGCTGTTTTTTTACAGAAGGGATCTGGCAAAGAAAAACAAAGCAAAACAATAGATTGCATGTTTTTGGGCAAATTTATTGTTTGGAATAAAATGTTTCTATAAGAGCAAATAAATAAAAGGAAATGAGGAGAACAATGAAAATCGCTATTGGAAATGATCATGCAGCAACTGAGTTAAAATTTGTTATTATGGACTATCTGAAAGAATTAGGACATGAGGTTATTAATTTTGGAACAGATACGTCAGATAGCTGCAACTATCCGGAGTATGGAGAAAAAGTCGGACGCGCTGTTGTGGCAGGCGAGGCAGACTGTGGAGTGCTGATCTGTGGAACAGGTGTCGGTATTTCAATCGCAGCAAATAAAGTAAAAGGCGTGCGTGCAGCTGTATGCTCGGATTGTGCAACGGCAAGACTTGTAAAAGAGCATAATAATGCGAATATTATTGCATTCGGTGCAAGAATCGTTGGAACAGAGCTGGCAAAAGATATTGTAAAAGCGTATTTAGATGCTGAATTTTTAGGTGGAAGACATCAGACCAGAATTGATATGATCCATGAGATTGAGGAACGAAATTCATAAATATAAGTCTTTTTTGTCAATTTGATGGAGCAAAACGAAAAAAAACTTGAAATGTACAGGCATTTATTATAAAATAGAAAAATCAGAGAGTCCAAAACTCGGGCGTATGTTTAAGGAGGAAGTTACATGATTTCAGCAGGAGATTTCAGAAATGGTATTACCATCGAGTTAGAGGGGAACATTTACCAGATTATTGAATTCCAGCACGTTAAACCAGGTAAAGGTGCAGCGTTTGTTAGAACTAAGTTAAAAAATATTAAGAGTGGCGGTGTTGTTGAGAAAACATTCCGTCCTACAGAGAAATGCCCACAGGCACGTATTGACAGAAAAGATTATCAGTATCTGTATGCAGATGGTGATTTATTCTACTTCATGGATGTTGAGACATATGACCAGATCGCTTTATCCAAAGACGATATCGGTGATGCCTTAAAATTCGTAAAAGAGAACGAAATGGTAAAAATGTGCTCTCACAACGGAAGCGTATTCGCAGTAGAGCCGCCTCTGTTCGTAGAGTTAAGAATTACTGACACAGAGCCAGGTTTCAAAGGTGATACAGCAACAGGTGCTACAAAACCGGCAGTTGTTGAGACTGGTGCAACTGTATCTGTTCCATTATTCGTTGAGCAGGATGATGTGATCAAGATTGATACAAGAACAGGTGAGTACTTATCCAGAGTTTAATGGGTGCGAGTGCTGATTTGGCATAAAAGGCCCCGGAAGCATTTTGTTTCCGGGGTTTTTCGTCTAATATAGTGCTTTTAGGATTAAGATGGACAGGAGAGAATCATGAAGAAAATTGCGCTGATCATGGATGGCTGGAAAAGGTGGTTTACTTTTGCATGGCCGGCAGGTATTCTTCAGAGAATCAGGCAGACTGGCGAAGAAGTGAGTCTGTATATCTTTAACAGTTCCGGTGGATGGAGCTGCGATAATGAATATAATATCGGGGAATATAATATTTACCGGCTTCCGGAATTGTGCGAATTTGACGGTGTTATTCTTGATCTGAATAATATTGCTTATCCGAAGGTACGGGAAGAAGTGATACAGCGGGCAAAAGAGTCCGGTGTACCGGTTATTTCCATTGCAAATGAGATCGAAGATTTTTATTATGTCGGGATCAATAATGAAAAAGCAATGCGGATGATGATCGGACATCTCCATGAGAAACACGGATGTAAAAAATACTGGTTTGTCATGGGATCGGAAGATAATTATGAGAATGTAAAAAGAATATCTGCCTTAAAGACATATATGGATGAAAAACAGCTTGTATATTCGGAATCTGATTTTTATTGCGAGAGTTTTGAATATCAGTGTGGGGTAAATGGCTTTGAGAGGTTGCTTGAAACGCATGATGCACTGCCAGAGGCGATCATCTGTGGAAATGACAATATCGCCGTCGGTGTATGTGAGGCGGCAGCGGCACATGGATATCAGATTCCAGAGGATTTCTGTGTGACAGGTTTTGATAATTTTGACAAGGCAGCATATTATGAGCCGAGGATTTCAACGATCGGTCATATCCGGGAAAATGTTGGAATTGCATGTGCAGATTTATTCTTACGCATCTGGAAAGGGGAAGATTCAGAAAGGTTTTATTATACGGATACAGAAGGCATTTTCTGGGACAGTTGCGGCTGTAAGGCGGCGAAAGTGCCGGATCAGGCAAATTATCTCAAAGGGCAGATCATGTACGGAATTGAAACTGCCCGGTTTGAGGATGAGGTATTTTCACTGGAATACGAACTGCTCAAATGTAATACGGTCCGTGAGATGATGTACTGTATCCCACAGTGTATTCCTTCCCTGAAATGTGACGCAATGTATCTGATCCTTGATTCACACATGGATGCGTATAAGGAGCAGGTAAAAGCACACCGGAGTCTTCGTTTTTTTGATGAAGAAGATTTTCATGTAGAAGGCTATCCGAAATGTATGCAGGTGAAATTTGCATATAAAAATGGCAGGATGATTGATACAGACCAGATGGAGATTGAAGGTATTTTTCCATTTTTTGAACCACAGGCGGGTGGCACGGATTTCTTATTCCTTCCGATGCATTTCAGAAATCGTACAGTCGGTTATCTGGTCATTGAAAATGCTGTTTATCTGATGGAAAAACAGTATCTGTTCCAGGTGGTAAAAACGCTGACGAATGCGATGGAGAACCTGCATAAAAAAGAAAAATTAGAATACATGAACCAGATTTTATCGGATCTGTATATCAAAGATTCCATGACAGGGCTTTATAACCGTATGGGATATCAGAAGCTGTCGGAGAGCTACTTCTCTATTATGAGAGAGAAGAAGATACCAGTGTTAGTCATGTTTGTTGACCTGGATCGTTTGAAATATATTAACGATACCTTTGGACATGAATATGGTGACTTTGCGATTGTTTCTATTGCAAAGGCTATGCAAAAACACTGCGATGCAGATGCGATCACAGCGCGGACGGGCGGCGATGAATTTATTGTGCTGGAAAGTGCAAAAGATGAGGAAGCCGGCATGCTGTTAGCAGATAAGATCAGGGCAGAACTGAGTGCGCTGCGGGAAAAAATGCAGCTACCGTTTGCCTTAAGTGCAAGTATTGGTGTTGTTGTTGCACAACCTGGCGAGGAAAATGCGCTGGAAAGCTATGTCAAACGGGCTGAGATGCTGATGTATGAAGAGAAAACGGAGAAAAAAGTAAGCAGGGACAGTTGACAGATGAAAAAAAATTTGTGCGGCAGACTGCTCGAATATGGCAGAGCGTGCCGGTGTGAATTGAAAGATACCGGATGGGGAATGAAATTAGTGGTGCTGGTGATCACTGGCTTTTTCTGTGGTGCACTGGCAACCGAGTATTTTGGCAACAGGATATATTTTTTTTCCGGTGGCGTGATATTAAGTGACATGCTGCTTGTGGGCATAGTATGTCTGCTTTCACGTATCGGTGACCGCATCTGGCATAGGAATATTGGAAATATTCTGTATGGGATTGCAGGAGCTTTGATATTCGTCTGTAGCTGTGTATATGGAAGTGTTGGCAATGAACATATGGTCAGCACTTTTTTTGCTGCATTGATTTATATTTTACTGCTCTTATCGGGACGCTTCATCTGGGCGTGGCTGGTAAAACGCCATCATACGCTGTTTTGCGGAATCCACTTTGCGGCAGGATGTGTTATCTGGTGTGTATTTCTGGTATTTCTGTTCGGGCAGGGATTTGTGGATGATTATATTTTGGAGTATCGGAATCATAACACTTATGCGACGCAGGCAGGCGAGGTGGATGGGTTTGTGGATTACATTGCACAGGGAGAATATACACCGGTCTGTGTGACTTATGGTCCGGATGGTGAAACAGATATGGCAACCGGCACTGTGGATTTAAGTCCATATGTGGCAAAAGAGAAGAAGTGGCACAGAATCTACCGGAATTTTTTTACGAAGCATACCAGAAAAGGTGCGCCGGTTGCGGGAAAAATCTGGTATCCTGCGGAGGCAGAAAACTGTCCTGTTGTGTTTATGGCGCATGGCAACCACAGCATTACAGCAGAATCTTATCTGGGATACGATTATCTCGGTGAATACTTAGCATCGCACGGCTATGTATTTGTGTCAGTGGATGAAAATATCTTAAACGAGAGAAGCGGGGAAAATGATGCGCGTGCCGTCCTGCTGCTGGAAAATATCGGGGAAATCTTAAAGAAAAATAAAGATGAGTCACTGCCGGTATACGGTAAGATCGATGAAAATCATATTGCACTGATGGGACACTCAAGGGGCGGAGAAATGATCGCAGATGCTTACCTGTTCAATGAGTATGATGCATATCCGGGCAATGGGATGTTTACATTTGATTATCATTATTCGATCCAGGCACTTATTGCAGTGGCACCGTCGGTCAACCAGTATCTGCCTGCAGGACATGAGACGGAACTCTCAGATGTTGATTATCTGGTTTTACAGGGAGCAAATGATCAGGATATCAGTGTTTTCCTTGGAAATGAGCAGTATGAAAATGTTTCCTTTTCAAAAGACGGGGCTTACATTGCATCTTCACTCTATATTGCCGGGGCAAATCATGGACAGTTTAATACGGAATGGGGCGGGTATGATATCGGAAGACCGTTTTCGCTGTGGCTGAATGTAAAAAATTTCATTACAGCGGAAGATCAGCAGGAAATCTTAAAGATCGCATCGCTTGTTTTTTTAGATAAGAGTTTAAAAGAAAATAATACTTATGCGGATTTTCTGACTGATTATGCAAAGTATGCGGCATATCTGCCCAAAACGCTTTATGTGCAGCAATATGAGACTTCAGATGCTTCGTTTATTACCGACTACGAGGAGGATTCTGATTTAGAGACAGCGCCGGGGGGAAGCATATCTGCAGAACATTTTACGATGTGGACGGAGGAAGAATTGGCGGATTCTGAATCGGCGATGGGAAAGAGGGAGAACCATGCCGTGCGGCTGAAATGGAAAGATACGAATGATGCATATTATGAGATCATGTCAGATGGACAGATGGCGCTGGAAGATGGAGGAATCTGTTTTGACGCGATGGATTTAAGGGAAGAAGCAGATGATGAACCGATGGATTTTTCTGTAGTTCTGACGGATATCCATGGAAATCATGCAGTCAGTTCTGTGAGTGATTCTGTGATCCTTTATCCGGCATTTCCGGTAAAACTTTCCAAAATCCAGTATCTCACAGGAAAAAGTGAATATAAAAGACAGCTTCAGACCGTGCATATCACAGCAGATCAGTTTGTGGCGGAAGATGGATTTAACCGGGAACAGATCAAAAGTATCCGGTTTGTATTTGACAGGATAGAAAATGGTGCCATAAATTTAGATAACATTGCTTTTGTGAAGTAGGGAAAGAAAATTTTTACTGTAAGCTGCATATAATAGCAGAAAGAATGATACAAAGGGGAGTTCATGCAATTTTTAATACAGGGGGACCGCGGCGTATGGGTGGAATATTTACAGCTCGCACTGACCAGAGCGGGATATCCGGCTAGAATCGACGGAATTTTCGGGGAGCGTACCTGTCAGGCACTGAAAGATTTTACCGGGGATACTGATAATTGTACGGTAAACCGTGTGGTATGGGAAAATTTAAAACCTTATTTGACCGGATACCGTATGCATACGATTAAAAAAGGAGATACGGTTTTTGGACTGGCGCGCAGATATGGGACAACGGAGAAAGCGATTCTTACTGCGAATCCGCTGATTGATCCGGATGAGCTTGTGATCGATGCCATTTTAGCGATTCCACTTGGATTTCCGCTAGTTCCGCAGATGGTAAAATATACTTCGGTTCTGACAAGGTGGATCGTAGAAGGTCTTGTAGTGCGCTATCCGTTTTTATCTGCCGGTGTCATAGGAAAAAGTGTGATGGGAAAAGATATCTGGAGCATCTGGATCGGAACTGGTGCAAAACAGGTATTTTACAGTGCATCCTACCATGCAAATGAGAGTATTACAACCCCGGTGCTGTTAGCATTTGCGGAGGAATATGCGGCATCTTACGCTTCAGGTGGAAACATTGTTTTTTCATCTGCTGCCGGTGCGGAAAATGATGGACAGACGGATATGGGACAGGAATCGGTGGATGCGCGTACGCTATATAATGAATTTCAGTTATGCATGGTGCCGCTTGTGAATCCGGATGGTGTGGATTTAGTCAATGGTTTGTTAAACAGTGGTGTTTATTACCGCAGGGCGAGACTGATCGCGGAGGACTATCCTGCAATTCCGTTCCCGGACGGATGGAAGGCAAATATTGAGGGGGTGGATCTGAACCTGCAGTTTCCGGCAGGATGGGAGATGGCAAAACAGATCAAGTTTTCGCAGGGGTATGACAAACCTGCACCGCGGGACTATGTGGGGGAAGCACCGCTTACGGCGCCGGAGAGTGTAGCAGTGTATGAGCTGACAAGAGAAAATGACTTTCTGCTGATCCTGGCATATCACACACAGGGTGAGGTTATTTACTGGAAATATCTGGATTACGAACCGGCAAGGTCAAAAGAGATCGCAGACTACTTCGGGCGTGTGAGCGGATATGCGGTGGAAGAAACACCTGGTGCGTCAGGTTATGCCGGATATAAAGACTGGTTTATTAAGGAATATGACAGACCAGGTTATACGATCGAGGCTGGCATGGGAGAAAATCCGCTTCCGATGACACAGTTTGAGAGAATTTATCACGATAATAAAGGAATTTTAGTTGGCGGCATGATGCAGCTGCGGTAAAATCAGAAGAAAAGAATGGCAGATGCAGAAAAAGTTGCAGTTCACAGATTACCCTGTGAACTGTAACTTCGCAGCCCCATATAAAGTTTTGCGCATGCTGCCAGCAGAGATTTACATGGAAAAGGGGAGAATGCAATGGTGAAAATAGATCTGATCACCGGATTTTTAGGCTCCGGGAAAACAACTTTTTTAAGAAAATATGCTTCTTATCTGATCACACAGGGACAGAATATCGGAATTTTGGAAAACGATTTCGGTGCAGTCAATGTGGATATGATGCTACTTGGTGATCTAAGGGGAGATAACTGTGAACTTGAGATGATATCGGGCGGCTGTGATGCTGACACGCACAGGAGACGTTTTAAGACGAAACTGATATCCATGGGCATGTGCGGATATGACCGTGTGATCGTGGAGCCTTCCGGGATCTATGATGTGGACGAGTTTTTTGACACACTGCATGAGGAGCCGTTAGACGGATGGTATGAAATCGGAAATGTGATCACAGTTTTAGATTCGAATCTGGAAGAAAATCTGCCGGAAAGCGCAGAATTTCTGCTGGCATCACAGGCGGCAGATGCAGGATGTATTGTTTTAAGTAAGACACAGGAAACAACCGAAGAGGAACAGAAAAAAGCAGTTTCCCATCTAAACAGAGCATTGAAAAATATTAGGTGTAAAAGACAGTTTGAGGAGGTCTTTTCTAAAGACTGGGAGCAGATGACAGATGAGGACTTCAGGCAGATCGTATCCTGTGGCTACCGTATGGAAAATTACCGCAAACCGGATTTGACACAGGAGGAAACGTTTCAGTCTCTCTACTTTATGAATATGCATATGACAGAAGAACGATTACAGGAAGTAACCAAAAAACTGTTCTTAGACAAATCCTGTGGAAAAGTTTTTCGTATCAAGGGATTTATGAAAAATGAAAACGAACAGTGGATTGAGCTGAATGCGACAAAAAACAATCTGGTGGTTTCACCGATCGGGATGGGACAGGAAGTCATTATCGTCATAGGAGAACAACTGTCGGAGGATGCGATACGCAGTTGTCTGGAAGAGAAGCAGGGTGAAAAAAATATTTTTCACATACAGGAATAAGGAGTAATATGCAGACATATTATCAGTTTTACTGGGAAAAAAAAGATGGGGAAAACATAAAGATTCTGCGCGTTTTTGGTGAGTCAGAAGAAGCCGTCATACCGGATACGATAGAGGGATATGCAGTGACGGAAACTGGCGATTATTGTTTTGCTACGTCAGCGCATTTGAAAACGGAGTATGAGCACACAGTCTGTATCTATGACACGGAGAAAAAAACATGGCAGAAAATGCCGGCAGATAGTGCGGACTGGAGCATGCGCCTTGTGGAACTTGGCGGGGAAAGATTAAAAAAACTGACACTGCCGGATACAGTGCATAAAATTGGAAATTATGCATTTTATAATTGTAATGCATTAGAAACACTTGAGATCGGGAAATATCTTGAGGAGATCGGAAGCGACGCTTTTATGAACTGTAAAAAGTTTCATTTTCTGATGATACGCTGTGATGTTTTTGAAGGCAGTGGGGCAAAACAGATCTTAAGCCGGATTTCGGCAGATATGGAAGTGACGTTTGCGGGAGAGGGCAGACAGACGGCGGTATTTTATCCGGAATATTATGAGAGCTATGATGAGATCGCACCGGCTCATATTTTTGGACGGAGCATTGAGGGAGAAGGCTTCCGGGCAAGGCAGTGTTTTAAGGAGGGAATCCCGGACTTAAGTCAGTATGACCTCATTTTTCCAAAAGCATGTGCAGAAGAAAAGAAAAGCACACTGCTTCACATATTAAGCCTGCGGTTACGGTATCCGGTCAGTCTTACAGAGGAGGCCAAAGAACGCTATGTAAAATATTTAAAAGAGCAGGAATCATATATGATACCGAAACTTGTGGAGCAGAAAAATATGGAAATGATCACTTTTTTCTGTGAAAATGGCTGGATCACGCAGGGGGCAGTGAAGGCAGGATTAGAACAGGCTTCCCGGATGGAGTGGGCAGAAGGAACGGCGGAGCTTTTGCGTCTAAAGAGTCAATATTTTACGGAACCCAAAAAAGAACGATATACATTTGATGAGTTATGGTAACAGCGCGTCATGTTTCGCATGGCATATAGTTTATTGTATCAGAGGAGAAAAACGTGGCACATATACAGACGGAGTCAGAATGGCAGGAAGAGATGTCGGCAAAGATCATGGAGTTTGTACGGCATGAATTATATATGGAACTGCGGTATTTAAAACTGGCATTGTCGCAGTTACAGTTAAAAATTGATCCGAATCTGCGGGCATTTGCAACAGACGGTGCATATCTTTATGTAGCACCGGAATGGCTGATCGGGATTTTTGAAAAGAATGCGCTGTATTTAGACCGTGCATATCTGCATACGGTACTGCACTGCATTTTTTCGCATTTGTGGATCGGAGGAAGCAGGGACAGAGGGACATGGAATTTAGCATGTGATATCGCAGTGGAATATACGATCGACCAGATGCAGGCGGAATGTACAAAACGTATTTTAAGCTGGACGAGAAAACAGATGTATGACAGATTAAAAGAGCAGAAACAGGGGATCTCTGCAGCTGTGATATACCGGATGATCGAGAACGAAGAGCTGGAACAAAAGATTCTGCTCCAAAAGGAATTTTACACGGATGACCATTGTTATTGGCCGAAAAAAGAGGACGGACAGGCAAAGCAGGAACAGGCGGTAAGAAACCAGAACCAGTGGAACAAGATCGCAAGGCAGACGAAGATGGAACAGGAGATGCGCGGCGGCGAGACGACGGACGGCGAAGATTTATTTCTGGCACAGGCAACAGCGGAAAAGAGCAGAAGAAGTTATAAGGATTTTTTGCAGCGTTTTTCCGTGCTGCGCGAGGAAATCGGTGTAAATCAGGATGAGTTTGATCTGAATTATTATACATATGGATTGAAATTGTATGGAAATATGCCGTTAATGGAGCCGCTTGAGAGCCGGGAAGTCAAAAAGATCCGGGAGTTTGTGATCGCTATTGATACCAGCTATTCTACGAGCGGCACACTGGTGGAACAGTTTTTAAAGGAGACATTTTCGATACTGACACAGAAAAACAGTTTTTTTTCGCAGTCTAGGATACGTGTCATCCAATGTGATAACCAGATCCGGTCGGATATTGAATTAAAAAGTGAACGTGATATTACGGCACTGATGCAGAAGTTTACAGTTGCAGGAGGCGGCAGTACGGATTTCCGGCCGGTATTTTCCTATGTCAATGACCTGATCGAATGTGGGGAGTTAAAAAATATTGGCGGTTTATTGTATTTTACGGATGGCAGGGGGACTTATCCGAAAGCAAGACCGGACTATCAGACAGCATTTTTATTTTTGGAGGACTATGATGATGCGGCGGTTCCGCCTTGGGCAATCCGGCTAAGACTTGAGCTGGAAGAATTTAAAGAAAAACGCAGTGCACCATGAAAATTGTGAAACAGGAAGCGGCATAGAGAATAAGTATGAGAAATTAAAACATGCGGTGGCAGAGGGCAGAAAAGTTCTGTTCTTCGGTACCGGAATCCGGGAAGAGTATACGATTCCCGGAACTTACTGCACGGATTTCTGGTGTTATCCGATGTTTGCGTCAATCTCCGAGAGCATGAACAGACCAAAACCGGTAGGAACGATGGGACTTTATATTCAGTCAGAACATCCGGCACTGGCAGAGTTTGTGACAGAAGAATATGAGACACCGCAGTGGTGGGATATCATAACGGATGCAAAAGCTGCAATTTTAGACGGAACAGATATCGAACCGATCGTCTGGGTGATCGACAATTTTAGATTGAAAAATTGTATGGATGATAAAATCAAGAATCTTGAAGAAAGACACAAAAAATAATTAAAAGCATGCGGTTTTTATAATTTTAGAAGCTGCATGTTTTTTTTGTGACAGGAAATTTTACAATCTGATAAAAAGGTATTTTCGCAGAAAATTCATGCAAAAAAAGTCCAGAAATTACAGTATTTGAGAAAAACGACAACTGTTATAATAAATTCTGTGTCAACAAATTAAAAATTATATGTTGTAATGCATAAAATTTTTTAAATTTAATTGTCAGACAACATGTAAAATATAACGAAAATAAGCGAAAATACATAGAGTAGTACTTATTTACCACACAACAGTTTCTGTGGATATTGCCTGAAAAGCAGCGTGGGAATAACTTAAAAAATTAAAAATTAAGTAAATATAAACAAAATATGAAAA
Source organism: Roseburia rectibacter (assembly GCF_014287515.2). Taxonomy (NCBI): domain Bacteria; kingdom Bacillati; phylum Bacillota; class Clostridia; order Lachnospirales; family Lachnospiraceae; genus Roseburia; species Roseburia rectibacter. The sequence goes on from NZ_CP092473.1 coordinate 1,551,342, forward strand.
TTTAGTGAAATATATTCTACAAAAAAAGAAGTGAAAAAATGTGCATATTACATAAAAATATCTTGAATTATTGACGCATAATATTGCAAACTGTATAATAAAAATTAAGTTAACGATAACTTAAAAATGATAAACGATAAAACGGGTAAAGTTATCAAAGCTAAAAAAGTTATCAAAGCTAACAAAGTTATCTTGGAGGGTTAGAAATATTTTTTATAAATAAGAGGGGGATAGCTGTGAGAATGGGATTTTTGAAACAGGGGGTTTCGGGTGCACTGGCAGCAGTGATGATTTTTACATCCGGAGGGCTTTGTGCAGGGCAGAATGTAACGTTGCATGCAGAGATTAGAGCAAAGACGTATGAGGATTATAAAAAGATCCTCAATTATACGGCGGAATATCAGGGGTATGAAGCATATAAGGAAGGGCTTGAGAATGTAAAAAAGCCGGAGACGTCTTACGAGATCAATGCTGCCGATTACATTGACTGTGCAGGTATGGAGCCGGAAGTTCTTACCGATTACGAGGGGATGGAAGGAACTTCTGTTTATACCGGAGAGAGTGGGATGCTTACCTATGAGGTAGACATTGCTGATGAGGGAATGTATGAATTTGGTATCTCTTATTATCCGGTAGATGGAAATGGTTCTTCCATCCAGCGAAGTTTTTTTGTTGACGGCGAGCTTCCGTACCGGGAACTTTCACTGATCGAATTTTCCAGAGTCTGGGTAAATACCTCAGATATCTGGGATGAAGACAATCAGGGAAATGATTTAAAGCCTACGCAGGTGGAGGCACCGGAATGGCTTTTTTCACGGTTTTATGATCAGGATGGGTATGTGACGGAGCCGCTTTCAGTTTTCCTTACAAAAGGAAAACATGAGATCACTATCGTTTCACGCAGAGAGCCGATGATCCTTCATTCGATCTGCTTACAGAATGAAGAAAATCTTTTAGATTATCAGACGGTATATGAGCAGCAGCAAAAGGACGGAGCAGCCGATACCAGTGGACAGTGCATTGAGATTCAGGCAGAACATGCGACAAAGAAATCATCCAGAATGCTCTATCCGGTACAGGACCAATCCTCACCGGCGATCACACCGTACAGTGCAAAAGTATTGAAAAATAACTCCATCGGTGGTAACAGCTGGAGACTGACAGGTCAGTGGATCGAATGGGAATTTGATGTGGAGGAGAATGGTTTTTACAATATCACTTTACATTCTAAACAGAATTTCGTTAAAGGAATCTATGTTTCCCGTAAGATCATGATCGATGGAGAAGTACCTTTTGAGGAATTAAACCATTATGGTTTTACTTATGACAGTACCTGGAAAATGACAACGCTCTCTGATCATGCAGGAGATGCATACCGGTTTTATCTGGATAAAGGACATCACACACTGCGCATGCAGGTGGTACTTGGAGATTTCGCCGGAGTTATCAGCGATGTGCAGAGCATTGTGACGGAGTTAAACAGTGAATACCGCAAGATCATAAGAATTACTGGTGTTTCACCGGATGAGTACCGTGATTATCAGATAGAAAAACGTCTGCCGGAGCTGGAGGGAGAACTGAAAGTGATCCGTGATGAACTTGATGAGGTGTTAGATACACTTGATACATTAGGAGTTGCCGGAAGCGAGGAGACAGTCATCATTACCATGAGGGATCAGCTAAATGAGATCCTGCGTGATACAGAAAAGATCACGAAAATGGTGAAGGCATTTAAAACAAATGTCAGTGCACTTGGAACCTGGATCACCAACGCACAGCAGCAGCCACTGCAGTTAGATGCCATCTATATTACTTCACCGGACCAGAAAGTGACGGAAGATAAGGGTTCCGTGGCAGCCAGTGTCGTGCACGAGTTTAAGAAATTATTTTATTCTTTTATCGTAGATTACAATGCAATCGGAAATGTTGCAGAGGAGGGCGAGGACAGCCGGACGATCACTGTGTGGATCGGAAGCGGACGTGACCAGGCGAATGTTATTAAGGCACTGATCGATGAGACATTTACACCGGAGACAAATATCAATGTCAATGTACAGCTTGTAGATATGAATACATTGCTGCAGGCAACGTTAGCCGGACAGGGACCGGATGTGGCACTTCAGGTAGCAAATGGCACGAATGGAACGGTAGCGACATCTTCCACCGGAACGACTGCATCATCAAATGATCTTCCGGTCAACTACGGACTCAGAAGTGCAGTTGTGGATCTGACACAGTTTTCCGATTATAAGGATGTGGTAAAACGCTTCCGTGAAAGCGCAGTGGAGTCGTTTATGTATGATGGGGCATTATACGCACTGCCGGAGACACAGTCATTTGAGATGATGTTCTACCGGAAAGATATTCTGAATGAACTTGGAATTGAGATACCAAAGACATGGGATGATATGAAGGTTGTATTATCTGAACTTTCCAAAAACCAGATGTCGCTTGGCATGCTGCCGACGGAACTGACTTTTACCAGTCTTTTATATCAGCACGATGGAGAGCTTTACAATGAAGATGCAACTGCATCTGCATTAGATTCGGATGAGGCGGTCAATGCATTTAAGACATACTGTGAGTTCTATACAGATTACAAATTAGACCGTGAGACTTCTGTGGAACAGCGTTTCCGTACCGGAGAATCACCGATCATCATTGCTGACTATACGACTTACAACGTACTTGAAGTATCAGCACCGGATATCAAAGGTTTATGGGGATTTACGGCACTGCCGGGTGTAAAAGAGGAAGACGGAACCATCAATAATACCTCTGCAAGCACAGGACTTGCATGTATGATGATGAGCGGAACAAAGGATAAGGAAGCTTCCTGGGAGTTTATGAAATGGTGGCTTTCTTCAGAGATACAGACTTCTTATGGCGAAGAGATGGAGGGGCTGATGGGTGAGGCAGCGCGTTATCCGACAGCAAACATCGAGGCATTTGCAAATCTTCCGTGGCCGACGGATGACTATGAAGCCTTAGAAGCCCAGTTTGCAAATGTAAAAGGAATCCGTCAGGTTCCGGGAAGCTATTTTACATGGCGAAATGTAAACAATGCGTTCTATACAGTTGTAGTTGCAGATGAAGATAAGAGGATGCAGCCAAGAGAAGCACTTTATGAATATCTCGAATACATCAATGCTGAGATCACAAGTAAACGCGAGGAGTTTGGTATGAAAACCGCGTCCGATACGAAACAGTAAATGTATATCGGACAAAGGGAATGGAGATTGGGATGGGAGAAACAAAGAAAATGCAAAAAAGGAGTAAGTGGCAGCAGACAAAACTGGAAATGAAAAAATACAAAATGTCCTATGTGATGATCGCACCGTATTTTATTCTTTTCTTCTTATTCACAGTTTTGCCGGTACTTGCCTCGATCGGGATCAGTTTTACCGATTTCAACATGTTAGAGACACCGAATTTTGTCGGCTGGAGAAATTATATCAAACTGCTTTTGGATGATGATGTTTTTAAGAAAGCATTCAAAAACACAATCATTTTTGCGGTGGTAACAGGACCGTTAAGTTATATCATGTGTTTCCTGTTTGCGTGGATCATCAATGAGTTTAAAGGAAAACTAAGAGCATTTCTGACATTGATCTTTTATGCACCGTCGATTTCAGGCAACGCCTTTATGGTATGGTCGATCATTATCTCCGGTGACCGTTACGGTTACTTAAATGGATGGCTGATGAAATGGTCATTTCTCTACGAGCCGATCCAGTGGATGAAAACAGAAAAATACGTACTGCCGATCCTCATTATCGTACAGCTATGGCTGAGTCTTGGAACCGGATTCTTAACCTTTATCGCAGGTTTACAGACCGTTGACAAGAGCCTTTATGAGGCGGGAGCGATGGATGGAATCAAAAACCGCTGGCAGGAATTGTGGTATATCACGATCCCGTCCATGCGGCCGCAGCTCATGTTTGGTGCAGTTATGCAGATCACACAGTCATTTGCAGTGGCGGATATTTCCATCAATCTTGCAGGAAATCCGAGTGTGAATTATTCTGGTGCGACGATCGTGACACATCTGATCGATTACGGCAGTGGTACCCGTTATGAGATGGGTTATGCATGTGCAATCGCAACTGTCCTGTTTGCATTGATGGTTGGAACGAACCAGCTTGTACAAAAAGCAATCAGAAGGGTGGGTGAATAGTTTGAAGCGTAAAAAAGATTACTATAAAAAACCATCCCGGTGGAAAATAAAACACACGAAACAGTTAAACCGTTCCATGGCGGGAAACACGATATTGTTTGTGATCATGGGAATCTGTGGTGTGTTCATGGCACTGCCGTTAGTAATGATCTTAAACAATGCATTAAAACCGTTAGATGAATTATTCCGCTATCCGCCGCAGATCTTTGTGCGGAACCCGTCACTGGATAACTTCAGTGATCTGTATGTACTGATGTCAAGTTCCTGGGTGCCTTTTACCAGATACGTGTTAAATACCCTGATCATTACAGGACTTGGAACCGTAGGACATGTGCTGTTTGCATCTTTGGCAGCATATCCGCTTGCAAAACATGATTTTCCGGGAAAGAAATTTTTATTCTCGATAGTCGTATTATCATTGATGTTTTCGTACAATGTTACCGCCATCCCGAACTACATGATCATTTCCTGGCTGGGGATCAACAATACATATTTAGCGGTAATCTTACCGGCATTTGCATATGGACTCGGACTTTACCTGATGAAACAGTTCATGGAGCAGATCCCGGATTCACTGATCGAATCGGCAAGACTTGACGGAGCCGGAGAGTTCCGGATCTTCTTTTCCATTATCATGCCGAATGTAAAGCCTGCATGGCTGACACTTGCGATCTTCCAGTTCCAGACATTATGGGCAAATACAGGAAGCGGATTTTTAAGAAGTGAGCAGTTAAAGCCTCTTCAGTATGCACTGTATCAGATCGTTGCAGGAGGGCCGGCAAGACAGGGAGCTGGTGCGGTAGTACAGCTTATCATTGCTGCAATACCGATCACGTTCTTTATCATATGCCAGAGTAACGTCATCGAGACGATGACCACGTCCGGTATGAAGGACTAACAGGGGGAGAAGAAAATGCCAGAAAAAGGAATGCGAAAGTGCATATTTGCGGCGGCAGCAGCAGTTGCAGTACTTCTTTCCGATATCGGGGGGACGGCTGTTTATGCCGGAGAGAATGTGCCTTATGAAACTTATAATTACGACTATTACGAAGATATCAAATACACACCGGCAGCTTATGTGCCGGATGGCACGGTAACGGGGGATGCCATCGGGTGCGGGAATTTTTCCAGTCCGCAGGACTTAAATACCGATGCAGACGGAAATGTCTATATCGCAGATACCGGAAATAACAGGATCGTTGTGACAGATGCCGGTTTCCGGTTAAAGACGGTGATCGAAGGGTTCTTAAATGATGGAAAGGAAGATACTTTTTCCTCTCCGAATGGAGTTTATATTTCAGAAAACGGATATCTGTATGTTGCAGATACCGGAAATTACCGTGTGGTAGAGTTAGATAAAGATGGAAATCTGATCCAGATCATTGAAAATCCACAGTCAGATATCCTTGGAGAAAATTATGTGTTTTCTCCGCTCAAGGTGGCTGTTGATTATGCAGACAGAATTTATGTCATAGCACAGAATCAGTTTGAGGGAATCATGGCATTTGATGCAGAGGGAAACTTTACCGGTTTTACCGGAACCATCAATGTGCAGATCACAACAGCAGAGATCATCTGGAGAAAGCTGTCCACAAAAGCACAGCGTGCCAAACAGCAGCTTTTTATTCCGACAGAATTTACCGGAATGGAGATCGACTCTGACGGTTTCGTTTATGCAACGAACGTGGACGCAGAGGGAGAACAGTCTGTACGCCGATTAAATCCAAGTGGTGAGGATGTGATCCAGAAAGGGGCTGCCGGGGTATCCGGAGATCTTACATGGCGGCTTACCGGCGACTATTCAGGAGCATCCCGCATCACTGATGTCGTGGTCAGGGATAAGGGAATCTATTCAATCATTGATTCCACGAGAGGAAGGATCTTCACCTACGACCACGAAGGCAATCTTCTCTATGTTTTTGGCGGTATCGGAAGCCAGGAGGGAACTTTTGACACACCGACTGCGATCGATACGATCGGAGATGAGATCATTGTATTAGATGGTTCAAAAAACCTTGTGGATAAATACAGAGCAACAAATTATGGCTCCCTGATCAATCAGGCGGTCGGTCTCCGTTACGACGGTGACGAGGTAAGTGCTGTGGAGTGCTGGAAGGAAGTTTTAAAATTAGATTCCAACTTTGAGCTTGCCTATGTCGGAATCGGAAAAAGTTACCTTGCCGCAGGGGAAAACAAAAAAGCAATGGAGTGCTTTAAGACCGGAAACAACAGACAGTATTATTCCATCGCATATAAGCGTTACCGGAATGAAATCTTAAAGGAAAACCTGGCAGGTTATCTGACCGGAGCACTGATCCTTATTATTCTTTTGATACTTTGGAATAAGACAGGTAAAAAGAAATGGAAAGAGAGGAGGGCGTCTCATGTTTAAGGAAAAAGTAAAGTATGCATTTTATACACTGGGGCATCCGTCCGATGGTTTTTACGAGATCAGACACCGTGGCAGAGGAAGCGTGGGACTCTCTATTCTGTTTGTTTTTCTGTTTGCAGTCTGTTTTTCGGCAAACAGACAGTATGCGGGGTTTGTGGTCAATCATGTGAATCCGATGGAGATCAACAGCCTTGCTGAGATCTGTGCAGTATTTCTTTTATTCCTTTTATTCTGTGTCGGAAACTGGTCGATCACCTGTCTGATGGATGGGGAAGGAAGATTTAAGGATATCGTTACAGTGTGCGGTTACGCAATGCTTCCAATGATACTTACATTTATTCCGGCGATCCTGTTTTCACAGGTAGTGGCAGAAGATGAAGAAGCATTTTATTATCTGCTCTTAGCAGTCGGGATCGCATGGTTTTTGTTCCTGGTGCTGGTGGGTATCATGACGGTACATAATTATACACTGGGAAAAACACTTGCAACCATGATACTGACTTTTATTGCAATGCTGATCATTATTTTTGTGGTAATGCTTTTATTTTCACTGATCGGTCAGGTGGTCGCATTTGTAGAGAGTCTCTATAACGAGATCATGCTGCGTATATAGAAAATGGGGGCAGAAATGGAGTTTACTATGAAACGGAAAATAAAATGGAAAGTGGTTGTAGCCGCAGGGGCAGCGGTCATAGCCGTGGGTGTGATCGCAAATGTCGTATTCCGTTATTTCAGATATGATGCGTACAAACAGTATCTTTCTTCCTATGAAGTGGAGAGCGGAAGCGAATTTCAGGCAGCAAAAGATGATAAAACATGTGTACCTGGCATGGTCTTAGTTGCAGAAAACGATACGTTAAAACTTTATACCAACACAGAGACGACAGAGATCGCGGTTTATGAAAAAGAATCCGGTAATATTACTTATTCCAATCCGGTGGGACGTGATTCTGATGCGATCGCTTCCGGGGTAAATGCGGCAGAACTGAGCGCAACACTAACACTTACCTATTACAATGCGGCAAGGAACAGTGCTACGATGAACAATTATGATATGAGCATCGAAAAAGGACAGTTCACAGCAGAGAGCATTGAAAATGGTATCCGCTATACATATACACTTGCGGATCTTGATTCGGCAACCGGAATCGTGCCGTTACAGATCACAGAGGAACGTCTGCAGACACTGGTGTTAGATAAGCTGGATAAGAAAGATGCCAGGACGGTAAAAGCAAAGTTCCGTCTGAAAGACGGGGTATATAAACTGAATGAAAAGGCGCAGTCCTCAAAAGTCGGAATGGGAAAATTAAATAAATTATTCGAACAGGCAGGATACACTGCAGATGACTATGCAGTAGATATGGCAGAGACGGATGAGAAAGAGAATATTTCCTTTACCATTCCACTTGAGTACCGCCTGACAGACAATGGACTTAGCGTATCTGTTCCGACAAAAGAGATCGAGGAAAAAGGCGGAGCTGTAATTTCAAGAATAAGGGTTCTGCCATTCTTCGGGGCAGCGGGAACGGATGCGGATGGTTATATGTTTGTGCCGGACGGATCAGGAGCACTGATCAATTTAAATAATGGATGTAAAAATGCTGCATACAGCCAGAACATCTATGGAATCGATCCGGTTGTGCAGAGTTACGTTGTGACAGAATATACGGAGGATGCAAGGATTCCGGTATTCGGAATGAAAAACGGTGACAGCGCATTTTTAGGCAGGATCACAGGTGGTGATGCACTTGCGATCGTAAATGCAGATGTATCCGGAAAACTCAACAGTTACAATTATGTTTATCCGGAGTTCTGCGTCAGAGAGATTGAGCTTTTAAATATGTTTGGTGTCAGCGGAAACCAGGCAGACGTACCGGTACTTGAAAATAATATTTACGATGAAAATCTTACCGTATGTTATTCCTTCCTTTCCGGAAATAAGGCAGATTATTCCGGTATGGCAAAATGTTACCGGGATCAGCTCATCAAAGAGGGTACCTTAAAGGAGACAAACGAAACCGGAGATATTCCATTGTACTTAGATGTTCTTGGCGGTGTGGAGATGAAAAAACATGTGATGGGTGTTCCTTACACAGGAATCTCTGCGATGACCACTTACGAGGAAGCGGAAAAGATCTTAGAGGAGTTTTACGGCGAGGATATCACAAAGATCCGTATGAATTACGAAGGCTGGTTCAACGGCGGCATCTATCATGATGTGGCAGATAAGATCAAACTGGTTAAGAAAGTCGGAAGTAAAAAAGAACTTGAACATTTAAGTGATGTTTTAGAGGAAAACGGTGGAGCTTTATATGGAAATGTTTCATTCCAGAAAGTACCTTATACTTCGAAACGTTTTAATGATGTGCTTGAGGCATCCAAATATTATTCCGGTTATGTGGTAGAACTCGGAGCCGTAAACCCGGCGACAATGCGTCAGACAAGTACCTTAGAATGGTATGATGAGCTTGCATATTATATGATCTCACCGAAGTTTTTAAACCGTTATGTAGATCAATTTACAGGTAAGATCACAAATTACGATATCAGCGGTATCTGTTTAAGGGATCTTTCCAATGTTCTTGCCTCTGACAAAAAGAGAACAGAACTGATCGACAGACAGGCAGCGAAACAGATTGTGGAAGCACAATATGGAAAACTTGCGGCGACAGAAAAGACACTGATGGAAGAGGGCGGCAACGCATACACATTTGGTTATGTGTCCGACATCATTGACGCGCCGGTAGAATACAGCCAGTTTTATATCATTGATGAGCAGATCCCATTTTACCAGATGGTCATTCATGGAAGTATTGATTACTCCGGGGAGGCACTGAACCTTAGGGATGCAGATATTGATGATGCGCTTCTTCTTACTTATATCGAGTATGGATGTGCACCGAGATTTACATTTTCCTGGGAAGATTCCAGCATTATGAAATATACTTCCTCGGCAGACCAGTATTCCACCTGTTATCAGACCTGGATGGAAGATGCCATAAATGCATACCAGACGATCAATGGGGCATTAAAACAGGTGCAGGGAGCAGCAATGGTTCATCACGAAGTGACAGATGGCGGTCTTGTTAAGACAGAATATGACAACGGCGTTTCTATTTACATTAATAAAACAGATAAGAGTATCACAGAGGGCGGTGTGGCTGTAGATGCAATGAGTTATCAGGTAAAGGGAGGTAAGGCATAATGAAGAAAAAGAAAAAGTTATCGTTATTGCAGAAACGTGCCCTGACAGGTTTTGCATTTATCACACCGTGGCTGATCGGATTTTTATGGTTTTATGTAAAAAGCCTGATCCAGGCAGTGCGGTTTAGTTTAAGCAAAATGGAGATGCTTGAATCCGGTGGATATACGTTAAAGTTTACCGGACTTGATAATTTCAAATATGCACTGTTTCAGGACCCGACTTACAACCAGATCTTAGCAACTTCCATCCGGGATATCATCATTGATGTTCCGTTGATCATCTTTTTCAGTCTGTTCATCGCGATGATCTGTAATGGAAAGTTTAAGGGGAGAACACTTGTCCGTGCAATCTTATTTTTGCCTATCATCATGAATGCCGGAGCGATCAATAATGCGATCGAGATGGCAAGGGAGGCAGTTACCGGCGGTGTTGCAGCAGTATCTGCGGAGGCGGCAGTTGCATCGGGCGTAAATGTAGATTATTTTATGAGCCTGTTTATGGATCTTGGATTTCCGGTCGCATTGCTCGACTATATCACAGCGGCAGTCGGAAGGATTTTCGATATCGTGCAGGCATCCGGTGTGCAGATCATCATCTTTATTGCAGCATTGCAGTCAGTGCCGGGAGCGTTATATGAGGTTGCAAAGATCGAGGGTGCAACAGGATATGAGACATTCTGGAAAGTAACTTTCCCGATGGTATCTCCTCTTATCATCACAAATGTTGTGTATACGATCGTTGATTCTTTCGTAGACAGTGATGTTGTGGAAAAAGCATATGATATGGCATTTGTCAACTTTGACTGGGGTGTGAGTGTAGCGATGAGTTTACTTAGCTCCGTGATCGTCATCACATTGCTGATCATTGTATGTAAGCTGATTTCAAAGAAAGTATTTTACTATAATTAGGGGGTGGCAGAGTATATGAATATCAGAAATTTAAAAGACCAGCCTCTCGACGAGATTCAGGTAAAAAAAGCAGGAAGACAGATCAAAGGTTTTCTGATCGGGCTGCTTAAAGTTGTCATCATTATCGGTATTTCCTACATTATATTAGGACCGCTGATCACGATCATTGCAAATTCATTTTTTACGGCAAATGACCTCTACAATCCGGTCGTCATGCTGCTTCCGGCAGAGGGTACGCTGCAGAATTACATCACTTCTTTTACAAGAATGACGTATCCGAGAACACTTGCGACAACATTTGCATATGTGATCTCACTGACACTGATCCAGATTCTGATCTGTTCCATGGCAGGGTATGGATTTGCAAGATATGAGTTTCCGTTTAAAAAAGTATTGTTCGGCTGTGTGATCTTAACGATCGTCATTCCAAATGATACATTGATGCTTCCGCTATACACACAGTTCCGTAACTTTGATATCTTTGGAATATTACATCTTGTGACAGGACATGGCATCAATCTTTTAAGCACGGAAGTCCCGATGTATATTATGACAGCATTAGGCTGTGGACTGCGGTCAGGACTTTATATTTATATTTTTAACCAGTTTTTCCGCGGACTGCCAAAGGAGATTGAAGAAGCAGCGGTTGTGGATGGTGCAGGATCGTTTTACACGTATTTTCGTATCATGTTAGTCAATGCGATGCCGTCTGTACTGACTGTCAGCATTTTCTCACTGGTATGGCAGTACAATGATACATTTTATGCAAAATTATTTTCCATCAACTCAAAACTTTTAATGAGTATGAGAATTTCTACTTTAAGGGCATCGATCGAGTTTATCGATCAGATCAAAGATACAGCGGTATCACAGCTTTATCTGTATGCCGGAATCGTGTTAATGGTAATACCGATCGTCATTATTTACATTTTATTACAGAAGCGTTTTATCGAGGGAGCCAGCCGCAGCGGTATCGTTGGCTAGCATGGTAACTTCGGAAACATATATTTTTATTTATAAGAAGGAGGTTTTCACATGAGAAGGAAAACAGTTGGAAACAAGGTGGTTTCAGTACTTTTGGCAGGTGCACTTGCAGCATCACTTACAGCATGCGGCGGAAATACTGCTAACACGGGGGCAGATGCAGGAAGTAACGCAGCAGATGCTGGCGCGAAGGAAGAAACGAACAGTGCAGAGAGCGAAACAGCAGCAGATACTGAGGAAGGCTCTGATGCAGCAGTGGCTGACAGCGGTTATGAGGCAAAGGATTTAGGAGGAAGAACCATAAAGATCGGTCTCTGGTGGGATGAATACTGGGACAGCAATTATCAGTCTCTGGATGATATTGAGGCAGCAGGCGGCTCCTGGACAAATGAGGAGACCATGCAGATGAAATTGGATGCAGTCCGTGCCGTAGAGGAAAAATGGAACTGCAAGATCGAATGGGTAAATCTTGGCTGGGATGGAATCATCGACAGTATCAATACCTCTGTCACAGCAGGTACACCGGACTGCGATATCTATCTGACAGATCTTCAGTTTGGTATCTCACCGGTTGCAAACGGATATGTACAGAAAATTTCTGATTATGCACCGGCTGATTCTGATATCATGACAGACGGAACCGTATTTACAAAACAGAACCTGCTTGGTAATGATGATTATTTATTCCATGAATCAACCACGATCCCATCCGGCGCAATGTATATGACATACAATGCAGCCATGATCGATTCCTTAGGTTTAGAGGCTCCGGAATCCCTCGCAGAAAAAGGAGAGTGGACCTGGGATAAATTCGCAGAATACGCAAAAGCATGTACACAGGATACTGACGGTGACGGCAACATGGATGTATATGGATACGGCAGCGCATGGACACTGACAGTTCAGGGCTTCTGCGCATCGAACAATGCTACGATCGCAGATTCCGACACAGAAGGTTTAAGTGATCCTAAGACAGTTGAGGCATTCAACTTTATCGATCAGTTATACAATGTAGATAAATCTGCAAGACCTTATCAGGATGACTGGAACAACGATCTTTTAGCTTTCTCTTCCGGAAAAGTAGCTTTCGCATTTGCACAGCCATGGATCTTAATCCAGGAGATCGACAATCATGATTTTGATATGAGAATCTGCCCGGCACCGGTTGGACCAAGCGGAGATGGAAGCATGACACCTGCTATGATCACAAACAACTACATGATCCCGGTTGGTGTTGAGGATGCAACTTCTGTTTACTGTGTATTCGAGGAAATGATGAACTGGTACCATGATGATATTTCTTACCGTGATGATCCTGAGTGGTTTGAGTCCGGTTTCGTAGATGAGGATCAGGTTGCACTTGCAAACAAACTCGGTGCACTTGCAAACAGTGATCTCTGGAACAGCATTGACTCTGAAGGAGCAGTCAGCAAAGTATTTTACGGTGATGTTGTAAATGGCGACAGCACAGTATCACAGGCGATTGAGTCTAACAAACAGATCTTACAGGATGAGATTGATACATTAAAGATTCAGTAATATGTGATTCTGATTCGGATGACAAATGGTATGCCATGTTGAGTGATTGGCAGATTGATAAAGTCACTGCTGATTTTGTTCCAATGTACGAGAATAAGAAAAACTAAGTATACCTGATATAGTTTATGGCAGAGTGACGTGTACGTCTTAAATGTGCCTTCCATGGCACATTAAGACTTGCGCTGCCTTCCGTGGCAGCACAACACTGTATGTTGACAGGTATACTAAGATTTTCTAATTTTCTTCCAAAGTCACAAAATAATCTGTGCCTTTATCAATCTGCCAAACGCTGCGTGGTATAACTAACCATTTGTAATCCGGATCGGAATTGAAATATTCCGGCGAAAAGAATTGTGCAAAACAAATATCTGACCGATATTTATCTTGCAGAATTTTTTTCAGGGAAGGGGACAGAAAGTATGAATAGTATGTTTGGGCCGGAGACGAAGTTTTTTAAGGTAACGAATAAGATTGGAAATATACTTCTGGTGTCGGTCTTATGGCTGATCGGATGCATTCCGGTTGTTACGATCGGAACATCGACGATCGCAATGTATTATGCAATGGTAAAAGCTGTGCGGTGTGAGGAAGGATATGTTTCAAAAGAGTTTATCCGTTCTTACCGGCAGAATTTAAAAACGGGGATACTGCTGACAGTTATCTTTCTTGTGTTAGCGGCAGTGTTGTGGCTTGATCACAGTTATACGGTAAAGCAGATATCGATCATGGCAGGGGCGCTTGAAATGGTATATCTGTTACTTGCGTTTGTGATCGCAGGGATCGTGCTTTATCTGTTCCCGGTGTTGTCGAGATTTACGATGGATGCATTTTCGTGCTTTAAACTAGCATTGTTTATGGTCTTTAAACATCTTCCGACGACTATTTTACTTTTACTGATCGTAACAGCCGGCATAGTGTCTGCATTATTGATCCCGGTTCCGATGATCTTTGTTATGCCGGGTGTATGCTGTTATGTGGGAAGTTTCCTTATGGAGAGGATTTTGAGAAAATATATGGCAAAACCGGAAACAAAAGAAGACGAAGAAAAATGGTATTACCGGTAAGCGGTTTTTAGGAGGAATTCAGATGGCAAACGTGACTATGCGTGATATTGCGGAAAAGCTGGGAATAAGCATCGTTTCCGTATCGAAGGCACTCACGGGAAAAGCTGGAGTCAGTGAGGAACTTCGTGAAAAAATAAAAAAAGAAGCCGACAGGCTTGGATATCGTTATAACCTTGGGGCAAAAGGATTGAAAGAGGGGAAAAATTATAATGTTGGTGTAATTATCCCTTCCTATTATACAGATGATACGAGCAATGCTTTTTATGTGAAAATGTATCAGTGTGTTGCAAAATGTCTGACCAATTATGATTATGCGACAATGCTTGAACTGGCTGATACGCGGATGCAGGAAATGATGATCCTGCCACAGATCGTGGACGACAACCGGTTAGACGGGATGATCTTAATGGGGGAGCTGGATGAATCGTATCTGGAAAAACTCAGACAGACTAATCTACCGATGATCTATATGGATTTCTATGATCTTTCCATGGAGACGGATTCCGTCAGTATGGACAATATCAGTGCAGAATACAAGATGACAGAGTATCTGATTGGACTTGGACATAAAAAAATAGCCTATGTTGGTTCTATTGATGCTACCACGAGTATCATGGACCGGTATTTGGGATACAGAAGGGCATTACATCATTACAACATCCCTTACAGGGAGGACTATCTGATAGAGGACAGGGGAGCAGATCGGTTATTTAAAGAACTGGTTCTGCCGGAAGATATGCCGACGGCATTTGTCTGCAATAATGATGAGATAGCATGTATATTGATCGAAAAGTTAGAAAAGATGGGGTATCGTGTGCCGGAGGATATTTCGGTCACAGGTTTTGATAATTATCCGTTCATCCGGCGTAATGCGTCGGGACTCACGACTGTGGATGTGGATATCGCTATGATGGCATCTGAGGGAGTAGAACTTTTATTAGAACGCCTCAATGAAAAAAGAGAAACATTTGTGAGACGTGTGGTAAGTGGTCATATCGTGATCCGGGAATCAACCGGAAGAGTGGCGGAGCCGTAACGGTTTCGAAATGACTGTTAATCGGCGACAGAGCCGTAAATCAGTCAGAGATACCGTAAAAAGCGGTTGACAGGGGTATAAATGAAATGAATCAGAAACGGCAGAAAACAGATGCCGCTATGAATAAAAATGGAGAAGGATCGCACAGGTTTTAGAGACAAAATAAAAATATAAAATGAAAGTCTGTGCAGAATGGAGGAGCAAGATGGGAAATGTAAAAATGATCAGTCCGGCAGTGCCAAACATGCCGTGGCAGGAGAGACCGGAGAAAATCGTGAACGCGCCGGTATGGCGTTATAAGGAGAATCCGATCATTGGAAGAAATCCGGTAGAAGGGGTGGCAAGGATTTTTAACAGTGCTGTCATACCGTATGAAGGAAAGTTCATCGGTGTGTTCCGCGGGGAGCAGACAAATGGAATACCATATGTTTATTTAGGAAGAAGTGAAGATGGTATTCACTGGGATTTTGAGAAAGATAAAGTACGCTTTGTCGATGAAGACGGAAACGATTTTATGCCGGTATATGCATATGATCCGCGGCTGGTAAAAGTAGAAGATACCTATTATATTATCTGGTGTGGCGATTTTTATGGTGCAGCGATCGGAATGGCTAAGACAAAGGACTTTAAGACATTTACCAGGATTGAAAATCCATTTCTGCCATTTAACCGGAATGCAGTGCTGTTCCCGCGTAAGGTAAATGGAAATTTCCTGATGTTGTCAAGACCGTCCGACAGCGGACATACACCGTTTGGTGATATCTTTATCAGTGAGAGCAAAGATCTTACTTACTGGGGAAAACACCGTCATGTGATGGGACGCGGCAATGAATGGTGGGAGTCTTTAAAGATCGGCGGCGGAGCAGCACCGATCGAATTGGAAGATAGCTGGCTGCTGTTTTATCATGGTGTCAGTGGAACCTGTAACGGATATGTATACTCGATCGGCGGAGCAATCTTAGATAAAGAAAATCCATCTATCGTAAAATACCGCTGTACGGATTTCCTGTTGACACCGGAAGAATGGTATGAGGAACGCGGATTTGTTCCGAATGTCTGCTTCCCATGTGCAACGATCCACGACTTTGCAACCGGAAGAATTGCAATTTACTACGGTGCTGCGGACAGTTATGTCGGTCTTGCATTTACAACAGCAGACGAGATTGTAACATATATCAAGGAACACAGTGTAACAGGGGAATCCGATACGGAGATCGGAAGAAGATAAGTTCCTCTGAAATGGAGATTGTTATGAAGTTAAATAAATTGGGAAAGTTAGCCGCCTTGTGCGTGGCAGGATGTATGCTGCTTAGCGGCTGTGGAACAGGAGATCCGGCGGATAAAGTAACAGAGACCGGAAGTGCTGCTGATGTTGCGGCAGAAAAGAATGAAAACGCAGAAGATACAGAAGTGAAAGACGCGTCAACAGAAGATGTGGCGGCAGAACAGGATAATTCAGAGACAGAAACGGAGGATGCTGGGGTGACAATACCAGAAGTTGTGATCGAACCGAAGGAGATACCGGATACAGACGGAATGGCATTTGTGCGGAATATGAAAGTCGGCTGGAATCTCGGTAATACATTTGATGCAATTACAAATGCGCAGAAAGAGGATGAACTTAGTATTGAGTGGTCATGGTGCGGTGAAAAGACAACAAAAGAGATGATCGATGCAGTGAAAGCAGCAGGATTTCAGACGCTGCGTCTGCCGGTATCATGGCATAATCATGTATCCGGAGATCAATATACGATCAGTGCGGCATGGCTTGACCGTGTGCAGGAAGTTTTAGATTATGCGATAGATAACGATATGTATGTGATCTTAAATATCCATCATGATACGGATCTCGAATACTGTTATCCGGATAAAGAGCATTTAGAACAGTCTCTTTCCTACATGACATCTATCTGGGAGCAGCTTGCCGACCGCTTTGGAGGTTATGATGATCATGTGATCTTTGAGAGCATCAACGAGCCGCGGCTGAAAGATACTGATCATGAGTGGTGGCTGGATATGAATGCTGCGGAATGTGTGGAGGCAGTAGAATGTATCAATGAATGGAACCAGAACTTTGTGGATGTTGTGCGGAAAACCGGAGGCAATAATGCTACACGCTATCTGATGGTGCCGGGTTATGATGCGTCGGCGGACGGAGTCTTAAATGACAAGTTTGTATTGCCGTCAGATACTGCCGGAAATGATGGGAAGATCATTGTTTCTGTGCATGCTTATATTCCATATCATTTTGCACTGCAGGCTGCAGCGGAAAATGAGAGCACAGATTATTTTGATGCTTCCGACAAGACAAGTACCAATGATATCGATCAGATGATGGAAAAACTGTATGCAAAATACATCAGTAATGAGATACCGGTTATGATCGGAGAGTTCGGTTCCCGTGACAAAAACGGAAACCTGCAGAGCCGTGTAGATTGTACTGCATACTATGTTGCTGCAGCACGCGCTTACGGCATGAGCTGCAACTGGTGGGATAATAATGCATTCACAGGGGACGGAGAGTTATTTGGACTGCTTGACCGTAAGACAGTTACCTGGAGGTACCCGGAGATCGTGGATGCAATGATGAAGTATGCTGAATAAGGTGTTGCTGATTAGGAACAGAAATGTTCTCGATGTAAGAGCATCGTTAAAAGTTGGGTTGCAGATGGCACCGGAGTATGATATGGATGTGATTCTTAAGAATCTCGAAGGAAGATAAGGGTATAGTATGAAAAAGCAGGCAGGCAAATCGTAAAGATTGTGTTTGCCTGTCTTTTTTTGAAATAAAATCCAAAAATGATTGGAAAAACAACAAAAATGTATTAAGATAGTAGGCGAACAAATAAAGGAACGAGATTTCGAAAATGAATATAAAACAGGCAAAAGAAGAAATTAAGCATACGGTGATGGCGTATCTTGCGAAAGACGCACAGGGAGAGTACCGTATCCCTGCAATCAGACAGCGTCCGATCCTTCTGATGGGACCGCCCGGCATTGGAAAGACGCAGATCATGGAACAGATCGCCGCAGAGTGTAAGATCGGACTGGTCGCATATACGATCACTCATCATACGAGACAGAGTGCAGTCGGACTTCCGATGATAAAAGAGGAGTCTTTTGAAGGAAAGACATATTCTGTTACGGAATATACCATGAGTGAGATCATTGCAAGTATTTACCGCAAGATGAAGAAAACTGGGCAGAAAGAGGGAATCCTGTTTATTGATGAGATTAACTGTGTCTCAGAGACATTGGCGCCGACGATGCTGCAGTTTTTACAGTGTAAGACGTTTGGCAACCAGGCGATCCCGGAAGGCTGGCTGATCGTTGCAGCCGGAAACCCGCCGGAATACAACAAGTCAGTCCGCGATTTTGATATGGTCACCTTAGACCGTGTGCGGTATCTGAATATTGAGGCTGATTATAAGGTGTGGAAAGAATATGCGAGGGCAAAACATCTCCACAATGCCATTTTAAGTTATCTGGAACTCAGACAGAAAAATTTTTACCGCGTGGAGGCAGATGTGGATGGTATCCGCTTTGTGACAGCACGTGGCTGGGAAGATCTGAGCAATCTGATGCAGGTTTATGAGGAGATGGATCTGCCGGTGGATGAGGGTGTCATCCGTGAGTTTATCCATCATGGGGATGTGGCGGAAGATGCAGCGGCATATTTTGAACTGTACCGCAAGTACCGGGATGACTATGGAATCACAGATATCCTTGCGGGCAGGATAAGACCGGAGTCATTTGCAAGGATTTACGCGGCAGCATTCGATGAGAGACTGAGTGTGGTCAATCTTTTGCTGGATGGTCTGTCTGCATTTTTTGTAAAAGTGCAGGAAAAGAAAAAGATCACGGATAACTGGTATGAATTTTTAAAAGAATATCAAAGACATCTGAAAGAGGGCGAAGCACCGGCAGAATGTTATCAGGCATTGCTTGAGGAGAAAATGGCAATGGTAGAAGCAGAAAAACAGGCGGAGCTTTGTACGAAGGCACAGGCAGCCGGATGGGAACAGATATTTGCTCTCTGGAAAGAAAATATGCCGGATAAAGGTCTGGATGCAAAGGAAAGTTTTGCGCAGGCGAAGACAGGATTTGATATCCAAAGAGAGACATTAGAGGAATCAGAGCAGGATGCATCGGATGCGTTAGAGCATGCATTTGATTTTATGGAACAGGCGTTTGAGGATGGTGAGGAGATGGTTGTGTTTGTGACAGAACTGACCTTGTCATCGGAAGCGGCAATGTTTTTGGCGGAGCATACCTGTGATCGGTATATGACATATAATGAACAGCTTCTGATCGGAAAACGGAAAAGAGAACTGTTATCGGAATTGAAACGATAGGAAATACACCCTGCGCAGCAAGGTGCAGGCATGGAGGATTATGATGAAACAGAGTGAAACAAGAAATCTTACAATGATGATGGATCTGTATGAAATGACGATGGCAAATGGTTATTTTAACGATCAGGACAAGGATACGAGAGTTGCATTTGATGTATTTTACCGCAGTAATCCGGACGGCGGTGGATTTGCGATCTTTGCAGGATTAGAGCAGATTTTGGAGTACATTGAAAATCTTCATTTTGATGAGGAGGACATTGCATATTTCCGTTCACTTCACATTTTTACCGAAGATTTTCTCACTTATCTGAAAGATTTTAAATTCAGCGGTGATATTTATGCGTTCCGGGAAGGAACGATCATGTACCCGAATGAGCCGGTCATTACGGTAGTTGCACCGTTAATCGATGCACAGCTTATTGAGACAGCACTGCTTGCACAGGTCAATCATCAGTCGCTGATCGCAACAAAAACAAGACGTATCGTGAGTGCGGCAGAGGGACGTGCAGTTTCTGATTTTGGTGCACGCCGTGCCCATAATATGGATGCTGCAGTTTATGGCGCCAGAGCTGCTTATATCGGAGGCGCTGTCGGAACGGCAACTGTGCTTGCCGGTCAGATGTTTGATATTCCGGTCAGCGGGACCATGGCACATAGCTGGGTGATGTATTATAAGGATGAATTTGAGGCATTTAAACATTATGCAGAGAATTATCCGGATGGGACAGTGCTTTTAGTGGATACTTATGATGTCATCGGTTCCGGTATCCCGAATGCGATCCGTGTGGCAAAAGAAGTTTTAGAGCCGATGGGAAAAAGATTAAAGGGAATCCGTATCGACAGCGGTGACCTTGCATACCTTTCCAAAAAAATCCGTAAGATGTTAGATGATGTGGGATTAGAGGATTGCAAGATCGTTGTTTCAAACAGCTTAGATGAGTATACGATCACATCCATTTTACAGCAGGGCGGAAAGATCGACAGTTTTGGTGTCGGTGAACGTCTGATTACTGCAAAATCAGATCCTGTCTTTGGTGCCGTATATAAGATTTCGGCAGTGGAGGAAAACGGTACATTTGCTCCGCGTATCAAGATCTCAGAAAATGTGGAGAAGATCACAAATCCGGGACTCAAAGATGTGTACCGTATCTATGATGAAGCAGGACATTCCGTTGCAGATCTGATCACAAAGGCAGGAGAGAAAGTTGATATGTCTGTGCCATACCGCTATGCGGATCCGGAAAAACCATGGAAAAACCGTTCTTTTGAAAACTGCACAGCGAAAAAACTTCAGCAGCAGGTCGTAAAGGCAGGAAAACGTATCGTGGAGCCGGAAACCTTAGAAGATATCAGAGCTTATGTGGAAAAACAGCTTAATACCGAAGTGTGGGAAGAAGAACAGCGTTTTGAAAATCCACATGAACATTATCTGGATATGAGCCCGGCATATTACGAGATGAAGATGGATATGCTGCATGAATCACGCACCAGATAAAGTGTGTGCAGACGGATATGCTGCATGCATTGTGCAAAAATAAGACGTGTGCAGATACAGATAAGCAGTGTATCATGAGATTGTAAGAAATGATAGTAAGGAAAGAATAACGTGAAATTGATATACGACATCCCAGCATCTTTCTGGGGCCTGTTCCGGTCCGTAAACCGGGACATCTATATAGAAGCACTTCTGACCATCAATGACGAATACCAGTACAACAATTACTTTTTAAGCAGAGAAGCATGTGTCCAGATTTTAAGTGACATGTGCTCCTCTCGTCGTTATGCCTTTATGAGAGAGGATAATGAGACAGAGGAAGATGTAGAAACTGCATTGCCGGGACGAATCCTAAACTGGCTGGTACGCGCAAAATGGCTTAGAAAAATTGAAGATTATGAGGCAATGACTACCAATATCGTCATACCGGATTATGCGGCAGTGATGATCGAGGCATTTGAAAAATTAGCGGACGAACCGTTAGATGACACGGATCTTTATATCCAGAATGTTTATGCGACTCTTTTTTCTTTTAAGAATGACCACCGCATGAATCTTGCCATGTTAAAGACAGCACTTGTCAATACCAGAAAACTGAATAAGGCACTGCAGGATATGCTGCACAACATGGATAAATTTTTTGAACGCCTTTTGAACAAACAGTCTTATGACGAACTGTTAAAGGAGCATTTAGAGGGCTATGTGGAGGAAGTTGTCAGACGCAAATACCACATTTTAAAGACGAGTGACAATTTTTATATTTATAAAATGGACATTAAACGCTGGTTAAAGGAAATGCGGGAGGATGACGTCTGGGTGGAGCGCATCCGGCAGAAACAGCGCATGGAGCAGAAAAATGCGGGAAGCAGGTCTTCTGTACTTGAAACGCAGCGGTCAGAAGAGGATCTGCCATTTTTACATGCGAGAAGAAACAGACAGGAAGATGTGTTGGATCTGATCGACCAGATCGAGCGTGGATTTGATGACATTGAACACCGGATCTCAAACATGGACAAAGAACACAGCAAGTATATCCGTGCAACTGTGAGCCGGTTAAATTATCTGCTCAGTGATGAGACAGAGCGTCACGGTATGCTGATCCTGCTTTTGAACAGACTTGGAGCGGCTGAGACGGAAAGTGAACAGAGTGAGATGTTAAAAGAAGTGGCGGGGCACATGAATCTGTCATCTTTTGATGTTTTGAGTGATAATCCTCTTTATAAGAGAAGACGCCGCAGAAAATTTGAGGATGATCTGCAGGAAGAAGAGGAAGATGCAGAGCTTTCCAGGGAAGATGTACTGCGCTTAAACAAGATTGAACACCGTTATACGGCAAAACAGATCGAAGAGTTCATCGAAGAGAAGATGACAGATGGTATTTTAGAAACAGAACATATGGATATAGCGGATGATGAGTCATTTGAAAAGCTGATCCTTGCCTATGATATCAGTATGCGCAAAAACAGCAGATACCGGGTACAGGTGGAGAATAGTCAGATTCAGAATGGCAATTATTGTTATCCGAAAATGACTTTTAGCACAAAGCAAAAATCAATAGAAAGTGAACAGAATTAATGTTTGAAGGTTACGAAGAGTTAAATACGCAGGATGTGGAGCGGATGCAGGAAGTGATAAGAACATTGCTCTCCCAGACATTTCTGCCGGAACGAAAATATGATAAAAAATACGGACGCATGATGCCGGATCGCATGTATGATTTTTGCGACAGGCATTTGGAATTTCTGACGGAGTATTTTGCGGTTGCAGGGATAAAACTCAGCCAGGATACAGAGCTTGGAATCATTTATCTGGAGGGAACAGACGGAATCGGGGAGAAACTGCCGAAACTTGCAACGATTTACCTGCTGCTTTTAAAACTGATCTACGACGAAAAGATGGCGGCAGTTTCCTCCAGTGTCAATGTTATAACGACGTTTGGAGAACTGAATGGAAAAGCAGGAGAGTTCCGTCTGATCAAAGGTCCGTCCTCCATGACTGAGATAAAAAAAGCATTTGCTATTTTAAAGAAATATCAGATGGTAGAATTTCTGGATGTGTTCGAAGAACAGCTTGAAAATACGAGGATCATGATCTATCCGTGCATCAATTTAGTGCTGATGCGGGAGGATGTAAACGGGCTGCTCGGCAGTTTTTCTGATGAGGTAAAAAGTGATGAGGTAGCCGGTCAGGAGAATCTGGAGTGGAACAGTGAGGAAGCACTTTCAGAAAATGATATGACGGATGAAGAAAGTGATCTTGAACCAGAAGAAATGAATGTGGATGAGGAAGGAGAGACAGAAGATGGAACAGATGAATCAGGCATATAAAGTTTTTACCAGAATCTGCCTCAATAACTGGCATTATATTGACCGTAAGGTGTTAGGGTTAAACGAGAGCATCAATTTTTTTACCGGACATTCCGGCAGTGGAAAGTCCACCGTAATCGATGCGATGCAGATCGTGCTTTATGCGAACACGGATGGACGTGGATTTTTCAACAAGGCAGCGGCAGATGATTCTGACCGAAGCCTGATCGAGTATCTGCGCGGCATGATCAACATTGGTGAGAATAATCAGGCAGAGTATAAGCGAAACAAAAACTTTTCCACGACGATCGTTCTTGAGATGGAACAGACGATCACAAAAGAAAAAGAATGTATCGGTGTTGTGTTTGATGTGGAGACCGCTACCAATGAGATAAACAGGCTGTTTTTCTGGCATAAGGGCGAGCTGATCCCGGGGGATTACCGGACAGAGAGCCGCGCAATGACGATCAGTGAAGTGCGCAGCTATTTACAGCAGAATTTTCCCAAAGATGAGATGTTTTATACTTCTAATAATGAGAGATTCCGCAGAAACCTTTATGATGTCTATTTAGGCGGACTGGATATGGAAAAATTCCCGCGCCTGTTTAAGCGTGCGATCCCATTTAAAATGAATATCCGGTTAGAGGATTTTGTAAAAGAATATATCTGTATGGAGCAGGACATCCATATCGAGGACATGCAGGAGGGGGCGATGCTTTATGGCAGAATGTGCCGTAAGATCGAAGCCACGATGCAGGAAATCGAAGAATTAAAGCAGATCAGTGCACAGTATCAGGTGATGGAGGAGAAGAAAAAAGAACTGTTAAACTGCCGTTACCGGATGGACAAACTGACGATCTTACAGTTAGAGCAGACCATAGAGGAAATGCAGCAGCGTGTGGAAAACTGGAAAAAGGATGTCGTACTGCAGAATGAAAGTCTTACAGAATTGCTTCAGGTAAAAGAAAATTATGAAAAAGAATACGGCGAGATCAATGAGCAGATCGCCGGAACCGGTTATGCAAGATTAGAAGAGCAGTTAAAGAGTTTGGAAGAAAACCTAAGCCTTCTGGAGCGAAGTAAAAATAAATGGGACGGTATCTGTGCAAGATTAAACGGCTGGGAAGATGTAGATATCGTTTCGAATCAGATTCTATGGGATATCGAGAAGTTCAAAGAAGGCACGATCACCGGAGAGGAGATCGAACGTTTGAAACGAAGTCTGGTCGAAGTGCAGAAAGAGGCAGAAAAGGACAGGCAGGAGGCTTCCTCGGAGATCCGTTCCATGAATAAAGAAGCGGATGTGTTAGAGAAAGAACTCACAGAGTTAAAACTTGGTAAAAAAGCATATCCGAGAGAGTTAGAACTTGCGAGATCCGAAATTGCAAGAAAACTTTCTGAACAGACCGGAAAAAATATCCAGGTCCGTATTTTTGCAGATCTCATTGATATTAAAGATGAAACATGGCGTAATGCGATCGAGGGTTATCTTTCCTGGAACAAACTTGCGCTGATCGTGGAGCCTGCCTATGTCAAACAGGCGATGGAAGTATACGAAACACTCGACGAGAAGCGTTTCTTCCGTGTATCTTTAGTGGATACGGAAAAACTGATGCAGGAGGATTGGCGCGTAAAAGACAATGCGCTTGCAGAAGAAGTAGAAGCAAAAGAGCCATATGTGAGGGCATTTGTGGACTTCTTACTCGGAAATGTCATCAAGTGTACTTCGGTGGACGAACTGCGCCAGTGCAAGATCGGTGTGACGGCAGACTGTTTATTATACCAGAGTTATCAGTTACGCCGTTTAAATCCGGACAATTATAAGAAACATGTATATATTGGTGAAAAGAGTAAGAAACAGCGCCAGAAGGAACTTGCAGCCAGCCTGGAGAAATTAGAGCAGGACAGAGCAGAATACAGAGAGCGTGAGACAGAGGCGAAAAATATTCTTGCCCAGGAATTTTTAAATGATACGGTCGAGGAATACCAGAACCTGATATCAGATCTTTCGGAGAAGAAAGAAAAGGAAAAACAAAAGGCAAAAACAGAAAAGAAAATGGCAGAGATCGGTGCCGGTACGGTTGAGATCTTAAAGAAACAGGCAGAAGAGATTCACGAAAAACAAAAAGATCTGGAAGATAAGATCGATGACTTAAAATACCAGATCCGGAAAAAAGAAGATGCCATTGAAAAAGACAGCAGTGATTTCATTACAAAAAATGAGGAACTTCTTACGAAAAAAAGAGAGCTTCGCGGTTCCGCTGCGGAAGAAGAGGCATTTGAGGTTTATATTGCCGGGCAGAAAAATAAAAAATATGACAGCCTGAAAGCATCGACACAGGAAGAAATGGAACAGGTGTCCGGTCAGTGTGATGTACAGAAAAATAAACTGGTGGATGTACGTATGAATTATCTTCAGAATCATCCAAAACGTGATTTCTCAGCGAGCGCAGAGAATAATGACGATTATGACAGCCTGCTGTCAGAGCTTTCCTGCAATGAACTGGAAGAATACCAGAAAAAAGCGGCTGAGCAGGCAAAGGCAGCAGTGGAGCATTTTAAGGAGGATTTTGTATACAAGATCCGCAGCGCTATCAAAGAAGCCTATGTGCGCAGGGATGAATTAAACCGTATCATCCGCAACCTGAATTTTGGTAAAGACCGCTATCAGTTTAAGATCACGAGAAATAAGGGAGCCGACGGCGCATTTTATGATATGTTTATGGATGAGGACTTAGATATCGATCCGTCCTCACTTGCATCGCCAATGGAGCATCAGATGAATCTGTTTTCGATGGAGCATGAAAATAAATATGGTATGTTGATGAGTGATCTGATCCATATCTTTATTCCGCCGGAAAATGCCACGCAGCAGGAACTTGATGAGGCAAAACAGAACATGGTGAAGTATGCAGATTACCGTACGTATCTTTCATTTGAGATGGAACAGATCGTGGAAGGTGACGAACGTCTTGTCATTGGTCTTAGTAAGATGATCAAGAAAAATTCCGGTGGTGAGGGACAGAACCCGCTTTACATTGCACTACTCGCAAGTTTTGCGCAGGCATACCATATCAATCTGTCTGCAAGACTGACAAGACGTCCGACAATCCGTCTTGTTGTTTTAGATGAGGCATTTTCCAAGATGGATGCAGAGAAAGTGGCGAGCTGTATCGAACTGATCCGCGGACTTGGTTTTCAGGCGATCATCAGTGCAACGAACGATAAGATCCAGAATTACATTGAAAATGTAGATAAGACATTCGTTTATGCGAATCCGAATAAGAAGAGCATTTCGATTCAGGAGTTTGAGAAAAAGGATTTTTCACAATTGGTTGTGGAGGAGGAGTAAGAGCGGTTGAAGAAGGAGAAGGAAAAAGAGACAAGAACCAGTATCGTTCAGGTGATCCTTGATGATTATGAACATGGCGATACTGATTGGAGAAAATATCCTAATCAGGGGCAAAATGATGGGAAACGTTCTATCAGAATCGTTCAGGCGCTGTATGATGAAATCGGAAAAACAGAGCTGAACAGGCAGGTTTTAGAGTTGCAGGCACGTCATCTGTTACAGGATGGAAAAGGGCAGAAGATAAGTGGATGGTACACAAGGGGAAGTGAACTAGAGCAGATCGTATATCGTTTGTCTGATATTCCGAGATTTTATGAAATGGATGGGCGGGTGCCAAAATATGAGCGCTATTTTGAACCATTTTTGAAACTTCGTCAGGAGTTACAGAAATTAAGAGGGCGCCAGCAGACCTGGAAACCATGGATCGATCAATGTATTGGGGAGCTGGAAAATGACCTGGAACGTGAAAAAATTCCGAAAATATGCAAAGATGAAGAAACAAAGGAAATTTATTTTAACACGTTAGCCGGATTAAATGAGATAGAGGAACCGGTTTCAAGACGGATATTCAGTAAAAAATACCTGAAAAATTCAAAATCATTTCAGAGAGCAGTCCAGGATAAAATTATTTCGGATGCGAGAAAATTTTGCCCGGATGTGGATGCTGACGAAGAAGTTATGGGAAATGACGAAGTATTATCGGAAATTGGGATTGAGACATACCATCAGGAACTTTCTGTCAAAGGTCCGCTGCAGTTTGAGCTTGCAGGAAACAAAATTGATACCGCCCTGTTTGCCTATGGTACGATTTTAAATGCAGAGACATTAAAATATGCAAAACTATTGCCTGAGCAGACGATTCGAAAAATTGTAACGGTTGAAAATAAAGCCAATTTTATGGAAATGTCATATGAAGAGGGAACGCTGCTTGTCTATTCGCACGGTTTTTTCTCACCGAAAGAGAGGCTTTTCCTGAAAAATCTCAGGGAGTGTCTGGGAGAGCAGGGGGCAGAGTATTTTCATACCAGTGACTTAGATTATGGCGGAATCCGTATATTTATGAATATAAAAGAGAAAATTTTTCCGGATGTGAAACCGCTTGCAATGGATGGGGAGACGTTTTTCAAATATCAGGAATATGGGGAAAAACGGGATGAAAAATATTTGCAAAAAGTAAGGGACACAGAAGTTCCGGCAGAATTAAAAGAACTTAAGGATTATATTTTAAAAACCGGTTGTACGATAGAGCAGGAAAGTATGCTTTTTTAGCAGGAGGGAATTATGCAGACAGCAGCAGAGTTAAAAAATTTATTACAGCGTATCGACCATAAAGGTTATCCGGCATATAAGGACACAAGGGGGACTTATGAGTTTCCTGGATATGTGCTTTCCATTGACCATGTGCAGGGAGATCCGTTTGCAGCACCATCGAAGGTAAGCATCCATGTCCGTGGAAAACAGGCGGGATTCCCGGAACATCTTTATCAGAAAGACTGCAGAAGAATCGCTGTGCAGGATTATCTGCTGCGCCAGTTTGCGCGCCAGGTCGAGAAAGTTTCCTTTAAAGCGAAAGGTTCCGGAAAGAGCGGTCTTATGGCGGTCAGCCGTCCGGGACAGGAAGTGTTAGAGCGCAGTGCCTGTCAGATGGATGTAAAAAACGGCGATATTGTGCTGCGCATGGAGATTGGGTTCCCGGCAAATGGAAGAACGGTCAATTCCAGAGAACTCGAAAAGATTTTCTTTGATTTTCTGCCGGAGTGTGTGAAAGGTTCTCTATATTATCGTTCACTGAAAAAAGAAGCGGTGGAGACAGCCGCAGATCTCGCCGAGGATCAGGAATATATCAGGGAGCAGTTAGATCCGATGGGACTTTGTGCATTTGTGGCAGACGGTGCGATTCTGCCGCGGGAGTCCGGTGTTTCCGGCAGACCGATGAAGGATGCAGTGCGTTTTCAGTCACCGGAAAGTCTCTCCGTCACGCTGACGCTGCCACACCACGGAAAACTGACCGGAATGGGAATAAAGAAGGGCATCACGCTGATCGTAGGCGGTGGTTACCATGGAAAATCAACACTGTTAAAAGCGCTTGAGACAGGTGTCTATAACCACATTGCAGGGGATGGCAGGGAGTATGTCATCACGGACGATACAGCGATGAAAATCCGTGCCGAGGATGGAAGAAGCATCCGTGACGTGGATATTTCCATGTTTATCCATGACCTGCCGAATGGGAAAGATACGGTATCCTTTTATACGGAAGATGCCAGCGGAAGCACGTCGCAGGCGGCGAATGTAATCGAGGCGATGGAGGCGGGCACAAAAGCATTTCTGATCGACGAGGATACCAGTGCAACGAACTTTATGATCCGTGACGAGCTGATGCAGCGTGTGGTCAACCGTGATGCAGAGCCGATCGTGCCTTTTATTGACCGGGTAGAGGAACTGTATCAAACATACGGTATCTCGACGGTTCTGGTTGCCGGAAGCTCCGGTTCTTATTTTCACAAGGCAGACTGCATCATCCAGATGAACCGTTACGAGCCGTTTGAGATCACAGAGTCAGCAAAGCAGGCAGCGGCAGAGTTCCCGCTTCCAAAACAGGACATTGCTCCGTCAAAGCAGCCTGATTTTGACAGAAAAATAAAGCCGGACCGGATGTTTCGTGAGGACAACCGCTTAAAGATGAGAACGATGGGAAAGGATTCTATTTCCATCAGCCGGGAAGTCATAGACGTCCGCTATGTGGAACAGCTTATGGATACGGAACAGCTTGCATCACTTGGATATATGTTAAAATATATGCAGATCCACTTTTTTGATGGGAAACATACACTGACACAGGCGGTCGATGCGCTTTGGGATGTTTTGCAGAAGAGGGGGATCGCAGCAGTCTGCGAGAGCAGTTATCTGCCGTGCGGACTTGCAATGCCAAGAAAGCAGGAAGTGTTTGCGTGCGTGAACCGGTACCGGAAGCTGGGACTGTAGCTGTAGGCAGTCATGATATACAAACCATTGAGGGAAACTGGTCTGAAGGTAGCCATGCTTGAAAAAGTATCGCAATAGCGATATAATTATATACAAGCCGTTGAGGAATACAGGTCTGGAGGGTGCTCACATGAAATTAAGATTATATCATGGTTCAGAAAACATTATAGAAGTTCCGGAATATGGAAAAGGCATGCGTAATAACGACTACGGCAGAGGATTTTATTGCACGGAAGATATAGAATTAGCCAGAGAGTGGGCATGTGCGAAAAATCATGACGGATATGTGAATATCTATGAATTTGATATGTCGGGACTGAATGTACTCAATTTGAATGACCCAAAATACAATATTTTAAACTGGCTTGCGATTCTTGCGGATAACAGAACCTATTGGCAAAATGGAACGATAGCGGAAGAAGCAAAAGAATATGTAAAAAAACATTTTCTGATTGATATATCAGCGTATGATGTGATCAGGGGATACCGGGCAGATGATTCCTATTTTTCTTTTGCACAGGATTTTGTGGCGGGTACGATTTCGTTGGAAAAATTATCAGAGGCCATGAGACTTGGAAAATTAGGGGAACAAATTGTCCTCAAGAGTGAAAAAGCATTTCGACAGATCAAATTTATAGATAAAGAAAATGTTTCCTGTGAGATCTATTATTCTAAAAAGAGAGAAAGAGAACGGGAGGCAAAGAAAGAATACAGGGTCAGAAAAAGAGCCGATGCTACGTATCATGAGCTGTATATCATTGACATTATGAGGGAGGGCATGGAAAATGGAGATGCGCGCCTATCCAGATGATTATATTAATCTGGCACAGAGAATATTAGGGGATATGTTTGACTTTGCCGTTAATACATGTGACATGGACATAGATGAATATTACAGCATGTTTCTGGTGTCAGATGTTTCACGGCAGTTTCAGGAGGGAAATCCAACCTATATTGCGGGAAAGACAGGCTGCGAAATAGTTAAGGAAGTTGTGGTAAGCGTTGGTCTTCCATATTTACAGCAGGAAGATCAGATGTTTATAGATAAGTCACCGGAATATTGGACAGGGTGGGCTCTTGCATATTATCAGTGGTATACCGTCAGAACATTTGCAAGGATTAACAATGTGATAAAACCAAGCCAGATATGTGATATGTATGAGGTATATCATGAGATGGATATTATGCATTTTGTTGAACGGTTGAATGAATTGTGGAAAGAATATTATGTTGATACAAATTTGAAAAGGCTCAGAAAAGCATCAGGGCTTTCGCAGAGCGAACTGGCAGAATTATCAGGCGTTTCTATCAGACAGATACAGCTTTTTGAGCAGAGACAAAGAGATATCAACCATACGAAAGCCATCGATGTATTCCGGCTGGCACGGGTATTAGGCTGCAGGGATGAGGCACTGTTAGAGATATAAATGGATTCTATTAAGAAGTATAAAAAAATGAGAACAAAATTGAAGGCAGGGGACTTGGCAGCGCCCTGATCTTAGAGTTCCTGCTCTATTATATGACAAAACCTGAGTATCAGTTAAAGGTCAGGGAAGAAATATATCTGGATAATATGCTGGATCTGTTCTGAATGTGTCTGATACTTAGAACATATGGAAGTCTGTAAATAAAAGCATTGGAAACAGTTATTTAATGGCAAACGAAAGCTGCAAAGGAGGTTCGGATGAACAATCCCTACGAACTTGCAAAAAATATATTACAGCAGGATAAGGACAAGTCTGACATTTCACCAGCCGCAGACGGATTTACCAGCATCGGTTTATATGGAGCTTCGGTGCATGAAAAGAGCGAAGACGATGGAAGCAGCAGTTGTTTTCATCTTGAAAATGAGAGTGGTACGGGAGATATCACGCTGTACCGGGTGTTTCCCGGCATGGAGTTAGTCTACAATGACATGCACATGGCGTACTGCAACAAACAGCAGGAACCTGCTTCTGATGTGATGGAGATCAACTATTGCAGGGAGGGACGGAGTGAGTGTCTGTTTGGAGAGCATCAGTATTGCTATATGTCTGCCGGAGATCTGTCTTTTTGTTCCCTGCAGGACAATTCGCACCAGTCGGAATTCCCGACCAGCCATTACCACGGTATTACCGTTACCATTGATTTTTCCATGATCACAGATGAGATGAAAAATGTGTTGGAGCTTCTGGCAGTAGATTTAGAGCGGATCAGGGAACTTTCCAGGATGCGTGATTTTACGATCATTCGGGCAAATTCAACCATAGAACATATTTTTTCAGAGTTGTATACGGTCCCTGAAAAAATCCGGCATGGTTATATCCGGGTAAAAGTTTTAGAGCTGCTTTTGGTGCTGACAGAATTAAACCCCATGGAGGACAGGGAAGAGCATGTACATTTTTCTGAGACCCAGATCGAAGTGATCAAACAGATCCATGCTTTTCTCACGGCACATTTCAGTGAACATTATACGATCGACGTGCTTTCCGGGCGGTTTGAAATTTCGCCGACGGTCATGAAAAAATGTTTCCGGGGCGTTTACGGAGATTCTGTCTATGCCTACATGAAACGGTACCGCCTGCAGGTGGCGGAGCGGCTGTTAAAAGAGAGCAGCCTCACGGTGGGGGAGATTGCTGCGCAGATCGGTTATCTGAATCCGAATAAGTTTACATCTGCCTTTTGCGCGGAGTATGGGATGCCGCCGAGGGAGTATCGGAAAAAAGTCTGAATGGATAGAAAAAAGACCGTTCAGTAATTGTAAATCAAAATTGAATCCTTTAGAATGAGTGCTGCAGTTAGAAAATACTAACTGCAGCATTTTCAGTTTGAGGAGGATCTATCATGAAAAAGAAAAAAATTATGAACCTGTTTTTGGCAGCAACATTGGCATTTTCCATGGCAGCCGGATGCGGAAATTCCGGTAACGGGGCAAATGCGGACACTGGTGATGCGAGTACAGAGGCAGCCGGAACTTCGGCGAGTGTAGCGGAATCAGAGAGTGCAGCAACAGAAAGCACAATGGAATCAGAGAGCATAGCAACAGAAAACACAGAGGTATCAGAGAGTACGGCAGCAGAAGAAGTTGCAGATGCGACGGAGACAGCGGATGACAGTCAAACAGCAGAGCAGCTTCTTGTTGACCTGACGGGTACATATCAGGAACTCTGGCCGGTGATCCTTTCAGATGAGTATGAAAAACTCTGGATTGACAACTGTGGCGAGCTCGTTGGTGAGGAAAATGCTAAGGCAGCGTATGAAAAGCTGGCATCTATGGTTAGTGGAGAGATTTATGGTGAGAAAGCTGTGGAAGCCTATACGGATGGCAATGGAGTTTATGACTGTTCTTTCACACAGGGTGTAGACACATTGGAATTTGACGGTGATTCTTCGATGATCAAGGGTTATGATAAAGACGGAAAAGAATTGTTTGCACATACCTATCACTATGTAGGCATGGAAAAGATCCGTGGTCTGTACGAGTATGAGAGCGATGATGCTGATTCCGGAGAGTTTACTTATTTTTGCATCGCGCCGGATACTTCCGATACGACCTATCATATTGAGTTACGTTATGGCAGCGATCTGGATGCATTAGGTCAGTATGATGCCGGAGATTATGCTTACTGGCTTGCTTCCGGTATTTCAACGGATTATGATCAGACGATGATCGAGAACTGCATTCAGTTATTCTGTACAGAAAATTTGTCTGAGTAAAGAAACACGGCAGAATCATTTTCGGCAGGAATCAGGAAAGTGTCGGATTCCTGCCAGTTTTTAGATAAGGAGGATATTTTTTCATGAAAAAGAATTCTGAGATATCCAGAATGTTTCAATATGCCGGAAACCGCCACTGGCTGACAATCGCAGGTATGATCTTTGCGGGACTGAGTACGGTGTTGTCCATGATCCCGTTTGTCTGTATATGGTTTGTTGTCCGTGACATGTTAAATGCGATGATGGAAGGAGATATCAGTCTTGCTTTCCATAGCAGTACTTATGCGTGGTGGGCAGTTTGTTTTTCGGTCTTAAGTATTTTACTTTATTTTATTGCACTGTGCTGTTCGCATCTGGCGGCATTCCGCACTGCAACAAATATGAAAAAGGCAGCTATGCATCATATCGTCACACTGCCGTTAGGATATTTTAGTGCAAATGCCAGTGGACGCCTAAGGAAAGTGATTGATGACAATGCAGGACTGACTGAGAATTTTCTGGCACATCAGCTTCCTGATATTACCGGGGCAGTGGTGATGCCGGTCGCAGTGTTCGTGCTGATCTTTGTTTTTGACTGGCGGTTAGGTCTTTGCTGCATGGTTCCGCTTGCCATCAGTCTTTTCTTTTTAAAGCAGATGATGGGTGGCGACAATGCAAACTTTATGGAAGGTTACATGACAGCACTTGAAACCATGAATAAGGAAGCCGTCGAATATATCCGTGGAATCCCGGTTGTAAAAGTGTTCCAGCAGACGGTCTATTCCTTTAAAAATTTCCATGCAGCGATCGGGGAGTACGAAAAATATGCTTCCGGGTATGCGTTAAAATGCCGTATCCCTCTGACCGGTTTTCAGGTTGCATTAAATGGCACATTTATCCTGCTGATTCCGGTTGCGTGTATGATTATGACGGGAGTAAGCGGTCAGGCTGCATATCAGGACGTTATTTTGGATTTCCTGTTTTACAGTCTGTTCACGCCGGTCTGCACAACGATGATGAACCGTGTCATGTTTGCCAGTGAGCAGTTGATGGCTGCAAAAAGTGCAGTGATACGTATTGAGGAAGTGTTAAAAGAACAGCCGTTAGCGGAGCCCTCCAACCCAATGCAGCCGAAAGATGCTTCTGTAGCATTTGAAAATGTGTCATTCTGTTACGCAGAAACAAAAGAAAAAGCACTCGACCAGATCACATTTGAAATCCCAGAAGGAAAGACGGTTGCGCTTGTGGGTGTATCAGGCAGTGGTAAATCTACGGCAGCAAAACTGATCCCACGGTTTTATGATGTGACGGATGGAAGTGTCTGTGTAGGAGGCGTTGATGTCAGACAGATGGATAAGAAAACCCTGATGAACCAGATCGCGTTTGTATTCCAGAACACAAAACTATTTGGGGATACTCTGCTTGAAAATATCCGCGCTGCAAGACCGGAGGCAACACGCGAAGAAGTGATGTGTGCCGTGGAAGCTGCCCAGTGCAGAGAGATCATTGACCGTCTGTCGGACGGGATTGATACGGTTGTGGGAAATGGCGGCACTTATTTATCCGGTGGAGAAAATCAGAGAATCGCATTAGCGAGAGCGATTTTAAAGGACGCTCCGATCATCGTCTTGGATGAGGCGACTGCCTTTGCAGATGCGGAGAACGAGCATCAGATACAGCTTGCTTTTGAAAAACTGACAGCAGAAAAAACGGTTCTCATGATCGCACACCGTCTCTCGACGATACAGAATGCGGATCTGATTTTAGTGTTTGATGGAGGAAAAATCATTGAGCGCGGCACACATGATTCACTGCTGGCTGCAGGCGGCAGATATGCGTCCATGTGGAACGATTATCAGACCTCGGTTCATTGGAAAGTCGGAAAGGAGACGAAATAATGACAAAATATTTTCAAAACAAATATGCATTGAGTAAGCAGGGCGCAAAAGACCTGTGTAAAGGAATCCTTTATTCAGTTCTGGCTTATGTCAGCCTGATGCTTCCGGTTGCACTGCTTGCATGTGTGCTTGATTCTTTCCTTATAGCATTGTCCTGGGACAGCGGGCAGGGTGGAAATATTTTACTGTACACGGTGATCGGAATCGTCATTTTAGCAGTCATATTTGTGATGCATTATCTGCAGTATACACTGACCTATATGGGAACCTATCAGGAGAGTGAACGCCGCAGGATTTCAATCGCGGAAAAGTTAAGGACGATGCCGCTTCGGTTTTTCCATGAGCGTGATCTGTCTGATCTGACGAGTACGATCATGGGGGACTGCGCAGGTTTTGAACACGCATTTTCGCATACCGTACCGCAGTTCTGGGGTTCGATCCTGTCGACTGCGATCGTGTGCATCGTGCTTTTGATCTATGACTGGAGAATGGGACTTGCGCTGCTTGGGGTAGCGCCGGTGGCGTTTGCAATCGTTCTTTTTTCCAGAAAGCTGCAGACAAAGCAGGGGCAGAAACATATCGATGCAAAACTTGCACTGGCAGATGGAATACAGGAATGCTTAGAGACGGTGCAGGACATTAAGGCGTGCAATCAGGAAACGGTATATCTGAAAAAGCTGGATGAAAAAATGGATGCCGCGGAAAAGGCACAGATCTCTTCGGAGATGGTAACGGCAAGCCTTGTGACCACAGGGCAGATGTTTTTGCGGCTTGGACTTGCGACGGTCATTGTTGTCGGAAATACTTTGATGATCAACCATCAGACCACACTGTTTTCCTACATTTTATTCCTGATCGCAGCTTCAAGACTATATGATCCACTTTCCGGGGCAATGGCAAATATGGCAGAGCTGTTTTCCGTGGATCTTCAGGTAAAGCGCCTGAAAGAAATCCAGGATTATAAAGAGGAAAATAAGAAGAAAGAGTATCAGACAGACGGCTATGATATTACATTCGACCATGTAAGTTTTGCCTACGAACCTGGCAAACCGGTGTTGCGGGATGTTTCTTTCACTGCAAAACAGGGACAGGTAACAGCCCTTGTCGGACCGTCCGGCGGGGGAAAGAGTACGGTGGCAAATTTAGCGGCTGGTTTTTACGATGTGAACGGTGGAAAAATCACACTTGGTGGCACGGATATTGCACCGATCGATTCAGTTGCCATGATGAGAGATTTTTCCGTGGTATTCCAGAACGTAGTTCTTTTCAACAATACCATTATGGAAAATATCCGTATAGGGCGCAAAGATGCGACCGATGAAGAGGTGATCGCTGCTGCAAAGGCGGCGCGCTGTCATACGTTTATTGAAAAACTGCCGGACGGCTATCAGACCGTGATCGGAGAAAACGGCTCCACACTTTCCGGTGGCGAGTGCCAGCGTCTTTCCATTGCCCGTGCACTTTTAAAAGATGCGCCGGTTATTCTGTTAGACGAAGCGACAGCGTCCCTTGATGTGGACAATGAGACAGAGATCCAGGAAGCGATTTCTAAGCTGATAAAAGGAAAGACAGTCCTTGTCATTGCACACAGAATGAGAACCGTTGAAAATGCAGACAAGATCGTTGTCCTTGACGGCGGTGTTGTCGCAGAGAGCGGAACACATGCTGAGCTGATGAAAAAGAACGGACTTTATGCAAGACTGGTGGAGCTGCAGACAGCTTCGGCGGACTGGAAGCTGAATGGCAGGTAAAAGTTGAACTGAAAAACGATAAAATCATAAGAAAGACAGGTTCTTTTAGAGGAATTTTTAAGATGCCTGTCTTTTTTATGGGGATAGAGGGGAGTGCAATCCATTATTTTATGTTATACTGTGTCAGGAAAGTTTTTTGATTCATAGGATTCGGGTGTCAAAAGGTGGCTTCCAAATTTTTGATTGTCAAATTGTACAAAGCCGGGGCTGTTTTGTTCCGTTGTCCGAAAATAAGAAAATCTAAGTCTGCCTGTGTTAAATTCTCTCAAAGTGACGTGTACGTCTTAAATGTCCCATCCATGGGACATTAAGACTTTTGCTGCCGTCCATGGCAGCAAAACACTGCGCATCGACAGGCAAACTAAGATTTTCTAATTTTCTCTCCAAGTCACAAAAACAGTCTCTGCTTTGTGCAATTTGCCAGCCACTAAATTAAAATCCACCTTTTGACACCCGAATCTTCATAGGAAATTACGTCCTATGACTCAAAAAGCCCTACGGGCGGGATGCGCTCTTCGCGGAGAAGAGTTTGCTGTAAACAGCACCGCTCGGGCGCGAAAGAGTCGCAAGCGACTCTTTGTTCTGTGAGCAGGATAAGACGAATAAATAAGGAGTACCATCATGGAAACCAACCATAATGAACCAAAATATATCAGGGTAAAAGGGGCGAGAGTCCACAACCTGAAAAATGTAAATGTGGATGTCCCCCTGCATCAGATCGTGGGGGTCGCAGGTGTGTCAGGTTCCGGCAAATCTTCGCTGGCACTTGGTGTTTTGTATGCGGAAGGATCCAGACGTTATCTGGAGTCACTTTCTACCTATACAAGAAGGCGCATGACAGGAGCAGCGAAAGCACAGGTGGATGAGGTGCTGTATGTCCCAGCGGCTTTAGCACTTCATCAGCGTCCGGGAATACCGGGGATCCGCAGTACCTTCGGGACAGGAACCGAACTTTTGAACAGCTTAAGATTGATGTATTCGGGACTGGCATCCCACAGGTGTCCGAATGGACATTACATAGAGCCTACGTTAAAAGTAGCGGCGGAGCAGGAAATCTTATGTCCGGTGTGCGGGGAAAAAGTACATGCGCCGGGTGCGGAAGAACTTGCCTTTAATTCACAGGGGGCATGCAAAAGATGTGGCGGAACGGGAAGTGTGCGGACGGTGGACATAGATTCGCTGGTACCGGATGATTCGATCAGCATTGATGAGGGAGCAGTTGCACCGTGGAACAGTCTGATGTGGTCACTGATGACGGATGTCTGCCGTGAGATGGGCGTGCGCACGGATGTCCCATTCCGGGAACTGACGGATGCAGAGAAAGAGATCGTCTATCACGGTCCGGCTGAGAAAAAACATATTTTTTATAAGGCAAAAAAATCCAACCAGGCGGGTGAACTGGATTTTACCTATTATAACGCTGTGTACACCGTGGAAAATGCGCTTGCAAAAGTAAAAGATGAGAAGGGCATGAAGCGTGTGGAAAAATTTTTAAAGGAAGATATCTGCCCGGAATGTGGCGGCAGCAGGCTTTCTGAGACTGCGAGAGCACCGAGACTTCGGGGGATAGGTCTGGATGAAGCCTGTAAAATGACCTTGAAAGAACTGGTGGACTGGGTGGCAGGAGTGCCGGATTCCCTGCCGGAAGAAATGCGTCCCATGGCAGAATCCATCTGCGAATCGTTTCAGACTGTTGCAAAAAGGCTGATGGATTTGGGACTGTCTTATCTGTCGCTTGACCGGGCGGCCTTTACATTGTCGACCGGAGAGAGACAGCGGATGCAGCTTGCCAGAGCTGTGCGAAACCGCACGACAGGCGTTTTGTATGTGTTAGATGAGCCTTCGATCGGTCTGCACCCGTCGAATATCAAAGGGCTTAATGCCGTGATGCATGATTTGGTCGCGGACGGCAATTCCGTTCTTCTGGTAGACCACGATACGCAGATATTATCGGAGGCGGACTGGCTGATCGAGATGGGACCCGAAGCCGGTGTGGGAGGCGGATATGTGATCGCGGAGGGCAGCATTCCGCAGATTATTTCCAATAAAAAATCCATGATCGGTCCTTTTCTGGCGAAAATGGCAGATATGCGTGTCCGCACGCAGGCAGGGGAAGAGGAAGTTTTTGCGTTGGGAAAGCTGCATTTATCTACGGATCATATTCATACGGTAAAGCCATTGGAGGTGGATATTCCAAAGGGAAGGCTTACCGTTGTGACCGGTGTGTCCGGTTCCGGGAAGACCACGATGGTTTTAGAAAGTCTGATTCCCGGACTGGAAGCTTCTTTTCGCGGAGAACATCTGCCGAAACATGTGAAATGTATTTCGGCGGAAGGGATTTCCCATGTGAAACTGATAGATGCCTCACCGATTGGAATCAATGTCCGGTCAACGGTGGCGACTTATGCCAATATACATGATGAACTCCGCAAAATTTATGCAAAAACAGCGGATGCAAAAAATCGGGAATACAAAGCAGGGGATTTTTCCTACAATACCGGAAAGCTGCGCTGCCCAGTCTGTGACGGAACCGGGCAGATCAGTCTGGACGTACAGTTCTTACCGGATGTGGACATCCCCTGCCCGGAGTGTGGTGGGTCGAGGTATGCGAAAGAGGCATGGGAGATCGGCTATGAAAATAAACAGGGAAACAGGTATTCCCTGCCGGAACTGATGGAGATGGATGTCAACACGGCGCTGCAGGCGGTCACAGATCTGAAACTGGTGCATCAGAGGCTTAGTGTTCTGAAAAATTTAGGACTTGGTTATCTGACACTGGGTGAGGAGACACCGAGTCTTTCCGGTGGCGAGGCACAGAGACTGAAACTTGCCAGTGAAATGGGAAAAGGACAGTCGGATTCTGTCTTTGTGTTTGATGAGCCGACCATCGGACTGCATCCGTTGGATGTACAGACGTTACTTGGCGTATTTCAGGCGTTAGTCGACAACGGGGCGACCGTGCTTGTCATCGAGCATGATCTGGATGTGATCCGAAATGCAGACTATATCATTGATATGGGCCCCGGCGGTGGAGAGGAGGGCGGCAGAGTGGTCGCCTGCGGGACACCGGAGCAGATTGCAGCAAATGAAAAGAGCGTTACGGGAAAATATCTATAAAGAACAGGGGTTGTGTTTCTCATTCATTTCTGCTACAATGACCACGTCATTTTTAGATATATCAAAATTCAAATTTTAATGGAGGTGAATTTTCATGGACAGTTGCGATAGCGTAGGACGAAGTAAAATATGCGATGTACGAAGATGTAAAAAGAGAATGTGGCTGTCTGTGAGAGTCTGACCGCCATATTCTATATTGTTGTGCACCTTTTATACATCGCATCAGAGGATCCTTGCAATCACAATGAAGCGATGTATTTTTATGCCCATTTCAGGCGAAAAGGAGGTCACAATGAGAAAAGTATTAATCCCGAAAAAAGACTATGTAAAAGAACTGATAAAGATCATCCGTGTTACAAAAGATGAGCAGAAATTACGGAATCTGCTGTCAGATTATCATGAGAAAGATATCGCGGAGGCGATCACATTTCTGACGGAGACTGAGCGGAAGCATCTCTACCATGTGCTCGGTTCTGAAAGGATCGCAGAGATATTTTCCTATTTTGATGATGCGGAAATGTATTTGGAGGAACTGTCTTTAGAGCAGGCAGCAAAAGTAGTTTCCTACATGGATGCGGATGATGCGCTTGATGTGTTAGATGATCTGTCCGAGTCAAAGAAAAACGCGATCGTGAGTCATCTGGATGCAGACGCACAGAAAGATGTGCAGAAACTGCTCTCCTATGAGGAGGATGAGATCGGAAGCTGCATGACGAACAACTTTGTCTGTATTTCAGAGAAATTGTCCGTCCGGGAAGCGATGAGCGAACTGGTCCGTCAGGCGGGGGAACATGATAATATTTCAACGATCTATGTTACCGATGAAGAGGAAAAGTTTGCCGGTGCGATCGATCTGAAAGATCTGATCATTGCAAGAGAAAACACACCTTTGCAGGAAATCATAAGCAGTTCCTATCCATATGTGTATGAAAATGAAAAGATCAGTGAATGTGTGGAAAAGATTGCAGATTATGAGGAGGATTCCATTCCGGTATTGACGCAGGAGAAAAAGATTGTGGGTATTCTGACTGCGACGGATATCGTCGAGTTAGTAGATGATGCGATGGGAGATGACTACGCAAAACTTGCAGGTCTGACCTCCGAGGAGGATTTAAAGGAACCGACGATTGTGAGCATGAAAAAGAGACTGCCATGGCTGATCATACTGTTGTTCCTTGGGATGGCAGTGTCCTCTGTTGTCGGAATATTTGAATCTGTGGTTGCAGTTCTGCCGATCGTGATCTGCTTTCAGTCGCTGGTGCTTGATATGGCAGGAAATGTTGGTACGCAGTCGCTTGCAGTAACGATCCGTGTACTTGTGGACGAGGATTTGGATACCAGAAAAAAACTGGCTCTTCTCGGAAAAGAAATGAAGATCGGCTTTTTAAACGGAGCGAGTCTTGGCGTCATGGCACTTGTATTTCTTGGCATTTACATCCACCTGTTCAAAAAATATGCCTGGATGTCAGCATTCCTGATCTCCGGATGTGTTGGGATTTCTCTGGTCGTTGCGATGGTAATCTCTGGTTTTGTAGGTACGATCATCCCGATGTTCTTCCACAAGATCCATATTGATCCGGCAGTTGCATCCGGTCCGCTGATCACGACGGTGAATGATCTGGTTGCAGTGATCACTTATTATGGATTGGCGATGGTATTTCTGATCGATATTTTTCATATTTAGGAGGAACGGAGATATTATGAATACACAAAATTTAAGAACCCTTTTTCCAACTGTAACGAAACAAAAAATACTGAATCTGTCATATGGCGAGGGAGAACATTATACAGTGCTTCCCATGATTGCAAAAAAAGAGGATACATTTTATCTGTGGGAAATTTCAGCCATGTCGGAACAGGAATATGAACACAGAAACAGAACATACAAAGAAGCGAAGACAAACCGGGCAGAGTTAAAGCAGAATCTGGAAGAAGCAGACCAGGTGTGGATCGAAAAAATTGTAAGCGGTGGCTGCTGTTTTGAGGCCGCTTCAGCAACAGGCACCTGTCTTGGCGAGAGATATAATATAGAGGAACAGATACAGTTTTTATATATGCTTGGACAGGGAGCGGAGTTAGGGGAGTTAGAACAGGTGGAGCTTGACAGGCTGTTTATCACCTGCTATGAACTGACGGGAAAAGACGGGCAGGAATTGTCCGAAGAAGCATTCTGGAATATGGGAAATGAGGATGTTACGGTTACGCTGTCAGAACAGCACCGATCTGTTCTGGTACAAAAAAGATTTCGCTTAAAGACGGGGGAATATACAAAACCCAAAGTGCTCCATCTGACCGGAGAGGCAGAAAGCAGTGTTTATATTCATGGCATCCGTTTCCATGATGTCTGGAAAGAGGCAGAGACACGTTTTGAAGATAAACACTATCTGGAACATTTCAGCAAAGAACAGATTGCACAGATGAAGCGCGACTTTATGGAACTTCTGCCGCAGATATGTCCCAAAGGCTGTGTCCTGCCCATGATCGAATATGAGTGCGACAGGGATTATCAGATGCAGTTTTACACAACGGAATATCTGAAATGCGCACCAAAGCATCATTCTTCGGCATTATTTTTCGCGATGCGTCCGGACACGCAGATCGGACCGATGGGATACAAAAACAGGGTATGCCAGTTAGAAGCAGTGGAGGAAGGCTTTGAGGGGGAGATATCCGTTGAATTATTTTTGTGTCATAAAACAATACCGGGAGAAGAGAAAAAAGCAAGGCATTAATGCAAATTTTGTGTTATCATGAGTGCAGGTGAAAGAAAGCAGGAGTGGAGATTTTTATGACACAGACTCATATAAATATTGCAATGTTAGCACATGTTGACGCCGGAAAGACGACATTATCAGAGGCGTTATTATATAAAAGCGGCAGCATCCGCAAAGCCGGACGTGTGGATAATAAAGATGCATTTTTAGATACAAATGAAATGGAAAGAAACCGTGGAATCACGATTTT
Organism: Roseburia rectibacter; assembly: GCF_014287515.2. Classification (NCBI taxonomy): domain Bacteria; kingdom Bacillati; phylum Bacillota; class Clostridia; order Lachnospirales; family Lachnospiraceae; genus Roseburia; species Roseburia rectibacter. The sequence continues at coordinate 1,594,545 of NZ_CP092473.1, forward strand.
TTCCAAACAGGCAGTTTTTTCGTATGGAGGATGCGAATTTACACTGTTAGATACACCGGGACATGTGGATTTTTCTGCGGAAATGGAGCGTACCTTGCAGGTGCTTGACTATGCTGTGCTGATCATAAGCGGGGCAGACGGTGTGCAGGGACATACGAGGACATTGTGGCGGCTTTTAGCGCGTTACAATATCCCGGCATTTATTTTTGTCAACAAAATGGATCAGCAGGGAACAGACCACGACAAATTATTGGCACAGATCAAAGATACATTGGGCAGTGCCTGTGTGGATTTTTCAAAAAATACAGATGGAACATATCTGGATGAGGATTTTTATGAGAACGTGGCTGTCTGCAATGAAAAAGTCTTAGAAACATATTTAGAAGGCGGCAGTATCGGGGAAGAAGATATCCGTCAAATGATACAGAAAAGGGAATTGTTTCCATGCTTTTTTGGTTCAGCACTTAAGATGGACGGGATTGACGAGCTGCTGGCGGCACTTTCTGAATATACCAAAATTCCGGATTATCCGGAGAAGTTTGGCGCAACTGTATTTAAGATCACGCGCGACGCAGGGGGCAGCCGTCTTACGCATTTAAAAGTCACAGGTGGAACATTAAAGGCAAGAAATCTGCTGACCGGATATAAGCAGAATAAGGAAGATGATATCTGGGAGGAAAAAGTAAACCAGATCCGCATTTATTCCGGTGAAAAATTTGAGACCCAAGATGAGGTAAAAGCAGGAACAATATGTGCTGTGACAGGGTTATCCTATACTTATCCGGGAGAGGGACTCGGAATCCAGACGGAGTCGGAACTGCCGATTTTAGAGCCGGTGCTGACATATGAACTGATCCTGCCGGAGGGGGTACAGCCACAGGCAATGATGCCGAAACTTACGATGTTAGAGGAAGAAGATCCGGAGCTTCACATTGTGTGGAATGAACAACTGCAGGAGATCAAGATACAGATCATGGGGGAAGTGCAGATCGAGATTTTAAAAGCACTGATCTTTGAGCGTTTTGGTGTGGAGGTGGAATTTGGCACAGGAAAGATCCTTTACCGTGAGACGATCGCAGATACCGTGGAGGGAGTGGGACATTTTGAACCACTGCGTCATTATGCGGAGGTACATCTTTTGCTGGAGCCGGGAGAAAACGGCAGCGGTCTTACCTTTGCAGCGGATGTCAGTGAGGATATGCTGGCAAGAAACTGGCAGAGACTGGTGCTTACCCATTTAGAGGAAAAAGAACATGTCGGTGTGCTGACAGGCTCACCGGTTACAGATATGAAGATCACGTTGGTTGCCGGACGTGCACATTTAAAACATACAGAGGGCGGCGATTTCAGACAGGCTACTTACCGTGCCTTAAGGCAGGGATTAAAACAGGCACAGTCCGTTCTGTTAGAGCCATGGTATGATTTCAGGCTTGAACTACCGAATGAATGTATTGGACGTGCCATGAATGATATCGAAGGAATGTCAGGTAAATTTGATGCTCCGAACCGGAACGGAGAGATGGCAGTACTCACAGGGATCATTCCGGTTGCATCGATACGTGATTATGCAAAAGATGTTATGGCATATACCAAGGGACATGGAAGCCTTACCTGCACGCTGCACGGTTATCTGCCATGCCATAATACAGAGGAGGTTGTCGAGGCGCTTGGTTATGATTCAGAGCGTGATCTGGCAAATCCGACAGGGTCTGTATTCTGTGCCCATGGAGCAGGATTTGTTGTCCCATGGGATCAGGTTATGGATTATATGCATTTGGAAAGTGTGCTAAAGCCGGCAAAAGAAACAGAGGAATGGCAGCCAAAGCAGGTTTACATGCAGCAGCAGAGCAGGGAAGAAGAATGGATTGGCACGGATGAGATTGACAGAATCTTAAATCAGACATACAATGCTAATAAACGGGAAAAATCTGCTCCGGGACGCAATGTCTGGAAAAGGTCAGGAGGGAGCAGTGCAAATGTACCGCCGGTGACAAGAACTTATACGCCGCCGCTGTCGGAAAAAGAATATCTGCTTGTGGATGGCTACAATGTCATTTTTGCATGGGATGAGTTAAATGAACTTGCCCGTGATAATGTAGACGGGGCGCGTGGAAAACTTCTCGATATTATGTGTGATTATCAGGGTATGCGCGGATGTGAGCTGATCGTGGTGTTTGACGCATACCGTGTGCAGGGGCATAAGACAGAAATGTTTGATTACCACAATATTCATGTGGTTTATACGAGAGAGGCAGAGACTGCCGATCAGTATATCGAGAAATTCGCACATGAAAATGGCAGAAAATACCGTGTGACGGTTGCGACTTCGGATGGTTTAGAGCAGATCATCATCCGGGGAGCCGGATGTGTGCTGATCTCCGCAAGAGAGCTGGAAAAAGAGATCGCACGCAAACGCGGGGAAATGTTAGAGACATATCATGCAAAACGTGAGCCGGAGAAGAAGGTACATATGGCAGAGCATATTTCTGCTGAGGTAGCAGAAGCAGTCAGAAAAGCGGATCAGTGTGAAAAATAACATTTTTCACAGGTAAGATTTGTGCTTATGCATCAGCTTGATATGCGCAGGAATGGAGATTCTCATGAATAAAAAGGAAGAAGTAAACTTTACACAGTCCGGATTTTTAAAGATCGATGGGAAAAAAAGAGTGTCTGTGAGATTTGAACGAGGAAGTGATATTGCAGAAGGCATGGTTCCGCCGGGAAAAATTACAAAGAATCATGGATTTTCCGATAAGGAAGTAGCAGGATTAGAAGTCTATCTGGAGATGAACTGTGATGAGATCTACAAAAAAGCGAAGGAAATTGGTAAATTTACCAACTTACTATAAAAGAATATTTCCATTATTATTCGCATGGATGATCCTGCTTACGACCTGTGTTGGTAGTCAGTCGGATGCCTTTCAGATGATATCAATCGAAAAGGCGTCCGGTCAGACTATGTTCTCAGGCGAGCGGCTGGCAAAAACGTATGATGCACTGTTAGAGACAGCCAGAGGACGCAGCGAAACATTAGAGAGTGGGAGGGCAAAAGAGTTTGCATCCGTAAACTGGCGCAGAATGGCAGGCGTTACAATAAGGATTCTGCTTGTCATACTCCCAGCGCTGATTTTGCAGTTTTGGAGCATCTGGTACCGCAGGGCTGATGAGATCGTGCCGCGTGGACTGCTCTTAGTAAAGTTTGTGAGGAGGGCGGACGGAAAAAAGAATGGCATTTTAGCTCTCATGAAATAAAAAATAAAAATATTATTTTATGAGAGGTAGAAAAAATGCAGATTCTTATTTGGGTTATGATGATCGTTGGTGGTGCCGCAGGACTTTTGGCCACGGCTTATCTGGTATTGGCTATGCCGATAATTATTGTGTGGAAGATTTTCCGCAAGGTGAAATACCGGATACCGATCTGTGACTGAGAAAATTGGAATTGAAAGATTATATAACAGAAAGTATTTATAGTGAAAGGGCTGGATTATTCCGGCCCTTTTGAATTATCAGCTTTTTTATGGAAAACATTGAGAATATATAATGTTAAGCATTTCCCTAAAAAAGATAGAGCACTCATAGTTTTTTTGATAGGTTCATGGTATAATATTTTTGTTGTGCGAATTTTTAAGTTGACTCGTAAAGAAAAACAATATTTGAAAGGTGCAATAAAATGAATAGACGGGAATATAGCGCAGGTGCCGTTAAATTTTCGTTTTGGTTTATGGAATTTAAGGCAGTAGTTAAACTCTTATCAGAGGGAATGACACTTGATGAGGTTAAGGAAAAGAACCAAAAGGAAAATATATTTGGCGCTCCGACAACGCTTCGTGCAGGTCAGATATTCAGTACCGTATCAGCAAGGGTCAAAGCACTGGATGTATCATTTTATTCGATTTTTATGGATAGCGATCTTGCAACGCAGAAGTTATTTGCTTTAGCTGGAGCAATGGCACATGATACGCTTTTCTTTGATTTTGTATACGAAGTGGTAAGAGAAAAGATGATTATTGGAAGCAACGAATTGTCGGATAGCGATATAAATATATTTTTTAGAAATAAGCAGTTACAGGATGAGAAGGTTGCAAAGTGGACAGATGCGACTTTGAATCGACTTGGAAGAACATATAAGACCATGCTTTTTGAAGCTGGCATGACAGATAAGGGTACTCCCCGAACAATCTTAAAGCCTATTCTTGATCCGGCTATGGAACACTGGCTTTTAGATAATGGCATGGAACCAATCGTAAAAGCATTAACGGGGGTACGATAATGGCTGATATAGAAGAAAGACTGGACAAGATGGAAACAAAAATCAGGGAACCAAAGTTCCGTGATACCACAAGAAAGGCGAACGAAATGGTGGCATGTCTGACAGATTAGTTGAATTTTTAAAGGTAAAGTATGCGGATAGTAAGACAGACCTATATTCTGTTTTTATCGAAAAATGTGGGGCTATGTGTAAGAAACATGGATATAGAGCAATGATAACACAACACGGATGGATGTTCTTATCAAGTTTTGAAAAATTGAGAAATAAATTATTGCGTGAAGATATTGTTAATCTAGTTCATTTAGGAGCTAGAGCTTTTGACGAAATTAGTGGAGAGGTGGTACAAACAGTTTCTTTCGTCATTAGGAACACAAATATAAAGTTATATCGTGCTAAGTATGTAAGATTGTTAAATGCAGTGTCTGAGAAAGGCAAAGAAGATTTATTCTTGTCTACAAATAATAGATACATTGCTACAAAAGAAAATTTTAAAACCATTTCAGGTATGCCAGTAGCATATTGGTTTAGTGACAGTTTTTTTAGAGTATTTACTAATCAAAAGTTATCGGATGTTGCAAAACCAAGACAAGGATTGGCAACGGGAGATAACGAAAGATTTTTGCGATTATGGTCTGAAGTTGATATGAATAAAATAGGATACGGAATGGGGAGTAGACAACAAGCTCTTCAAAGCAAAAAAAAATGGTTTCCGTGTAATAAAGGAGGTACATTTAGAAAATGGTATGGAAATTATGATTATGTGGTTAATTGGGAAAAAGATGGTATAGAAATAAGAAATAACTATGGCGAAAATGGCAAATTAAAATCAAGACCACAGAATATTGATTATTATTATAAAGAAGGAATGACCTGGTCTACAATAGCTAGCGGTTCTTTAGCAATGAGATATAGTCCGGTTGGACATATGTTTGAAACAAAAGGTGCTGTGTGTTTTGCTGACAACAAGGAACAGTTATATTATTTAATAGGATTAATGAACATACCTATTGTTTCATATGTATTGTCGGTGTTGTCTCCGACATTAGATTTTCATGAAGGTCCATTAGGAAAAGTTCCTACTGTAATTTGTAAAGAAAAACAAGACGAGGTCAATGCTATTGTAAATAAATTGATTGAAAATTCTAAAAAAGATTGGGATTCCTTTGAAAATTCATGGAATTTCAAGCGTCACCCATTACTTTCAGTGATACCTCGAAATTTGGCATTGTTTGATGACATAAATGATATTGACATAGCAGAAAGTTACACCTGTTGGGAGAATGAGTGCAACGAGCGTTTCAATCAGCTCAAAGCAAATGAAGAAGAATTGAATCGTATTTTCATTGACATTTATGGTTTGCAAGATGAATTAACATCGGAAGTAGAGGACAAGGATGTGACTGTCCGTAAAGCCGATTTAAAGAGAGACATTAAGAGCCTGATTTCTTATGCAGTTGGCTGTATGTTTGGTCGTTATTCTTTGGACGAAGAAGGCTTAATTTTAGCAGGGCAGCCATTTGAATCTCATTTTTTTGAAGCATCTGCACCGAGATGTGGAACAGGTTTTGCAGGTGCACCGGGGATGTCACTTCCAACAGGCGAATTTTATTATAAAACACAGGATGGAGCGAAAAAGTGTTCTTTCAATCCAGATAAAGACAATATTATTCCTATTACAGATGAGGAATACTTAGAAGATGATATGGTATCACGTTTCTGCACATGGTTAAAGGTTGCATTTGGTGAAAAGTCATTGGAGAAAAATCTGGAGTTTATTGCAAAGGCACTTGGAAATAAAGGAGATACCAACAGAGAGATAATCCGTAACTATTTCCTGAATGATTTCTTCAAAGATCATTGCAATGCCTATTCTGTCACAGGTTCTGGCAAGCGCCCGATTTACTGGCTTTTTGACAGTGGAAAGCAGAATGGATTTAAAGCACTGGTATATCTGCACCGTTACAATGCGGATACAATCGGCAATGTGCGTGTAGACTATCTGTATCGGATGCAGCGTGTTTATGAATCTGAGATTGGACGTATGCAGGATACGATTGATAATAGCAAGAACAGCAGAGAAGTATCACTTGCAACAAAGCGTAAGGAAAAATTACAGAAACAGTTAAAAGAGTGCCGGGAATATGATGAGAAAATCGGACACTTGGCACTTTCAAGAATTGAGCTTGATCTGGATGATGGTATGAAGGTTAATTACCGTAAGGTGCAGACTGCCGCAGATGGCAAGTTTTATGAGATATTGGCTGATTCAAAGAATATTATGGCAAAACAATAGTTCGTTCAAAACACTTAGATGTGGTTAGCGTTTTGAAACTCTATAAGATTAAAATGATATGACAGGAGGTTTGCATAAATGGAATTATTAAATGGTTTAGATGATTTTGAACAGAATATAGAAAAAATGCGTGTTGAGAATTTTGGATTGGAGTATGAGGAAGAAAATGATGATCAATCCCTAGATCAGGAAAGTGAATATGAAGAAGAACAACCATTTAATCCAGAAAAAATTCGAGTGGATCAGCAAATGTTGTCAGTAAAATATATGCTGGAATTGATGGAAGAGGGATTGATTGAGTTGAATCCGGGATATCAAAGAAATAAAGTTTGGAAAGATAATAGAAGAAAATCATTGCTTATAGAATCATTAATGTTAAGAATTCCTATTCCTGCGTTTTATTTTTATGAGAATGAAGATGGTGAATATCAGGTAATTGATGGTCAGCAGCGGCTTACAACAATCAGAGAATTTGTTAGTGGAAAATTTAAGCTGTCTGGACTGGAATATTTGGGAAGGGAATGTGATAAAAAAGGATTTAAAGAGTTAGATATAAAATATGTGCAGAGAATTTACAGAACACAGATTGCAGTAAATATTTTGGATGCCCGTTCTCCTAAAAAAGTTATTTATGATATCTTTAGGAGAGTTAATACTGGTGGTGTTAATTTAAATCCACAGGAAATGAGAAATGCAATTTGCAAGCAGGAAACCAGAGATTTTTTGATAAAGAGTACAAAAAATGAGAATTATTTAATGGCTACAAGAGGGAAAATTAAAGATGAACGGATGGATGCACAGGAATTAGTTTTAAGATTTTATGCATTTTATATGGCATATAATTATGGTAAAGAATATGTATATTATGATTATAAGAATATTTCCACAATGTTGGATGTTCAAATAGAAACCTTAAATAAGTATAGTCCTGAAAAATTAGATGTATTATATCAAAAGTTTGATGAGGCAATGAGACGTTGTTATTTACTTTTTGGGGAATATGCGTTTTCTAAAATTGGATGGAATAATAATGAGGTTATCAGGAAAGTTGATTATATTAATAAATCGTTATTTTCTTCATTTTCTATTCTGATAATGCATCCTAAATTTGACAATATAGATTTAAAAAAGTATCAGAAAAAAATTTTAAAGGAATTGGCTTTTAAATTAACAGAAGATCATGTGTATTTTAATTCGCTAACAGCAGGCACAGGAGACAAAAGGAATGTGTACAAAAACTTTGAGGTTTCAAAGGAGGTATTAGAGATATGCTTAAAATAGAACAAATAAGTGCCAAGAACTTTAAATGTCATAAAAACTTGGACTTGGAATTTTTGTCATTTAATATTTTAACAGGGAGTAATGCAGCTGGAAAATCGAGTTTAATACAAGCGATTCTTTTAGGATATAAAAGTTGGAAAGAGTATGAAAAAAAGAAAATAAATACAAATAATGTTATGGGAATTAATCTAGGAATACCTATTAATATTGTTTCTGAACAGGGAGGACAACGAGAGGTTGAAGTTTGTTTTCAGGCAGGCGGAATGCAGAACTCTATAGAATTAGAGTTGGCAGAAGATGATGAAATGTATTTCAATATATTAAATTATAATGAAATATTGCAGCAAAGTTTAGAGAAGAATAGCCTAAAAAAAATTAATTTATTTTTCTTGAACGCAGAAAGGACAGGACCGCGAATTGTTTCTGCAATTAAAGAACCTTTGTCATATTCTGTGGGGTATCATGGAGAGAATACGGCATATTTGATTTGCAAAATGGACAGAGAGCAAAAATTAAAAAATATCAAGTTACCGGCTGATTTAAAGATATCCGAGTTAGAAAGGTTTTCTGCAAATTGTGAGGAGTGGCTAAATGTTATTATTCCAGAAACTGAAATACAATATAGCGTCGATATTGAGAAGAATATAGCAGCTTTAAAATACAAGAATGAGGGAGAATTTTATGAACCAACAGCTACAGGTTTCGGAATTTCTTATGTAATCCCAATTGTTGTTCAGGCATTGGTTGCATCGACAATGAATAATTCGGTTTTGATTATAGAAAATCCAGAGGCTCACTTGCATCCTTATAGTCAGTCTCAATTAGGTAAATTCTTAACATTAGTTGCTTTGAATGGAGTACAAATTATTGTCGAAACACATAGTGAACATATTATAGATGGGGCGAGAATACAGGCAGCAAAAGAAAAAAAATGCAACGAATTGCAAGTGTTGTTTTTTGAAAAAAAGAATGATTGTAGTATGTGTAAAAAAATAATGGTACAGGATAATGGAGAATTAGATGAGTGGCCGGTTGGTTTTTTTGACCAAAAGAGGCAGGATTTACGGGAATTGCTGGAGATGAGGAGATGTCGAAATTGAATTTTTATTTACGACCATCAGGAAACTACTGTCAAATAACAAGTGAAGAGGCAGTGAACTTAGAAAAAATGGTCGAATATTTGCAAAATCAAGAAAAAATATTTGTTCCAATGGAATTCTGGGAGAAGAAAGATAAATTTGATATTTCTGCAACAGATTATTTATTGGGAGAAAATCAGAATGACATTACAGATTTATTAATGGAAACGGTATCAAAAACAAAAGCCTGTGAAAATTCATACAAAGAAATAACGGAATTTGATCAAAAAGGATATGCGGTAATATCAAAGAAAGATATAGAACCAAAGTATGAGAGCATATCTGTATTTGATATTGACGATAAAGAAGAAAATAAAAAAATAGAAGTAAATGATATTACAAAGACAAAAAGATATTATCTTTTGCAGACTGATACATATGAGAAATATGAAAAATTATCAGGCGAATGTTTTAACAGATTGATATTTCATGATGATGCTTTTAAAAGTATAAACAAATTGGGAAAAATAAAAGATATACGTGAAGAATTAACGAGACATTTAAGAGTTTTAAATGATGTGGCAGGAAAACTTTATCTATATTATTGTGGAGATGAAAAAGCTGTATTAGCGGACTTAAATGCAGAATGGCAGATTATATGTTCTGGTAAAGGATCAAAAGAGGAAACAGAATTTAATAAAAAAATGCAATGGATGGAAAAAGAGTATATTCTGACATGTAATCCGCATACGAAATTGTACAAAAAGTATACTGACCAAAGAATTTACTTTTGTTGGGGCAGGAATGAGATTGATAATCATAAAATTATTGTTGTTAGAATTGGAGATCATTGGAAATAAGGAAGATATAAGCAGAGAGATTATCCGTAACTATTTCCTCAATGATTTCTTCAAAGACCATTGCAATACTTATTCTGTCACAGGTTCCGGCGAGTGTCCGATTTACTGGCTTTTTGACAGTGGAAAGCAGAATGGTTTCAAGGCGTTGGTATATTTGCATCGTTATAATGCGGATACAATCGGCAGTGTGCGTGTATACTATCTGTATCTGATGCAACGTGTTTATGAATCTGAGATAGGACGTATGCAGGATACGATTGATAATAGCAAGAACAGCAGAGAAGTATCACTGGCAACAAAGCGTAAGGAAAAATAATATAAGATGCTGGAGGTGATCATATTGACGATAGAAGAAATTCAGGCTGGCGAATCAAAAAATGTGGAATTTAAGGTACAAAGACCGAAGGACAGTATAAAATATATGAAAACCGTTGTGGCTTTCTCAAATGGTGATGGTGGGTGTATTATATTTGGTATAGATGATAGAAGTCATGAAATAGTTGGAATTCCGAAAGAAAAGGTTTTTTCAGAAATTGATGCTATTACTACAGCAATTTCTGATACATGTGAGCCGATTATTATTCCGGATGTTTACTTACAGACGATAGATGATAAGACCATTATTATTGCGGAGATTAGTGCGGGAAAACAGCGACCTTATTATATTAAATCTATGGGAATCAATGAGGGTACTTTTATTAGGGTATCTGGTACATCCCGTCATGCAGATCGTGAGTTGACAGCAGAGATGTACTATGAGGATGAAGGGCGTTCTTATGATAAGGTGATCTGTAGAGACAAAACAGTAACGGATGAAGAAATTGAAGAACTTTGTCATCAAATGAAAGAGGTGGCGATTACCAATGCGAAGTCTGAGACACAGAAAGAGGCAGTGAAAGATGTGACGAAAAATGTGTTGCTTAGCTGGGGACTTTTGGCAGAAGCGGAAGATGGAAGTATTCATCCTACTAATGGTTATGTTTTTTTATTGGGAAAAGATTGTTTCCTATCGCAGATTCAATGTGGGATGTTCAAAGGAAACACGCGTGCTGTTTTTGTAGATAAACGTGAGTATGATGGACCATTGTGGAAACAGATTGATGATGCGTTCAAGTTTGTGCTGCGAAATATTCATCTTGGTGCAAGATTGAATGGTATCTATCGACAGGACATTTATGAGTTGCCACCGGACAGTATCAGAGAGTTGATTATTAATGCGGTAATGAATTGTAGTTTCTTACAAAGCTCGCATATTCAGGTTGCTATTTATGACAACCGGTTGGAAATTACTTCACCGGGTGGTCTTATGCCGGGAGTAACATTAGATAAGATGAAAGAAGGATATTCAAAAATCCGAAATCGAGCATTAGCTCATGCCTTCTCATATATGAATTTGATTGAAGCATGGGGAAGTGGAATCCCAAAATTGATGAAGAATATGCGGGATTATGGGCTGCTGGAACCGGAGTTTCTTGATATGGAGACAGCTCTTCGTATCAATCTTTATCGTAACATAGAAAATGTTCAGCTTGGTACTACCCAAGTTGCCCAAGGTACTACCCAAGTTGCCCAAGATACTACCCAAGCTACCCAAGATACTACCCAAGCTGCTCAGAATATAATCCAAGATGACATCCCGACTGTTATAGGTGATGAAGATAAAAAAATATTGGAGATAATTAAAATAAATCCGTATACATCTCAAAGAGAAATAGCGAAAGCACTTGACTGGAAAATTGACAGAGTAAAATACTATCTAAAGAAAATGAAACGTGAAGGAATTGTACGGCGTGTTGGAAGCAGCCAAAAAGGATATTGGGAAGTGAACCCCAAAATATAGGATGAAAAGGTGAATGATGAAGTAAATCAATGGCAGAATTAAACTTAAAGCAGATTATAGATAAACTAAATACAGAATTTACCAGGGAACATCGTAAGTTGGTATTCTGGTATGACGATAAAGGCGATTTCGCAGAGGATATTGACAGCGTAGAGCTTACAAATGCCAAGGTATACAAGCTGACAAAGGATAATCAGTTTTATACAAAGTATTTTCTCGAAAAATAGGATATTACAACAAATTATCTGATTTATGCACCTTTTCCAAAGCCGCTGGTCACAGAAAATCATCTGGAGGATACTTGTGCTTATTCTAAACGGTTTTATGCGGATAGAGCATCGTTGTTGTCGGTAGATCTGGGAATTGAAGAAAAATATAAGCCAATCATTGAAAAGCATATCAAGTTCTTTGGAAATAAAGAGCGATTGCAGAGGTTTTATGATTTGGAGATTGAAAATTTCAATGAAGAAAATATTCTGACCGGAATTATGAGTGCGGTATGCAGGACAAGAACCAATTCTTTTGATGAAGTGATCCGTGTACTGATTACAGAGGACGGTTTTATTGATAATAAGTACCTTGAGGAATTTGCAAAGTATGATATAGAGAGCGAGTTCTGGAAATTATGTGAGCAGCAATTTGGTTTTTCTATGGATGCTCCGAATTTGGAAAAACTTGTTATCACCATGTTTGTGACTTATGCAGACCACTATATTGATGCGGAGATGCCGAAAAGCTGGGGACAGTTTATTTCCTATAAGTCAGGTAATATCATTGCGTTTCTGGACAACCTGATGAACAATATTTTATACCGTGAAAAGTATGATGAATTGTCACAATATGTCGCAGAATGTCTGAATGCATCGGAAGAGCTGAGTAAATGGTATGAGAAAGAAGCATATGAACAGACCTGGGGTGTGCGCACGTTACAGAGAAATATAGATACACAGTATTATTACCGTTTATTACAGTCTAAAGACAAAGAACCCGTAGAGCATGAAATGAAAGAAAAAACTCTTACTTATCAGCAGGATAAACTGGAGTTTATAAAAAATCCGATTGTTGTTGAATTTTTGGGGCTGACGCCGGATATATCTTTTACAGAAACAAAACTTGAAGCATGCATTATTACAAATTTGCAGAAACTTTACAAAGAAACCAATTTGATTTCAGATCAGGAGGTAGCAATATGGCAGAAGATACGTTGTTTTCCGGCGAATCAAAGAATGTTGAGTACAAGATTACTGTACCAGAAAAAAGCGAAAAATACATGAAAACAGTGGTAGCTTTTGCCAATGGCAGAGGTGGCAGGATTGTTTTTGGAATAGATGATAAGTCTTTAGATGTTGTTGGAATGGATGTAGATAATATTTATAAGACCATGGATGCCATTACCAATGCAATTTCTGATTCCTGTGAGCCGGCTATCAGACCAGATGTTGCTATGCAGGCCGTCAGGGATAAGACAGTGATTGTGTTGGAGATACTTCCGGGTGCAGAGCGTCCGTATTATATCAAATCACAGGGCATGTTTGAGGGTACTTATGTGCGTGTGGCAGGCACGACCAGACATGTGGAAGATTATATGTTAAAAGAACTGATTCTGGAGGGGAAGAATCGCTATTTTGACAGTGAAATATGCCAGAATATGAAAATAACTGACGGTGAGATTGAGGAACTTTGTAAGAGCATGAAAGAGACTGCTATACGAAATACATGGCAGGACAGCGAAAAGGCAAAGATTAAGGATGTTACCAAAAATGTGCTGATTTCATGGGGGGTTCTGAAGGAAGAAGGCGGAAATGTATATCCGACGAATGCGTATGCACTTCTGACCGGACGGATGTTTCAGCAGCCAGTTATTCAATGTGGTGTATTCAAGGGAATCAATAGAGCCCATTTTGTGGATCGAAGAGAATTTGAAGGTTCCATTCAGGAACAGATGGAAGCTGCATACCAGTATGTACTTGAAAAAATCAATATGGGTATGACGATAAAAGGAATGTATAGACAGGATGTGTATGAGCTGCCTACAGACAGTATCAGAGAGTTGATTGCAAATGCTGTTGCACATCGTAGTTACCTGGAACCGGGAAACATACAGGTAGCATTGTATGATAACAGGCTGGAGATTACTTCTCCAGGTATGCTTCTGAACAATGTTACGATTGCAAAAATGATGGAAGGTTACTCAAAACCGAGAAATCCTGCAATCGCAAGAGCTTTTGCATACATGAAAATCATTGAAAAATGGGGAACCGGAATACCGAGGTTATTTGAAGCCTGCGAGGAGTATGGTTTGCCTAAACCGGAGCTGATTGATTTTGATGGCGATTTTAGGGTAAATTTATATCGAAAAAAGGAGACTGATACAGAAATTAACGAGAAAATTTACCAGAGGGTGAATGATGTGATTGGTAGGGTATATCAGAGAAAAAATGAACCTCAAAATGAACCTCAAAATGAACCCCAAAATGAACCTCAAAATGACCCCCAAAGACTTGGTGTTTTGGAAGAAGGACTTTTGAATTTGATTCGCCAGGATGGGCATGTGACACGGGACGAAATGGCAAGTCAGATGAAGGTTTCATTAAGCACGGTTAAGCGTTCGATAAATAAATTGAAAGATAATGGCTTAATTGAATATGAGGGCTCAAGTAAAAGTGGCTATTGGATAATTAAGCAGAGCTGAACGAATGGAAGAATTAAAATTATAGCAGAAAGAATCGGAAGAAGAAGCAGGGAGGATTTAAAATGCTTCCACAAGCGTTTTTAAACAGAATGGAATCGATGCTTGGAGAGGAATATCCAGCATTTTTAGAAAGTTATGAGAAAGAAAAATATCAGGCACTGCGGTTAAACAGCATCAAGGGAGATATTGCGCAGATGAAAGACAAGGTGCCGTTTCAATTACAGCCCGTAGCATGGGCGAAAGACGGATTTTACTATGAAAAGGATGATACCCCTGGAAAGTATCCGCTTCATGAGGCTGGTGTGTATTATATCCAGGAGCCGAGTGCCATGGCTCCGGTATCTTATCTGATGGGGGATTATGATATAAAAAGACTGCCGAGCGGAGCGAGTGTAGATAGCGATCATGAAGCGGAGCTTCATGATATAGCGCACAAAGAGGCTGCATCCTGTCAGGAGCGGATCTTAGATCTTTGCGCAGCACCGGGTGGAAAGAGTACACAGATCGCGGCAAGAATGAATGAAATGTATATATCCGGTCAGTGGAACGAGCAGGGTCTTCTCATCTGTAACGAGATCCATCCGGCACGGGCAAAGATTTTGTCCGAAAATGTGGAGCGGATGGGCATTGCAAATGCGATGGTGACAAATGAAACACCGCAGCGTTTAGCAGAGGTGTTTGAGGAGTATTTTACAAGGATTCTGGTGGATGCACCGTGTTCCGGGGAAGGAATGTTCCGTAAAAATGAGGCGGCGTGTGAAGAATGGAGTACAGAAAATGTTAAAATCTGTGCCGAAAGGCAGGATGGCATTTTAGACTGTGCGGCATCCATGCTTGCACCGGGTGGCAGAATCGTGTATTCAACATGTACTTTTGCACCGGCAGAAAATGAAGGAAGCATGACACGCTTTTTGTTGCGGCACCCGGAGTTTCATATCGTGGAAGTAAAAAAGGCAGAAGGCATGTCGGCAGGAGTACCGGAGTGGGCTTATTTTGAAGAAGAGAAAGGACAGGTACTCCTGGAGATCGCACAGACGATCCGGCTCTGGCCACAGCATTTAAATGGAGAAGGACATTATCTGGCTGTGCTTAAAAAAGAAGGAACGCTAAGACAGGGATATTGCCGGAATGGTGAAGAAAAAGGAATCGCGGCAAAAGATCTGAAAGTACAGGGAAAGGGAATTGTAGAATTTTTGGATTTTGCGAAAGATACATTAGATCCGCAGACATTAGCCGGACTGGAGAAAAATGGTACATATCTGAAGTTTGGAGATCAGCTTTACCTTGCACCGAAGGGTATGCCGTCTGTAAAAGGTCTTAAAGTCTTACGTCCGGGACTACATCTTGGAACGTTAAAGAAGAATCGTCTGGAGCCATCCCATGCACTTGCTCTGGCACTGAAAAAAGAACAGGTTCGTTATGCTGCAGATTTAGCTTCGGATGGAGATATGATCCGCAGTTACTTAAACGGTGGAACATTTTCTTATGATGGTGAAAAGGGCTGGTACCTGATCACGGCGGCTGGATTTAGTACCGGCTGGGGAAAACTGGCTGGTGGAGTCATGAAAAATCATTATCCGAAAGGACTGCGGAAAACGTGGTAGTGTATTTTTGTACAAATATGGAATGTACAAAGAACAGCAAAAAATGAGGATAGTGTGAAAAATACATTTTTTACACGCAAGATTTGTGCTTAAAAACAGTGTAAAAATGAAGATTAGTATGTTACAGCAGGATCTTACAACAGGAAATATCACATCGAAGCTGTGGATGTTTGCACTGCCGCTCATGCTTGGCAATGTCATGCAGCAGTTTTATAATCTGGCAGATACCTGGATCGTTGGCAGATATATCGGATCGGATGCGATGGCAGCGGTGGGAATCAAAGGGACTGCAGAGGCGACGACCATTTCCTGGTATATATCGGGAGTGGGACTGATGATCTATTATCATATATGTTATCCGTCGTAAACAGCTTTGGCACGGTCGTAATGTCTGCATTTGTGGGAGCGGGTAAGAAAGAAATCATAGAAGTCGGAGTGACCTATTTAAGGATTGAAGGGGCATGTTATATCGGAATCGGTGTACTTTTTATGCTTTACGGTTATTACCGGGCGGTGAATATTCCGAAAATGTCTCTGATACTGACGATCATTTCACTTGGAACAAGAGTTCTTCTGGCATACACACTGCCGAAAATAGCCGGAATAGGAGTGATCGGCATCTGGGTGGCAATCCCGATCGGATGGCTGCTTGCAGATGTGTATGGAATCCGATATTATTTAAAAAGACACCCTTTCACAGAGTAGTGAAGGAGTGTCTTTCCCTATTACATAAAAAGCCCTACGGGCAGAAGTTGTTCTTGTTTTAATGAAATCGGATTCCTGTCAGGCGCGCTCTTTGGCACCTGTTGTTATTGTGAAAAATCCAAACTGTGCTGCGATTTTTCTGGCGTAAGTCAGGGCGAAAAATAAGATAAAGCTGTCGATCGGCAGCATGATCACGTTTTTGATCACACGCGGGCCGAGCAGTGCAATAAATCCTTTGCCGTAAAGCATGGAGATCCAGAGCGTATTCAGACCGCAGTTGATGACCAGCTTTACAAAAAACTCGGCGATCACGATACGCTTGATGGAGACTGGACGACGGTAGAGCAGGCTGCCGTAGATCAGACCGGAAAGCATGGCATTAAAGGTGAATCCAAAGAAAAAAGGACCATCCGGCTTTAAGACATACTTTAACAGGTCAAGTGCACCGCCAAACAGGCATCCGACAACCGGACCAAACAAAAATTCGACAATGCGGTTCGGCAGACCGGAAAAGCCGATCTTGATGTAGGGACCAAGCTGGATACTTGCCACAAGACTAAGCACGATGGCGAGTGCAGCTAAGAGTCCACAGAGCACGATCGTCTTTGTGCGACACAGCTCTTTTAGTGATTGTTGATACAGTTCTTTTAATTTTTTCATAAAAAAAGCCTCCTTCCTTAGCAGTTTCCTAAAACCGCATAGAGGAGACATATACCTTTATGCAGCAGCGGGATGCGAATTCTGTACCGCAAACAAAAGCATTGCTTTTGTTTTTCGTCCGTGTGACAACTCCCTGTTCACATGGCACTTAACGCACAGAGTTCTACTCTGCTAATATGAAATATTAGTTTTGACAAGTTCTGTTATAGCACACTGCTATAACATTGTAAAGAAGAACTTATATTTCATACTATATTTTTTAATATGACTGATAAGTTATGGAAGGAAAAAGATGGATGACGGACGGGTATTTCGGTGTTAAAATAAAAAAGAAAAGAATGATGCAGGAAGGGAGACGGAAATGAAGCTGACCGGTATCCATATTAAAAATTTTAAAGCAATCCATGAGATGAAGATCGATAACATTGAAAATGCGCTGATCTTAGTAGGGCAGAATAATACCGGAAAGACGACAATCTTAGAGGCGATCCGTGCGGCTTTTGGAGACTATCGCATTTCTTCGGAAGATTTTGACGGGGACAGCGCCAATATCGAGATGGATCTGTCACTGGAATTTTTGGATGAAGATCTGAAATGGCTGCATCAGAATGGCGTGGTCAGCCAGTATAAAAGATATGAGACATGGTTTGAAGATTTCTGCAAAAAGCTGCCTTCTTTTTCGGTAAAAGAAAATAACGAAGAAGGCGGTGCGCTGCAGTTTACCTTTATCGCGCACAGGGATGGATGGGTGCGGTATCAGGATAAGGAGCACAAAAATAATTCCTGCATCCCACAGATATTTCCAAAGATATACTATCTGGATGCAGAGCGTGATCTAAATCAGCTTCAGGGAGATCTTTTAATGCTTCAGGAGGATGAGCTGTTAAAGCGGATGCGCGCGGACACCTGTATGTTTAATCAGGCAAAAAAATGCGGCCACTGTTTTTCCTGTATTGGTCTGATCGAGAAAAAGTCGCCTGCAGAGCTGGATGCATTTGAGACAGCAAAGCTGTTAGATTATAAACTTTACCAGTTGAATCTGGATGAATTTGCGAAAAAAGTAAACCAGAATTATAAGAAGAACGGCGGACAGGATGAAATCCTTTATTCCATGAACCGCGATGTGGAGCGGATGTTAAAAGTTACGACGGAGATCCATAATCCGGCGCAGAATCTGACCAGACCGGTAGCGAAGATGGGAAAAGGCATGCGCAGCATTTATATGTTGTCTTTACTTGAGACTTATACGGGGACGAAAGGGCGGATTCCAAGTATTCTTATGATCGAAGATCCGGAGATATTTCTTCACCCGAAACTTCAGAAGGTTTCCGGTGAGATTTTATACCGTCTGTCCAGAAAAAATCAGGTGATTTTTTCCACGCACTCGCCGAATTTGCTGGCAAATTTTAACAGCAGGCAGATAAGACAGATTGTTTTAGATGGCGAAGGATATTCAAAGATGTGTGCAAAGACGGATGTGAGTGCGATCCTTGAAGACCTTGGTTATACGGCAAATGATCTGATGAATGTGAATTTCGTATTTATCGTGGAAGGCAAGCAGGATAAGAGCCGTCTGCCGCTTCTGATCCGGAAGTATTATTCAGAGACTTATGATGAAAATGGAAAACTTTCAAGAATTGCGATCATCACGACAAACAGTTGTACAAATATCAAAACTTATGCCAATCTGAAATATATGAATCAGATCTATCTGCGTGACCAGTTTCTGATGATACGTGACGGAGATGGAAAAGACAGGATGGAATTAGGAAAACAGCTCTGCCGTTATTATGAACAGCGGAGTTTAGAGGATGTCGACACACTGCCAAAGGTAAGACCGGAGAATGTTCTGATCTTAAAATATTATTCCTTTGAAAACTATTTCTTTAATCCGAAAGTGATGGCGGAACTCGGAGTGGTCGCATCTGAGGAGGCATTTTATGAGACGCTGTTTGATAAATGGAAGGAATATCTGTATCGTCTCAGCAGTGGCAGACATCTGACAGAAGTATTAGGATATGAGATGCAGAGTGTATCCGACATTAAAGAACATATGGAGGAGATAAAAATCTATCTGCGCGGGCATAACCTGTATGATATTTTTTATGGAAGATACAAAGATCAGGAAGAGGAGCTTTTAAAACGTTATATTGACCTTGCGCCGCAGGAAGATTTTTCCGATATTTTAGATGCAATCGATCATTTTATTTATTTTGAGAGCAGAAAAAAGGACGGAGATTTCAGATAATATGAAGAACATAGTGTGAAAAATACATTTTTCACACGCAAGATTTGTGCTTCTCACAAACTTGTGATGCAAATAAAAACGCTGTTTTTATTGAAAAAACAGCGCAAGAATGGAGATTAATATGGAGATAAAAATAAAATGAAACGAAATGGTGCAAATCTGACAGATGGAAAACCAGTAAAACTGATCTTACAGTTTGCGATTCCGGTGTTTTTAGGCAATTTATTTCAGCTTTTTTATGGGTTGATCGATACAAAAATCGTTGGGAGCACGCTTGGCGAGGGCGCACTTGCAGCAGTCGGTTCTGTCTCAATCCTTTATAACCTGTTAACCGGTTTCTTTAATGGAATGACACTTGGATTTTCGGTTGTGACTGCAAGGTATTTTGGAGCAGGAGACACAGAAAAATTAAAAAGAAGTGTTGCGGGAACGATTCTCTTAGGATTTATAACGGCAGCCATACTGGTAACAGGAGTGTTTGTATTCTTACGACCGCTTCTTACGGTAATGCATGTGCCGGCAGAACAAAAAGAGATGGCGTATACTTATATCAGTATTCTGGTGCTCGGCATGTTCGTAACGCTTGCTTATAATATGTGTGCAAATGTCCTGCGCGCAATCGGGGATTCCATGACACCACTGATCTTTTTGATCTTAGCGGCGGTGCTGAATGTGATTTTAGATTATGTATGTATTCTGGTATTTTCCATGGGCGTTGGCGGAGCGGCAGTGGCGACTGTGATCTCGCAGGTCGTATCGGTGGTACTCTGTGTGATACATATCAAAAAGCATTTCCCAATCCTTCAGGTGGAGCGCAGACATTTTAAACTGAACAAATCAGAAGTATTTGCGATGCTGTCCGGCGGGCTTTCCATGGGAATGATGTCGAGCCTTGTAAATCTTGGAACACTGATCTTACAGACCGGGATCAATACACTTGGAACATCTGTGATCGTGGCACATACAGCGGCAAGAAAAATATTCGAGATATGGGGACTCCCGGTCACAGTACTTGGTTCTACCATGGCAACATACAGCGGGCAGAATTATGGTGCCGGAAAATATGACAGGATTACTTCCGGGTTAAAGGCAGCGTTGCTGCTCGGATGTGGCTGGGCAGTGATGGTAATGATCATGGCGTATACGATTGCCGGTTATCTGGTCAGTTTTATCGCAAGTACACAGAATGCAGAAATCTTGTACTGGGGAACGACCTATCTGCGGGTGGACATGCTCTTTGAAATGGTCTGTGTGTGGATCGTGATCCTGCGGAATACGATGCAGGGCGTGGGAGATTATAAGACACCGATACTTTCAAGTTTTATAGAAATGATATGTAAGATCGTGTTTACAGCGGTCTTTGTCCGGTATTTCGGTTACTGGGGTGTCATCTGGACAGAACCGGTCACATGGATCATCATGGTGATACCTTTGATCGTAATGCTGATAAAAAATCCCGTGTTTCATCAAAGGAAAACAAAGTAGAAAACCTAGTATGATCAGAAAAACAGCAATTTGCATTGGCAAATATCTTAGCAGTAAATTGCATGGAAATGAGGAGCATTATGAAAAAACAAGTGAATTATATAGAGATTATGAAGGAGACTGCGATCTTAACAGCAGCAGTGGCGATCATTGCGGCGGCAGTGTATTTTTTTCTGGTGCCAAGTCATGCATCTGTCAGCAGTATCTCCGGTCTTGGAATCGTGCTTTCAAATTTCATTCAGCTGCCGTTGTCGGCGATCACCATGATTTTGAACGTGGTGCTTCTTATCATCGGCTTTTTTACCTGTGGAAGGGAATTTGGAGTGAAAACTGTCTATACAAGCATCATGCTTCCGGTATTTTTAGGTGTATTTGAAAGAGTTTTTCCTGATTTCGGATCGATGACAGACAGTCAGGAACTGGATGTATTATGCTATATTTTAGTAGTCAGTGTGGGGTTAAGTATTTTATTTAACCGTAACGCATCGTCAGGAGGACTCGATATCGTGGCAAAGATCATGAATAAATATCTGCATATGGATCTCGGAAGGGCAATGTCTGTATCAGGAATGTGTGTTGCACTTTCAGCAGCCTTTGTTTATGATAAAAAGACAGTGGTACTCAGTATTTTAGGAACTTATTTTAATGGAATTATCTTAGATCATTTCATTTTTGATTATAATATCAAACGCCGTGTATGCATTATTACAGAGAAGGAAGAGGAACTCCGTAATTTTATCATCAATGATCTGCACAGCGGGGCAACAATCTATGAATCAATCGGTGCTTACAATATGCAGAAACGCAACGAGATTATTACCATCGTGGATAAAAATGAGTATCAGAAATTAATGAATTATATGAATCATGAAGATCCGAAAGCATTTATTACGGTGTATCATGTGTCGGATATCCGGTATCAGCCGAAAGGGTAAGGTGCAGTGAATGGAAAAATGGGATGTTACCATACATAAGTTATTCAGTAAAGATCCAGATGATGAAAAAGAGAATGTGACACAGAATATTTATGTATTCCGTTTTATTATATTCTGCATTGCTGTCTATTCTGTGGAAATGTTGTTAAACTGCGCTGGAATTTTTATT
The DNA here is from genome assembly GCF_014287515.2 of Roseburia rectibacter. NCBI lineage: Bacteria > Bacillati > Bacillota > Clostridia > Lachnospirales > Lachnospiraceae > Roseburia > Roseburia rectibacter. Next base: position 1,616,669 of record NZ_CP092473.1, read on the forward strand.
GTTGATAAAACGATTTTTGCAAGAGGTTATTTTACCGGGTGCTTTTTAGCTGTCCTGTATATTGTGATTTTGCTGTTGTTATGACTTGAGCATCCATTGACAAAGTATGTCAGTATAACATCGATCAGCCTCATTATCATGGCTGCCAGTATTTCACTGACATATCACATGGTCATTATTATTGTGGTGCCGATCATCATAGCAGGCATGTATACGTCGAAACGTCTATCCATCTATACATTTGTGCTTACGGTTTTTTCGATTATAGTCAGCACTTATGCCGGGTATTATTATGGTGTTTGTGATGCAAATATGGTGCTGCTTACCACGAGCTCTTTAGATAATTCTTCACAAAACGGTATTTTTCTATTGAATCAGGTTAACGATGATCCGGGTATGACGATTGCGTTATATTATGTACTGCCGCGTTGTCTCATGGCGATTTCATTTGTGTTTGTATCGAACATTGTAAACAAGGTGATACGGAAATCATTGAAAAGTGCAATGAAGATGGAGCAGAAGGCTGCAACGGATGAGATGACCGGACTCTATAATAAAAATAAACTTCTTTCGATCATTGAGAAAAGGACGTATGATTACCAGCAGATCGCTGTTATTTACTGGGACATTAACCGCTTAAAGCATGTGAACGATACTTATGGGCATTTTGCAGGCGACCAGATGATCGTAAAAACAGCGCAGTCAATACGGATTGCTTTAGGTGACACCGGTATGGCATTCCGGTACGGTGGTGATGAAATGCTTGCACTTATTCCCGGAGGAACCGGTGAAACGGCAGAAAAGATGATAAAAATCTGGAAACAGACACTTGCAGCCGTGCAGGTGGACTGTGAAATACCGATCACCGCAGCAGTCGGTTATTCGATTGGCGAACATGAAAAGTTAAAAAATGTGATCGCGGCGGCAGATCGGAATATGTATGTATGCAAGGCTGCAGACAAAAAAGTATCTGAAAAATAAAAAGTGAAAAAATTGAAAGAAAATACTTGACTTGAAGTTCACTTCATGGAATATGCTCTTCGGAAAAAGGAGGTATCATTCATGATGACAGATAAAATGATAACATTAAATAATGGTGTAAAGATTCCACAGCTTGGACTTGGAACATGGTTTATTGAAGACAATGCGGCAGCAGAGGCAGTGAAAGCGGCAGTCAGCCTTGATACCGTCATATCGATACGGCACAGGCTTACGGAAATGAAGTGATATGTTGTGAAGTGTAGATGTCAGATTTCCCAAAACAGTGTTGTTTAGCGGAAACCTCCATCTGCTAGTCAAATGCAAGCATTTGACTCTCGCGACATTCGCCAAATTGACACGCCAGCGTGTCAGCTTGGCTCATTGTTCGCGGATATAACACAACATAGGCGGCTGGCTCATTTGTGGTGAATGATAGATTGCAGATGTTGTATTAAGAAGGTGATACTCTTTTAATTGAAACTGTAAACATTTAGCACAAAGGAAGGAGCAGCGTATGGAGTTAACATATCATTGGGAAGGCGATGTATTGATTCCAGATTTGGAATTGGAAGATGGAAGCAATTATCAGATTGGCAAATATGGCAGAATGCGACAGAGGTATTCTGATTTCGTCACAAAAGGAAAGAGATTTTGTAAATACTAACTACGACGACATTAAGCAGGTATTCAGCATATGGATATGTATGAACATGGATGATAACAGCTTAAGCCACATCCATTTGACAAAAGATGAGATGTTAAAACCATGTAACTGGAAAGGTAATCTCGATCTGTTAAACATTGTGTTAATAGGAATCACAAATGAGATTCCGGAACATGATGAAAAATATGAAATGCACCGGTTGATTGGAGCATTACTTTCAAGTGAATTGAAAGAACAGGAAAAATTGGATATTATAGAACATGAATATAATATTCCAATCAGTCAAGAATTCAGAGAGGATGTGAGAATTATGTGTAATCTGAGTACAGGAATTGAAGAAAGAGCTACTGAAAAAGCTACTGAAAAAACAAGCGAAAAGTTTATTCTGAATATGTATAAAAAGGGTTATACATTGGATCAGATCGCAGATGTAGCTGAAACAGGTGTTGATGAAGTTGAGGCGATTATTAAGAAGAGAGAGTCTGCAATGGCGTAACTATCATTAGCAAAAATAAGAGACGGCAAATCGTCAACAAGTTGTTGATGATTTGCCGTCTTTGTTTTGTATATTGGAGCTATTCTTCTTTTTTCTTAACCCTTGTCTTATAGACATTATACTGATTCTTGCATTTCGGAGAGCAGAACTCATTTCCCTTACGGCTTGCGATAAATGCCCTGCCACAGTGCTTACACAGCTCCATATCGCAGTCAGAATCCGTAAGCATAAAAGAAAAGCACATCTGGATCATGACGAGCAGGGAATGGAAGTTCCATACGATAACCGGGGCATTTTCCACTAATGAGATATGGTAAGTCGGGGATATTCCGCCAAATGCAGACATACCCTGACGATACAGGTTTTTTGTCTGTTCATCAAGACTGTCGTAGTCCATATAATATAAGAAACTTGTGGTAAAGGTAAATGCCCAGTCGGAAAATTCTTTCACCAGCCAGTCATAGCGTTCTGCATATTCCTTCTGAAAACTCATCGTAACAGCCTGTGGATTCTTTCCCGTTGCAAGTGCGATTGCAATGCCATTCCTGTCAGATACTGACCAACTGGATTCTATCCCTTTTTTATGAAAATCCATCTTATCAAACGGATAAAAGTAATCGAGATAACTTTCTGTTGATAGAGATTCTTCTTTAATAAAGTGGTTTTTCGGAAGATATACAGATTCATAGGTGATAAATTCCGCAGTTGTCGGAAGTGCAGTCATAAAGCCTAAAAATCCGTAGGAATTGATGAAACGAAGTACCATACTTTTCAGTTCATCTTCAGGCGCTTTATGCATGACCTACAAACCGATGTTGACAGCATCCAGTACAAGTGATTCTGCATCTTTCATAGGATTATACATTTCTGGTTTGGCATCCGCAGATACTACAATATACAATGTTCCATCTTCGGCAGTGCTGTATTCATAACTACTGTACCGTATCCATGGGGAACTGGTATGTTCAAATAGATTTTTCATGAAAAGACTCCAATCTGATTTAACTGGAATCAGAGCAATCGTCTGAAATTCAATTCGTATAACTTCTATATAAAGAAACTGTAATCTATTAACAATTCTATTCGATTACACATTATAGGTCAAGGGTTATCATTCTGAAATTTCAACGCAATTTTTTTTTGACAAAACATTAAAAGTATCATATTACCCTGTTATATATTTCAGGCAGCATAGTCACTGTTTTTCAGAATTCTTTTCGTCTTTAGTTCTTGCCCCATTTTCAAGAAAATATTTTTCGTCCAATGTAAGTGTCCAAGGCAGATGAAGCAGCCTTGTTTCAATAGCAGTCTTATATTTCTTTATTATCTGCTTTATGGCAGTTTCCCTTACACCATGCACATTGCGGTCAGTCTTTCCATTCAGCTCAGCGTATTGGAGAGTGGAGTATGACCGGACAATCACATAGTACAAAAGCTGTTTCTGGTGTTCCTTCATATTCTTTAATATCAGGCATAAATCCTGACTGCGTACAAGCTCATGGATGTAATCCGGCTCATCAAAGATATAATCAATAAAATCGCCGGCAAGTATCTGTTGCCACAGCACCATATCATAGTTGGCATTACCGGGCAGGATATAATCAGAGGCGTGCCATTCAAGCGGTACTTCAGAGCGTCCGATTTCATGGTAGCGCTCTCTGCGTTCCCTGTTGTCATCAAGTTTATCCCACCACGATATAACATTTGCAAATTCTTCCTCGGTTCGTGCAGTTTCTTCAAGACGGCTGATTGCCAATGCACGGGCTTCCCTGTGCAGCATAGTTTTCTCACTGGAAGAATCGTTGTATTCCGGTATTAAGTTTTGTTTGCGGAAAGCTTTTAGTTCCTCATATTTTGGCAATTTAATCAGTCCTTAAAAATTTTTTCAAAAATAATTTCAAAACACTTCCGATTTTGTAGCCGTATTTCTCCTATTAGTGAAGAGAGTAATTCTTTTTATCACTAAAGCAATTACAGAAAGGAGCAAAAAGGATATGAAGTATGGATAAACAAAAGCTTCGGTTACACGAAGCGGAAGCATGAAACAATTATAATTTTTATCAGAGAGAAAGGCAAGGATTGATTATGGAGGCAGAAAAACTAAATAATGGCGATAGAAAGTCCGGCTCATGTGAAGCTGGATTTTTTTATCGCAGGATTGGTGGGACAGTTTACAAAATCAGGGTATTAACGAGTAAAAACAGTACAGATACCTTTTCGGGCAAGATTTCCCACATTATTTCAAGAGAGGTGCTGACAGAGAAAGCGGATTATGATAAGATAGAGCTACCACAAATAAGTCAGTTGCCGGAAGGGAGTTCGGCATGAACAGAACCAGACAGACAACTGACAAATCGAAAAACAGAATAACTGCTCTTTATGAGCGACTCTCAAGGGACGATGAGCTTGCGGGAGACAGCAACAGTATAGTGAACCAGAAGAAAATGCTGGAGGACTATGCAAAGAGTAATGGATATACCGATTTGGTGCATTTTACAGATGACGGATATTCCGGTGGAAATTTTGACAGACTGGGATGGAAGGAAATGCTCCGACAGATTGAAGACGGAAGCATTGGCACAGTCATTGTAAAGGATATGAGCCGAGTCGGGAGGGATTACCTACAGGTAGGATTTTACACGGAGGTATTCTTTCGGGAAAAAGGTGTCCATTTCGTTGCTATCTCTAATGGTGTTGACAGTGATATTAACACCAGCAGCGAATTCGCCCCTTTTTTAAATATCATGAATGAATGGTATCTGCGTGACTGCAGCCGCAAGATAAAGGCGGTATTGCAGGCAAAGGGCAGGGACGGGAAACCAATTACCAACAATCCGCCATACGGATATATCAAAGATCCGGAAGATAAGAACCGGTGTGATATGTCAAAGCCATATGAATGGGCAGGAGTAAGTGTCGTAAGAATGCTTGAAAAACCGGAATATATGGGAGATACAGTGAATTTCCGTACAAAGAAGCTTTCCTATAAGGATAAGACTGCTGTAAAAAATGATAGTGACGAGATAGTGGTCTTTACGGATACCCATGAGGCGATCATTGACAGAAAAACATGGTATATGGTGCAGGAGCTTAGAAAGACCAAACGCAGGATAAACACAGAGGGCGAGTCAAATCCGTTTGTGGGTAAGATTTTCTGTGCGGACTGCGGTGGAAAGATGCATTATCGTAATGAGGGAAAGCGTGCCGGAAGAAAATGGAGAGGACTGCCGGATGGCAGTGTCAGAACAACTCCAGCCTGTTATAACTGCGGCAATTATAATAACAGCCATGACCAGTCAGGAAAGGTCTGCTGTTCGCACAATATACAGGCAAAGGTGATTGACCAGTTTGTGCTTGAAACCATTCAGTATGCGTGTAAAAGTGTAAGGATGGATGAGAGAGCATTTGTCGAAAGCATCCGCAGTGCATTAGAAATCCGGGAACAGAGTGAGGCGAAGAAGCTGAAGGCTGCGTTAAAGCATCAGGAGAAGCGGTATGCAGAGCTTGATATCCTTCTTAAAAAAGTGTATGAGGACAATGCCCTTGGCAGACTGCCTGACAAAAGATATGAAATGCTATCGGCAGGGTATGAAAAAGAACAGGCAGAACTGGAACAGTCCATTAAGGCATGCAGGGAGCAGCTTACGCAGTATGACGAGGATACAGACCGGACGGAGGAATTTCTGGCATTAGTCCATAAATACACGGATATCACGGAATTAACACCTGTCATCATCAATGAATTTGTGGATAAGATACTTGTCCACAAAGCGGAAAAGATTGATGGCGAGCGTGTGATGGAGATAGAGATTTACCTTAACTTCATCGGTAAAGTGGAACTTCCGGCACAGGAACTGACGGAAGAAGAACTGGCTGAAATAAAGGAAAAACAAAGACTTCGTGAGCGCAATGCCATGTATCAGAGGCGGCGCAGGGCAAAGTTCATGCCAAAAACAAAAGCAATCCGTGCAAAGGTGCAGGAGGCTGAGATAAAAGAAGCTTTGGAGAATGCGAGTGCAAAAGCGGAAAAACTGCTTATGGCAGATAATGATACGCATATCGCAGAGGTAGTTGCCGGGGAAAACAAAGTATATGTTGATACCGGAATTTTCCCAACAGCAGAAGAGGTAAAAGAAAAGTATGCAATTTAAGAAAGAGAGGATTTTATTATGACAGAGAAGATCAGAGAATATAATGTTGTCCGTCAAATTAGATGCACCTGATTTAGATCTTATTTGTTATGCATCCGCAGATTGTCTGCACCAACATCTGCAAGTTATCTGATCGACATAAAAAATGATGCAGATTAAGAGATCAGGGAAAATACAATAAAAGCAGGCTGCCCTGCTTTTACTGCTAAATCTCATTATTATTGATTGCCTGCATGACGATCTCTGCAGTAATCATGTCACTTTTTCTAGAGTCTCCAATCAGAAGACAACTATTGCATAGAATGTCTGAAAAAGAAGGAAAAGAGCAGACTGGAGTATGAACGCATAAAGGCTGATATTGAACAGGAATCTGGAAGATATGATGATTATGCGGAATGGGATATATCTGATGTTAAGGAAAGTGTCGGTATAGATACAGCAGGGAGTGTTCAAAAGGAATATGAAAAGACAGAAGGGGATATCAGTGTATATGAGGGCTTTGACCGGTTCTGTGAGAAAGAGAACATTCGTGATGACGAGGAGAAAGTGTTCTATGGTGCTGCGTTTGATGAATTTAATCGGGAGTGGCAGGGAATAGCATCAGAAGAACAGACAGAACCGACTTCCCATAAAGAAGAGCAGGAGATACCACCAGATTATACGAAGATGTCAATGCATGAGCGTGTCAGACAGCTTCCGCCGCCAACAGAGGACACGTCACAGGAGTTTGAAGCATATAAGAACAGGATGAGATATGGTGCGGCTAAGATGAAGAGTATCCGTTATAAGATGAGTGTATATGATGAATTCTTAGAGAAACTGGAAGCCAGAAAGAAATACCATGGAACGAAGGCATATGGCAGACAGGGTACAAGGAAACGAGGCAGAGAGGGAAGGTAAAAATAATTTTGATGACCATACCATATCGGCAATTATAAAAAGTGCCGATATGGTATAATAGAAAAATAAAAGTTATTACAGGGAGGAGAATGGATTGTTAGAAGTAGCAATATGCGATGATGATAAGGAAGATCTTGACAAAGCGGCGCTGATGCTGGATAAAATTCTTTCAGAATATCAGGTTCAATATCAGATTCGGTCATTTCTATCGGCGAATGAGCTGCTGAACAATAATGACAAGATTGATATCGGAATACTGGATATTTCCATGGAAGAACTGGGCGGAATTACGCTCGGAAGAAAGCTGAAAGAAAAAAATCATGATATAAAAATTATATACATTACCAGTTATGAAGAATACATGGCACAGGCGATTAATAAGGTACATGCGTTTTCTTTTTTGTGTAAACCGATCAATGAAGAAGAAATGAAAACGCAGATTATGGAAATTCTGGGGCAGGAGAAATGTCCGGAAATAGAAAAGGAATTTGAAATACTAGATGAATCAGGAACAAAAGCAGGTTGTGTGCGTTTGAAATTAAACGAGATATTATATTTTGAGTACATAAAAAGATCCAGAAAAGCAGCAATTATTCTGGAAGATTGCAGATATGAATGTGAATGTACATTTGAAAACCTTGTGGAAGAATTACAACCATATGATTTTGCGGTAAATCACAGAGGCTGTCTTGTAAATCTGAGACATATTGAGAAGATACAGGGATTTCATATTTATCTGGACAATGGGAAAGAACTGTCCCTTGCACAAAAAAGAAACTCTGATTTCCGGGAAGAAATGAATAAATTTTTGCAGAAAACCCAGAGGAGAGAATAGAAGATGGATAAGATTTTACTTGCGATATGTAATGGACTTTCCTGTTTTATTATCTGTACAATTCTTTTTCAATTTATGAATGAAAGATATAAGAAAAGTTACAGCAATAAAACTTTGTACATAGCAGCAGAGATAGCGATGGGAATCACTGCATTTGGCATAAATATGCTGAACTTTGCAATATTGAATCTGCTGATATGGTTTGTTGGAGTTGGTGTAACGGTATATTTTCTGTATTACGAAGATGCAGACAGACCAATCCGTAGAATCACTGAGTGTGAAGTACTGGTTTTATGTATGTCTGTATGTGAAACGCTGGGAGTGCTTCTGTTACACTGTTTTTTGCAGATTTGTGGAATATCAAATATTGATGTGGTCATGCAATATTGTCTGGAAGTGACATTTTCAAAGATAGTGCTGATTTTCCTATACTATGTTTTGATAAACAGATTGATAAAAAGGACAGAGGTAGCCTGTTCCAGAGAACAATATATCATATATGGAATCCTGCTTTTTTACAGTCTGGTCAATATGCTTGTGATTGTGCAGAATTTCAGGGATGGACAGAAAAGCTATCTGTCAGCGGTAAATATGGGTTGCATCGTTTTGGCTGACCTGTATCTTTTGTATTATGTCAAAATGGCAGACGAAAAGAGATACTATGAAAACCGCGTAAAGGCATTGGAGCAACAGGCAAAAATGCAGTATGAGTATTATCTTGCACAGAATGAAAAATATAGTCAGACAGTACGGATATTACATGATGTGGATAAGCATATCAGGGCTATCGAGAATTTGTATGGAACAGAGAGGGAGCATACGGCTGGCGAATATGCAGAGGCAATCAGAAGTACACTGGCACCACTGATTCCTATATCTTACACAGAGAATCCGATACTGAACATTCTGCTGACAGATAAAAATGCTGTCATGCAGGAGAAAGGGATACATTCGGACATTAAGATAGACAATGTAGAATTATCTTACATAGAGCCGATAGACATAACAACTATTTTCGGGAATCTGCTGGACAATGCGATTGAAGCTGCCGCAAATGCTGACGGAGACAAATACATTTTTATTAAAATCAGTGCCTATCATAAGATGACGGTAGTTCATATAGAAAACAGTTGTGGAAAGGTAAAATGGAAAAAACGTATGCCGGTATCAGATAAGGGAAAAGGCAGAGGGATAGGACTCTTAAATGTGAAACAGAGCATAGATAAGTATGATGGGGATTTACAATTAAAACAGGATGGAAACAGATTTGTAGCAGATTTGTTTCTGAATTCATGAAAAGGGCGGTTTCGTCCTTTTTTGTGCTCAAATCGTAGTTGGTGCAAAAAAATCGTAGTTGGTGCAGAGCGTATAAAATATGAGAAGAATAGTGCCGATAAAACTATAAAAGAATGGAACATGATATAAGTTATATTAAGGATATTGGTGATATTATGAATATTTTTTTTAACAGTCGAATTTATACCAATCAGTCATTCATTAATACGCTGTATGGGCAACAACGAAAAACTACAAGAAGTCAAGATGCAGGTTGCAGCGGTACAAGAGATACTTTAACGATAAGCGCATCAGGAAAGGAAAAGCTTGTAAAAAATACGAAAGGAAGAACACATAATACAAATGTTGACAAAAGTATTGATTTGAAATCCTATATAGCTTCAGCCCAAAAAACAAATCAAAAAATAATTGATAATGCAGGGACACAGATTAATGCGAAAACAAGTGAATATATGAGTACAGGTAAGGCTTTTAGGGGAGACCAGTTATGAAGATTTATAATAATATGAATATTACATATTCTGCAATCGAACAAAACAGCAGAAAAAATACAAAGCAAAATATTCCGGCAGATTTAGAAAAGAAAATGACACAGTACACAGATACACTTTCTATTTCAAAGACAGGGCAGGAAATCTTTAAGCATTTATCATCAGTTAGTTTTATGGATTATGTCAATCGGTTTGAAAATGAAGTAACAGAGGTATTTGCAAAGGAAGATACGACACAGGGGGTGAAGTCAGATACTTTTGAACATCATGTAAACAGAATGGCAAAAGCATATAACAAAATGAAAAACAGCATTGAAGAAAAATATGCGGCACAAGATTATGAGCAAGAGTATTATGTGACGGAATCGGGCAAAATTGAGGAATTAACCAAAGAAAAAGAACTGGATATGCTGAATCAGGCATATGAAAATCACAGTAATTTTATGGCAACTTCCACAGAAATCTGGTCAGAATTACAGGATTTTACACCATCGGTAGTTTACCATAAAGGAAGTGAACAGACAGCAAATGAACAGAACATAGGTGAGAACCAGGAGAATACTGCAAGATCTAAAGAAAAGGGGGTTATCCAAAATTCGGCATATCAGGCATTTTTATCTGCCATCCAGTCGGATAACCAGAAATTATCGCAGCAGTATTCGGGTGATTGGAAAGATTTAAGGCTAAATCTGAATGTATCAGATGGTGATCGGAAAATGCTTAATGGTATTTGGGATTATTATGCTATGGAGAGTGAATAGATTCCGAATGACAGAGGAATGAAAATAATTGGAGGAAACGAAAATGAGTATAGCAGGAATTAACGGTTATAATTATTCAAATTATTATACAGGAACAAAAAGAAACACTGCGAAAGCAAACGGTATGAATTCTGGTTTGTTATCAAATGTAAGTAGTACATCTTCTAATATTACATTACATATGTCGGGAACGGGAGATAGTGGAAATGCATTAACAGCAATAGGATTTCCGGATGGCAGTAGTGCATCTGTATATAAATCAGATACATATGATTCGGCGAACCCGGAATACAGGGTAAGATATTGGGACAAAGAAGGAAATTACACAGATACAAATGTACAGATAAATGGTGTTAATCCAAGAAATGCAAGTTATTTGGAAATGCTTGCATATACAACATATAGTGATGTAGAAGGCTTTACGAAAAATGCTTTTGGAGATTTCATGAATGCGGCTGGTGGTGTGAATGGCAACATCACTTATGATTCTGACAGCATAAATGAAAAGAAAGACTATATGAGCATGATTAAAGAATTTATGCAGTTACAATATGATTCGAACAACTTATCAGGTTATCTGTCATATAAGGAATTGTATGATTACATAAATGACAGAACAGAGAGGTGATTCAATTAAATGGAAATATCAAATAATTATAGCACAGCAAAAGTGTGGAACACATCGAATAAAAATGTTTCTAAATCTTCTGAAAAAAACAAATGGAAATTAACGGATTCTTTAAAAGAGAAGATTGTTGATCTGGCAAAAAAAGATGCACAGGACAATGTATATATGGGAAATGCATTTATGAATTTGAGAAAGACGGAAGTAAGCAAAGTAGCCCCGAATAGAGCTGCTTTAATTGGAAAGTTTAGTCAATCAATGAATTCAGGTAATATGTCAGCAATGAAAGAAGTTGAGGAAGCAGACAAAAAATGGCTCTGTATGTTGTTTGGAATACCTTATGAGGCAAAATATCAGGGAACAGGGACAGGCTCGGCAATTCATGTATACAATGAAGATGGCGAAGAAGTTTTGACCTATACAGGGGGAGTAGGCTGGCAGAAAAAAGAAACAAAAGCAGAGTCACAGGTTCATTCAGCATTAAAAATGACATATTATGAGGCATTTAGTGAGGCGAGAAAAGCATTAAATAGTGAAGAAAAGGCTGGCAGTATAAACGAAGACATAATATCACAAGGCAACTTCGATATGAAAGCGTAAAATGTGTGATTTAATAATGTGTCTTATATGGGAATGAGCAATGTATGGCAATGTTCAGGAAACAAAAAATCTAATGAGTCATTATGAAAGTGACGGTGATTATGTTAATTATAAAGTGTCACGTGATTAATAAGGAGGACTTGCACTATGCAGATTAATGCTAATTATTCTGTGAATGGCGTGCCGTATGATAATAAACGTAAGCAGAATAATATCCCTCAATTTAGTACGGAATGTGCGGTTCAGGAAAATGAAAATATAAATCCATATATGGCAGAACCACTGGTATATGTATGTGACTGTTATCAAAAATTTAATGTAGTGACAGGGATGCCCAAGAGTAACTTCGGAGATTCTTTTGGCTATGATATGCAGAAAGATATATCCAGTCATATGACCAATTTTTATGCCGGAAAGGTGAGCAGGGGTGAACTTAATTCCTATTTTGAGGAATGTTGTACTTCCATGCGTACCTATCGGACAAGTCAGCATCAGACATCCGGAACCAATGAAGCAGATAATACGCAAATCGTAAGTGAGATGTATGAGGTATTTGCAAAAGAAAATGCAAGGGCAGCAAGTCAGGCAAACTATCAGGAAGGAAAAGCATTGAATGAGAAATACTATTCTGATAGTCACAGTGACTGGACTTATTATAATTCAGATTATTACTATCAATGCAATGAAACCAATGCGGCATTGAGGGAATCTGTCAAGCAAATGATCGAAAAATGGGATTTGGATGAGATTGACTGTGATAAAATCGAAGCAAATTCCAGTCTTACATTAGATGGTGGTTTTGATTTTAACAGCACATGGAATTTTGAGTTTAGAAATCAGGCTGGCAGGAGCAGTCTGGCAAAGGAATCAGCGATACCGCCTGAGAATTTTAAGATGTTTTTCAAGGAACAGGTAACATCTTTTACAGAGGACAATAAATTTAATGGAAATCTGAAAATAACAATCGGAGAGAATAATTACGATTTAAAGGTTCCATTTCAGACGTTACGCACCGGATCGGAAGGGGAAATTTGTAATGTCTGGGATTTGATGGAAGATTATTATCCGAAGTCAGAAGATACCTCTAAAGTTAAAAATTTCCTGGGGAATATGTCTGTATTTACACGGTGGTATGCATATGAAACAAGAATTAATGACATATTTGGTGATTATGAAGTGTCACATAAGGAGTTGAGTTAATGGGTATATCATTGTCAGGTATAGGAACTGTTGGAAAAGAGCAATTAATTTCCTCATGCAGTAACGGAGAACCGAATTGGTCTTATATTCCAACAAAAGGGAAAAGTTCAAAAACGCATGCGGAATTTGTTAGTGAAATTAAAGAACTGGCACGACGAGCAGCTACGACAGCAAATAAGACAGAGTACGAATATATTTCCAGACAGGTTCTTGGTTTACGGGCAGAATATCTATCAGATGTTGCACCTGATAGAAAACAATTATATGAACAGGCTAAAAATACTATAAAAAAACAAACTGGCAATTCGAAATGCAAAGGATGTGGAGAATTATCATTATTGGATTTTTTGGAGAAGGCAGAAGGAAAAAGCAGTAATTTTGCTGAAAAGAAGTTTGCACTGGCGGGAGGAGGAACATTGAATTGTCCAATTCTAACTACTGGTGGTTATGGTGCTGAAATTCAGTATCAGGGAGTAACGGTATTATCTAATCTTGGAAATGGCTGGGGCTATGAGATGACACCAGCGGAACTTGCAAAAAAAGATGAATTTTATTCTATTTATTGGAGCGAATATAATTTCGTAAAAGAGAATGGAAGTTCAGAATTGAGAGAGATGCCGGATTATTTGGATCAGGATAGACCATCTTTTGAAGCCAGAGCATAAAATAAATATTGTGCGCAAGGAAAAAATGAGCATAGGAGCAGTGCCAGGTGGCACTTTTGATTTTTCACGTGAAGTCCAGAACTTTATGATAAGATTCATAATCGAAACAATTATGCCGATATATAGAAAAGAACAGGTAAACGGATTTACGATGTGATATGTACAAGGAGGACAACGGATATGTCAATGAATGTAAGCACAACCACGGCTGCTTATGCAAGTTACCAGAACAACTACAAGACTGGTACAGCAAATAAGAAAAAGAAACAGCACAAACAACAGAAAATACGAAATTAAAGAAAAATACGACTGAAAGCATCGCTGAAAAAAATCTCAGTAAAGCGGCACAAAAAATGCTGGAGAATTTGCGTGGATCAAGAAACGACATGGATTTTATGGTTGCCGATTTTGAAAATGGTGATAATGCCAAAGATATTTTAGCCCAAAGTGATAAGGAGTATACGGTTATTTTCTCAAAGGAAGAAATGGAGAAGATGGCGTCTGATCCGAAATATTATGCAGAAAAAATGCATAGCATTGAGGGAGCTTTGCGTATGTCAGATGAAATCAATGCCCAGTTCGGCTTTGAAAGAGCATTTGGTAAGACTAACGGTGGTGTAGATGCTGATACAAAAATAACAAAATTTGGCATCTCTTTTAATAGTGACGGAACTACAACCTTCTTTGCACAATTGGAAAAATCATCAGCCAGTCAGAAAGAATATCTTGAAAAGATTCAGGAAAAGAAAGCTGAGGAGAAAAAGAGGCAAAGAAAAAGGAACAGTCCAAGCAAATCGAAGTACGAAAAACTACAGTTCAGGCAAATTCAAAAGAAGAACTTTTGGATAAGATCAAAAACATTGACTGGGATTCCATTAAACCGGAGGAGAATAAAATCGGCGGAAGGTTTGATTTTTCAATTTAGTGAATTTGGAACAGATGAAATATATGCCAATATGGAGGAATAATATTATGCAGATAACAAGAGATAATTATTCGCAATATGCTCAAATGGTTCAGCAGATGTTCGGGAAAAAAGCAAGTTCAAATGATCCGTTAGCACAATGTGATTATGGCAATTTTTCATTAAGATTTAAGCCTGTGGATATTAACTTTACAAAACCGAACTGGGATACTATCATGACAAAACGAGATAAACCTGCGATGTCAGAAGAAGAATTTGACGAAGCAATAAAAGAACTTGCAAGAAAAGAATTTGTTACTGGAAAAAGGGATGATGATGCTTACCGAAAATTGTGTATGCAGCATGGAGAAACAGTATCTCCTGATAGAAAGGCTATATATGAATCAAGCATGAAAAAAACTGGTGGCAAAATGAATGCTGCATGTATGTTTTGGGATTCAAAAGGTAATAAAACGCTTTCTTATAATCCAGAGTCAAGAAACTGGAAAGCTATAAGTACAGATGAAGAATTTGCAAGAGCAAGAGTGTTTACATCAATTTATAATGATGAGTTAGCCCGTTTGAAGGAAGAGTATGGCGAAAAAGCGAAAGGAAATGTTTCTTATAGCAAAATAAAGGCAGATATATCCGCAGAGGAATCAAAGGAAAAGAACAATAATGAAGGAAATACTATTGATTTGCAGATTTAGATTGTTGATTGCGTTTTAGTAAATAGTAGATAAAAAACGGAAAGATATTCATCGCTGGTAGCGGCATTGAGTTCATAAATTACTACTACTCTAGATAAAAGTAGTATTCCGATAAGTTAAAAGATAAAGCAGATGCAAATAGACACGAATCCCAGCGTATACCAATGAAGGAGTTTATTTCATTTCTTTAATAGTGCAGACATGACTAAAAGACAGGGCAGTGAACCAATAATGGTTTACTGCTCTTTTCACAACAAAAAAAGGTCATTTCACAACAACTGTGGCAGATATAATCTGTTCGTCCGATATAATAAATATATTTATCAGACAAAAAGGAAGTGGCAAAATGCAAATAGCTATCTGTGATGATGAAGTATCTATGGTTCAGATACTGGAAGAAAAGATAAAAAAGTTATTGCCGGATGCGGTTATAGATAAATATTTATCGGGTGATGAACTGATCGCAAGTGGCAGTAAGCCGGATATTCTTTTTCTGGATATTCAGATGCCGGGAATGGATGGGATGGAAACGGCAAAGATGCTTCGTCAGGACAATGAGAATATGATACTCATTTTTGTGACAGCAGCAGAGGAGTATGTTTTTCAGGCATTTGATGTCGGAGCATTTCATTATCTGGTTAAGCCATTTTCCGATGAGAAATTGAAAGAGGTTGTGACAAAGGCAGTCCATAACATAAAAAGGAGTTCCAGACTTGAAAAAGACGAAAAGTATATTATGGTACAGACCGCCGGAAGTCATATAAAGATTTTTCTGCGTGATATTGTGTATGCCGAGGTGTATAACCGGAAAGTTATTATCCATACACGAAGTACGGATATTGAATACTATGGTAAATTACAGGAATTAAGTGATATGGCAGGAACAGATTTTTTCCGAACACACAGAGCCTATCTTGTGCATTTTAAATATGTAGAAAAATATGATGCAACTTGTGTAACTATGAAAAATGGAACTGCATTGATTGCAAAAAAGAATTATCCGGAGTTTGTGAGGAGGTATCTGAAGTATAACCAGAGGAAAGGAAATGAAGTCAGATGAGTTTAGTGGAAAGATGTTGGATGATCACATCGAAGTTTTCTGTTATTGCAATTTTGATTATTACAGGAATCTGTTTTGGTGTTTTTGTATATCCATATATGAAAAAGAAAAGGGAAGCTGCTCTGGTCAGTATTGTTTATATTGGAATTATGTCTGTGCTGTATCTGATACCGCAGCAGATTGGCAATTTTTCTGCATATATGCTGGGGGTTGTGGCTGCATTTCTTGTGATGTATATACAGGACAGAAGAAACATCTATCAGAAAATATTTCTTGCAGTGACATTTTTTTCTATCCGTTGGCTTGCGGTTGCAATGGCAGACAGACTGGATGATTTTATCACAAAAGCTCTGGTTTTTGGGAATACGATTGCAGGAAGACAATGGCTGCAATATGGACTTTATGCTGGAACGAGAATTCTGGATATTGTGCTTTGTATCGTTTTCCTTGCAGTTGCAATCGGTCTGATCAATAAAGCATATGTATACAAAAATGATGAAATGAACGTTAAAGAGCTGGTAATGCTCATCATACCTTCTCTTGTGGGAGTTACAGGATATGGCATTCTGCAATATTATCTGAATATTTATGAAAAAGATACAGGAAAGAGCCTGACAGATACCTATGGATTTTATGGAGCTTTAAGCTTTGTGCATTATTTTATCTCTATCATAGCAATTCTTGTTATGACTACGATGTTTCAAAACTGGAAGGTGGCACAGGAAGAACAGACAGGTCAGGAGCTGGTATTAAATCAGGTCAGTAATATGAAAAAGCATATCGGGGAAGTGGAAAAGCTGTATCAGGATATCCGCAGCCTGCGTCATGACATGGGGAATCATATACAGATGCTGGAACATCTTGTGGCAGAGAATCATATGGATGATGCAGCAGAATATATGGAGCATTTGAAAAAGGAGTGGAATGAAATATCTCCTGAGATAAAAACGGGGAGTCCTGTCATTGATGTGATTCTGATGGAAAAGTTAAGAGAAGCAAAGGAAAAGCAGATTCGTTTTATATCAGATTTTCATTATCCGGGGGATACGAAATTAAATGCATTTGATTTAAGCGTGATCTTAAACAATGCACTGGATAATTGCATGGAAAATGTAAGTGGAGAAAATCCTTATATCAGTATCTCTTCTTTTCGGAAAAACAGTATTTTTATGATAACCATAAAGAACAGATATGAGGGAGAGTTAAATTATAAGGACAGTGATCTGCCGGAAACAACGAAATCCGGGAAGGAGCATGGAATTGGACTGCATAATATCCGGAGGGTTGCAAGGATGTATATGGGAGATATATCTTTAGAGCAGGAGAATCAGGAAGTGGTTCTAAGTATTATGTTACAGGTAGAATAAGGACAAAAAGCACCTTCGAGGTGTTTTTTATTTGCTTCACAACAAAAAAAGGGCGGTTCACAACATCGCTGTTTATTGTAAAGAAAGATATGCCGAAAGAATCAGTAAAGAGAAATCATGTTGTACAGATTTTTTAGGAAACGGATTTCAGAATTTAAGCTCAAGGAGGCCAAATCCTCTCCTCGCCATGGGGGTCGGATTTTGCTTCGCAAAACAAGGAGGCTAAATCCTCTCCTCGCCATGGGACTCGGATTTTGCTTCGCAAAACAAGGAGGATTAAAATGAGAATCAATGGATTTAGTGGGACAAATACGCAGACAGGAACAATGGGAATGACACAGGGGAATGATTCTGTAAGTAAAAATATTCAGAATCAGATTGCAAATGCACAGCAGAAGCTACAGGATTTATCATCGAATGAAGAAATGTCATTAGAGGATAAGATGAAAAAGCGTCAGGAGATACAGCAGGAGATTAACAATCTCAATCAGCAGTTAAGACAGCACCAGATCGAGCAGAGAAAGGAACAGCAGAGTAAAAATTCGTCATCTATGGATGATATGGTGGCTGGAACAAGTAACACTTCTAAAAAGAAAGACACCGGATTGTCACAGGCAAGTATGCAGGCGATGATCTCCGCAGATTCTTCCATGAAACAGGCAAAGGTGCAGGGAAGTATGGCAACACAGATACAGGGACGTGCCAGTGTGCTTGAATCTGAAATCAAACAGGATGCCGGAAAAGGAAATACTGAGAAGAAGGAAGAAGAACTGGCAGAGCTGCAGGCAAAGGCACAGTCTGCGACAGCAGCACAGATGTCTACACTTGCAGATGCAAATAAATCAGTAGAAGAAGCTGCAAAAGCGGAGAACAGCAATACAGAAGACACTGCAACAAAGAACAATACTGATAAATCCGAGAAAACACAGGAATCTGCGGGGGCTGCGGCAGAGGAGACAGACAGCGTAAAGAATACGGATATCAAAGGGGAAACACAGGTGACAGTAGAAACACCGACTCTGGAAAATGCACAGAATGCAACACAGCAGGCAGTGTATACACCGATTGATATTCGTTTATAGTTGGTAAAGGAGAATGGTATTATGTCAGAGATTAAGAGTTTTAGTGATTACAAAAGTAAATATAACAGCAATGTAGATTATTCCGCATTATTTGGAGAAACTTCCGACAGTTCATCCGTAGGAAACACCAATATGCTTTCTGATTATGCTGCGATTAAAAACGGAAGCTATGGAAAACTTATGAAAGCATATTATGCAAAGCAGGATGCAGAAAAATTATCGGGGAAAGGCGATACTTCACAGAAGCTTACACTGATGAAAACAAGTGCGGATTCCCTGAAAAAATCAGCAGATGCACTAAACGATGCGTCACTCTGGGAAAAAAAGAAAATAAAAAAGAAGGATGAAAAGACCGGGGAAGAAACAGAGGTAGAGGATTATGACTGGGATGCAATTACCAAAAAAGTGAAATCTTTTATTGATGATTATAATGATGTTGTTAAGGAGGCAGGAGAATCCAATACAAAAGATGTCCTTAGAAATGCTTCATGGATGACAGGCATGACAGACAAAACCAGTCATTTACTTTCTAAAATAGGTATTACCATAGGAAAGGGTAACAAGCTGGAGCTGGATGAAGATGAATTGAAGAAAGCAGATATCAGTTCATTGAAAACGGTTTTTACAGGTTACAATTCCTTTGCAGGCAAAACAGCCCAGAAAGCAACTGGTATATCAAATGCTGCGAACCGCGCAAGTGCGACTTATACAAACAATGGTACATATTCTAAAAAGGATTCCTCTCTAACGTCAAGTAAGATAGATAAGGAAGTATAGTATGTTAAGCCTAAATGACAAGAAGAAAAATCTTTTGTATTAATTTGTCGGGAAGGAGGAACCAGATGAGTTTTACAGTCAATTTATCCGGTGGAGGTTTACTGATAAATAGATTTAATAGTTCTAATATGTTGAAAAGTACACAGGAAAAATTGCAGCGACAGCAGGAACGGGATAATAAGGTGGCTTTTTTTGAAGCACAAAAAGAAAATTTGAAAAACCGAAAGGCTGACAGTTTGGAAGAAATCTCTGAAAAGCTGGAAATGTTTCATAATTATGAGGATGAAATTGCGGCAGCAAATCAGGAGTATAATAATTCACAGATGTTTCATGTCATGGACGAGGCAGAAGAACATGGCGAAAAGATTGCGGAAGCTGCTGAGAGGAATAAGCCTAAAACAGAAGAAGAACGAAAGGAAGAAATGGTGGATGAAGCTCTTGGAACAGAGGAAAACAAGGGCATGATGTCTGAAATCATGGACGAACTTTCGGAGACAACCGAAGAAATGACAGAGCAGATGACGGAAAAAACTGTGGAGAATATGGAAGAACTTCCAGACGAGGTTTTGCAGGAGCAGCTTGCTACAGATAGTTTAGAGGCAGCAGAAATGGTACAAACAGACACAATTAAAAGGTATGTGCCGATTGATATTAGAGTCTGATGGTATTTATCTGGGAAGGAAACAGCTATGAAGATTTACAATAATACAAATATTACATATTCTGCAATCGAACATAACAGCAGGAAAAATACAAAGCAAAATGTTCCGGCAGATTTAGAAAGGAAAATGACACAGTATACAGATACACTTTCCATTTCCAAAACAGGGCAGGAGAGCTTTCGACATTTATCTTCTGTCAGTTCTATGGATTATCAGAACCGTTTTGAGAAGGAAGTGACGGATATATTTGTCAAAGAAGATACAGAGAGTGTAAAAACTGATTCCTTTGAACATCATGTAAACAGAATGGCAGAAGCATATAACAAAATGAAAAACAGCATTGAAGAAAAATATGCGGAACAAGATTATGAGCCGGAGTATTATGTGACAGAATCGGGCAAAATTGAGGAATTAACCAAAGAAAAAGAACTGGATATGCTGAATCAGGCATATGAAAATCACAGTAATTTTATGGCAACTTCAACAGAAATCTGGTCAGAATTACAGGATTTTACCCCATCGGTAGTTTACCATAAAGGAAGTGAACAGACAGCAAATGAACAGAACATAGGTGAGAACCAGGAGAATACTGCTAAATCTAAAGAAAAGGGGGGTATCCAAAATTCGGCATATCAGGCATTTTTATCCGCCATCCAGTCGGATAACCAGAAATTATCGCAGCAGTATTCGGGTGACTGGAAAGATTTAAGGCTAAGTCTGAATGTATCAGATGGTGATCGGAAAATGCTTAATGGTATTTGGGATTATTATGCTAATAAAAGGTAATGAAAGCTTTGTAATACGAAAGGAGATGTTAGTATGGCAGTTACAGGTGTAAACAATTACTCTAATATTTACACAAATGCTTATACCGGTAATATACAGAAAAATAATGCTAAGGAAACCACAGAAAAGCAGGTTGTGGAGCAAACAGAAGATGTAAAGACAGGGACAACCCGAAAAACTGCAGCGGATGAACTTTCCTATCTTTCTAAAAAATGACAATTATAGTTTTACATCAGCAAATTATAGTCCGGGGATGAAATATGGTAAATCAACTACCATGAATGTAGTGATTTCTCCTCAGTTTTTAACAAAAATGGCAAATGATTCAGACTTAGAAGATGAGTACATAAAAGAAATTGGTAACATGAAAAAACTAGATGAGCAGTTTGCAAAGCAACAAGCAGATATTGGATGGAGAGTTGAACAGGGATGGGCAATAGATAAAGATGGAAATATTAGTTCATGGGCAATAGGACATAAAGATTCAAAAGTAAAATCCTTTCTCCAGAATATGAGTGAAAAAGCCGAAGAAATCCTACAGAAGCAGTTGGAAAAAGCAAAGGATACAAAGGAAGAAAAAGAAGTATTCTCGATGAAAAAGCATAAAGAAGTTATAAAAAAGAACAAGGTTGATTTGAAGGTGTAAATAATCAGATTCGAAGTATTATGCAGAAAAAATGCATAGCATTGAGGGAGCCTTGCGTATGTCAGATGAAATCAATGCCCAGTTCGGATTTGAAAGAGTATTCGGTAAGACTAACGGCAATGCAGATACTGATACAAAAATTACAAAATTTGGCATCTCTTTTAATAGTGACGGAACTACAACATTCTATGCAGAGTTAGAAAAATCATCAGCCAGTCAGAAAGAATATCTTGAAAAAATTCAGGAAAAGAAAGCTGCTGAGAAGAAAGAGATAAAGAAAAAGGAACAATCCAAGCAAATCGAAGTACGAAAAACTACGGTTCAGGCAAATTCAAAAGAAGAACTTTTGGATAAGATCAAAAACGTTGACTGGGATTCCATCAAGTCGGAGGAGAATAAAATCGGCGGAAGATTTGATTTTTCAGTTTAGTTTATTCAGATGAGAATAGAAGCAATTTCATAAAATCTTACATACACACTTGACAATATTCCGCCGAGCGCGGCGTCGGTGAAGGGGTTCGCACCTGTGGTGTGCCAACAGAGGTATCGCGGATGCACTCATGGAAAAAATGACACCTTTAATAATGAAGAATAGTGTACAGAAATAGCAAATGCTGTGAAATCAATGGTGTAAATATCAGAAATAAGGAAGCTAAAAGTTGGGCGGCAGATTAGTTAATAATTTGCCGCCTATATACATTTCTCTCCTTTATACCGATACATCAATAGAATTATGAACGAGTCTGTTACCATTTTGGACAAGTGTAGCTTCTACGGATTCTCTTGTGACATTATCAAGAATGCTTGCATCAAATGCTTGTCTGGGCTTCCAATTTGGATTGGCTGATTTTACTGCCGCATACATAGCAGCTCTATACTGTCCTTCATATTGTTCTAAAGTCCATGTACCACTTAAACGCTTATCTTTGCTGACGCTCAACTGATAATCTTTGAAAATATCGGAACGCTTTGTTGTGTCACCATTTGAAAGACCTTTTTCCTGAATAAATTCCCGCTTCACATTATCAAACATTTTTTGACGATGATCTTCGGATATATTTGTAAGTTTCTGCCATGATGTACCTTTTCCAGTAACATCCATACCTGCAACACCATTTGAATTTAATAAATCTCCGTCCGAATCAAACTGCTTCATCAGATTTTTAATAATCGTATCCCTTCCACCGAATATTTCATATATCATCTTTTCTTCCGGAGACATCATGGATTCATTTTCAATTACTCCAGATAACCAGCTTTTTTCTTTCAATGCCTTATACTGTTTACTATTTGTATTGATACTATTATAGGTATTACCTAAACCGTTAATATTCATTGACATATAAAAGCCTCCCTGCAAATAAATTCAAAATCCGTTTAGAATCAGTACTATATAATATATCATCGCAAATTCCAGAAAATTAATAACACAGTATATAATATAAAATGCTTTTCCCGATATAATTAGGTAAGATTTATGATTGGAAATGAGGAAAAGCATGAACATATGACTTTATAGAATGTGCGTATAATCATAAAAAATATGGTTATAATACTTGCGTATAATCAAAAAACAATTTACAATATGCGTATAATCATAAAATATAGAACGAATATATATGCGCATAATCTGGAGGAGCTATGATATTAAAAAGAAAAATATATAAAAAACTACTGGAATGGAAAAAGGAGTGTCAGGGGAAAAAAGCTTTACTGATAGAAGGCGCCAGACGTATTGGAAAGTCTACCATCTGCGAAGAATTTGGAAAAAGCGAATACAAAAGTTTTCTTCTGATTGACTTTGCTAAAAAAGATAAGGAAGTTGAGGGGTATTTTGAGAAATATCTGAATGATCTGGATACATTTTTTATGTTATTACAGACACATTTTGGAACAAAACTGACAGAGAGAAACTCTCTTATTATTTTTGATGAGGTGCAGATGTTTCCACAGGCAAGAGCAGCGATAAAATATTTAGTGGCAGATGGAAGATATGATTATATCGAAACTGGTTCATTGATATCTATCAGAGAAAATGTAAAGAACATCGTCATACCGTCAGAAGAAAGACATATCAATATGTATCCATTGGATTTTGAAGAATTTGCAATAGCATTAGAAGAAGATTTGCTGGTTGAATATATAAAAAAATGCTTTGAAAAAAGAGAACCTTTGGAAAGAAGTATGCATAATCAGGCAATGCTTTTGTTTCATCAGTATATGCTTGTTGGTGGGATGCCTATGCCTGTAGTAGCATTTATTGAAAGCAAAAAAGATTTTACAGAAGCGGATAGAGAAAAAAGGGACATTCTTAAATTGTATCGGGAAGATATTATGAAGATAGATATGAGATATAGAAGCAAAGTTCTTGCAATCTTTGACCAGATTCCGGGATTCCTTTCACAGCATGAAAAAAGAGTTGTATTCAAAAAGCTACAAGATGGTAGTTACGCAGACCAGTACGAAGAAACTTTTTTCTGGCTGTCGGATTCTATGATATCCAATGAATGCTTTTTGTGTAATGATCCGAATGTTGGCTTATCATTAAATGAGACAAGAAGCTATGTAAAGTGTTATATGGGTGATACCGGACTTTTGGTAAGCCATGCATTTGATGAAAATGAATTACTTGAAGATGAAGTATATAAACAGATATTGGCAGGCAAATTACAGATTAATGAAGGAATGCTTTATGAAAATGCAATAGCTCAGATGCTGGTGGCAAATGGACATAAATTATATTTTTATACACACTATAATGAAAATAAGCATCGAAATGATATGGAAATAGATTTTATCATTTCCAATAACAGCAGATTAAAATATAAGATGTTTCCGATTGAAGTAAAGTCTGGAAAGCAATATAAAACGACCTCATTAAATAATTTCAGAGAAAAATATAAGGAGCGCATAGGGGAAAGTTATATTATTCATCCAAGAAATTTAATTGTAAAAGATGGAATTATATGCATTCCCCCATATATGACGATGAATATATAAAAATCTGACATACACACCAAGTTTTGGAGAGGATGGCATTATCAGTAAAAGATTCCAGAATGGCAAGGAACTGGAATTCGCAGGCTCGAAAGATTTCTGGAAAAAATTTTTAAATGAATCATAATAATTTACGGGTCTTTGACGGCGGCATTCCGAATCGTTTTTTAAACAGCTTGCTGAAATGATAGACATCATCATAGCCGACTTCGGCTGCAACTTCCTGGATGCTGCCGTCAAAGCCGTTTTCTAACAATTCTTTTGCTTTTTCAAGGCGGATATTGATCAGGTGGCGGATCGGTGTATCGCCTGTCTCACTTTTAAAAATACGTGAGATATAAAAAGGACTTAAGTACATATTTTCTGCAATCTGATCTAAAGAAATCTTTTCACTGTAATGATCCTCAAAATAATTTACGATCTGGTCAACTACATATTTTTTGCTGGTAGATTCAAAAGAGCAGCCGGTATTAATTTTTACCGGTTCACTCTGTTCCCGCAGCAGCAGGATCAGCATCTGCATCAGATAACTTTTCAACATGATATAACGTCCGCTGCGGCAGACGTCATTTTCTGCGCTCATGGCTGTGCAGATCTTAAACAGCTTCTGGCGCAGTTCACCGGAGGTATGTAAAATAGGAGACTGTGTGGCTGGATTGGATGTCAGATCTTTTAAATGCAGCGGCAGATAATTTTCCGGAAAATCCCCAAAACGGACGTCACATAATCCAACAAAAAATTCCGTAGCCGGATTGGAAGGGTCTGTGCAGAGTGCCTGATGCTTCTGCCCCGGATTTAAAATAATGATATCGCCCTCGGAGATATCATACAAGGAGCCATTGATCCGGTATCTTCCGTGACCGGACAAAATAAAAGCCATCTCGATGAAATCATGGCTGTGATAGAGTTCCTCGTCTTTCAGACGGGTGCCTTTCCAGGTAAATAAAAAAGTAGGATTCAGTTGGTCAAGCAGTTCTTCCCGGTTGTCACAGCACATAGTAATCTCCATTTCTTTGTATAAGTCTGAAAAATTATTTTGTCAATCATGTCATAGTATATCACATTCCCCATCAGAAACCATCCCCTCCGTTGCAAAAAATAACATGAACGGTGCAAGATAGTACATTCCTTTTTACCCCAGAAGTACTATACTGAAAATCCGAAAGAAAAACAAAAAGGGAGTAGGAGGGTTATTATGACACCAATGAAATGGTTCTTTTCATTTCTGAAAAAGTACCGGGGACTGATGATAATTGGTATTTTACTGACCACAGCGGTATCTGTGTTATCGGTGGTCAATCCGTACATATCCGGGCAGATCGTGGATCAGGTCATAAGCGGGGGCAGATATGATAAGCTGATGCCGTTTATCGGCTGTCTGATCGGCGTTACGGTCGTGATGGGGATCTTACGTTTTCTGTTTCAGGTAGCATTTGAGACAGCGTCGCAGGGTGTTTTGTACGATATGAGGGATAAGGTTTACCGAAAACTTTTGGAAGAGGATTTTGCATTTTATAACAAGAAGCGTACCGGGGATCTGATGAGCCGGCAGACCGGAGATATGGATGCGATCCGTCATTTTGTGGCGTATGTGGTCTACATGGTTTATCAGAGTGTGCTGATGTTTGTGTTTGCGCTGCTTATGATCTTTACCGTCAATACAAAACTGGCACTTGCCATGCTTGTGGTACTGCCGTTTACTGCATTTGCAACTTATCGTCAGACAAAAGAGGTACGTCCGGCATTCAAGCGCAACCGTGACTGTTTTTCTTCACTCAATGCGTTTGTGCAGGAAAATGTCAGTGGAAACCGCGTGGTAAAAGCATTTGCAAAAGAGGATTTTGAGATTGAAAAATTTAATAAGGAAAATGATAAATTCCGTGCGGCACAGATTGATGCGTCAAAGATCTGGATGAAATATGTGCCGGTATTTGAGGTGCTTTCGTATGCACTGACGATCATTCTGATCCTATATGGCGGCTATATGGTGATTCAGGGAGAAATCACGTTAGGGCAGCTTGTTACCGTAAACGGATATTTATGGATGTTAAACAACCCGCTGCGTCAGGCAGGATGGCTGGTCAATGATATCAGCAATTTCACAACTTCCGTGGAGAAAATCTATGCGACCTACAGTGAGGAACCGCATGTAAAAACACCGGTATCCGGAGTGGTAAAGAAGCATTTGAAAGGTGAGATCGAGTTTAAAAATGTATCTTACCGTGCAGATGATGAAGACATTGTCATGGATGTCAATTTTAAGGTAAAACCGGGGCAGACCGTCGGTATTATCGGTTCTACCGGAGCCGGAAAATCAACGATCATGAATCTGCTCTGCCGGTTTTATGACACGACTTCGGGAGAGGTACTTGTGGATGGTGTGAATGTCCGCGACATGGATCTTTATAACCTGCGGGATAATATCGGTATGGCAATGCAGGATGTATTCCTTTTTTCGGACACGATCGAAGGGAATATTGCATACGGAAGACCATCCTGCTCCTTTGATGAGGTAAAACAGGCTGCAATCATGGCGGATGCCAATCATTTTATCGGGGCACTTCCGGATGGTTATGAAACAATTGTAGGTGAGCGTGGTGTCGGACTTTCCGGCGGACAGAAACAGCGTATTTCGCTTGCAAGGGCGTTGTTAAAAGATCCGTCAATTCTGATCCTGGATGATACGACGTCAGCGGTGGATATGGAGACGGAGAGTTATATCCAGAGCCAGTTGAAAAAACTGGATAACAAATGCACGATCTTTGTCATAGCATACCGTATTTCTTCCATCAAAGATGCAGATCTGATCCTTGTCATGGATAACGGACGTATCATTGAACAGGGAACCCATGAGGAATTGGTGGCAGCAGGCGGTTATTATGCGACAGCTTTCCATAACCAGTATGGTGAGATCCCACAGGAGATTTTAAGCGTAAAGGGGGAAAAATGAGATGGCAAGAAACAGATATGATATGGATGAAATATTAGAGGACAGCTTTGATGTAAACCAGCTCAAACGTCTGGCAGGCTATATTGCCCCATACAAAAAGAAGATGGCAGGCGTTATACTTTTAATGCTTTCTTCCTCGGCGCTTACCATGGCAATCCCGATCTTTTTTCAGAATGTCATGGATAACAGTATTCCGCAGAAAGATATGAGCTCCATTATCTTTTACAGCGCTGCAACATTGCTGATCGCACTTTATTCCGGTCTTTCCCTGCGGATCAAGATTAAGACCATGAGTGTGATCGGACAGGACATTGTGCATGATATCCGTTACGATATTTTCTGTCATCTGCAGGAACTCCCGTTTTCCTATTATGATGACAGACCACACGGAAAGATACAGGTGCGCGTGGTTAATTACGTGAACAGTTTAAGTGATCTTTTAAGCAATGGTATTGTCAATACATTTACAGATCTGTGCAATCTGATCTTCATTCTGATCTTCATGTTTGCATTAGATGTACGGCTGACATTAGTCTGCCTGTGCGGACTGCCGGTGCTTGTATTTGTGATCATCCTGATCAAGAAAAAACAGCGCAGGGCATGGCAGATCCAGAGCAATAAACAGTCAAACCTGAATGCTTATATTGCGGAAAGCATCAACGGAATCCGTGTGACACAGTCTTTTGTGAGGGAAAATGAAAATACAGGTATCTTCAACAACTTAAGTAAAAATTACCGGAAATCCTGGATGCGTGCGGTAATGTTTAATTTTACAATGGGACCGAGTGTTGATATTATCTCTACATTTACGACGGCACTGATCTATGTGCTGGGTGTCCGATGGATCTTAGCACCGGATATGACACTGACAGTCGGTGTGCTGATCGCATTTACCGCATATATCGGGCGTTTCTGGGCACCGATCAACACGCTGGCAGGATTTTATAATTCACTTTTGACAGCAATCTCTTATCTGGAGAGGATTTTTGAGACGATCGATGAGCCGGTTGGTGTCAAGGATGCACCGGATGCAATTCCGATGCCGGAAGTGGTGGGAGAAGTGAAATTTTCCCATGTGTCTTTTGGGTATGAACCGGGGCAGAAGATTCTGGAAGATATTAATTTTACGGCAGAACCGGGTGAAACTTATGCGATCGTCGGTCCGACCGGGGCAGGAAAATCCACGATCGTGAACCTCATCAGCCGTTTTTATAATGTAGATTCCGGAGTGATCACGATCGATGGCATTGATATCTCGAAGGTGACATTGCACTCCTTAAGGACCCAGATGGGGATCATGATGCAGGACAGCTTTATTTTTGCAGGAACGATCATGGATAATATCCGCTATGGCAACCGCAGTGCAACGGATGAGGAAGTGATCCGGGCAGCAAAAACAGTCTGTGCACATGATTTTATCATGGAGATGGAAAACGGTTATGAAACAGAAGTGAATGAAAGAGGAAGCAGGCTTTCTGCCGGTCAGCGACAGCTTATTTCCTTTGCAAGGGCACTGCTTGCAGATCCGAAGATCCTGATCTTAGATGAGGCGACTTCGAGCATTGATACCGAGACGGAACTGCTTTTGCAGAAAGGATTGAACGAACTTTTGAAGGGACGGACTTCTTTTATCATTGCACACAGACTTTCTACGATCAAAAATGCAAACTGCATCTTATATGTGGATAAAGGCGATATTTTAGAGCGTGGAAATCATGACGAACTGATGGAACAGAAGGGTGAGTATTATAAACTTTATATGTCACAGTATGATTTCTTAAAATGACAGGCAATGCGGTGCCATTTGCCAATCGAAAAACTTAAAGCCAGCGTTTGACACTCGGATCTTAAAAATAAAAACTGCCGCCTCACGGTGATATGCCCCCCTTTTTCTGAACTTACAGAGAAAGGGGGAAATCTATTCACCCGTAGGGCGGCAGTTTTTATGAAAATTTATTCATTTTTATGTTCTTTCCGGTATTCTGCCGGACTTTTTCCAACATATTTTTTGAATTTGATATGGAAATAATCGACATTCCGGTAACCGACTTTTTCTGCGATCGCATAAACTTTTAACTCTGAGGAACAGAGGAGCTCCATCGAGTGTTTGATGCGGACATGGTCGACATAGGAGTTAAAGTTTTCGCCCATCTTTTTGCGGAAGATCTTTCCGAGATACGAGCTGTTGTAACCAAACAGCGGTGCAATATTTTCCAATGTGATATTGCTTGCATAATTGTGGTTGATGTAATGTAAGATATCATCCAGCACGCTTTCACGGGAAGAGTTGCCGATCGAGGACATGATCATTTCAAACTGTTCCGTGAAGAAAAGGATGATCTCATAGAGATAATATTTTTCTTCAATCAGCCGGATGATGTCTGCATTGCTTGGAAATGGGATATTTGCGCCATTATAAAGGCGGTTTGTCTGTTCCTTGATCTGCAGATAAAGGTCTGTCAGAAAAAGCCGTATGGAATCGATCGTATCGGCAGCATGGTAAAGCTCATTGGTAAGCTGTGTTAAGTTTTCCGCTAACATGTTGCGGTTGAATGCCTGAAGATATTCAAACAAACTGGTGGCATAACGGTTTAAAAAAACATCGTTTAAGATCAGTTTTAAACTGTCTGGTTCCGGCAGCTCATCATAGCCGATGGTATGTTGTTCCTGTTCGCAGAAGAAGCGGCGCTCTAAGAGCTGTTTTGCCTGTATATAAGAAGTATGGACTTCTGAAAGCTCTGACACGCATGCACCGTATGTAATAAAAAGACTGTCGAGCGGCGAGTTCTCCTGAGGGCGGCTTTCCCTCTGGTAACGCTCTAAAAAATCATTAAATTTCTGGATCGCAAAAGTTCCTTTCAGCAAAATAACTTCCTGATACTGCAAGGTGATATTATCATAGGAATTATTATCCTGATTGGTCACACGTAAAAGATCTGAAAAGCGGTAGGAGGCATCTGCAGTGTTATGACTGTATTTCTCATAGATCACAACCTGGTAAGTGTCTGCTGTCAGATGCAGATCTGCAGCATTTACGTGGGAGAGATCGATTTCATTCGTTAAAAGATCCCGGATGATGGTTTCCCTTGCTTTTTCACGGTAATGCTCCCTTGTATTTGCAGTTGCAGTGTCTTTGTCTAAAGTTTCTTTGATCGAGCAAAGAATCTCTTCTAGTTCATCCTCGTCAATAGGTTTTGTCAGATAATACTGCACGCCATAACGGATGGCTTCCTGCGCATATTTGAAATCAGAATAGCCGCTTAAGATAATGACTTTTCCGGTAAAACCCTGTGCCCTTGCTTCACGGATGACATCAAGTCCGAGCATTCCCGGCATGCGGATATCTAAAAGAACAACATCCGGCTGTAAGGCAAGGAGCTGTTGATAAGCAGCCTCACCGTTAGCAGCTTCACCGGCGATCGTATAGCCGAGAGCCTCCCAGTCAAACAGACATTTGATACCTTCACGAATAATGGATTCGTCATCTGCGATTAAAACCCGATACATACTATAACCTTCCTGTTCCAGTGATAAAATAACTAAAAGTAAGTATAAATGTGAATGTTTTGTTTGTCAAATTTATCGAGTGTTTTATGTACAATTTAGAGGGTATTTTTTGCAGGGTGGGTATAGTAAGATGAGACAAAATGAGATAATTACAGGGAGGAAAATCCTCTGCGCCTGCAAGAGGCAAATGCTATAAAAAACATAGCATGCATTTTTCTCCGGAAAACAGGGAGGATTATCATATGAAATTCAGTAATGGATGCTGGCTGCAGAAAGAGCGCTGCGAGTGCTTTTCTCCGGCAGAGGTATATTTTTCAAAGATTGAGAAGGATCAGGTAACGATCTGTGCACCGACAAGCAAGATCACGCAGCGTGGAGATACACTTGGAGGAATTAATCTTACCATCGTGATCTCAGCTCCGTATGAGGAGGTTTTAAGAGTTCAGACTTATCATCATATGGGTGTGCAGAAGAAAGCACCATCCTTTGAGATCGCACCGGCAGAGAGCGGACATTTAAAGGCGGAAGAGAAAGCAGACAAATTGATTATTTCAAGCGGATCACTGCGTCTGGAGGTGCAGAAAGAGAATGGGGCACTGACTTTCTACCGCGGTGAGGAGAAAATCACGGCAAGCGGCTGGAGAGACCTTGCATATATGAAAACCGACTGGAAAGGTTTTGCTTATGACAAAGGACCGGAAGATGCTTATATGAGAGAGCAGTTATCTCTTTCCGTGGGTGAGCTGATCTATGGTCTTGGTGAACGTTTTTCCGCATTTGTAAAAAATGGACAGAGTGTGGATATCTGGAATGAAGATGGCGGTACTTCCACAGAGCAGTCTTATAAGAATATTCCGTTTTATATTTCAAACAAAGGATATGGTGTATTCGTAAATCATCCGGAGTGCGTTTCTTTTGAGGTTGCAACAGAGATGGTGACAAAAGTAGAGTTTTCCGTACCAGGCGAAAATCTTGATTACTTCCTGATCAACGGACCTACGATGAAAGAAGTGCTGATGCGTTATACAGATATCACCGGAAAACCATCGCTTCCGGCACCGTGGACTTTCGGACTCTGGCTGTCCACATCTTTTACGACCAACTATGATGAAAAGACAGTCAACAGTTTTGTCGATGGAATGTTTGACCGCAAGATTCCGTTATCAGTATTTCATTTTGACTGTTTCTGGATGAAAGATTTTAACTGGTGTGATTTTACCTGGGATTCAAGAGTTTTCCCGGATCCGGAGGGAATGCTAAAACGACTGAAAGCAAAAGGTTTAAAGATCTGTGTATGGATCAACAGCTATGTGGGACAAGAGTCCTCCATGTTCCAAGAAGGCGTTGAGGGTGGTTACTTCTTAAAA
Organism: Roseburia rectibacter; assembly: GCF_014287515.2. Classification (NCBI taxonomy): domain Bacteria; kingdom Bacillati; phylum Bacillota; class Clostridia; order Lachnospirales; family Lachnospiraceae; genus Roseburia; species Roseburia rectibacter. Next base: position 1,649,149 of record NZ_CP092473.1, read on the forward strand.
CGTCCAAACGGCGATGTATGGCAGTGGGATATGTGGCAGCCGGGACTTGCCATTGTTGACTTTACCAATCCGGCAGCCTGCGAGTGGTATGGAAAAAAATTAGAGGCACTGCTTGATATGGGTGTGGACTGCTTTAAGACAGATTTTGGTGAGAGAATACCGACGGATGCTGTATATTATGACGGCTCTGATCCGGTTAAGATGCACAACTACTATACATACCTCTACAATAAAGTAGTATTTAACGTGTTAAAGAAGAAAAAAGGTGAAAAAGAGGCAATTCTTTTTGCACGTTCTGCAACTGCAGGCGGACAGAAGTTCCCGGTTCACTGGGGTGGTGACTGCTGGTCTGACTATGAATCCATGGAGGAGAGCCTTCGCGGTGGTCTGTCACTGACAAGTTCCGGCTTTGGATACTGGAGCCATGATATCGGAGGATTTGAGAGCACATCCACACCGGACGTCTATAAGAGATGGTGTGCTTTCGGACTTCTTTCTTCCCATTCAAGACTGCATGGATCTACTTCTTACCGTGTGCCGTGGGCATATGATGAAGAAGCAGTGGATGTGGTACGCTACTTTGCACAGCTTAAGGCATCTTTGATGCCATATCTGTACCGCAATGCGATCGAGACGTCCAAAACAGGTATTCCTATGATGCGCAGCATGGTACTTGAATTTACCGAAGATAAAAACTGTGCATATTTAGCAACACAGTACATGTTAGGTGATTCCCTGCTCGTTGCACCGATCTTCCGCGAGGACAGTATCGCAGAATATTACCTGCCGGAGGGAACATGGACATCCTTACTGACCGGAGAAGTCAAAGAGGGAGGTAAGTGGTACAAAGAGAAACATGGTTACTTAAGTATTCCTCTTTATGTCAAAGAGGGCAGTATTGTGGCTATGGGAGCAAGAAATGATAATGCAGTTTATGACTATGCAGATGGTGTGACATTCCGTGCATATGCATTAAAAGATGGCATCAAGGCAGAAACTGTCGTATATGGAACGGAAAATGAAAAAGAAGCATCTGCAAATGTTGTAAAGAACGGATCTTCTTATCAGATCGCGGTAGAGAGTAATAAGGCATCCAAAGTGGCATTGATGAACGTTGGCACTCCAAAGCAGGTAACCGGTGCATCCTATACACAGGATGGGGAAAATGTCATCGTAGCATTTGACGGTAACGGCAAGGCAGAGGTTGTATTTTAATGCAGGAAACATATATTGAACAGATTTTAAATGAACTGACTTTAGAAGAAAAGATCGGCATGATCCACGGTGCGGGGTTATTCCGCACCGAAGGGGTAAAGCAGCTTTCCATACCGCCGCTTTACATGTCAGATGGTCCAATGGGGGTGCGGGCAGAATTTGCAGACAATGAATGGCACAATATTGGAACGACGGAAGATTATGTGACCTATCTTCCATGTAACAGCGCCATCGCATCCACGTGGAACCGCAATCTGGCGAAAAAAGCAGGCAGGGTTTTAGGCGAAGAGGCAAGAGGCAGGGGTAAGGATGTGATCTTAGCTCCAGGTATTAATATCAAACGAAGCCCGCTCTGTGGAAGAAATTTTGAATATATGAGTGAAGATCCAAGACTCATCGAAGAACTGGTGGTTCCGATGATCGAGGGAATCCAGGAAAATGATGTGGCAGCATGTGTAAAACATTTTGCAGCAAATTCGCAGGAAACAGAAAGACTCTGGGTTGATACGATCGTTGATGAGTCTGCACTGGAAGAAATTTATTTTCCGGGATTTAAAGCAGCAGTACAAAAAGGACACACGCTTGCACTGATGGGAGCTTATAATCTGTTAAACGGCGAGCACTGCTGTATGAGTAAGTCCCTGCTTAATGAGAAGCTGCGGAAAGACTGGAAATTTGATGGAGTCGTGATCTCCGACTGGGGAGCGGTACACGATACGAAAATGGCAGCAGAATCCGGTCTGGATATTGAGATGGATGTCAAATATCAGTTCCATGAGCAGTACATGGCAGATCCGCTCTTAAAAGCTGTGAGAGATGGAGACATTGAGGAATCAATGGTTGATGAAAAGGTGCGTAATATTCTTCGGATGATGCTGCGTCTTAAGATGATCGGACCAGAGAAAAAGAACCGTAAAACCGGTGCATATAATACGGAAGAACACCGCAGGGCAGTGCTTGATGTGGCACGTGAGTCAATGATCCTGCTGAAAAATAAAGATCATGTACTGCCTCTTTGCACAGAATCCGGCTGCAGGGTTGCCGTGATCGGTGCAAATGCCGCAGCAATCCATTCGAATGGAGGCGGAAGTGCAGAGATCAAGGCATTGTATGAGATTTCGCCGCTCATGGGAATCAAAAAGCTGCTCGGCGGAAATGTCAATGTTTCCTACGCACCGGGATATGTGATCCCGGACAAAGAGGAAGCGTCTGAGATCAACTGGCAGGCGGCAAGTACAGAGAATGCCGGGGATACGGAAAATGAATGTACTGTAAGTGGAAGTACGCAGGGAAAACAGCAGAAAGCCACAGCGGATGCATATCACAAAAAACAGAAAGAAGCCTTAGAGGAAGCAGTTGCACTTGCAAAGGCGAGTGATATCGTTATTTTTGTGGGCGGATTGAATCACGATTTTGATGTGGAGGGACTCGACCGCACAGACATGAAGCTGCCTTACGGGCAGGATGCGGTGATAGAGGCTCTGTTAAAGGCTGCACCGGATATGGCAGTCTGCATGTATGCAGGGTCACCGGTTGAGATGCCATGGGCAGAAAATGCAAAAGCAATTCTCTGGAGTTATTATGCAGGTATGGAAGGCGGAACTGCGATAGCAGAGACTTTGTTTGGAAAGGTAAATCCGTCCGGAAAACTTGCGGAAACGTTTATCCGAGATGTGTCACAATGTCCGGCACATACGATCGGAACTTTTGGAAAGAAAGACCGTGTGGAATACCGGGAAGGGGTAATGGTTGGCTACCGTTATTATAATACAGAAAAAACAGATGTATTGTTTCCGTTTGGACACGGACTTTCCTATACAGATTTCGTTTATGATGATCTTAAAATCGCACAGCAGGAGAGTGAAAAACAGACTGTTAAGGTTTCATGTACTGTGAAAAATAAAGGTGTCCGGGAGGGTAAAGAAACGGTTCAGATTTATGTTGCACGGGAGCAGGAAAAAAACAGAATATTTCAGGAATTAAAAGCATTTGAAAAAGTGGAACTGGCTGCTGGTGAGGAAAAACAGATCTGTTTTACTTTGGATAAACAGGATTTTGCACATCATGATGTGCAAAAAAAGATGTTTTTGCCGGTGAGTGGGACTTATGAAATTCAGGTTGGAGCGTCATCGGCAGATATCCGTCTCAGTAAAAAAATCAATGTTATTTTTGAATAAGGATAAATTATGTCTATTGAAAAGAAACTCTGACTTTGCTATGATAAAGTCAGGGTTTTTTTGTGGATTTTTATGGGGCAGATAGGTGAGAGTATGGCTGAAAAGGGTAAGGTATTAATTGTAGATGACAAGCAGATCGAACGTGTCATGTTGAAAAAGATTCTGAGTGACACATACGAGGTTGTTGAAGCAGAGAATGTCAAAAAGGCATTTGAGATCCTTTATGAACGAAGCGAGGAGATAACTGCGGTGCTTTTGGATATCGTTATGCCGGAGTATGATGGTTATTATTTCTTAGAGCGATATTATAAAGCACAGATGTATCAGGCAATTCCTGTGGTCGTGCTGACGATGGAGATTGATATTGAAACAGAAGTCAGATGTCTTAGTATGGGGGCATGGGATTTTATACGGAAACCGTATAATGTGGATGTTGTCAGGTTTCGTTTGAAGAACGTGATCGGCAGCAGCAGTAAAAACATCAGCAAAGCGTTAAAGTACCGTGCGGAATATGATATTCTTACCGGCATCTACAATAAAACGAATATGTTTCAGGCAACATCTGCCATGTTAGAGCGATATCCGGACAGACATTTTGCATTTGTGCGGATGGATATTGAAAAGTTCCAGCTGATCAATTCATTTTTTGGAATGAGTGCCGGGGACGAGCTGTTAAAATATATTGCAGATCTTCTGATACGCGCAGTAAAAAACCGCAATGACATCACTTTCGGCAGGATGGATGCGGACATCTTCTGTTTTTGCATGTCCTATGAAAATACAAAAGAACTGGTGGAGAGTTTTGATAAGATGAGGGATATCTTGAGCAGATATCCGCTTGATTTTGATATTGTACCGATATTTGGTGTTTATCTGATCGCGGGGAAGAAAATAACACCAAACCATATGTATGACAGGGCAAACCTTGCTGCAAAACACTGTAAGGGTAATTATATCCGCAATTATGCATTTTATACACGGCAAATGAGTCAGGAGATCGAAAAGGAACAGCGTATCGTAAACAGTATGAAAAGCGCACTTGAAAATCATGAGTTTGTCGTTTATTACCAGCCGAAATACGGACTTAGCGATAATCAGATTGCAGGTGCAGAGGCGCTGGTGCGCTGGAAACATCCGGAACGGGGGATGATCTCGCCGGGAGAGTTTATACCGGTATTTGAACGGAACGGTTTTATCACAAAACTGGATTATTATGTGTGGGAACAGACCTGTATCCAGCTCAGAAGGTGGTTAGACGAGGGAAAACAGCCGCTTCCGATATCGGTAAATCTTTCAAGGATTAGTCTATATAATAAAGAAGTAGTGGAAGTGATCTGCGATCTGGTAGACAAATATCAGATTCCGCGCAGACTTTTTCAGGTAGAGCTGACAGAGAGTGCGTACAATACCAATCCAAAAGCGGTGCAGGAAATGATGCAGCGATTGCGGGAAGAGGGATTTTATATTCTGATGGACGATTTTGGAAGCGGATATTCTTCTTTAAATGTCTTAAAGGATATAGTGGTAGATGTTTTAAAGATGGATATGAAATTCTTTTCCGGGGATGATAAGGAAGGACGCGGAGAAAATATCATGGCTGCCGTGATACGTATGGCAAAATGGCTGAATATGCCGGTTGTGGCAGAAGGTGTCGAACGGATCGAGCAGGTGGAGTTTTTAAGAAGCATAGGATGTGAGTATGTACAGGGATATTATTTTGCAAAACCTATGCCGGTGGAAGAGTATGAAAAGCTGCAGTTTGACAGACCGCATTCACAGAGGGAGAAAGATACAGAACGGTTAGTTGATATAGATAGCCTGTGGATGCCGGCATCCCAGCTTGAAACCCTCTTTTTAAATGCAAAACAGGGGGTGGCTGTCTATGAGTACAGCAAAGATCAGATTGAGACCATTCGCGTAAATAATGCATATTATGAAATGTTTGGATATCAGGATATCAGCCAGAAAAAAGATATTTTCCAGGAAATTCCCAAACGGTATCATAAACGTGTTCTGGATGCATTTTCTCATACAGCAGATACCGGACATGAAACACAATGTGAGTTCTCAAAGAAAAATGAGGCAGGGGAAGAATTTTATATTTTTTTAAAACTATATGATGTTGGGATCGTAGGAAATAAACATATCATATATGGTGTATTTTTGAATGTGACAGAACCAAAACAACTGGAATGGGAATTAGAAAAATACAGACTGCTGTTATCCGGAAAGCGTAAATCCGGGGAGAGGGAACAGACAAAAGAACAATCGGAGGAATGATAGAAAATGAATGAGGTATTGGAAGGATTAAATGCGTGGGGATGCGACTTAGAAGGAGCTTTAGAGCGTTTTTTAGGGGATGAAAAATTATATCAAAGCTGTCTTCCGATGGTGGTAGAGGACGAGTCTTTTGATGGTTTGAAAGAGGCACTTGCAGCAGATGAGAGAAAAAAGGCATTTGACTGCGCACATACATTAAAGGGTGTATTTGCAAATATGGGTATTACCCCGATGTTTGAGACGGTTGTAAAAATCGTAGAGCCGCTTCGTGCTGGGAAAAATGATGGACTGATGCCGGTGTATGAGGAATTGCTGGATGAAAGGGAACATCTTAGAAGCATTATCCAGACAAAGGGAGAATAAGATACGTGAAGATTTATATGACAGATACGCTTCCATTGGAGGATGAAAAGATATTTTCGCAGATGCTGCCCTTTATTACAGAAGACCGGAAAAATAAAATCGTTCAATTAAAGAAAAAAGAAGACCGGTGCAGATCACTGGCAGCAGGGATACTGTTAGAGTATGCGTTGCGGGAATATGGAATCAGTCTGTTACCTGGGAAAATGCAGCAAATGGTTCTTACATTCGGAGAGAATGGAAAGCCGGTATTAAAAGAAAATATCGGCATATATTTCAACCTGTCACATTCGGGAAGATATGTGGCAGGTGTTTTTTCGGACAGTGAAGTGGGAATTGATGTGGAACAGATCCGGAAAGGACAGATGAAAGTGGCAGAACGTTTTTTCTGTCCGGAGGAATATCTGGCATTACAAAAGGGAAAAATGAAAAAAGCAGACTGTTATTTTACAGAGTTATGGACAAGAAAAGAAAGTTATATCAAAGCGGTTGGAAAAGGGATAGCATTGGATCTTGCATCGTTTTGTGTACTGCAGGATCAGGTTAAATTTTTAAAAGCGGGGCAGACGGGAGAATGGTATCTGCAAAGCTATGATCCCGCAAGTGGATATATATTGTCAGTATGTGCGAAAAAATGTACAAAATGCGAAATTCAATGGATCAGTAAAGAGATGTTTACACAGAAATTTATTTGACGGAAAACTGGAAAGAATTTATAATAATCGCTGAAATGACAAGTAAGGAGGAAGATTCATGTACGACGAATTGACCGAACAGGATATAAAAAAAATGGAAGAAGAGATCGAGTACCGGAAACTCGTGGTTCGCAAAGAGGCCTTAGAGGCAGTGAAGGAGGCAAGAGCGCAGGGAGACTTAAGTGAGAATTTCGAGTACCATGCGGCAAAGAAAGATAAGAACCAGAATGAGAGCCGTATCCGCTATTTAGAGAGAATGATCAAAACAGCAAAAGTGATTTCAACGGATTCTGCAGAGGATGAAGTTGGTATGAATAATACGGTAACGGTTTATTTTGAGGAGGACGACGAGGAAGAGGTTTATAAGATCGTGACAACAGTCCGCGGTAATTCTTTAAAAAATTTAATCAGCAATGAGTCACCGCTTGGAAAGGCATTGCTTGGACATAAGGTTGGTGACCGCGTGGAAGTGGCTGTCAATGAGAATTATTCTTATTATGTCGTAATACGGAAGATCGAGAATACCGTGGATGACGGTTCCGATAAAATAAGACGCTTTTAGCAGAAAGAGGGATTTATGAGACTTACAGAATTATTAAATACAGAGAATGTAACGATTTCCTGTGAACTGTTCCCGCCGAAACAGGGTGCACAGTTAGACAACTACAAAAAGATCGTCGGCGATATGGCAGCGTTAAAACCGGCATATATGAGTGTCACTTATGGTGCAACCGGCGGAACTTCTGATTATACGGTAGAACTTGCAAATGAAGTGCGAAATGTGAATCATATTCCGGCACTGGCACATCTCACCTGTGCATCTTCGACTAAGGAGAAAGTTGCCTCTGTGATTCAGGAGTTAAAAGAAAAGCAGATTGAAAATGTACTTGCACTGCGCGGAGATATCCCGCAGAACGCGGATTTCCCGCTGCCAAATCAGTATAAACATGCAAGTGAGCTGATCTATGATATCAAATCACAGGGAGATTTCTGTATCGGCGGAGCCTGCTATCCGGAAGGACATCCTGAGTCACAGACATTAGAGGAAGATCTGATCCATCTGAAAGAAAAAGTGGATGCCGGATGTGAGTTCCTCACAACACAGATGTTTTTTGACAATAATATTCTTTATAACTTTATGTACAAAGCACTAAAACATGGAATCGATGTTCCGGTTGTGGCAGGAATCATGCCGATCACTAACGCAAATCAGGTAAAACGGAGCATTGCATTGTCGGGAAGTTTGGTGCCACGCCGTTTCCTTGCAATCGTCGACCGCTTTGGCAGTGACCCGGCTGCTATGAAACAGGCAGGTATCGCCTATGCGACAGACCAGATCATCGATCTGATCGCAAACGGTGTCAACCATGTACATATTTATACGATGAACAAGCCGGATGTTGCAGGAGCGATTCTTGAGAACCTTTCGGATATTTATGTGAGGGACTAGTACGGCTATTTGTTTCCGGGCAAAATATATAGCTTTTATGAAAAAAATAATATCATTAGCTGCTTAGAAATGGAGATTAATATGAAAAAACAGGAAGAAATTTTCCATGAGATCCAGGATATGATGGGAGAGACAAAAGAGGGAAGAATCCGCTGGAGTGTAGAGGTTCAGACTACGGAGGCAAATCCGGTAGAAGAAAAACCCGTTGAGCATGAAGATGGATTGGATTGGACGATTGATGAGTGTTATGTTTCTTATTATTGCAAATACAAAGGAAAAGATTTCTGTCTGATCACTTATGAAATGTTAAAGACTGCAAACAGCAGCACAGGAGAGCAGAAAGTAAAATCCAGCAATATGGTATTTTTACCACCACTTGGGATGCGTTTTTTTGATATTCATGCGCTGCTGCCATACAGCATAGAGGTATCGAATGTATTACTTGATGCAATACACCGTCTCTGGGTAATGCTGCTTGATATGTATAAAGTGGACAAGGGCAGTATCTATTTGAATGTAAGACCTGGAACACTCACGATCGAGGATGAAAAGAATTGACAGGAACGACTTTTACGTCATGATCATTTAGGGGAGAAGAGGTAATATCTGTTGAAAAGACAAACCAGAACAAAAACAGCAATGAAACTGTCTGCTATGATTGTGTCTGCATTTATGATGCTGGCGGCCTGCACAGAAACAGTGCAGAAACAAAAGATACCTGGTGCAACATATATGGGAGGGAACAATACGATTACTGAGATCTGTAAAGAACTTGACTCTGCGGGAGCTGCTCATGTAGATATATTTCGGGAATGGGCGGTTGATTTTGCAGATTCCGCAGGAAAAAATGCGAAGCTGGAAGATACATGGTCAGATCCTGGGAAAATGAAAGCGGATATCGGTAAATGTATGGATGGCTGGGAACAGAATCATGAGTATTCAGATGCGGACTGTAGAATGACAGCTTTTCTCCTGTTAGATGGGGTGATCCACTCAGAATTAACGGAAGATCATTATGAGGGAACCTATCTGATGTTTGACACAGAAGCGATAGATAATTTGGACAGATATGAAATCATAAAAGAGAACAAAGACATGTTTACCACACTTTATGGTGAAAAGAGTGTTACGGATGACAGACATCCGGAATCTGCATTTTGCGACAGCTGGAAAGAATATGGATTTCAAATAGATAATGACAGAATATCACTTCTTAGTATCGTAATATATGATCCATATACGGATGCTGTTTTTGTAGGTCATACTGGTATCCTGATAAAGTATAGTGATTATTATTTGTTTGTAGAAAAGATTGCATTTGAACAGCCATATCAGGCAACTAAGGTGCAGACGATTGATGAACTGCTCGATATCTTGTCCTTAAGACCGGAATATTTTGGAGAAGAGGGAGAACCCGGACCATTTGTTTATCATAATGGAGATTATATTGGAACGTTAAAGAGAACGACTTAAGAAAGCATAAGGAGAATTCAGATAAAAAGAAAGCTATACCGGTAATGGGAGAGACTTTCAGATACCTGCCGGGAGGTATCTGAAAGTCCGGGAGTGAATGAAAATAGAACCGTTGGGTATGATGTGCCGGTTATGTACAAAAGAGTATCATAAAAGGGTTATTTATTTGAGCTGTCTGCATTGATTACAGATTGGATCTGTTTCATCAGAGCATCATAGTTATCCTGATTATCGATTCCACCGAGCATCGGATCACCCACGATGTTACCATTTCTGTCGACGAGTATTGTGGTAGGAAATGCCATGATATTGGAGGCATATTTGCCTGCATCTGAAGATGAATCAATAGAAAGATTGCGGTATTTAGCACCTTGGCTTTCAAGAACAGAGGCAGCTTCTTTGATAGCCGATTCATTTCCATCGAAGGTTTCTGTGTTGATGCCGACTACTTCTCCTCCCATTGCCCTGACTGCATCATTTAATTCATTCAGTTTGGATAACTCAGCAACACAAGGCTTGCAGCCGGTAAACCAGAAATTGATGACAGTTACTGCATTTTCGGAAAAAAGACTTTCGTCAACAGAATTACCATCGAAATCCTGACCTGAGAAATTTTTGAATGGTGATGCATCTTCAGAATTAGTATTCTGCCCATTTTTATCGGATTCTGTAGTTCCTTTTTCAATTTCTGCGATCTGTTCTTCGATTTTTCGTATGGTTTCAATATCATCAGTAAGTGTTTTGAATTCGTCATCAGTAAAAGAATCTTTGTTTGATTCAGCGGTATCAGCCAGATAATCAGCATAATTTCCGTTTGAATCTGCAGTGTTTTTATTCATCAGACCAAATAATTTGTCCCATATATCTTTATGCTCTGCAAAGATCCGGTTCTCCTGCTGATATAAATCATCCAGCTTTGTGTTGGAATTGTCCGCTGATGCCGTGCTGTCTTCAGCCGTGGTATTCTGTGGTTCTGTGGTGCTTACAGTTCCTTTTCCGCTGCAGGATGTAAGCAGCAGTGCGATGCTGAGTGTGACAACTGAAATAAATGTAATTTTTGTTTTCATGGATAATTGCTCCTTTTTAAATTGTAATAAGATTGATAGTTACTGGTTTATGACTGCTGGTTACTGTTGTTCTTTTTTTTACATGATTTCCCCATAAACTGGTAGTGGATCGCATCTTTAGGACAGGCTTTTATACAGGCTCCGCATCGTATGCATTCCGGATGATCTGGAGTTTTACACACATCCACATCCATTTTACATGCCTTTTGGCATTGCCCGCATCCGATGCATCTGCTGTTCTCAATTTTAATAGAAAGAAAGCTGACCTTATTAAATAATGAGTAGATTGCTCCAAGAGGACAGATCCATTTACAGAATGGTCTGTAAAACAAAATACTTAACACAATAACTGTGATTAAAATAAGGCATTTAAAAGAAAAAAGTTTTCCCAGTGCAGAACGTATAGCGGCATTTCCAAGTGCGAGAGGGATAGCTCCTTCCAGGACACCCTGAGGACAAATATATTTACAGAAGAAAGGATCTCCCATTCCGATAGAGTTCGTTACCAGCATCGGAAGAAGTATAACAAAAATGATCAGGATGATGTATTTTAAATAGCGCAGCGGTTTGAGCCGGGCTGTAGAAAATTTTTTCCCAGGTATTTTATGAAGTAAATCCTGAAACCATCCAAACGGACACAGAAAACCACATATAAATCTTCCGAGTGTTACACCGAGTAAAATAAAAAATCCGGTTATGTAGTATGAAAATTTAAATCCTGATGAACCAACAACCGCCTGAAAAGCGCCAATTGGGCATGCTCCTGTTGCCGCCGGACAGGAGTAACAATTTAATCCTGGTACACATACGTTTTTTACGCTGCCCTGATATATTTTTCCTTTCCATAAATTAGGAATATGGATATTCGTGAGCAGTGTGGCAGCTGCCTGTATCCATCCGCGTAGTACAGCTATTTTTTTTGATAGAAAATTCTTTTTTTTATCCAATTCCGACACACTCCAGACATAATTTTATTGCTTTACCGAGCACGACAGCTGCTTCTCCTCTGACCGCACCGTAACTTATCATGGTGATACCTGAGATGAGCAGGATCGACTGATAGATTTTTTTGCACTTCAAGATATTTTACTCCTTTCATTTGTTGTATTTATTGACCAGCTGATGTTAGTATTATACAATAGCTGTTGTAAAATTTGTGTTAAGAAGCAGGTGAATGAATTTTGAGATTATTGATAGTTGAAGATGAGAAACAAATGTGTGACATGGTTGCAAAACGGCTGTATGATGCAGGGTACGAGGTGGATACCTGTTATGATGGGGAAGAGGCTTTTGAAAGTGTCCTGACGGAGAATTATGATCTGATCGTTCTGGATCTGAATCTGCCCGGTATGGATGGAATGGAGATCTTAAAGGAACTTAGACAGAGAAATGAGGAGACAAAGGTTCTTATATTATCTGCAAGAGGGCAGATTGCGGATAAGGTTGAAGGACTGGATGCAGGGGCAAATGACTATATGGAAAAACCATTTCATCTGCAGGAACTTGAGGCGCGTATCAGAAGTCTGACAAGAAGAAAATTTGTGCAGAAAGATGTGTGTCTGGAAAGTGGTGGGATAAAGTTCGATACGGTAAGACGTGAGGCATATGCAAAAGGGAAAATGATTTCCCTGACAAGAAAAGAAAATGGCATTTTGGAATATTTACTTCTGAATCCTGGAAGACCGGTAAGTCAGGAGGAATTGATGGAACATGTCTGGGATGCATCCGTGGATAGCTTTAGTGGTGCCATCAGAGTACACATGTCTTCGCTTAGGAAAAAGCTTAAGGCTGAACTTGGATATGATCCGATTTTAAACAAGGTGGGAGAGGGATATAAAATACGGGAGGAGTCTGAACGATGAAAAGAATATCACTGCAGTGGAGGCTTACCTGTATCATTACAGTATATATTGCAGTTATATGTGGATGTCTGACGATGTTTGTCTATAAAAATGGCGTGTATTATATCGATTCCCTGCAGGAGACTGTGGATGCCCAGGGAGAGGATAACGGGGAGGATACGGATGAAATATATATCAGCATTCCAGATGATAAGTGGGATGAGTTTGCCAATGATTTTTCTATCCAGGCATATAATAATAAGGAAGATTACAAAAAAAACAGTCTGCTGATATCAGCCATATTGGCTCTTATTGGCGGGGTAGTTACATATTTTATAAGTGGGCATGCACTCAGACCAATCCGTGAATTTTCTGATAAAATTGAAGAAGTACAGGCGCAAAATCTGGCAGCTTCACGAATAGAAGAAAATAAAGTTAAAGAATTGAACCAGCTTAGCGTTTCGTATAATAAGATGCTTGAACGTCTCTCGGACGCATTTGAGATACAGAGGCAATTTACCGCAAATGCAGCACATGAACTGCGGACGCCATTATCTTTGATGCAGGTACAGCTTGATCTTTATAATTCTACACGGCATCCGGATAATGATGCTGATACATTGCAGACAATAAAGATGGTTACCGAGCAGAATGGAAGACTCAGTAAAATGGTAAAAACGCTCCTTGATATGAGTGAACTCCAGACTGTGGGACGGGATGATGAAATTATGGTTGACGCGCTTGTTGATGAAGTGTTAGCAGATCTGGATCCTCTTGCACAGGAAAAAAACATAAAACTTACTGGAAAATGTAAAAATATAACGATGGTTGGAAGTGACATTCTTATTTACAGGCTGGTATACAATCTTGTTGAGAATGCCATAAAATATAATCATTCGGGCGGACAGGTTACAGTAACTGCATACCGGAAGGAAAAACATGTTTATCTGTCCGTGGAGGATACGGGAAACGGAATCCCTGAGGAACTCAGGGAACGCGTGTTTGAACCATTCTTTCGTGTGGATAAATCCAGAAGCCGGGAACTTGGCGGTGTAGGACTTGGACTTGCGCTTGTCCGTGAAATCGTGAGAGTGCATGATGGCAGTATTGCAGTCAGATCAAATCCGTCTGGAGGAACGGTTTTTGATGTAATATTACCACTGTGATCGATCATAACTTATTAGTTACATCTGGCTGTCTCGTGCCTGGGGTATTTAATTCTTTTCTATTGAATTATGCGGATATCTGGTTGTTTTTGTAGTGTCGAATGTATTGCTGAAAGTTTTGATGCAAATGAAAGAGAAAGTCCTTAATCATGAGGAAATGTTAAATCATTATCTGATACGCGGATTTATGGAACTGGTCATATTCCGCATGGAAAGGCAGTTTCCGAATGAGATCATGATGGCACTGGAAAAGGTGAATCTTTCCTGCCCGGTTCGTGATTCTGCCAGAGGACTTTTGAGAAACTGATGAAGTAAGATCCATATTTTGCGGAACTCTATATGGCTCAGGATAAAAACCTTGCATTTTGAGAACAGGCGTGTATAATCTCATTTTTGACAGTTGATTAGTTAATAAAGTGCCACAATCCCTGTAAATACAAGGGGTGTGGCACTTTTATCTGCATACACGAAATATAGTAATGTTGATGTTGTATAAATAAAGTTGACACCTTATTCTCAAGGAATTCATGTATAATAAAAGAGAATAAGGAGGAACTCTCAATGTCACGAACCCAACGTAAATACGACCAGGAATATAAGATCCAGGCTGTCAAACTTGCCAAAGAAATCGGCGGTGCTAAGGCAGCCAAAGAATTAGGTATCCCAGAAGGAACCATCCACACATGGCTGAAAGCAGTTAGAGCAGGCACATTGGATATTGGCGACGGTGCACATACTCCGGAAAGCGCGATGAGTCTTGCTGAGGAGCTTGCCATGCTCCGCAAACGCGTTAAAGATCAGGACAAAGAAATCCGGCGTCTGAAAGAGGAAAATGAATTTCTCGAGGAAGCAAGCGCTTTTTTCGCAGCCAGCCGTCGGAAGTCAGCAAGAACCAAAGAATGATGTTCATTGCCATAAAAACGAAAGACGGCGTGATTAAGGGAAAACTCTCATTCTATTGCCGGATGCTTGGCGTCAGCCGCCAGGGTTTCTACAAATATCTTGCTATTAAAGATCGCCCTTGGAAATATCAGGATCTTGCTGATGCCATGAGAGTGATCCATGCTGAGGATGAATGCAATGATACCTATGGACGTATTCGCATGTACCAAGCACTGCTCCTTAAGAATCCGACGGGAATCAAGATCCCCAGTGAACGAACCGTTTACAGGGTTATGGATGAAATAGGACTTGTCCATCGGCCAAAGCGCAAGCCAAATGGCATTAGCAAGGCTGATCGGGAAGCACGTAAGTCAGATGATCTTCTGAAGAGAGAGTTCAAGGCTGATAAGCCACTTGAAAAATGCGTAACTGATATCACAGAAATCAAGGCAAAAGATGGAAAACTGTATGTTTCAGCCATCTTCGACTGCTTTGATTCCAGCGTTCTGGGACTGGCAATGGAAACAAACATGAAGGCAACTCTGTGTGAGCATACACTGGATAATGCCTATCTGGCGCATCCTGATCTGCGAGGTGCCATTGTGCACTCCGACAGAGGAAGACAATATACCAGTGAAACCTACCGTCAGGCGCTTTCTAAATATGGCATTATACAAAGCATGAACAGTGATGGTGGCAGGTGCCACGATAATGCTCGATGTGAAAGCATGTGGGCCAGAATGAAAAGCGAGCTTCTCTATGACCGCTACAATACGGAAAGCCTGACCACGGATGAGCTGAGAGTTCTTATTTGGAGATATTTCATCAGTTACTGGAACAACAGGAGGATCTGCTCTGCCAACGGTGGGCTTCCTCCTATGATTAAGCGTCAGAGATACTACCAATCTCTGGGCCTGGCTGCATAGGAAATGATATCTTTGAGATAAATGTGTCAACCAATATTGACAATATCATAATTTTAAATGCCTTTATATGAACACTTAAAGTGCAGAAAAACAAGCAATTTCATAAATGTTATTATTTTGAGCGCAAATGTAAAGCAATGTTGATAGAAAAAATTGTTTATTTTATTTAAAATTGCTCTTAAAGGAGGACACAAAATGGAAATTGGAAATAAAATCAACCAATTAAGGAAACTTTCGGGAATGACACAAGAACAATTAGCAGAAAAACTTAACGTATCCAGACAGACTATTTCCAAATGGGAGTCAGATAGCACTTCCCCTGATTTAGAAAGTATCGTTAAAATAAGCAGAATTTTTCATGTGTCATTAGATGATTTGCTAAAGGAAGGAGAAGCAGGTGTGGCAAACAAAACTGATGAGCAAATAACTTTAGAAGATTTGATGAAAATAAATCTTCAAAACAGAAAAATGACGCTGTTGCTAATTAGTGGTCTGATTTTTATTATGGTTAGCATATTAAATTTCGCCTATGTAATTGCGCTACAAAGCACAACACTTAGTACCCAGTATATGCTATACCGATATATCGTTACAGGACAATACGAAAATGCCCCTATTGATTATATGCGGTTAATGATACCGTCTATTATTGCGGCAGCAATCGGAGTGATATTGTTCATAAGTTATACCATTGAAAGAAGAAAAAAAGGAGACTGAAAATATGTATAAAGCAAAGAAGTTTATTTCATATATGGCTTTATGTGTGTTAATCTTTTCTTTATGTGCATGTGGAGAAAAAGGTAGTGAAAACGCTGCTATTTATGGAGAAACCGTCGGAGGATTGGAAGATAATGAGCTTTTTGCAATTATTGATACAAATGCTTCTTTACCTGTTTTACTTGTTACCTCACAAGTATATAATGACGGTTTGGGAAATCAGGCAGCACTTAATTGTGATGTATATTATTTGATAGATAAAGAAGTTAAAAACATAGGAACAATAGAAAGTATGGGAACAGCATATCCTATCGCCTATGATGAAACAGGTATTTATGCTGCTTCCGGTCACGATATGCAGCGTTTTGAAATTGAAAAATCCGGTTCGCTCAGACTGGCAGAGGGGATTTATGAGCAATTTGACGAAAGTGGAAATGCTGCTTATACCATGAAAAAAGGAGAGGAAACAGATGTAATTACAGAAGAAGAATACTATGCAGCTTTTGAAAAATACAGCAATGCTACCATAGTAAATTTCTCTTATGGTGCATCGGACGCTGGCAAGGCAGAAGTGGTAACTAACAATGAGCTGGAACCCCGTCAAGGAAATATAGCAGAAGATGTCAATGTACTAGAAATTGTACAAGAGACAGCCTCGGAATTTGCAGTCAAAAAAATGGAAACTTCTTATTTTTGAAAGGCAGGACAATGAAATTTTTTATGCCGCTACTTTGGTAGAAAATGATTGTGCGCCGGAGATGATATTTTTACAAACGACTTACAGACAACACTTAAAGAATAGCAAACCCAGTCGAGCCAGTCAACGGCAAGATGAACGGCTCTTGCAGAGCCGCCGTTGACAGCCCCGCCCGGTTTTGCAGTTAGGCAGTCAAGGAGCGACAGCCTAAAGTGCTGCCGCCCCTTACTTTTATGATACAGCATCAACTTTGGAAGTATATCCTGATGCTGTATCAGAGGAACACAGTACACAAGTGAGTTATATCGTAAAGCAATCAGCAAATATGGCATTCTCCAAAGCATGAACAGTGCTGGCGGCAGATGCCACGACAATGCCAGATGCGAAAGCATGTGGGCAAGATTCAAAGAAGAATTACTTTATGGACGTTATGATACCACTTCAATGACAGTAGAACAGTTAAAAACACTCATCTGGAGATATTTCATCAGCTATTGGAATAACCGAAGAATCTGCTCTGCTAATGGTGGCTTACCTCCGATGATTAAGCGTCAACAATACTACGATTCATTACAGGAGGCAGCATAGGTCGAACATCCTTGAGAAAAAAGTGTAAACCAATATTGACAATATCATGTTTTATCTCCGCTTACTTTTTTTCTGAATTCCTTTTATTTTCCGTTTTGTTATGAATTGATAGTCCGTTCTGAATCCGCAGGTTTCATGGAGATCGTCAGTGATTTCCTGACGCTCATATACCGGCATGAAACCCTGTTCTTCTATATCCGTAAATTTTATGTCTTTTAAAGTGTGAAGTAATTGTTCTGTGGTATAAGTCCCTTTCAAGGAGCGGTTTAATAACCGGAAATGTAACAGAGCAAGAAAACAGGTAAGAAAATGAGCCTTAATTCGGTCTTCACGGTTTAAGTAAACGGGTCTGGCTTCAAAGTCTGTTTTCATAGTTCTGAAACAGTCTTCAATCTGCCATCTTCCTTCACTGACTTTTAAGATATCTGCAACGTTATCATCAAGCAGGTCTGTACATACCGCATAAAGCCCGTCATACATTTCTTCTTCAGCAATCTTATCCGTATCGAGATAATAGTGGATATTAGCTTTTTCTCCTTCGTTGGTTACAGCTACCTTATTTACAAATCTTGCAGGATCATTTGGATTTTTGCGCTGTTTTTTTAGAGAGCCATTTGCAACCATTTTTTCTGCCCGACAGATCTGCTCCGCACGGATGGATTTCTGATAAGCGGCATATTTAGGGGAGTAGGTTATGATCAATCTTTGATCCAGTTTTTTTGTTGTAAATGGTTCGTCTTTATAATAAAGCTGGTTCTTGTCATCATCTGTCAGTTTTGTGAGGTCAACAGGTTTATCATCTGAGAGACGTTTAAAGCCAGTTTTCTTTAAAGCCCATGCCCGGTCTTCAGCAGGCAGCTTTTTGATGGACTGAGTGACAATAAATGCCCTTTGTCCCATGTGATTAAGAACACGGTTATCCTCAGAAGCAAGTCCGGCGTCACTGCAATAGATAAACTTATCACAGCCGAATTGTTGGAGAATCTTTGTTTCTAAAGGTTTTAAGGATTTCTGCTCATTTTGGTTTCCAGGAAAGAGTGAGAAAGCCAAAGGTATTCCGTCACCATCCGTAAAGAGACCCATTTGAATAATGGAATTCGGACGGTGCTCTTTGCTTTTTCCGTATTTTTTATCTCCATTTTCCTGTTCGATTTCAAAGTAGTAGTTTGTGCAATCATAATAAAGGATCCGATCCATTCTGTCACCGAGAAAAAAGCTATTTTTATAAACTTCTGATTGAATAAAATCCATTTCAGAAGCAAGAACAGAAAGAGCTCGGTACACATCATGAAGTTCATAAGTGGGAGGCTCAAGGAACTGTTTTGCTGCTCGGAAAGAAGAACTTTTGCTGGAAGGTTCTAGAACCCTTGTATAAATTAAATCAGATAAAATCGCATTAAGATCATACTCGAATTTATGTCGGCTTTTGATTTTTCGGCAGACAGAATCGAGCTTAAGCCCATAGTAAATAGACTGAAGAAAAAGATATCCGCCAGAAAAAAGTTTCTGCTTATTATAGTCCATGAGTCTGTTGGAATGAAATGGGATCATGACAGTAGCATCCTCTTTTTCACTTTTATATTTCAGTGTTTCAAGACGATATCACTAAATATTACTATATAATAAAAATAAAAATTTGACAAAAAAATAAGCCTATTTCAAGGCTTTGCGGTACTTTTTTGCATTTCAATGTGTCAAACTCCCGATAAAGGCAGTATCTATCTGAACGTGAGATCTGGAACGCTTACGATCGAGGATGAAAAATAAAACTGGTTATACCACAAGAAATAAATGGCACTTTTTGGTTCAAAAGGACGAAAAAGTGCCATTTTTGCAGAAAAACATAAATTATATTGAAACTTTATAAAATTAATGTTAAAATTATAACAATGTCTGGTATGACCAGATAAAACTAATCTATATAAGGGAGGAATGTATATGTTTACATTTCATGAAGGCCCTTCAGGATTTACCGCAGCGGGAAATGGATTTTCGAATCTTACGGTAATTCTGATCTGGGTAGCAGTATTTGCAGCTTTGGTTCTGCTTAATGAAGTATCAAGAAGATGGAAGTGGAGCGGTTTCTTTTTCTGGTTCATACTTCCGGTCATTGGAACAGTTACATGGTTTACGGTATTAAAAGGTATTGCCTATACCGACTGGTTCCACCTTGCAAAGTATTATTCATCCACCGCAGGCTGTATTTTCTTCTGGTGTTTCCGTTATGTCAAGGGAACAAGAAAAGACGGTACGACCTGGGAACTGAAAAACAACAAGATCTTCATGCTTTTAATTCCGGCAATCCTTGCTATCAATATTTTCGAGGCTTGTTCCCGTGATTTCCAGGTTGCAATGCAGTACTGGGGCAATATCACAGAACTCGCCGATGAGCCGGGCATGTTCGTACTTGGCGGACCATGGAATATTATGAATGGTATCGCAGGTATTTTAAATGCGGTTACGATCGCAGGCTGGTTTGGCGTATGTGTACGTAAAAAGAGTGACAAAGACAGTTCACGCGATATGATCTGGCCGGATATGATGTGGTTCTGGATCGTTGCATACGATTTATGGAACTTTGCTTATACATATAACTGTCTGCCGAGCCACGCATGGTACTGCGGACTTGCATTACTGTTAGCTCCGACAACAGCAGCATTTCTTATCAACAAGGGTGCATGGCTTGAGAACCGTGCCAGAACACTTTCCATCTGGTGCTTCTTCGCGCAGTGCTGGCCGATGTTCCAGGATGAGGTAGTTGTTGTAAACTCTACTTACAATCCGGTAATCTACAACATCGTAAGTGCTTTAGCATTGATCGCTAACGTTGCAGTATTTGTATTTATGATCTACAAATCTGTCCAGAAGAAAAAGAATCCATGGACAAACAGCATCTATGATGACATGGATGGATATAAGAAGATCGCAGAGCAGGCTGAGGCATAAGGACATAATTGCTATGCTGCTGATGCAGGAATGCCTGTGATAATAAAAAATTGAAAAATAAAGAGAAGCCTGTCGCAGCGGATGCGGTAGGCTTTTTCTTTATTTTGTGTTATTATTTTACAGTGGATTTTTTGAAAAGCAGTGACTGGTCAGAATGAGAAAGGGGTTGCAGATGAATTATATTTTACTGGTAGAAGATGATACTATGATCGCATCGGGAATTATATATGCACTGGAAATGGAAGGCTATGAAGTCTGTCATGCTGTGACCGTTGCGGATGCGTGTGGTTTCATCGAAAAAAGATATTTTGATCTTGCAATTTTAGATATGCAGCTGCCGGACGGACTGGGGGCTGATATAGGCAATAAATTAAAAAATACAGATACATCCGTCATTTTTCTGACTGTAGTTGATGATGAAAATACGATTGTCAGGGCTTTTGATGAAGGTGCAGCAGATTATGTCGTAAAGCCTTTCCGGATCAGGGAACTGCTTGCGAGAGTAAGGCGTGTGTTATCGGTTCAGAATAAGCAGACGGGAAAGAATCATATCATTTGCATAGGACAGGTCAAGATCAATACGGATGAGGCAAAAGTTTATGTGGATGACAGGATTGTTGATCTTACTGCGTTAGAATACAGACTGCTTCTTATTTTTGCTAATAATCAGAGAGTCTTATTATCCCGACAGCAGATTTTAGATAAAATCTGGGATATAGATGGTAATTTTGTGGAGGATAATACACTCACTGTTTACGTGAAAAGACTGCGTGAAAAACTCGGGGCGGCATTACAGATCGAGACTGTGAGAGGAATGGGATATCGTGTGGATTAAGAAAAAAGAAGTAGAAAAATTGTCTGAGTTTGTGAAAGGCTATATTTCCGGTGAGAAATTTGATATCCGTGATAACAGAGAGGGTGCATTTCAGATTTTAAAAAATGACATCTATGCTCTGGTTAACAGGAAAAATGAACAGATCAAGGTGATCGAATCGGAAAGAGACATTCTTTCTGACTATATGGCAGATATTTCTCATCAGCTTAAAACACCTATCACTTCCATGATGATCATGGCAGATTTATTAGAAGATGCAGAACCGGAAAAACAGGCGGAATTTATTCATAACATCAGAGTTTCTTTAAACAAGATGGAGTGGCTTGTAGGCGCACTGCTTAAGATGGCAAAGATTGATGCACATGCCATTGAGTTTATAAAAAAAGATATAAAGACATCAGAATTGCTTGAAGCTGTAAATCCTTCGGTTGCGATACTTTTAGATATTAATAATCAGAAACTTATACTGAAAAATGACAGCGTTATCAGTTGTGATAAGCAATGGACGGTGGAGGCACTTACGAATCTTGTAAAAAATGCGATCGAGTATTCTCCGAAAGATAGTGAAATCGAAATAGACAGCGGTGGAAATCCGTTGTATAGCTGGATCTCGGTAAAGGATAGCGGTGCAGGAATGAGTAGAGAGCAGTACGCAGCCCTTTTTAAAAGATTTGAATATTCCACAAATGAAAATGGCTTTGGGATTGGGATGCCGCTTGCGTTATCAATTGTCAAAGGACAGGGCGGAGATATAGATATTGATTTTGGGAACTATGGATGCGGTACGACGTTTATCATAAAATTTTTTAAGTGACAGAATTGTCATAATTGATTTTGGTTTTGTCACGGAACAGTCATTTTACATTGTTAAGATCAGTAGTGAAAAGGGAGGATAATGCGATGGCTGTTTTAGAAGTAAGAGAGCTGACAAAGAAATATAGTCAGGGAGAAGCGGAAGTGACCGCACTTGATCATGTTTCTTTTTCTGTTGAAAGAGGAGAATTTGTTGCGATTGTCGGAGCTTCCGGTTCAGGAAAATCTACCCTTATGAACATGATCGGAGGACTTGATCATCCAACCAGTGGTTCTGTCGTGATCGAGGAAAATGATATTGCTGCAATGAACGAGGATGAACTTGCTATTTTTCGAAGAAGAAATCTGGGAATTATTTATCAGTTTTACAATCTGATTCCTACGCTTACTGCAGAGGAAAATATTATGCTGCCATGGAAACTGGATGGAAGAAAAGAAAATAAAAAACGATTAACAGAAATGATGCAGCTGCTTGGGCTTTTGGAACGGGCAAAACATCTTCCGGGACAGATGTCCGGTGGACAGCAGCAGAGAGTATCAATCGGAAGGGCACTGATCAATGAGCCGGCTTTTATACTGGCGGATGAACCGACTGGAAACCTTGACAGTAAGACGGGCAGAGAGATTATGGATATTTTAAAGCTTGCCAATCAAAAGTATAAGCAGACGATTCTTTTAGTTACGCATGATGAAAAAATTGCCTTGCAGGCGAGCCGGATCATTACGATCGGAGACGGGAAAATTGTAAAAGATGAGGTGATGAAATCATGAAAATTACATCACAGCTCGCACTCAGTCAGCTAAAATTAAATAAAAAAAGAACAATGGCAGGGATTTCTGCTATTTCACTGGCAACAGCACTTGTTACGGCAGTTATGTGTTTTGTAACCAGTGGCAACAGGATGCTTACGGTTTTTTTAGAACCGGGATATGGAGACTATAGCAGTGTGTATTTTCTTTTGATTTTCGTTCCGGTTTTAATTTTAGGGATATTGATCGCTCTTATGTCGGTAACGGTGATATCAAATATTTTTGTGGCAAGTGCCAATAAAAGGATTCAGGAATTTGGTATTTTAAAATGTGTAGGTGGAACCGGAAAACAGATCAGAGCATGTGTTATCTGTGAAAGTTTGTGGCTTTGTGTG
Source organism: Roseburia rectibacter (assembly GCF_014287515.2). Classification (NCBI taxonomy): domain Bacteria; kingdom Bacillati; phylum Bacillota; class Clostridia; order Lachnospirales; family Lachnospiraceae; genus Roseburia; species Roseburia rectibacter. The sequence continues at coordinate 1,672,422 of NZ_CP092473.1, forward strand.
GTTGGTATTCCGCTTGGACTTATGGCAGGAACTTTGCTTGGATATATTGGTATAAAAATCACAGGATATTTTGTTTCGAATATCGATCAACTTTCAAAAAGTATTATTATGAGACCGTTTTCCTTTTCTTTGTCATTTCATATTTCGGTATGGACATATCTGTTTGCTTCCTTTTTTTCATTTTTGATTGTTCTTAGATCTGCGTACAAGCCTGCAAAAACTGTTGGAAGGCTTACTGCAATACAGTGTGTAAAAGGTATAACGACAGACATAAATCTAAAAGAGCTTGCTGTAAAAGGTGGATTGGCTGGAAAAATTTTTGGATGTGAAGGAGAGATTGCATGGAAAAATATTAAAAGGAATCAATCAGGATACAAAGCAACAGTACGGGCATTATCACTTGCAATTTTACTGTTTTTGATGACAGGTGGACTGGCAGAACAAGCGAAAGAGTTTCAGGAATGGATGACGCCGGATTCAAAAGAGATGGATGTGGATTATTGTTCAATTCGCAATATAGAGGTGAATAAACGAACCGGACGTACCGAAGAAAAGATCGTATCACCAATATCCTCTATAACTTATAACGAAATAACAAAAAGATTAGCTGAATATGGTAATATAGAAGTATATGGAGTAGGAAATGATGCATGTACATATCAGGCAATCCTGGATAAGAATTTCCTGTCTAAGGATATGTCAGAGGCTCCAGACATTTTTGATGAGAATGCAGAAGCAGGGGTTTCTCTCATATCGGTGGATGAAAAATTATATCAGAAGCTGTGTGACAGAGCAGGAGCTCCTTACGGCAGTAATCTTTTGATAAACAGTTACCAGTATAATGATAATGGGAGAACAAAGAGCATAAAACCCTTTGGAGAAACGGTTACGGAAATCACTTTGATAAATGCAGCCGAAGAGAAGAAAAGGATTGAAATTGGAGGTTTTTTATATCAGGAAGATCTGAAAGAACCGGGATTTCGTGATATGTCTCCTGATCCGGTAAGGATTGTTGTGCCGGATGTTACTGCCAGATATTTCGACTGGTTTTGTACACCGGATGATGAACAGGCATTTGCAGAATATGCCAGAAAAATCATGGATGAATATTATCCGGTACTTACAGAGGATTCCTATGTGGATCAGGGATATACGGTGAGAATAAGCCGCATGGATACGATGGCAAAAATGTTAAATATCGCAATTATCCTTGCGGAAATTATTCTATATGGATTTGTTATTCTGTTGATTTTTATGGGATTTGCAAGTGTGATCAACACGCTTGCGGCAAATATCAGGATCAGAGGACGAGAGTTTGCAATTTTAAAAAGTGTTGGAATGACAAATGCTTCCATTCAAAAAATGCTTTACTGTGAAAGCCTGATATGCATTATAAAAGCACTGATACCAGGAACTGTACTCGGAATTGCAATACCATTTGCAATGAATCTGTCTATACGAAAAGCGTTTCCGGTGTTATATCATATTCCATGGGGAATGTTAATAGCAGGAGTGGTCGTCTTGACTGTGGTAGTGATGATTATCACATGGGCTGAAACAACTAAGCAAAAGGATAAGAGTATCATTGATGAGATCAGAATGGATGTCGTGTGATGTAATGGAGATTTGCATTTATATGGAAGAAAGAAATAAATATGGGATATATATATGGTGATGGCGTGAGTGTTCAGATCAAAAATTGACAAAACAGTTAGTTTGTGCTAACATAACTTGTGTTATGGAAGATGAGCGCAGAAAACAGACAGAACAAAAACTGATCAGATCCGGCAGGGCAGAGTTCCTAAAAAAGGGTTATGTAAAAGCCAGTCTCCGGGATATCTGCAAAGCAGCCGGTGTCACGACTGGAGCATTTTATTTCTCATTTGAGAGTAAAGAAGCGTTAATGACAGCCATTTTAGATCCGGTGATCGCTGATTATGAGCATATGTGCGCCGAACTGGCGCAAAGGGAAGAAGAGGATCCCGGTACAGCGGATGATAATGAACGGCAGATCATGGAATATTTATCGGAGCACCGGGCGGAGGCAATCATTCTGATGGAAAGATCAGAGGGCAGCCGTTATGAGGGCTTCCGGCAAAAAGTATACAGCCAGATGCAGGCGGCATTTACCAGCTATTTTTCAAAGTTTATGGGAAGTGAGCCGGATTCGGAAATGATCCGGATTTTGGTTGCAATGCGGCTTCGCGGATACATGGAACTGATAGAAGGAGATTATACCGTGGAAGAAAGACTAAAGCTTGCGAGGGAGATAGGCATACATGCCGACGCAGGATCGATGGCATTAATTCAATATTTAAAAGAACAAAGAGAAGTCTATCGCAGATGATGCGGTAGGCTTTTTCTATTGCAAAACATAACAGATCAGAAAAATTGTTATGCGCTCGCAAAACAAGGAGGAAAAAGGAGGATTTCATCATGAAAGAAAAAACAAATTATGGAAACTGGGTGCCGGAGAAGGCTCTGTATCTGCTGTTTGGACTGGCGGGGGTATTTCTTGTGGTCACGGTGCTGCTTGGAGTTATGGTACAGATGCCGGTTATCACGGTGATCGCGGGAGTGGTTTGTGCGCTGACATTTGCGATGGCGGTCTATATGCTGGTCTGCCATGAAGCGTTTGCATTTGGAAAGGGAAATATGATGGCAGGTGTGCATAAACATCTGGTAGAGCATCTTGACTGGGATGGAGAAGGGAAAATGCTCGATATCGGATGTGGTGCTGCTGCACTTACGGTCCGGTGCGCGAAGGCTTTCCCGAAAGCGCAGATCACGGCGATGGATTACTGGGGAGCAGAGTGGAGTTACGCAAAGGAGCAGTGTGAGAGAAATGTAAGACTAGAGAGTGTTGCAGTCCGCGTGTCATTTCAAAAAGGAGACGCAGCAAAGCTGGATTTTGCGGATGAAACATTTGATGCGGCAGTGAGCAATTTTGTGTTTCATGAAGTACGGTCGACGAAAGATAAGCGGAATGTGGTGAGAGAGGCACTCCGGGTGGTAAAAAAAAGAGGGGTATTTTCATTTCAGGATATGTTTTCACAGAAAGCGTTGTACGGAGATATGGATGCATTTGTTGAGGTATTAAAAGCCGAAGGAATCTCTGAGATACACTATATCGGTGATCTGGAAAAGAAACTTGATTTTATTCCGGGATTTGTGACGACGCCGTGGATGATCAGTGGGATGGGGATATTATATGGAAAGAAATAAATGTGATAAAATAAAATCTGAAATTTACAGGTGAAACGTGGATGGAATGTATGTAATTTTAGTAAAGAAAAAGTCTTGTGATTGGAATGGATTGCAGTTTTTCGCATCATTATGGTAAGATGAAAATACATGATACAGAATCGAGGTGAATTCATGATGAAATTTGTTCGAGGTAACTACTCAGTACAGTTGAAATGATCTGTTAGCAGATTGTACTGAGGTGAATTCATGATCATAGAATGTTAACGGAGCGTGCATTCTATGATATTAATATGCTGACAGTCACAACTGTACTGTTTCGTAGGTAAAAAATATGCGATAAAAGGAGTACAGTTATGCGTTACATAAAAGAAATACTAAAGAAAAATTTATTGGTTACATCTGGCTATCTCGTGATTGGGGTATTTAATTCCTTTCTTTTGAACTATAAGGCAGATTATTTTCAGAAAATCATTGACGGACTTTCCGGTGGAACCCTGACGATCATTGGGATTGTCGCATATGGGATCATTTTGCTTACCGGTTACATTTTGGAGTATGTGGACGAATATCCGGCAAAAAAACTGGAACATGGGATTTATCTGGACTTTAAGCTGTTAGCGCTTCAAAAAATCAGTATCATAGAGTATCTGGAATATGTGAAGCTGGGAACAGGAAAACTTGTTCAGAAAATTGAAAATGGTTCAACAGCGGGACGGGATGTGATATTTAATTTCTGGCTGGTTTTGATTCGCCAGTTATTGCCGTCCATACTATTCAGTATGTATTTTATTGCAAAAATCAACAGAAATATCATGTATATTTTGATGAGCGGATATCTGGTCGTTTTTGTAGTGTCGAATGTATTGCTGAAAGTTTTGATGCAAATGAAAGAGAAAGTCCTTAATCATGAGGAAATGTTAAATCATTATCTGATACGCGGATTTATGGAACTGGTCATATTCCGTGTGGAAAGGCAGTTTCCGAATGAGATCAGGAAAGCAGATGATGCAAAAAGGGAGATCGTATCTTCAAAAGTAAAAATGAATCTGATCCATGAGGCTTTTTTTACGATATTTGCATGGATGGTTGCATTTTTAAATATAGGGATTATATTTTATGCATGGAAAAGCAAAAATCTCACGGCGGGCGAAGTGGTGGCACTGATTTCGCTGGTGGAAAATGCGTATGTCCCAATCGCAATATTCAATGTGATCTATGTGCAATATAAGCTGGATAAGTCAGCTTATGCAAGATTTGTCCGGTTTTTGGAGTTAAAAAATGACGAGCAGCTCCAGAAAGGCAAGATTCCGGCTGGAAATGCAGGTGAGATCTGTGTCAGGAATCTTCACTTTGAATATGAAGAAAAGACGGCCTTGGATGAGGTGGCATTTACAATCACAAGAGGACAAAAAGTTGCCCTGGTCGGTGAGAGCGGTTCAGGAAAGTCGACACTGATAAAAATTCTTTTGGGATTTCTAAAGTATGACAGAGGTCAGATCAAGGTTGGAGGAGTGGAACTGAGAGATCTATGCCTTGATAAGTTCTATGACAAAATTGTTTATTTATCCCAGGATTCTCCGATTTTTGATGGGACGATCAGAGAAAATATTTTATTTGACAGAAATGTCCCAGACGATGAGATTATGATGGCACTGGAAAAGGTGAATCTTTCCTGTCTGGTTCGCGATTCTGCCAAGGGACTGGATACGCAGATCGGTGAAAAAGGCACGCGTCTGTCGGGCGGAGAAAAACAGCGGCTTGCACTTGCAAGATTGTGGTTTGAAGATCCGGAACTTGTTATTTTGGACGAAGCCACATCGGCGCTTGACAATTTAACAGAAGAGGCAGTTATGCAGGAAGTTCTTGATCGGTTAAAAGATCAGACGATGATCGTTATTGCCCACAGGCTGAATTTTATTGCAGCTTTTGATAAGATCATTGTATTTCGGAATAGTAAAATTACCAGTCAGGGGACTTTTGAGGAACTGATGAAATCAGATCCGTATTTTGCGGAACTTTATCATACAAGTAGTCAGATCTGATTGTCTGGATACATTTGTTGACTGGCAAAGGAAGAGATTTAGAAACATAAAATACGATTTTAAATTTTTGAAGTTGTCCATAGGAAAAAACTATGGACAACTTTTATTTTGTGTGCCGAGCATGGCGCTAATCTTGCTGGTGCAAGTCCAGTCATGGGTATTTACCGTCAAGTGTAGCGAACCACAAGTCGGTATCGGTAACGGTATGGATGGAGGAAGTGGTGTAGCAAAGTTCTTGAGCCTACGAACAGAAACTTGATAAGGCGATTAGGTGGGTAAGATTGCAAATCAAATCGAAGCCCAAATGGTAAACGTAAACCGAAATTGTAAATCAATGAAAAAAGCCGGGAACAAAGGTGCGTAACCTAATAAAGATGTGGGTACCAGAAGACTTGGCAAGACAGGCTGGAAACAGTTGCCGAGGATATTGGTTCACGACACATGCAGTTGCCATAAATATGGCAATGACAACAGCAATTTATGCAGGAAAAACTTGCATTTTGGGAACAAACGTGTATAATAAAGCTGTTATAAAAAAGACCATCACAAAAGTGATGTGGAAAACAAAAAAATGGGGTGCTCGCACAGGCGGGCTGAGAGTAAGCGGACGCTTTAACCCGGAACCTGATTTGGATAATGCCAACGTAGGGAGATAATGGATCACAAGTGTGTTTTTTTGTGCAGGAATCTTTGGTTGGGTTCCTGCACTTTTTATGGATAAGATATCTGCAAATGCTGGTTTGTGGGTGATATGAGTTTCCCTGTGTAGGGTGGTTCTGGGGGGTTACGATTGGCAAATCGCATCAAGCCGGGACTGTTTTGTTCCGTTGTACGAAAATAAGGCAAGTCTAAGTCAGCCTGATTTAATGTTTTTCGGAGTGACGTGTGCGTCTTAAACGCCCCGTCCGGGGGCATTAAGACTTGTGCTGCCGTCCGTGGCAGCACAACACTGTGTTACGAACAGGCAGACTAAGATTGCCTAATTTTCTCCCAAAGTCACAAAACGAATCCCGGCTTGATGCGATTTGCCAGCCACTAAGTTGTGAGCCACCCTTAGCCGGGAAACTCATTTTACAACCTTGGGGGTGCGTAAATTTTTAGTGTTTTGTGTCTGAATCTGATTAAAAAAAGATTTCCAAATAACTATATTCAATGGTTTATTATTTGTTTGACAACACTGGCAAAAACCTCGATATATACCACTATGCCCATATTTATTGCCATACACATTTGAAAAAATATTCTGTGTTATTTGGTCTGACAATTTACGAAATAATTCATGTAATACAATGCAGCAGCTGGAAATTCTGGGGAGTCATCAGGCTGAATATCAGTGATACAGCACATTAGGATTTTAAGCATATTTCCATTCGTGCGAATATCAAAAATTCACACCCGCGCCCCCATTTTGAGATGAACCGCCCACCCAAATGGTGTTCACAACCTGAAGACTGGCATCTTGCGCAAAGCCGAAGCTAATTTTGTGACTTTGGGAGAAAATTAGAAAATCTTAGTGCGTCTGTAGATACACAGTGATGTTCTGCCACGGATGGCAGAACAAGGCTTCACGAGCCACGGATGGCTCGTTGAACGCCGGTCACGTCACTCCGAGAAAATCTAACTCAGACACACTTAGACTTTTCTTATTTTCGTACAATGGAACCAAAATTAACTCCGGCTTTGCGCAAGATGCCACTCACAAGCCTACGATACACCATTTAGGGAGATGATTTATTTCATAAACAAACCATCATTTGGAGGACCGTTTATTCATACATCACTTGTGTCACAGCGGCAGATTGGGGGCACCACCTTAGGTCGCTATATAAAATTAATGCAAAACAAAGGAGGCAAATCCTCTGCTCCTGCAAGGGCGCATGCTATGCAGGCATAGCAGACATTTTGCTTCGCAAAACAAAGGAGGCAAATCCTCTGCTCCTGCAAGGGCAGTCGCATTTTGCTTCGCAAAACAAGGAGGATTTTATGTACACAGCATTAACAATCGCTGGAAGTGATTCCAGTGGAGGCGCCGGCATCCAGGCAGATATCAAGACAATGACCGCAAACCGCGTTTATGCGATGAGTGCGATCACAGCTTTGACTGCCCAGAATACGACCGGCGTAACAGATATTATGGAGGTAACTCCAAAGTTTTTGGCAGAGCAGCTGGATAGTATTTTTACGGATATTCATCCGGATGCGATTAAAACCGGAATGGTCTCTTCTAGTGAACTGATTGAGACGATTGCGGAAAAGCTGACAGAGTATCACGCAAAAAATATCGTGGTGGATCCTGTCATGGTGGCAACCAGTGGAGCGAGACTGATAAACGAGGAAGCCATCAGTACATTGAAAAGTAAATTATTGCCTCTTGCAACTGTTATCACTCCAAATATTCCGGAAGCAGAAGTGCTTTCTGACATGGAGATAAAGACAGAAGCAGATATGGAAAAAGCAGCAGAAATCATTTGTAATACCTTTGGTTGTGCCGTGTTATTAAAGGGCGGACATCAGTTAAATGATGCGAATGACCTTCTTTTCCAGAAAGGGAAAGAGCCGGTATGGTTTCATGGAAAGAGAATTGATAACCCCAATACCCATGGAACAGGATGCACACTTTCCTCTGCGATTGCATCGAATCTGGCAAAGGGAAGAGACTTAGAAACCTCCGTCAGGTATGCGAAAAATTATATTTCCGGTGCTCTTGCAGCCATGCTTGATCTTGGGAAAGGAAGCGGACCTATGAACCATGCATTTGCAATCGAAGGAGAATACGAAGGATGAATGAAAAGAGAACTTCCGTTTTTTCAAACGGATTAATCTGGTTTGGTGCGGGTGTATCTTTAGCTGAAATACTGACAGGTACTTACTTTGCACCGCTTGGTTTTGGAAAAGCAATGGCAGCGATTCTGCTTGGACATCTGATCGGCGGAATTATGATGTTTGCCGCAGGAATGATCGGAGCGAAAGAGCGAAAAAGTGCCATGGAAACTGTAAAAATGAGCTTTGGTGAAAAGGGAAGTCTGCTTTTTGCCATATTAAATGTGTTACAGCTTGTGGGATGGACTGCGATCATGATCTATGATGGTGCACTTGCAGCAGATGGTGTTTTGCATGCCGGAAACTGGGTCTGGGCGTTGATCATTGGTGCACTGATCGTTGTATGGATTTTTATCGGTCTGACGAATCTGGGCAAAGTAAATACAGTTGCCATGACTGCGTTATTTATTTTGTCACTGGTACTTTTTAAAGTGATCTTTTTTGGAAACGTAAGTGCGGCACCGATCGTGGTTGACGGAAGTCTGACGTTTGGAGCAGCTGTAGAACTTGCAGTAGCAATGCCGTTATCCTGGCTGCCGCTGATCAGCGATTATACAAGAGAAGCCGAAAAACCGTTTGCTGCAACACTCGCAAGTGTGATCGTCTATAGTCTGGTCAGCACTTTTATGTACATGATCGGCATGGGAGCAGCTATTTTTACCGGCGAATATGACATTGCACAGATTATGTTAAAAACCGGTTTCGGCGTTGTAGGACTTCTTATTATTGTATTTTCCACGGTTACAACAACCTTTCTGGATGCTTATTCCGCAGGAGTTTCAAGTGTTTCCATTTCCTCAAAGATTCAGGAAAAATGGGCAGCAATTGTTGTTACTGTGATTGGAACTGTCGCAGCGATCGTTTATCCGATGGATAACATTACAAACTTTTTATATCTGATCGGTTCTGTTTTTGCTCCGATGATCGCAGTGCAGATCGCAGATTACTTCATTTTAAAGAAAGCAGATGCCGGAAAATCTGCATTTCAGTGGCGTAATCTGATCGTATGGCTTGCCGGATTTGTGATTTACCGCATACTGATGCAGGTGGATACGCCGGTTGGAAATACGCTGCCGGATATGGTGGTCACAGTCATTCTCTGCCTGATTGTGGAAAAAGCTGCAGGGGCAGTAAAATCAAAATAGGAACTGTTGCAGTCAGACCATTTTTTAGAAGGCAGGATGTGGCAGATTCCGGGAAAAGAGGACAAAAGAATGAATAAATTTAATTTAAAGAAATTGACAGTTACAGCAATCTTAGCGGCAGTAGCGGTGGTGGGAAGCTTATTTTCCTTCCCGGTATTCGGTTCCAAATGTGCACCGGTACAGCACCTGGTAAATATTTTATGTGCAGTTACGGTAGGACCGTGGTGGGCACTGGCACAGGCATTTATTGCTGCGTTGATCCGTAACCTGTCAGGACTTGGAAGTCCACTGGCATTCCCGGGAAGCATGTGCGGCGCGCTGCTTGGCGGACTTCTTTACAAATACGGAAAAAAACTTCCGTTTGCCTATATCGGTGAAGTTGTGGGAACCGGTATCATTGGCGGAATGCTTTCCTATCCGGTGGCATATCTTGTCATGGGTAATAAAGCAGCGGCGTTATTCACATTTGTTATTCCGTTTCTGATCAGTACCTGTGGCGGAACGATCATTGCCATTATTATTACACTACCGTTGAAAAAATCAGGAATGCTTGGCAGAATGAAAGACAGTCTGGAAGAGTAAGATAATACAGAATTAAAAAACGAGTTGATGTATATGAATGAAAGTATACATCAACTTATTTTGTGTGCCGAGCATGGCGCTAATCTTGCTGGTGCAAGTCCAGTCATGGGTATTTACCGCCAAGTGTAGCGAACCACAAGTCGGTATCGGTAACGGTATGGATGGAGGAAGTGGTGTAGCAAAGTTCTTGAGCCTACGAACAGAAACTTGATAAGGCGATTAGGTGGGTAAGATTGCAAATCAAATCGAAGCCCAAATGGTGAACGTAAACCGAAATTGTAAATCAAGAGGTTGTGGAACGAAAGATTAGTGTCTTACCTCGGGAGACCCTACTCACATGGATTGTCAACACTTTTTCAGACAAATTTTTTTAGGTTATTTTCCCGATATTGTACAGGCGTTTGATACCCTAGGGAGGAATGTATACGGTGATGATTATACCAGTTTACATAATCCCATAGTTTTATCTTCAGTTCTTCTAATGTATGGAATGTTTCATTCCACACGAATTCTGTTTTAATGACCTTGAACGTAGCTTCTGCCACTGCATTATCATAAGGACATCCCTTATGGCTCAGGGAACGTTCTATATGAAACGTTTCTAACAGTTCCTCAATCGTCTCATTTTTAAATTCATTTCCCCGGTCTGTGTGGAAGATATGGATTTCCGACAGATTGCCTTCTACCTTCCTAAATGCCTGTTTTACAAGCTCTGCTGTTTTATGTTCTCCTGCACTGTATCCAACGATCTCCCTGTTAAAAAGGTCTATCAGTACACAGATATAATTCCAGTGGTTTCCTACCCTTACATAAGTTAAATCACTTACCACCACATTACGGTATGGCTGGTTTTGAAATTGTCGGTTCAACACATTTGCCACTTTTGATTCATTACATCTGTCTTTTTACGGCTTAAACTGAGCTGTAGTATAGCTTGATATCAGACCTTCCTGCTTCATGATCCGTCCAATCCTGCGTCTTGATACCTGTTTCCCGCAATCAGCCAGTTCTTTCTTGATCTTTCGTGTACCATAATGGTTCCGGCTTTTTCTAAAAATTTCCTGAATGTCTGCAGTAAGTTCTGATTCATCTTTTTTTGTTGCTGCTTCATAATAATAATAAGTGCTTCTGTTTACCTGTAGGACGCGGCACATTGCTGATACAGAGTATTTGTGAGCATTTGCTTTGATCACATTTACTTTCGTCCTAAGATCAGCGCCGCTTGTTTTAAAATATCATTTTCCATTCTTAACTGCTGGTTTTCTTTCCGAAGCCGGATCAGTTCTTCCTGCTCTGGAGTCCGGTTATCTTTTTCATGGAAAGAGCCAGAATTAGATGCCTGCTTTACCCATTTGTCAAACAGGGAAGTAGCAATGTCATATTCACGGCAGATATCGCATCTGCGTTTGCCGGAACGATATAGTTCCACCAGTTGCTGTTTGAATTCATCGGTATATTTACGAGGTTTTCTTCGTTGTTTTGGTTCGGTCATAATGAGTGTTCCTTTGTGTATTTATTATAGATTATATGACCTTAAAAAATCTGTCCAGTTAATTGTAACCTATCCAATGCATCATGTAGACTGTCCTTGGAAGCCGAGATCCATTGAACAGAGGGAAGGACGAGGTATCAGACAGGGCAACGAAAATGAAGAGGTGGCAATCTACAGATATGTCACCAAAGGAACATTTGATGCATACAACTGGTCGCTTGTGGAAAATAAGCAGCGTTTTATCAGTCAGGTAATGACAAGCAAGGCGGTAAGCCGAAGCTGTGAGGATATCGACGAAGCAACACTTTCCTATGCTGAAATTAAGGCGGTTGCCACAGGCAATCCGTTAATCAAGGAAAAGATGGAGATTGACAATGATGTGCAGAGATTGAAGCTGTTAAAGGCATCGTATGATAAGCAGAGGTATGGCTTGCAGGATAACTTTATGATCAGGTACCCGAAGCTGATTAAGACTGCAACGGAAAAGCTTGTCAATGTAAGGGAACTCTGAAAGTTTGACATTAGAATCTAGCAATTAGAGTTCGGTTACTGTTGACAAAGTAAGAACCACAACATAAAATCTAAATTAAGATTAAATCTTATTAAGGAGGACTGAGAACAATTAGAAATACGATTCAAAGAGATATGGTACTAAGTGCAGTAAATGAGATGCATCGTCATGTAACAGCTGATCAGATATACACATTTATAAGGGATAAATATCCATCAATTGGAAGAGGAACCGTATATAGAAATCTTGGCATACTTGTAGAGGAAGGAAAAGTCAGAAAAGTAGAAGTTCCGGATGGCTCTGATCGCTTTGATTTTACACTTGAGAATCATTATCATGTTGAATGTGTAAAATGCGGAGAAATATTTGATGTTGACATGGATGTTATATCAGAAATTGAAAAGAAAATAAAAGATGCACATGGTATGAAATATATAAGCCATGACATATTTTTTAAAGGAATTTGCCCAGAATGTCAGAATAATAAAATGAATGACCTGTAAGATTGGAGGATAATATAATGTTAGAGATAGGGACAAAAGCACCAGATTTTGAATTACCAGACCAAAATGGAGAATTACATAAATTGAGTGAGTATCTTGGGAAAAAAGTGATACTATATTTTTACCCAAAAGATAATACACCGGGCTGCACAAAGCAGGCGTGTGGATTTTCAGAAAGATATCAATGGGTGTGGTCAGAACAACATACCTTATTGATGAAGAAGGTGTTATCATAAAAGCCAATGATAAGGTAAAAGCTGCTGACGATCCAGAAAAAATGTTACAGGAATTAAGCTGATGAAGATTATATTATCACCCGCAAAAAAGATTAAAGTGGATACGGACAGTATAGAAAGCTTAAGTGAACCGGTATTCAAAGAAAAAACAGATGAGATTCTTAGATGGCTACAGGGCAGGTCTGAAAAAGAACTCAAGGAAATGTGGAAGTGCAATGACAAGATTGCTGAACAGAATATAGAAAGAATTAATTCCATAAAAATGGAAAATAATCTTACACCAGCAATTTTAGCATACGAAGGAATTGCATATCAGTATATGGCACCGATAGTTTTTGAAGAGGAACATTTTAACTATGTTCAGGAACATTTGAGAATATTGTCAGCATTCTATGGAGTATTAAAGCCTCTGGATGGCATTACTCCATACCGCCTTGAGATGCAGGCAAAGGCTGCCATAGGGGGCTCAAAGAATCTGTATGATTTCTGGGGAGATAATCTATATAGGGAATTGATAGATGACAGCAGAATCATTGTTAATCTGGCTTCAAAGGAATACTCTAAATGTATTGAAAAATATCTGTCGCATAAAGACAGGTATATAACGATTACATTCTGTGAGAAGTCAGAAGACAAGCTTATCACAAAAGGCACATATGCAAAGATGGCACGAGGCGAAATGGTAAGATATATGGCAGAAAACCATATAGAAAAACCAGAGAGCATCAGTAACTTTAACAGACTTGGCTATGTGTTCAGAGATGACATATCATCAGATCATGAGTACATATTTGAAAGAAAATCTGAAAAATAGAAAATAATAATGGGAATTATTTGAAGGTGATAGAGATATGAAAGAAAAGATAGCTAATATATTAAAGACAGTACTTGTACTGTTTCTGGCAGTTTTGGTTATTATTATGATGTTGGAAATACGAAAAATACAGGGAACTGCAAGAGTTATCAATTATGCGGGATTAGTCAGAGGAGCAACACAGCGGGAAGTAAAGCTGGAAATTACCGGAACGTCAGATGATGAAATGATTGCGGATCTTGATGATATTCTGAATGGACTTAAATATGGGAATGGAGGATACAGTCTTGTGAGTCTCCCAGATAGAACATATCAGAACAAGCTGGATGAACAGATATCATATTGGAATAAGTTAAAAGAAGAAATTTTATCAGTAAGGGAAAATGGATATGAAGCAACAGATGTTATTGCTATAAGTGAAACATATTTTAATATGGCAGATGAAACAGTCACATCAGCTGAAATATATTCTGAAAGAGTTGCTGGAACTATCAGAGTGGTTGAGATACTATCAATTTTAGATATTATTATGCTTGTCCTGATAATTATCCAGCAAACAATAGCGGATATTAGAATTAAAAACAAAAATAAAGTTCTGGAGAAAAAAGCTTATGTTGACCTGCAGACGGGACTTCCTAATAAGAGCAAATGTGAGGAAATGCTTCGTAGCTGTGAGTATATAACGGAACCTATGGGATTTGTAATGTTTGACTTGAATAATCTGAAGCTGGCAAATGATACTTATGGACATGCGGTAGGAGATCAGCTTATAACTAATTTTGCAAAACTGTTAAGAAATTCCATACCATCGAAGTATTTTGTAGGAAGATATGGTGGAGATGAATTTATAGCTGTTATCACGCAAACAACAAAGAAAGAGATTTTGGCTATTATGGAAGATGTGCATAGTGAAGTAAAGCGTTTCAATGAGAATGTTCATAAGGTAGAAGTCAGTTATGCATATGGATATGCTTTCTCAGAAGATTATTCAGAATGTACTATGAAAACCTTATTTGATAAGGCAGATAAGCATATGTATGAGAATAAAGCGATTGAAAAAGCAAAATTAAAGGTCACTGCTCAATAGTATATTGTAAAAGATTAAAAACCCAAAAGTGAAATTCATAGATAGTAATGAATGATATCATAACAGATTTATTAGCAATCATAGGTGTCGTTTTGAATGGACTGCCACAAGGTCTGTTAGCATTAGCTTATGGTTTTGCATCAGTTCCTACGGCATTAGCATTCTTTGTCGGTGCAATAGGAAATACGGTGACTCAGAGTGTTGCTCCAATATCGTTTCAGGCAGAAACAATCACATATGCAGGTACTGCCGGAAAGAACCGGTCAGAAAGATGCACTATGATTTTTATAGGCGGAGCAGTCATGGCACTTATAGGAGCCTTTGGTTTGCTGACAAAGATTGTAGATTTTATAGGTGAGGATGTTGCATATGGTATGATGGCTGGAGTCGGAATTATTTTGACTAAAGCAGCGATAGATATGATAAAAAGCGATAAAATCTCCGGTGGAGTGTCTCTGGCAGCGGCTTTAATTACATATTTTATTACTAGAAATAATGCACCTCATGCAGTCTGGGCAGGAGTTGCAATGATGGTTATAATCGGAGTGATTCTTTTAACAAAATTATTACCTAAGATTGGGAAATATGTTCCGGCATCGGTGTATCGTAGGCTTGTGAGTGGCATCTTGCGCAAAGCCGGAGTAATTTTTGTTCCGTTGTACGAAAATAAGAAAAGTCTAGGTATGCCTGAATTAGATTTTCTCGGAGTGACGTGACCGGCAACAACGAGTCATCCATGACTCGATGCTGCCTTGTTCTGCCATCCGTGGCAGAACATCACTATGTATAGACAGGCACACCAAGATTTTCTAATTTTCTCCCAAAGTCACAAAATTAGCTTCGGCTTTGCGCAAGATGCCAGCCTCCAGGTTATGAACACCATTTGGGTGGGCGGTTCATCTCAAAACTGGGGGCGTAGGTGCGGATTTTTGATATTCGCACGAATGGAAATATGCTTAAAATCCTAAGGTGTTGTATCATTGATATTCAGCCTAATGACTTCCCAGAATTTCCATCTACTACATTGTATTACATGAATTATTTCGTAAATTGTCAGACCAAATAACACAGAATATTTTTTCAAATGTGTATGGCAATAAACATAGGCATAATGGGATATATTGAGGTTTTCCAGTATTATCAAACCAATAATAATCTATTAAATATAGTTATTTGGAAATCTTTTTTTAATCAGATTCAGACACAAAACACTAAAAATTTACGCCCCCAAGGTTGTAAAATGAGTTCCCACGCGAAGGGTGGTTCACAACCTTGCGGCTGGCAAATCGCATCAAGCCGGGATTGCTTTTGTGACTTTGGGAGAAAATTAGAAACTCTTAGGATGCCTGTTCGTAACATAGTGTTGTGCTGCCATGGACGGCAGCACAAGTCTTAATGTGCCCGGATGGCACATTTAAGACGCACACGTCACTCCGCCACAATATAAATCAGGCATACTTAGACTTTCTTATTTTCGTACAACGGAACAAAACGAGTCCCGGCTTGATGCAATTTGCCAATCGTACCCCCCCAGAACCACCCTACACAGGGAAACTCATATCACCCACAAACCAGCATTTGTTGGGTAGCTTATCTTCCTGAAAAATGAAGAGTCGAATTTATTTTATCATTCGTCGGATCTGATCAAGCGATATCTCATAGTTGTTGTCTGCAGCAATTTTTTTTAAGTCTTCAAATTCAGCTTTTTCTTTTGTAACACCATATCCACAGCTTTTTTTTACCTGCACGTCACCGTAAAGGGTATGACGGTTTTCAATTTCAGAAGTAAGTTTGGCACGGTCAAACACCTGATAGCGCACGCCGCGCGTTGTGGTGTGCAAAAAGAATAAAGAGGTCATACGTTCCCGGTTCTTTGGCTCACAGATACAGGTCAGAAGAATACCGGGACGATTTTTTTTCATCTGTATCGGTATCGTGTATACATCTAAGGCACCTGCCTGTAAGAGAAGCTCTGTTGTAAATCCGACAGCCTCACCTGTCATATCATCGAGATTGCAGGAGATGGACAGTACAGAATCATCATAAGATGGCGCCGATTGGGAAGGCGCGGAGGATTCACCGAAAAATACACGTACACAGTTGGCGGCAGGAAAATCTTTTGTCCCCATGCCGTAGCCAATCTCGGTTACATTCATAGGCGGCATGGATTCAAACGATGTCACAAAATGCTTTAAAATGGCAGCGCCTGTTGGTGTGCAGAGTTCTCCTGAAATATCTCCACTGTAAAAAGGAATCCCTTTTAAAAGTTCAGCGGTAGCAGGTGCCGGAACCGGGAGTGTGCCGTGGGCACAGTGTACGAATCCACTTCCGACATGAACCGGGGAACAGAAAATAGTTTCCGGGGCAAGCATTGACAGAAGGTATGCACACCCGGTCACATCCACAAGTGCATCTATTGATCCGACTTCATGAAAATGGATCTGATCTAACGTGGAGTGGTGTACCTTTGATTCCGCTTCCCCAATCAGACGGTAGATCGCTGCAACAGAGTCTTTTACCGGTGATGGGAATGGGAGAGTGTGGATCTGATCTAAAATCTGAGTGTAACTGGTGTGTGCGTGATGATGAGGATGTTCATGTGAATGCTGTTGCATATCTTCATTATGAGTGTGTTTATGTAAATGCTGTTGCGTATCTTCATTATGAGCGTGTTCATGAAAATGCTGTTGAGCCCCCTCTTTATGGATATCCGCTTGTCCAAGTATATGCTCAGGGAGTACATCATGTGAATGTTCTTCATTTCCATCTACAGTTACTTTCATATGAGTACCACGGATACCACATTTTACCGCAGGTTCCGCAGAAAGCGTCACGCCATAAGTTGTAAAAGCGTGGTTCATGTCAGATAAAAATTTTTCTTTCTGATCGCAGAGTTCGTAAAGTGCGCCCATTAACATATCACCGGCAGCACCCATATTACATTCGATATAAAGTGATTTCATAGATAATACCTGTCCTTTTTATAAAATTCGTAGATTGATGCGGTTTGCCAGCCTCCAGGTTATGAACACCATTTGAGCGGGCGATTTATTTCATAAACAAACCAGCATTTAAGATGCCTGATGGTTGATCATACTGGCAAGATAACCTGCACCGAAGCCATTGTCAATATTTACGACTGAAACACCGCTGGCGCAGGAATTAAGCATTGACAAAAGTGCAGAGAGTCCGCCAAAACTTGCACCGTAGCCAACGCTTGTCGGAACACCGATGACAGGACAGTCTGTCAGACCACCGATGACACTCGCAAGTGCGCCTTCCATCCCGGCAACTGCAATGACTGCATTTGCGTTTGATAAAAGTTCCATATTTGAGAGCAGACGGTGCAGACCGGCAACACCGACATCATAAAGGCGGATGACATGATTGCCGAGTACTTCGGCGGTCAGTGCGGCTTCCTCTGCGACCGGGATATCACTTGTACCTCCGGTGGCAACAACGATCGTGCCATCAGCAGAAAAATGCTCCGTGCGGTTTACGATACCGATCTTTGAGAGTTTATCGTAAAAGAGATCAAACCGCTTGGAGAGATATTCGGCAGATTCAGCCGAAAGCCTTGTGATCAGAATATTTTCTTTGCAGTGGGAGAGCAGGCTGTCTATGATGCCTTCCATCTGTTCCTTTGTTTTGGAGGCACCGTAGATCACTTCCGGTGCTCCCTGTCTGACTTCGCGGTGATGATCTACCTTGGCATAACCAAGATCCTCAAAAGGTGCCAGCTTTAGCTGGTCATAAGCATCAGAAGCAGTAAGTTTTCCTGATTCTAATTGTTCTAATATATGTTTGATATGGTCGTTTTCCATAGTATGAGTTCTCCTTCATTACAATCCACTGCCTATTATACTCACATCCTGCTATATTTGCAAAAACAAAATCTTAACGTGCCTGCATTTTATCGGAAATCCGTTACGGTTCACAGTTTACCTGCGAACTGTAACGGAAATTCCTGTTTTTTGGAAGAAATAGATAAAAAACGGAAACCATTTTTAGTAATTTAGTTTCTTGCGAACACGGAACCGGGATGATACAATATAGGAAACGGAAACAATAAAAATAGTTTCCTTGTACAAAAAAGAAACGGAGACTGTGATGGAATTAAGGGAGAGTATTTTAGAGGGAACGCTAAAGGCGTTTAATCAAAAGGGTTTAAAATTTACCATGGATGATCTGGCAGGAATCCTTGGCATGAGTAAGAAAACAATCTATACCGTATTTCGTGATAAGGAATCACTTTTTCTTGCGATGGTAGATTATTTGTTCGATTCGATCAAGGAGAGCGAGAGAAGTGTGATAGAGAATGAGAGCCTTTCCACTCTTGAGAAAATACGTGCGATCTTAGGCGTTCTGCCTGAGAGTTACCGGGAAGTTGATTTCAGACAGCTTTATCTGCTGCGGGAAAAGTACCCGAATATTTACAAACATGTGGAAGAACGGTTAGAGACAGGATGGGAGACCACTATTTCTCTGTTAGAACAGGGAATGAAAGAGGGTGTGATCAGACCGGTGCAGATTCCGATTGTAAAAATGATGTTAGAAGCAGCATTAGAGCAGTTTTTCCAGAGAGATATTCTGATTTCGAATGGAATTTCCTATCAGGATGGTCTTGATGAAGTAGTTACCATTTTAGTGCAGGGCATTGTTGCAGATGGAAAAATGTGATCAAAGGAAGTGAAAGGGACGATGGAAAAACGCATTTACTGGAATGATGGATGGAAATTTCATGAATCCTATGAAAAGCAGATGAGAGAGAATGCATATCCGGATGATGGCTGGGAGAGTGTGAGACTGCCGCATACCTGCAGGGAGACACCATTTCATTATTTTGATGAGAGCAGTTATCAGATGCAGTGTTGTTACAGAAAACACTTCTTCGCACCGGAGGAATGGAAAGATCAGACTGTGATCGTAACGTTTGAAGGAATTGCACATGAGAGTGAGGTGTTTTTAAATGGAGAAAAGATCGGAGAACACCACTGCGGCTACACGGCATTTTCTATCGAACTCAGTGATAAGTTACGGATCGGGGAAGAAAATGTGCTTGCAGTCCGCGTAGATAGCAGAGAAAACCTGAATATCCCACCATTCGGATATGTGATCGATTATATGACTTATGGTGGAATTTACCGTGAAGTTTATGTGGATCTTAAAAATGAAAATTATTTAGCAGATATTTTTCTACACAGCGATATCGAAAAAAGTAAAATACAAAAAAACGGAGAGCAGATAGCAGATACTAAGCTGATCTCTGAAATAAATGTTTTTAGCAGCGGAAAAACCGACCGTCTGAAAGATCTGTTTATCCGGCAGAGCATCAGAGAGCGCGGCACGGAAAACTACAGACTGCTTGGCGAGAGCCCGGCAGCAGTAAAGACGCAGCTTTCCTTTCCGATATCGGACATAAAACTCTGGGATCTGGAAACACCGGTACTCTATGAAGTGAAAACAGAACTTTTGCAAAATGGAAATATTCTGGATGAGAACGTTACGCTGTTTGGATTCAGAACAGCGGTATTTTTAAAGGATGGTTTTTATTTAAACGGCAGGAAAGTAAAGCTGCGTGGTCTGAACCGCCATCAGAGCTATCCGTATGTCGGTTATGCAATGCCGGAATCCATGCAGAAACTGGATGCAGATATATTAAAAAATGAACTGGGAGTCAATGCAGTAAGAACCTCCCATTATCCGCAGAGTCAGTATTTTATGGAGAGGTGTGATGAGATCGGACTTCTTGTATTTACTGAAATACCGGGCTGGCAGCATATTGGGGATGAAAATTGGAAAAAACAGGCGGTAGAAAATGTAAAAGATATGGTGCTGCAGTACCGTAATCATCCGTCTGTGATACTGTGGGGTGTGCGGATCAATGAATCAGGTGATGATGATGCGCTTTACCGGGAGACAAACCGCATGGCACATGAACTGGATCCGACGAGACAGACCGGGGGTGTACGGGCACACAAAAAGAGCAGTCTGTTGGAGGATGTTTACACATACAATGATTTCAGCCACAACGGAACAAACCACGGATGCGAGAAGAAAAGTGCTGTTACGTCTGACAATGACAAACCGTATCTTATCAGCGAATATAACGGACATATGTATCCGACGAAAAGCTATGACTGGGAAGAACACCGTGTGTGGCATGCGATGCGCCATGCAAGTGTGCTGGATGCGGTTGCCGGGGAGGCGGATATCGCAGGAAGTTTTGGATGGTGTATGTTTGATTATAATACACATAAAGATTTTGGCAGTGGCGACCGTATCTGTTATCACGGTGTGATGGATATGTTCCGCAATCCGAAGCTGGCAGCGGCTGTCTATGCATGTCAGCAGGATAAGGAGCCTGTGCTGGAACTTAGTTCTTCCATGGATATCGGGGAACATCCTGGATGCAACCGGGGAACAATCTGGATTTTTACAAATGCAGACAGCGTGAGGATGTATAAAAATGACCGTTTTATAAAAGAGTATGACACATCCGGTTCACCATATGAAAATCTTTTGCATGGTCCGATCGCGTTGGATGATTTTATCGGGGATGCCATCGCAGAAGGGGAGCAGTTTAAACCTGCACAGGAAAGGGAAGTAAAGTATATCCTGAATGCGGCAGCACGGTATGGGCTTTCTGATCTGCCGAAAAGAGTATACCTTGCGGCACTGAAACTGATACTCATTTATCATATGAAACCGACCGATGCGGTGGCTTTATATAACCGTTATATCGGCGACTGGGGAGGTACTTCGACGAGCTACCGGTTTGAGGCGCTAAAGGATGGAAAAGTGGTAAAAACGGTGAGAAAAGAACCGGTCACATCCATGCATTTATATGCAAAAGCGGATCATCAGAGCCTGTTTGAAGAACATACTTATGATGCCGCAGAAATCCGTATCCGTGCACTGGATCAGAATAATAATATCGTTAACTTTTATCAAGAGCCGGTTGTGTTATCCGCGGAGGGACCAATCGCAATTATCGGTCCGAAGATCATTTCCTTGCAGGGAGGCATGGGCGGTGCTTATATCAAGACGACAGGAGAAGAGGGCGTTGGTATTTTGAGGGTCAAAGCGGCTCAGATGGATGAACAGACTATTAAATTTGAAATCAAAAAAGGCAGATGACTGCCGGATATAAAAAATAACGACACACTATGAAAAGAAAGGATAGATCGTACCATGACAGAACGATCAAAACAGATTTTTGGAAACAACATTGCACCGGGAGCTTATAAAAAAGCAGTCCGGTCAAAACAGAAATTTATTCGTAAATTCGGAGATGACAGCACAAAAATTTATCCGACCTCGATTCAGGCAAATCCGTATATCGGACCGGAGCTCGGTGTTTCAGATATCCGTGTAGGCGAAGAAGGCACAGCGGATTTTAATACGGAAAAAGGAATCATTGTCGGAAACATCCGTATGGGATTTGGTCATTACCGCATTTCCATGGCGATCGTTTCCGCAGCGCATGCGCTTGGGTATGAGCCATACTGGATGGATTTAAATTCTTATGGTCAGACAACCTGCACAAAGGTGATCAGTGCGCAGAATGATCTTTATTCCATGGGTTCCCGTTTGTCCCAGAAGAGCAGACTTTTTAACCGTCTGGTATGGGAACCGATGAACTATGAGGGATTTCGTAAACTGACTTATAATGCAGCTGACCAGAAAAATGCGGAACTGATGGCTCCGGTGTATGCAAATATCCCAAAGGATATCCCGGTTGTCGCAACGCATGTATGGCCGGCACAGGCAGCACTTCACGCCGGAATGAAATATGTGGTCAATGCAATTCCTGACAACTGGCAGATGGCACTTCATCTGGCAGAAGGCAGTATCCACACAGTGCAGACACATTATGCATATCAGGGATACCGTATTTTAAACGGCATGCAGGAAAATGATGTGTTAAGTCCGATGCCGGAAGATGCACTTTTTTACACGGGACATTACATCGACCATGAGCTTGTAAGCAATATTGAAACAGACTGTGCTGCAAGAAAAAAGAGAAAAGAAGAAGGAAAGCCGATGCGTTTCCTTTTAACCATCGGCGGTGCAGGTGCACAGAAAGAGATTTTTGCAGAAATCATCCGTTATTTACTGCCACAGATCAAGGAAAAGAAAGCAGCACTTTATGTAAATGTCGGTGATTACCGCAATGTATGGGAAGAACTTTTAAAAGAGATCCCGGAGATGAAACATTATGCGAAGGAACATTTCAATGACTGGGAAGATACGAAAAAGTTTGCAGAGGATGCACTTACGGGTGATGTTATTGGAATCCACGGCTTCTGGCATGAAAATATTTTTGAAGCGGTATACTGCACGAATCTTCTGATGCGAAGCTGCGATGTGCTCGTCACAAAGCCGAGTGAACTTTCATTTTATCCGGTACCAAAACTTTTTATCAAACGTGTTGGCGGTCATGAACAGTGGGGTGCTATCCATTCAGCAGAGATCGGGGATGGCACATTAGAGTGCAGGGATATTCCACACACACTTCAGATGATGAAGCTGTTTTTAGAGGAAAAAACAATGTTCTGTGATATGTGTGACAACATTGTAAAAAATAAAGAAGCAGGAATCTACGATGGGGCATATAAAGTTGTAGAACTTGCATTTGACATGAAATAGAAATTAGGGGGGAAATCCTCTGCTCGCCAGAGGGCTCGCATTTTTCTCCGAAAAACAAGGGAGGAAAATCCTCTGCTCGTCAGAGAACTCGCATTTTTCTCCGAAAAACAAGGAGGATTTATGAAATTAACAGGAAAAGAAAAAGTCTCATACGGACTTGGGGCAGTCGGAAAAGATATGGTTTATATGTTTTCGGCAAGTTATGATTTATATTATTATCAGGATGTTTTAGGGGTCAGTGCGATCGCGATGGGAATCATTCTTATGGCGGCACGTGTGTTTGATGCCTTTAACGATCCGATTATGGGTGTGGTGGTTGCTAAAACGCGTACAAAATGGGGGAAATTCCGTCCGTGGCTGTTTGTTGGAACACTGACAAATGCAGTGATCTTATATCTGATGTTTTCTGCTCCGCCAAAATTTGATGGAAACGGATTAGTGGCATATGCAGCAGTGACCTATATTTTATGGGGCGTCACATATACCATGATGGACATTCCGTACTGGTCTATGATCCCGGCTTTCACGGAGGGCGGAAAAGAGAGAGAAGGACTTTCCACACTTGCGCGTTCCTGTGCCGGAGTTGGTTCTGCGATCGTGACGATCATTACGATGAAGTGTGTCTATGTCTTAGGACAGGGAAATGAGCGAGTCGGTTTCAAATGGTTTGCACTTGTGCTTGCAGTTTTATTTTTCCTGTTTATCCTGATCACATGCTTAAATATCAAGGAAAAGTCTACTGTGGATGTGGAAGCACCATCGGTTGGTCAGATGTTCCGTTCCCTGCTGCAGAATGACCAGGCAATGACCGTTGTTGTGACGATCGTTCTGATCAACTGTTCGATTTACATTACATCAAATCTTGTTATTTATTTCTTCAAGTATGATTTTGGCGGTGACGGCTGGTACAACGCTTATACATTATTTAATACATTTGGCGGGGCAATGCAGATTCTTGCAATGATGCTGTTTTTCCCGTTACTGCGTAAATTTTTGGGAACGACCCAGGTATTTTATGCAAGTTTTGTGATGGCGATTTTAGGATATGCGGTTCTTCTGATTTTAATGTTTGTCAATATGTCAAACCTGTACTTGCTTTTCCTGCCGGCATTTTTTATCTTTTCCGCAAATGGAATGTTATCTGTACTTACAACAGTATTTCTTGCCAATACGGTCGACTATGGTGAGTGGAAGAATCAAAGAAGAGATGAGAGCGTAATCTTTTCCATGCAGACATTTGTTGTAAAACTTGCTTCCGGTGTGGCTGCTCTTGTTGCATCCATCTGCCTGACTGTCTGCAATTTAAGTCAGAATACGGAAGGGGCGGCAGTTGCAGTGGCAGGAAGCTCTGTGGCAGGGCTGCGTCTGACGATGACAGTATTCCCGATCGCAGGTTTACTTGTTGCAGTATTTTATTTTCATAAGAAATATATTTTAAGTGAGCAGAAAGTAGAAGAAATCGCAAAAGAGATCAAGGAGAGGAAAAAAGCATGATCAAAGTTGACAATCAGTTATTTTCCCTGCATACAAGGCACACTTCCTATTTGTTCCGCGTGATGGAAACCGGACATTTAGAGCATTTATATTATGGAAGAAAAATACATTCTGCAATAGATGGACTGACAGAGCAGCATGCATTTGCTCCGGGCAATACCAATATTTATGACAGCAGGCATCCTGAGTTTTCCTTAGAGGATGTCTGTCTGGAGATGTCTTCTTTCGGGAAAGGTGATATCAGGGAACCGTTTGTGGAACTTACGCTTTCAGATGGAAGCATGACATCTGATTTCCTGTTTGAAAAATTTGAGCAGGGAACCGGAAAGGATGAATTTGAGACGCTCCCGGGATCGTATGATGAAACGGGCGAAGTGGAGTGGCTTTGTGTAACACTGCGTGATAAAAACAGCGGCGCTGTATTAGAACTTCATTATTATGTTTATGAGGACTGCGATGTGATCACAAGATGTGCTAAACTGATCAATGAGAGTGAAGATACAGTAAAGTTAAACCGTCTCATGAGTTTACAGCTAGATTTAGAGCCTGCCGACTATATATTTACATCATTTCATGGAGCATGGGCACGTGAGATGGGGCATACAGATGTAAAACTGGTGCCGGGAAAATATGTAAATTCTTCTTATACGGGAACATCGTCAAGCCGTGCGAATCCATTTGTGATGCTTGGAACGGAACATACCACAGAGAACGAGGGAGAATGTTTTGGATTTAACCTGATCTACAGTGGCAACCACTATGAGGCTGCTGAGGTAGGAAGTTTTGGAAAAGTAAGAATTGTATCCGGAATCAATCCGCAGTCTTTCTGCTTTACGCTTGAAGCAGGGGAAAGCTTCGAAGCACCGGAGGCAGTGATGACCTATGCATGGAAAGGCTATAATGTCATGAGCCAGAATATGCACCGGTTCGTGCGGGAGCACATTGTAAGAGGTGTCTGGAAGAAAAAAGAGCGTCCGGTACTCTTAAATAGCTGGGAGGCTGCCTATTTTGACATCAATGAAAGAAAGCTGCTCTCACTTGCAAAAGCAGGAAAAGAAGCAGGCATTGAGCTGTTTGTCATGGATGACGGCTGGTTTGCAAAACGTGATGATGATACAAAGTCGCTTGGTGACTGGCAGGCAAATTCTAAAAAGCTGCCGGGTGGTTTGAAAGGGATCGCGGATAAGATAAAGGCACTGGGCATGGATTTTGGTATCTGGGTGGAACCGGAGATGGTCAATACAGACAGTGATCTTTACCGCAGTCATCCGGACTGGGTGATTGAAATTCCGGGAAAGGCACATTCGGAAGGAAGAAATCAGAGAATCCTTGATCTGACCAAAAAAGAAGTGCAGGATCATATCATTGAAGAGATGAGCCGTGTTTTTTTCTCCGCAGATATTTCCTATGTAAAATGGGATATGAACCGCACATTTTCAGACTATTTTTCCCAGAGTATCAGTCCGGAGAGGCAAGGAGAGACAGCTCACCGCTATGTGATGGGGCTTTACCGCTGTATGAAAGAACTGACGGCAAGATTTCCTGATATTTTATTTGAGGGCTGTGCAGCAGGCGGTAACCGCTTTGATCTCGGTATCTTATGTTATTTTCCACAGATCTGGGCAAGTGATGATACGGATGCACTCTGCCGTGCCGAGATTCAGACTGGTTACAGTTACGGTTACCCAATGTCGGTAGTCAGCGCACATGTCTCAGGCTGCCCGAACCATCAGACACTGCGCACAACGCCGCTTGAGACAAGATTTGCAGTGGCTGCATTCGGTGTGCTTGGATATGAGTGTAATTTCTGCGATCTGAAAAAAGAAGACTTAGAAGCTGTTAAAGCGCAGATAACTCTCTATAAAAAATGGCGCAGCGTACTGCAGCAGGGAACTTTTTACCGTGGCAGAAGTTTTACGGGAAATGGCAGTGCAGATACATTTGGAAAAAACAGCGTGCTATGGAATGATGACGGCAATGTGACGGAATGGACATGCGTTTCATCAGATCAGTCAAAGGCAGCCGGTTTTGTCATGCAGAAACTTGTCGTGCCAAACACGCAGTATGGATATTATAAACCACAGGGACTCTGCGAAGAAAAAGAGTATCATTTTTACAACCGTCCCCTGAAATATAATGTCAAAGATTTTGGAGATCTGGTCAATACCGTTTCACCGGTTCATATCAGACAGGATTCCATAGCACACAATCTGGTTGCAAAGTTTGTGAAAATGGATGGAGAGACAGAGAATATCACAGCATACGGAGATACCCTGATGTATGGAGGTGTGAAGCTGAAACCGGCATTTTCCGGCAATGGATATAATGAAAATGTGAGGTATTTTCAGGATTTCGGGGCACGGATGTATTTTATGGAAGAGGCTTTTGAAGAGAATCTGGAAGAGTAGCAGAGTTTTAAAAGGACAGCGGATCAGAATGTGAGTTCTGCAATTCATACGGCGATCGTTGTAGCGGTCACGAGCGGGCTTTTTGTTATGATCTTCGGTCAGTTTATTGCAAAACCGGTGTTACTTCGGATGGGAACCATGGAAGATGTGATCGAACTGGCAGTGCTTTATCTGCGGATCTATCTGCTTGGCATGTCGTTTATCATGCTCTATGATTTTGGTTCGTCGATCTTAAGGAGTATCGGGGACAGTGAGCACCCGCTTTACAGCCTGATCGCTGCGGTATGTAAGAGAGTGCACGAATTCTGGGTGCTGATGATCATTTACCCGATTTCGTGGGTTGTGACGGGAATTGCGATGATGATCGCGTATACGTTGCTGCGGAGAAAGATTTTGGCAAAAAGTAGTGTAAATCAGCTTGAATAAAAAAATGTAAGGGGAAAAAATGTCTTATATCATATCCTACGTCGGAGCCGGCGGAAAGACCAGCAGCATTTATCAGGATGCTGCAGCGTTTGTAAACGAGGGGAAAAAAGTCATGATCACAACTACAACGCATATGTATGTGCCAAAAGACCGGGTGTTCATTGATGGCAGGGAGAAAAGTTGTGAGAAGCTGCGAGAGGAAGTAGCTGGGATTTTGAAAAAAAACGGGCTCTGTGTGTGTGGCACAATTTTAAGTGATAATAAAAAAACAGAGATTTATGCGGTTGGAAAATGTGCCGGGAACGATGCTGTTGAAGAACAGCAGAAGATGGAACTGGAGAAGTTTAAAACTTTAAGCGTTAAACAGCTTACAGCAGTATGCAAAGAGGCAGATGTTGTCCTGATCGAGGCAGACGGCGCTGCACATAAGGCGGCAAAAGCGCCGGAAGCATGGGAGCCGGCGGTGTATGCACAGAGCAATAAAG
Organism: Roseburia rectibacter; assembly: GCF_014287515.2. Classification (NCBI taxonomy): domain Bacteria; kingdom Bacillati; phylum Bacillota; class Clostridia; order Lachnospirales; family Lachnospiraceae; genus Roseburia; species Roseburia rectibacter. Next base: position 1,700,326 of record NZ_CP092473.1, read on the forward strand.
TTGTGATCGTCATGGGACTTCACGCAGTCGGAGAAAGTGTGGATGAAGTGTGCCACAGACCAGAGTGCGTAAAGGAAGCATTAAACTGCGACGGAGCGCATCTTTTGACGCGTACGGATTTGGATGTACTGATGGCTGTCTATGAAAAAAAGATCGGACAGCAGTTTCCGGGGATGGAGACGGAGCGGAGATATTTTATAAAAAGTTCTTGACACTACCGCTTTACCATGCTAAAATCAAAACAATAAAAAAAACAAAGAAACAAAGAAACGTTAAATCGTTGAGCAAAGAGAGTACTTCATAGGATATCTCACAGAGAGTCCGTGGCTGGTGGAAACGGACAGATGAATATGAAAGGAATGGGTTTGCGAGAGCAAAGCGAACAGCGTACCAGATGGTATGGTCAGTAGCGGATGCCGTGTCCTCACGTTACAGAGGTAAGATATCGGACAGTAAAGAAAGATGGCTGTTTGTGTGTCGGATGAGGTCAGACATGATTGGTGGCGGATATTTCCAGTTTCTGGAAATATCCGTTTTTTCATTCATAGGAAATTACGTCCTATGAATGAAAAAGCCCTCCGGGTGGGACGCGCACCTTGCGGAGATGAAGTTTGCTGTAAACAGCACCGCTCGGGCGCGAAAGAGTCGCAAGCGACTCTTTGTCCTACATGGAATCATGAGGTCTGGCGAAACAGGGTGGCACCGCGTGAAAACGCCCCTGACTGGAAAAAAATTCCGGTCAGGGGCGTTTTTTAACAATAAAATTCGCCCAGAGTGTGAACTTTATTGTTTTGATAACATGGTTTTGCAACAGGTGATTCGAGAATGGAGATTGGGATGAAAAGAATTTACAGAGTTTACAAAAAGACAGTCAGTATTGTAAATGAGACAGCAAACGGGATGTACCGGAATCTGGTGGGAAAGAAAAAAGGATTTTTGTTAGAGAGTTATGACAAGAATTATGACCGCTATACATTTTTCGGCGTAGAACCGGAAGAGATCATTTCCTCGAAGGGACAGTCACTGGTGATTACAAAAAAAGATGGTACCGAGGATGTCAGGGAGGGAAATCCGCTTACATTATTAAAAGAATATTATAACGAATTTGAAATCCGGAAGGATAATGAGGAACTGAATTTTTCGGGAGGTCTTGTGGGAAGTGTCGGTTATGACTTCGTGAGATACAGTGAGGTACTGCCGGAAGAAAACCCAGATGAGATCGGGATTGAGACGGTTCAGCTTATGCTGATGAAAGAATTCATTGTGGTTGATCATGTGGCAGAAACACTGACCGCGGTGATCTTAGAATCCGATGATGAGACAGGAAAAGAAACGGCAGCGAAAAAAGCAGCAGAATTGATCAAAACTGCCATGCAGGAACAGAAAGAATCAGAAGTAAGACTGATTCCGGATGGAGTGATCACGAAAAAGTCAGATACTTTAGAGGAATACAGTGAAAAGGTAAATAAGATCAAACAGTATATCCGTGATGGACATATTTTCCAGACCGTGTTATCACAGCGCTGGACGATCGAGACGGGACAGGATGGATTTGATCTGTACTGCGAACTCCGTGAGCTAAACCCATCTCCATATCTTTATTATTTTAATTTTGGAGATTTTGAAGTGATTGGAAGTTCCCCGGAGATGCTGGTCAAACAACAGGGAAATAGGGTATTTACCTGCCCGATCGCCGGAACAAGACCAAGGGGAAAGACAAAGGAAGAAGATGACAGACTGCACAGGGAATTGCTTGCCGATGAAAAAGAACGTGCCGAACATGTCATGTTAGTTGATCTGGCCCGCAATGATATGGGACGCATCTCAGAGTTTGGTACGGTAAAAGTTACAGACTTTATGAGCGTAAAAAATTATTCACATGTCATGCATATCGTCTCGATGGTCGAGGGACGCAAGAAAGGCAGTTTTCACCCGTTTGATCTGCTGGCATCCTTCCTCCCGGCAGGAACTTTGAGCGGAGCACCAAAGATCAGGGCGATGGAGATTATCGAAGAACTAGAGAGTGTGAGAAGAGGCCTTTACGGTGGTGCAACCGGATATGTGGATTTTTCCGGCGATATGGATTTCTGTATCACGATCCGTACGATGATCAAAAAAGGAAAAAATGTTTATTTACAGGCAGGAGCCGGAATCGTTGCAGATTCTGTTCCGGAAAATGAATACAAAGAATGTTGTAACAAGGTCATGGCTCTGGCAAAAACCCTTGTGGAGGAGGAAAACTTATGATATTGCTGATCGATAACTACGATTCATTTACGTTTAATCTGTATCAATATATTGGAACTTTCACGCAGGATATCAAAGTTGTCCGTAATGATAAAATTACGATCGATGAGATAAAAGAGATGCATCCGGAAAAGATCGTTCTCTCACCAGGACCGAAAAGTCCGAAGGAGGCAGGAATCTGTATGGATGTGGTAAAAGAATTTTATAAAGAGATCCCAATTCTCGGTATCTGTCTCGGACATCAGTGTATCGGCGAGGCATTTGGAGGAACCGTGACATACGCAAAAGCATTGTTCCATGGAAAGCAGTCGGAGATCACACATACCGGAACCGGAATCTTTGCAGGAATTACATCGCCGGTTAAAGTGGCAAGATATCACTCCTTAGCAGTGCAGATGGATGATCTGCCGGAGTGCCTTACGGTTACGGCGCAGACAAAAGATGGCGAGATCGTGGCAATGCAGCATAAAGAATATCCGGTGATCGGTTTACAGTTCCATCCGGAATCGATTTATACGGAACATGGAAAACGAATGGTGGAAAATTTCATCAATGGAATCAGTTAAGAGGAGGAAGTCATGATACTGGATGTCATCGTAGAGGATAAAAAGAAACGTCTGCCGGAGCACAAAAAGAATATCAGTGAGATAAAAATGCGTGAGCTGGCAGAAATATATGAAGGGAAAAAACACAGTTTCCATGATGCGTTAAGTAAGAGCGGGATCTCCATTATCGGAGAATTTAAAAACGCATCTCCAAGTCTTGGTAAAATAAAAAGTAAGATAAATTTACTGGACCGGATTGATGAATACAATGAATCAGTGGATGCGATTTCCTGTCTGACAGAGGAAGATCATTTTGATGGAAACGTGGATTATCTGAAAAAAATTAGAACGATCACGGAGCTTCCGATTTTAAGAAAAGATTTTATGATCGATCCTTATCAGTTTTATGAGGCAAAGGCAATCGGTGCGGATGCGGTGCTTTTGATCGCAGCGATTCTGGATGATGCACAGATGAAAGATTTTTATCAGCTTTCGAAAGAACTGGAACTGGATGCACTGGTAGAAGTGCATGATGAGGCGGAACTGGAGCGGGCGCTGAAGATGGATGCGGATATCATTGGTGTCAACAACCGGAATTTAAAAGATTTTACGATCAGCCTTGACACGACAGTGCGGCTTTCAAAGCTGGTACCAGAGGATAAAGTGTTAGTGGCAGAGAGCGGCATCTTAGAGGATGCGGATGTAGAGCTTTTAAAGGAGTGTGGTGTGGATGCATTTCTGATCGGCAGGGCGCTGATGGAGGCAGAGCATCCAAAGGAGGTTGCAAAGCGCTGGAAGGCATGAACAATATCCTTGCTGGAAGATACAAATCTGAAGTGGTTTTGAAATGGAGATTAAAATAAGCTGCATTTTAGAAAAGAGGGGGTGCGTGATGCCGGAACAAAAAAGTGTGCAGATTAAGATCTGTGGGATCACAGGAAAAGAAGAAATTAGATGGCTGAATGAGGAAGATGTTTCTTATGCCGGATTTGTCCTGTATGAGAAAAGCAGCCGGTATGTTCCGATTCGTAAAGTAAGTGAGCTGTTTGAGGAATTAAATGAAAATATAAAAAAAGTTGCCGTCACGGTAAGTCCGGATGTAAAGCTGGTAGAACAGATCATGGATGCAGGATTTGATATCTTGCAGGTACATGGAAGTCTGACAGAAGAAGTCCTTACAGCGGCAGAAATTCCAGTCTGGCAGGCAGTCAATATGACGGATGAAGGTATATTTGAAAAAATTGCACGGGAATATACGAATCTGTCTTTGAATAGAAAAAGTCCTTTCACGCAGGAAAAAAAACTGATGGGGAAAGAAAAGATTACAGCGCTTCTTATGGATGCAAAAGAATTTGGAAGCGGAAAAACGTTTGGATGGGATGCCTTTTTGCAGGGAGAAGGAGAGGAAAAATTCAGACATTTCCGGCAGATACTTAAGGCATGGAATATCCAGTTTGTACTTGCGGGAGGACTGAACCCGGATAATGTCAGCCGTGGAATCCATATTTTTGCACCGAATATTGTAGATGTAAGTTCCGGAGTGGAGAAAGAGCCTGGAACAGGAAGCGGAAAGGACAAAGAAAAAATACAGAAATTTGTACAAAAGGTGCAAAGTGTTATATAAAGCAGATCAATCTAAGAAAGGAAATAAAACTATGAACCAGAAAGCATATTATGGAGAATTTGGAGGACAGTATGTAGCAGAGTCTCTGATGAATACATTAGAGGAATTAGACAAAGCATTTGAGGAGGCAATCCATGATCCAGAGTTTATGAATCAGTATCACTATTATTTAAAACAGTATGTGGGACGCGAGACACCTCTTTATTTTGCAGAACGTCTCAGTGAAAAATATGGCACAAAGATCTATTTAAAACGTGAAGATTTAAACCACACCGGGGCACATAAGATCAACAATGTCATCGGACAGATATTACTTGCAAAACGAATGGGAAAAAAGAAGGTAATTGCAGAGACCGGTGCAGGACAGCATGGTGTGGCAACAGCGACAGGTGCAGCTTTGTTTGATATGGAATGTACGGTTTATATGGGTGAGGAAGACATTAAGCGTCAGGCATTAAATGTTATGAGAATGGAAATGTTAGGCGCAAAGGTCGTCAGCGTCCGTTCCGGCAGCAATACATTAAAGGATGCCACCAATGAGGCAATCCGTACCTGGGCAAAGACAGCCGAAGATACATTTTATATCATCGGTTCTGCGGTAGGTCCATATCCATATCCGAAGATGGTCAAGGAATTTCAGAGCGTGATCAGTAAAGAGGCAAAAAAACAGTTCCTGGAAGTAGAACATAAACTGCCGGATGCTGTGATGGCATGTGTGGGAGGCGGTTCTAACTCCATCGGAATGTTTGCAGATTTTATTGAGGAGCCATCGGTAAAGCTGATCGGTGTCGAAGCAGCCGGAAAAGGAATCGAGACAGGGGAGCACGCTTCTGCAATGGCACTTGGTGAGCCGGGAGTTTTACACGGAATGCGTTCTTATCTCCTGCAGGATGAAGATGGAAATGTAAAACTGGCACATTCCATCTCCGCAGGACTTGATTATCCGGGTGTCGGACCGGAACACGCTTATCTCAGGGACACAGGAAGGGCAGAATATGTATCTGTAACCGATACAGAGGCAATGGATGCGTTAATGGAACTCTGTAAATTAGAGGGTATCATTCCTGCGATCGAGAGTGCGCATGCCGTAGCTTATGCATGTAAATATGCGAAAGAGCTTACCGAAAAACTGGGAGCAGAGGAAGCAAAGAATAAGACGATGATCATCTGTCTGTCAGGACGTGGAGATAAAGATGTCAATACGATCGCTGATTATCTTGCTGGAAAAGGCTACCTGAACTGATATAAAAATAGTAAATAATAGAATTTACGATTCGCAGACATTCTATTGTCATGGATCAGAGCGGAAATATAGAAACATGGTTTCAGAAAAGAAAGGAAAATAGCAGATATGAATCGTATTGAAGCAAAAATGAAAGCCTTACAGGAAAAAGGAGAAAAGGCATTTATTACCTATATCACAGCGGGACTTCCGGATCTGGAGGGCACAAAGAAACTTTTAAAAGCGCAGGAGAAGGCAGGACTTGATGTGGTGGAACTCGGAATCCCATTTTCCGATCCTGTGGCAGACGGCCCGGTTATCCAGGATGTGTCCTATAAAGCAATCTGTAACGGTATTAATCTGAAAAAGGTATTTGTGACGGTAGAAGAGTTAAGAAAAGAAGGCTCTGAACTTCCAATCGTTTTTATGATGTATTACAACACGGTACTGCATTACGGAGTAGAGGCGTTTGTAAAAAAATGTAATGAGGTTGGTGTAGATGGACTGATCATCCCAGATCTTCCTTTCGAGGAGCAGGAAGAAATAAACCAATATTTAAATCAGGATGATACGACGATATTAATTCAGCTTGTTTCACCTGTTTCAGGCGATCGTATTCCAAAGATATTAGATGGTGCAAAAGGATTTGTATACTGTGTGTCATCCATGGGAGTGACAGGTCAGGGAGCAGACTTCCATAAGGAGGTTTTAAGTTATCTTAAGAGAGTTAAGGAGGCATCAAAGATCCCGGTTATGATGGGATTTGGCATCCGTACGGCAGAGGATGTGAAGCCGATGAAGGATACGATCGATGGTGCGATCGTCGGAAGCCATTTTATCCGTCTGATGGAGGAAAATGATTACAGCACAAAAGTGGCAGCAGAATATTGCAGCACATTTAAGAAAGAATTAAATCAGCTTTAAATAAAAACAGGGAGGAAAATCATGCACTGCATGCTGGGCATTGCTCCTGCAAGAGGCAAATGCTATAAAAAACATAGCATGCATTTTGCTCCGCAAAACAGGGAGGAAAATCCTCTGCTCCTGCAAAGGCAGTCGCATTTTGCTCCGCAAAACAGGGAGGATCATCATGAAAGAATACATAGCAAAAGTTGTAGATGGAAAAGATTTAACTGAAGAAGAAGCAAAAAAAGCAATGGAGATCATGCTCAGTGGAGAGGCGACACAGGCACAGATCGCAGCATTTTTAACAGCGATGCGTATGAAAGGGGAAACATTAGAGGAACTGATCGGTCTTGCATCGGTATTGCGGGATAAAGCCGAGACGATCACACCAAAGGCAGAAAACTATGTGGATCTGGTCGGAACAGGTGGAGACTGTACCTATACATTTAATATTTCAACAACATCTGCCTTCGTTGTTGCAGCGGCAGGACTTCCGGTCGCAAAGCATGGAAACCGTTCGATTTCCTCGAAATCCGGTGCCGGGGATGTGCTTGAGGCACTTGGAGTCAATATCATGGCAGAACCTGCACTGGTTCAGAAATGTGTTGATGAAGTTGGCATCGGTTTCATGTTTGCCCAGCTTTTCAATAAATCCATGAAGTATGTCGGTCAGGCGAGAAAAGAGATGCGAGTCCGTACCGTATTTAATATTTTAGGACCGTTAGCGAATCCATCGCGTGCAAAAAATATGGTCGTTGGTGTATACAGTCCGGCATTGACGGAAAAAATAGCAAAAGCAATGAGTAAACTTGGTGTAGAGCGCGGATTTGTCATCAGTGGAAATGACAATATGGATGAATTTACATTAAGCGGCACGACTACCGTATCCGAGATCAATGGCGATGATGTTAAAACTTATGAAGTAACCCCGGAACAGTTTGGATTAAAGAGGGTTTCCTTAGAAGAACTGTGCGGTGGGGATGGTGTGCAGAATGCAGCCATTACGAAAGCAATTTTAAGTGGAGAAGAAAAAGGAGCGAAAAGAGATATCGTTCTTTTGAATGCCGGAGCTACTCTTTATATCGGAGGGGTTGCAGATTCCATAGAATCTGGTGTAAAATTAGCTGCAGAAACGATCGACTCCGGAAAAGCAATGAAAAAACTTGAGGAATTAGTCAGAGTTTCAAATTCATAATGAAACAGGAGAGAAGCAATGATACGATTTAACAGCGATTATACGGAAGGCTGCCATCCGGCAATTTTAAAAAAACTCGAAGAGACAAACATGGAGCAGACAGCAGGATATGGAGAGGATGAATATTGCAGAGAGGCGGCAGAACGGATAAAAGCTGCCTGCCTTGCACCGGATGCAGATGTGCATTTTCTGGTGGGAGGAACACAGACGAATGTTACAGTCATTGCATCCGCATTAAAATCATATCAGGGAGCCATCACGGCGACAACCGGACATATCAATGTACATGAAACAGGTGCACTTGAAGCGTGCGGACACAAATGTCTGACAATCGAGACACCGGATGGCAAACTGACAGCAGAACAGGTTTTAAAATATACAAAAGCGCATTTTGCAGATGAGAGTTTTGAACATACAGTGCAGCCCAAAATGGTATATATTTCCAATCCTACAGAACTTGGTACTATTTATAAAAAGGCAGAACTTGAGACATTATACCGTGTGTGCAGGGAAAATGACCTGTATCTGTTTTTGGATGGTGCAAGACTCGGTTACGGTCTTGCATGCAGGGAAAATGATCTGACGCTGGCTGACATTGCAGCGAATACGGATGTTTTCTATATTGGAGGAACCAAAGTAGGCGCATTATTCGGAGAAGCTGTTGTGATCACCAATCCGGAGTTAAAAAAGGATTTCCGGTATAACATCAAACAGCGTGGCGGTATGTTAGCAAAGGGAAGACTGCTGGGCATCCAGTTCCTGACTTTATTTGAAGAAAACCGTTATTTTGAGATATCGGCACATGCAGCACATCTGGCAGAAAAATTAAAAGATGAACTGACAAAAATGGGGGTAACATTTTATATTGATTCCCCGACAAACCAGCAGTTTCCGGTCTTGCCGGATGATGTGTTAGAGAAACTGGGAGAAAAATACAGTTTTGCATATCAGGCAAGAATGGATGAAACACACAGTGCAGTCCGTTTTTGTACCTGCTGGGCAACGAAAGAAGAAAATATCGATGCACTTCTTGCTGACATAAGAGCGATCATATAGGAATGGAGACAGATAAAATGCCGGCAAAGAAAAAGATATTATTACTTGCAACAGGAGGTACGATTGCTTCTAAAAAATCTGAAAATGGTTTAAAACCGCAGATCACACCGGAAGAATTATTAGAGTACATTCCACAGGTAAAAGAATTCTGTGAGGTATCCGCGATACAGTTATTAAATCTTGACAGTTCTAATATGGAGCCAAAGCACTGGAAAAAGATCGTGCATGCGATCCGGGAATATTATGATGCTTATGATGGATTTGTAATTGCCCATGGCACAGATACGATGGCGTATACAGCAGCAGCGTTATCATATATGATCCAGAATTCAACGAAGCCGATCGTGATCACGGGAGCACAGAAACCGATCGATCTTGAGATCACGGATGCAAAGTCAAATCTGATTGATAGTTTTTTGTATGCGTCAGATGAAAAATCACAGGGTGTGCAGATCGTTTTTGATGGTAAAGTTATCGCCGGAACGCGTGCAAAGAAGGTCAGATCCAAAAGTTATAATGCGTTTTCGAGTATTGATTTTCCGTCACTGGCAGTCATTCAGGATGGGAATATTATGCGTTATCTGCCGATGCTCCCTTATGAGGATGAAGTACGGTTTTATGAAGAACTTGATGAAAATATTTTTTTGATGAAACTGATCCCTGGCATCAGACCTAGAGTTTTACAGAGTATTTTTGAAAATTATGACTGTATCATTGTGGAAAGTTTTGGTGTGGGCGGCATACCAAAATCAATAGCTGATGAATTTTACCGGTTATGCAGGCAGTACCCTGACAAACTGGTTGTTATGGCGACGCAGGTGGCTCATGAGGGAAGCGATATGACGGTATACGAGGTCGGTCATGATATGAAGAAGTACTGCCGTTTTTTAGAGTCCTATGATATGACATTAGAATCTGTGATCGCAAAAACGATGTGGATGCTTGGAAATTTTGATCTTTACAGCGTAGATCCGAACGATATTTTTTATAAAAATATTAATTATGATGTGATCTTTGGAAAAAACAGGAAGTGCTGAAGCTGTTTTGCTGTGATCTGGTAAAATATAGTCTTTGGAGTATAGCTTGACAGCGATTGAACAGTGACCTGCAAACAATGAAATGTAAACAATATATATGAAAAGGTTGACAATAAAAGAGAATCGGAATAGACTGTAAAGAAACAAAAGCGGAAAATGCTTTGTCCGCAGAAAAGAGGAGAAACATGAAAATTTCAACAAAAACAATCGTTACCGTTGGAATGTTTACTGCGGTTCTTGCAGTTCTTTCCATTCTTCAGATTCCGATGCCGACAGGTGTTCCAATCACGCTGCAGACATTTGCAATGGCGTTATGTGGGTATGTGTTAGGATGGCAGCTTGGAATTTCAGCAACATTGCTTTATATTGTACTGGGAACTGTTGGTGTTCCGATCTTTGCAGGAATGAGTGCAGGACCGGGCGTGTTATTTGGCTATACAGGTGGATTTATCTTTGGATTTATCTTTCTGACTTTATTATGTGGTATTTCTGTGCACAGAAAAAATGCAGCAGTAAAGATTGTCCTTGGATTGGCAGGACTGATCATCTGTCATCTGCTTGGTGCGATCCAGTATGCAGTTTTGGCGAAGATTACCCTTGGTGCATCTTTGGTTGCTGTGTCACTGCCGTATCTTGTAAAAGATGTGATTTCCGTGGTTGGTGCTTATCTGGTTGCGATCGCTGTGCGTAAGGCACTTCACGCAGGAAATATTTTGCAGGATGCAAAAGCAGCTTAAAGGCGACATATCTATGAAAAAGTTTCGCGTTCACCATATTTTATGCACCGTTCTTTACCAGGGGGAAGGGTATAGTGGGGCATTTTGTGATAATATGACACAGAAAGTGCATGAACTGAAAGATAATTTAGATGGAGCACTCATTCTTGTGACAGATCCTGATATGATCTGTGCGCGCTGCCCGAACCGGACACCGGATGATACATGTCTTGATGAAAAAAATCATGTGAAGATCAAAGATCTGGAGCTGTTAAAGTTATTCGGATGGGAAGAAAATAAAAGCTATTCTTATTACGAATTATTACTGGATGCAGCCGGGAAAATGGATGCAAAAGAGTTTACGAGAAGTTGTGGAAAATGTAGATGGTATAAGGAAGGATTATGTAGTTATGAAATGTGGCGGAAAAATGCAGAAGAAATATTACGCAAAAAATAGGCAGACGAGGTTCTGCCTGTTTTTGCGCCAGGCTATGGCATGGGCACTGATCGTTATGCTTGTTGTTTCCGGAATGGTGGGATGGCAGACAGAGAGAGTGCAGGCTGCAACTAGGAAACCGGTCAAAATTACATTAAGTAAAAAAGCGGTCAGTACTACGGTTGGAAGCAAAGTAAAACTGAAAGTAAAGAGTGTCAGTCCCCAAAAAGCATCTAAAAATGTTACATGGAAAAGTTCAGATAAAAAATTGCGATCGTAACATCAAAAGGAGTCGTAAAAACAAAAAAGAAGGGAACTGTTACGATTACCGCAACAATGGACTCTTGGATATAAGGCTTATATTACTTACAAGTGAGCAATATACTTTAAAAATATTCTATATCGTCAATAAAAAAAGGCAGATCAATTTTTCCAATGGATTGATCTGCCTTTTAAATATAGCGTTATTCCGTCCGCTTATTGATATAATTGGTCTTATATTTTGAATAAATGATCTTCTGGCTGTGATACAGTCCGAAATAGCCGGAAAGCATATAACTGAAAGCAACTGCAAGTAAAAAATATGGCATTCCATCATAACCAAACAGCTCAAAACTGATCAGAAGAGAGGTGATCGGGCAGTTGGTCACACCGCAGAAAACAGCGGCCATACCGACGGCTGTGCATAGAGTGGGTGAAAAACCAAGCAGGTTTCCGAACAGACATCCAAACGCTGCACCCGTGAAAAACGAAGGCACGATCTCGCCGCCTTTGTAGCCGGCGCCAAGCGTGGCAGCTGTAAAGATCATTTTCAGCAAAAATGCTTCCGGGCGCACGGTGCCGTCGATGCACTGTGCGATGATATTGACACCGGTGCCGTTGTAATTCTGGTTACCGACAAGCAATGTCAGCACGATTACGATACATCCACCAACGAAAATCCTTACATAAGGATTCTTGAAAAAATGTTTATAAAGAGCTTCGGACTGGTGCAGCATCACGCAGAACAGGATACTGATACCGGCGCAGAGAATTGCCAGCACGGAGATGCGGACGGCGTTGCCGATTCCGAAGGAAGGAATCGAATCAATGAGAAAAAGTTCCTGCGAAATCCCAAAAGAAACGGCAATCCCATGCGCAACAAGGGAAGAGATCACGCATGGAACCAGTGCAGCGTAATACATGATGCCGACGCTGACAACTTCCATGGAGAAAATAGCAGCAGCCATAGGTGTGCCAAACAATGCGGAGAAACAGGCACTCATGCCGCACATGATCATAATATGTTTGTCCTTGTCGTCAAAATGAAACAGTTTACCAATTCCGTTACCGATGCTTCCGCCAAGCTGCAGAGCAGCGCCCTCACGGCCTGCAGAACCGCCGAACAGATGTGTGATCAGTGTGGAGATAAAAATTAACGGTGCCATTTTAAGCGGCAGATTATCGTCAGAATGGATCGCAGAGATTACGAGATTTGTTCCTGTGTCATGTTCGTCATGCAGCAGACGGTAACAGCCAACGATCACGAGACCTCCAAATGGAAGCAGAAAAATAAGCCATGGATGTTTGATGCGGATGAGTGTAACTAATGTCATACCAAAATAAAATAATGTTCCTGCACCGCCGGCAACAACACCGGAGATGATTGCAAATAAAACCCATTTAATAGAAGTTTCGATTCGTTTTAAATTATGCTTTATCTTATGTCTGATGATTTCTTTCATAGCTGTAAACTCCATTTTCTTTCAATGATTTAACAAAATCTTAACATTTTCCTTCCTTTTTTACAATATAAAACAATAACAAGTGCAATATGCACAAAAACAGGATGCAATATTTAGATAAAACATTGAAAATGTCAAAATGGTATTGCGTTTTTTTGAATAGCGTCTTATAATCTGACTATCAAATGAAAACGTTACCGGAAGCATTACCGCAAACAATACCGGAAACGTTTCACGAGATATCATACACAATTTCAGGAGGGTAAAAAAGATGAAAAGAAAAGTTTTATCAGTGATGTTAGCATCCGCTATGTTAGCAACTATGTTTGCAGGATGTGGTAACGGAAATACGGGAGATGCTTCCGGAACAGCAAATGCGGGAAACAAGACAGAAGAGGCTGCAAAGACAACCGAGGCATCTGATGCAGAAAAGACTGCAGACAGTGCATCAGGAAGCGGTTCTGTATATTATCTGAACTTTAAACCGGAGCAGGATCAGGCATGGCAGGATTTAGCAGGTATCTATACAGAGCAGACGGGTGTGCCGGTAACAGTTATCACCGCAGCAGACGGTACATATGAGCAGACATTAAAATCTGAAATGGCAAAGAGCGAAGCTCCTACATTATTTCAGGTAAATGGACCGGTAGGACTTGCAAACTGGAAAGATTACTGCTATGACTTATCTGACAGCGAGATCTGCAAACAGCTTTCAAGTGAAGATTTTGCATTAAAGAATGATGCCGGCGAGGTTTCCGGTGTCGCATATGTGCTCGAGACATACGGTATCATTTACAATAAGAAGATTTTAAATGATTACTGTACCATGGATAACGCAGTGATTTCTTCTCCGGATGAGATCAACAGCTTTGACAAATTAAAAGCAGTGGCAGATGATATTCAGGCGAGAAAAGATGAGATCAACAGCCAGTTCGGATACGATCTTCAGGGTGCATTCACATCCGCAGGTATGGATGGATCTTCTGACTGGAGATTTAAGACACATCTTGCAAATCTTCCAATTTACTATGAATACAAAGACAAAGGCATCACAAGCACAGATGCGATTGAGGGAACATACCTTGACAATTATAAACAGATCTGGGATTTATACATCACAGATTCTACCTGTGAACCAGGTGTCCTCTCCAGCAAGACAGGTGATGAAGCTGAGTCAGAGTTCGGTATGGAAGAAGCAGTATTCTATCAGAATGGTACATGGGAGTACGGCAATCTGACAAACGAGGATAATGGATATTTAGTAACAGCAGATGATATGGGCATGATGCCAATTTACATTGGTGCTCCTGGTGAAGAAAATCAGGGACTCTGCACAGGTTCCGAAAACTACTGGTGTGTAAACAAACAGGCTTCGGAGGAAGATATTCAGGCAACACTTGATTTCTTAAGTTGGGTAATTAATTCGGATGAAGGACGTGACTCCATGGCGCATGTAATGGGATTCACAACACCATTCTTAACATTTACCGGTGACTATGTAGCTGACAACGTATTCATTCAGGATGCAAACCAGTATATTGCAGATGGCAAGACTCCTGTTTCATGGAACTTCTCAACCATTCCTTCTGAGACATGGAAAGATGGTGTTGGTTCTGCATTACTTGAGTATGCACAGGGTACCGGTGACTGGGATGCAGTTGTAAGTGCATTCGTAGACGGCTGGGCAACTGAGTATGCAGCAGCAAACGGACAGTAAATAATAACTCCTCTTTTAGAAAATAGTAAATTTGTGGTTACTGTTCACTCGCAAGCTTGACACTTGCTGTCAAGCTGTGCGCCAAAGACTATATCATGCCAGATTACAGCCCCATGCATCGAAGATGCATTTAAAATGGGCTGTAATCGTTACTGCTCACACAGTATGTGTGAACAGTAACAATTTGTGCGGTATCTGTGCCGATACCGCACAAATCATATATAACAGAAATTTTCTGAAAGAACTGAATTTAGAGATTGAACGGATTTATGAGAGGTTAAAGACTATGGAGAAATCAATAAAAAAATATTTTCCAATTTTTGCGCTCCCGACTTTAGTGGCATTTACCATAGGTTTTATAGTTCCTTTTCTTATGGGTATCTATTTATCATTTTGTGAATTTACCACAGTAACGGATGCGTCATTTGTCGGACTGAAAAATTACCTACGTGTATTTACCGATCCAACATTTGTACATGCGCTGTGGTATACCGCATTATTTACGGTGGTATCAGTGCTTACGATCAATGTATTTGCATTTACCATAGCGATGCTTTTAACAAAGGGAATTAAGGGAACAAATGTGTTCCGAACTGTATTTTTTATGCCGAACCTGATCGGAGGTATCGTTTTAGGATATATCTGGCAGATCCTTTTAAACGGAATTCTGGCAAACTTCGGAAAAACATTGACCTATTCTTCCTCATATGGTTTCTGGGGACTGATCGTTTTGATGAACTGGCAGCAGATCGGTTATATGATGATCATTTATATTGCGGGTATCCAGAACATTCCGGGTGAACTGATCGAGGCAGCAAAGATGGATGGTGCAAACAGCTGGCAGCTGTTAAAGAAAGTAACGATTCCGATGGTTATGCCATCCATCACGATTTGTACATTCCTGACACTGACGAACTCCTTTAAGCTGTTCGACCAGAACCTTGCATTGACAGCAGGAGAGCCGTCAAACAATTCACAGATGCTTGCGTTAAATATCTTTGATACATTTTATGGAAGAAATGGATGGGAAGGTGTCGGACAGGCGAAGGCGGTGATCTTCTTTATCATAGTGGCAGTCATCGCACTGGCACAGAACCGTCTGACCAGAAGTAAGGAGGTACAGCAGTAATGGCAAAACAGACAGACAATCAGGTAAGCGCAGTAAGGCGTGCAAAACACGGATGGATACTGACACTGTTTTTCAGCATTTTAGCTGTATTTTATCTGTATCCGATCTTTTTAGTGTTGATCAACTCGTTAAAGAAAAAAGGATTTATTATGAAAAGTCCTTTTGCACTTCCGGATGAGCGTTCTTTCTTCGGTATGACAAACTTTGTAAAGGGAATTGAGAAGACGAATTTCTTTGCAGCGTTCGGTAACTCGGTTATTATCACGGTAGGTTCCGTGGCAGTGATCATATTCTGCACATCCATGTGTGCATGGTTTATCACCAGAGTACATAATAAATTTACCATGGCACTTTACATGTTATGTCTTTTCTCCATGATCGTGCCGTTCCAGATGGTAATGTTCCCGTTATCTAAGCTGGCAAACATGATGCATTTGAGCAACCCGATCGGTATTATATTAGTATATCTGGGATTTGGAGCAGGGCTTGCGGTATTTATGTTCTGTGGATTTGTAAAGAGCATTCCGTTAGAGATCGAGGAGGCCGCCATGATCGATGGCTGTACACCCATCCAGACCTTCTTCCAGGTCGTATTCCCAATCATGAAACCAACGGTTATCACGGTTGCAATCTTACAGGCAATGTGGATCTGGAATGATTATCTGCTGCCGTATCTGGTACTTGACCTGAAAAAATATAAGACGATCCCGATTGTAATCCAGTATTTAAAAGGCGGTTACGGTGCGGTAGACTGGGGTACCATGATGGCGATGCTGGTACTCGCAATCATCCCGATCATCATTTTTTATGGAATCTGTCAGAAATATATTATTGAAGGAGTAGTTGCAGGAGCGGTAAAAGGCTGATATATTATTAAGAAATGTATATTTTTTGTTGAAATTTGACAAAAATTCAAATTTTACGAAAAAATACGAAAAAATAGTAGACAGGAATGAAAAATATGGTTACGATAAAAGACATAGCCAGGGAATCAGGATATTCCGTCAGTACCGTGTCACGTGTGCTGAATCACAGAAATGATGTCAGTCCGGATGCAAAAAAGAAAATCGAAAAAGTAGTCGCAGCGTATAATTTTGTGCCAAACAATAATGCGAAACATCTAAAACAGAGTAATTCCAAATCCATTGGTGTGCTGGTAAAAGGTATCCAAAATATGCTTTTTGCCAGCATCGTGGAAGAAATCCAGTGTATGATTGAAAATACAGACTATACGCTGATCGTATCCTATTTAGATGAGGATGCAGATGAGGTGGAGCAGGCAGTTCTCCTCTGCAGGGAGAGAAAGCCGCTTGGACTGCTCTTTTTAGGAGGT
The DNA here is from genome assembly GCF_014287515.2 of Roseburia rectibacter. NCBI lineage: Bacteria > Bacillati > Bacillota > Clostridia > Lachnospirales > Lachnospiraceae > Roseburia > Roseburia rectibacter. Next base: position 1,717,213 of record NZ_CP092473.1, read on the forward strand.
AATCCGGAGTATTTCAAAAAAGAATTTGCGCAGGTCGATGTGCCGTGTGTGCTTGTGACAAACCTTGCAGACCAGATGGATTTTCCAAACCTTTCTTCTGTTGCGACAGACGATATTGCCGCTGCAAAATGTGCAGTGGATGCGTTATTTGATGCAGGGCATACAAAAATCGGTATTTTAGGTGGTGATATTGAAAAATCATACACCAGTCATCAGCGGTTTATTGGCTGTCAGCAGAGCTTTCTTGAGCATGATATGGTGTTTGTGCCAGAGAAAAGTTACGAAAAAGCACGATTTTCCTATGACAGTGCATATCGTGCGATGAAACGTCTGATCGCACGATGCCCGGATATCACAGCGGTGTTTGCTATGTCAGATGTCATGGCGATCGGTGCGATCCGTGCATTGCGGGATTTAGAATACCGTGTGCCGGAGGATGTGTCGGTTATCGGATTTGACGGAACTGCACTGGCAGAATATTACAATCCAAAACTTGCAACGATCAAACAGCAGTATCAGACGCTTGCAACCAGAAGTGTGGAAATCCTGTTTGGACAAATTGAGTTAAAAAGGAGTCAGATCCATGAGATCGTCCCGTTTGAACTGGCGAGTGGAGAGAGTATTCAAAAAATCAGGTAACACATATAGATAGTAGGAGGAACAAATATTATGAGGACCAGCGGTGTGCTGATGCACATATCTTCCCTGCCGTCTCCTTACGGAATCGGTACTATGGGAAAAGAAGCAAGAAAATTTGCAGATTTTTTGAAAAAGGCAGGTCAGAAATACTGGCAGATCCTGCCAATCTGTCCGACCAGCTACGGAGATTCCCCGTATCAGTCTTTTTCCAGCTTTGCAGGTAATCCTTATTTTATTGATTTAGAATATCTTTGCAAAGAAAAATTACTGACAAAAAAAGAATGTGAATCATTTTCGTGGGGAACCAATCCGCAGTATGTGGATTATGGTCAGATGTATGCCTCACGTTATCCTTTGTTAAAGAAAGCATATGACAGGTTCCGGAAAAATGAGCCGGAAGATTTTGCAGCATTCTGCAAGGATGAAGCAGAGTGGCTGGATGAATATGCACTTTTTATGGCATTAAAAGATGCTAACGGCGGTGTTGCATGGTTTGAGTGGGAAAAAGACTTAAAAACCAGAAAAACGGAAGCCTTAAAAGAAGCGCGGGTTACCTATGCAGAAGATATTGCGTTTTATAAAATGTTACAGTATCTGTTCTTTAAACAGTGGTGGGATTTAAAAGCGTATGTCAATGATCTTGGTATTGAGATCATCGGTGACGTGCCGATCTATGTTGCCGGAGACAGTGCTGATGTCTGGGCAAATCCGGGACAGTTTTATCTCGATGAGGAGTTAAATCCGATCGATGTGGCAGGATGCCCGCCGGACGCATTTTCCGCAGACGGACAGCTCTGGGGCAATCCATTATTCCGCTGGGATGCCATGAAAAAAGACGGTTACAGCTGGTGGACAAAGCGTGTAAAAGCGATGTCAAAATTATACGATATCGTCCGTATCGATCATTTCCGCGGTTTCGATTCTTACTATGCGATCCCGGCAAAAGATGATACGGCGAGAAATGGTGAGTGGAGAAAAGGTCCTGGCATGGATCTGTTCCGTACGATGGAGAAAAAACTCGGAAAGTTAAATATCATCGTGGAGGATCTTGGTTTCCTTACACCTTCCGTTTTAAAACTGGTAAAAGATTCCGGATTCCCGGGAATGAAAGTCATCCAGTTTGCATTTGACTCGAGAGAGGGCAGCGACTATCTGCCGCACAATTATGAGAAACACTGTGTTGTTTATACCGGAACACATGACAATGATACGTTGATGGGCTGGATGAAGACGGCTCCGAAGGCAAGTGTCAAATTTGCAAAAGAGTACTTGAATCTCACGGAAGAAGAAGGGTTTAACTGGGGGATGATGCGCGGTGCATGGGCATCAGTCGGAGATATGGCGATCGTTCCGATGCAGGATCTGATCGGAATCGGATCCGAGGGACGTATGAATACACCATCCACACTTGGCGGCAACTGGGAGTGGAGAGCAACTTCAGACCAGATCACCGGAAAACTTGCAAAACGTCTTTATAAATATATGGAAATGTATGGACGACTGAACAAGGAGCCGGAAGAAGAGGCAGATGAAGCAGAAGTGCCTGCAGTGGAAAAATAATAAATCAAAGTGTTTATAAGTGAAAAAGGTTTTTGGGGATCTCAGCATGTAGCAGGCTGTGATCCCCTTTTTATATTGTGGGTTCCTTTTTGTCGGAAAATGTTTTAAAATAACATTCATAAAGGCAGAAAATGCCATAAAAATATTATACGTGGGGGCTACATGCTGTATTTTATTGTCAATGAAAAGTCAAAGAGTGGAAATGCAAAGCAGATCTGGAAAGATATAGAGGAAGTGCTTAAGGTAAGAAATGTTTCTTATCAGGTATTTGTATCCGAGTACCGTGGACATGCCGGAAAACTTGCGGGCGAGATATGTGCCATGGATGATGACGATATCTGTCTGGTTGCAGTCGGTGGAGACGGAACGGCAAATGAGGTGATCAATGGGATCACAGATTTTGAAAAAGTACGTTTCGGAGTGATACCGACCGGTTCCGGCAATGATCTTGCCAGAGGATTAGCACTTTCGAAAGATCCGAAAAACGGAATTGTACATATTTTAAATGCAATGAAAAAAACACGTGAGGATACCTGGTGTATGGATTTAGGTGAGGTAATCTTTGGTGATAAAAAAAGACTGTTTGCCATCAGTTCAGGAATCGGGCTTGATGCCTTAGTCTGTAAAAAAGCATTAAAATCAACGATTAAAGATATTTTAAACAAAATCCGGCTTGGAAAGCTGACATATCTGGTTTTGACAGTACAGTCTTTATTTACGATGCAGACCGCAGATATGGAAATTGTTTTTGACAAAGAGGAAAGCATACAGAAAAAAAGAATGATATTTACCGCGGCAATGAATTTTAAGGCCGAGGGAGGCGGTGTGCCAATGGCACCGGCAGCATCTGCCTGTGATGGGAAACTGTCATTCTGTGAAGCAGCAGGAATCCCGAAATGGAGAACGTTTCTCTGCCTGCCATTTCTGGTGGCAGCGAAACATACCTCTATTCATGGGTTTTCAGTGACGGATGCAAAAGACTGCACGATACACTTAAGCCGTCCGATGGTTGTGCATGCAGATGGGGAATACTGTGGTGAAGTTGCGGAAGTCCATTTCCGTTGCCTGCCGGGAAAACTTTGCGTGCTCAAATAACGGGATTTGGTATGCTGCCGTCATAAACAGGCATTCTTCTTCATAAAATGTTACAACATATGGAGGAGAATATCTGATGGAACATTTCAGTGATAACAGAGAATTTGACTTATACCGGGATATCAATACCCGTACCAATGGAGAAATTTACATAGGAGTTGTAGGTCCGGTGCGAACCGGAAAATCCACGTTCATTAAGCGTTTTATGGATCTGATGGTACTTCCTTTTATGGAAGATGAACATGCGAAAGAGCGTACCATGGATGAGCTGCCACAGTCCGCAGCAGGAAAAACAATCATGACGACGGAACCGAAATTTATTCCACAGGAAGCAGCAGAGATTGTTTTGCCGGAACTGTCATCCGGCAGCACCGGCATGTCACAGCCGGCACTTCCACAGTCTGTACTGCAGGGGACTGCAATACAGGGAGCTGCCGCACAGACGAAGATAAAGGTACGTCTGATCGACTGCGTCGGATTTATGGTGGAAGGTGCATCCGGGCATATGGAGGGAAATGAAAGCCGCATGGTAAAAACGCCATGGTCAGAGCAGGAGATTCCTTTTACAACAGCGGCTTCAATCGGTACCCAGAAAGTGATCCGGGATCATGCAACGATCGGAATCGTTGTGACGACCGATGGCACGATCGGGGAACTGCCGCGAAATGCATATGTAAAAGCGGAAGAACAGACGGTGGAGGAACTGAATGCGATCGCAAAACCATATGTCATTCTGTTAAATTCACAGAAACCGTACAGTGATGAGACGATGGAACTTGCAGCCGAACTGAAAGAAAAATATCAGACTGCCGTTTTGCCGGTCAACTGTGAGCAGCTGCGGAAAGATGATATTGTCCGCATTTTAGAGAATATCCTCTGTGAATTTCCAGTGACGCGTGTCGAATTTTTTATTCCAAAATGGACGGAAATGCTAAAGCCGGAGCATCCGATGAAAGCGGAAATCATTAAAACTGCATCCGGGATTTTAGACAGTATGCATAAAACGGGAGATGTAAGAGCACTTTCCTTTACACCGGAGCAGTATGTTTCGCAGATCAAGATCGACGAGACGGATCTTGCGACCGGGCGCGTGGTGGTGCGGATGGATTTAGACGATAAATATTATTATGAAAATATAAGTGAACTGACTGGTGTGCCGATCGCAGGTGAATATGAGCTGATCTCCATGATAAAAGAGATGGCAGGGCAGAAAGAGGCTTATGAAAAAGTGTCAGATGCTTTTGAAGCGGTTCAGGTAAAAGGCTATGGGGTTGTCAGTCCGGGACTTTCCGATATTCAAATGGAAGAGCCGGTTCTGATCCGGCATGGCAATAAATTTGGTGTAAAAATGAAAGCGGTATCACCATCGATCCATATGATACGCGCCAATATTGAAACTGAGATCGCACCGATCGTCGGAAGTGAGGAGCAGGCAAATGATCTGATATCCTATATTAAACAAGGACAGCAGAGTAAAGAGGGCGCATGGGAAACAAATATTTTCGGTAAATCGGTCGGAGAACTGATGGAAGATGGCATCCGCAATAAAATTGCAATGATGGATGATGAATGTCAGATGAAATTGCAGGATACTATGCAGAAAATTGTCAATGATAATAATGGTGGCATGGTATGCATCATCATTTGATGCGGTATTATTATTCATGATCGTAGAATGTTCATGGAGTGTACATTATATAGACGAAAAATAAGAGAGAAAAGAGAAGAACAGATGAAAAAATTCATTCAGGGAATGTATCAGAAAAAGAATTTTGGACTAAGACTGACAGCGGTGACCTTAGCAGTGATTGTAATGGGATTTTCCTTGTCATTGCTGGTACTTGTGGATCTGGGAACAGATCCGTGTACCAGCATGAATCTTGCCATTTCTGAAAAACTGGGGATGGGAATCGGAAACTGGCAGGCACTGCTTAATACGGTCATATTTATTTTTGTCATTTTTTTAGGCAGGGAAAATATCGGATTTGGAACACTTGCAAATATGTTTCTGGTCGGCTATTCGCTGCAGTTTTTTTCCTGGGTATGGGAAAAGACATTGCCGGTGGGATTGTTTGACTCGATGGCAGTGCGCATTTTAGTACTGATTCCGGCATTGGCGATATTTGTTGTGGCGGCAGCAGTGTATATGGATGTGAAATTAGGAACAGCACCGTATGATGCGATTGCATTTATCATTGCAAAATGGGTGCCGAAGGTGCCGTTTCGGCTAGTGCGGATGGCATTTGACTTTACTATCATCGTGATTGCATTTTTATTTGGTGGCAAGATCGGAATCGTAACGATCCTGATGGGATTTACCCTTGGACCGGTCATCGGTGCTGTCGGTGAAAAGATCAGCCGGTTTATTGAGTGTGACTAAAGGATCAGATTTATTATCATCGGATGATTTTTGCGGGAGATGCTGGTATTTCCCGCTTTTTTGAAATTCGTTGTAGGCATCCTGATAAGCGGCGACAATGTATTCTTTCATGGGATCCTTGTCACTCACCATCGCCATGGTATCTGAAAATACTTTGGCAGCATCTTCCTTGCTTTTACAGTGTTCTAACTGCTGTTCAAGAGAGTCGCGCATCGCCTGGATTCTGGCTGCCTGCATATAGAGCTGGGGATCTACTGCCTGAAGAAAACGCATTTCTTCTTCGGTCAGTTTTTTCCCGCTTTTTAATTTTGCCTGGATCCTTGCTAATTCTGCCTGCTTTTCCTCGTCGGTCATACCGCAGGCGGGGCTTAAAAGCTCGGAGATGTTCTGCGTCAGGTCAAAGGCATCCATGCCGGAAACACTGCCTGCATTTAAAATATTATCACCGGAAGAAAGACCGATGGAAGATTTTGATAAACGGTCTGTAATCTGATCGACCACATTCCTTTTGCCGGAAGATGGGTTTAAAATCTTTTTTAAACCGGAAAGATTGAACTGAGTCATAAATTTTCTCCATTCCTATGTTGTTTTCTTACAAAATATATCGGGGAAAATCAGCTTTTGTTTAGGATGGAGATTGGATTTTATGATTTCTTCTGTTATAATCGAAAATGACAGTGTTGCGAACAACAAAAAGAAAAATGGGAAGAATATAATGAATCCTGAGTTGACAGAAAATAGAGGGCAGGCAGAAGAATGGAGGTATTATGAATCCTTTATATGAAAAATTATTAAAATGCTATGATAGTTATAAGTCAAAAATTGATTTCACTCCAAAGGTGGCATTGATCTTAGGTTCCGGTCTTGGCGATTATGCGGATGATATCCGCGTGGTGGACACGTTAGATTATCGTGATATCGAAGGCTTCCCGGTGTCGACGGTTCCGGGGCATAAGGGCAGATTTATCTTCGGATATGTGGATGATGTTCCGGTTGTGTGCATGCAGGGGCGTGTGCATTATTATGAGGGATATGAGATGAGTGATGTTGTACTGCCGGTACGTCTGATGAAAATGATGGGCGCAGAGGTACTGCTCCTTACGAATGCTGCAGGCGGTATCCAGCTTGGCATGCGTGCCGGAGATTTCATGCTGATCAAAGACCAGATCGCAAGTTTTGTACCGTCACCGCTCAGGGGAGCCAATATTGAGGAACTCGGTGTGCGTTTCCCGGATATGAGCCAGATCTATGACTTAGATCTGCAGGAGACTGTAAAACATACAGCGGCAGCACTTGATATCCAGATCAAAGAGGGGACTTATATCCAGCTTTCCGGACCGCAGTTTGAGACACCGCATGAAGTCGCTATGTGCCGCACATTAGGTGCCGATGCAGTCGGCATGAGCACTGCCTGTGAGGCGGTCGCAGCAAAACATATGGGAATGAAAGTGCTTGGAATTTCCTGCATTTCCAACCTTGCAAGCGGGATCTCGGCAATTCCATTATCCCACGCGGAAGTCCAGGAGACAGCGGATGCCGTTGCTCCGAAATTCAAGGCACTTGTGACCGGGACGATCAAAGCAATCGGGGCACAGCAGAATTAAAGTTACTACGATTCAGCAGATCAACAGATATGATCCGTTGAACAAAGACAATAAGAAAAGAGGAAAAAATGAACATACGTTTCTACAATGCAAAAATATTAGTACCGGCAGAAAACCACAAATTTCAGATCACAGAGGGCGAACTCTGGGTAAAAGGAAAAGAGATCTGCTACATCGGAGACGGTAAGACCGGCATCGATGCAGTCTGCCAGAATGGTGAGGCTTTCGTATGGGAGCGTGAGATCGACGCAAAAGGCAATCTTTTGATGCCTGGATTTAAAGATGCACATACGCATACAGCGATGACATTTTTACGTTCCTATGCAGATGACCTGCCGCTGCAGGACTGGCTGAACAAACAGGTATTTCCGAAAGAGGGACAGCTTACGGAGGATGATGTATACTGGCTCAATATCCTTGGAATCATGGAATACTTAACCAGCGGTATCACGTCCAACTTTGATATGTACTTCTTCCCGCCGGTCGATGCAAAGGCATCGGTAGATACCGGATTCCGTACCGTTCAGACCAGCGGATTGAACAACTTTGGTGGCACGGTAGAGTTGATGGAGGAAAATTATCACATTGTCAATGAGATGAGTGACCTGACAAGCTTTATCGTGGGATTTCATGCAGAATACACGACATCAAAAGAACTGATGGAGGGCGTGGCAAAACTGGCACAGAAATTAAAATCCCCGGTATGGCTGCACAATTCCGAAACAAAACTGGAAGTGGCAGAGTGCAAAGAGCGCTGGGGTATGACACCGACACAGCTTACGGATGCACTTGGTATGTACGAGTACGGCGGCGGCGGTTACCACTGTGTATGGTTTGAGGATGCTGATTTTGAAATTTACAAGAAGAAAAAACTGACAGCAGTGACAAACCCGGCTTCCAACTTAAAACTTGCTTCCGGTATCTGTCCGACCAGACGTTTTGTGGATGAGGGAATCTCCATGGCGATCGGAACCGATGGCCCGGCAAGCAACAACTGCTTGGATATGTTCCGTGAGATGTTTTTGACATCCGCACTTGCAAAGGTGCGTGAGATGGATGCAGAGTGTGTCAGTGCAGATGAAATTTTATACATGGCAACCACAGGCGGTGCACATGCCATGCAGTTATTTGACTGTGACAGCCTTGCAGTCGGCAAAAAAGCAGACCTTGTCATGATCGACTTAAATCAGCCAAATATGCAGCCGGAAAATAATATCGTGAAAAATCTTGTATACAGCGGCAGTAAGCAGAATGTAAAACTGACTATGGTAAATGGAAAAATTTTATACGAAGACCAGAAATTTGACATCGGATTTGATCCGGCAGACATTTACCGTCGTGCAAATGAGATCATCCGTCGGATGAAATAAAAATACATGCTTTGCAGATATTCGGTTGCTATGAATAAAAAGTCAGAAGGAGAAATATGCAGGTAATATTTATACATCACAGCTGTTTCCTTGTTGAAGTAGATGAAAAAGTACTGATTTTTGACTGGTTTGCAGGAGACAGGATCAAAGGATACACATTTCATGGAGTGATTCCGGAATATGAACCGGACACGCCAATTTATGTGTTTGCAAGCCACAAGCATCAGGATCATTTTGATATGGATGTGTTGCACTGGGCAGAAAAATATAAAAATATTCATTATATTTTTTCGAAAGACTGCAAAATGAGTCCGCATTTTTTACAGAAACATGGATTTTTGGAAAATATCAGAGAGAAGATCACCTATGTTTCTGCAGGGGAAAAATACCAGGTAGATGATGTGAAGATTGAGACATTGCGCTCAACGGATGCAGGAGTTGCATTTTATGTAGAGACACACGGTGCTACATTTTTCCATGCAGGTGATTTAAACGACTGGACATGGGAAGGTGCGGGAGATCTGATCAACGGCAGGATGAGAAGAGAATACCGGACGCAGATCAAAAAACTTGCGGGAAAACCGGTCAATCTTGCATTTGTTCCGATGGATCCAAGACAGGGAACCAATCAGGAACTTGGCATGGACTACTTTTTAGAGACAACATCTGCAGAATATGTATTCCCGATGCATATGTGGCAGGATTATTCACATATCCCGGTTTATAAAAAGAAAATATGGAATCCGGGGATGGCGGAGCGTGTGGTGGAAATCACACATGAAAATCAGGTTTTCCTGATTGAGGAACAGTAGTGTTAACGCTACTGTTCACAGGCAGGCATTTTCTGAACTGAAAATGCCGTATGATACAGTGGTGGCAGCAGATTTTGCCGATTTGGAATGCGAAGCATCGGCAAAATCCGTTGCTGGAACGAGGTACGAGTGAATAGTAACATGTTAACGCTTGACGCATAGGAAAAAAGTGCGTTATACTGAATAAGTTATAGAAGATAGAAAGGCAGGGGTATCTATGGCAGTATTTGGATGGTTTGTACATTATGTGTTAATAATGGTAATTCTTGCAGCTGTTGCAGTTGCTGGAGTATTTGCCGGCAGAAAGTGGGCAGAGAAAAGCAAAGCGAAAAAAGAAGCTGCAGCTTCCGGAAATGCCGGAAAAGAGTAATGCCGTCGTGACCTTGTAAAAACAGGGCATGAAATAATTTATACAACGTTGGAGGAACTTGTCGTGAAGAAGTTTTACGGAGAAAATGAATTGCGCAGAATGTATCTTGAGTTTTTTGAGAGCAAGGGACATCTTGCAATGAAGAGTTTTTCATTGGTACCACACAATGATAACAGCTTACTTTTGATCAATGCGGGTATGGCACCGCTTAAGCCATATTTTACAGGTCAGGAGATACCGCCGAGGAGAAGAGTGACCACTTGTCAGAAGTGTATCCGTACCGGCGATATTGAGAATGTCGGTAAGACAGCACGTCACCTGACATTTTTTGAGATGCTTGGTAATTTCTCGTTTGGTGATTACTTTAAACATGATGCGATACACTGGTCATGGGAGTTTTTAACCCAGGTTCTTGGACTTGAGGAGGACAGACTTTATCCGTCTATTTACGGGGAAGATGATGAGGCATTCGAAATCTGGAACAAAGAAGTGGGTGTTCCGGCAGAGAAGATCACCAGATTTTACCGTGATCCGGAGACCGGAGAATGTGATAACTTCTGGGAGCATGGTGCCGGTCCTTGTGGTCCTTGTTCTGAGATTTATTATGACCGTGGAGAAAAATATGGCTGTGGCAAACCGGACTGTAATGTAGGATGTGACTGCGACCGTTTCATGGAAGTATGGAATAATGTATTTACCCAGTTTGAGGGTGACGGTAAGGGCGGTTATACTGAACTTGCACAGAAAAACATTGATACAGGTATGGGATTAGAGCGTTTAGCTGTTGTTATGCAGGATGTGGATTCTGTATTTGATATCGATACCATGAAAGCAATCCGTGACAAGGTATGTGAGCTGTCCGGTAAAAAATATCAGGTAGATGCATTAGACGATGTATCCATCCGTCTGATCACTGATCATATCCGTTCTGCAACGTTTATGGTTTCCGATGGTATCATGCCTTCAAATGAGGGACGCGGCTATGTGCTTCGCCGTATCATCCGCCGCGCGGCAAGACACGGAAGAATGCTTGGCATTGATGGTATCTTCATGGCAAAACTGGCTGCCACCGTAATCAATGAGAGTAAGGATGGTTATCCGGAACTTGAAGAGAAAAAAGATTTTATCTTTAAAGTATTATCCCAGGAAGAAGAAAAATTTGGAAAAACAATCGATCAGGGACTTTCCATCCTTTCTGATATGGAAAAACAGATGGAAGCAGACGGCGTAAAGGTTCTTTCCGGTGAGAATGCATTTAAACTTTATGATACTTATGGATTCCCGATGGATCTGACACAGGAGATCCTCGAAGAAAAAGGATTTTCTGTCGATGAAGAGGGATTCAAAAAGGCGATGGAAGTACAGCGTACCACAGCGAGAAAAGCCCGCAAAGTGACAAACTACATGGGCGCTGATGAGACAGTATATGAGTCTGTCGATCCTTCTGTTACCACAGAGTTTGTAGGCTATGATTCCTTAAACTGCAAGTCAAAAATTACCGTACTTACCACAGAGACGGAGATCGTTGAGGCATTATCTGATGGAGAGGTTGGAACCGTGATCGTAGAACAGACTCCATTCTATGCTACCATGGGTGGACAGCAGGGAGATAAGGGTATCATCCGCACTGCAACCGGAGAATTCCAGGTAGAGGATACGATCAAATTACTTGGCGGAAAAGTAGGACATGTCGGAAAGATGATCTCCGGTATGATGAAAACAGGAGATGAGGCAGATCTTTCGGTAGATGCAGCACTCCGTGCAAAGATCTGTAAGAACCATTCCGCAACACATTTACTGCAGAAAGCATTGCGTGAAGTATTAGGAACCCACGTAGAGCAGGCAGGTTCCTATCAGGATGGCGAGCGTACCCGTTTCGATTTCAGTCATTTTGCAGCCATGACACCGGAGGAACTTGAAAAAGTAGAAAAGATCGTCAATGATAAGATCGCAGAGGCAATTCCGGTACGCACAGATGTGATGACTGTAGATGAGGCGAAAAAGACAGGAGCCATGGCGTTATTTGGCGAAAAATACGGTGAGACTGTCCGTGTGGTATCCATGGGAGATTTTTCTAAAGAATTCTGTGGTGGTACTCATGTAAAGAATACATCCGAAATAGCAGCATTCAAGATCATCTCTGAAAATGGTGTTGCAGCAGGCGTCCGCAGAATCGAGGCACTGACCGGAGACAACGTATTTGCTTACTATCGCAATTTAGAGAAAGAACTTTTAGAGGCAGCGAAAGCGGCAAAGGCAACACCGGCAACATTAACAGAGAAAATCGAGCATATGCAGGCAGAGATCAAAGCACTGACCAGCGAAAACGAGTCCTTAAAGAGCAAAGCAGCAAAAGAGGCGCTTGGAGATGTCATGGATCAGATTGTGGAAGTAAAAGGTGTGAAATTACTTGCTTCTGCCGTAGACGGTGTAGATATGAACGGTCTGCGTGATCTTGGAGACCAGTTAAAAGAACAGCTTGGTGAAGGCGTGATCGTACTTGCTTCTTCCTGTGAAGGAAAAGTAAATCTGATCGTTATGGCAACTGATGCAGCAATGAAGCAGGGAGCACATGCAGGAAACCTGATCAAGAGCATTGCAGGTAAAGTCGGCGGTGGCGGCGGCGGACGTCCGAATATGGCACAGGCGGGAGGCAAAAATCCGGCTGGTATTTTGGAGGCGATCGCCGAGGCAAAAACGGCACTTGAAGCACAGCTTTCATAGAATCTGTTTGCAATGTCCCTTAACTGAAAAATCACGGAAGATGACAGCTTTTTAGCAATGGAGGCAAAATATGGATAAAGAAATGGAATTTAAAAATAAGAGTATTAAAGAAAAGGTAAACGGAAGCTTTGAAATGATCATAGTTTTATATGTGGTCAGCGTGGCGCTTGCAGTATTTTTAATGTTTGCAGTAAAAATTGTTCCGTCTGTAGCAGAGTATTTTGTGCTTGCCGGAGGTATTGTTGTGCTTGCGATTATAACGGTCTGCAGTATTCTGGCAACATTGAAACGGGCTAAGATGCTGATACACTATATTGTAGAACCGGTCAGGGAACTAAGCAGTGTGGCAGAAAAAATCTCTGGTGGAGAACTTGATATTGAAATTGCTTATCAGTCGGAGGATGAGATCGGAGAACTTGCAGAAGATTTTCGCAAAACAGCAACTACGCTGCAACGGATTATAGGAGATCTTAATCATATTCTGGATGCATTTGCAAAAGGTGATTATACGGTAAAATCCGGATGCAAAGATGCGTATGTGGGAGAATTTGATACGGTGCATGCAAAACTGATTGCAACAACAGAACATGTTAGTGACGCTTTAAAATCAATCCGTGAATCTTCGAATCAGGTGGCACAGGGATCCGACCAGCTTGCAGTCAGCGCACAGGATCTTGCCAAAAATGCAACGGATCAGGCAGTGGCCGTTGATTCTTTAGCACAGAGCGTTTCAGAAATCACAGAACAGATTCTTGGAACAAGTAAGTCGATTGATATTGTACATGATAAAGCGAAAGACGTTGGAACAACAGCAGCGGTAAGCCAGCAGAAGATGACAGAACTGACAGAGGCAATGGAGCGTATTTCCGTGACATCCAAGGAAATCGGACAGGTTATCGAAGAAATTGAGAGTATTGCATCACAGACAAATCTGTTGTCCTTAAATGCATCTATTGAGGCAGCAAGAGCCGGTGAGGCAGGAAAAGGATTTGCAGTTGTTGCAGAGCAGATCCGTATGCTTGCTGAGAGCAGTGCAAATTCTGCAGATACGTCAAAACAGCTTTTGACAGAGAATCAGAATGAAGTAGAACACGGTAATCAGGTGACACAGCAGACGGCAGAATCTCTGACGGATGTTCTGAACGAACTGGATGCTATTGTGGGTGAGGTAGCAACGATCCGTACTGCATCTGATCGTGAGGCAGCCTTTGTAAAAGAGATCGAAGACAGCACGAAACAAATCAGCGACGCAATCCAGAGCAACTCTGCAGCATCGGAAGAAACATCTGCTACCAGTGAAGAACTTTCTGCAGAAGCAGATTCCTTAGAGGGCCTTGTAGAACGTTTTAAACTGCGTTAAATGTTTAATACAGGGGAGAGAAAATGCGGATGAAAATAAAGGAAAAGATAATTGCTGTGGTTATGGCATTTGCAATGATGTTTATGTTTATTTTTGCAGGTGAAAGCAGTGAAGTAATCGCTGCTGCGAAAACAAAAGCATTAGAGATAAATGTTGATTTTGCCAGGAATGCAGCAAGTGGAGATGACAGCGGGATATATGTAAAAAACCTGATTTCCAATAAAAAAATTACTTTTGGAAAGACTTATGTATTTCAGACAAAAATTTATGTGCCAGCCGTTTATATGAAAACTGGAAGAATATGGGTAAAACCTGCAGTTAATTTTTTTACAGGCAAAAATGGCGATACATATGCCGGAATGGCACAGTCTTCGAAAGAAGGATATTCTTATGATAAGAATTCGAAAGAAGTAAAAAAATATGGTGATTTTTATGTTGTCAATGTGAAAATACCATTGGATAACTGTGACAGGATTTCTGCATCAAAGGGAAGTGTGTATGGACATCTGTTCATCTCTGGTTTTAATAAGGCATATAAGGGAAGTATTTATGTTGATGATGTGACACTTACTGTAGATAAGAAATCAGTTGTAAAGCAAAATTATGAGAATGGAAAAAACAGTGGTTGCTGGTATTATCTTAACAGATCAGAAAAGGAATATACACCTGCAGTTGTTTCATTCTCAGGAAAAACATTGGATGTGACTAAGGCATCGCTTACTATAAAAAAGGGTAAAAAAGCGACGATCAAAGCCACTGCAATGCCAAAAACAAAAATAACATATCAGTCTAAGAACAAGAAAGTCGCTACAGTAAACAGTAAAGGTGTTGTCCGGGGCATTCGGAAAGGAAAGACAACCATTCTTGTCACAGCGAATGGGAAAACTGTTAAAGTTCAGATTACCGTAAAATAATTTCAAATAAAAATCTGAAATTATTTCAAAAATAGGTTGACGAACCGGGAAAATATGTTATAATGCTATATAGTGCAATAAATATTACCCAAACAGTTGAATATGCACAATACGCAACTGGAGGGAGGTTAGGTGTGAGATAATGTCTAGTGTAATTGTAAAAGAAAACGAGACTTTAGATAGCGCTTTACGTCGTTTCAAGAGAAACTGCGCAAAAGCAGGTATCCAGCAGGAGATTCGTAAAAGAGAACACTACGAGAAACCAAGCGTAAAACGTAAGAAAAAATCTGAAGCAGCTAGAAAAAGAAAATACAACTAATAATTAGTTGTAGTGCAAAAAGACTACCGCATGTGTGGTAGTCTTTTTTTTCTCTGAGTGAGGTTATTTACCAGATATATTTTATTGCGATAATAAGTCTATTCGTAAGGTGGATAATCTTTAGAAATATCGTGGAGCAAAGGGCATGGTATTGCAGAAATGCATAAATATGTTTATAATATAAGAAAAGATGCATGAAATACGAATTTAAGATAGAGACAGAATATACGAAATGAGTAGAACGGAGATGATATTTTATGATTAATTTAAAAAACTGCCGGGTAATTATCCGTGAACAGAAAAAAAACAGTGTACTTGCAGACACGGTAATTCTTGGTCATAATCTGCTGACAAATATCATCAAAGTGCGGGCGAGTGCGATGGCATATCGGCCGAAAGAACCAGTGGGACTGCTTGTTTTTTTGGAGAACAAAATATATTCTTATTTAGGTACCGTACAGGGGGCGGTGATCGCAAACGAAATGTCGATTGCGCTGTACGATGAAGAACAGAAAAAAGGCAGAAAATTTGAGCGTTATGAGATTGAAGCATCTGGCAAGATCGAAGGTGTCAGGATAAAAAATAATATGATAACGCTCCATAAGCCGATACCGGTTACCATCAAAAATATGAGCGCAAATGGTGTACTGTTTAAAGGGATTTCCGGCTGTCTGGATATTGGAATGCAGCTACAGCTTTATATGGATGTAACTGATTCAGGAATGCGTTATGAGTATAAAGTGGTTCGTAAGCAGAACAGCAATCCGGAGACCGAAGAGTATGGTTGTAAAATGGTTGCAAAAAAGAAATGACAGAGATGAAAAAAGGAACTGTGAAATATTAAAAAGTAATAGCTCAACTTTCATATTTTCACAGATCCTTTTTTAGTTCATGATATAATAAGACTGCCGAGCGAAGCGAGTGTAGATCACGATCATGTGCTGATTTTGCACATGATATATTCTATTATTTAGATCAGGTATTTAATAGCCGAAAGAATCTCCGATCAGCAGTACTTTGATACGCCCTTTGATACCGCTTCTTCTGGTGATAACAACCTGGTTGCAGATACAGTCAGGTGAAAGGCAGTCGGCACATGTACCTGTCGTGGAACAAGGTGTCTTTTTATTAAGACGGATGCAGTTCTGTGGTGTGGCAACATTATGAATACGGCTTAAGGCTTCTTCTACATTGGCAGCCACCTTATTCATGCCGGTCAAAATAATAACGGTTTCCGGACCATAGATCAGTGCAGCAACACGGTTTCCGGTTCCATCGATATTCACAAGTTCACCGTTTGCTGTGATCGCATTGGTACTCATGAAATAAACATCACTGGAAAGTGCATCATGATACATTTTTTTTGTTTCCTCAGGTGTTTTTGCAGTAGAACGGTCGATTAAATGGATTGATGGATCGTGGCGGAGAGCTGTTAACATTCCAGTTTCCTCTAAAGTCATGGAGCCGCCGAAAGATACACTCTGTCCGTCTTTTAAGAAAGAAAATGCAAGTTTTTCCGCATCTTCCACAGTTGGACAGTAGTAACCTTCCATCTGGCGTTTTTCAAGATTTTTGATGATTGTTGCAGCAAGTGTTTCGTGGTATTTACTTTTGATTGTATCCATACATGTACTCCTTTTTATCATATTTGACAATGGATATATTTCAGCCGGACATTGGCAGTTATTGCGATAAATTCATTGTCACTGTGTGCTTCTTTTAGTATAGCACATATTCTTGACTTTTGGGACAGGATAGATAAAATAAAAGAATATGTGTTCCGTAAATAATGAATCATTACGAATGAAAAGAGACTGAAATGGAGGAACTTTATGAGTGAAAATCTGAAAAAGATGATTTCATATTATAAACCATATCTTGGAGTATTCTGGGCAGATATGTTTTTTGCTACGGTATCTGCAGCGGTTGCCCTTGTGATCCCGCTTGTGATCCGTTATGTGACTTCCACATTGATCTATTTAAAGCCGCAGGAGATATTAGGACAGATCCGGTGGATCGCTGTTATGCTGTTTGCACTTGTAGCGATAGACTGTTACAGCCGTTTTTTTATTGCAAACCAGGGGCATGTGATGGGCGCTAAGATCGAATATGATATGCGGGCAGAAATTTTTGCGCATTTTCAGAAACTGTCATTTTCCTTTTACGATGACCAGAAAGTCGGACAGCTGATGTCCCGTATTACGACGGATCTCTTTGATATCACGGAGCTGATGCATCATGGACCGGAAAATATTATTCTGTCCCTGATAAAGATTATCGGTGCATTTATAATTTTAATGAGTATTAAACCGGCGCTGGCACTTGCTGCGTTTGCGGTGCTGCCGTTTATGTTTCTGTTTGCCTATTACATGAATGGAAAAATGCGTCGTGCGTTTCGCAGTAATCGTGAACGGATTGCAGATATCAATGCACAGATCGAGGATAACTTATCCGGTATCCGTGTGGTAAAGTCTTTTGCCAATGAGGATATTGAAAAAGAAAAATTCCGTCAGGGAAATGAAGGGTTTTTACGTGCAAAAAAGAACAGCTATTATTATATGGGAAGTTTTTCAGCGGGACTTGGCACTTTTACTACCCTGATCCAGGTCAATGTTATACTTGCAGGTGTGATTCTGATCGCAAAGGGAAGCGTGGATATCAGTGATCTGGTTACATTTTTACTTTATATCAGTGTGTTTACAGACCCGGTGAGAACCCTGATCGATTTTACGGAACAGTTTCAGAATGGTTATACCGGTTTTGAGCGTTTTCAGGAAATTATGGCGGTCGAACCCGATATTGCAGATAAACCGGATGCAAAAGAACTGGTCAATGTAAAAGGAAATATCAGTTTTGAGGATGTTTCTTTTAAGTATGAGGAAAATACAGAATGTGTATTAAACCATATTAATCTGAATGTTCCGTCAGGGGCGTATATGGCACTTGTGGGATCATCGGGGGCTGGAAAGAGTACGCTGTGTTCTTTGATCCCAAGATTTTATGACGTGACGGCAGGGGCAGTAAAGATCGATGGATGTGATGTCAGGGATATCAGATTAAAGAGCCTGCGTGACCAGATCGGTATCGTACAGCAGGACGTATATCTGTTTGTTGGAACAGTTTTTGACAATATCCGCTATGGAAAGCCGGATGCGACACGTGAGGAAGTCATTGAAGCAGCAAAAAATGCCAATGCACATGATTTTATCATGTCGCTGCCGAATGGGTATGATACCGATATAGGGCAGAGGGGAATCAAACTTTCCGGTGGACAGAAACAGCGTCTTTCCATTGCAAGAGTATTTTTGAAAAATCCGCCGATCCTGATTTTTGATGAAGCAACGAGTGCTCTTGATAATGAGAGTGAGAAAGTTGTACAGGATTCTTTAGAGAAACTGGCGAAAAACCGGACAACATTTGTGATCGCACACAGACTTTCAACAATTAAAAATGCACAGCGTATACTTGTTTTGACGGAAGAGGGGATTGCCGAGGAAGGAACACATGAAGAATTGCTGGCAAAAGGTGGAGTGTATGAGAAACTGTATCAGATGCAGTTTCATAAGTAAGGGTTATTGCAACAGGTTATCCGGAACTATGGATCAGTGAAAAACAGGGATCACCGTGCCAAATATAAAAGTTTCATGAAATCTGTGCAAAAAATTGCAAAAGAAGAAAAACTAGAGTAAAATAGTAGTGTTTGTGAAGGGAGAGATAAGACAATGACAAAGATTGATATTATATCTGGTTTCCTTGGAGCCGGAAAAACAACATTTATTAAAAAAATGATCGAGGAAGTTTTTAAGGGCGAGAAGATCGTTCTGATTGAGAATGAGTTTGGTGAAGTCGGTATCGACGGAGGATTTTTAAAGGATGCCGGAATTGAGATTACAGAGATGAACTCCGGTTGTATCTGCTGTTCTTTAGTAGGTGATTTCGGTAAGAATTTACATGAAGTTATCGAGAAGTTCCATCCGGACCGTATTTTGATCGAGCCGTCCGGTGTCGGTAAATTATCTGATGTTATGAAATCTGTGATCGACGTGGAAAAAGATGAGGATGTCAAATTAAACGGACTGATCACAGTTGTCAATGCATTAAAGGCAAGCAAGCAGATGAAAGCATTTGGCGAGTTCTTTAATAACCAGATCGAATATGCGACGACTGTTGTTTTAAGCAGAAGCCAGAAGGCAACACCAGAGCAGTTAGAGCTTTGTGTAAAACAGATTCAGGCATTGAATCCAAAAGCTGCTGTTATCACTACTCCATGGGATGAGATCAAAGGTGAGCAGATCTTAAAAGTAGTAGAGGGACAGGATTCTCTGGAAGTAAAACTTCTTGCAGAGCAGCATGCAAAGGAAGAAGCAGAGGAACATGAGCATGAGCACCATCATGACCATGATCATGACGAGCATGAACATCACCACGATCACGACCATGATCATGAAGAGGACGAACACCATCATGACCATGATCATGACGAACATGAACATCATCATGACCACGATCACGACGAGCATGAACACCATCATGACCATGATCACGACGAGCATGAGCATCATCACGAACATGATGAGAACTGCACCTGTGGCTGTCATGACCATGAACACCATCACCATCATCATGCAGATGAGATATTTACAAGCTGGGGCAAAGAGACTCCTCATAAATTTACAAAAGAGCAGATCGAGGAAGTATTAAAGACGCTTTGTGAGACAGACGATTACGGTGAGATCCTCCGTGCAAAAGGTATGGTTGCAGATGTAAATGGTTCCTGGATCTACTTTGATATGGTTCCGGGTGAGTATGAGATCCGTGAGGGAGAGCCGGATTATACCGGAAGACTCTGTGTGATCGGTACACATATTGACGAACACAGATTAGAGGAGCTGTTTGGAATCGCGTAAAAGCGGAAGATCGGAGACTAGTGTGAAAAATAACATTTTTCACACGCAAGATTTGTGCTTACGCACAAACTTGAGATGCGCTGGATGGCAGCGAAAGAATGGAGATTTATATGAACGAAATACCAGTATATTTATTTACCGGTTTTATGGACAGTGGAAAGACGACTCTTGTAAAAGAGACGCTGTTTGATGATGGATTTACCGAGGGCGGAAGAAGCGTCGTGATCTGCTGCGAGGACGGAGATATCGAATATGATGAGGCAGAGTTAAAAAAGATCAATGCAAGACTCGTCATGGTAGAAAACGAAGAAGATTTTACAGAAGAATTTTTAAACAAGGTTCAGGCGGAATATCTGCCGGAGCAGGTGTTTATCGAATACAACGGTACCTGGGGCATGGGAACGCTGATGGATATGGAGCTTCCGAAACACTGGGTGATCGTACAGCAGTTAGCAACCGTGGATGCAACAACATTTGATATGTATCTTGCAAATATGCGTACTATGGTAATGGAACAGTTATTCCAGGCGGATGTTGTGATCTTTAACCGTTGTGATGACAGTACGGATAAAGGAAAATGCCGCCGTAATGTTAAGGCACAGAATCGTAAGGCACAGCTTGTTTTCGAACGTGAGGATGGCAGCTTAGATGAGCGCCCGGAGGAACTTCCGTTTGATCTTTCCGCGGATGTTATCGAAGTTACAGATGCAGATTATGCGATCTGGTACATGGACTGCATGGACAACCCTAAGAAATATGAAGGCAAAAAAGTATCTTTTCTTGCTCTGGTATATAATCCGGAAAAACTCAAAAAAGGTGTGTTTGTACCGGGGCGTTTTGCAATGACATGCTGCATTGAGGATGTGACATTTATCGGATTTAAGTGTAAATATGCGGATGAGGACAAGATCCCGCACAAATCCTGGATCAATATCACAGCGGAAGTGCATGTGGAATTTGCGAGGGAATACAAAGGAAAAGGACCGGTGCTTTATCCGGTATCCATTGAACCGGCAGAAAAACCGGAAGATGAGCTGGTTTATTTCTCGTAAACCGGATATGTTCTGCATGTGTAAGCTGGGGAGAATAATCGCTGCTGGTCACACTTGGAGATGTGAACAGTAACAAATAGATGCATAGGAAAAGGACAGAAGTTGGAATCCGAAGATTCCAGTTTCTGTCCTTTTAAAATTTTTAGTAAGCAGATATTATTTTTTGTGTTCTTGTTTTTCTTTGAGCCTATTCTTCCTTGATTCCATGTTCACGCATATACTCACCAATCTTTTTATCGGAACCTAAGATATGATTGATCAGCCAGCCGGACAAAAAATTGATCAGGTCAATCAGATATTCCTGCTGATTGTCATCCATTTCGTCCAAATCTGTTAAATCAACCTCAACAAGACGTTCCACGAAGGCAGTATGTGCACGTTTCTGAGCACTGATTTCCGGATAATGGATGCGTTCCATGAGATTTTCTTCATCACGGAAATGAAATTCTGTATAGTCTTTTAATTCTACAAGCAGGTGCATGATCTCATCATATTTGTCATGCAGAAGTTCTGCGTGAATCAGATCGTTGGTATCGTGAATGATCTCAAACAGCCGTCGGTGCTCAGTATCAATTAACTCAACGCCGGTTTTGTATTTTTCGCAAAATGCAAATGGATCTTCTTCATCAGCAGAAATAGAAGACATTTTTCCGATCATCGTATCACTGCTTAAGATATGCCGGTATAACCAGCGAGCCAGATAAGCCAGCAGGTCGTTTAGGGATTGCCTTGCTGCTTCCGGGGAAGAAGTATCCAGAGCAAAAGTGTTGATTTTTTTTGTAAATGCTTCATGTTCTTTTTTTTGGATCGGAAGCTCAGGATCATGAATATGCTCCATGTAAGCTTCCTCATGGGCGAAATGTGTTGCGGCGTAATTTTTCAATCCGGAAACCAGATTCTTGGAGATAACAGAGGTATCTGAACTTTCTTTTGAAAGGTCAATCGCTTCATTTATCATCTGAAATAACCGACGATGCTCATTATCAATCTCGTCAATTCCAATTAAATAGTCGTCTGTAAATTTATACATTATAAAATCCTCCCTTCCGTGGTAAATACCACTTTTCTTTTGAATAAAAATATGGATTTCCCAGCCCATAATTATATTTATGGAGTTATATGGGATAATACATCAACATTATAACATGAATCCGTGTGAGAAAAAAGTAAATAAAAAAGAAAATAAAAAATGTGTTGACAAAATCACTTTAATATATTAAAGTATACCCATAAAGAAAAACCGTTGAGAAAGAGTAGTAAGCGATTTTTGATATCACAGAGAGCTGCAGGCGGTGGGATTGCAGTATGGATGGATTTGCTGAATGGACTTTTGAGGGCGGCCTGAACAGATACAGTAGGCGTCGCCGGGAACCGGACCCGTTACCCATCCGGCATGTATGGTTGTACATGAAGCGAGTGGACTTTTCAGTCAATATGAGTGGTACCGCGATAATAGATACTATTACCGTCTCAGGCAAGAACCTGAGGCGGTTTTTTGTGTAATAAAAAAGTATTTTTTGTTACGCTGCATGACGAATTCCACCTCTCAAAACGGATTTTCCAAATTTAAAATCTGGAGGGAAAAATAATGAAAAGAAAAATGATGGCAGTAGTATTAATGATGGCAATGACAGCAGGTGTGCTTGGTGGATGCGGAAATAACGCAGGAAGTAATGCAAATGCAGATGGAAATGCACAGAATAATGCAGATACTGCAGAGATAAAAGAGGATGAGGACGGAAATGTGACAGAAGCTGCAAATGCAGATGGAACAGTTTATAAAGTAGGTATCGTCCAGTATGTGGATGATGCATCTTTAAATCAGATTGAGAAAGCAATTGAGGCAGAGCTTGATGCAAAAGGTGCAGAACTTGGTGTGACATTCGATTATGCAGATTATACCTATAACGGTCAGGCAGATTCTTCCACATTAAATCAGATCGCAACAGATCTTGTGGCAGAGAAAGTGGATGTGATCATTCCGATTGCAACCCCGGCAGCCATGATCATGCAGAACGCAACAGAGGATAACCAGATCCCGGTTGTATTTTCCGCAGTATCAGATCCGGTCAGTGCAGGGCTTGTTGCAGACTTAGAGGCACCGGGAGCAAATATCACAGGTACATCCGATGCACTTGACACCACGGCAGTCATGAAGCTGATCATGGCAGCCAACCCGGATGTTAAAAAGATCGGACTGTTATATGATAAGAGCCAGGATTCTTCTAAGGTACCGGTTGCAGATGCGATTTCTTTCTGTGAGGAAAATGGTATTGAGTACATTGAAAAGACAGGAACCACCAATGCAGAAGTATCCGCAGCGGCAGATGCACTTGTGGCAGAAGGAGTGGATGCAGTATTTACTCCAACCGATAATACGATCATGACAGCAGAACTTGCGATTTTTGAAAAATTTGCAGATGCAAAGATTCCTCATTATACAGGAGCAGATTCTTTTGCATTAAACGGTGCATTCTTAGGCTATGGAGTTAACTACACAGAACTTGGAACTGCAACAGCAGATATGGCAGCAGATGTTCTTGTAAATGGTGCGGATCCTGCAACAACAGCAGTCCGTACCTTAGACAGCGGTATTGTGACTGTCAATACAGAGACAGCGGCAGCCGTTGGTATTGATGATGGCGTGTTCAAAGATATGTGTGAGGAATTAAAAGAAGTTACGACTGCAGAAGAATTTGAATAAAAGCGGAATATAAGAAAAAATGAGCCGGAGGGGATTATGGGTTCGATCATTACACTTTCCATTGTACAGAGTGCGTTGGAACTTGGTTTTATCTATGCACTTGTTGCATTGGCATTATTTGTATCATTTTCCATATTGGATATTGCGGATCTGTCAACAGACGGCTG
The DNA here is from genome assembly GCF_014287515.2 of Roseburia rectibacter. Taxonomy (NCBI): domain Bacteria; kingdom Bacillati; phylum Bacillota; class Clostridia; order Lachnospirales; family Lachnospiraceae; genus Roseburia; species Roseburia rectibacter. The sequence continues at coordinate 1,741,190 of NZ_CP092473.1, forward strand.
TTTCACGTTGGGCTGTGCGGTCTGTGCGACAGTGACGCTTGCCGGACATCCGGTGTTAGGATTGTTTGCGGCAGCCGCAGCAGGTGTGCTGTCTGGATTTGTTACCGCATTTTTACAGACCAGAATGGGCATTCAGTCAATCTTAGCCGGAATTATTGTAAATACCGGACTGTATACGATCAATATTGCAGTCATGGGGTTTGCATCCAATCTCAATCTTTTTTCCTGCGATACGGTATTTTCATGGGCGAAAGACCACATCGGAGGAACCTGGTATAAACTCATTGTCGCAGCAGTATTTGTTATGATTGTAGGCGTGATACTGGCATGGTTTTTAAATACGAGACTGGGACTTTCCATCCGTGCGACCGGTGATAACCCGGATATGGTAAGGGCATCAAGTATCAATACCGGACTTATGATCACGATCGGTCTTTGTGTGGCAAATGCCATGACAGGACTCTCCGGCGGACTGCTTGCACAGTATCAGAAATCCTGCGATATCAATCTTGGAACAGGAATGGTGACGATCGCTCTTGCGAGCCTGATCATCGGAGAATCGATCATTGGAAAAGGCGGAGTGTTAAAGCGTGTGGTCGGTGTAGTGCTAGGAAGCTGTCTGTATCGTTTTATCGTAGCGATCGCGTTAAGATTAAATGTTCCGGCAGAATGTTTAAAACTGGTATCATCACTCATCGTTGCGTTTGCGATCGCATTGCCTTATCTTAAGAAGCAGGCTGCGTTTGTGAAACAACGCCGCCAGGCAAAGGCTGAAAACCAGTTATATATGCAGCAGATCCAGAAACAGAACCAGAAGAAGGAGGAACCGTGATGTTAATTATGAAAAATGTCAGCAAGACCTTCAATCCGGGAACTGTCAATGAAAAATGCGCATTAAAAAATCTGAATCTGGAATTGAAGGATGGCGACTTTGCAACAATTATCGGAAGCAATGGAGCAGGTAAATCTACATTATTTAATGCGATCACCGGAGCATTTTTTATCGACCGGGGACTGATTGTGTTAGATGGGGAGGATATTACTTACCAGAAAGAACATGTGCGGAGCAAGGTGATTGGTCATCTGTTCCAGGATCCTTTAAAAGGAACTGCACCGCACATGACAATCGAAGAAAATATGGCACTTGCGTATCTGCGTGCAAAAACTTCAAAAAATGCCTACTTCAGCCGTATCAATGCGGCGGATAAAGCAAAATTCAGGGAGCACCTTGCACTGCTTGATATGGGGTTAGAGGATCGCATGAAGCAGCCGGTAGGACTTCTTTCCGGAGGACAGCGCCAGGCACTGACGCTTCTTATGGCGACGATGGTCACACCAAAGATCCTGCTGTTAGATGAGCATACGGCGGCATTGGATCCGGCAACCGCAAAAAAAGTGCTCGACCTGACCAGACAGATCGTTGCAGAGAGAAAGATCACCTGCCTTATGGTAACCCACAATATGCACCAGGCATTAGAACTTGGAAACCGCACGCTTATGATGGATTCCGGAAATATTATTCTGGATGTGAGCGGGGAAAAACGGGCAGGCATGACTGTGGAGGATCTGTTAGAACAGTTTGCGGTCTGTGCCGGAAAGCGTTTAGATAACGACCGTATCCTGTTTTCACAGGCGCAATAGTGTTTAAAATAAAGAAAATGGAATTTTTTGCAGGATCTGGCAGTAATAATTTGAAAAAAAACAGAACTAATTGAGAAAAAATAGAGGAAAGCCGTTGAAATTTAACGTGTTTTCCTTTATTATGTTAAAGTATGAAAATAAATACTTTGACGGGCATGTTGATGTATATAAAAATGTTAGGAGGAGACCATGTATCCAATCGTAAGAAGAGAAAAACTGGCAGATAAGATTTATCTTATGGATGTCAAAGCACCTCGTGTGGCACAGTACTGTGAGCCGGGGCAGTTTGTAATTGTAAAGATTGATGAGGAGGGCGAGCGTATTCCGCTTACCATTTGTGATTATGACAGGGAAGCAGGTACGATCACGATCGTATTCCAGACTGTCGGAGCATCTACAGAGCGTATGGCATATTTACAGGAAGGAGATGCATTCCAGGATTTTGTAGGCCCACTTGGATGTGCGTCTGACCTGATTGACGAAGATATTGAAGAATTAAAGAAAAAGAAGATCCTTTTCGTTGCCGGAGGTGTTGGTACAGCACCGGTATATCCGCAGGTAAAATGGCTGCATGAGCACGGTGTGGACTGTGATGTGATCATGGGATCTAAGACAAAAGATCTGTTGATCTTAGTAGACCAGATGAAAGAAGTTGCGACAAATCTCTATGTGACGACCGATGATGGTTCTTATGGATTCCACGGTATGGGAACCAATCAGTTACAGGAACTCTGGGATGCAGGAAAACGCTATGATCACTGTGTAGCGATCGGACCGATGATCATGATGAAATTCGTATGTAAGCTGACAAAAGAGCTTGGAATCCCGACCGTTGTTTCCATGAATCCGATCATGGTAGACGGAACCGGAATGTGCGGTGCATGTCGTCTGATAGTAGGCGGGGAAGTAAAATTTGCCTGCGTGGACGGACCGGAGTTTGACGGGCATCAGGTTGATTTTGACCAGGCGATGAAACGTCAGGCACAGTACAAGACAGAAGAGGGAAGAGCGATGTTAAAGCTGCAGGAAGGTGATACACATCACGGCGGCTGTGGCAACTGTCAGTAGGGTTGAGCGTTTGAAAAGGAGATAGAGAGAATGGACGTATTAAATAGAGTACCGGTTCGCGAGCAGGAACCACAGGTTCGTGCGGCTAACTTTGAAGAGGTATGTTTAGGATATAACGAGGAAGAGGCAAAAGCTGAGGCAGCACGCTGCTTAAATTGTAAAAATGCACAGTGTATGAAAGGCTGTCCGGTTTCCATCAATATCCCTGCATTTATCGCACAGGTTAAAGAGGGGAATTTTGAGGAGGCATACCATATCATCAGCCAGTCATCTGCACTTCCTGCAGTCTGTGGACGTGTCTGTCCGCAGGAGAGCCAGTGTGAGGGAAAATGTATCCGTGGAATCAAAGGCGAAGCTGTTGCAATTGGTAAATTGGAACGTTTTGTTGCTGACTGGGCAAGAGAACACGGCATTAAACCGAAAAAAGCAGAGAAGTTAAACGGACATAAAGTTGCAGTCATTGGTTCCGGTCCTGCAGGTTTAACCTGTGCCGGTGATCTGGCAAAACTTGGCTATGATGTGACAATCTTTGAGGCACTTCATGAGGCAGGCGGTGTACTGATTTACGGTATCCCGGAGTTCCGTCTTCCGAAACAGAAGGTTGTTGCTGCTGAGGTGGAAAATGTAAAAGCACTCGGTGTTAAGATCGAGACAAACGTTGTTATCGGAAAATCTGTTACAATCGATGAATTAATGGAAAACGAGGGATTTGAGGCCGTATTTATCGGTTCCGGTGCCGGACTTCCAAGATTTATGGGTATTCCTGGCGAGCAGGCAATGGGTGTATTTTCTGCAAATGAGTTCCTGACCAGAAACAACCTGATGAAGGCATTTAAAGATGAGTATGATACACCGATCAAAGCAGGCAAGAAAGTTATCGTTGTCGGCGGCGGTAACGTTGCTATGGATGCTGCGAGAACTGCAAAGAGACTTGGCGCGGAGGTACATATCGTATACCGCCGTGGCGAGGAAGAACTTCCGGCGCGTGTGGAGGAAGTACATCATGCAAAAGAAGAGGGAGTGATCTTTGATCTGCTCCAGAACCCGACAGAAATTCTTGTAGATGAGAATGGCTGGGTAAAAGGCGCGAAAGTCATTAAGATGGAACTCGGTGAACCGGATGCATCCGGAAGAAGAAGCCCGGTAGAGATTCCGGGATCTGAGTATGAGATCGAGGCAGATACCGTGATCATGTCACTTGGAACTTCCCCGAACCCGCTGATCTCTTCCACTACAAAGGGACTTGAAATCAACCGCAGAAAATGTATCATCGCAGAAGAAGAAAATGGTGCTACTTCAAAGGCAGGTGTATTTGCCGGTGGTGATGCTGTAACCGGAGCTGCAACTGTAATTCTTGCCATGGGTGCAGGAAAAGCTGCCGCAAAAGGTATTGATGAATATTTAAGCAATAAATAAAAATAACTGCGAAGAAAGATATATTTAAGAAAAATGCCGGAATCAGTGATAAAAAGCTGATATCCGGTACTTTTTTGTTAGAAATTGTATCAGATATCTAATTTTTTTATAAATGTTTCTTAACACATCTAAAATATTCATTAAATCTTACCTAAAACCCACTTTTTTTCAAAATAATGGTTATACTTGTAAGCAAAGTTATGATGAATTGTAAATGCGCCAGAGCGATAGTGAGTAAATACTAAGAGGTATGGCTATATGGAGGAAAACGTGAACCAGACAGAGAAAGAAATGGCAGAAAATGAGAAGCAGAAACAGGCAGAAAAAGCAGTGACAGAAAACAAAAATCAGAAACAGGCAGAAACAATCCGGGGACTGACCGCACAGCAGGTGGCAGAGCGAATGGAAAAAGGTCTCTGGAATAAAAAAGCAGAGTCGGCTACAAAGACGACAAAAGAAATTATAAAATCAAATGTATTTACATATTTTAACCTGATATTTTTAGTGATCGCGTTATTGTTAATCGGCGTTGGTGCTTTCCGTGACCTGACTTTTCTTCCGATCATCATTGCAAATACATTGATCGGTATTGTGCAGGAAATCCGTTCTAAAAAAGTACTGGATGATCTTTCTATTTTAAACAGTCCTAAAACAAGGGCGATCCGGGATGGCAGTAAAAAGGAGATTCCCGCGGATGAACTGGTACTGGATGATATTGTGGAGCTTTCTGCGGGTGGACAGATACCAGCGGATGCGGTTGTGTTAAACGGACAGTTAAATGTCAATGAATCACTTCTTACCGGTGAGTCAGATGAGATCGTAAAGAAAAGCGGGGACGAACTTCTGTCCGGCAGTTTTGTGGTGTTAGGAAGCTGTCTTGCACGACTGACAAAGGTTGGAGAAGAGTCTTACATATCGAAATTGACCCATCGGGCAACCCAGACAAAAGAAGGGGAACAGTCAGATATGATCCGTTCTTTAAACCGTCTGGTACAGGCAGTTGGTATTGTAATCATTCCGATCGGTGTGGTTCTTTTTGTGCAGCAGTTTGTGTATGCAGGTACTCCTTTGCGGGACAGTGTAACAAGCATGGTGGCTGCGATCCTTGGTATGATACCGGAGGGACTTTATCTGTTAGCAAGCGTTGCTATGGCGGTAAGTGCCATGCGTCTGGCAAAACAGCAGGTTTTAATTCACGACATGAAATGTATTGAGACGCTAGCGAGAGTGGATGTACTCTGTGTGGACAAGACGGGAACGATCACAGTTCCTGACATGGAGGTAGATACTTTTGTTCTCACAGAAGATCTGATGAAAACGGTTCCGGATGGAGATGATGGTACCAGGGTTTATGTCGATGCAGGAGACAGGGAAGAACAGGAACAGAAATATCGACAGGTCAGAGAAAAAATCGCTGAATTTGCTGTAAACATGAATGCAGATAATGCAACGATGGAGGCGGTCAAAGCATACTTTAAGACAGGGAATACCGTGAATATAAAAAAAGCAGACAAAGTGTTTGCATTTTCATCCAAAACAAAGTACAGCGGAATCATTTCCGGGGGAGACAGTTATCTGATCGGGGCACCGGAGTTTGTGCTTCGGGAAGATTATGAGCATTATAAAGAAAAAATTGAAGCATACAGTGAGAAAGGATATCGTGTCCTTGTGTATGGCAGATACGAAGGAGTTTTAGACGGACAGAAACTTACGGAAAAGGCATTGCCGGTTGCATTTATCATGCTGACAAATGCTATTAGAGAGGGGGCAAAGGAAACCTTTTCCTATTTTACAGAGAGAGGTGTTGAGATCAAGGTAATTTCCGGTGATAATCCAAAGACAGTTGCAGAGATTGCACAAAAAGCCGGAATCTGTGGCGCAGATAACTACGTGGATGCTTCCACACTGACGACGGATGAGAGCATTGCGCAGGCAGTGATGAAATATCAGATTTTTGGCAGGGTGACACCGGATCAGAAGTTAAAATTTGTGGAAGCACTGAAAGCACAGGGAAGAACAGTTGCCATGACAGGCGATGGCGTCAATGATGTGTTGGCACTAAAGGATGCGGACTGCAGTATTGCGATGGCATCGGGGAGCGAGGCGGCATCACAGGTGGCGCAGCTTGTGCTGCTGGATAATGACTTTTCGAGGATGCCATCAGTAGTGATGGAAGGCAGAAGAGTGGTAAACAATATTCAGCGTTCAGCAAGTTTATATCTGGTAAAAAACATATTTTCCATGCTGCTGGCAGTTTTTTCCATGATTTTTATGATCAATTATCCATTGGAACCATCTCAGATATCATTGATCAGTATGTTTACGATCGGCATACCATCCTTTGTGCTTGCGTTAGAGCCGAATAAAGACCGTATACAGGGACATTTTATGACAAATGTATTATTAAAGGCGTTGCCAGCCGGACTTACTGATTTTCTGGCTGTCAGCAGTCTGGTGCTGTTTTGTCAGGAATTTGGTGTAAACGAAGGAGATATATCAACGTCCTGTACGATCCTGGTCGCCATTGTTGGATTTATGATCTTATATCAGATCGCAAAACCAATGACAATCGGGCACCGCGTGTTAATGGTGGGAATGGTTGCCGGATGGCTGTTCTGCATGATATTTGTCAGCCATCTGTTCGCAATCAGGGATATCTCAATGCAGTGTATGATGCTGACAGCGGTATTTGCAATCGCAACGGAACCGGTTTTACGTTATCTGTCGAAATTTGTGGAGTGGCTGCGTGGAAGTCTGCTGGTATTGAAAAAGAAGATACACCGGGTGACAGCATAAAATGGGATAGTGCTTTGGTAAGAAATAACAAGATAAAGAAATAGCCGCCCCGGTTTGAAAGACGGAGCGGCTGTTCAAGTGAAAGTAGTGATTTTGGAATGAACGGTTATTCCAGATTCAGATGTTTTTTAATAATAACCATGCACACGATATAGAAAATCACACATTCGATGATCGAAAAGAGCAATCCGGAATGCAACATAGAAGAAAAGGCTGTACCGAATGCAGCGTTTTCAGAGACATCATAGACAGCGACATTGATGTTATTCATGAAACCGAAATATCCGGTAAGTACCATGAGGATGGAAGCTGCGATCTGACCTAACATGTAAAACACAATTCCGGCACCGATGGAAGCACCTATTTTATGTTTTGTAAAAAGCTGGCCGATAGAACCGCTGGCGAATACCATCAGAAGATACTGCAGGCAGGATATGATCATGGAAAGAATCATATAAATAATAAAGGTATGAAATGGTATGCCAAACAGATTTTTGAAATCTGCCATAGCCATATAAAAGTCTGAATCAAACGAAAATCCTCTGTTTGCTGCGCAGCCTAAGAAAATGATCGACAGAAACAGGATGATTAAGGATAACATCAGCCAGCAAAAGGAAACGAACAGTTTTACATTGAACGTCGACATCTGACCAACCGGCAGTGTGTGTGTCAGGTATCCCTGATCGGAATACATGGTTTTATAAAAATGAACACACATATATACGTAGCTTACCACGAAAAGTGCAAATACACCAAGTACATAAAATACCATAGCTGCTGTAAAGAAAATCTCCTGTATCTGGTTCGTCATACCTGCAGGATCACTGTTACTGTACATGGCAATGCAGCCGAGAATGGTGACGAATGCCATGATGCCGTAGATGATGAACATTAATTTGTATGTGTTTTTAAATTCGTATTTCAATAATTTTCCTAACATCTGAATACCTCCCGGAACAGTGAATCGATGGATTTGCCTTCCTCGGCGCGGATATCATCAACGGAAGAGGAAAGACGGATCTGTCCATTCTGGATAAAAACGACCTGATCTAAAATATTTTCGATATCAGCGATCAGATGTGTGGAGATCAGGATGGAAGCGGACGGGTCGTAATTGGTTAAGATCACATCTAAAATATAATCTCTTGCAGCAGGATCGACACCCGCGATCGGCTCATCTAAAATATATAATTCCGCTTTCCGGCTCATGACAAGGATAAGCTGTACCTTCTCTTTGGTTCCTTTTGACATGCTTTTTAGAGAATCATTTGGATTAATATTCAGTTTTTGCAGCATATCGTAGGCGCGTTCCCTGTCGAAATCTTCATAAAAGTCCTGAAAGAAAGCGATGACTTCTTTCACACGCTGGTTCATGTTCAGGTAAGTGTGATCCGGCAGGTAGGAAATGTGGCGTTTACTCTCGACACCGATCGGATTTTCTTTGTAATAGAGTGTGCCGGAAGTCGGGGTTAAAAGTCCGTTGATCATTTTAATCAGTGTTGTTTTTCCACTGCCGTTTGGACCGAGAAGTCCTATGATATGACCACTTTCGATCGAAAAATCAATGTGATCGATCGCAGTTTTATTGCCAAACTTTTTCGTAAGATCTTTACATCCAAGTAATGTGTCCATCATTTTTCTCCTTTCATGGTCTGATCGATCATAGCCAGAATTTCATTTTCCTGAAAGCCGAGCTGCTGCATAAATGAGAGCAGTTCTGTAATTTTATCTTTTGCAAGTGTTGATTTTAATTCATCGATCATGGAAGTGTCCTCCGTAATAAATCGTCCGGTTGTCCGCTGTGAGAAAACAAGACCGGTTCGTTCAAGTTCTGAAAAAGCCTTCTGCATCGTATTTGGGTTTACCGCTGCTTCGGCAGCAAGATCACGGACGGAAGGCAGTTTGTCTCCGGGTTTATATTTGCCGGAAATGATGTCCATTTCGATCCGCTCTACGATCTGTATGAAAATAGGGCGGTCGGAATTAAGGTTCCATGCCATCGTATCACCTCGTTTCTTTGTACTAATGAAATAATACAATAGTACAAGAGGAGTGTCAAGAATTTTTTTGTAAAGTATTTTTAATTTGTGACGATATAAATGATATAACAGAAGAAAGCTAAGGATGGCGTCTGATTTTCAAGGAATGAAATAACCGGGAAACAGGCGCCATTTTTGCGTTGCTTTCCAGCGCATTTCAAGTTTGTGCGTAAGCACAGATCTTGCGTGTGAAAAATGTATTTTTATACTGAACCCTCCGGGGGAGCGCTTATCTGTTATAAAATGAGTTGTGAAATGGGGAAAATGAGTATGAGAGTTGGGAACAGATTAAATAGCACCATTGTGCGTGCGCGGATGAACCGTATTGCAAAGACAAGAATATTTTCGACAAAACAGCAGAGAACAAAAAAGAGTATTTCAGGAAGTTCGGGTCAGTCGATCAGTCAGCTTCTTTCAAAATTAAATGCAAATAGTGGGAAAACATCATCTGCGGCGCAGTTGATCGCAAACAGAGACCAGACACTTTTATACAGTGGAATGGAGACGGCTGCGGAACGTGTGGAAAAACGGTTGGGGAAGTTTTTAAAAACAGATGGTACTTCTGTATTTGACGGGGAAGATGAGGCAAAAGTGAAAGAGAATGTGACAGATCATATAGAGTCATTTGTAAATGACTATAATTATCTGATGAAACGTCTTACACAGTCCGGCGACAGCGTGGATTCAAATTTTGCCAAAAAGCTGAAGAATTATGCAAATGCGGAAAATAAAGAACTCCGTGAGATCGGAATTACGATAAATGGTGACGGAACATTAGAGCTGGATGAAAAGAAATTAAAGGCAGCCGACATCAGCCAGATAAAGAAAATGTTTGCCGGTGAAGATGGGTTTGCCGAAAAAGTGTCAGATCTGTCAGGACAGATCAGCAAATATGCAAAAGAAAAGGTGACGGAACTCGAAAAATCAAATGTGACGGCGAGCAGTAACTATAACCGTTATGCACGCTATACAAACGGCACACAAAATAGCAGCAGTTATTATAACAATGGCTATTATAACAGTAAGGCATAATGACAGAGCAGTTTTATGGGGATGACTCTGTCAGAATAAAAAAGACCGCAAAAGAAGAATGGGTGCAGTCCGAATTCAGGGAACAGGAGAGATACCGGAGAAATTATTATGGTACGATTTTTCTTGAGATTTTGTTAGATAAGATGCAACAGAAAGAAAGGGTACTGTATATTGAGACGGTAAAAGCACCTCGGGTCGTGCGCATAAAGCGGAGAAAAAAAGATCTGGATCCGAAAAAATGTGATGAAGTGGAGCGGCAAAAAGAGACTGTCACAAAAAACTGTGATGCGCACAAGCCAAAAGAATCGATGGTATCCGGAACACGGTCTGTGCCGCCTGCACAGAATGTGCAGGATATGCCGGTCGTACCGGAAATAAGATTGTCAAATGGATCGGAAGAGCAGAGAAGGGGTTCGCATGCGGAGCTTATGATAAGTACTGGTATGTCACAGGAAAGTCGAAACGCAGGCAGCAGTCCGGGTGGAAATCAATGCTCTACGGCGTATTCCATGGAATGTTGTTCTGTGAAATATTGTTCCATGGAAGGGTGTTCCATGGAATCTTCCGCGAGTGTTTCAAAAACCGGACTTACTCCGGTTCAAAAAGAAACGATTCTTGTGTGGGCGTCGGGAGATATTTTAGAATTGACTGTGATGTCAGAACTGCCGGAAATATCGGGAACTTATAATGCGCGGGCGTGTATGGTGTAGGTGCGGCTTAACTGCCGTTGCCTGCATTACAGGTGCGAACAGTAGCGCTTTTTGTGTAAATTGCACAAGAAAATTCAAATGAGTTGCATACTAAGGATGACGTATGATAAAATAACTCAAAGCATATTTCTACGATGCAGACATCTATCCGGTGCTATAATTACGAATCCGGCAATTCTGTCTGTATGACTATCAGGATGTATACATCCGTCTAAAATTCAAAAAAACATTTCAGAAATCTATGCTTTTTATCCATAAAAATGAAAAGCAGGAGATCTGGATGAGCCTCCTGCACACAGGAGGAACCGAATATGAAGAAGAGCACACAGGTATCAGAAAAGATACCGACAGCCAACCGTCAGTACAAAGACACTGTATTCCGCATGCTGTTCTCAGAGAAAGAGAATCTCTTATCCCTGTACAACGCAGTGACCGGAAACCATTATCAGAATGCGGAAGCCCTTAAGATCGTCACGTTGGAAAACGCAATCTATATGGGAATGAAAAATGACCTGGCATTTATGTTAGAGACGAATATTTATCTCTATGAACATCAGTCAACGATCAATCCCAATATACCATTGCGGGATCTGATCTATATTGGGATTGAGTATCAGCAGTTTGTGAACGATAAGTCACTGTATTTGTCAAAGCTGCAGAAGATTCCGACACCGAAGTTTATGGTGTTTTATAATGGAACGGATGCAGTGGACGACCGGGTCGAACTGCGTTTGTCTGAGGCATATGAGCATCTGGCTGGAGAGCCGGATTTAGAGTTAAAAGTTCTGATGCTGAATGTGAACGAAGGACACAACAAAGACCTGATGGAACAGTGTCAGACATTGAAGGAATATGCCATTTATGTTGCGAGAGTCCGAAAATATGCATCAGCGCTGAATCTGAATGATGCAGTTGAAAGGGCAATCACGGAATGCATCAAAGAAGGAATCTTAGTCGATTTCTTGCGGAAGAATCGCTCGGAGGTAATGTGAAAAATGAGATTTTTCACATGCAAGTTTGTACTTACGTCCAAACTTGTTATGCGCAAAAGACAGCGTAAAAAGGAGAAAAGATGGTAAGTATATTAGAGTATGATAAAGAATGGGAAGAAAAGAAACTCCGAAAGGCAGAATATGAAGCTGGTAAAGAGGAAGGCAAAAACGAAGGAATTGAAATAGGCAGAGAAGAAGCTATGGCAGAAATGATTCACAATATGATTAAGTCCGGCTTCCCAATAGAAAAAATCATAGACGCAACTGGAAAAACACTCTCAGAAATAGAACAATATTTATAATCGAGCAGATAAAGACGACGTTATTCGGAATATGTACAGATTGGGTTATTCTACAGAAAAGATTGCCGAAGATGTTGATAAAACTATAGAAGAAGTGGAAAAAATATTTAAGGAATAATCAACGATGATATCGGATTAAAAAATAATGCAATGAGCGGTAAATAACAAAATCCTCTATAAACAGAAAAACAGGTGGCAGGTAGCATCTGGCTGTTTATAGGGGATTTTATTTGTTCTGACGAAAAAGAATGAAAAAGTACAAATATTATTTTATAATAAAACTTTATTGATATACGATAAAAACATATTGCAAAAATAAAATATATGTGTATAATAAAATGCAGGAAGAAGCAAGTTTGGATTCAGCATTTTTGCAGTCAAAAACTTGAAAGCTGAATTGAAAAATGAATCAGAAAAAGGAGAAGTATTTATGCAGCAAAAAGAAATTTCACGATGGTTAAAAGCAATCACAATTGTACTGGCACTGATGGGAGCGGTGTTTTTTCTGTATATTATGCCGGTACTTGCGATATCATGGAGAGATGCGGATGAAACACTGGCGTATCTTTTTATGCCGGGACTGTTGTACGGCTGGTGCATAGGGGTGATCTGTTATGCGATTCTGTACCAGTTCTGGAAAGTATGTGTGCAGATTGGAAAAGATAATTCATTCTCGAAAGAAAATGCAAGATGTTTTCGAAATATCAGCCATTTCGCATTACTGCTTGCGGTTGTGTGGTTTGCAGGAATTGTTTTTCTGGTATTTTTAGCAGTCAGACAGCCGGGAGTCAGTATTTTTATGATTACTGCGGTTTTGATTTCAGTTATGATATCCATTTTGGCAGCAGCATTATCACATCTGATTCTGAAGGCTTATGAATTAAAACAGGAAAATGAACTTACGATATAATGAGAGCAAGAGAGTCAACATGCTTGTATGATTGACGAACGACGAATTGGATCATGTGCTGATTTTGCACATGATATAGTGAAGGAGAGAAAAATGGCAATTATCATAAATATAGATGTAATGCTTGCAAAACGGAAAATGAGTGTGACCGAACTTTCGGAAAAAGTAGGCATTACAATGGCAAATATTTCCATACTGAAAAATGGAAAGGCAAAAGCAATCAAAGTGGACACTTTAAACAAGATCTGCCGGGCATTGGACTGCCAGCCGGGAGATATTTTAGAATATGTTAAAACAGATGAGGAAACTTAACGTTTTGTGTGAAATGAAGCGGAATCATAACAGGTTATGGAAAGATGAAGCGGGAACATGACAGTTTATTGGAGAAGGAAGAAGAGAAGGGAGCATAAAAAATGGATCAGAATCTTACAGTCAGTTACGAGGAGCAAAAAGCGCAGTGGCAGGAAAAAAGAAAACAGCAACAGAAAGAAAATGCGGAGATTTTTAAGAAACTTGCGCCGGCAAGTTTTGTTTACGCACTGATCTATACGGTCTGTATTTACAAAAATATGACAGGAGCTGCAGTGCTTCTGTGGGTTGCGGCAACGATCGGATATATTTGTTACATCGTTAAAACGGTAAAAGAAAGGAAAATTTTTAACACAACAATATTTTTCGCTGCATATATGCTGATTCTGGCGGTCAATACATTTACGACCGGAAATGAGTGGATTATCTGGATGAATTATTGCTGGATTTTTGCATTCACAGTGTGCTTCCTTATACGAAATCTGGCAGATAAAAATCAATGGGATTTTTGGGAGTATCTGTGCAGTGGAGTAAATGCTGTATGTGGAGCGATTAGCAGTATTACAAGACCATTTGGTGATGGAAACGATTTTATCCGTTTACGTGAGAAGAAGGAAAATGGAAAAGTGCGTGAGATCCTGATCGGAATTGCAATAGCAATACCGGTGGTTCTTCTGATCGGTGGATTGTTAGTGTCAGCAGATCTGGTATTTTCAAGTATGATCACAAAATTTTTTGCAGGAATCAGGATTCCGGCAAATCTGGCAGGAATTTGCTGCATGTTATGCTTTGGTTTTATTTCATCTTACTGTGGTGTCAGATATTCGGCATATAGAAAAGAACGGCAGGACAGGAAAACAAAAATTTTTACAGAAACGACAGCGATGCTTACGGTAACAGTCCTGGTTGCAGTATTATATGTTGTATTCTGCGGCATACAGATCATATATCTGTTTGGCGGTGGCGGGGAGCTTCCGGAAGGAGTTACCTATGCCGAATATGCAAGACAGGGATTTTTTCAGCTTCTTTTGGTATGCATCTTAAATCTTGGAACAGTTCTTGTAATGGAACATTTCTTTCAGAGGAGCAGGGCAGCAGATATCGTCTGGACTGTGATCTCCGTATGTACGATGATTATGACGGCATCAAGCGCATGGCGAATGATCCTGTATATCAGGGCATATCAGCTTACATTTCTGCGTGTTGTTGTACTGACGGTGCTGGCAGTGATCGCGTTTCTTATGGCAGGAACGATCTGTTATATCTGGAACCGCAGGTTCCCGTTGTTTACGTATGGAATGGCGGTTGTGTGCATCAGTTATGTGCTGTTTGCCTTTGCCCATGTGGATGCTGGGATTGCCGCCTATGATCTGGCGCAGATTGAAAATGGAAATGCCGCGGGAGATTACAGTTATCTCTCATGCTTATCAACCGATGCGGCACCTGTGATCGCAGAGTACTTAAAAGATCATCCGGAAAACATTTATTATGGGGATGAAATGTATAACTGGAAGTGGGAATATATGCAGGAAAATAACAGAATGAACCAGCCTGTGACACTCCGGACATTTAATCTGTCTTATCTGCATGCCCAAAGAGCATTTTCAGAAAAATAGGTCAAAAGTATCAATTTATTGTCATAAAACCAAGATTTATTTACAAATGTTCTCCTGTTTTGTATAATGAAACAAAGTTGTTGTGAAAATTTGTGATGAGGAGAACAAAGGATGAAAGGAAAAAGAGTTGGAAAGCTGATTGTATTGTTTGCAGTGACAGGCATACTTGCAGGATGCGGCGGAAAAACAGGTGGTACGCCGGATGATTATGCAACAAACAATGGTTATTTAACGACGGAAGCAGCCGGAAACGGCAGCGGCAGTTCGCAGTCGGAAACGGGACAGACATCAGGTACAGCAGGAATTGCCAAAGAAGATATAAAAGTTGGCGTACTTTATATCTCAGACCCGGATGAGGGGAGCGGATATTCTTACACACATGATCTGGGTATCGTGGGAATGCAGGAAAATCTGGGATTAAGCGATGATCAGATCGAGAGAAAAATTGTGGACGATTCAGATGCAAAAGCAACGGAGGAGGCAATCGAAGCCTGCATTTCGGATGGATGTAATATTATTTTTACAACAAGCTGGGGTTATATGGAAGTGACGGCAGAGATGGCGGAAAAATATCCGGATATCTATTTCTCACATGGAACCGGCTATATGTCAAATGGAAAGAATTTTAATAATTATTTCGGCCGCATCTATCAGGTAAGATATTTGAGTGGTATCGTAGCAGGTATGAATACAAAGTCGAATAAGATCGGTTATGTGGCAGCGCAGGATTCGTCAAATTCTGAGGTGACAGGGGGAATCGATGCATTTGCGATCGGTGTGGAATCTGTAAATCCGGATGCAGAGATTTATGTGGCAGTCACAAATAGCTGGTATGATCCAGATAAGGAAAAAGCAGCATCCGAACAGCTCTTAGATATGGGTTGTGATGTGATGGCACAGCATTGCGATACACCGTATCCACAGACACTGGCACAGGAGCGGGGAGTTTATGGGATCGGTTATAACTCGGATATGAGTAAAGAAACGCCGGATGCCTGTCTGACAAGCGTGATCTGGAACTGGAGTGCATATTATACGTCAGCGGTCAAAAGTATTATCAATGGAACGTGGGATGGGTCCAATTATTATGGAGGTATGGCAGAGGGACTGGTACAGCTGACGAATCTGGCTTCATTTGCGGCAGAAGGAACACAGGAAAAAGTTGACGAGGCGACTGCAGAGATCTTAAGCGGTACAAACAATATTTTTGACGGAGTGATGGAGACGAATACAGGGGAGACAGTTGGAACAGAAAACGGAACCTTGGATGATGCAACGATCTCAGGTGGTATTGACTGGTATTATAAAAACGTTGTGATTGTGGACTAGGGGAGGATAAAATTATGAAATTAACAATTCGGAAAAAAGTTTTACTCTGTTCTTTGATTCCACTGCTCCTGTTAGGCGGGATTATCCTTCTGATCGCATCAACGATCGTAAAAGGTGTGATCATTGATCAGATGGAAAATTCGTTAAAGGGAACGGCAATCGCAACGCAGGCCGCTTATGACCAGAATGCAGGAACTTATTTACAGGCAGAAAATGGGGATATCTGGAAAGGAAGTTATAATATTTCCCAGTCGGAAAACCTGGTTGATACGATTAAACAGGAGTCCGGGATGGATGTAACATTTTTCTACGGATCGCAGAGAATCATGACCTCTGCAGTTGACAAAAATGGTAACAGGATATTAGGAAGTCCGGCGGGGGATAAAATTGTTGAAAAAGTATTAAATGGCGGCGAGGGGTATTTCAGCGATAATGTATCCATGGATGGTACGATTTACTACGGATACTACGTTCCAGTCTATCAGAAAGGTGACAGCAGTACTCCGGTCGGAATGGTATTCGCAGGTGCAGAAAAAGAGAAAATATCCAACAGCGTCATAAAGATTATCAATACGATCGTAGCGATCGTACTTGTGGTACTTGTCATCTGTATTATAATCGTGGAGATCAGCGCAACTTCCATTACACGTGCATTAAAAAAGGGAATCGCCAGTGTGCAGGAAGTGTCAGCAGGACATCTTGATGTAGCGTTTGACAGTAAAATTTTAGAGCGGAAAGATGAAGTCGGTGATCTGACGAAAGCAATACAGAATCTGCAGAATGAGCTGCTAAAGATCATTAAGGGTATCAAGGGAAGTACGGATATGCTGATGGAGGCATCCAATACGTTAGAAGATACCTCCCATCAGACTTATGATGGAATGCGTGAGGTGGAGGCAACCGTTGATTCTGTTACAAACGGTGCAAATTTACAGGCAGAGGATGCGAAGAAGGCGTCAGATAATGTGAAATATATGGGAAATCTGATCATTGAGACAGGAAAGGCAGCAGATGAGCTGAATGACAGTGCAGATCAGATGAAGCAGTCAAGCGATGCAGCAGTTGTTACGATCGATGAATTAAAACGTATCAGCGAAGAGGTAAAGGAGGCTGTTGCAACGATCGCAGACCAGACGAAACAGACGAATATCTCGGCACAGAATATTCAGAAAGCATCACAGTTTATTTCTGAAATCGCGTCCCAGACAAACCTGCTTTCTTTAAATGCAAGCATTGAAGCTGCACGCGCAGGTGAAGCGGGAAAAGGTTTTGCAGTTGTGGCATCAGAGATACAGAAACTTGCAGAACAGTCCGATACGGCGAGCGGTAATATAGGTGAAATTGTAAATACTTTGATCGCAAATTCCGAACGTGTGGTTGAGACGATGGGCAGGACACAGGAAATTATTGAAAAACAAAATATGCATATTGAGAGTACGGAACAGATGGTAAACGGTGTCATGGGTGAGATTGATGCATCTATCGAACGGATCCGTCAGATTGAGAGCCGGACAAGAAAATTAGAGAGTGCAAGAGCAGAGATCATAGATGTCATCGATTCCCTGTCGGAGATTGCACAGCAGAACGTTGAGGGAACTATGCAGACGAGTGCATCTATTACCGAAATAACGGACAGCTTTCAAAATATTGAAGATTCCACAGAAAATCTGCGTAATATGGCAGATATGCTTGCACACAATATCAGACATTTTAATATATGATAAAAATACGGCCCTAAGCTGCAGAATACGGAGGCAGAAAAGATGGAAGTGCTTGCTGTTTTTGATGAGAATAATTATGATGACACAACGAAGGTATATGAGAAATATAATGTGCGTGGAGTAATCTTCCGGGATGGAAAGATTGCAATGCAGTGCAGTACGGATGGCGAATATAAGATGCCGGGCGGTGGAATGGAAGAGGGGGAGAAGTTGTCAGAAACCCTGAAACGCGAGATCAGTGAGGAAACCGGACTTACAGTTTTAGAGGATTCATGGCATGAACTGGGAGAAATCCTTGAGATGCGCCGTGACATATTTGATCCGTCCTGTAAATATATCTGCCATTCATATTTCTTTTATTGTAAGGTGTCAGAGAAAGAAGGAGAACTTCATCTGACTCCAAGTGAAGTGGCAAAAGGGTATTACCTCAGATGGGAGCAGCCGGAAACAGTATATGAAACGAATATGCGGATGGCGAAAGATCCATGGATCATCCGGGATACGGCGTTTGTGAAAATGATACTGGATGGAAAAGTAAAGCTGCCGGAATAAAAGATTTCGTATCATAATAATAGAATGGCTGGTGTTCACATATCGCTACTGGTCACACAGTATGGGTGAACACTGGTCATTCTATTATTTTTTTGTGGAAGAACGAAGAAAAATATGTTATACTTAACGATATGTATTGCAGAAAATTTGAATTGGTATGCAATAGATACAGGCACAGACAGATAACGGAGGATGGCGCATATGAATGAAAATTATGTAACACTGACCATTGGAAAACAGAAAAATATAGCACTGATCGCGCATGACAATAAAAAGGCAGAGCTGATCGCATGGTGCGAAACAAATAAAGAAATCTTGAAAAATCATTTCCTTTGTGGAACAGGAACCACGGCACGCATGATCACGGATCAGACAGGACTCCCGGTTCGTGGATATAACAGCGGTCCTCTTGGTGGAGATCAGCAGATCGGAGCAAAGATCGTTGAGGGAAAAGTTGACTTTGTCATTTTCTTCTCTGATCCATTGACTGCACAGCCACATGATCCTGATGTAAAGGCATTGCTTCGTATTGCACAGGTATATGATATCCCAATCGCAAACAATAAAGCATCTGCAGATTTTATGATCAAATCAGAGTACATGAATGAAGAGTACGAGCATGAGGTGATCAACTTCAAAGAAAACATCAAAAAACGTTCGGAGACATTATAAGGGGGAACATTTTTCATGAGCAACGTAGCAATCGTATCAGACAGCAATAGTGGAATCACACAGAGTATGGCAAAAGAACTTGGAATTACCGTGATGCCGATGCCTTTTTTTGTGGGAGATAAGACACTGTATGAAGATATTGATCTGTCACAGGAAGAGTTTTACCAGATGCTATCTGAGAAGACAGACATCCATACATCCATGCCACTTGTAGGAAATGTCACAGACACCTGGGATGAACTGTTAAAAGAGTATGATGAGATCGTGCATATTCCAATGTCATCCGGACTCAGCGGTTCCTGTGAGACTGCCATTATGCTTTCACAGGATTACGATGGAAAGGTACAGGTGGTTAACAATCAGAGAATTTCTGTTACACAGCGGCAGTCCGTTTTAGACGCGATCGCACTTTCGAAACAGGGAAGATCTGCATCTGAAATTAAAGAGATCTTAGAGCGGGATAAATTTGAATCGTCTATTTATATTATGGTGGACACACTTTATTATCTGAAAAAGGGCGGCAGGATCACACCGGCGGCTGCAGCACTCGGAACATTGTTAAAGTTAAAACCGGTACTTCAGATCCAGGGGGAAAAATTAGACGCATTTGCCAAGGCAAGAACTGTAAAACAGGCAAAGAGCATGATGATCGAGGCAATGAAGAACGATTTTGCCAACCGCTTCAAAGATCCAGCCGGAGAGCATATGTATCTTGAGATGGCATACACGCATGACTTGGAAGCGGCAGAGAACTTTAAGAAAGAAGTGCAGGAAGCATTTCCAGGCATGGAGATCCGTATGGATCCGCTTTCACTTAGTATTTCCTGCCATATCGGACCGGGAGCATTAGCAGTGGCATGTTCAAGAAAGATTCCGGAACTGGAAGAGTAATCAGAAAATAAAAGAAAGTAAAAAATATATAAGAAAATCGGTTGGAGACTGAATTTCATAAGAAATTTAGTTTTCAACCGATTTTTATTTAATACATTCCTATTCTTCACATTGCCTGAAAATAAGAAAAATCTAAGTGCCTGATTTAGATTATATTGTTTAGGATCATGATAAAGTATGACCGTGCAGTTTGATTTTTTTATGTTTCCATATGATATAAGTGATCATCAGAGGAATACCGGCGCCCACCCAGGCAGCAGGATCAGCAAGGCAGATCCCCTGATAACCGAGCGGTTTCTGCAGGAGTGCGATCGCAACAAAGCGGCATACCAGCTCGATCACGCCACTCAACATTGGAACAAGTCCTTCGCCTAATCCCTGTAAGGCATTGCGGTATAAAAAGATCATGGCAAGCGGGAGGAAAAACCAGCTCACTGTTTTTAAATACATCATGGCGTAGGAGAAAATCTCATCGGAAGGATTGCTTACAAACCAGCTTACGATAAATTCTCCACCGAAAATACAGATGGCAGCACCGATGGCTGCTGCAGCGATACAGATGAAAAATCCTTTGCGCATACCGTCGAAAATACGGTTGTATTTTCCTGCACCGAGATTCTGACCACAGTAGGTTGCCATGGCGGTACCGAGCGTCGGCATGGTCTGAGTTGCGATATTGTTGACCTTAGAGGCAGCTGTAAAGGAAGCAACCACACTGGAACCAAACACGTTGACAGCACTCTGCAGGATCATGGTTCCAATGGCGGTGATGGAGTAATTTAATGCCATTGGGATACCGATCGAGAGCATGTTAATGACACCCGGGCGATCCAGATAATAATCCGCTTTTGTTGTGCGAAGGATCTCAAACTGCCGGAACATATGGATAAAACATAAGATCGCAGAAATTCCCTGTGCAATAATGGTGGCATAAGCAGCACCGGCGGTTCCTGTTTTTAACACAACAATAAATAAAAGATCCAGTACAACATTTAATATAGAAGAAAAGATCAAAAAGTAAAGTGGTGTTTTGCTGTCCCCGATTCCTCTTAAAATACCGGCAGAAACATTATATAGCATCGTTAAGATAATACCTGCAAAAATAACTTTGATATAGGCATCTGCCATGGAAAGTATATTGTCCGGTGTGTGCATCCAGACTAAAAACAGACGGGATGCCGCAACAGTCGGAATTGTGAGGATTGCCGAAACGATCACGGTTAAGATCAGAGAGAGCGCAACATAGTGTTTTAACAAACGAAAATCTTTTGCACCGAAAGCGTGTGATATCATGACGCCAAATCCCTGTGCGATACCGGTTGCAAATCCGAGCACCAGAAACATGATGCATCCGGTAGAACCAACGGCGGCAAGTGCTTCTTCACCGAGATATCTTCCCACGATGATCGTGTCTACCATATTATAAAATTGCTGGAACAGATTTCCTAATAAAACCGGAATGGAAAAAAACAGTATGATTTTTAATGAACTGCCGGTGGTCATATCTTTTGTCATGCTACTGGAAACTCCTTTCAAACTTTGGTATGATAATAAACATGTAAGGCTTAGTATACGTCAGGAAAATCAGAAATACAAGCGGAAAATATGACTTTTTTCCTAATTTTAAAAATGGACAGCTCCTTCACAACAAGTTGCCCGGAAATGAGGATTAAAATGGATATTAATTTGGAATACTATAAGATATTTTATTATACAGCAAAGCAGAAAAGCATTACTCTGGCGGCAGAAAAACTTTCTATCTCACAGCCTGCGGTCAGTCAGGCAATCAAACATTTAGAAAAAGATCTTGGCTGTGCATTATTTGTAAGGACGGCAAAGGGAGTTCGCCTGACAAAGGAAGGGGAGATGCTTTTTTCTTATGTGGAGCGTGGCTACGAGGCAATTCTTTCCGGGGAGAGGAGGCTTCTTGAGATGCTCAATCTTGAAAAAGGAGAGATCTGCATCGGTGCAAGTGATATGACGCTAAAATATTATCTGCTGCCTTATCTGGAGCGGTTTCATGAAAAATATCCTAATATCCGGGTAACCGTGACAAATGCGCCGACACCGGAAACCCTGCAGCATCTTGCAGATGGCAGAATTGATTTTGGAATCGTAAGTTCTCCGGTTGAACCGCAGGGCTGGCTTAAGATCATTCCGGTAAAAGAAATCAGGGACGTCTTTGTGGCAGGCAAAAAATATAAAGAACTTTGTGGAAAGAAAATGAAATATGAGGAACTTTCGGAATATCCGCTGGTGTGTTTAGAGGGAAGTACCTCAACGAGACATTATGTGGAGGCATTTTTAAGGGAAGAAGGTGTGACGGTGTCCCCGGAATTTGAACTTGCCACCAGTGATATGCTGATTCAGTTTGCGCTCCGTAATCTCGGGATCGCAAGTGTGATGGAAGAATTTGCAAAAGAGTATGAGGAGGATGGCAGACTTTTTAAGCTGCAGTTTGAAAAAGAGATTCCGGCACGAAAATTCTGTATCGTGTTAAATGAGAGGATCCCGATGTCTGCGGCTGCGGCAAAGCTTTTAAAAGGACTTTTATAAATTTACATAATGAATGATTATATCAGATATAAAGAATATTAATTTTACTTATAGAAAAACATCATGTATAATCAGTAAGTAAAAACAGGGAATGGGTGACAGTTTTTACGCTGCCACCTTTTTTTCCGGACAGGAATAGCATAGAAAAACTAGGAGGATATTCAAATGGTAAAAGCAGTCGTTGGAGCCAACTGGGGCGATGAAGGAAAAGGAAAGATTACAGATATGCTTGCAAAGGAAGCAGATATTATCGTACGTTTCCAGGGTGGTGCAAATGCAGGTCATACGATCGTAAATGATTACGGAAAGTTTGCACTTCACACATTACCGTCAGGTGTATTTTACGGACACACCACAAGCGTGATCGGCAATGGTGTCGCTTTAAACATTCCGGTACTTATGAAAGAAATCCAGTCTATCGTGGAGAAAGGCGTTCCGAAGCCAAAGATTTTAGTTTCCGACCGTGCACAGATGGTGATGCCGTACCACATTTTATTTGACCAGTATGAGGAAGAGCGTTTAGGCGGTAAATCTTTCGGTTCCACAAAGTCAGGTATCGCACCATTTTATTCTGATAAATATGCAAAGATCGGTTTCCAGGTCAGCGAGTTATTCGATGAGGAACTGTTAAAAGAAAAGGTTGTCCGTATTGCAGAGACAAAGAATGTACTCTTAGAGCATTTATATCATAAACCACTGATCAATCCGGATGAATTATTAGAGACATTACATGAGTACCGCGATACCATTGCACCTTATGTATGCGATGTTTCTTCTTATCTGGATCAGGCGATCAAAGAAGGAAAGACTATTTTATTAGAGGGACAGCTTGGTACTTTAAAAGATCCTGATCACGGAATTTACCCGATGGTTACATCTTCTTCTACATTAGCAGCTTACGGTGCGATCGGAGCAGGTATCCCGCCATATGAGATCAAACAGATTGTAACAGTATGTAAGGCATATTCTTCTGCAGTCGGAGCAGGTGCATTTGTCAGTGAGATCTTCGGTGATGAGGCAGATGAGCTTAGAAGACGTGGTGGTGACGGCGGTGAGTTCGGTGCGACTACAGGACGTCCGAGACGTATGGGATGGTTCGATTGTGTGGCAAGTAAATATGGCTGCCGTCTGCAGGGAACAACAGATGTTGCATTCACGGTACTTGATGTACTTGGTTACTTAGATGAGATCCCGGTATGCGTTGGATATGAGATCGACGGTGAAGTGACAACAGATTTCCCGACAACTGCAAAATTAGAGAAGGCAAAACCGGTATTAAAGAAACTTCCGGGATGGAAATGCGATATCCGCGGAATCAAAAAATACGAGGATCTTCCGGAAAACTGCAGAAAATATGTAGAGTTCATTGAGGAGCAGATCGGATACCCGATCACCATGGTATCAAACGGACCGGGAAGAGATGACATCATTTACCGCACCAAATAAGAAAAAGGATATCTGGTATGATAAAAAATATTATTTTTGATGTAGGCATGGTGCTGGTCAACTGGGATCCACATGCGGCATTTCAGAAGTTAGGTTTTGATGAAAAGACGGAGAAAGCAGTTGGGAATGCGACTGTTTATTCGGATGCATGGAATGAATCAGACCGCAGTGTTCTAGATTCTGATGAACAGCTTGCGGTATTTGTTCAGAATGCACCGGACTATGAAAAAGAGATCCGTATGTTCTGGGACAATGTCGGAATGGCGATTTACCAGTATGAATATTCACGTGCATGGATTCAGAAACTGAAAAAGAAAGGTTATCATGTATATATCCTTTCTAATTATGGAAAATGGACTTATGAGCACACTACGGAAGCACTGTCGTTCTTAGAAGATGTAGACGGTCAGGTGTTCTCCTTTGAAGTTCACCAGATCAAGCCGGAACCGGAAATCTATCAGACTCTGCTGGACAAATTTAAACTGACGGCAGATGAATGTGTATTTTTAGATGACCGCAGGGAGAATGTCGAGGCAGCAGAAGCGCGGGGGATTTATACGGTATTATTTACAACGTATCAGGAAGCCTTGGAAAAATTAAAAACATACGGTGTTGTGTAAGAATTTACATGATCCTGCCTGTTATAAGGGCATATAAAACAAAGAGCTGTTTTCACAGATGTGGAGATGGCTCTTTGTTTTTACGTTCACACTTTTATCACAGATTCATCCACTTTTAAACACAATTACACGTTACCCTTATAAAGTAATATTTAGGGAATGGAATAAGGAGGAGAAAAACGTGATTGAAATCAATCATCTGGTAAAAAAATACGGCAGTCATGTCGCCGTTGATGATTTGTCGCTCACAGTAGAGCCTGGCAGAATTTACGGCTTTTTAGGACCGAATGGTGCCGGAAAATCAACAACGATGAACATTATTACCGGCTACCTTGCAGCAACAGGCGGTGAGGTAAAAATCAACGGATTTGATGTGTTAAAACAGCCGGAGGAAGCAAAAAAGTGTGTGGGGTATCTGCCGGAGCTGCCGCCTCTTTATATGGATATGACGGTAAAAGAATATCTGGATTTTGTGGCTGAATTAAAGAAATTAGATAAGAGCCTGCGGGCAGGTTATGTGAAAGAAGCCATGAAAATTACAAGAACGGAGGAAGTATCAGGAAGATTGATCCGCAACCTGTCAAAAGGTTACCGTCAGAGAGTCGGTTTTGCACAGGCGGTACTTGGATATCCGGAAATACTGATCTTAGATGAACCGACGGTAGGATTAGACCCGAAACAGATCATTGAGATCAGGGATCTCATCAGAGAACTTGGAAAGAAACATACAATTATACTCAGTTCTCATATTTTGTCTGAAATCTCTGCTGTCTGTGATCATGTATTTATTATCTCTCATGGAAAACTGGTTGCCAGTGATTCGACAGAGAATCTGCTGGAGCGGATGACTGGTGCACAGGAGATTGAACTTTTGCTGAAAGCGGAAGAAAATGAGGCAGAGACGGCAATCCGCGAGATTGCACAGGTAGAACGGTGTGAAAAAACAGAGGCGAAAGAGGATGGTACAGTAGGGCTTCTTGTGACAGCAAAAAAAGATGCGGATGTAAGGGAAGCAATTTATCACACCTGTGTGGAACATCATATGCCGATCTTAGAGATGAAAGCAGCATCGAAGTCCTTAGAGGATGTATTCCTTGAACTTACCGCACAGGAAGGAGGAACAAAATAATGTTTGCAATTTTTAAACGTGAGATCAGATCCTATTTCCAGACTGTGGTGGGATGGCTTTTCATAGCGGCGGTACTTGCGTTATATGGTTTATATTTTTATGCTTATAATTTAAGATCCGGTTCGCCTTACGTATCGTATTCACTTTCGGCAGTCGCATTTATTGTTATGATCGCAGTACCGGTACTTACGATGCGCAGTTTTGCGGAGGAGAGGCATACAAGAACCGATCAGCTGATGCTGACATCCCCTGTTCCGCTTGGTAAGATTGTGTTTGGCAAATATCTTGCCATGGTCGGAGTATTTTCCATTGCCATGGTCATCGTTGCACTGACACCATTATTTTTATCAATTTATGGCTCGGTTCCGCTTGGAGAAAGCTATGTTGCTATCTTAGGATTCTGGCTGTATGGCAGTGCGTGCATTTCGGTCGGTATGCTGATGTCGGTTGTAACCGAAAGCCAGGTTATTGCAGCAGTTTTAGGGTTTGCAGCACTGTTCCTGGGTTATATGATGTCAAGTATTACCAGTATGATCTCGCAGAGCGGTAATATTCTGACAAAAATATTAAATGCATATGATCTTTATACGCCGCTGGATAAATTTATGAACGGCTGTCTGGATCTTACAGGCGTTATTTATTTCCTGTCTGTGATCGGGATCTGCCTGTTTTTAAGCTGCCAGCTGATCCAGAAACGCAGATATTCTGTCAGCACAAAAAAGATCGCACCGGGTGCGTTCTCAATTGGTATGATCGTTGTTGCTTTTGCAATCGCAGTTGTTGTGAACCTGGTGGCAGATGAACTGCCATCCACAGTCACAGCGATCGATGCGACATCTACAAAGTTATATTCTATTACAGATACAACAAAAGATTACTTAAAGACGCTTGATTCGGACGTTAATATTTATGTGCTTGCAGCAGAGAAAAATGCGGACAGTACACTTTCCGAAACGCTGCAGCGTTATGAGGATCTGTCTGACCATATAAAAGTAAGCTATATCAACCCGTCAACAAACCCGACATTTTTCCAGAAATATACGACGGAAGCACCGACCTCAAACAGTCTGATAGTGGTGAGCGATGCACGTTCGAGGGTGATCGATTATAATGATATTTATGAATATTCCTATGATTATTCTTCTTATACAAGAAGTCTTGACGGATATGATGCAGAGGGACAGATCACAAGTGCACTCCAGTATGTGACAAAAGATTCAAGTGAACTGCCGGTTGTTTATGAGATTACAGGACATGGTGAAACTGCACTGTCCGGTGGATTTACTGAGGCAGTTGAAAAAGCCAATATGACACTCACAGAGCTGACATTGTTAAAAGAAGATGCAGTGCCTGAGGATGCATCGGCGATCATTATCAATGCACCAACATCAGACTTTTCAGCAGATGATGCAAAGAAAGTGACAGATTATCTGGAAAAAGGTGGAAAGGCACTGATCACGACAAATTTCCAGTACAAGGATCTGACAAATTTTGAAAGCATTTTAAAAGCGTATGGCATTGAGCGTGTGGACGGTATTGTCATGGAAAATGACAGTTCCTACTATTATAATAACATTCCGTATTATCTGCTTCCGGAAGTAGAGAGCAGTGATTATACATCATCTGTCAGCGGCAAATATATTTTTGCACCGTACAGTGAGGCGTTCAGTTATGACGGATCTTCCGATGATGTGACATACACAGCGCTGTTACAGACAACGGATAAGGCTGTTTCAAAAATTGATGCCGGCAACGCGACAACTTCTGAAAAAGAGGATGGAGATATTGAAGGTCCGTTTACGATCGCACTTGCTGCAGAAAAAACAGTAGATGATACATCGTCCCAGATTGTTGCCATTGGTTCCATGGAATTGTTTACGGATTCTACGGATCAGATCGTATCAGGAAGCAACGTATCCATGTTTACGGATATCGTGACGAATCTGACCGGGGGAGCAGATAATGATACCAGCGTCATTCCGGTAAAAGATTATAAGATGAGCACGATCACGATCACATCAATTTCCACGATTATCGGCGGACTGGTGGCAAGCATTTTTATACCGGTTGTTCTGATCGTCATTGGAGTTGTGATCTGGGCAGTAAGGAGGAAAAAATAATGCAGAAACAGAAAAAACAGATGGTCATTCTGGTCATTTTGCTGATATTACTGATCCTTGCCTATATAGGTGTTCATTTTTACAGTAAAAAGCAGGAAGAAAAAGAGGAAGCAAAGACGGAGGCAGAAAAGATAACGGTAACAGATATTGAAGTTTCTGATATCACACAATTTTCTTATGTGCTGGATGGAACAACGCTTTCCTTTACAAAAAATGGAACGGAATGGATTTATGACGATGATCAGTCCGTTGATATTGATGAAAGTGCATTAGAGACACTTCTGAAAAAAGCAGCGAAGATCACAGCGACAGATGAGGTTACAGAGTACGACAGTCTTACTGATTTTGGACTGGATGATCCTTCTAATACGATTACACTAAAAACGGATGCCGGACTTACCACTATCTATATTGGAAGTCAGAATGAGATCACGAATGAGTATTATTTAAAAACAGGTGAAAGTGATACTATCTATGTTGTAGACAGTGCAACAGCAACCGGATTTGATAAAAGTATTGAGGAGCTGACAGCAAAATCCGATGATACGGAAACAGAAGAACCGTCAGAAGCCGTGGAGGAAACAGAAACAGCAACAGTGGTGCCAAATGATACAGAGACATTGGAAATAGAAGAAACAGAGACGAAATAGCAGAATTGCATGATAAACTTGCAGAGCTGCTGTTGTAAATGAAAAAAGTACCGGATTGCGGATGAATGCAGTCCGGTATTTTTTTGGTAATCGCTGTTGGTTGTACAGTATGTGTGGACAACAACATTTACATAAGTTCATAAATTATTAATTTGACACATTTTAGAAAAAGGGGTAACATAAGTATTAGAAAGTTCATTAATGAACTAATTCAAACCGCAAAACAGTAAAAAAATATTTGCCATAAGAAAAAGAATGTGGAGCAGGGATGATGTACAGTGAGTATGAATTGTTTGGAACCAACCAGCAGATGAGAAAAGTGATCGAGCAGGCGTGTGAACGGCTGATGGAGACCTATGGACTGCGTCACGTGGAACTGGATATCCTTTATCTGATTTCCCATGAAAAGCAGAAAGATACTGCAAAGGATCTGATCGAGATACAGCATTTGTCCAAGGCTCATATTTCGAAATCAGTGGATAATTTAAAGCAGCATGGTTATATTGAACTGATCGCAGATGAGGAAGACCACAGAAGGATACACATTCGCATGACTGGTAAGGCAAAACCTGTGCTGGAGGAATTTGAGCAGATCCGGGCGGATATTTTGGAACGTCTGTTTGCGGGAGTGACAGAAGAAGAACGCAGCTGCTTAAAGCGTGTAATGGGTAAGATTATGAAAAACATTCAGGCAGAACAGGAGGATGGGGTATGAACCAATATGGAGATTTTGGAAAAGAAACGGAAGAACTGATGATGATATGTGAACGTAACGACAGGATCCCGCCGGAGCTGTTTAAAGAGTTCGGTGTAAAACGTGGTTTAAGGGACGTAGATGGAACCGGTGTACTTGCAGGAATCAGCAATATCTCAAGAATTGATGCATTTAAAACAGAAAATGGAAAAAAGATTCCGTGTGACGGACAGCTCTGGTACCGTGGTTATAATGTGATCGATCTGATCCAGGGATTTGAAGGGAAACGTTTTGGATTTGAGGAAGTGGCATATCTTCTTTTGTTTGGTGAACTGCCGGATACTGCAAAATTAGGAGCATTCAAGAGCATGCTCGAAGAGTGCAGACAGCTTCCGACAAACTTTACCAGAGATGTCATTATGAAGGCACCGAGCAAGGATATCATGAATTCACTGACAAGAAGTGTGCTGACACTTGCTTCCTATGATGAGACGATCGCAGACCAGGAACTTCATACACAGTTAGAACAGTGTATCAAACTGATCAGTGTATTTCCGATGCTTGCGGTATACGGCTACCATGCATATAACCATTATATCTGTGATGACAGCCTTTATATCCATCGTCCGCAGGAGGGGCTGTCTGCAGCAGAGAATCTGCTTCTTATGCTCCGACCGGATAAGGCATACACGGAACTGGAAGCGCGCGTGCTCGATATAGCACTGGTGCTTCATATGGAGCATGGTGGAGGAAATAACTCTACATTTACAACAAGAGTTGTAACATCCTCCGGATCTGATACATATTCTGTCATGGCAGCAGCACTTTCTTCCCTGAAAGGACCAAAACACGGTGGTGCCAATATCAAGGTTGTAGAAATGATGGATGATATGAGAAGCCATGTAAAGGACTGGGGAGACAGGGATGAAGTTAAAAACTACTTAGAGCAGCTTGTTGACAAACAGGCATTTGATCGCAAAGGCCTGATCTATGGCATGGGCCATGCCGTTTATTCGCTTTCTGATCCGAGAGCACGCGTGTTCAAAAGTTTTGTGGAACGGCTTGCTGTGGCAAAGGGAAGGGAAAAAGATTTTGCACTTTACAGTATGGTGGAGAATCTTGCACCAGAAGTGATCGCAGAAAAACGTCATATTTACAAAGGAGTTTCTGCAAATGTTGATTTTTACAGTGGATTTGTATACAGCATGTTAGACATTCCGTTAGAACTTTATACACCGATCTTTGCGATCGCCCGTATTGTCGGATGGAGTGCACATCGTATGGAAGAACTGGTAAATATGGATAAGATCATTCGTCCTGCATACCGGAGCATCATGCCGGAGAAAGTGTACGTGCCGTTAGAAGAGCGAGAACAGTAACAAAAAATGAGCAGAAGAAAGATTATTCTTCCTTCTGCCCGTTATTTTTTTTGATCATCTTATATACAAAGGAATATGCCCAGACCAGAACTGGGATGATCACAGTTGCATAAACCGAAGCCATCAGCATATCCATGTAGTTCTCATTGGAAGAGAGCGCACAGAAAATGGTGGAAATATAAAGCCCGGCTAAAATGACGGCGCCGGAAATGGCGAGGATACGTTTTATTTTTTTCAAAGTAAGACCTCCAGTTTTATATATGTTTACCGGCATGATGTGAGTCAAAGACAGACAAAATACCGCAGCTGTACTAAGATTATCCTAGCCGAAAGTATCAGAAGAGTCAAGAAAAATAAAGACGGCATGAAATGCAAACATCATAAATTAATGAATTGCAAAAACAGTGGATGTTTGCTATAATAGTACATGCATGTTAAATGCAACCACAATTCACATAGAAAACGAGGAAACAGACTATGGCATTATTAGAACAGTGGCAGAAAATTGCCTATAATGAGAAAACAGACAGAGGGGAATTACAGAGATTCTGGCAGAGATATTTCCTTTTGGAAAAAGGCGTATATGAGAAGCTTCTTACAAACCCGGATGAGAAGGTTGAGGGAACTGTAAAAGAGCTTGCTGATAAATATAATCTGAGCATCATGGAGATGACAGGTTTCCTGGATGGAATCAATGACAGTTTAGTAGAGCCGAATCCAATCGATACCATGGAGGAGGATACAAAAGTAAGCCTTGCATTTGATAAAGAAAAATTATACAAGAACATGGTAGATGCAAAGGCTGACTGGCTGTATGAGCTTCCTCAGTGGAATGAGATCTTCGATGGTGAGACAAAAAGAAGACTGTACTTAGAGCAGAAGAAGTCCGGAACTGTTATTGTTGGCAAAAAGATCGGACGTAACGATCCATGCCCATGCGGATCTGGCAAGAAATATAAATACTGCTGTATGAATAAATAAGTAAAACAAAATCCCGGTGTTTTGAAGATTATCAGAACACAGGGATTTTTATGTATCTGAAAGGAGAACATTGTATGAAAAAATTAAAAGAATTTTTTGCAGATATGACAGAGAGCGTTTCTGTTACAAAACTGGATGGAACTTTGATCGTTGCAATAGCAGCACTCTCCGGTGTGATCATCGGAATGTTGATCTCACCGCGCAAGAATGCAAAATATGGCTGTGATAATGGCACAACTTATATCACCAACAATGGAGAAGAGGACGACTGGGACTGGGATGAAGAGGACCGGGAATAAAATTTTATGATAAAAATCCGGATATTGTCAAAAAAATATGCTCTCTAATCTGCCGGAAAGGCATAAATTTCCCCAAAAGAGAGAAACTAATACCAGACAGTCAGATCATTGCGAAAGAAATGATAAAAATACGAAAGACTGTCCCCTTTTTATAAGGGATGAAAGGAGAAAAAATGACAATTCTGGATTGTTCAGTTACAGGCTGTATTTACAATGAGGCAAACTGCTGCCACAAAGGCAGTATCAAAGTGGAGGGAGAAGACGCAAAAGAATGTGAAGATACCTGCTGCGGAAGTTTTGTGGAGCGTGGGGATAAATGCGCAAAGAATGTAACGAAAGATGCACCGAAAAATATTGATGTATCATGCTGTGCTACAAATTGTGTCTTCAATAAGGCAGAAAAGTGTGATGCAGAGCATATTGGTATCGCGGGCGGTGATGCATGTAACTGCAGGGATACAGAATGTGCAAGTTTCTGCTGTAATTCATAACAACAGATTTGCATGGAAAACCGGAGATTTGTATTGAAAAGTCTCCGGTTTTTCTTATGGTAGATATAAAATCCGACACAGAACGTACAGAAAATGTTCAGAAATTCTTAACTTGTATTTCAATCAGATGGGACGTATAATGCGAGTAGGAAATAAGTCATGATCATAGCTTACATTTTTGTATGACAGGGATGCACTGGAATGGGAGGCTTTTAGAATGAGGAAAAAATCTCATATTTCTCTTGCAAAATATATCGTAAACAGTCTTGACGACAAAGAATTAAAAAAACATAGGTTGTCGTTTTACATTGGAAGTGTTCTTCCTGATATCAAACCTTCTTTTGTTTATAAAAGGCATGAGATCAATGGAACGTTCCCTTATGTGAAAAAGCATATTGCCCGGTTGTCGGAAGGACAGAAGGTTATGAATAAAAAGGGTGGAAAATATTACAGGGATTTAGGACAGGTCAGTCATTATCTTGCAGATTATTTTACATTTCCACACAACAAAATATATCCGGGAGGATTCAAGGATCACTGCTCTTATGAAGAAAAATTAAAACGTGATCTGAGATCTTATATCAAAAGCGGGGAAGCTGAGAGACAACATGTGCCGGGTGGACATTTTATGGATGCAAAAGCTCTCTGCGATTATATCCAGAAAGCGCATGATGATTATATTGAGCGAAAACATGATGTTTCAGATGATATTACACATATTGTTGAGGTGAATCGTAAGGCGATTGAAGGAATGATAGAAGTTCTTGCGAGAAAGAGCGAAAATCACCGTCTGAAACACTCATAAAGTGGAAAATTGCAATAGCTGCTGTCGAAAAATGGGGAGAAGTGGCATGCTGTTTTGATTGATTTTTGCATGATTTAGGAGTAATATGTAAATATCAGAGAAAAGGGTGTCATAAGTACTATAAACCGCCAGCAACGCGATGAAAGTGGCATAGGAATCTTGGCAGTTAAGGAGGATTCATATGAACAGAATCGAAGAAATTCAAAGAGAAATTGAGTCTGTCAGATCAGAACTCAATCAATCATTTTTACAGAACGATGAATTCGAGGAATATTATCGAAAAAGTACGGAACTAGACAAGCTGATCGAAGAATACTTAGAGAGAAAACAGCAGGTACAGATGAGCTGACAGACAGTCGAATATGGAAAATATTATTTATAAGAACGATAGGACAAAGGTACTACCGTTCTTTTTTTGTGCAACAAATTAGCGACATTACCATAAAAAACCACTGGAAAATCAAGGAAATTCTTGATTTTTTCTTAAGAGTGGTTTAAGATGTATATAAATGTGGAGGAAAGTGGTACGAAATGGTACAAAGTGGTAGATGAGATCCTGTTTGGTGGAAGATCAGATCTTTAGGATTTTAGTTCCACTTAAAGGCAGGTGTTTGTGTTATGTTCATGGGAGAATACAATCACACAGTGGATCCAAAAGGCAGACTGATCATCCCTGCAAAGTTCAGAGAGCAGCTTGGCGATGAATTTGTAGTGACAAAGGGATTGGATGGATGCTTATTTGTGTATACCAAAGAAGAGTGGCACAACATCGAAGAAAAGTTCCGGGGGATTTCCATGACCTCTAAGGACGCCAGAAAATTTTCGCGTTTTTTCTTCGCAGGAGCAGCGGCACTAGAACTGGACAAGCAGGGAAGAATTTTACTTCCGCCGGTTTTGAGGGAATACGCTGATTTACAAAAAGATGTCGTCTTAGTCGGCGTGCTGAGCCGTGTGGAAATCTGGGATAAAGACAGATGGCTGGAAAATACTTATGATGAGGACGAGATGGATGATATCGCAGAACATATGGCAGAGTTAGGATTTAGCATTTAGAGGTGAGGACAGTGGAATTTCATCATTATTCTGTATTATTAAATGAGACAATCGAAAATTTAAATATCAGACCGGATGGAATCTATGTGGACGGAACCTTAGGCGGTGGCGGACATTCTTATCAGATCCTGAAGCATTTGGGGGAAAATGGAAGACTGATCGGCATTGATCAGGATGCAGATGCGATCAGGGCAGCCGGGGAACGCCTTACAGAGTTTGGAAATAAAGCGACACTGATCCGCAGCAACTATGCCAATATGAAAGAAGAACTGCACGCGATCGGAGTGGACAAAGTAGACGGTATTGTACTTGACCTTGGTGTCTCTTCCTTCCAGTTAGATACACCAGAGCGTGGATTTACTTACCGGGAACCGGATGCACCGCTTGATATGCGTATGGATGACAGACAGAGCCAGACAGCAAAAGATATTGTCAATGGATACAGTGAAATGGACTTATACCGTATTATACGTGATTACGGGGAAGATAAATTTGCAAAAAATATTGCAAAACATATTGTAGCGGAACGTCAAAAGAAAACGATCGAGACAGCAGGAGAACTGACAGCTATTATACGGGCAGCTATTCCGATGAAAGTACAGGTAACCGGAGGGCATCCGGCAAAGCGTACATTTCAGGCGATCCGTATTGAGTTAAATCACGAACTTGAAGTGCTTAGAGATCATTTAGATGAGATGATCGATCTTTTGAATCCGGGTGGAAGGATCTGCATTATTACATTCCATTCGTTAGAAGACCGTATTGTAAAATCAAATTTTAAGAGAAATGAAAACCCATGTACCTGTCCGAGTGATTTTCCGGTCTGTGTCTGTGGAAAAGTTTCAAAAGGAAAAGTGATTACAAGAAAGCCGATTCTTCCATCGGAGAAGGAACTGGAAGAAAATTCGAGGTCAAAAAGTGCAAAACTTCGTGTATTTGAACGAAGATAGTTAGGGAGGAATATTATGAGAGATCAGACGGAGAGGAGAGCTTCCGGAAGAAATTATTATGTGGATGGCAATACGGTGCGCCGCATGGAAGCAGTACCTGATTACCGAAGAGAAAGACGGGAAAGAGAAGAAAGAGAACGGGAAGAACAACTGCGTAGAAGAAAACGTCAGGTAAGAAGAAATCAGGAACGTCAGCTTCGGATGAGCAAGAGTTATGTGATATTTCTTACCATGGCAGTGATCGTATTTGGCGTATTTGCAGGAACCTACATAAAAATACAGTCAGATATGACGGCAAGAATGAATACGATCAGCAATTTAGAAAGCCAGATCGCTGATTTAAAGGCAGATAATGATGAGGCATATAAGAGAATCCGTATGTCTGTAGACCTTGACAGTGTCAGGGAAAAAGCATTAAATGAGCTTGGAATGTCATATGCAAAAGAATCCCAGATTATCTATTATACTGTTGACAATGATGATTTTATGAACCAGTACAGTGAAATACCGCAGAAATAGAATGCATGTTTTGATACTGTGATATAAGAAATGCAGGGGTAAGGATGGCAGCAAAGAGAAGAAGAAAACCATGGTTGAAGTTTCCGAGACGCATGCAGAAAAAACTGGTCGTTATGTTCAGTGCGATTGCAGTTTTACTGACAGGGCTGATCGGGAGACTTATGTATATTGAACATACCAGCGGTGATAAATACGAAAAAATTGTTTTGTCACAGCAGGAATATGACAGTCAGACCATTCCGTATCAGAGAGGCGATATTGTGGACAGCAAGGGTACTGTACTTGCAACCAGTATCGCCGTTTATAATGTCATTTTAGACTGTTCGGTCATGACCAGCAAAGAGGAGTATATTGAGCCTACAATTCAGGCGCTTACAAGCTGCTTTGAGGATATGGACAGCAATACATTGTATGGTTACGCGAAAGAGCAGAATGACAGCCGTTATATCGTGCTGAAGAAAAAGGCATCTTACGAAGAAATACAGCCATTTGTTGAAATGCAGGAAGCTGTGGATGAAAAAGGAAAAAAGATAAATCCCAATATCAAGGGTGTGTGGTTTGAAAAGGAATATCAAAGGGAATATCCGTATGGTGCACTTGCGAGCTCTATTGTAGGATTTACAGCTTCCGGAAACGTTGGTGTGAACGGTCTTGAACAGTATTACAATGAAACTTTAAACGGTGTGGATGGAAGAGAGTACGGATATTTAAATACAGATAATAACTTTGAAAAGACTATCAAAGCTGCGAAAAATGGTAACACAGTTGTGTCTACGATCGATTCCCATATCCAGTCTGTGGTAGAACAAAAGATTGCAGATTTTAATGAAGCCTATACCGGGAATTACCGCGAGGGAGAGCCTGGGGCTAGCCATGTCGGAGTACTGGTCATGAATCCGAATAACGGGGATGTTCTTGCAATGGCTAATTATCCGAATTATGATCTGAGCAATCCAAGAGATCTTTCGGCATATTATACGCAGGAAGAGATTGATGCAATGGACGAAGATACACAGATGGATGCCTTGAATAAAATCTGGCAGAATTTCTGTACAACATATACTTATGAACCTGGATCTACTGCAAAACCATTTACGGTGGCGGCAGGACTTGAAACGGGCAAGGTTTCGACGGGAGACAGTTTTTACTGTGATGGATATGAGCATGTGGGTGGACATGATATCCACTGTGTAAACAGAAGCGGACATGGGATGGAAACACTTGAACAGACACTTATGAATTCCTGCAATGATGCGATGATGCAGATATCCTATCGTCTGGGGAGTGATATTTTCACCAGATATCAGCAGATATTTGGCTTTGGACAAAGAACGGGGATCGATCTTCCAGGAGAAGCAAGAACAGATTCCCTGATCTATACGGCAGATAATATGGGACCAGTCGATCTTGCAACCAATGCGTTTGGACAGAATTTCAATACGACGATGATACAGCTTGCCACGGCATATTGTTCTCTGGTCAATGGTGGAAGTCTTTATCAGCCGCATGTTGTGAAAAGGATAACGGATGAAAGCGGAAATACGATCAGTGAAGTGACACCAACCCTTTTACGGGAGACGGTATCGAAGTCAACGAGTGATGCCTTAAAACAGTATATGTATTCTACGGTCACAGGCGGTACTGCAGTAACTGCAAAGGTAGATGGATATTCCATGGGAGGAAAAACCGGTACAGCCCAGAAAGCAGGACGTGATGGCATTAATTATCTGGTGTCGTTTATCGGATTTGCGCCGGTGGAAGATCCGCAGCTTGTCATTTACTGTGTTGTGGATGAACCGAATGTTGCAGAACAGTTCCACAGTACTTATGCACAGAATATCGTAAGAGAGATCTTAGAGGAGGTTCTTCCTTATATGAATATATACCGGGATGAAGATACTACCGGTATTCATGAAGGATGGGGAATCAAAGGTGAAGACGAAGGCGATGTCGGTGATGTGACGGCAGCCGATGTTGCAAACTCTACGGCTGAGGAGAGTCTGGATGTGCCGGATACGACGGATGAACTGCCGGAGAATACGGGGGAACAGCCAGCCGAAGATATTGATCCGGGGGCAGATGAAGGTCAGCAGTAAAGAAAAGTATAAAACAAAATACATAACCTCACAAAAGTAAGAATAAAATGCTATGAAAACTTTTGTGAGGTTTTTATATATGCAGCAGGAACTTCCTTTTTATAGAAGTAAAACATTTCATCGGAAAAAGATCATGGTAATGTTTACGGTTGTATTTCTGG
Source organism: Roseburia rectibacter (assembly GCF_014287515.2). Lineage (NCBI taxonomy): Bacteria > Bacillati > Bacillota > Clostridia > Lachnospirales > Lachnospiraceae > Roseburia > Roseburia rectibacter. The sequence continues at coordinate 1,779,135 of NZ_CP092473.1, forward strand.
CGCTTTTATTTTTACTTGGAAGACTGGTGTATCTTATGATATTTTGCTCCGGATATTATGGACAAAAGGCGCAGAATCTGCATGAGAGGGAGCGTGATATTAAGGCAGCGAGAGGAAAAATTTTAGACAAAAACGGTGTGGTACTTGCAACTAACAAGTCGGTCTGCACCATATCGGTCATACACAGCCAGATCGAAGATAAAGAGGCAGTGATCACTGCACTGGTAAAAGAACTTGAACTACCAGAGAAAACAGTGCGGAAACGTGTGGAAAAGGTGAGCTCCATAGAGCGCATAAAGACAAATGTCCCAAAAGAGACAGGAGATAAGATACGGGCATATAAACTTCCGGGGATCAAAGTAGACGAAGATTATAAGCGGTATTATCCCTACGATACGTTAGCATCAAAAGTATTGGGATTTACAGGTGGTGATAACCAGGGAATTGTGGGACTTGAAGTAAAGTATGATTCTTATCTTCAGGGGACGAATGGGAAAATACTTACACTTACAGATGCAAGGGGGATTGAGATTGAAAATGCAGGGGAGACGAGACTTGAACCGGTCAACGGATACGACCTTAATATTTCCATGGACTATAATATACAGTTATACTGTGAACAGGCGGCAGAGAAGACCTATATCAAAAAAGATGCAAAATATGTGTCTGTTATCGTGATGAATCCGTCAGATGGAGAAATCTATGCAATGGTAAATTATCCGGAGTTTCATCTGAATGATCCGTTTACACTGATCAATGAGGAAAATATTCCTGCGGAGAAAAAACAGGATCTTTTGAACCAGATGTGGAGAAATCAATGTATCAGTGATACTTATGAACCGGGTTCCACATTTAAGATCATTACAGCGGCAGCAGCATTAGAACAGGGAGTCGTTAAGCTGACGGATAATTTTTACTGTCCCGGATATAAACTGGTGGAGGACCGGAGGATACGGTGTGCCAAGACGACCGGACATGGGGCAGAAACGTTTGAAACAGGAATTATGAATTCATGTAATCCGGTATTTATCGAACTTGGAGAAAGACTTGGGGTTGACAATTTTTATAAGTATTTCAGACAGTTTGGACTGCTGTCGAAAACAAATGTGGATCTGCCCGGAGAAGCGGCAACGATCATGCACAAAAAAGAAAATGTCGGTCCGGTAGAGCTTGCAACCATATCGTTCGGGCAGTCCTTTCAGATCACGCCGATGCAGCTTGTGACTACTGTTTCTTCTATTATAAATGGGGGACACCGTATCACGCCGCATTTTGGGGTAAAAATCACAGGAGAAGGGGAAAATGAGGTAGAAACATTGAGATATGAAACAAAAAATGACATCTGCAGGGAAGAAACGTCGGAAACAATGCGTTATCTGTTAGAGAGGGTTGTCTCTGATGGCAGTGGAAAGAATGCTAAAATAGAAGGTTTTTCCATTGGAGGAAAAACTGCTACTTCACAGACACTTCCAAGGAGTGAACATAAATACATCTCGTCATTTCTTGGATTTGCCCCTGCGGATGATCCGAAAGTTTTAGTGCTCGTTGTAATCAACGATCCGAAAGGAACTTATTACGGAGGGCAGATCGCGGCACCTGTTGCAAAAGAAATTATGGAAAACATTTTGCCGTATCTTGCGAAATGATAAAAAATGACGTATACTATTGTGTTGTTAAAAAAGTACATGAGCGCAAAACCGGCGCAAGAATGGAGATTATTATGACATATGAAATTGTAATACCGGTAATTATTGCATTCGCAATCAGTGCACTGTTAGGACCAGTTGTGATTCCTTTCTTAAGAAGACTCAAGGTAGGTCAGACAGAACGAAAAGAACTTGAATCCCATTTAAAGAAAAACGGAACCCCGACAATGGGGGGACTGATGATTCTTGCAAGTATTATCATAACATCCCTGTTTTATGTCAAAGATTATCCGAAGATCATTCCGATTCTGTTTATGACAGTCGGATTTGGTGTGATCGGATTTTTGGATGATTATTTAAAAGTTGTGCTGCGCCGTTCAGATGGACTGCTGGCATGGCAGAAGATGATTCTTCAGATCATTGTCACAGGTGTATTTGCTGTATACATGGTGAAATATTCCGGTGTGGCACTTACCATGCTGATCCCGTTCTCAGGGGGAAAATACTTAGATCTTGGATGGCTGGCAATTCCGGTTCTGTTTTTTGCGGTAGTCGGCACCGTAAACGGAACGAATTTTACGGATGGACTTGACGGATTAGCATCAAGCGTTACGATCATGGTTGCAACATTCTTTTCAGTTGTAGCAATCGGAACTAATGCAGGAATTGCACCGATCACCTGTGCTGTTGTGGGAGCACTGCTTGGATTTTTACTGTTTAATGTATATCCGGCAAGTGTATTTATGGGAGATACCGGATCCCTGGCACTGGGTGGCTTTGTAGTATCAACAGCATATATGATGCAGATGCCTCTTTTTATTCTGATCGTGGGTCTGATCTACCTGGTGGAAGTTTTATCCGTTATCATTCAGGTGACTTATTTTAAGAAAACCGGCGGAAAGCGTATTTTCCGTATGGCACCGATTCATCATCATTTTGAACTTGGCGGATGGTCTGAGACAAGAGTTGTTGCTGTATTTTCTATCACGACAGCAATTTTGTGCCTGATCGCACTGCTTGCAATGTAATAAAAATCACATGTGGAAATGGAGTAATGCATGGATCTGACAGGAAAACAGGTATTGGTGGCAGGACTTGGAAAAAGTGGGATTGCCGCCGGGGCGTTACTAAAGAAACTTGGGTGCAGCGTCTTTCTGTTCGATGAAAACAAAAAGTTCGATACTGCTGCCTGGAAAAAAACGTATCCGGTATTTTCGGACTGCCCGTTGTGGGTAGGAGAATTGCCGGATGAGGCAGTTGATAAAATGGAGCTTGCTGTGGTAAGCCCCGGCATACCGCTTGATTCTTTGGCAATGCAAAAGATATATAATGCCGGCATACCGATATGGGGAGAGGCAGAACTTGCATACCGGCTTGCAAAAGGGCGGGTTGCAGCAATTACGGGTACAAACGGCAAAACGACAACGACAACACTTGTGGGAGAAATCCTAAAGAAATGTTATCCGGAAGTATTTGTTGTTGGAAATATTGGTATCCCATATACTTCGATCGTTGAAAAAACCACAGAACAGACCATTGCAGTGGCAGAGATCAGCAGTTTTCAGTTAGAAACAATGGAAACTTTCCATCCCTCCGTTTCTGCAATTTTAAATATCACGCCGGATCATCTTGACAGACATCACACCATGGAGGCATATATCCGGGCAAAGGAAAGTATTACAAAGTGTCAGACAATGGATGATGTATGTATACTCAATTATGAGGATGAAATACTTCGTTTTTTTGCAGAAACGCTTAAAACAAAGGTATTGTTTTTCAGCAGCAAAAGATCATTAGCAGAGGGAATATATCTGAAAAATGACGCGATCTGGATAGCTCAGAAGGAAAAAGAACCGGAAAAACTGATAGACATAGATAAACTGAAACTTCTTGGAACACACAATTATGAAAATGTCATGGCGGCTTCCGGTGCTGCGCTTTGCATGGGAGCACCGGCTGATGTGATACAGAGCGTGTTAAAAGAGTTTCAGGGTGTAAAACACCGCATTGAATTTGTGCGGGAATTGCATGGTGTTATGTATTATAATGATTCTAAAGCGACAAATCCGGATGCGGCAATTCGCGGAATCAGGGCAATGAACCGGAAAACGGTGCTCATCGGCGGTGGGTATGATAAAGAACTTGAATTTGATGAGTGGATTGACAGCTTTGAGGGAAAAGTAAAATATCTTTTGTTAATTGGACAGACGAAAGAAAAAATCGCAGAATGTGCACAAAAGCATGGTTTTGGGAATATCGTTTGTTGTGATACATTAAAAGAAGCGGTAGACAACTGTTACAGACTGGCAGAAACCGGGGAAGCAGTATTGCTCTCGCCTGCATGTGCAAGCTGGGGAGATTTTAAGGATTATACGCAGCGTGGAGATCTGTTCCGGCAATATGTCATGGAACTGCCGGAATAAAGAATCAGGGTTTGATCAGACAGGTTTTATATAAATGAGGAAAAATTATGGCAAGAAGACGGGAAAATGAAAAAAAACAAAAAGCGATCCGGTATTTTGATTACAGCCTGTTATTTCTGATTATATTTTTGCTGTGCTTTGGGCTGATCATGTTATACAGTACCAGTTCTTATTATGGATCGACAAGATTTAACGATGCAGCATATTATGTGAAAAGGCAGATGTATGCAAGCGCACTTGGAATAGCAGCAATGTTATTTATTTCGAAAATTCCATATAAGTTCTGGATGCAGGTTTCAACGCTTGCGTATTTTGTGGCATTGACGTTATGTACAGCAGTTATTTTTGTCGGAACAAGTGCAAAAGGACAGTCGCGATGGTTCAGGATCGGACCGATCCAGTTCCAGCCATCTGAGATTGCGAAAATCGCGGTTATAATTTTCCTTGCGACGATCATCTATAAAACACCAAAACGTATTGGTGAATTTAAAAGCCTGGTTAAGATCATGCTTTTTATTCTGCCGATTTTTGCGGTGGTTGCGTATAATAACTTAAGTACGGCAATTATTATCCTTGGAATTGCTGTCTGCATGTTATTTGTTGCAAGTCCAAAATATTTACAGTTCATCATCATGGGAATAGGAGTAGGTCTGGCTGGCACTCTGTTTATTCTGCTGGCATCTTACCGTGCAGAGCGTGTTATGATCTGGCTGCATCCGGAGGACTATGAAAAAGGGTATCAGACGCTGCAGGGATTATATGCGATCGGTTCCGGAGGGCTTTTTGGCAAAGGATTGGGAGAGAGTATGCAGAAACTGGGATTTATCCCGGAGGCACAGAATGATATGATCTTTTCTGTTATATGTGAAGAACTTGGTCTTTTTGGCGCAGTCTGTCTGATATTGTTGTACCTGCTTATTATCTGGCGTCTGATGATCATTGCAAATAATGCCTCTGATCTTTATGGAGCATTGATCGTAGTTGGAATTATGGCACATCTGGCGATTCAGGTATTACTCAACATTGCGGTTGTTACGAATACAATTCCAAATACGGGTGTATCACTGCCGTTTATCAGTTATGGAGGAACATCCATATCGATTTTGTTGGCAGAGATGGGTCTGGCGCTTTCTGTATCGAGGGGAATTAAATTAGAGGTTGCCTGATTATGAGAATCAAAGAACAGAGAAAAAGAAAAAAAAGAAGAAAAATTGGAGCCTGTATATTCTTAGTGGTTCTGATGCTGGCAGCACTTACTGCACTGATCGTGGTAAAGGTGTTTACAGTTCAGAATGTGGTTGTAGAAGGAAACAGTCTTTATTCAGCCGATCAGATTAAAAATATGGTGCTGGATGATGATTATTCGTGGAACAGCCTGTATGTAGACCTGAAATACCGGTTTGTGGACATCGGAGAGGTGCCGTTTGTAGATACAATGGAAATTTCACTGGATGATCCACATACACTGCGGATTTCTGTTACGGAAAAAGGCATTCTCGGAAGTTTCTATATAGATACACTTGGGCAGTATGCATATTTTGATAAAGACGGATTTGTTGTGGAAACTTCATCGGATGTAATCGAGGGAGTGCCAAAGATCACAGGCGTTACCTGCGACAGTGTGGTTTTATATGAAAAACTGCCGCTTGAGGATTCGAATCTGCTGAGAAATCTTCTGACATTGACACAATTATTGAAAAAATATGAGCTGGAACCGGAAGAGATCCATTATGACAGTGCAATGCAGCCACAGCTTACCTACGGAACGATTACAGTCAATGTTGGCTCAGAGGATTATCTGACACAGAAAATTGCAAGACTTTCCGCAATTATGCCACAACTGTCGGGACTGTCCGGTATACTTCATTTAGAAACATGGACGCCGGATACGACAGATATTGTGTTTGACCGTGCAGATCTGTAAAAAAAGTGTAATCTTTTTTGAAAAATCAGTTGATTAATTGTAAGAAAAATTATATTATAGTGTATATGAGTTTTTTAGCTGTAAATTTTTAAGCTAAATGAAGGAGGAACTACCTTGCTGGAGATTAAGACAACAGAAGCGGATACCAGTGCAAAGATCATCGTGATCGGAGTAGGAGGAGCTGGTAATAATGCTGTAAATAGAATGATTGATGAGAGTATCGGGGGAGTCGAGTTTATCGGGGTAAACACAGATAAACAGGCTTTGGCACTCTGCAAAGCACCGACACTGATTCAGATCGGTGAGAAGCTGACGAAAGGACTTGGAGCTGGAGCACAGCCTGAGATCGGTCAGAAAGCCGCTGAGGAGAGCATGGAAGAATTATCTGCAGCAGTAAAAGGCGCGGATATGGTTTTTGTAACCTGTGGTATGGGCGGTGGAACCGGAACAGGTGCAGCACCGGTTGTTGCTAAGATTGCAAAAGAGCAGGGAATCTTAACGGTCGGCGTTGTGACAAAGCCATTTAAATTTGAAGCAAAACAGCGTATGTTAAATGCACTTTCCGGTATTGACCGTTTAAAAGAGAGCGTTGATACTCTGATCGTGATCCCGAATGACAAACTTTTGGAGATCGTTGACAGACGTACAACTATGCCGGATGCTTTGAAGAAGGCTGACGAAGTGTTGCAGCAGGCTGTTCAGGGAATTACAGACCTCATTAATCTGCCTGCATTGATCAATCTTGACTTTGCCGATGTTTCCACAGTTATGAAGGACAAGGGTATGGCACATATCGGTATTGGTAATGCAAAGGGTGATGACAAGGCGATCGAAGCAGTTAAACTTGCAGTTGCAAGTCCACTGTTAGAGACAACGATCAATGGTGCATCTCATGTTATCATTAATATATCCGGTGATATTTCCCTGATGGATGCGAACGATGCCGCAAGTTATGTTCAGGATCTTGCAGGTGATAATGCCAATATTATTTTCGGTGCGAAGTATGATGAGTCCATGACAGATGAAGCAACCATCACGGTTATCGCAACAGGACTTGAGAATGCCCAGGCGGCACCAAAGAGCAAGATCATGCCGGATCTCCGTTATGGAAATACTGCGAACGTTACAAGACCGGTTGGAACACCTGGAATTAACAGACAGGCAGCAAATCTTGGTGCAAGTGTACAGGCACATACGCAGACACAGGCAACAACACCGACATTCTCCGGTATCCAAAGACCACGCCAGCCAGAGAGTACGGTACAGCCGATGGATATTAAAATCCCGGATTTCCTTAAAAATTCAAGAAAATAAATATAAGATAATTATGTACATCAGAAAAGAGATTTATGCATTGACAAAATGTGTAGATCTCTTTTTTCGTATAGCACAGATGATCACTTGTCGAAAATAAGGGATGATTTTTAGGATTTGCAGTTCCTGTTTTGACAAAAAAGTAATGTTATACGTTTTATAATGGCAGTAAAGATGCAAAAGAATCTGAGAAAAGAGGTGAGGCGAGATATATGTATTTTATGCAGATGTGTTCCTGCTTGAAAATCTGTTCATGGATTATATGGCAATACTTGGATGCAACTGTCTGCTGAAACGGAGAATACATGCCGGGCGGTTGTTTGCAGTATCGCTTATATTTTCGCTGTTTCATCTGTTTCTGGTTTGTTTTATAAGAAACAGGATACTGTATTTGCTGATCGCACATTTTGTTTTAAATACGGGGATGGTATTTTTGTGTTTTGGCTGGGAAGGAAAGCGCAGCTATCTGGAAAACTGGGTTGTAACCTATTTTATGTGTGTGATACAGGGAGGAGCACTGGAATGGCTCTTAGAACAGCAGATATTTACACAAAATGAGGTTTTACAGATATTTGTTGTGACGGCGGCAGTGGTTACGGCAGTGATCTGTTTTGGAGAAAGACGCATTTACGGAAATCATATATATCCTGCGGAATTAAAAAAAGGGGAAAGACATATCAGACTGCATGCATACTGGGATAGCGGAAATCAGCTGATGGACCCGTACACAGGACAGGAAATCAGTATTTTATCGGAAACCACAGCAGAAAAGATCTTTTCAAAGGAAAAAGATCTGGTACGGTTTGTGCCCTATCGGTCACTGGGAGAAAAGAATGGGTTAATTGCGGTAACTAATGTGGATGAAATGATAATTTTCCAGGGAAAACATGCGGTAAAGATCCAGAATGCGGCGATCGGAACGGCAGATAAAATGTTATTTGACGGTAAGGAGTATGAAATGATTCTGAATGCATCAAGCATTATGCCGCATGGCATATAGTGTGAAAATAAAAATTAAGGTGGAATTGGGAATGTACATAAAATTTGCGATACCAAAGATAAGAACAATGATATTTCCTGGTATTTTTCGAAAGAAAAAGAATGAAGTGCATTATATCGGAGGTGCAGAGGTACTTCCACCGCCACTTGCAGGTGAAGATGAGGCGGTATGTATAGAGATGCTCACAAGTGATGAAAGCGGGCAGCTTGCGAGGAAACGCCTGATCGAACACAACCTGAGACTTGTGGTTTATATTGCAAAGAAATTTGATAATACCGGTGTTGGGGTGGAAGATCTGATCTCGATCGGCACGATCGGCCTGATCAAGGCGATCAACACATTTAATCCAGGAAAAAACATTAAACTGGCGACCTATGCATCGAGATGTATTGAAAACGAAATCCTGATGTATCTGCGGCGAAACAGTAAAACAAGAATGGAAGTGTCTATTGATGAACCCCTAAATGTTGACTGGGATGGAAATGAACTGCTGCTTTCAGATATTTTAGGAACTGACGAGGACGTGATCTACCATGACATTGAAACGGATGTGGAACACCGGCTGCTTAAGACCGCAATTGGAAAGCTTTCCGGAAGGGAACGGATGATCATTGAACTGCGGTTTGGATTAAACACGATTGACGGTGAAGAAAAAACACAGAAGGAGGTTGCGGATATGCTTGGTATTTCCCAGTCTTATATATCCAGACTGGAAAAAAAGATCATGGGAAGACTGAAAAAAGAAATCGTGCGACTGGAATAAAACACCATTTTATGTTGTTGTGCAAAATGACAAAATGATTAAAAAATTTATAAAATCTGAAAAAATATTGTGCATATAGCTGAAAAATAGTATAATGAAAGAAAAGCAGACAGAATGGGGGACTTCATATGGTATTGGAATTTTTAGGCGCAGCACATGAGGTAACGGGCAGTTGTCATTATCTGTCATTTGCAGATAAGCATATACTGGTGGACTGTGGAATGGAACAGGGACCGGATCTATACACGAACCAGGATATACCGGTTAATGCGGCAATGATCGATTATGTGTTTGTGACACATGCACATATTGACCATTCCGGATTATTGCCTCTTTTATACAATCATGGTTTTCGCGGCAAAATTTACTGTACGTTAGCGACTAATGAACTGTGTAACATTATGCTCAAAGACAGCGCACATATCCAGATGTTTGAGGCAGAGTGGCGTAACCGGAAGGCAAAACGAGCCGGAAAACCGGAAATAGTTCCTCTTTACGATATGAATGATGCGATGAGCGTGCTGAATCATTTTGTGCCGTGTGATTATCAGAAAAAGATTAAAGTCTGTGACGGACTTGAAGTAAGATTTGTGGATGCCGGTCATCTGCTTGGATCTTCAAGCATTGAAATGTGGGTACAGGATGATGACGGAACAGAGGTAAAACTGGCATTTTCCGGAGATATCGGGCCGGGCAGCCGTCCGCTTATCAAGGATCCGGAATATATCAAAGATGCCGATTATGTGATCATGGAGTCAACTTACGGTGACAGAAAACACAATACACCTCTGGATTTTGCGATCGCCCTTGCGAAAGTGATCAAAGAGACGCTGTATGAACGGGGAGGCAATCTGGTCATCCCGGCATTTTCCGTAGGCAGAACGCAGGAGATGCTTTATTTTATACGCAGGATCAAAAGCGAACATCTGCTGCCTGAATTTGAAAATTTTGAGGTATACATAGACAGCCCGTTAGCGGTTGAGGCTACAAGCATCTTTAATAAGAGCGTGGAAGAATGTTTTGATGAAGATGCGAGAGCACTTGTGCAGCAGGGGATTAACCCGATCGGATTTCCGGGACTTAAAATGGCGATCACAAGTGATGAATCGAAGATGATTAACTTTAATGATGATCCGAAAGTTATTATTTCTGCATCTGGAATGTGTGAGGCGGGACGTATCCGCCACCATTTGAAACATAATCTGTGGAGAAAAGATTCCACGATTTTATTTGTAGGATACCAGGTACCTGGAACGCTTGGCTTTTCCCTTTTAAATGGTGCGAAAGAAGTCAGGCTTTTTGGAGAGACGATCGAGGTCGCAGCAACGATCGAGAATCTTCCGGGTATCAGCGGACATGCGGACGTGGAACAGCTTACAAAGTGGGCGGCATCATTTGAAAACAAACCGAAAAAAGTATTTGTGGTACATGGGGAGGATAAAGTCACAGAGCAGTTTGCAGACCATCTGAAAGATGCTCTGGGATATGATGCATATGCACCGTTCCCGGGAGACGCATTTGACCTTGCAACAGGTGAACAGGTGCGTGAAGGTTCCAGGGAACGGGCAGAGAAAAAGACGATGGAGAAGAGCCGTGCGTCAAGCAATGTATTTGCAAGACTGCTTGCTGCGGGACAGAGGCTTCTTACGGTTATCAATAAATGCGAAGGAATGCCAAACAAAGAACTTGGTAAATTTGCAGATCAGATCAATGCCCTGTGTAATAAGTGGGAACGTTAAAGCGACAGATAATGACGGATGGATTTTAAGGCGGATTTTTCCAGACGGCTGACCTGAGCCTGTGAGATATGGATCTCGTCAGCCACTTCCATCTGCGTTTTGCCTTCAAAAAAACGAAGTTTTAAAATATAATTTTCGCGTTCGTTCAGCCGGTTAAGAGCGTCGTTTAAGGATAGTTCTTCGATCCAGTTTTCTTCCCGGTTTTTTTTGTCGCTGATCTGATCCATGACATAGAGTGTGTCACCGCCGTCAGTATAGACCGGATCATAAAGACTGAGCGGGCTTTGTATGGCATCAAGGGCAAAGACAATATCCTCTTTGGAAATGCCGGATTCGGCTGCGATTTCGTCAAGAGTCGGTTCTTTGTTTTCAGATTTTGAGAGAATCTCTTTTGTATGGATTGCCTTGTAGGCAGTGTCGCGCAGGGAACGGCTGACACGGATAGAGTTATTGTCGCGCAGGTAGCGCCGGATTTCACCTATGATCATTGGTACTGCGTAGGTGGAGAATTTTACACCGATCGTTGGATCAAAGTTATCGATGGATTTGATCAGACCGATACATCCGATCTGAAAGAGATCATCAACATTTTCGTGGTTGCCGGAAAAACGTTTGATGACACTTAATACCAGTCTGAGATTGCCCTTGATATATGTTTCTCTGGCAGCGTTGTCTCCCTGCTTGATTCGCGCAAACAGAGCATCTTTTTCCTCTTCTTTCAAAATGGGGAGTTTTGCGGTATTGACACCGCAGATTTCTACTTTATAAGAAGCCATGCTGTTTTCCTCCGGAATTTCGTATTTACCATAAAGAGCATGCTTCAAACAGATGAATTTTATTCAGAAATTAACTTTTTTTCCAAAGAGTTTCGTGTTAAAATAAAAAGGTATCAAAAACCAGAACAGAGTGTGGTGCAGTGATGATGAAAGATATGATCGATAAAAGAAATGAGCAGGAACGGATTGCGAGAAGTATTATCAAGTACTGGAATGTGAATTATATTCCGAGAGCACAGACCGATCCAATGAAACAGATGCAGACTGGGGAAACAGAAAGTAAGCAGGAACAGACTGCAGACGAAAATATGCAGGAAGACTACAATAGAGCAACAAATGCATATTCAGGTCAGTATGGTCAGGAGAAAGACTTAGATGGTGTGAAAAGAGAACAGATAGACAAGATCCTTCATGAAAAGGCAGAGAATATCCATCGTCTCTTTGAAAATGGGGGAGTAGAGTAACCGTTATTTATTTTTTGCATATGATATCATAAGGAAAATAACAGAGGAATCAGAATGTCTGAAATCATACTTCGCAAATATCATGGGGTTGGCAATGATTATCTGATTTTCGATCCAAAGAAAAATGACGTTGTTTTAAACGAAAGACTGATAAAGCAGTTATGCAGACGTAATATTGGCGTCGGTGCAGATGGAATTTTGTACGGACCGCTTATTGAAGATAAAAAAATTAAAGTACGAATTTTTAATCCGGATGGAAGTGAAGCTGAAAAAAGCGGCAATGGCATCCGGATTTTTTCAAGATATTTAAAAGATGCCGGCTATGTAAAAGAAAAAAAGTATTATCTGACCACAAAGGCGGGGGATACGCTTGTAACTTTTCTGGATGATGCTGGAGAGCGCATGCGTGTGGATATGGGATATGCGGTATTTGAGGCAGAACAGATCCCGGCACTTGGATTTGAAGGAGAAGTCGTGGGAGAATCGATATTTTTCTGCGATAATTTTTATAATGCAACCTGTGTATCCATGGGCAATCCTAACTGTGTTATCATGCTTGAACGGGTAGACCGCAAGAAGGCAATGCAGTTAGGACCGTATGTGGAAAATGCAAAATATTTTCCGAATCGTATCAATATGCAGCTTTGCCAGATCGTGGATGAAAAAAATATACAGGTTGAGATCTATGAACGTGGAGCAGGTTATACGTTTGCTTCCGGCACCGGGGCCTGTGCGGCAGCAGCAGCTTCTCACCGTTTAGGGCTGGTGGGAGATGAAGTGACCGTACATATGCACGGTGGAGATCTTTTTATAGAGTTTGGGGAAGACGGTAGAATTTTTATGACGGGTTCGGTTGTATATATTGGAAAAATTACTGTTGCAGAGCAGTTTTTTTCATGAAAGAGAAAGGAAATGATTTAGATGAAAGAACGGTATCAATTACGTCATGCGGCAGGGGCGTACTGGCTTTTGGATATGGAGCAGGGAAAACAATATAAAAAACCGTTCATGTTAAACGAGTGTGGTGCATATATTTATCGTGCGTATATTTCAGGAATGTCCGAAGATGAGATCGTACAGGCATTTGCAAAAGAATATGAATTATCATTCTCCGGTGCACAAAGTGATGTGAAACAGTTTATGATGGAGTTAAGACAACAGGGTATTATTTGAGGATGGGACAGATATGAACATATTGCTGGTTGGAAATGGCGGAAATTTCATGCGCCTTATGATTAACAGGCTGAATAAAGAAGGACACAGGGTATTCGTTCTGACGGAGGAACCAAAGAAAGGGTATAGTTTAAAGAAAGTATTTGAAGTGTATCATTTTTCGTATGAGGATGCCTGTGTGCGGGAGGTATTAGAGAGCATCATGCCACAGGTGGTTGTTTTTTGGGGGGCATACGACCATAATTTCTCCTGGAACAAGGTGGAAAATACAGCGGCATCCTACGCGGCCGGACTTACGAATATTTTGATGAATTATATAGCTTTAAAGAAAGGCAGATTTGTCTATCTTTCTTCGGAGAGTGTTTTTGATGGTGAAAATGCCCGTCTTATGAAGGAGGACGATCTTACCGGGGCATGCAGCAAGAGAGGGCAGGCAATTGCCATCGGAGAAGAAATCTGTAAAAATTATGCACGGATGGGGAATGACATTGTGGTTCTCCGGCTTGATCATCTGTATGGGGAGATACGAAAGAAAGAAGATACCGATACGATCTGCGCAAAGATGTGCTTAGAGGCTGTAAATACCGGTGAGATCATTGCGTCACAGAATGAAAAAATAATGCTTTTGCACGAGGCTGATGCAGTGGAGTTTATTTACCAGATGATGGTGACAAAGGAGCATAAACACACATTGTATCAACTGTCTTCCGGGGAAAAAATATCACGGTATGACCTTGCTAAGGCAGTTGCTGCGGGAATGAAGACCGGAGTCAGTGTCATAGAAGAAGAAAACGAAAAATACCGGGAAGTTATGCTTTCCGGTAAAAGATACGAGGAAGAGTTTGGGCTTCGTGTGATTCATCATGCCGGGACTGATGTGGAAAAGATTGCGGCTTATTTTGGCAGGCATGCAGCAGAATTTACAGATATAGTGAGGAAAAAGGGGTATTTGTTTCAAAGATTTGGCAGCAGAACAAAGGAAATCATAACGAATCTGATCCCTTTTATGGAAAACCTTATCTGTTTTATCCCATTTTTTATGTTAAATAACCGGGCAGTTGGAAGTGAATATTTTCAGAATATTGATTTTTATCTTCTGTATGTGCTGTTGTTTGCACTTGTGTATGGACAGCAGCAGGCAACGTTTTCTGCGCTGCTTGCCGTGGCGGGATATTGTTTCCGGCAGATGTATCACAGAAGCGGATTTGATGTCATGCTTGACTATAATACCTATGTCTGGATCGCACAGCTTCTGATCTTAGGTCTGGCAGTAGGTTACTTAAGGGACCAGCTTCGCGCGATGAGAGAGGAACAGCAGCATGAGGTATCATATTTAACCAAGCAGCTGGATGATATTTCAGATATTAATGTCAGCAATGTCAGGGTAAAAGAGATTCTTGCAAATCAGATCGTAAATCAGAATGACAGTTTTGGAAAACTATATGAGATCACGTCAAGTCTTGAGCAGTATGAACCATGTGAGGTACTTTTTTATGCAGCGGAAGTGCTTGCAAGACTGATGGGAAGCAAGGATGTGGCAATTTATACAGTGGCGAACCGTTCTTATGCACGTCTTTTTTCTGCAACATCAGCAAAAGCACGCAGTCTTGGTAATTCGATCAATTACAGCCAGATGGATGCCATGTATACGGTTCTTGCCGGGAAGAAGGTTTATATTAATAAAAATATGGATGAAAGGTATCCGCTTATGGCGAATGCCATTTATTCAGAAGATGAGATGCAGCTGATACTGATGATCTGGGGGATTCCGTGGGAAAGGATGACGTTAGGACAGGCAAATATGCTGACAGTTATCGGCTATCTGATCCAGAATGCGGTGGTGCGTGCAAACCGTTATATTGCCGCGTTAGAGCAGCAGCGATACATACAGGGAACAAATATATTGGAACCGGAAGCCTTTTCATCCCTCGTAAAGGCATATTTAAAGGCAAGGGATAAGGGACTGACACAGTGTGCACTGCTTTCTGTGGACACAGAGGAAAAAGACCGTGAAGAGACTGGCAGACGGCTTACAAAACTCTTGAGACAAAGTGATTATGTCGGTGAACTTGAAGACGGAAAAATGTATGCACTTCTTGCAAATACCAGTACAAAGGATGCAGATATGGTAAGAGAAAGGTTTGAAAAAGAGGGAGTGTACTGTCAGATTCAGGAGGATATATTTTTATGACAGTTACGGAAAAGAGATTTTGTATCGTCCTTTTGATCAATATGGCGGTTACTATTTTTTACGTGGTATGGAGCAGTCTGGGCAGACGTGAAGGGAAAAAAACAGATATACTGATGAAAGGCATCGTTATGTTTCTGTGTCCGGTGGTGGGACCGTTGTTCTTTTTTGCCGGACTGGTGTTTAATAAGGTCTTTTTCAGACAGAATGTAGATCTTGAGGATGTTATTTTCAGTAAAGAGCGTGTAAAGACACATCTTCGTGCTGATGAGGAGAGGGAAGGAAATTTAGTACCGATCGAGGAAGCACTTGCAATCAGTGATAAGGACAGTTTGAGAACACTGGTAATGAACGTAGTACGTGGAGATGTACAGAATTCCCTGGCATCCATTTCACTTGCATTAAACAGTGAGGACACAGAAACGTCACATTATGCCGCCACGGTATTAAGGGATGCACTGAATGATTTCAGAAAGCGTTCGCAGGAACTTTACCTTCAGATGAAACAGGATGGATGCGATGCGGCAGAAGCAGCATGTATCCTGATCGAGTACATGTATGGAGTTTTGATCCAGGAGGTGTTTCATGAAAAGGAACAGCAGACCTATATTGACATGATGGAAGAGGCATGCAGCTTCCTGGATGAAAAATATCAGGAAAAACTGCAGGTTTCCTATATTGAGGGGCTTTGTATGATGCTTCTTAAGATAAAGGATTTCAAGCGCATGAAATACTGGTGCGATAAGAGCAGGGAACTTTATCCGGAGGAGTTATCAACCTATACCTGCTACTTAAAACTTTATTTTACAGAGGGAAACAAAAAAGATTTCTTTGATGAATTGGAAAAATTAAAAAAATCCGATATTGTAATAGACAGAGAAACATTGGAATTGATTCGTATTTTTAGCTGAAGGAGGTGATGGCAGTGTCGATGAAAGTTCTGACTGTATTACAGTTTATCAGCATTTTTGTGATCTATACCGGGCTTTTTATAGCGGTTCCGGCACTGCTTTTGCATCGCAGGCTGAAAGATGAAATATTTAGTGTCAGGTTTTTCTTTTATATTGTATTAGGTCATTTTTATCTGATCAATCTGGTATTATTTCTTCAATTACTTCATATTTCTGGAAGATTCACACTGATTTTGGGCAGTGTTCTCCCGGTTATTGTATCCTTGATCCGTACGAAAAGAGTTTCACCAAAAAAAATCGGGCACGTCATAGGAAACAGAACATCGCATGTCATCCGGGAGACGCTTGGCATCAAGCTGCTCCTTCTTGAGATAGTCCAGTGGATTGGCAGGAAGGTGAAGAAGCTGTGCAGAAGAATGTGTGGACTGATCATCAGACATTTTGCTGATGGAGTGCTGTTTATTGTATTTACTGCAACGGTTCTTGTGATGTATGGAACCAATATGATCCATACATACGGTTATTGTGCATCCGATATACCTGTGCACAATTACTGGATCAATGCAATGGGAAATAATGATGTATTTGTAGCTGGGATTTATCCGTTTGGATTCCATTGTGTGATCTATTATATTCATGCTGTAACAGGAATAGAAACATATGTTCTACTCCGGCTTTTTTATGTAGTGCAGGTTTTATATATCCATTATGCACTGCTGGCATTTTTGAAAGCATGCTGCAGAACATCATATTGCGCATGGGGAGCTGTGTTTTTTTATGTGCTTGCAGCATTTTTTAACAGGAATACCTATTCCCGTTACTACAGTTCCCTGCCACAGGAATTTGGTATGATATTTATTCTGCCGGGAATTTACTTTATGTTTGCCTTTTTAAGACAGCGGAAAGCAGAAGTGGATCAATGCAGAAAAGAAAAAAATATTGCCGGATTAAAAACCTGGAAGTGCAAAAGTACCCGTTATCTGATGGGATTTGTTGCAGGATTTGGTCTTACACTTATTGTGCATTTTTATGACACCATGGTAGCAGGTCTGTTCTGCATCGGTATCGCAGGGGGATATCTGTTTCGTATTTTTAAGAAGGAATATTTTTTCCGGGTACTTGCGACCGGTATCTTAAGTATTTTCTTAGCAGTGCTGCCGATGGGAATCGCATTTTTACAGGGAACACCATTGCAGGGATCACTTGGCTGGGGACTTAACGTGATCAATGGCAGCAGTAATACAGGCAATGAGGAAGAACAAACAGATGTTACAGATAATGAAAACGAAGAAATGAATACAACGGGTGCACTGAGCCAGGGCACGACGGAAAGCATGGGTCCGGCCGGAAATACAATGAATCAGACAGTGTCCGGTAATAGCACAGACAATGTACAGATGCCGGAAACAACGCAGGTAAAAACGTCAGCGTTTGCTGCGCTGGTGGAAAGGGTACGGTTCCGGATCACTGATATTGCAAAGAACGGTCTGGATTATCTTTGGACGGGAGTGCACAATGTTGTAATGCTTCAGGCAAGTGACCAGTGGATGATGTTCATTTTTGGCTGTGAGGGATTTTGTCTGGCAGGAGGATTATTATTTGTGCTCATTGGAAAACGTGACTACGGATCAATGCTGATGTCCACCGGATTTGGACTGCTGCTTCTGATGATTTTTCTTAGTGCATGGCGTTTTGGACTGCCGCATATTATGGATGCAAGCAGGTGCAGTATATATGTGGCTTACATGATACCGGCAGCGATAGGGCTTGGAGCAGACGGCATAGTGGCACTGGTCTTTGGATTTTTTAAGCATGATATCTGGATGAATCTGGTCTCACTGCTGACCTCAGCCGCCCTGGTTGCGGTACTGGTCAATGGAAACCAGATCCGTACACCGTCGATCGTAACAGCACTGCAGTCAAATTCGGCGATCACTTGTCTGGCAAATATAAAAAGAGAAAACGAAAAGTATAAATATACGATCTGTTCTGCAAATGATGAACTGCGAATGATGGAAGATTATGCGCGTCACGAGGAGACGATCACATTTTTACGAAGTATGGAAGGAAATGCGGTAAACGGAAATCTGACATTGCCGACAGACCGTGTATATTTCTTTATTGAGAAGATACCGCTTGATTATACTGTAGCATATGAGGGAAGCGGACAGCGGATCTCGGAAGAAGGAGCAAAAAAACCGCTGCCGACAGCAAATGATATTTCCGTTTATGAGGGTGAAAACAGATGGATCATAATGTCAAGGATGTATTACTGGGCACAGGCATTTATGGAACTGTATGGAAAAGAAATGCAGGTGTATTATGAAACAGATGATTTTGTCTGTTATGTGGTAGAACAGAATACCTACAGTTTATATGATTTTTCGATTGATTATGGATATAATGAATGACAATAGGATGTTTGAAGATCATATATTCTATTGCCGGCAGAAAAAATAGCAGATGCCAAAAGAGATGGATCTGGAAAGGAAAATGTGATGGTATCCCGGAGAAATTTTGCTACGATCACTATCATGCTCGTTATTTTATTGTTTATGTTTCAGTTTACGGGTGTGATGAAAGATAAACTCAGTAAATATGGAATCAATGAATATCAGGAGAGTGCCCGGACAGAACTTACGGAAAAGGATATGTTTCCTGCATCCGGACAGAGTGAACAAAAAACGGCAAGGGTTTTTTATGCCGGACAGAGTGAAAAAACAAAAAACACGGTAAAATGGTGGTGTACATACAGTAAGCGGGATTTTCAGACCGCAGACTCCCTGAATGTTATCATGGATGATGAAGATGATCTGCCGGATGTTCTGGTCTTAGATGGAACATATCTGGAAAACAGGGAGAATATAAATGCGGTCAGTGATGCGGTTGAAAATGGTGTAAATGTTGTGGTTTCAGGACTTCCGGATGCGGATGAGATCGAGAAGAACAACAGTTTGAGAAAACTGCTTGGAATCCGTTATGTGGAACAGAAAGAAGTAACACTCGAAGGCATACATCTGTTTGCAGGATTTCTGCTTGGCGGGGAAGTCATCTATCAGGCGAAAGATGAGGAAGAAGAAAAAAATAAGGATATGGATCTTACGGTTCCGTGGTATGTGACGGGTGAGGGAACCAAAAGCTATATGGTTGGAATGTTAGAAGATGTCCGGCCGGACAGTGGAAGACAGCCTGCGATCATATGGAGAAACGGACTGGAAAATGCCTGTGTGTTCTGTGTGAATGGTGATTATCTGGAAGATAATTCCGGTATTGGAATCCTGGATGCAATGATGGCAGAAGCATCTTCCTTTGAGATTTATCCGGTGGTTAATGCACAAAATCTTGTGATCGCAAATTATCCGGGATTTGCATCAGAAAATGAAAATAATATGGAAAAAATATACAGTCAGTCACAGAAAGCGTTGTTTCGGGAGATTATCTGGCCGTCTCTGGTTTCAATTGAACGAAAGATCGATGCAAAACTGACTTGTATGATGACACCACAGTTTGATTATAATGATGAAAATGAACCGAGGGAGGGAGAAGTTGCATATTATCTGAAATTATTGAAAGAGGAGTATGGGGAAGCCGGGCTTTCCTCCGGTAATGTGTCGGATACCGGATTGTCTGAAAAAATGGAGCAGGATGAACAGTTCTGGAAAAGAGAGGCACCGGATTACGGTTTTCAGTCTTTATTCCTGGAAAATGAAAATGAACTTGGTGATGCCTTAGAAAATGATAAACTTGGCGGAATAAGGACAGTTGTAACCCCGGAATCACAGACTTACGATGAACCGGTCATTTCTTTTGCCAAGGAAAATGTGACGCTGCAGCGGGCTACCGGGGACGGCGTAAATCACACATTTATGGATGATTTCAGACAGAGATGCATTCAGACAGCGCTGGGATATTCCAATACAGTGTGGGATCTGCTTGTGGCAGCGTATCCGGAGAAAAAAGCTGATGCATGGGAGGTCCTTTCGAAGGAAGCGGCGTCTAACATCTGTACTTATCAGAAACCGTATATGGTGTTTGATGAGACGACTCTTTCGAAGAGCGACCAGAGAATCCGCAGATTCTTTGCACTTTCCTATTCCGTGGAATCTGAAGATAATACGATTTCGCTGCATGTGGATGGATTAGAGGAGCAAGCATGGTTCTTACTGCATACAGGAAGCCGTGAAATAGAAGAAATGCATGGCGGAAGTTTTTCTGCAGTTGAGGATGGTGTTTACCTGATCTGTGCAGAGAATGATGAGGTAACGATCCGGTTGAATGAGGAAGAAGAAAAACAATTGTTTTTTTACGAGGATTGAGAATGAAAGTATGTATTGTAGCAGAGGGATGTTATCCTTATGTGGTAGGTGGTGTGTCGAGCTGGATCAACAGCATGATAAAATCTTTTCCGGAGATCGAATTTGTGGTGCTTTCGATCGTGGCAAACCGTTCCTACCGGGGAAAATTTGTGTATGAACTGCCGGAAAATGTGTCAGAAGTTTATGAACTTTATCTGGAAGATTATGACTGGGTAGAACAGAAGAAAAATAAAAAACTGCACTTAAATCAGACAGAATATGAGGCGCTGCGATCCTTACTTTTAAACCGTAACGTTGAGTGGGATACATTGTTTACATTATTTGAAAAGAAAGAATTTTCACTGAATGCTCTTTTGATGGGAGAAGATTTTTTAAAGGCAGTGCGGGAGTGTTATCAGCTTAAGTATTCACAGGTTGTCTTTTCTGATTTTTTGTGGACGATGCGGTCCATTTATCTGCCGCTATTTCTGACCTTAAAGATGGAACTGCCCAAAGCAGATCTGTATCACTGTGTTGCAACCGGGTATGCAGGGGTGATCGGAAGCATGGCAAAGAAAAGATATGGATGTGCGCTTATGGTTTCAGAACATGGAATTTATACAAGGGAACGGGAGGAGGAACTGATCCGTGCAAAGTGGGTAGGTGGTATCTATAAAAATATCTGGATTGAACAGTTTAAAAAAATGTCACTGCTTGCATACCGGTATGCAGATCAGGTAACATGCCTTTACAAGCATGCCATGGAACTTCAGATCGAACTTGGATGTCCCGCAGAAAAAATAAAAATCACGCCAAACGGTATTGATGCACAGAGATTTGTCAGATGTCTTGAGGAAAAGAGAGAAGATGATGATATGATCAATATCGGGGCTGTGCTCAGAATCGCGCCGATCAAGGATGTGAAAACGATGATCCGGGCATTTGCTTATGCAAAAAAAGAGGCACCAAAACTTGCGTTATGGATCATGGGACCATCGGACGAAGAAAAAGAATATGCAAAAGAATGTTTAGAACTGGTGGAACTGCTTGGTGTGGAAGATGTGATCTTTACGGGAAAAGTTGACGTGACAGAGTATCTTGGCAGAATGGATATGACCATACTCACGAGTATCAGTGAGGGACAGCCGCTTACGATCCTGGAAAGTTTTGCTGCGAAAAAGCCGGTGATTGCAACGGATGTAGGAAATTGCAGAGGACTGATCTATGGCGAAGGGGATTCGTTTGGGGAGGCAGGGATCATCACACATATCATGAATGTGGAGGAGATTGCCGCCGCGATGGTAGATCTTGCACGGCACAGGGAGAAGAGAATCGGTATGGGAGAAAACGGTTACCGGAGACTAAGGAGCCGGTATCTTGTAAATGACATGAGAGAAACGTACCGGCAGATCTACCGGCAGTTTGAGCATGCAGACAGAGAGCAGGGAAAGAAAGGGGATGTGTGATCTATGGCTGGAATTGGTGTAAAACTTCAGAAAATATATGACAGGCGCACGATCCTTGCAAATCTGGCGGGCTTTGGGTACAGTACCATGGTTACGATCGCACCAATGTTTGTTGTGATCGGCAATGTGATGCTGATGAGTCACTTCCTTGGCTATGAGACGGTGGGATATGCGAGAAGAGGATTATTTTCAGGCACGGTACTTTATATTTTTATATTTTCCCTGCTGGTTGCGGCGCCGTTTAATGCTGTATTATCGAGATATATGTCCGATATTATTTATGAGGAGAAATACGAAGATATCCTGCCATGCTATGAAGTCGGACTGTTTCTGAATATCGTGTTTGGGTGTCTGTTTGCGATTCCGTTCTGTATCAGAGAGTATCTGAAGGGGCAGGTGGATCTGGTATTTGTGTTTACCGGATTTTGTGGATTTATTTCGCTTCTGCTGGTATTTTATTCCATGCTGTATCTGTCAATCTGCAAAGACTACCAGAAAATATCTTTATTTTTCCTGATGGGAATGGCGGCAGCATTTGGGCTTGCATGGCTGCTCGTAAAAGTCTTTCACAGAGATATCATATACAGCATGCTACTTTCACTTACGATCGGATTTTTTCTGACAGCATCAATATCAGCAGCAACCATAAAGAGTTACTTTAAAAGAAACAGTCATCAGTACCGCAAGGTGCTTCGCTATTTTAAAATTTACTGGCATCTTGTTGCAACAAATCTGCTGTATACGTTAGGACTTTATATACATAATTTTGTATTTTGGACGACGGATTTAAAGATGACGGTGGCAGATACATTTGTCTATGCGCCGGCATATGATATGGCAACCTGTCTGGCAATGTTTACGAATCTTTCGTCGACTATTATTTTTATCAGCCGCGTGGAAATGCATTTTCATGAGAGATACAAGGCTTATTCGGAGGCTGTTATCGGTGGAAGATGGGAAGATATCAACAATGCCAAAAACAGAATGTTCCGCCAGCTTGCCGCCGAGCTTATGAATCTTGTGAGAATCCAGTTTATCGTTTCGGTTGTGCTTTATCTGCTCTGTGTGATATTGCTGCCGGGAATGGGATTTTCAGGGCTTGTAATGCAGATTTATCCTTGTCTTGCAGCCGGATATTTTATTCTTTTCCTGCTGTACGCGGAACTGATTTTTCTGTATTATTTTAATGACATGACAGGAGCACTTTTAACAGCGGTATGTTTTTGCATGGGTACTTTTTTTGGAACGCTGTTTTCAAAGGAACTCCCTGACCTCTGGTATGGTGCGGGGCTTGTCATGGGAAGTTTCCTTGGGTTTACTGTTGGATATTTCAGACTTCGCTGGGTGGAACGACATATGGATGTGCATATTTTCTGCCAGGGTGAATTATTTAAAATAAAAAGAGGAAAAAAACCTTCCGCAAAAAGTTATGACAGAAAAGAGGGGATCAGGGCATGATATTAAAAGTGTTGATGATAGGTTTTGGTATATTTCTGCTTATTATGGATCTGTTTATGTATGCAAGACAGAAACTCACAGATGTGATCGGACTTGGCTGGGCGATCGTTTCGCTGGCATTACTTGTGGCGGGTATCGTTGTAAGCCTGGATGATGTCTGTTATCTGTGGAGTGGGGCAAAAAATATCGTTTTGCTTATGTTTGCGGTGTTTGCTGTTATAATTCTGTTTTTGTTTAAGATCAGTATGGCAGTGTCAGTTGTGGTAGTAAAAAATCAGGAACTGGCGATGCAGGTATCGCTGCTCAATCAGGAAAATGAAAGAATATTGCAGGAGCTGAAGGTGCTTGTGGATGAAAAAGAAGATATTGTTCGTAATTAATACGTTAGGCGGAGCCGGTGCGGAGATGGCACTTTTAGAACTGCTTGAAAAACTGATAAAGGAAAATGAAAAAACAAAAGATGTACAGTATGAAATATCTCTTTATGTCCTGATGGGGCAGGGAGAACTGGTAAAGCGGCTGCCGGGAGAAGTGATACTGAAAAATAAATCGTATCAGCCCTTGTCTGTTCTGCAGAAAGAGGGAAGATATTTCATGTACAGGACAATATTAAAGACCATGTTTGTCCGTGGAACCATATTCCGCCTGATGCCGTATCTTTTGTCATTGCTTGCGGATATGTTAAAGAAACGTAAGATTTTACCGGATAAACTGCTTTGGCGTGTGCTGTCTGATGGAGGAGAGCGGTTTGCGGAAGAATATGATCTTGCGGTTGCATATTTAGAGGGGGGATCGGCATATTATGTTGCAGATCACGTCCATGCAAAGAAAAAGGCTGCGTTCATACATATTGATTACACGAAAGCAGGATATACAAGGAAGTCAGACCGTGACTGTTATCTGAAATATGATGCTGTTTTTCCAATCGGGGAAGAAATAAAGCAGCAGTTTTTGAAGGTTTATCCGGAATGCAGTGGACGGACAAAGGTTTTTCATAATATCATCAATACAGAAAAAATAAAAACAAAGGCGTTGCAACCCGGTGGATTTTCTGATGATTTTGACGGTATCAGGCTTTTGACGGTCGGCAGGCTCACAGAACAAAAATCTTATCCAACAGCAATACGTGCAATGAAAATGATAAAAGAGAAACATAAAAATGTCCGCTGGTATGTTCTTGGGGAAGGACCAAAACGAAGGGAACTCGAACGGTTGATCGGGTCACTTGGCTTACAGAAAGATTTTATTCTGTGTGGATCTGTGGAAAATCCGTATCCGTATTATAAGGGTGCAGATATCTATGTACATGCAACCGGATTTGAAGGAAAAAGCATTGCGATACAGGAGGCACAGACACTTGGACTTCCGGTAATTGCGTCGGAGAGCAGCCGTGAACAGATCAAAGATGGTGTGGATGGTATTTTATGCAGATTAGAACCAGAAGCAGTCAGTGATGCTGTATGCAGAATGGTGGAAGATGTGGCAATGAGAAAACGGTACGGGGAGGCATCTCTCAAAAAAAATGTTGTCTTTGAGAAAGATATGGAACTGTTGACCGGGTTACTGTCAGATTGACGGAAAAGATACATGCAGCAAAAAAGAGGATTGGAATGGAAATGAAAAAGCAAAAAGAGTTATTGATTATTATGCCTGCATACAATGAGGAAAAGAATATCGAAGCAGTGCTCTGTGAACTTGAAAAGCCGGAAATAGCGTCTATTGCCGATATTCTTGTTATGAATGATGCATCTTCGGATTCAACAAACTGGGTGGTAAAGGCGCATGGACATACGTTAGTTACGCACGTGTTTAACCTTGGTTACGGCAGTGCCTTACAGCTCGGTTATAAGTATGCGATACGAAGGAAATATAAGTATGTGATACAGATGGATGCAGACGGACAGCATGATGTATGCAATATTCCCCAAATTTATGAGAGACTCCGGCAGAAGGATGCGGATGGCAGATATCCGGACATTGTGCTTGGATCAAGATTTATGGAGGAAAGTTCTGATTTTCCGGTTTCCATGACAAAAAAACTGGCATATGCGCTGTTCCGTAAGATGATCAAAATGACGACAGGACGTCATATATATGATCCGACAACCGGACTGCAGGGACTTAGCCGGAAGGCATTTTTATATTATTCGAAATACAAGCATTTTGATGATAAATATCCGGATGCAAATATGATCATTCAGATGCTGCTGCTTGGATTTAAGGTGGAAGAGATACCGGCAGTCATGCATAACAGGCAGACGGGGGTCAGTATGCATTCCGGACTGAAACCGGTTATTTACATGTTTCGTATGGTGTTTTCAATTATCGGAGTAGTATTCCGTGTAAAAGTACTAAAAATTGATGCGGGGGCAGGGAAAGAAGATGTTTTTCTGGAAGAACAGAAATAAAAAACATTTTACAGTAAGATTCCCGGAAGAGAGCAGAAAAGAATGTGCAAATCCGGGCAGAGGATGGTATCATATTTACACATTTACACTGGATAAGAGAGATACGGATGGGCTTTTATATCAGCCTTTCTGGGATGACGAGACACTGGTGCTGGTACGATTTGACATCGGGGCATATCGGGGAAAAGAGCTTCCGCAAGAAGCACTTGCGTATGCTGATGAAATTTTAAAATGTTTTCACTGTTACGGGAAAGAGGTCATTTTGCGTGTCTTGTATGACACAAAGGGGAAAGGAATGGAACGGGAACCGACGTTGTTTTCCATGATTTTAACACATATGAGGCAGATGGGAGCGGTTGTGCGTGCACATGAGGATGATATCTTTGTAACACAGGGATTATTTATCGGTAACTGGGGGGAAATGCATGGATCTAAGTTTCTGGATCAGGAATACATCAGGAAACTCTATGCAGCGTGGAGAGAGGCGATAGGACCGGACATTAAGATCGCACTCAGAAAACCGTCTTTCTGCCGTATGGCAGTGGCAGGAGAGGATGGCGAATTGGCGCCTGGAGTATTTGATGATGCGATCTTTGGCTCAGAAAATCATATGGGGACCTTTGGACAGAAGCATCGTGATGACAGTGTGTGGACAGAGGACTGGTGCATTGAAGATGAACTGGTTTATATGCGGGAAACATGTGGATTGGTTCCGTTTGGTGGGGAAGTGCTTTTTGGGCAGGAGGCACCTGTGAAAGAAATGCTGCTTTCGCTGAAAGATTTGCGGGTTACATATCTCAACAGCATTTATGAGGGGCAGATATTAGACCAATGGAAACAGATGGAATATGGGGAATGGGGCAGTTTCTACCAGTATATTGGTGCACACCTGGGATATCGTTTTGTGGCAGAGAAAGCTGTATTTTATACAGACAGAATAGAAATTGAGATAGCCAATACCGGATTTTCCAATATCTGTGATAAAGCAGAACTTGCATTGGTTAAGGAAAATATGGACGGAACAGAAGATGTTTATACGGCAGATTATGATATCCGGACATTATCCGGACATGAAACAGCAAAAATTATATTTCCACTGTCAGGATTGCAGGATGGAAAGGAAAAATATTATCTGAAGCTGACAAGATGCAGAGGAAAAGCGGAGATACGTTTTGCAAATGAGGGGGCAGGAGAACAGCTATATCTCAGATAAAAAGGGAGTATGAAAAACATGACAAAAAAGACAGACAAGATCAGTGTGATCGTGCCGGTATATAATGTGAAAAATTATCTGGAAAGCTGTGTGCAGAGTATTATGGGTCAGACATATCCGGATCTGGAGATACTTTTGATCGATGATGGATCTAATGACGGTTCTGCAGAGATATGTGACAGGCTCCAGGGTGCAGATGCGCGTATAAAAGTATATCACGAAAAAAATAAAGGAGTGTCTGGTGCGAGAAATAAAGGTCTGAAGGAGGCAACAGGTGCATATATTGCATTTGTTGATGCGGATGATGTATTAGATCCGGATATGTATACCTACCTGACCGGGCTTTTAAAAACATATAAAGCACAGATCGCCACATGTTCCGGATGGTACAAATATGATTCCGGTGTGGAAAAAAGGTTTGAAAGTCCAAGAAATGTGGTCTGTTTAAACGGAAGAGAAGCACTTGGTGTTTTGCATGAGAGATGCTATCTGCGTGCCTATGTCTGGAATAAACTGTTTCGACGGGAGGTTCTTGACGGAATCCGTTTTTCAACGGAACTGTCTTTTGCGGAAGATTATGAGATGTTCTGCCGGGTACTAGAGCAATGTGGCAGAATCGTATGCGGAACAAAAACGAAATATTATTATATGCAGAGAAAATCAGGTGTATGCAATTGTGGATATGACAGAACATACCAGAAGGCAATGATGATGTTTGAGGATTACTGCAGGATGTATTCACGCAGGTATCCACAGTATAAAAAATTATTTGAAAACCACTATCTGTTTGATCTGATGGGGATGGCTGCTGCAATGAGCCGGAACGGTAATTATGTTGCCGCTGACTGCAGAAAAATAAAAAAATATGTCAGACAAAAACTGCCCCAGTATCTTATGGATAAAAAGGTTTCACTTCATTTAAAGGGAAGCGCCTGTATGATCAGTGTCAGCGTAAGGGCATTTGGCGCAGTCTACCGGTTACTGCACGGTGTGGAATCTGAATAACCGGGCACATTTTGTGAAAATAGGAGAGAGGTGAGAATACAGATGGAAAAGAGCAGAACAGAATATTCTACCATGAATACCATGGTTGCAATGATCTCAAGAATCGCTGCGATCCTGATGGGATTTGTGACACGTGTGGTATTTACACATACACTCAGTGAAAGTTATGTCGGAATCAACGGACTTTTCACAGATATCTTAAATGTACTCTCACTGACAGAACTTGGTGTGGAGACGGCGATCAGTTATGCGCTCTATCGCCCGATCGCGCAGGGGGATATCAAAAGACAGCAGATTCTGATGCGGATGTTTCAGACATTCTACCGTATTACAGCAGGCTGTGTGGCAGTGTTAGGACTGTCGATCGTCCCTTTCTTTGATATTCTTATGAAAAACCGGCCGGATGTGGATCATCTGATGCTTATTTATTTTTTATATCTGGCAAATTCGGTCGTATCGTATCTGCTGGTATATAAAAGAACATTGATCGAAGTGCATCAGTTGAACTATATCGTTCTTTTATATCAGACGGCTTTTCTGATTTTGCAGGATATCTGTCAGATCCTCATTTTACTTACAACACACAATTTTATATTATTCCTGATCATTTATATTGTCTGTACACTGCTTTCAAATATCTGTATCTCGTTGAAGGCGGATCGGATGTATCCCTATCTGAAAGAGAAAACAAAAGAAAAACTGCCGGAAGAAGAGAGAAAAGATATATTCCGCAATATAAAAGCCATGCTGATGCATAAACTTGGAAATGTAGTGGTCAATAATACAGATAACCTGCTTATTTCCTCCTTTGTGGGGGTTGTCAGTGTAGGTATTTATTCAAATTATTACCTTTTGATCGGATCAGTCAGACAGGTGCTGGATCAGATTTTTCAGGGAATCACAGCGAGTGTCGGAAATCTTGGGGCAACGGAAGACGAAAAAAGAGTAAAGAGTATTTTTGAGACGGCTTTTTTTATCGGAAACTGGCTTTATGGATTCGCTGCGATCTGTCTGTATGAATTGTTAAATCCATTTGTGGAACTCACATTTGGAAAGCAGTATTTGTTTCAGATGCCTGTGGTTTTGATCTTATGCATCAATTTCTATATCAATGGAACGAGAAAAGCGGTACTGACATTCAGAGATTCACTTGGATTGTTCTGGTTTGACAGGTATAAAGCATTGGTAGAAGCAGTGTTAAACCTTGTCATTTCGGTAATTCTGGTATGGAAGGCAGGAACATTTGGAGTATTTGCAGGAACGTTTCTCTCTACCATGCTCACATCTGTATGGGTGGAGCCATATGTTCTGTACCGGCAAAGACTGCATGCGAAAGTATCTTCATTCTTTGTCCGTTATGTGATCTATGCAGCAGTGACAGGATTGACATGGTATGGAACAGACAGGATATGTGCATTTTCAGGCGGCAGTGTCATTGTTGTATTTTTGAAAAGACTTTTCATTTGTGCGGTAGTGCCACATCTTGTGATGCTTTTATGTTTTTGCCGTACAAAAGAATTTGGGATTGTAAAGAGAAAGGCACTTGCTATCTGGAAGAAGAGGTGGAACGATGGAAGAAAAAAATGAAGAAAAAAATGAAGAAAAAGAACTTATATTGTGCAGCCTTCTGGATGCAGCTCTGCATGCAGAGTTGCATGAGGATAATCCGGCAGATATAAAACAAAAATGTGAAAAGATAAAACAACAGAAAACAGACTGGAAAAGCATTCTTTCGATAGCGGATAACCATCGTGTGCTGCCGCTTTTATATGATGTATTGGAAGACATCCTGCCTGAAAACGGGGAAGACTGGAAAAGGGTGGAAGAGAAAAGTATACAGACTGTAGGGCAGTCTTATCGCCTGCTGTTTATGAGCAGGTATGTGACCGGACTTTTGGAGGATGCAGGGATGCATACGATCTTACTGAAGGGAAGCGGTATAGCAGGACTTTATCCGGTGCCGGAACTGCGTAAATCAGGGGATGTTGATCTTTTATTTGAGGATGAACAGACGGCGCAGAAAGCGGGCAGTTATCTGTTAGCGCATGGTTTTATGGCGGAAGGTGGTCATCAGGAAAATCATCATCTTACTTATATAAGTCAGGAAGGGATTCGCCTGGAACTGCATAGTGCGCTGGTGGAGCCATTTGATTCACAGGAAGTGAACGCTTTTATGAAAAAATGTCAGAAGACTTTCTTTGAAAACAGAGTTACGGAAAATGTGATGGGGGTGGATTTTTTCCTGACATCACCACCGTATCAGGCATTTTATCTGCTGTTACATATGCTTCAGCATTTTCTGCGTTCGGGGTTTGGATTAAAACTTTTATGTGACTGGGTTGTGTTCTGGGAACATGGATGTACGGCAGAGGAAGATAAGATATTTTTAAATCTGGTCCGGGAATGCGGAATTTTAAATTTTGCATGTGTCGTTACGGAATTTTGTATCAGATATCTGGGATTATCAGAACAAAAGGTGGAGTTTCTCAAAAATCAGGGCGAAGCTGACGGTATGAAGGATGAATCTTACCTGAAAGAATTTTTTACAGAGATCATGGAATCTGAAGAGTTTGGTGAGGCGGCCCCGGAGCGGATGGTAGCCATGAGGGGGACTGGATGGATGGATTATATCCGGGAGTTCCATCATCAGATGCATTTAAGCCATCCGAAAGCCGGAAGGTATAAAATACTTTATCCCATTTTGTGGGTAAGGACATTCTTCGGATTTGTATACCGTAACCGGAAACTTCGCGGAATATCGAGCATAGCTATCTTAAAAAATGCAAAAAAACGGAGCCGTCTGGTAACAAAAATGAAACTGTTTGAAATGGACTAAAAAAGAGGAGTAGAATGAGAAAAAAATTACTGTTTTTCATTCTGTTTGTGCTTGTGATTGCCGGGATTATTGCCGGAGTACATGACTATTTTCACTGGAAAGTAATGCTGACGGAAGAAAATTTTACGGAATCTTCAGAGGAAATATGGAATCCGGACCGGGGTTTTTATCATATTTATGGGTTTTTGATATCGGACGAACCGGTGGATATGGGGGAACAGTTAGACACACAGATGGAAAAAGATTCAGATCATGCACTTGCCATGGTGCAGATCAATTTAAGGGAATATCGGGAAAAAGAGATATCAAAAGAAGGTCTGCAAAATATAGAAAAACTGTTTCAGGCGATGTCGGCTGCAAAAGTACACTGGATCGTACGTTTTTTGTATGACTGGAATGGAGAAAATGAAAAGTATGAGCCACAGAGTATTGACATTGTGTTAAAACATATGCAGCAGACAGGAGAGGTATTGGCAAAATACAGGGATTCTGTTTTTACACTACAGGGGCTTTTTGTCGGCAACTGGGGGGAACTGAATGGAACAAAATATGCAGAAACGGATTCTTTGCAGCAGCTTGCAAAACAGCTTGTACAATCGACAAATGGTCAGATGTATCTTGCTGTGCGAACACCGGTACAGTGGAGGAAGATCATGGAAAGTGCAGACGTTTCCAGAAAAAATGGTCCGAATGATCCTTTATATGACATGCTGGGACTGTTCAATGACGGAATGTTAGGAAGCGGCAATGACTGCGGAACTTATGGGGAGAAGAGTGCTGCAGAAGCCGGGGTGGATCAGGCATGGAACCGCAGTGAAGAACTTGCATTTCAGGAAAAGTTATGTTCACGTGTGCCAAATGGCGGGGAGGTCATTATTGACAACGGATACAATGATTTCGAGCATGCCATTGCGGATCTGAAAACCATGCATGTGACCTATCTGAATGAGGATTATGATGAAGCCGTATTGGAAAAATGGGCATCATCTAAGGTGCAGACAGAGGATTGTTTTGATGGTATGGATGGCCTTTCGTATATACGCAGACATTTAGGCTATCGTCTGCTGTTGTCAGAAGTTTCCATGCAGCATGACTTCTGGGAAGATACGGCAGAGATCACAGTGGCATTGCAAAATGTCGGTTTTGCACCGGTCTATAAAGAATATGAGCCGGTACTTCTTGTGAAAGATGAGAACGGACAGACGATTTATGAGGAAAGTCCATCAGGAGATGTCAGATCGCTTTTGGGAGAAAATGAAGCAGACAGAAAAGAGAGCTTTTCTGTCAGTGTACCGCTTCGGGGAGTAAAAAAGGGATGCTACAGTGTGTATTTTGCACTGCGTGATACAGCAGACGGCAGTTTTATCACATTTGCCAATGAACAGAAAATAGAAAATGAAGGATATAAGATCGGAACCATTTTACTCGAATCGTAAAATGGTTCCGATTTTGTTTGAGTTTTTCCGTAAGATAAACTGTGAAAGGAAGGAAAAATTATGACAGAGAACAGAAAAATATATCTTAGCTTTGTAGTTCCATGCTATAACTCTGAAAGTTACATGACAAGGTGCATTGAATCTCTGCTGCCGGGTGGAGAAGATGTGGAGATCATTAAAAAGTCGATTTTGGGAGAAAAAAGACGTGTGGTGATGCTTGACAGTACAGACGGATATGGGTAAAATTATAGAATAAGACTAAAAACAGGGAGAGGGAAGTTCATATGAGAGAGTATATGAAACCGATGTTAGTTACCAGTGATGAACTTGCAGAAGGGGTGTATCTGGCAAGTGGGGCAGGATGTTATACAGCATCTGCTTATATACATCAGACTCCGCAGGACGGAAGAGGAGATTACCGCATTCAGGTTAATGGTAAACATGATGCAGATCATACCAGGGAAGCACAGCAGTTGAACATTTCGTTTAACCAGCCGGTCAGTTATGTATCCGGTGGTACAGGATGTACATCAGGTGACGGAACAAGTTCCCTTTGCATTGCTTTGGGATATCATCAGAATCCGACGGATAATATTGGGTTTGGCGATCTGGTCGTACAGTCAGATGCAGGTCTTGCAATTACAGGGGTAAGTATTACAGACTAAGGGACAGATCCGGTAAGATAAAATAATAAATGAACTGAGGAATATAGAAGTAATCAACAGATATGAAAGACCAACGATCATCGCATATTAGGATACGGCAGAAGGCGTGTATCTTGCAAGCGGTGGTGCAAACGACCATGTAGCAAGCGGCATAAAATGTGACAGCCAGTATATGAACGGCAACTGGCAGGCACCGGACTATTCTTCATGGAATGGGGGTACCAGAGGTTACAGGCAGCAGTTCGGATGTCTGGGATGTCCGGCTAATACAGCTTCAGCTTGTGGACTTAAGACACATTACGTGGATTCCGGATACGCTGGAAGCTATGATACCGATAATGGAAACCGTAAGCCAACATGGGAAAAGAAAGGATACGGACCGGATGATACGGTAACGGATTGGTCTATGTAGAGCATATAGAAATCAGAACAGGGTTATCATATGGCATGTGTTTGGGCGATTATCTGACACATATCCATGTGGTAACCTCTTTTTTTCGTGGTACAGATTTGTTATAATAACCGGGAACGGAATGAAATGGAGATTATTATGTTAGACAGTCTGAGACATTATCATAAAAGGATCAAAGAGGGCGTATTAAAAGATATGTGGCGGGAAACTGTCTGGATCTATGAGTATGCGAGAAAGTACTGGAAACAGATGATTTTTTATACCCTTCTTGGTCTGTCGGGAACGGTCATTTCACTGATATCAAGTCTGATCTCAAGGGATATGGTCGATATTATCACTGGACAGCAGGCAGGACTTTTAGTGCGTACATTCTGTCTGTATATCGGATTTTCCATAGGAAATATGCTGATCTCACAGGTTACAAGTTATTTTTCCAATAAGATCAGTATCAGTGTGGACAATGATATCAAAGCAGATATTTTTGATAAAATGCTTGTGACGGATCTTGAAGAGATCCAGAAGTATCATACGGGTGATCTTCTGACACGCTGGAATTCTGATGCCTCCAACATTTCGAATGGTATTTTAAGCTGGATTCCAAATCTGGTCATCTATACGGTGCGATTCATCAGTACATTTGCACTTGTCTTTTACAATGATCCGATGTTTGCACTGCTTGCCATGCTTGGCATGCCGGTCAGCATGCTTATGTCGAAACGGATCTTAAAACGCATGAAGGGCAATAATGAAAAAAGTGCAGCCATGAATGCGAAGATGTCAGGATTTAACCAGGAAGCATTTTCTAATATACAGACGATCAAAGCATTTGATCTGGTGCGTCTCTACGGAGAACGGCTGCGCGGTCTGCAGAAAGAATACCTTAGCATGAAATTAGAGTTCCAGAAAATGTCCATGGCAACTTCGATCTTATTATCGGTTGTCGGGCTTGCAGTGTCATATAGCTGTTATGGATTTGGTATTTACCGTGTCTGGAGTGGTGCGATTTCCTATGGTACTATGACGATGTTTTTATCTTTATCCGGTTCGCTGACAGGAACATTAAATCAGCTTGTGTCGCTGGTACCGACGGCAATTTCACTGACCACATCTGCGGGAAGGCTGATGGATATCCTTGGAATGCCGAAAGAAGATTATTCGGATGCAGAACGTGTAGAAAAATTTTATGAGGAGAACAGGGAGCGTGGTATCGGTCTTTGTTTTTCTAAGATGTCTTATACCTACCACAATGGAACAAGAGTATTTACAGAAGCGGATTTTGAAGCACATCCACACGAGATCGTTGCGTTAGTGGGACCTTCCGGTGAAGGAAAAACAACACTTTTACGTATCATGCTTGCTCTGTTACATATACAAGGAGGTGCGGAGGATCTGGTGGGAGAGAAAACAGGAGAAGTACTTGCAATCACACCAGCAGCACGTCGGCTTTTTTCTTATGTACCACAGGGAAATACAATGTTTTCCGGAACAATTGCAGAGAATATGCGCAACGTCAGACCGGACGCTACGGATGATGAAATCAGAGAGGTCCTTATAGCAGCCTGCGCATGGGAGTTTGTGCAGAAACTGCCGGATGGAATATACAGCAGAGTAGGAGAGCGGGGAGGAGGATTTTCAGAGGGACAGGCGCAGCGCCTTTCCATCGCAAGGGCACTGCTTCGCCATGCGCCGATCTTGCTTTTAGATGAGGCAACAAGTGCACTTGATGTTGCAACAGAGCGAAAGGTTTTGAAAAATATTATGCAGACAGATGAGCCGCGCACCTGCATTGTGACCACACACCGTCCGACAGTATTATCAGTATGTGAGAGAGTGTATGGTATCCGTGAGCAGAAGTGTGTCGTGCTGACAACACAGGAAGTACAGAAAATGATGGATGATTTTTAAAAGAAAACAGCTCAGACAGACAAATCGATAGCTGCTTTCATGACGGCTGCAGCTTCGGGATCTTTGGTACAGTTCAACCGGAGAATCCGTGTCAGCGGGGCAAGTTTTTCTGCAAATGCAAGGCTTTTTAGCACCAGATCTTTTGTCCAGGTCGGAGAGATCATGCGCTGCACCAGACAAAGTGCCTGTTCATCCAGAGAGAGAAAATCGACACGGTTAAAAGGAGCCTGCTTTAAAAATACAATGCCGCCAAGTGGATAGGTCGTGGTGGTGTATATTTCAGAGGTTCCACACCAGGGCAGACCGTATACGCAAGGCATTCCGTTTTTTATGCCAAGGATGTTCAGATCTCCGTTTAAAACCGGAGTCTGGTACTGATTCATCCAGAGGTCTGCATGTGTGGATTTGCCGGTGCCGGAACTGCCGGAAAAGAGCCAGGCTTTGCCCTGATATAATATGGAAACCGAATGCAGGACAAAAAGGTCATGCCATGCTGCAACAATCAGGAAAGCAAAACGCAGTGCATGAAAGATATCATCTGCGTGGTTTGTGGTGTAGTCGTCGGTGCAGTAGAGGACGGCGGCGGAACCGTCTTTTTTTACACGCATTTCATGAATACCCCAGTGGGTGCCAAAGACAAAACGGTAAGTGTCTGTAACGTCGAAGATAGTAAGCTCGGCAGTACTAAGCAGCAGTGTTCCTTCTAAAAGCCCCGACGGCTTTCCGGTCTGTACCAGAATGGCCTGATCAGCCACAGCGGCTTCGCAGGAAAAATCTTTAAAATAAGTGTCAAACAAAACATCCGGACCGGACCATGAGAAGCAGAGAGTACCGATCTTAAAATATTTAAGTGCGTGATTGTCGGAAAAAAGTGCAGGAAAAGTATTGCCGGTCCAGACATGATCCGGGCAGGCAGTTTGTGTCAGTGTATTGTCAGAAAGCATGCCAAGTTTTTTTAAGGTGGAAAGATAACTGTCCAAGTCAGATTCGAACTGTGGCAGCATAGTTTCATCTGCATTATAGTAGTTTTTCATGATTGACAAAAGTGTGCTTTTATCCGCACCGGTGGAGAGAGTGTCCCATAAAAGGGCACCAGACTCATTCAGACGCAGAGAACGGGCATGGTCAGCAATTTTCTGCCCATAGGGAAGAACATAGGGAACAGAGGAAAGTGTTGTTTTAAAAAATCCGTCAGATATTTTCATATGGCTGCGGCTCCTTTACATGAAAATGAATTGGAAATATTATAGCATTAGCAAAATGGAAATGCTACAATATTTCCGGATGTCATGAAATTAAAAAAGACGGAGTGATTTTAACGGGGGGAATGTAATGAAGTACGATATCGAGCAGTTATTAGAAGCGGGGGAAGTAATACAGATTTATCCCGAAGGATATAGTATGTACCCGATGTTTGTACCGGGGCGGGATGCTGCAGTCATAAAAAAGGCAGATGTAAAAAAAATTCGGCGTGCAGATGTCGTGTTATATCGCAGAAAAGGAAGTATCCTGGTTTTACACCGTGTCGTAAAATGCAGGGATGGTCAGTTTTATATGGTCGGTGATAATCAGATGGAGATAGAAGGACCGGTGCAGGAAGACCAGATAAAGGGGATTCTAACTGCATTTGTAAGAAATGGACACCGCATCAGCGTGAAAAATCCATTTTATGTAATTTTATCAGGTATGTGGCTGCTGCTGCGACCGGTGAGAGGGATATTTTGGTCATTTACTGCATGGGTGCGAAAGCTGCATATAAATAAATTTATACAAAAATAAATAAAATATATAAAAAAAGCAAATGTTTCTGCCGGGGTGTTGCTTTTTTCCAAAAGTTATGTTAGACTCAGGAAGTTGCAGTAATATCGAGTGTTCGAGACCTTCCACTCGTAAAACAAAACTAAAGGAGAAACAAATGAGAAACAAAAAAGTATTACTTATCGTGCAAGCTGCACTTATCGCAGCTATCTATGTTGTACTGACTTATTTTATCAGTGCATTCAATCTTGCTTCCGGCGCAATTCAGGTCAGGATTTCCGAGGCACTTACCATTTTACCAGTATTTACACCGGCAGCTATTCCGGGACTTTTTATAGGATGCCTGCTCAGCAATCTGCTCACCGGCTGCATGCCGCTTGATGTTGTGTTTGGCAGTCTTGCGACACTGATCGGGGCATGTGGAACTTATGCGTTAAGAAAGCACAAATGGCTGGCTCCGTTACCACCGATCGTGGCAAATACGATCATTGTACCGTTTGTTCTGGCATATGTGTACATGGCAGAGGGGACGATCCCATTCTTTATGTTGACTGTCGGAATCGGCGAAGTGATTTCCTGCTATGTGTTAGGTATGATCTTATATAAAGTGTTAAATAATTACCGCAGTGTGATCTTTAAAAACGAAGATTAGTGAGGGCAGAAAAGGAGTACTGATTATAAGTGCAGCTTGTGATCAGTACTCTTTTTTTGTCAATTTTGATGAACCTTCTTCTGATGTTTGTGCAAAAGTGTACAAAAGAAACCGGAATTTTGAAAGAATTTTGTGAAAGAAGTTTCGCAAAAACAAAAAATATCAATTTTGAAGGAAAGTAGATTCAGTATCGGGTAAAATCGTTGAAAAAACCGGAAATTCGGGGTATAAAATTTATATCACAGAGGATCCCAAAGGTGATGTGAAAGGAGTAAGAGAATGGAAGCGCAGTTTGAGAATTTGCGAAGCAAGCTGATTGTATCGTGTCAGGCACTAGAAGATGAACCTTTACATTCATCATTTATTATGGGGCGGATGGCCAAAGCCGCATATGAGGGTGGAGCAGCAGGAATTCGGGCAAATACGGTAGAAGATATTCTTGAGATAAGAAAGAATGTTTCACTTCCAATCATCGGTATTATCAAGGAGGTGTATGACAATTCAGAAGTATATATTACACCGACCTTAAAAGAGGTAGATGCATTGATGGAGATAAAACCAGAAATTATTGCAGTGGATGCAACAAAGCGCATCAGACCAGATGGAACTTATCTGAAAGAATTTTTTGAAAAAGTGAAAGAAAAATATCCGGATCAAAAATTTATGGCAGACTGTTCAACGGTGGAGGAAGCATTATTTGCAGATGAAATTGGATTTGATTTTATTGGAACAACACTTGTGGGATATACGCCGTACAGCGTAAATGACAAAATTGAACAGAATGATTTTGAAATTATACGCAAGATATTAAAACAGGTACATCATCCGGTAATTGCTGAGGGAAATATCGATGTGCCGCAGAAAGCCAGACGAGTAGTTGAACTTGGATGTTATAGTGTCGTTGTGGGTGGGGCGATTACAAGACCGCAGCTCATCACGAAAAAGTTTACAAATGCACTGATTGAAGGAGGAGAATAGGTATGCAGACGTTACAGGTAATAGTAATTTTGGCAATCTTCTTAGCGGGAGTTGCTCTTATGATGACAAAAAAGATGCCAGCGATTTTAGCACTTCCATGTATGGGAATTTTAATCGCAGTAGTAGCAGGAGTTCCATTTATATCAAGTGATGCAGAAACACAGAGTATTACTTCTTATGTAATTGCAGGTGGAGCATCCCGTCTTGCGAGCACCATTATTGTTACCGTATTTGGTGCAATTTTTGCAAAAGTAATTCAGAAAGAGGGAATTTCAGATGCCATTATCCGTAAGGCAGCAGAGCTGGCAGGGGATAAGCCGGTTATGATCGCTTTGGCACTGACTGCTGCAACGGCACTGATCTTTACTGCTATGAGTGGTGCAGGTCCTGTTATTATGGTCGCTCAGATTGCAATTCCGCTGTTACTGTCTGCGGGAATTGAGCCGATCGTGGCAGCAAGTCTCGTACTTTTTGGATTAAACATTGGACTTCTTTTTAATGTATCGCAGTACCAGATTTATGTAGATACCATTGGAATGGATATGGAGGTTATTAAAACATCTTCCATCGTGATGGGACTGATCTGTGCGGTTGTGACGGTTGCATATATTTTAATCAATGTAAATAAAAAGACAGTCAGAAGTACATGGGCAATGAATGCTGGAACCAACTCTAAAAAGGTTAATCCGGTTGCCATGCTGATGCCGCTTCTTCCTATCGTACTGGTATTTTTCTTTAAGTGGAATGCGGAGACAAGCTTGGTGGTAGCAATTATTGTAACAGCATTAATTACGAAGCCGTCTTCAAGTATTCAGGTTCTTTCAAGCTCCATGGTAGAGGGAATTAAGGATGTGGCAGGAGTCATCGGTCTGATGATTGGTATTGGAATTCTTTTAAATGGAGTGGCAGCACAGAAAACATCTGCTCTGATGCAGCCAATCATTAGTGTGATTCTTCCATCAAACCCGATTATGTACATTGTAATTTTTACAGTTCTTTCTCCACTGGCTCTGTATCGTGGACCGTTAAATATGTACGGTCTTGGCTCTGGTCTCGCAAATATTTTCCTGACAGCAGGAAAACTGAGTGCACCAGCAGTTGGTATGGCACTTCGTAGTACCAGCGTGGTACAGTGTGTATCAGACCCGACAAACACACAGAATGTCATCGTAGCAGATTATGCAAAAGTCGATGTTAATGATATTTTGAAATCAACACTTCCATACACCATGGTAATGGCACTTGGAATCTTGATTTACGCAGCAGTAGCATTATTCTAAACAGTAAGGATCATTCAAGGAGGGTATGTTTCACATATGGATAACAGAAAGGTAAGGATCGGAATCGATGTCGGAGGAACATTTACGGATGCCGTAGTCGTAGATAATGAGACCTATGAGGTCATTGCAAAAGAAAAAGTGCCGACGACACATCATGCCGAGCGCGGTGTGGCGCAGGGAATCATTGAGGCGATCAATACGGTACTCACAAAAAATGGAATTTCTCCGGATAATGTTATATTTATCGCACATGGAACCACACAGGCAACCAATGCCCTGTTAGAGGGAGATGTGGCACGTGTTGGTATTGTTGGCATGGGAAGTGGTATGGAGGCAGAACGTTCCCGCAAGGAGACGACAGTCGGAAATATCGAGCTGGCACCGGGAAAATATTTATATACAGAGCATGAATTTATAGATGCAGCCTCACTTACCGATGAGGCTGTAAAAGAGGCAATCGATGCACTGAAACTGAAAAATGTGGAGGTGATCGTGGCTTCGGAGAGTTACTCTGTTGATAATCCGGAAAATGAGCAGAAAGTTATTGGCCTGGCGGTAAAAGAAGGACTGGTCGCTACAGGTGGACATGAGATCTCCCAGCTTTACGGACTGCAGGCGAGGACGAGGACAGCAGCAGTCAATGCGGCATTGATCCCCAAAATGATGGAGACTGCCAACATGACGGAAAATGCGGTAAAAGATTCCGGTATTAAAAAACCGCTGATGATCATGCGCTGTGATGGCGGCGTCATGAGTATCGATGAGGTGCGGAAGAGACCGATTCTTACGATGCTATCCGGCCTGGCAGCAGGTGTGGCAGGAGCACTGATGTATGAAAAACTGACAGATGGCATTTTCCTTGAGGCAGGTGGAACATCGACCGATATTTCAGCGATCAAAGATGGCAAGGTTATGATCAAAAATGCACAGATCGGGGGAAGAAAGTTATATCTGACTTCTTTGGATGTGCGTACACTTGGAATTGCCGGAGGCAGTATGATCGTGGTGCGTGGAGGTAAGATCGCAGATGTCGGACCAAGATCCGCACATATCGCAGAGAAAGAGTATGAGGTCTTTACTGACACCGATAAGATGAAGAATCCAAAGATAGAGCTGATCGCACCGCGCGAGGACGATACATCGGATTATGCGGTTGTTGCCTGTGCAAATGGCGAGAGCTATGCGCTTACACTGGCAGGTGCCGCAAATATTCTGGGTTATGTGCCGGCGGATGACTATGCTGCCGGAAATGTGGAATCAGCGAAGATCGCATGGGGGGCATTGGCATCTATGACGGGGAGCACGGTGGAAGAACTGTGCCGTCAGGCAATGGATATTGCGATGACGAAAGTTGGCGAGATTGTAAAACAACTGATTGCAGATTATAATCTGAATCCGAACCTGATCTGTCTGGTCGGTGGTGGTGGTTCGGCGTCGGTTGTCGTACCATATTTGGGAGAAAAAATGGGAATCCGGCATAAGATTGCGGAAAATGCACCGTACATTTCTACGATCGGTGTCTCTCTGGCACTTGTGCGTGAGCAGATGGAGCGAAATGTTGCAAACCCTACGGATGAGGATATCCGTAAAATCCGCCATGATATTATGGAAGTGATCACCAGGGCAGGCGCAGATGCAGCAACGGTTGATATTTCGATTGAAATCGACAGCCAGAAAAATATTTTAAGAGCGATCGCAACAGGAGCGACAGAGCTGCGTACCAAGGACCGCAATGCAAAGACCATCTCGGAGGAAGAACAGAAGCAGATTTTAGCGGATGCCGAGAAGACAACGACAGATATGGTTGAGCGGGCAGCAGCGGCAGGAAGATGGCATGCGTACTATGTAAATGTGGCAAAAGGCGGCTTTCTAGGATTATTTAAATCAAAGAAAAAACTGGTGCGCATGATCGATGAGGAAGGCGTTATACGTCTTCAGAAAAATATTGCAAAAATTGGAGTATTTCACAAAGATCAGATTGGAACAGATTTCATGGAATTTGTGGACAGTATGACACAGTATACGGACGCTGGTGCGACATTGCCGAAAACGTACTTATTTTTTGGTCAGAAAATGAGTGATTTAAGTGGTGTCTTAAACAAAGAGCAGCTGCTCGGTCTAGCTGAGATGGAACTGGAATTTGTTGAGGATGATCAGGAAATTATTGCAGTCGCTGCAAAGGATTGAGACAATGTATGATCTTAAATCAATAACAGAAGAACAATATGCGATGATGGAACTGATGAATGACCGGCTGGCACCCTGTATCCCGAAGGAGAAATGCAGGGATTATGTGACGGAAGCGATCGCATGCGGACAGGAGGCATTTGAGCAGTATAAAGATGCGGATATTATGGCAATACTGGTGAATTCCGGTGTTGCCATTCTGCAGGATGAACGGGAATTTACACATCATGGGCAAAACTATGAGGTATGGGCGCAGATCACCTGTGGCGGGAAGGAAAAAAAGATTGAACTTTTTATGCCGGATCTGCGCAGAAAGCAACAGATTCTGAAGGAAAACGGAGTGGAGACAGGGGAACAGTGGCTCATAAAGCTGCATCTTGCGCATGAGTTTTATCATTTTCTGGAATTTACAACGCTTGGGAAAGTCGGTATGCGGCTTGATCCTGTGCAGAAAAAGACGATTTTTGGTACGGTGCAAAGACCGCTTACAACAGTCAGCGAGATCGCTGCACACAGTTTTGCGGGAAGATATATGAAGAGTGAGATTCTTCCACAGATGACAGATTATATGGTAATGCTGTCGGAAGGCATATTGCCGGAAGAGACATTGCGGGAACGGATGCAGGAAGCAGAAGAACGATTACGGAAAAATGAGGGTGGAAAACAGAATGTATCAATGGGATAAAATAAAGGTGATTGGAAACTACGACACAGTTGTAGTTGGCGGTGGCACTGCCGGGGCGGCAGCGGGAATCCGTGCGGCAAAAGAAGGAAACAGGGTTTTGATCGTGGAAAAAAGCCTTGCACTTGGCGGGGCGGCTGTCAATGCGCTGGTGAATCCGATGATGGAGTCTTTTGTTGAACATGGAGAGATATTTCATGAGATTGAGAGACGCCTGAAAGAAAAAGGGGTCACTACCAGAGATGGCATTATGGAATATGTACATTCCACAGCAGAGGCAAAAGCACTTGTGTTAGAGGAGATGTTTCTGGAATATGGAGGCGGGATATTATATGATGCAGTGCTGACCGACTGTCAGGTAAAAGATCAGAAAATTGAAAAGATTTTTGTGACGACTGAGGAAGGTGTATATGCGATAGAGGCAGAACAATTTGTTGACGCCACCGGGGATGCGGTTCTTTCAAGAATGGCGGGAGTAGCATATACCGCCGGGGATGAGAACGGAAATAACCAGATGACATCGCTGCGTTTTGAGATGGGTGGCATTGATGTCGAAAAATACCGGGCATACTGTTTGTCTTTAAATGATGAATTTTCTCCGCTGGTAAAAGGATACTTTTTTGAATCTGCAATGGTGCGGAATAAGAATTTTAAACTTGAACCGGTTTTTCGAAAAGGGGTGGAACTTGGATATCTGAAAGAGGAAGATCTCGTTTACTACCAGTGTTTTTCCATTCCAGATCAGCCGGGTTGTATGACATTTAACTGTCCGCAT
Source organism: Roseburia rectibacter (assembly GCF_014287515.2). Classification (NCBI taxonomy): domain Bacteria; kingdom Bacillati; phylum Bacillota; class Clostridia; order Lachnospirales; family Lachnospiraceae; genus Roseburia; species Roseburia rectibacter. Next base: position 1,822,867 of record NZ_CP092473.1, read on the forward strand.
ATCAGTAGTATGAAGAAGAATACCGATGTGTGGGCACGGAGCAGAGCTGTAACGGAAGGACATCAGATGATCTTCCGGCTGGTTTCATTTTTAAAGGCATGTATGCCGGGATTTGAACATGCGTATCTGATTCGGGAAGCATCAGCACTCGGTGTCCGGGAATCCTACCGTATTGTCGGAAAATATGTGCTGAGTGAAGACGATTACATAAAGAGAGCCAGATTCGAAGATGCGGTGGCAAAAGGAGACTGGTATATTGATGTACACTCTGCAACGAAAGGACTTGTCCATATGGAGAAGTATCAGAGGGGAGAATACTATGAGATTCCATACCGGTGTCTTATCAATGAGCAGGTCGACAATCTGTTAACAATCGGCAGATGTATTTCTACAACATTTCTGGCTCAGGCGAGTATCCGTATCCAGCCGACGGTGATTGATATGGGAGATGCGGCAGGAAAGGCATGTGCGGATGCACATACAAAGCAGACTGCACTGAGTAAGTTTGAGGGGAAAAATTTGATATAATGGATACCGTTGTCCTCACAGATTGTTTGTGTTTTGCGTGAAAAAAGAATATAATGGGAACATTATTGTAATAAAACAGGAACAGGTGATGGAACCTTGAAGAATAGCAGATATATAATTTTTAACCAGAATGAGACGAAAGGCCAGATTGAGGCTGCGCAGTCGGATATGACGCAGGTAGAGCACACGATTGCCAATTATTTTCTAAATAATGAGGAGCTGACAGATTTTTCATCCAAGCGGATATCAGCACTGCTCTATGTATCCGAGGCAACATTGTCACGCTTTGCAAAAAAATGTGGATTTAAGGGATACCGTGAATTTATTTTTGCATACGAAAAGGACTTAAAAGAGGAAAAAAATGGAACAGTCAGTGAGAAAGATATCAGTCTGTTTACCAAGAAGGTACAGAGCAGTTATCAGAAGCTGCTGCAGGAAAATTTTAAATTGCTTGATGAGAACCAGATCCGCCGGATTGCCGGACTGTTAAATGTAAGCCGGCGTGTGTTTGTCTATGGAATGGGAAGTTCCGGCAATGTCGCAGAGGAATTTCAGCTCCGTTTTATGAGGATCGGACTGGATGTGACTGCGGTAACAGATTCACAGATGATACAGATGAGTGCAGCACTGGTTGAGGAGAGGATGCTTGTCATTGCAATTTCTCTCAGTGGAACGACGAGAGAGATTGTGGAAAGTATCCGCATCGCAAAAAGCAGAAATGCAAAAGTAATCTTTATCACTGCGAATCCGGCACCGGAGACGGCGGCAAGATGTGATGAAGTGTTAAGGGTTGCCTATCTGAAAAACCTGGATACAGGTACGAAAATTTCACCACAGTTTTCGATTCTGGTCATGATCGATATTTTGTATTCGTATTATTTTGCAAATGATTCGTATTTTAAGGCACAGAAATATAAAGAGACTTTATCTGCCATACAAGGAAAACATAAGGGTGCAATGGAAGATGTAAAAAAGGAGAAAATCCGGAATGAGTAACGGAAAAACATATTTGGGTGTGGATATAGGTGGTACATCCGTAAAACTTGGGCTTGTAGATGAACAGGGTGTAATCCGGTATAGTGAGGCTTACGATGTTGCATTTGACAGGTATGAGACACCGATTCTTAAGACAGTTTTAAAAAGTATGAAATTGTTTCTTGCGGAACACGAGGTGACGGAACAGGAGCTGGCGGGAATTGGTGTGTCGGCTACCGGCGGCATTGATACGGTAAATGGTGTTGTCATCGGATCAGCAGGGCATATTCAAAACTGGGAAGGAAGCCGGATCAAAGAGGAGATGGAAAAAATGTTTCATCTCCCGACGACGGTATTGAACGATGCCAATGCGGCGGCTCTTGGAGAAATGTGGATCGGAGCTGCAGCAGACCGTCGGAATGTTATTGTAATGACGGTTGGGACTGGTGTTGGAGGTGGAATCATTGTAGATTCTAAGATCCTTCTGGGCGCAAATGGTCTTGCCGGTGAGATCGGACATATTGTGATAAACAGTGATGGTGAGCTGTGTTCGTGTGGCAATCATGGCTGTATGGAGCATTATGGTTCAACCACTGCTCTGATTCGCAGAGTCAGAGATGCGGCATCCTGCGGGAAGATAATACTTCCGGAAGAACAGGAACTGGACGGAAGATTTATTTTTTCGGAAGCAGAAAAGGGCAGCACTGCAATGTTGGAACTGCTTGATTCCTGGATCGATGACATTGCCTCCGGTCTGGTCGGACTGGTTCATATCTTTAATCCCGAACTGATTTTGATTGGTGGGGGAGTCTCGGCACAAAAGGAGCTGTTTATTGACCGTCTGAGGGAAAAAGTGATGGCAAGATGTATGCCTCATTTTGTGAAGCATCTTGAACTAAAGGCGGCTGAACTTGGAAATGATGCAGGCTTGATTGGAGCAGTATATTATTGTATACAACAGAATATTCTGTAGCATAAAACAATAGAATGCACGCTCTGCGAACATTCTATTGTCATGAATTAATCGCGTGAGCCGAAATAATGAGTTTTGGCTCACGCGATTATGTTTTGTAAGAATTTATCGTTATCTAAGAGCTGCTTCATCTGCAACGATGGAAACATTTGGATGGAGCTGTAAGATGGAAGCCGGAACCTGTGGTGTGATCGGACCATAGATTGTCTTGTAAAGTGCGTCGGCTTTATCAGCACCACTTACAACTAAAAGGATGCGTTTTGCAAACATGATACTTCTGATTCCCATTGTGATTGCCTTGCGGGGAACGTCATTAATGCTGGAAAATAATCTTGCATTTGCCTCAATGGTGTTTTGGGATAAGTGAACGAGATGTGTGCCTGCGGTATAGGAATCGGACGGCTCGTTAAAACCGATGTGTCCATTATGACCGAGCCCAAGAAGCTGTAAGTCAATGCCGCCTAAAGATCCTATCATGGAATCATAAGTGTTACATTCAGTCTCGATATCCAAAGCGGTTCCATCTGGCAGATGAACCTTTTCTGCATTAATGTTGACTTTAGAGAACAGATGTTTATTCATAAAATAGTGGTAACTGTTCGGATCGTTGGCAGCAAGTCCTAAATATTCGTCAAGATTTATGGTTGATACTTTTGAAAAGTCAAGATCCCCCTTTTGATACCATTCAATGAGCTGATCATAAGTACCAATCGGTGAAGAACCGGTTGCCAGCCCAAGGACGCTGTCTGGTTTCTGGATGATCTGTGCGGAAATGATATTTGCAGCTCGGCGGCTTACGGCGGCATAGTCTTTTTCCTTATAAATGTTCATGTGATAATTTCCTTTCTGTATCATTTGTTTATGATAGGATTATTATAGAAAGTGAAACAGAACTAGTCAAAAGAATCGGGGCAAATGGAAAGTACTTTCATAAAACAAGGAATTGCGGTAAGGGTTTTGCTTGAGAAATAGTTAAATTATGATATAATAGACGAGAAAAGGACTAATTTAGACAGAAATACTTTGGAAAGGAAAATACAATGAAGAAAATCTTAGATTTGATTACGGATGAAGTGACCAAAGCATTCACAGACTGTGGTTATGATGCAAAATATGGAAAGGTTACTTTATCTAACAGACCGGATCTTTGTGAATATCAGTGCAACGGCGCAATGGCAGCTGCAAAAGAGTACAAAAAAGCACCGTTTATGATCGCAGATGAGGTTGCAGCAAAACTTGCAGAGACATCCATGTTTTCCATGGCAGAATCCGTAAAACCGGGATTCTTAAATTTAAAACTGGATGAGACATTTTTAGCATCCTATGTGGCAGACATGCAGGCAGATGAGGGACGTTTTGGATGTGAAAAAGCAGAAAATCCAAAGACCATCATGATCGATTACGGCGGACCGAACGTGGCAAAACCATTGCATGTCGGTCATTTACGTTCCGCGATCATCGGAGAGAGCATCAAAAGAATTGGTAAATTTGTCGGACATAAGGTGATCGGAGACGTACATTTAGGAGACTGGGGACTGCAGATGGGACTGATCATCACCGAGTTAAAGCTGCGCCAGCCGGATCTTGTCTACTTCGATGAAAACTTTGAGGGGGAATATCCGAAAGAAGCACCGTTTACGATTTCTGAATTGGAGGAGATCTATCCGACCGCAAGTAAAAAGTCAAAAGAGGATGAGGCATACAAAGAGGCAGCCATGCAGGCAACTTATGAGCTGCAGAATGGAAGAAAGGGCTATCAGGCATTACTTTCCCATATCTTAAACGTGTCTGTGACAGACTTAAAGAAAAACTATGAGAACTTGAACGTATCTTTTGAACTCTGGAAAGGTGAGTCTGATGCGCAGCCTTATATTCCGGCAATGGTGCAGAAAATGAAAGATGACGGCTTTGCCTATGTCAGTGACGGAGCACTGGTCGTCGATGTAAAAGAAGACACCGATACGAAAGAGATCCCGCCTTGTATGATCTTAAAATCAGACGGTGCATCCCTCTACAATACGACCGATCTTGCAACGATCGTATGGCGTGAGGAAGATTATGACCCGGACGAGATCATTTATGTGGTAGATAAGAGACAGGAACTTCATTTCGTACAGGTATTCCGCTGCGCAAGAAAGACCGGACTGGTAAAACCTGAGACAGAGTTAAAATTCTTAGGATTCGGTACCATGAATGGCAAAGACGGAAAGCCGTTTAAGACCAGAGATGGCGGTGTTATGCGTCTGGAATATCTGGTATCTGAGATCGACAATGAAATGTTGAAGAAGATTACCGAGAACCAGAAATCCAAAGAAAATCTTGGAATCAGTGAGGAAGAGGCAAAGGAGACCGCAAAGACGGTTGCACTTGCAGCAATCAAATATGGAGATCTTTCCAATCAGGCAGGCAAAGATTATATTTTTGATATTGACCGGTTCACCTCCTTTGAGGGAAATACCGGACCATATATCCTGTATACGATCGTTCGTATCAAATCCATTCTGCACAAATATCATGATTTAGGAAAGAGCGCCAAAGACGCTGTGATCACGGCGGCACATTCTGAGAGTGAGAAAAATCTGATGTTAGAACTTGCTAAATTTAATGCAGTGATCGAAAGTGCATTTGTGGATACGGCACCACATAAGATCTGCTCCTATATTTATGATCTTGCTAATGCATTTAACAGTTTTTATCATGAGACAAAGATCATGTCAGAGGAAGATGAAATGGTTCAGAAATCCTATATCCGTGTGTTAGAACTGACAAAGTCTGTGCTTGAGACAAGTATTGATCTGCTTGGATTCTCTGCACCGGAGCGTATGTAGGAAAAAGGTCCTATTCCCTGCCAAAAGAAAATATGGTATACTATTTTAAAAAGTAAAAGAAATAAAACAAGGAGGAAAAACCCCTGCTCGTCAATGAGCTCGCATTTTCCTTCGGAAAACAAGGAGGATTTATGAGAAAGTTAAGTAAGAAAGTAATTGCATTTGCACTTGCAGTTGTGATGTTTGTTACAGCCGGTGCAGCAGCACCGCAGGGAACTGTCGAGGTACAGGCAGCGAGCAGTAAGGTTTATATTATTGATAGTAACAAAAATATGGTATTTACTTATAAACCAGGGGATGGTTATACAGGATACTATACACTAATTACTATCATGGGCTGCAACAAGGCATCACAGATTAAAAAGTTAAAGAGCAGTAGTAAAGATGTTAAGGTTTATGCAAAAAACGGTTATATTCGTGCAGAATTTGGTAAGAAGGCAATTAAAAAAGCAACCATTACCTGTAAGGTTAAGGGCGTAAACCTGAAAGCTACATTGTCGGTTAAGAAGTACACCAATCCATGTTCATCTTTTAAACTTGGAAAAACCAATCTTACATCAAAATTCAGCAAAACAGATGTGTTTAAGACGAACAAGAATTATAAAAACCAGAAGCTGACCATTAAAATGAACAAAGGCTGGAAGATCACGAAAGTATATGTACAGAAAAAGAGTGGATCTTATACAACAGAAAGAATGAATAAAACCAGTTATTCTAAAAAGATCAGTTTAACAAATAACAGCGGTTATGTTTATGTGTACTGTTACAATGAAAAAACAAAAGTGTCAGAGTGTCTTGAAATCCGGGATGCAAGCTGGTATTAAAAATTATTTATAAATAACCATACAGGAAGAAGAACTATAGGCGAATGTTCTATAGTTCTTTTTTTATGCATAAAAATAAGCCTGTCTCATAGAATGAATTAAAAGAAACGGGGGGAGGCATATGGAAAATCTGAAAGTTTTGTTTCCGGTACATATCAGAGAAAAAATAAAGGATGATGGGTGGATGGACGGACTTGAAGAAATTCGTATCCGGGTAAATCAGCCAATCGAGCTTGAATATGCAGATGAAACACGCTGTCTGACAAATGCAGATGATAAGATAACAGGTGCTGATATTGCAGAGATGTTAAGCTATATCAGTGAGTATTCTCTGTATGCATATCAGGAGGAATTGCGGCAGGGCTATATTACGATCGAGGGGGGACACAGGATCGGAATTGCAGGGGAAATCGCAAAAGACAGGGAAGGGATTGCAGGGATAAAATATGTCAGCTTTATGAATATTCGTGTGGCACATGAAAAAAAAGGATGCGCAAAAGAAATTCTGCCCTATCTGAAAAACGGAAACAGTATCTATAATACATTGCTGGTATCAAAACCGGGAGCTGGAAAAACAACCTGTCTGCGTGACTGTATCCGCAGTCTTTCAAACGGGAAAGAGGGATGGGATGGCATGAAAATCTGTGTGCTGGATGAGAGGTCAGAGATCGCAGCCTGTCATTTGGGCATTCCGCAGAATGATATGGGAATGCGGACAGATGTTTTGTCCGGATGTGAAAAATCGGATGGAATGATACTCATGCTGCGTTCCATGTCCCCACAGATCATAGCAGTGGACGAACTTGGTGGGAAAAAGGATTTTGAAGCGGTCGAACAGGCAGCATATTCGGGAGTGCATATTCTTGGCACAGTGCATGCGGACACGGTGGAAGAATTATGGGAAAAGCCTTATCTGAGACAAGGAATAAAGAAAGGAATTTTTGAGCGGTTTATTCTGATCCGGCGCAGCCGGTCCGGAGAACGGGAGTTTCAGGTCTTTAACGGGAAAAGAGAAAGATTATGCTGAAACTGATAGGTGGTATTTTAGTTGCGGGTTCCGGAGTCGGACTTGCCGTAAGCATGATAGGTGAGATCAGACAGCATCTGCAAAGGCTGTACGAGATCCGGCAGCTTCTGTTAAATATTTCCGGGGAGGAGGCACTTGCATTGCTCCCGATGGAGCATATCCTGGATAAACCGGGGCTGACAAAAGATGCCGCGCTGCAAAAGGTATGCAGGGAGATCGCAGAAAGTCTTGCCGCGAAAAAAGAGGGAAGCGGAAGTGAGATCTGGCGGGAGGCATTTTGGAAAAACCAGAAAGAACTGGGGCTTCACGCGGCGGAACTTGAAATTACCGCAAATGCAGGTACCGCTTTTTTTGGCAGAAATATCAAAGAGAACGAGAAAATGCTTTCTATTTATTTAGAGAGACTTGATTTTGTGATCGGACAGGAGCGGAAAGAGCAGAGAGAAAAGCAGAAAGTGGCGGGGACCGTCAGTGTAATTGGGGGGATGATGTTGGTGATACTTTTGATATAGCATGGGAAAAACAGGTATATCAGGCAGTCAGGAGAGGGGAATTGGATTACGGATGAGTGTTAATTTGATATTTAAAATTGCAGCGGTCGGGATTTTAGTCACGGTCATCAGTCAGGTGTTAAAACACAGCGGAAGAGAGGAACATGCGTTTCTGACAAGTCTTGCAGGACTTTTGATCGTCCTCTTCTGGATCGTTCCATATATTTATGAATTGTTTGAGACCATGCAGTCGCTGTTTGCACTATAAAAATTACCGGGATGAAAACATCACGGGGCGGAGGGATGGTATGCAAACAGGTAAAAACAGGGCAAAAATGAGGCGTGAAATGGACATTTTAAGAATATCGGTTCTTGGTATCGCAGGCGTTCTTCTGGCTGTGTTACTGCAGAAAGAAAAAAGTGAATACAGTATGTTTATCAGTATGGCGGTCTGCATCTGCATTTTTATCTATATTATTGGAAAGGTGGAAACGGTCATTGACTTTGCAAAAAAAATGCAGTCGTTTGCTGCGGTGGATCAGACGTATATCACACTGATCTTAAAAATGGTCGGGATCACCTATGTGGCGGAGTTTGCAATGAATATCTGCAAAGATGCCGGATATGCGGCGGTTGGAAATCAGATCGAACTGTTTGCAAAACTGTCGATTTTAGTCTTAAGTATCCCGGTTTTAACCGTATTTTTAGAGACTGTCGGGAGTTTTTTATGAAGAAAAAGTGGGTTGTGTGCGTGGCATGTATTCTGATATTGTGCATGACAGCAGCAGTACCGGTTTTTGCTGCGGGAAAAAATGCGCAGAATGATAAAACGGATTATCTGGACGAGATGACAGGGGAACTGGACTTCTCGAAACTGGATCATTTTATGGGGCAGGATGCAGGGGATGGTGGGATCACATTCTCAGAGCTTGTGGAAGAATTGCTGCATCAGGAAAATCCGGGAACGGTATATAAACAGCTTGGCCCCTGGCTGGTCAGCCAATTATGTGAGTCGGTCCGCGAAAACCGCAAAATACTGGTGGAGGTGGTGCTGCTTGCCGTTTGTTTTTCCGTGCTTAAAAATTTTGCCGGTGCGTTTGCGTCATCTTATGTGTCGGATCTTTGCTTTATCCTTGTTTTCTGTGTCCTGGCAGTGCTGATGATGCAGTCATTTCTGACGTTCCGTGGCATTGTGTGCGGTGTGCTGGAGAAGAGTGTGGAATTTTTCCGGATCTTTATACCGACGTTTAGCATTGCGATGGTGTTTTCCGCGGGTGCCGGCAGCGCGTCAGGATTTTACCAGACGGCGTTTCTGATCATATATCTGATCGAGTGGCTGTTTCTTACCATTCTGGTGCCGATGATCCACATATACATATTGACGGTATTTATCAATTATTTTTTCGAGGAGGAAAAATTTGCAAATATGATGGAACTGATCGGCGGACTGATCCAGTGGATCATCCGGCTTGCCGGGATCATTGTGCTGGGGTTAAACGTCGTGCAGGGGATCGTGGCACCGGCGAAGGACAGGCTGCTTTACGGGACAGCAGGGCGGGCAATGGCAATGATCCCAGGGATCGGCAATGCGGTGAATGGAGTCAGTGAACTTTTGCTTGGCTCCGGGATCATGATCAAAAACTGTGTCGGTGCGGCAGCTCTGATCGTGCTGGTCATTTTAGTGTCGGTGCCGATGGCGCAGGCGGGATGTATCGTATTTTTTTATAAGGTAGCTGCCGCTGTGGTGGAGCCGGTTGCGGATAAGAGGATCGCCGGATGTTTAAAGGGGATGGCGCAGGGCGGGATGCTCTATTTAAAGCTGATGGGATATTGTGTGATGCTGATCTTTTTAACGATTGCACTGACGGTCGCATCTTCCGGTTTTATATATTGACTTTGATATCTTAGCTCATTTACAGAGAGGAAAATGGATGAACACGTTTGTGAAATATATTCAGAATTTTTTTGCACTTTTTCTGCTGCTTATGGTGGTAAGGCAGCTGATCCCAAATGGCAGATTAAAAAAATACATTTATTTTTTTACGGAACTGGTGTTTGTGATCGGTATCCTGCAGCCGTTTTTTTCTCTTTTTGGTGATGATGCTGATTTGCTGGATAAAATCCGGTATGAGACTTTTACGGAAAATTTAAGTGAGGCATCCAGGGATGTAAGCCGCATGGAATTTTTGCAGAATGATTATTACCGGAAAGAATATGAGGATGCGGCGGCACTGGATGTTCTGAGTACTGCGGATGGGTATTTAGATCCGTTTGGACTTGCGGGAAAGCGCGCTTCGGTGGAACTGACGGAAAATTATGAAGTGAAAAAAATCGTGCTTACGGTGGAGGAAAAAGAGGAGGATGACACGGAGGGGATGTTTGTGGAACAGGGAAAAGCACAGGGCAGCAAAGTCGTGCTTGACGGGCTGAAACAGAAACTTATGCAGTATTATGGGGTAGAGGAAGAACAGATACAGATTTCCTATGGTGGTGAAAGATGACGGAGAGACTGAAAGAGTTTTTACAGCAGAAAAAGTGGCGTCAGTTAAAAAAGACAGACTGGATCGCGGCTGCCCTTGTGGGGGTGCTTCTTCTTGTGGTGGCGATGCCTTCCGGTGGAACGGGCGTACATATATCGGAAAATAAAAAAGAGGACACCGCGCAGGAGAAAACGGAACAGAAATACGAAAAAAAGGACTATGCGGAGTATTTAGAGCATAAATTAGAACAGGTGTTAGGACAGATGGAAGGAGTGGGGAAAGTTTCTGTCATGGTCACGGTGGCAGATCAGGGGGAAGATATCATAGAAAAGGATAAGACAGAACATACATCCACAGTCACAAATACGGACAGCGGGAGTATGGAGATGACGACGGAAAAGGAAAGTGGGGAAGAGACGGTATATGAGGAGAGCGGCGGCGAAAAAGCTCCGTATGTCAGCAAAGAAATACTTCCGGAGATCGAGGGGGTGCTTGTGGTGGCAGAAGGGGGAGACAGCCCGCGGATCGTTTCTGATATTTCAGATGCCGTAAAGGCATTATTTCAGGTGGAGGCACATAGAATTAAGGTAGTAAAGATGAGTTCGAAGGAGGATGGAACGTGAAAAAGATATTTCAGAAAAACCAGCTGATTATTACAGCACTCGCGTTGATGATTGCGGTGGCGGGATATTTCAGTTACATGAACAATCACATTGATGACGGTACGGCAGCGGAGACGGCGGCAAATGCAGGTACAGATGCACTCAATGCAGAATATGAGATCTCGGATGAAGATCCACTGGCTGCAGAAGATATTTTTACGGATGAGGGAACCGGGGAGGAACTTGCACTTGTAGATGGAACGGAGACCGCGGATGCAGGAACCGGCGAAGATACATATGATGCGGCAGATGCAGCTATGGCGGATAGCCAGGGTGTTGCGGAAAATGTGGCAGACGGTCAGAATGATGCAGCAGATGTGAGTGCAGATGCAGCGGATGTGGCAGACATGACGTCCCAGGATGCAGAGGAGATTGAAAATCCCGGGGAGGCGGTTCTCACAAGTACCGGCACTGCAAATCTCGACTATGCAGCAAGAATGAAATTAAACCGCGAACAGATCCGGTCTAAAAATAAAGAGGCATTATTAGAGATCGTAAACAATGCATCCGTTGCAGATAACTTAAAGCAGGATGCCGTGAACAAGATGGTGGCGATGACGGATATCGCAGAGCGTGAAGCTGCGGCGGAAATGCTCTTAGAGGCAAAAGGATTTTCGGATGTTGTGGTCAGTATTACCGACGATAACTGCGATGTAGTACTTAATATGGGAGAAGTGACCGATACAAAAAGAGCACAGGTTGAGGATATTGTGAAGCGAAAAACCAATATTTCCGCAGACAAGATCGTGATCACTCCGATCGTGGTAACAGACGCCGAGTAGGGCGTCTGTTTTTTCATAGGAAATTACTTCCTATGAATCAAAAAGCCCTTCGGGCAGGATTCTTTCTTGGCATTTTACTTGATTTTTTTTTAGTTACAGTTTATCCTAATAAGGATAGAAGAGAGTACATTGCATGAAATGGATTTGCACATGCAGGAATGGAGACTTTAGCGTGAAAAATACATTTTTCACACGCAAGATTTGTGCTTCGCACAAACTTGTGATGCGCTTAAAAACAGCGCAAGAATGGAGATTAATATGAAAAGAGTATTTTTGATCGTACTTGACAGTGTTGGAATTGGAGAAATGCCGGATGCGGCAGATTACGGTGATGCTGGAAGCAATACCATAAGAGCAGCGGCATCCAGTCCGTATTTTTCCATGCCAAACATGAGAAAATTAGGATTTTTTAATATAGATGGAGTTAAGATCGGAGAGAAAGAAAAGAATCCCACCGGTTCCTTTGCAAGAATGACGGAGGTATCGAAGGGAAAAGATACGACCATCGGTCACTGGGAGATCGCGGGCATCATCTCAAACAGTCCGCTGCCGACTTACCCGAACGGATTCCCGCAGGAAATTTTAGATGAGTTTACGAAGAAAACTGGCAGGGGAGTGCTTTGCAACAAACCGTATTCGGGAACGGATGTGATCCGCGATTACGGCGAAGAACACATGAAAACGGGAAAACTGATCGTATATACGTCTGCGGATTCGGTATTTCAGGTGGCAGCGCACGAGGATGTCGTGCCGGTTGAGACACTTTACGAATACTGTAAGATCGCAAGGGAGATACTGACCGGGGAAAACGGTGTGGGACGTGTGATCGCAAGACCGTTTGTCGGTATGCCGGGCAATTTCACAAGAACGGTAAGACGTCATGATTTTTCCCTGCAGCCGCCAAAGGTGACGATGTTAGATCAGTTGTGCGGACATGGATATGACGTGCGTTCTGTGGGTAAGATCATTGATATTTTTGCAGAAAAAGGTATCAAAGAGTATGTGCGCACGACCGGAAATGAGGACGGAATCAACAAAACGCTTGATTATATGAAACAGGATTTTGAGGGACTTTGTTTTACAAATCTTGTAGATTATGATATGCTCTACGGGCACCGTAATGACGTGGAGGGCTACGCAAAGGCGCTGACTTATTTTGATGAGCGTCTGCCGGAGCTTCTCGCTGCAATGAGAGACGAGGATATCTTAATGATCACGGCAGATCACGGATGTGATCCGAGTACGCCATCAACCGATCATTCCAGAGAATATACACCACTTGTAATGTATGGAAAACCGATCAGAGCGGGTGTTAATTACGGAACCAGAAGCTGCTTTTCGGATATTGCAGCAACCATTCTTGCTTATTTTGATATAGAGCCGGAATGTGCGGGAGAAGCGATCCCGATTTTATAAGGATTTTTGGAGGATAAAAAAGTTTTGGCTGATTTAAGAAAAGAGATAGAAAAAAGACGTACATTTGCAATTATTTCCCACCCGGATGCAGGTAAGACAACCCTGACAGAGAAGTTCCTGCTCTATGGAGGAGCGATCAATCTTGCTGGTTCTGTCAAGGGAAAGGCAACTGCACGCCATGCGGTATCTGACTGGATGGAGATCGAGAAGGAGAGAGGTATTTCCGTTACTTCTTCTGTGCTGCAGTTCAATTATGGAGGTTACTGCATCAATATTCTGGATACACCGGGACATCAGGACTTCTCGGAGGATACCTATCGTACCCTGATGGCTGCGGATTCTGCAGTCATGGTTATCGATGGATCTAAGGGTGTCGAGGCACAGACGAGAAAATTATTTAAGGTCTGCGTGATGCGCCATATCCCGATCTTTACTTTTATCAATAAGATGGATCGTGATGCGAATGATACGTTTGATTTGTTAGACGAGATCGAAAAGGAGCTTGGAATCGCAACCTGTCCGGTAAACTGGCCGATCGGTTCCGGAAAGAATTTTAAGGGTGTATATGACCGCAACACAAAAGAGGTCATGACATTTTCGGATACGCTTAAGGGAACAAAAGAGGGAACGGAAAAGCATATTGCAGCAGATGATCCTGCATTGATCGATGAGATCGGACAGGACGCATACGATAAGCTGATGGAGGAGATTGAGCTTCTCGACGGAGCAAGTGCGGAATTTGATATGGATCTTGTTACAAAGGGAGAACTTTCACCGGTATTTTTCGGATCTGCCCTGACAAACTTTGGTGTTGAGACATTTTTACAGCATTTCTTAAAAATGACATATTCCCCGCTGCCGCGTAAGGCTGATATTGGGGAGATCGATCCGTTTGATGAGCATTTTTCCGCATTTGTATTTAAGATACAGGCAAACATGAATAAGGCGCACCGTGACCGTATCGCATTTATGCGTATCTGTTCCGGAAAATTTACCGCCGGTATGGAGGTTACGCATGTACAGGGAGGCAATAAAAAGATCAAACTGTCACAGCCGCAGCAGATGATGGCACAGGAGCGTCATATCGTAGATGAGGCGTATGCGGGGGATATCATCGGTGTGTTCGATCCGGGCATTTTCTCAATCGGAGATACGCTTACCACAGCAAAACCGTTCCAGTTTGAAGGAATCCCTACCTTTGCACCGGAACATTTTGCAAGAGTGCGTCAGGTAGATACCATGAAACGTAAACAGTTCATGAAAGGTATGCAGCAGATCGCACAGGAAGGTGCGATCCAGATTTTTCAGGAATACAATATGGGTATGGAGGAAGTCATTGTCGGCGTTGTTGGTGTCCTTCAGTTTGATGTTTTAAAATACCGTCTGGAAAATGAATACAATGTAGAGATCCGTATGGACAACCTGCCATATGAGCATATCCGCTGGATCGAGAATGAGGATATTGATATGGACAGGCTTGTCGGAACTTCGGACATGAAGAAGATTCAGGACTTAAAAGGCAGACCGCTACTCCTGTTTGTCAACTCCTGGAGTGTCGGTATGGTGCTTGACCGTAATGAGGGACTGGTTCTTTCTGAGTTTGGGCGTGAGTAAAAGGAAAGGTCTGGCTGACCAAATCTGTAATACGGGTATTGTCAGTATTATGTGAATTTAAACATCAGGAAAAGGAAAACAGAAAATGGCAGTTATCACAATTACAAAAGATAATTTTGAAAATGAAGTACTTGGTGCGAAACTCCCGGTTGTACTTGATTTCTGGGCAGAGTGGTGTGCACCGTGCAAGATGCAGTCTCCGGTGATCGAAGCGCTTGCAGAAGAATTAGATGGCAAAGTCATATTCGGCAAGGTCAATGTTGATGAGGAAGCTGCGCTGGCATTGAAATATCAGATCATGAGCATTCCGACACTGGTTGTCATGAAATACGGACTGTTCCAGAACCGTGCAGTCGGGCTGCAGACAAGAGAAGAAATCATGGATATGATCGCACAGATCAAAGAAGATTAGCGATTATTTGCATCAGGCATAGCCATGCGAAACCCATTAGTTTATGAATGCTGCCATTATCAGGGCATTCATAAACTGAAAAATGAGTTTTGTTTCCGGACTTATGCCTTATTTTTTTGGTAAGCAGCTTTCTCTGCCTGCATTTCCAGATACAACCGCATTACATTCCATTTCCGGTTTGTCGGGGTTAGAACAGCTTTATAATCAATGGTAACCTGATCTCTGCGGAGCGCAAGCAGAAGTTTATCCATCTTCTTCTCTGGAAAATCACAGAATACGATCAGGCTTTCTGATGGAACTTCCCCGGAAAAAGGGTTTAACAGAGGGGACGAGGTCTTACTTACGATCATTTCTAATGTTTTTAAATAATCAGTGGCAGGAACTAACTCTATCCGGATTTTCAAAACCCCTGCTATTTGCTTTAATTTCTTTAAATTATCATCATCTAAATGAAATACCAGTAATTTTTCCATACATAACTCCGTTTCAAATTTATAGGACAGGCATATTATAAAATTTTTTGTGCGGGGTGTAAACAACTTTTGATAGTGTGATTTCAATCTATCTTACAAATGCTGGTTTGTGGTTGACATGCGTCGCCCGTCCAAATGGTGTGTCGTAGGTCTGTGAATGGCATTTTGCGCAAAGCCGGAGTTAATTTTGGTTCCGTTGTACGAAAATAAGAAAAGTCTAAGTGTGTCTGAGTTAGATTTTCTCGGAGTGACGTGACCGGCAACAACGAGTCATCCATGACTCGATGCTGCCTTGTTCTGCCATCCGTGGCAGAACATCACTGTATACCTACGGACACACTAAGATTTTCTAATTTTCTCCCAAAGTCACAAAATTACTTCGGCTTTGCGCAAGATGCCAGACTTCAGGTTATGAACACCATTTGGGCGGGCGGTTCATCTCAAAACTGGGGGCGTAGGTGCGAATTTTCCAGTATTATCAAACCAATAATAATCCATTAAACATAGTTATTTGGAAATATTTTTTTTAACAGATTCAGACATAAAAACACTAAAAATTTACACCTGCCAAAGTTGTAAAATGAGTTCCCCGGCGAAGGGTGTTTCACAACCTTGCGGCTGGCAAATCGCATCAAGCCGGGATTGCTTTTGTGACTTTGGGAGAAAATTAGAAACTCTTAGGATGCCTGTTCGTAACATAGTGTTGTGCTGCCATGGACGGCAGCACAAGTCCTAATGTGCCCGGACGGCACATTTAGGACGCACACGTCACTCCGCCCCAACCTGAATCAGGCATGCTTAGAGTTTCTTATTTTCGGACAACGGAAACAAAACGGTCTCGGCTTGATGCAATTTGCCAATCGAAAACCCCCGGAACCACCCTACACGAGGAAACTCATATCACCCACAAACCAGCATTTATCGGGGAGCCCATAATGTATTGGAAAATGACACAAAAAAGCTGTATAGAAGAAAAAATGTTGTTATAATTAATAGAAAAAGCAGAAAGGAACATGATCTATGAAAATAGCAATTATAACAGGAGCTTCAAGCGGACTCGGCAGTGAATTTGTAAGACAGATCAGCAGAAAGGAAAAATTAGGTGAAATATGGGTGATCGCGCGCAGAAAAGGACGCTTGACTGCATTACAAAAAGAAAGTCAGACACATCTTAGAATCATTACTGGGGATCTGACAAAGCCAGAGACGCTGCGGGAGATAGAGGCAATGCTCTGGAAGGAGAAGCCGGATGTGCGCATATTAGTCAATGCGGCAGGGTATGGAAAGATCGGTTCCTGGCGGGATATCAAAAGAAGCGATGTGGATGGCATGATCGATTTGAACTGTAAGGCTGCTGTTGCCATGACGCAGATCACACTGCCTTTTATGAAACGTGGGGCACGTATTTTACAGATCTGCTCGACAGCAGCGTTTCAGCCTTTCCCATATCTTAGTGTTTATGCGGCAACAAAAGCATTTTTATACCGTTATAGCAGGGCACTGCGTGTAGAACTTTATGGAACAGGAATCCGTGTGACTGCCGTCTGCCCATACTGGATCAAAGATACAGAGTTTATCGGCAGGGCAAAAAAGAGTAGTGACAGTTCTTACATCCGAAGTTTCCCACTTGCTTCCCGTCAGAAAAATGTAGTATATTATGCATTATCAGATGCGAAACTTGGACTCGCGGTATCCACACCGGGTATCGTCTGCACTCTGCACCGGGCAGCCGCAAAAATAATCCCGGCAGATCTGATGATGGGGATGTGGGCTCTGATACGGAGAATATAAACATAATTTACAATAATGAACGCATTGCATTTTTTCCTAAGAGGTGTTATATTAAGAATAAAAACAGGAGCAATCGCCCACAAGTGGTTGATCTATTAATGGATTAGCAGAAAGCCACCCAGTAACCGCCAAGTATACGAGGGTGGTTTTTTGCTATGTAAAAATAGCTATTTGCAGAACGTAAAAATAAACGTCAGCAATGCCAGAAGGAAAAGACCAAACTGCATCAAATCCCGAAAATCAAAATGATTTTTCTTCATTGGCACCACCTCCATTCATGTGAATAGAGGTCAACACACCCAGTAACACGATACTCTGTTTCTATATTTGTATATTAAGATAAGTACATTTTTTATACAATCTATATATATTTTAAAATTACCATTTATCCCCTTGACAAATCCACATATCGGTACTATCATAAACATATGAACAGATAAGAATATGTTCAAATGATAATGTGAACGACCGGAGGTGTAAGATTTGGCAATAAACGATGTACCATGCTGTGAGGCATATGAAGTCCATGAAGATAAGATCAAAGCGGCAAGTGAACAGATGCCGGACGAGGATGAATTATATGATCTTGCCGAACTGTTTAAGGTATTCGGAGATTCCACGAGAATCCGGATTCTGTTCGTACTGTTTCAGTCTGAGATGTGTGTATGTGATCTGGCGCAGTCGCTGAACATGAACCAGTCGGCAATTTCACATCAGCTTAAGATTTTAAAACAGGCAAAGCTTGTGACCGGACGACGTGAAGGAAAGTCCGTGATCTATTCACTGGCAGATGAACATGTAAGGACTATCATTGACCAGGGAAGAGAACATATCGAAGAGTAAGTAAAAACAAAATTCATATTAAAAAGAAAATGGAGGAAGAGGTAATGAAAAAGAAATTCAAACTTGAGGATCTTGACTGTGCAAACTGCGCAGCAAAAATGGAAGAGGCAATCAAAAAAATCGAAGGTGTTAACGACGCAAGTGTCAGTTTCATGACACAGAAAATGATGGTAGATGCTGTAGATGACAAATTTGATGACATCATGAAAGAAGTAGTAAAAGTCTGCGCAAAGGTTGAACCGGACTGCAAGATCTTACTGTAAGAAAAATCCAAATAAAACAATAACATAGTTGTGTGTGACAATCGGTCTCATACAGGAAAAGCCCGGTTATGCAAAAGGAGTGCTGCACATGAACATATATCTGCGCAAAATAAAAAGACGCAGGAGAAAAGATATCAGGCAGCACGTTGTATGAAATACATGTATACCGGGCTTACAAAAAAGAAAACATATGAATACATGAACATATGAAATAAAAGTAGAAAAGAGGAAACGATATGACATCAAAACAGAAAAAAATGCTGTACCGTATTATCACTGCATTTGTGCTGTTTGTAGTGTTAATGGTTTTAGAACATACCGGAGTATTAGAGCAGTTACCGGGTCAGTGGATTGTATTTCTGATCTATCTGATCCCATATCTGGTGATTGGTTATGACATTGTCTTTAAGGCGGTAAGAAACATCAGTCACGGACAGGTGTTTGATGAAAACTTCCTGATGATGGTCGCAACCTTTGGTGCATTTGGTGTAAAAGAATACTCGGAAGCAGTTGCAGTTATGCTGTTTTATCAGGTTGGAGAGCTGTTCCAGAATTATGCGGTCGGCAAATCCAGACAGTCTATTTCTGATATGATGAATATCTGTCCGGAGTATGCAAATATAGAGGAAGATGGCGTGTTAACGCAGGTAGATCCGGATGATGTGGAAGTGGGAAGCATCATTGTTGTAAAACCGGGCGAGCGTATCCCGCTTGATGGAATCGTGACAGAGGGAACATCCATGATCGATACAGCTGCACTGACCGGTGAATCTGTACCACGCAGGGCAACCGTCGGTGATGAGATCATCAGCGGTTGTGTGAATGGAAGCAGTACGATCAAAGTAAAAGTAACAAAAGCATTCGAAGATTCTACGGTAGCCCGTATTTTAGAACTGGTAGAGAATGCAAGCAGCAAAAAAGCAAAAGTGGAGAACTTTATCACCAGATTTGCAAAATACTATACACCGGTTGTTACCATCGGTGCAGTGATTTTAGCAATCTTACCTCCGCTGATCTTAGGCGGCGGCTGGGCAGACTGGATACAGAGAGCATGTATCTTCCTTGTTATTTCCTGCCCATGTGCACTTGTTATTTCCGTTCCGCTTGGTTTCTTTGGTGGAATTGGTGCCTCCTCTAAGATTGGTATTTTAGTAAAAGGAAGCAACTATTTAGAGGCAGTTGCCGAGATGACAACGATCGTTTTTGATAAGACCGGTACGCTGACAAAAGGTGAATTTAAAGTTTCTGAAGTCCTGCCATCTGCAGAGAAAAATAACACGATTGGAAAAGAAGAATTATTGGAGATCGCAGCCTACGGTGAAGGGTATTCCAACCATCCGATTGCAAACTCGATCCGTGAAGCATACGGAAAAACGCTTTCCATGGAGCGTGTTACAGATACGGAGGAGATCGCCGGACACGGTATCCATACATTTATTGATGGCAGGGAAGTATACCTTGGTAATGCAAAACTGATGGAGGCGCAGAATATCGCCTACACGGAAAACAAGACTGCCGGAACAGTTGTCTATGTGGCATGTAACAATGTATTTGCCGGAAGTATCGTAATTTCAGATACAGTCAAAGAAGGCAGTAAAAATGCAATCGCTGATATGAAAAAGGTCGGTGTGAAAAAGACGGTAATGCTGACTGGAGACAGACAGGCGGCGGCAGATGCTGTTGCAGCAGAACTTGGCATTGATGAAGTGCATGCAGAACTGCTCCCGGCAGATAAAGTTGGAGAAGTGGAGAAGTTATTAGGTTCACAGAATGAAAAAGAACGGCTTGCGTTCGTCGGAGATGGTATCAATGACGCACCGGTACTCACGAGGGCAGATATCGGAATTGCCATGGGAAGCATGGGATCGGATGCAGCGATCGAGGCAGCGGATATTGTGCTTATGGATGATGATATCCGAAAAATCGCATCACTCGTTAAAATTGCAAGAAAGACACTTGGCATTGTAAAACAGAATATTGTATTTGCACTTGCCATCAAGGCCCTGGTATTATTATTAGGTGCCCTTGGTATGGCAAATATGTGGGAAGCAGTATTCGCAGATGTCGGAGTTTCTGTGATCGCAATTTTAAACTCCATGCGTACGCTGAATACAAAATAGAAAATGAAAGATAAAACATGAAACATGAAAAAGACGACAAATGATAAAATTTCTCATTTGCCGTTTTTTAGTTGAAAATGGAAAAATGAGGGTATATAATCGTTAAAATATTACAGAGAGGGCAGTCGGTTAATGACAGCCAATACAAATAATTTAATCCACAGGAGGTACATAAGATGTTAGATTGTTTTAAAGCAATTAACTGGAAAAAAACAGGTATTTTTGCAGCAGGAGTATTATTTGGAACCGCAGGTGTCAAAGTTCTCTCAAGCAAGGATGCTAAGAAAGTTTACACAAACTGTACAGCAGCAGTACTTCGTGCAAAGGAGTGTGTAATGAACACAGTTACAACTGTTCAGGAGAATGCCGGTGATATCTACGAGGAGGCTAAGAGTATCAACGAGGAGCGTGCCGCAGCAGCAGAGGCAGCAGCTTTCGCAGATGAAGCAGAGAAAGCCGCAGAAACAGAGGACAGTGCAGCAGAGAACGAGGCAGCTGTTGAAGAATAAGGTGTAAAACAAGTAGTCCTGAGAGGATTTCTTCATATAAATAAATGAGGATGAAAATATAAAAGCAGTGGCTTACTTATACCGCGACAGGAAGCACCGGGAGAAAATCCTCAGGTGCTTCCTTTTTTAGAGACAGTCTGGAAATGGAGTGAGAAATATGAAGTTTGTCATCAAACATGAGATCAAAGGGCGTATGCGTATCCATGTGTCCCAGTACAGGATGAGTTGTGGACAGGCAGATACGCTTCTTTATTTTTTACACAGCAATAAATATGTGACGTTTGCAAAAGTTTATGAGCGAACCGGGGATGCGGTAATCTCTTATATTGGAGATCGTGCAGAGATGATCCGTACATTACAGCAGTTTTCTTATGAAAAAGTGGATGTTCCGGCAGGTGTGATCGAAAATTCCGGCCGCGAATTAAATGCGAAATATCAGGAGAAACTGATCGAAAAAGTTGTCTGCCGTTATGCAAGTAAAATGTTTCTGCCATATCCGGTACGGGCATGTGTCACGACGTTCAAATCCGTAAAATATATATGGAAAGGTTTACAGTGCTTATGGCACCGGAAGATTGAAGTGCCGGTACTCGATGCAACTGCGATCGGGGTATCGGTTTTCAGAAATGATATTGAGACAGCCGGCTCGGTTATGTTCTTACTTGGCATAGGAGAACTCTTAGAAGAGTGGACGCATAAGAAATCCGTGGATGATCTGGCGCGTACGATGTCCTTAAATGTAGGAAAAGTCTGGTTAAAGCGCGAAGATCAGGAAGTACTCGTAACAACTTCAGAAATCCGTCCGGGAGATGAAGTTGTGGTTCATATGGGAAATGTCATCCCATTTGACGGAGTGGTAAGCGATGGTGAGGCGATGGTCAACCAGGCATCCTTAACCGGAGAATCTGTTCCGGTCCGGAGGGTAAAAGAAAATTCTGTTTATGCAGGAACAGTGGTAGAAGAAGGAGAACTTACAGTTCTTGTGAAAGAAGTCGGTGGTTCCAGCCGTTTTGAGAAGATCGTTACCATGATCGAGGAGTCTGAAAAATTAAAATCTGCACTGGAAGGAAAAGCAGAGCATCTTGCAGACAAACTGGTGCCATATTCACTGGGCGGTACAGCATTAACATATCTTCTGACCAGAAATGTAAATAAGGCAATATCTGTACTGATGGTTGATTTTTCCTGTGCGTTAAAGCTGGCAATGCCAATTTCCGTATTGTCAGCGATCCGTGAGGCAAGTCTATATCATGTGACCGTCAAGGGTGGCAAGTACTTAGAAGCAGTTGCGGATGCAGACACGATCGTTTTTGATAAGACAGGAACACTCACAAAGGCGCAGCCGACCGTTGTTGACGTCGTATCCTTTAACGGTGCAGATTCGGATGAGTTACTGCGTATCGCAGCATGTTTAGAGGAACATTTTCCTCATTCCATGGCAAAAGCTGTTGTGGATGCAGCACAGCAGAAACATCTGCTGCATGAGGAAATGCACACCAAAGTGGAGTATATCGTAGCACACGGTATATCAACAACGATCGATGGAAAACGTGCAGTGATCGGAAGCAGCCATTTTGTCTTTGAGGATGAAAACTGTACAATTCCGGAAGGAAAGCAGGATCTGTTTGACTCATTGCCAAAAGAATATTCACATCTGTATCTTGCCATCGAAGGAAAACTGGCAGGCGTGATCTGTATCGAAGATCCGCTTCGTGAGGAGGCAGAGGCAGTTGTTAATTCCTTAAAGCGTGCCGGTATCACAAAGGTTGTTATGATGACAGGAGACAGCGAACGTACCGCAGCAGCAATCGCAAAGCGTGTCGGTGTGGACGAGTATTATTCCGAAGTACTGCCGGAAGATAAAGCTGGATTTATTGAGAAAGAAAAAGCAGCCGGAAGAAAAGTGATCATGATCGGTGATGGAATCAATGATTCCCCGGCACTTTCCGCTGCAAACGTTGGTATTGCGATCAGTGATGGTGCAGAGATCGCAAGAGAGATCGCAGATATCACGGTTGGCTCGGATGATCTTTACCAGATCGTAACATTAAAACTATTATCGGACAGCCTGATGAAACGTATCCGCGGCAATTACCGCTTTATCGTAAGTTTCAATCTTGGATTGATCCTTGGAGGTGTAGCAGGAATTTTACAGCCGACTACATCAGCATTACTGCATAATACATCAACACTTTTGATCAGTTTAAAGAGCATGCAGAATCTGCTGGATTAGCAAAGAAAGGATGCGTATAATTCATTTAGCTGGAGCGTATATCTGACTGGTGGACAGTATTATTTGAAAATTGTTACTGGTGATGATATTACTTTGACTGTATCAAAGAATAATCTGAAAGAAAGTTTTACAGAGACACAGACAAAAAATAATGATATGATCGATACTGCAAATGCCATTGATCTGAAAAAGAAGTACAAAGGCGTG
Organism: Roseburia rectibacter; assembly: GCF_014287515.2. Taxonomy (NCBI): domain Bacteria; kingdom Bacillati; phylum Bacillota; class Clostridia; order Lachnospirales; family Lachnospiraceae; genus Roseburia; species Roseburia rectibacter. The sequence continues at coordinate 1,846,318 of NZ_CP092473.1, forward strand.
ATGGCAGCGAATGACAGCATTGATTATTTCAGATTTAAGGTGCCGGCAAAGGGCAAAATCATTTTTAATGCGTTAAATTCTACCGATAATACATTGAAATATCTGTTTTATGATAAAAATTATAATCAGGTTTATAATTTTGAACTTTCTGACGGACGTAAAACAACAGAGACATTTGAACTTGCAGCAGGTAATTATTATCTTGCGGTGACACAGCGTACGGAAGGGTATGGCATCGGCAGTTACAACTTTACTTTGGATTATGCCGCAAGTGCGTCAGCTAAGCCGTCTGTTACCAGCGTAAAAAATGCATCTGGCAAAAAGATGGTTGTAAAATGGAAGAAAGTAAAAGGCATCAGTGGTTACGAGTTACAGTATGCAACGAGTTCTAATTTCAAAAAAGGACTGGTAAAGAAAAATATTTCTTCTGGCAAGACATCTGCAACTTATACAAAACTGAAAAAAAATAAAACCTACTATGTAAGAATGCACTCTTATGTCAAGGTAAACGGCAAAAAGGTATATGGAAACTGGAGTGCAAAAAAGAGTGTTAAAATAAAAAAATAAGATCATAAAAATGGCTGCTTTCCTGTAAATGGGAGGCAGCATTTTTTTGCTTTATTGGTTTACAAGTGAACGAAAAAAGAATAAAATAAACCGTAAATTAAAATGAATGTGTAAGAATAACGGGATCATTCAGGCTGAAAATGGAGGCTTACAATGGAAATACAAAATGATCATAAGAAATCATTAAAGAAAATATGGATTTTGTCTGCAGGAATCATAGTAGTTCTGGCAATTGTGCTGTTTGCAGGGATAAAAAATGGATTTTTTTTAAGAAAGAGCGATAAGATTTTATATGCTATGTATCAAACGGTCAAGGATCAGCCACAGGTGGCAGACGGTTTGAATGGGGAAGATTATACCATTTCGATAGAAGGGCAGTGGAAGAAACAGAAGATACAGGCAGAGTATGCATCAGATTCTGCACAGAAGCAGTTAAGGGGAACGTTAGATCTTGATAAGCTGCAGGATTTGGAATTTGTAATGGTACTAAATGACAAGGAACTGAAAGCACAGTTTCCGTCACTGAGTTCGAAAGTATTTACATATGATTATAACAGTAACAAACAAAGCGGATATATCGCAAAAAAGATCGGTTCACAGAATCTGGAACGTTTTAATACGGTTCTGGCAGGATTATATGGTGGAAAAGAACAAAAAGAGATTGGAAAAGATATATTAAAAGAAGCACGGAAAGAATTTAATAAAATTAAGATCAATAAAATCGAAAAACAGGAATTTGAAATTGACGGTCAGAAAAAAGATTGTGTGGGCTATCAGTTTGTGATCAGCAGTGATAATGTACAAAATGTGTTAGATGCCGCAGAGAAAGCTGCGAAGAAAAAATATGGAGATGGGACAAAAATATCAGAAGATCCTGCCGGGAAAATATTTATGGCGGTTTATGACAAAGTATCAGCAGCGGGGGAGATGGAATGTAAGGTATATTTATTCCGGAATAAGCTGGCTGCGATCGCTGTAAATTATGAAATTGATGGAAATAGGCAGAATATGGAAATTTTATTTTCAGGCGGTGACTTCCGGATGCAGAACATGAAAATCACATATTTAAAGGGAGAAGAGACACACTCTGTCTGGACTGCTATTACAGGAAACCCTGCAGCGGGGGACGGAACACTCACATTTGAATCCGATGATGAAGATGGTCTGAATGGTAGAATTTCCGTGAAAAAGGGCAGTGAAATGACAGACATTACGGGGGAAGAATGTGATCTTATGGGATTGAATGGATTTGAATTGTTAGGATTATTTGGTGAGTTTGCTGGATTTTGAACTGTTATTTTTTCAATAAGATGCAAAAAATCAAAGTGTTTCTCAATAAAAACATGCGAAGTACTTGAATTTCCATACAGATAATATATAATGTCTAAGATGGTTAAAAAGTTAACAAAGATAAGATGAGCGAGGTAAAACACGATGTATGCAGATGAAAATGTGATTAAAATCAAACACGATGTACTCTACACAGTCGCAAAGCTTGCATTTGAAGGCAGACTTGAAGAAGAGAGAGACCACATCGCAACAGAACTCATTCCAGGTCCGACACCGCAGTTTCGCTGTTGTATTTATAAAGAGAGGGAGATCATCCGTCAGAGAGTCCGTTTAGCAGAGGGTAAAGCACCGGGCGCAGAGGATGATGGAAATGTGGTTCAGGTTATCAGCTCCGCATGTGAGGACTGTCCGATTTCCAGTTATACTGTAACAGAGAACTGCCAGAACTGTCTTGGAAAAGCATGTATCAATGCATGTAAATTTGGCGCAATCGAGCCGGGAAGAGATCGTTCCCATATTGATCCTTCCAAGTGTAAAGAATGTGGAAAATGTGCACAGGCATGTCCTTACAATGCAATCGCACATTTAAAGAGACCGTGTAAATTCAGCTGTCCGGTCAATGCGATTACATACAATGAGTACGGCATTTCTGTGATCGATAAAGAAAAATGTATCCGCTGCGGTAAATGTATCCACAGCTGTCCGTTCGGAGCAATCGCATCTAAGACTTATATTGTGCCGGTAATCGAGGCTTTAAAAGCAGGTAAGCATGTATATGCAATGACAGCTCCTGCAACAGAAGGCCAGTTTGGTGCAGATATCACAATGGCAAGCTGGAAAAAAGCGATGAAAGAGATGGGATTTACTGATTTCTATGATGTAGGTCTCGGTGGAGATATGACAGCAGCTTATGAGGCAGAAGAGTGGGCAGAGGCTTATAAAGAGGGAAATAAAAAAGTTACTTCCTGCTGTCCTGCATTCGTAAATATGGTGCGTTTACATTATCCGGAATTAGCAGAGTGTGTATCTACAACAGTATCTCCGATGTGCGCAGTTTCACGTCTGATCAAAGCGAAAGATCCTGATGCGATCACTGTATTTATTGGACCGTGTGTTGCCAAGAAGTCAGAAGTTGCAGATCAGAAGATCGAGGGAAATGCAGATTATGTATTAACATACAGCGAGATCCGTGCAATGATGAAAGCAAAAGGCGTTGAGTTACAGCCGTGTCCAAATGATGATCAGACAGCATCTACATTTGGTAAACGTTTCGCAAACTCCGGCGGTGTAACAGCTGCAGTACTTGAGAGCTTAAAAGAGTCTAACGATGAGATCGCAGCAACCGTATGCAAGGCAAACGGTGCGGCAGAGTGTAAGAAAGCATTACTTCTGTTAAAAGCAGCAAGACTGCCGGAAGACTTCATTGAAGGTATGGCATGCGAGGGCGGCTGCGTTGGTGGTCCAAGTGCGTTCAACGATCAGATTTCTTCCAAAAAGAACCGTGATACCCTGATCGGTCAGGCAGATGACCGTACCATCCATGACAACTTAAAGAATTACGACATGGAAAGCTTCTCCATGCACCGTGAGTAATACGAACGGAGCATTGCATCGCGGGTAATACGAACGGTGCATTGCATCACGGGTAATACGAACGGTGCATTGCATCACGAATAAAATGAACGGTACATTGCATTGTGAGCAAGCAAACAGAATAGTGAGCATTATTATGCCGTGCAGCCTGTAAAAGGGTTGTGCGGCATTTTTGGTTTGCGCGCCATGGGCGCGCTCTAATGGGTGAAAGTCCCGAACACGCCTAGGCAACGAGGAAGTGTATAGCAGAACAGCAAGGGTGTCCATCGTGAGGTGGAATCTGAAGGAAGCTGTAAGCAAACTCTTGGTCCGACGGACAGAAATCACATATAAGGCTCGGAAATACGGATAAGTCTGCCAAAAGAGATGAAGTCCTAAAGTTGCTGGAAGTACGAGTAAATGTGGCGGATAGATGAGAGGAAAGAGCGTGCACCTTAAGCGTGGAGGTCTCACAGGGGTTTCATTAGCCTAGTAACAACGAACTGTGAGAAGTCAGCCGAGCCCATAGTAGTGAAGAAGTCTCTGTAATAGAGATGGAGCAAAGGGGCGAACAATCAATAAGTTTGAGTATGTCTCGTATTGCAGAAGAGATAACATCTGCCGTAACCAATCGGGTAAAAGATGGTCAAATCAAGCGAGACGGAAAGGAAAGAACGCATGGACACAAGTAGTCTAATGGAGCAGATATTATCTAGCGATAACCTCAACAGAGCATATCTGCAGGTCGTACGAAACAAAGGTGCAGAGGGAGTGGACGGAATGAAGTGCACAGAACTTAAGGAACATCTTGCAAAGAACGGCGAAATCATTAAGGAGCAGCTGAGGACAAGAAAGTATAAACCTCAGCCAGTACGGAGAGTGGAGATACCAAAACCCGATGGCGGTTTCAGAAACCTGGGAGTGCCAACAGTAACAGACAGATTTATACAACAAGCTATTGCACAGGTCTTAACACCAATCTATGAGGAGCAGTTCCATGATCATAGTTATGGATTCAGACCGAACAGATGTGCACAACAGGCAATCCTGACAGCACTTGATATGATGAACGAGGGCAACGACTGGATTGTAGACATTGACTTGGAAAAGTTCTTTGACACAGTAAACCATGACAAGCTTATGACCATCATAGGCAGAACTATAAAAGATGGAGATGTTATCTCTATCATTAGGAAATATCTTGTCAGTGGAATCATGATTGATGATGAGTATGAGGATTCTATTGTGGGAACACCACAAGGAGGAAATCTTTCACCATTACTGGCAAATATCATGCTGAATGAACTTGATAAGGAAATGGAAAAGAGAGGGCTTAACTTTGTACGATACGCGGATGACTGTATTATTATGGTCGGAAGCGAAATGTCTGCCAATCGTGTAATGAGAAACATATCTCGTTTTATTGAAGAGAAACTAGGACTCAAAGTTAACATGACCAAGAGCAAAGTAGATAGACCAAGAGGATTGAAATATCTGGGTTTCGGATTCTACTTTGATTCAAGAGCACACCAATTTAAGGCAAAACCACATGCAAAATCAGTAGCAAAGTTCAAGAGGCGAATGAAAGAACTCACTTGTCGTAGCTGGGGCGTTAGTAACAGCTATAAGGTTGAGAAACTTAATCAGCTTATCAGAGGGTGGATTAACTACTTTAAAATAGGTAGTATGAAGGTGTTATGTGCCACGCTCGACCAAAGCATAAGATTTCGATTGCGCATGTGTATATGGAAACATTGGAAAACTCCACAGAATCGCGCGAAGAACTTAATAAAGCTAGGGGTATATAAGAAACTAGCGTACTCAACGGCTTATAATGGTGCGAGAATCGCACACTGCTGTCAAGGCGGTGCCATGAATGTAGCCGTTACAAAAGAAAGACTAACCCGTTTTGGATTAATCTCAATGTTAGATTACTACACCGAAAGGTGTGTTACTTGTTAAGTTGACTGAACCGCCGTGTACCGAACGGTACGCACGGTGGTGTGAGAGGTCGGGAAATCACTCAGATTTCCCTCCTACTCGATTATACGGTGATATGGATTTTAAAATACTTTGCTTAATGGGAAAATTCTGTTAGAATAAAAAACATCACGACGGAAGGGAAAAATAGACGATATAATGAAAAAAGCAGTATTTTTTGATATAGACGGTACATTATGGGATTTTAAGATGAATATACCGGAAAGCACAAAAGAAGCATTGAAAGAACTAAGAAAAAATGGGCATTATGCCTTCCTGTGCAGTGGAAGAAGCAGATCCAATATCAAAAGTCCCAAATTACTGGCACTCGGGTTTGATGGCATTGTGGCAGCATGCGGCACACATATTGAATTCGAGGGAGAAAAGTTATTTGAACTTTTACTGACCAACGAACAAATCAAACATATTCTTACAGTACTTAGAAAATACCAGATACCAATGGTACTAGAGGGACCAAATTATATTTATGTGGATGAAAAAGACTTCAAGGATGATCCATATGTCATTTATCTGAGAAATGAGCTTGGGGAAAACCTAAAAAGTATTACCGGAATTGCACAATATGAGGTAAATAAGCTGAGTGCGGAACTTGGAAATGCAGATGTAGAACTTGTCAGGAAAGAACTGGGAACGGAGTTTGATATGATCGTCCATGAGCCGGATGGAATATTAGAGATCGGGCAGGCGGGGCATTCCAAGGCAAGTGGCATTGAGCGTCTCTGTGCGTTTCTTGGAATCGCAAAAGAAGATACTTATGCATTCGGGGATAGTGCTAATGATGTGGAAATGCTTGAATTTGTGGCACATGGGATTGCCATGGGAAATGGTACGGATGTGGCAAAGAATGCGGCAGAATTTATTACCACAGATATCCATAAAGATGGGATCTGGAACGGACTGAAACATTATGGGCTGATCTGAATAAAAGACAGGGGGAAAAATATGGCAAATATCATGGATTATATGGACTGGCGCGGGGATTTATCGTTTGAGGCAGATGAATTTAATGAAGTTGATAATCTGATTTTAGCGCAGCTTGCGTATGTTGATTTTGAGGGGATCGTTACAGCAGAGGAAAATGCGCCGGCTGTACCGCTTAAGGAGGCATCCGGACAATTTTGGGAAAAGAATGATAAAGACGAAATCTTGGCACGGGTATCCATGACGAAATCGGCCCCGTTTGTTATGGAGAAAATGGCGGAAACAAAACGTTTTTCGGATGTAAAACTACGCTGCTATGTCAATGAGATTCGGGATGAGGAACAGTTTCAGTTTTCGGCGGTCTGTGTGGAACTGCCGGATGACAGCCTGTATGTGGCATTTCGCGGAACAGACAACACGATCACGGGCTGGCGGGAAGATTTTAATATGGGTTATCTGTCAGAAACACCGGGACAGCTCCGGGCAGTGGAATATTTGAACCGTGCAGTGACAGACAAAAAGCAGAGGGTGCGTGTCGGCGGCCATTCAAAGGGTGGAAATTTTGCCGTGTATGCCTCCGTAAAATGTGATCCGCAGATCCAGAACCAGATTTTAAATGTGTACAGCAATGATGGTCCGGGATTCCGGAGCGATATGGTGGAAAGCACAGAGTACCAGCGCATGCTGCCGAAGCTGCACACGATCCTGCCGGAATCTTCCATTGTCGGAATGCTCTTAGAACATCAGGAGTCGTTTGAAGTTGTCAAGAGCTCAAACAGCGGGATCCAGCAGCACGATGCCATGTCATGGGAGGTACTCGGAAGATCTTTTGTACATGTGGATCAGGTTGCGGCGCAGAGCCTGTTGTTGGATGAAACGATAAAATCATGGATTTACCAGTTAGACGGGGAAGAGAGGGCACAGATCGTGGAGACGGCATTTGATATGATCGAAAAAGTCGGGATCCGTACGGTAGATGATTTTTACCACAGTAAATGGAAGAAAATACAGGAACTGATGAAAGAAACCAGTAAACTTTCACCGGAGCGGCAGAAACTGTTTTCAAGAGCCATAAAACTGCTTTGGATGGAAGGAAATAAAGCAATGAAGGAGACAGTAAAACAGACCGTAAAACGCACGGTAAAACAGTCTCCGCTGAAAAAATAAAAAAAGTATAAAATCACAGAAAATGAGTGAACTTATAAAAAAACGAGAAAAAGAGAGAAAAAATAAGAAAATATTGGGATAAATAATTATAAATAGAAATATATTTGGTTGCAGATTCAAATATAAAAATCTATTATATGAACCATAAGTTAGCACTCGAAAGAAATGAGTGCTAATAACTACTCAAAAGAAATAAAACAGATGATCATAAGCAGGAGGTAAGCAACATGAAATTAGTTCCATTAAGCGACAGAGTCGTATTAAAACAGTGTGAGGCAGAGGAAACCACAAAATCAGGTATCATCCTTACAAGCAGTGCACAGGAAAAACCACAGGAGGCAGAGGTTATTGCCGTAGGTCCTGGTGGAATGGTTGATGGAAAAGAAGTTACCATGCAGGTAAAAGCCGGACAGAAGGTAATTTATTCAAAATACGCAGGAACAGAAGTAAAATTAGACGGAGAAGAATACATTATCGTAAAACAGAATGATATTCTTGCAGTCGTAGAATAAATAATTGTTCAAAGTAAAACAGATTTTTATCATTAATAAATTTCAGAAAGAGGTAGACAGATATGGCAAAGGAAATTAAATATGGCACAGAAGCAAGAGCAGCATTAGGTGCAGGTGTAGATAAACTGGCAAATACCGTAAGAGTAACATTAGGACCGAAAGGAAGAAACGTAGTACTTGATAAATCTTACGGCGCTCCGCTGATCACAAACGATGGTGTTACAATCGCAAAAGAGATCGAGTTAGAAGATGCATTCGAGAACATGGGTGCACAGCTTGTAAAAGAAGTTGCAACAAAGACAAACGATGTTGCAGGTGATGGTACCACAACAGCAACTGTTTTAGCACAGGCAATGGTACAGGAGGGTATGAAGAACCTTGAGGCAGGTGCAAACCCGATCATCCTCCGCCGTGGTATGAAGAAAGCAACAGACAAAGCAGTAGAAGCAATCCTTGCAATGTCTTCCAAGGTAAACGGAAAAGACCAGATCGCAAAAGTAGCTGCAATCTCTGCAGGAGATGAGAATGTTGGTAACATGGTTGCTGATGCAATGGAAAAAGTTTCCAACGATGGTGTTATCACGATCGAGGAATCTAAGACAATGCAGACAGAGCTTGATTTAGTAGAAGGTATGCAGTTTGACCGTGGTTATGTATCTGCTTACATGTGCACAGATATGGATAAAATGGAAGCAGTATTAGACGATCCATATATCCTGATCACAGATAAGAAGATCAGCAACATTCAGGAGATCCTTCCTCTGTTAGAGCAGATCGTACAGAGCGGTGCAAGATTACTTATCATCGCTGAGGATATCGAGGGTGAGGCACTTACCACTTTGATCGTCAACAAACTGCGTGGTACATTCAATGTAGTAGCTGTCAAAGCACCTGGCTATGGTGACAGAAGAAAAGCAATGCTTGAAGATATCGCAATCTTAACAGGTGGTCAGGTGATCAGCTCTGATCTTGGTCTGGAATTAAAAGACACAACTATGGATCAGTTAGGCCGTGCCAAATCTGTAAAAGTCCAGAAAGAGAACACAGTGATCGTTGACGGTGCTGGTGACAAAGATGCGATCGCAAGCAGAGTAAACCAGATCCGTGGTCAGATTGAGGAGACAACATCTGAGTTTGATAAAGAAAAATTACAGGAGAGACTTGCAAAATTAGCAGGTGGCGTTGCAGTTATCCGTGTCGGTGCAGCAACTGAGACAGAGATGAAAGAAGCAAAACTTCGTATGGAAGATGCTTTAAACGCAACAAGAGCAGCAGTCGAAGAAGGTATCATCGCAGGTGGTGGTTCTGCATATATCCATGCAACTAAAGCTGTTGCTGAGTTAGCTGACACCTTAGAGGGTGATGAGAAGACTGGTGCAAAAGTTATCTTAAAAGCTCTGGAAGCTCCATTATACTATATCTCTGCCAATGCAGGACTTGAGGGCGCTGTTATCATCAATAAGGTAAAAGAGTCTAAAGACGGTATCGGATTCAATGCAGCAACCGAAGAGTATGTAGATATGGTTGAGAACGGTATTCTTGACCCGGTTAAAGTTACAAGAACAGCATTACAGAACGCAACTTCTGTTGCATCTACACTGCTTACAACAGAGTCTGTTGTTGCTAATATCAAAGAAGATGCTCCGGCAGTTCCGGCAGGCAACCCTGGCATGGGAATGATGTAATAACAGGTCTCTAAGAGAAAAAACAATAGATTGTATGGCTTTGTAATACAATCTGTTGTAATAAATAAGAATGTGAAAAACACAGCAGATTGTAAAGATCTGCTGTGTTTTTTAAATTCATAGGAAATTACGCATCTCGCGGAGAAGAAGTTAGCTGTAAACAGCACCGCTCGAGCGCGAAAGAGTCGCAAGCGACTCTTTGTTCTAGGAAAATGCGTTGAAATTTGTGCTGAAAATAAGATTTTATATTTTGATGAATTACAAAAACAAATGCTGGTGAACAGATTTGTCTGACCGGATATTTACCGGAGCAGGCAGGCAAGCAGTCTGTCATTATCCTCTGGATTCATGATACAGAGCCGGATGTACTTGTTATCCAGAAATGGGAATGTGGAGCAGTCACGGATCATCATTTTTTCACGGATCGCACGGTCAAATAGATCCTGGGAAGTAAGGTCATCTTTTAAAATGCGTACCAGCATGAAATTGCCGCTTGGTTCATATACTTTAAAATCAGGGCTTTTCTGGAATGTCTGATAAATTCTTGCACGCTCTGAAGAGATCAGGTCTTTGGTAGCTTTGATGTATGCAGTGTCACGGAACATCGTCTCTCCGGCAACGACAGCCAGGGAATTGATCGTCCATGGATTTTTTCTGGTATTGATAGATTTGATCAGATCACGGTTGCCTGTGATCGCATAGCCGAGGCGGAGTCCCGGTGCCGCGAAAAATTTTGAGGTACCACGTAAAATGACAATATTGTTATAATAGTTTGTCAGTGGCACAGCGGAGATATCAGCCATATTATCGGCAAATTCCACATAAGTTTCATCCACCATGACATAAATGTCATGTTCCTTGCATGCATCTAAGATGTGACGCATTTCTGTTCTTGTAATGCAGGATGATGTAGGGTTGTTCGGGTTACATATAACGATCAGATCAATGCTTTCGTTCAGATGAGAGATAAAATCATCAACATCTAAACGGAAATTATCCTTTTCGCGAAGCGGATAATAGAGTGTCGTACCTCCGCCAAGAGAGATCTCACGTTCGTATTCGGAATAAGTAGGACCGATGACCATTGCCTTTTTCGGGTGCTCAATCTGTATAAAAAGAGAGATCAGTTCTGTGGAACCGTTACCTACGATGACGTTTTCATATTCTGTACCGCAGTATTCTGCGATGCATTTACGAAGAGATGTATATTCCCTGTCAGGATATGTCGTGATCACATCGATCTGCTCGGAAAGAGCGGTACGAAGAAGCGGTGATACACCAAGCGGGTTAACATTTGCAGAAAAACTGACGATCTCTTCTTTTCTGATGCCGTAGATCTGCTCTATTTTTTCTAAATCACTTCCGTGAAAATGGTCTTTGTGTTTTATCATTGCGAACTCCTCCAAATTGGTTTATAATCTATTATAATGATTGTCATTGAAAAAGCAAGCAATTAAAAGAGAAAAAGCGGGTGTCGATTTGCGAAGACGGATACAACAACTGGCAAGGGGAAAATTCGAACACTTAAAGCCATCTCTTTCAATTTCTGTGGATAAAATTGACATTACTGCAATGGAAGGAAATGACGTTTCGGGGGATTTTGTGATCACAAGCACAAATCATGTGCCGATGCGTGGAATCGTATATTCTTCCAATCCGAGGATGGAATGTCTGACACCACAGTTTGAAGGGGAAGAAATAAGGATTCGTTACCAATTTCATAGTTATGGTCTGGTTGAAGGTGATATTCAAAAAGGAGAGTTCTGTATTGTAGTAGAACAGGGTGAATATAACCTTTCTTTTGTTGTGTCTGTTTCTAAATTGTATGCGGAATCTTCTGTCGGGAAAATAAAAAATTTATCCGATTTTGCCAGACTGTCAGAAAATGATTTTGAAGAGGCATTTCATCTGTTTTATTCTGGAAAATTTAAAAATATATTTCATTCCGGTGAAAAAAGAGAAATGCTTTTGTATGAGGGATTGTCAAAAGGAACTCCCTCCGGTCAAAAGGTAGAAGAATTTTTGATCGGTATTCATAAAAAGAAGCGTACAAAGGTTTTGCTAAAAGAGAGCAATGCTGTATTTTATCAGGTACATGAAAACAGACTGGAAACTTTTCAGATAAACAGGAGCCAGCACGGTTATCTTGAAATCAGAGTCAGTTCAGATGCAGGTTTTTTAGCCTTGAAGAAGCCAAGGGTTACCGATGAGATGTTCGTGGGGAGCGTCTGCGATGTAGAATATTACATTGTGGCAGAAAAAATGCATGCCGGAAAGAATTTTGGAAAGATATGTCTGGAAGTGCCGGGACAGGAAACGTTAATTTATCATGTATGTGCCACATCAAAGCCGGAAAATGCTACAGAAAATGAACCTGTTTTTTTAGATATCCAGAAATCCAGAGCAAAATTAATGCAGCTTTATCTGGAATACCGCCTGAAGCGGATCGTGACAGGCGTATGGGCGAACCAGTCGGGAGTTATTTTAGACCATTTATCTACTTTGTGTAAGGATGAAAAAATATATGGACTGATGAAAGCACAGGCACTGATCATCAATCGCCAGAGACAGGAGGCATCCTGGATTTTAGATGATTTTAAACGGACATGTGAGGATCATACAAGCCCGGAATGGGGATATTATCTTTATCTGTGCACACTGATGGAACGGGAGCCGTCTTACGTAGATCGTCTGACGATAGAGGTGGAGCAGATTTTTAAAATGCATCCGGATGATTCAATGCTGTTCTGGGTGCTGTTATTTTTAAAAGAAGAGTATTATCAGAAACCGGCAGAAAGGTTAGAAGCAGTCCGGGACTGGATGCGTTATGATAACAGTCCGTATTTTTATCTGGAGGCATATTATCTGATCTGGCAGGACCCTTATTTACTGACAAAACTTGGAACATTTGAAACACGCATATTATACTGGACTGCAAAATGGGGTGTTATGACAAGGGATATTGCAATACAGGTAACGGGTCTTGTCGCAGGGAAAAAGGAGTATCATCCGTTTCTATACCGTATTTTAGAAGCATGTTATGAGGTAAAACCAGATGATGAAATGTTGACGACGGTGTTGGGATATCTGATCCGCAGCCAGTGCTTTGGTGCAAAATATCATCACTGGTATGAGCTTGGAATAGAACGAGAGATTCGTATTACAAGCCTGTATGAAGCATATCTTTTATCACTGGATGGAAGAAAACTTGAGCGTGTACCGAAGATGATTCAGATGTATTTTCAGTATGACAGTGGATTGTCCTGGCAGCAGAAGGCGGTTTTATTTGTCAATATTATTGCGGCAAAAAAAATACAGCCTGATGTATATCAGAAGTATCTGCCGATCATAGAACGCTTTGCGATGGAGCAGCTTGAGGCAGGTCATGTAGATGATAATCTGGCTGTGATTTATGATGAGATGTTTGCACAGGGTATCATAAATGCGGATATTGCACATTGGGCATCTGAAATTCTTTTTACACATAAGGTGATCTACACAGATTCACGTGCCGCAAAGATAGAAGTTTATGAATACGCATGCAACAATGCAGATAATAAGGAAGCCGTGATCCGGAACGGAGCAGCATATTTTACCGTACATACAAAGGATTACTGCCTGATCATGGAAGATATTTATGGCAATCGTTTTTGCGGGGATATTGGTTATTACGAAGAGCCGTTGATGGACATTGACGGCTGTGTAAAGAAGTGTATGGAGTTTGCACAGGAAGAATTGCCTTATATTCTTTATTCCATGCAGCAGAAGGGCGGAGAAGAAGTTGATGATCCGGATTTTCCGGGTGTGTGGGCTGTTTTGAAATCACCGTTGGTAAGTGACCGCTATAAAAGAGATGTTGCAGAACAGGTTATATCATTTTATCGGAAAAGAAAGTATGAGGCAGGATGCCTGACTGGTCTGGATCATAAACTCTTATCAACAGCTTCGCGTCGTATGCTGATGCAGTATCTGACAGAAGAACATTTGTATGAAACAGCGTATCGAATGGCAGAAGAATGTGGATATGAGCATATGGATACGGCAGCATGTGTCTCTTTATGCAGTTATGCGATCCATACAGCAGGTTTTGAGGAAGATGATTTTCTGCTTGGATTTGCAGAGTACGTATTTTACAGGGGCATCTATAATGATGTAATTCTTATTTATCTCTGCAAATATTATAATGGCGCAACAAAGACCATGGCGGAAATCTGGAAAGCAGCCGGCGAGTTTGATATAGATACGTTTGATCTTGAGGAGCGTATTTTAAGTCAGATGCTTTATTCGACTGACTATATTGCGGATGTGGAAGATATCTATGAAAGTTATGTAAAAGGCGGGGGACGGGAACTGATCTGCATGGCATATTTATCTTATTTTGCAGATGCATGGCTGGTGCGGGATATGGTGGTACCTGAGTATGTGTTTGAACAGATTTTTGTACGCTATCAGGAAGGTAATCCGCTGAACGATGCATGTAAACTGGGGCTGCTGAAATATTTTTCGGAGAAAGAACACTTATCAGATGTAATGTACCGGGCGTCTGATGAGTTGTTGGAAGAGTACACATCACAGAACCGTTACTTTGATTTTTTTCTGGAGTTTGAGAAAAAATTGCGTTTGAAATATCATTTGTATGATAAAGCATTTGTAGAATATCATACAGATCCGGGACGAAAGATTATGATTCATTTTAGTCTGGATGGGGAGCATTATGAGCAATCGCTGCTAAATGAGGTTTATGATGGTATTTTTGTCAAAGAATTTATTTTGTTTTTTGGCGAATCTGTACTTTATTATATGACAGAACAGGAAAAGACAGAGGAGAAGATAACGGAAAGTGCATGTTTAAATTGCAGAAATGTACCGGATGAAGAAAGTCATGGACGATATGAGATGTTAAATGATATGCTGATGCATCATGCGATGGGAGAACGCGATGCGCAAAAGAGAGAAATGAAACAATACTATGGAATGCAGATGGTAACAAAAGAGGTATTTCATATTTTATAAGTAAGAGGGAGAAAAGTGGAAAAAATGCCGTATTATCTGGGCATTGATCTTGATAATGACAATGCTGTGATAAGTTACTTCCAATTGAATATGAGAGAACCGGAGACGGTCAGTACGGTAGCAGGCAGTGAGGTGTACCAGATTCCTTTGATGCTGGCAAAAAAACATGGAATTGGTCAGTGGTTTGTTGGTGAAGAGGCGAAGCGTCTCGCACTTTTGCAGGGGGAGGAAGCAGTGTCCGGACTGCTTCATGCAGCCCTTTCGGGACAGGAATTTTTCGTGGAGGGAGAAACTTATAAAGCAGAAGAACTGCTGGCGCTTTACATAAAAAAACTGATATATCTGGCAGGAAAACTGGGGAATCCCGTGACACCTGATTTTTTGGTTATCACGCTTGAGCAGTTGTCAAGGGAGGTGACTGAACTCTTTATCCGTGTGGCAGAGCGGATTGGAATACACGATGGAAGACTGACACTCATTGACAGGAGAGAGAGCTTTTATTATTTTGCCTTCAGTCAGCAAAAAGAATTATGGCTGCATGATGTGTATCTGTTTGATAACCGTGGAGACGAAGTATGGTGCAGAAGACTTGAACGTGATCAAAGGACTATGCCACAGCTTGTCACGATCAGTGAGGAACAGCGCAATATAGACAGAGCAGGCAAGGATGCCAGCTTTTTGAAAGTTGTAACAGAAGCCGTATCGGGACATATTGTTTCAGCGGTATATCTGACTGGAGATGGTTTTGATGGTGAATGGATGAAAGAGTCTCTTTCTTTCTTATGTAAAGGCCGTCGGGTCTTTATGGGGAAAAACCTATATTCCAAGGGAGCGTGTTATGCAGCGGCAAGAAAGTGTATGAAAACAGAAAACAGCTGGCAGTTTGTCTATATGGGCGATAACGAGATGAAAGTAAACGTCAGCCTAAAAGTGCAAAGACAGGGGAAAACGGAGCTTTTGACACTAATCAATGCAGGGGATAACTGGTATGAGACAGTTGGAGAATGTGAGGTATTGCTGGATGGATCAAATGAGATCGATTTCTGGCTGCAGCTGCCAAACAGTAAGGAGGCGCAGATTGAAAAACTTACACTTGCGGATCTGCCAAAGCGGCCTCCGCGTACAACGCGTCTCCGTATCAAAGCACAGCCGGTTTCTGATATGGAAGTAAAGATTAAGATCAAAGATCTGGGGTTTGGAGAAATCTTTAAGAGCTCGGACAAAACGTGGGAATATATGATGTCACTGGGAGCAGTGAAATAGACGAAAGAGAGGCAGGAAAGACGAATGGGCGATTTGATCTTATGTAACCAGCAGTTGGCGGCGATGCCTTATTATATTGAAAATGTATCGTTAAATGTTTATTCGTTGGATGAACTGTGTTATTATATCAAAAATAATACCTGTCTTTTGGATGCGGATTTCATGGACGACGAATTGTGTGACTGGGTGGAACATGAGCTGGGGCTGCCGGAGGTGGCAGAGAACCTTAGACATATTAAGGATGGAGGGGGGATTTTATCAGAATTTACCGGCTGCCTGATGTCTGCGTGTGGTTATTGCACACCAGAGGAACAAAAGCAGATCAGAAATACACTTCAGGATATGGAGCATAAATCGGCATTTGAATGCGGAAAAATCAAAGCTGACCGTTATCTTGAAAATCAAAAATACATAAACAGTATTACGGAGTACAGAAAGCTCTTGCAGTCGGAAGAGAATGAAAAGCCCCAGATGGTTGGTGCCGTGTGGCATAATCTTGGCACAGCATATGCAAGGCTGTTTTTATTTGAACAGGCAGCTGACTGCTATGCAAGGGCGTACGAAAAAAACAACGATGAAGAATCTTTGCGGGAGTGTCTGATGGCATGCCGTTGCAATCATGATGAGCGGGCGTTTGGACGCAGGGTGGAATATTTTAAAATAACATCTGAGAAAGCAAAAGAAATTGCAGATGAATTGAGCAGATGCAGCAGAAGTGATGCGATATGTCAGTTTGAAACAATGCTTGATGAGTGGGATGCCGGGGATGAAAAGGTATGGGAGATGCAGCTTGAGGAATGGAAAAAACAGTACAGGAAGGATTGTATGGTATAAATGAAATTTTTTAACAGATGGAAAAAACGTAGTTTTGAAGAAAAAATGGATGATTTAAACCAGACTGTGCTGACGGAAAACAACATAAAAAATCCGAAACAGGTGGAACAATATGTTGTAGAGCGATTAGAACAGATGATCGATATCACACAGGAAATCGAGGAGGAAAAGTCAGAGTATCGCACAGTCACATCTTATCTTAACGACATTCAGAAATTAGAGGATCTTCCGGAGCCTGAAAAGAAAAAAATTGCAGATGTGGCACAGAATGTTGTGCAGTTAAACAGCGCGAGAAATTCGTTCCTGAATTCAGAAAAAAAACTGACTGATGCGCAGTTTGCGCAGCTTGAGCAGGAAGAGAAAGCCATGCCGGAAGCAATCAAGCGTCTCAGCTCGAATGAACTTTATCAGGATACTATAAAAAAAGATATGAAATACCTTGAAAGAGAAAAATCAAGGTGGCTGTTACACCGTGAATATCTGATGCATCAGCAGAAAAGTTTAAAAAATTTATTATATATCATTCTTGCGGTCGTGGCAGCAGTGGCAGTAACACTTATCACGTTACAGTTTGGATTTAAGGTTGATACATATTATGCATGGATGATACTGATTTTTGTTATGGCAGTGGCAGTTTGTGCAGATTATCTGAAGATGCTGCACAATGATTCTGAAATAAAATTAGCGGAACGAAGTGCAAACAAGGCAATTCTGTTACTTAATAAGGTGAAGTTTAAGTATGTCAATATCACAAATGCGATTGATTATGCCTGTGAGAAATATCATGTAAGAAGAGCTTCGGAATTGAATCAGCTGTGGCAGTATTATATGGATGCAGTGCGCGAACGTGAAAAATATCAGCGCACAAATGAAGATCTTGAATATTTTAACAGCAGACTGGTACGTGCCTTAAACCAGTATCAGCTATATGATGCACAGGTGTGGATCACACAGGCAGCTGCGCTGATCGATCCAAAGGAAATGGTAGAAGTTAAGCACGGACTGATTCTGCGCAGACAGAAATTAAGAGACAGGATTGAGTATAATGTCACAGAAATGAAAAACCAAAGGGAGGAAGCGTTAAAACTTTCTGTAAAAGCCGGAAATATGAAACCTCAGATTGATGAGATCATCAATGCGATTGACCGGTTGATGGAGACAATGTAGGTTTAGAACTGCGTGCAACATGTCTGTATAAGACGTGCTGCACGCAGTTTTTTGTCAGTTTGCTCTGTTATTTTCCACATCCCGGATCAAATTCCGGATTGCACATATAAAAGTTTTTGCTGTCGAGTTCTTCCAAAACAAGACGTAGACCCTCACCAAAACGCTGGAAGTGGACAATTTCCCGCTGGCGCAGAAAACGGATCGGTTCACAGACTTCCGGGTCTTTTACGAGACGTAAAATGTTATCGTAGGTAGTACGGGCTTTCTGTTCTGCAGCCATATCTTCAAACAGATCAGTGATCGCATCCCCTTTGCTTTGAAATTCACATGCATTAAACGGGATACCACCTGCCGCCTGCGGCCAGATTCCGGCAGTGTGGTCAACATAGTAAGGAGCAAAACCAGCGGATTCAAGTTCTTCCGCACTTAAACCTCTGGTAAGCTGCCGGACGATAGCAGCAATCATTTCAAGGTGGGCTAATTCATAGGTACAGATAAGTTGAATATGGCTATTTATATTGGATTTCCAGGGAAAAAACATTCTCTATGTATCGCCCGATCCCCGCTTTTGACTCCATATTATTATAATATAAAATTTTGTCAACACAGGATTTTAAGAACCGGTTCTTCTCGGCTGCAGACAGCTCCGGATCATTCAGGGCATGGAGACAGTCCTTAAAACGTCTTATCTTTTCCTCGTAATCAATAATGTCGGCTTTTTTTGCCCTGGCGTCCTCTAATGCAATGATCGTGGATGCGATATCCTGCTGTGTCCTGACATTCCGCTTTAAAAACTCTTCTTTGGAATAGATCCCGTCCTCGTAAGCATCTTTTTGCCGGGCGTCTTTTTCATTCAGTTTTTTCAGTTTGTTTTCCAGATTGATCACGATCGTTTTACTGATCGCCTGCGTCCTGCCGTCATCCGATTTCTGCGCCAATTCAAAGTCATTCAGAGTATCTTCCATGGAAGAGATAAAACGCCTTAAAAAGGCAGAATAGAGCACGGATTTGGTATGACAGTAAGCCTGATGGTTGCAGAGCATCATCTGAGAGACGGAATTGTGATTTTTGTAGATTTTAAGGGACATGGCATGACCGCAAGTGCCACAGTAGAGCAGACCGGCAAACGGATTGCAGAGCTCTTTGTTCCTGCGCAGACTCGGATTGGTCCCGCGTCTCGCCATACATGCATCGTATAATTCCGGGGTGATGATCGGCTCATGCAGCCCCTTATAATATTTCGCCTCAGAGTTTTGCGGGCGCGCTTTTGCCAACTGTCCCTCGTTAATGTATTTTACGACCTTCCGGTTGTTCCACCGGACCATGCCAAGATAGAGCGGGTTGCATAAGATCGAGCTGATGATCGCCGGTGTCCAGTGGGCCGCCTTTTTTGGCTTAATGTGCATGGCATCCAGTTTATGTGCGATATTCGTAAAGCCGATGCCGCCCGGTGTGTAAGCGTAAAGCTCATGGATCAGTTTTACCGTATCGGCTTCCTCCGGGATAATTTCTAACGTGTGGCAGGTGATGCCATCTTTTTTGATAACTGTTTTCTTATAGCCGTATGGGTCCACAGAGCCGATATAATTCCCTTTGGCAACAGACGCCTCTCGTCCACGTCTTAAGATACGCTTGGTGTATTCCAGGTAGTCATTGCCCCTGGTAATCTCCATCTCAAAAAACTTACGCTCATATTCTTCTTGCAGGTCGAAAGAGTGTATGAGAGTGAGAACCGTTGTATTTGTATACCGGAGGATATTGATCAGCCTGCCGCAGTCCTCAAGATCACCACGGGACAAACGCTGCGGCTCCACGACGAGGACTGCCTTAAACTGTTCGGACTCGATCATTTTCAGCAGATTTTTCATCTGCGGTCTGGAATCGATCGTCTCGCCGGAGACGACCTCACGGAAGATGTTTTTCTCCGGGATCGGAGAGTGGAAGTGCGTGGAGGCATATTGCTGGATCATCTCCTCGTGTTTGCGGAGAACTTCCTCCACAGACATATCCGGGCTGTCGGACCGGGACTTGCGGAGATAGACTAAGACTTCATTTACAGTGAATGATTTGGTGTTTGGCATAAGGTATCACTCCTTTGTGAAAATGTATGTAAAAAAGAGTATAAAAATAACAGCCAGCAGAGAACTGGTGTTCCGCTTGCGTTTGGCTGCTCCGAATGATACAATATGCTTGCTTAGGGCGTGTATCTTCGGAGCACGCATCCGCTCCTGTTGTTGACTGGTGTCCGGTTCGCAGGGGCGGTTTTATTTATTTCAGCAATTCTGCAATATTTATCATCAGGTTATCGTAAATGCACACCTGTATATCATCATCAAAACTATATTGATCGCTCAGCTCTTCTTTTTCCAAATCATAGACGTTCACTGTTTTGGTAAGTGGATTTACAATCCAGTACTCGCGGACTCCTGCAGAACGGTATTTGAATAACTTCACGCCGTAATCAGTTCGTTTCGTACTTGGAGATGCAATCTCGATGATCCAGTCCGGAGCACCGTTGCATCCGCGGTCATCCAGCTTTGATTTGTCGCAAATAACGCTGATATCCGGTTCAACGTATGTTTTATCATCCTTATTCAGAAAAACGGCGAATGGGGCAGGATAGACTTCACAGGAACCGTTGTTTTTCTTGATATAGTTACGGATTTCTGCTGATAAATTCATAACAAGTTTCTGATGCAATCTGTTTGGTGGTGCCATGTCATAAATGACACCGTCAATCAACTCTGCACGCTGTCCTTCTGGAAGAGAATAGATGTAATCGGTTGTGTAAGTGTTTTCTTTTGGTAACGGCATAGTGTGTACCTCCTTTTGATGAAAATGGGGAAAATTATAAGCTACATTTGCTTGCATTTTTTATAGGTATCTTCGATAAGAGATTGAATCTGCGACAATAGTTCAACCTCATCAAAAAAGTACTCTGTTTCATAGTCTGTATCACTGAATTTATGCAATACAAAGAGACACTTGTCCTGACGGACATAAACACGGAAAATCCATTTATATTGAGAGCCTGCAATATGCATATATGCGTATTGAGAAGTTTTTTTGTATACAACATTTTCTGCATGAATCATATTTTTAATGTAGTCAAGAGTTTCTAATTCCTGTGGAAGAAAAGGAAGTTCTTTTTCTTGAACTGGTTTTATATCGGAAATGTTTTTGTTATCAGATGATATAACATTTTGAAGCCTATCATTTAAAACATCTGTTATATAATCGTTCATAGCAATAATTGTTAATTCGCGAAATTTATCAATAACTGCCTGTGTTTTTGTACCGTTATAAATGTTTTTTATTAAGGCGCGAACAAATTGTTCAGATGGATCAGTAAATTGTTCTGCAATTGCATTTTTGAGTAGCGATGTATATTTTAATTCGGAGGCACTGTCAAGAATGCCTTTCATATCAAAAGACTCTTTGCAGAATTTTCTTAGTTCAAGAACGGTGTCTGGTTTCATATCAAGAAGATTAATTTCAAGGAATGGCGTGAGATCCATCTTATTTGTTTCTTCTAAGTCGGAATAGAATCTATACACAATTCCGTTTGTTAGTATTCCAAATCGAGCCTTTGTTACGGTGAAATATCTGAATAATTGGTTAATATGTTTGGAATTAAGATCGGTATTTACGGATTTCACTTCTATAATCATGATTGGATCACCGTTTTGCATGACAGCATAATCAACTTTTTCACCTTTTTTAGTACCAGTATCAGCCGTATATTCTGGAACAAATTCTAGCGGATTAAAAATATCATATCCAAGTAAACTGAAAAATGGCAGTACAATAGAAGTTTTAGTTGCTTCCTCAGTGTTTATACTTTCTTTTAACTTTAAAATTCTTGTAGAAAATTCTTTAAGCTGATCTGAAAAATCCATGTTTTTTCCTCCGTTTATCAATAATCAAATATATGATTTTAAGCGTAATTCTATCAAAGCCTGTTCATATCCCAGTAGGCGAGAAAGTTGTTGAGTGGTCAAATCTCTATTTTCCCTAATAATATCATCTGGGATCAAAAGCTCTGACGCAAAGATATTTGCTTCTATCTCTATTTTTGAATTAAGTAAGAGTGTTTTGTTCCGGATAAAATAGCAGTTTTCTTTTCGGTGCATGATAGCATGTCCAAGCTCGTGAGCCATCACAAGTCTTGTTTCATATTCGGATAAGTTCTGATTAAGAAATATATATCTATGATTTTTTAAAAACATATAACAACCAGAGCATCCGATATTTCCAATTTGATATAGTATCCCAAGATGATCTGCTATTTCAAATGGATTTCTTGTATTGAATTTTTTGTAATAATAAGAAACAATTCGTTTAATTTGTTTATTATCCAAAAGAATCATCACCTACTTTTTATTCTTATTTGGATTGTATTTTTCTTTATTGATAAGTTTCAATCGTTTTAGGGCAATTTCTAATTCGTCGCGGAATAAATCCATAGATTCTTCGGATAAATCTTCGCCATCATATGCAGCAGGACCATATTCCTTGTGTGTTAATTTTTCCATGATATTATCAAGATCTTTTTTTATGTCACGATTATCTCGCGCAGATAAGCCGTTTTCTTCAACTAAATCGGATTTGTTAATTCCAAAATAATTTGCCATTAATTCGATTTTATCGATCCGTGGATATGTATTCCCGTTTATCCAATCTGTAAAAGTTGTGTATTTAAAACCTAAATCTTTACATATTTGATTGCGGTCTTTACCTTTAAGCTCCATGTAATGTCGAATATTCTTAGCCATTATTTCTTTGTTGCCAAGTCCGCTCATATGTAGACACCTCTTTCTTTATTTAATGTAATTAAATTATATGGTGAAACCGTAAAAAAATCAATATAATTCTGAAAAAATTACGAAAAAACCGTTGACATTACGGTTAAACCGTAGTATATTAATTTCAGACAGAGAGAAAGGAGTGTGATAAAAATATGGCAATTACGCTGAGAAGCGCAAGGGTAAATAAAGGTCTGACACAAGTAAAAGCGGCAGAACTTATTGGAATTACACCAGATACGCTTAGTAATTACGAGAGAGGAAAGTCATATCCTGATGTTCCGATTATTCAAAGAATGGAACAAGTATATGGTGTGTCTTATAGTGAACTTATTTTTTTACCCACAAATAACGGTTAAACCGTAAAAGTGGAAGGGAGAGTGAGAAGAATGTATCTTACAGATGAAGGTTTATCAGAAATTGAGAAAGTGGCAGATAAGCAAAAAAATGTAGCATTGCTGTTTCTGATAGACATTTATCGAATGCTGAAAACGCTATTGAAAGAACAAAACAATGCTAGTAATGGCAGCAATAGCGGAACCGATAGCTCCAATGATAGTAAAAATCAGGATTGAAATATTGTATTTTTTCTGAAGTTTATTTGATTCCTCAAGATACATGATAATTTTGGTTGAATCATCTAAACAGGCATACTTAATGTCATCGATTTCTTCTTTGGTAAGTTTCATTAATGAACACTCCTTTTTATATTAACTCGAACGTGGCAACGTCCTGTAAGGAGATCATACCATAAATGGAGAGGTAAAGAAACTAAAAGCAAAGAGTAACAAAGACAACCCATACAGCATTAACTAAAGAAGAGGAGGTACATATATGGAATATCGTAGAGTGATCCAGGAGTTCCCAAATGGTACGAACATCAATCTGATTCCGATTCTGACATCGGAAGAGGAAAAAGCAAGACATCAGCGTTTGAATGATGCAGCTATGGATTTGTTACTTGCACAGGAGAGAGCTCATAAGAAAAAACAGATGAAAAATGCCACATGAGTGGCAGCTTTTAGGACAAGCAGGAAGGAGGGGAAACCAATGCCGAAGAAAGCATTTTGGAGTCATGTAGCAGTCATAATGATCATTTACATAGTTACATTTAATTTACACCCGGCAGCAGTCGTTGGACAGCCTGTTTCGGGTGTATTTCAAAAAATAGAACCAGTTGCACCGGTGCAACAGCCGGAGATCACACCAAGGCAGGAATATGAAACATATCCCACAGACACCACGGAGGAGGAATATTGGGACAGCCTGGAGCTCCTTGCAATCTGCGTGGAAGCGGAGGCAGGAAATCAGAGTTTGGAAGGAAAACGCCTGGTTGCAGATGTGATTTTGAACAGAGCAGAAGATCATTCCGGAGAGTGGCCGGACACGATCGCCGGTGTAATATCCCAAAAGAATCAATTCACATCATATTGGGATGGAGGGATGGCAGGTATCTGGGAACCGTCAGAGGAGACATACCAGGCGGTGAGGATGGAAGTAGAACAGAGAGGATATCCGGGAATTTATTATTTCCGGGAAGGTCAGTGGTCTGATTATGGGACACCATGGAGAAAGACCGGAGCACATTATTTTTCGAAGAAATGAGGAGAGAAAGATGATCACATTAGATTTAACAAAAGAAGAGGCTTTTATGCTTCGCGATTTAGCAACCGGAGCAGACTGCGGGTATGAATGGATGCAGGAGATTGCAGACACTCTGGAAGAAAAACTTGAGGAAGCGATAAAAAAACCGCAGATGAAGCGTTCGGAGTTCAACCGGCAGATTTCCGACACAAAAACCCGATGGGAAAATAAAGGACTCGCAACTTCTATGATGCTGGCGAAAGAGGCGGAGCTGAAATTTTATTATGACATTGTGGAGGACGACAATGAAAACACCGGAAGAACTGGAAGACTGGGCGGCAAATTGTGCACAAAGTTTTGAGGCGGCATTTGTTGCAGGAAAATACGGACAGGCTGCCATGGCGGCAGAACAGATATATACAGTCCTAAACTTTATTGAGATGAAACAGGAAGCAGAGTTGATCATGGAGCGGATCGGCTGGGGCAGGATTGAGAAAGCATTTTCGGAGGCAAGGGTAAATGTTGAACGAGGATCGGATAAGAAAAAAGCTGTATGACCAGGCGGGAATATTTAAAGACCATATGATGAGAAAAGAGTACCTTCAGGCAGTTTTATGTGCAGATCAGGCATCCATGGTTGTGATGTGCCTGGATATGGGAGAAGAAGTCAGAGCGGAGCTTTTTGGAGTACGTGATAAGAATAATCCGGTAATTGGCTTAATAGATGAAGCACAGTATATAAAAGCTCTTGACTGGTGCATTTTCCACGGGTTTTTACATACAGTACATACGTTCGAAAATGTAATAAAGAAAGAGCATTGAAATGCTAGGTTTCAATGCTCAGATAGGTGCAATACACACCATACTTATGACAGGTATAGTGTATCATGCGCCTGCTGAAAAAGCAAGAGAAAAAAGGGATAAGCTGCCGGCTTATTTAACAATCTCAATATATTAAACTTAGCAGATACGGAGCAGGGACATGGCACACAGACATGATGTTTATGAGTATGGAATATATAGAGAACACGAAATTAAGTATGTAGGAAAATTTGGAGCAAAGGGAGAGAAGAGAGCCAAGAAGAAAAAGGCTACACCCGAGCAGGTAAAAAAACAAAATCAATACAACAGGGAAAAGAAAATATTACGGAAGATCCGATGCAACTTTGAACCAGGCGATCTGTGGCTGACAATGAAATTTCCAAGGGGAACAAGAATTCCGGCGGAAGAGATAAAGAAAGTCCGCAAAGCCTTTTTCGATACTGTGAGAAATAAATATAAAAAGAGAGGACAGGTATTGAAGTTTGTATACAGGATAGAAGTAGGGGAAAGAGGAGGAATCCATTTCCATGTACTGATGAACAGGCTGGATGGAACACCGGGAACAGCGGAGATTGTATCTGAGGTATGGAACAGGCTGACAGATGGACGGGTGAATTATGAGCCGGTGTATGAAGGCGATTATTTTAAAAGTTTGGCAAATTACATCGTAAAAGAGCCTACAGAAGAAATTACAGGTCAGATGACATTATTTGGAGAGGAAGAAGAAACAAAAATTTTTGTCAAATATGACTGTTCGAGAAATTTAAAGATGCCGGAAAAAGAAACACATAAATATAAGCGTCGGACAGTAAGAAAGCTGATCGAGAATGGACCAGAGCCGCAACCGGGATATTACATAGATCGAGACAGCATCCGATACGGAGTAAATCCATTCACTGGCATGTCTTATTACTATTACACGGAGATCCGGCTGGAACGGGATGCCGGAGAGATCAGAAGGGAGTGTGAGGATCTATGCAGGCGGTCAGCATCTACGTCACCACATCCATAAAGGGCAGATGGGAGCGTGACGGCTACATTGGATATTGCCTAGAATATTATCCATCAGGAAAGAGCCTGCCGGAGATAAGAAAACACATTGAACCTGTTGAACAGATGAATGGAAACAGGGCAGAGATGGAGGCTCTGATACGTGCATTTTCCCGTATGAAGAGAAAATGCGAGCTGTCAATTTATACAGACAGTGAATACCTGTACAACGGATTTGCAGGCAGGGAAGATGTAGCACAGTGGATTAAGAGAGGATGGATCACGACCAGAGGTCAGCCGGTAAAAAATAAAGATAAGTGGCTGGAGCTGATCCGGGGCAAGCAGGGGCACTTATGCAGTTTTTATTTAAAACAGCCCAATGCCTACACGAAGGAACTGATGGAAGAAATGGAACGAAGGGAGAAAACGAGAAATGTTTGAGAGATTCGGAGAATTTGACAGCGCAGAAGAAATAAACCTCACAGCAGAGGGATTGAAAACAGAAGGAGATATGGAAAGTCTCCTGGTACTGGCAGAGGAAAATGGAATTGATAAAGAGGATGCCAAAGATTACTGGGGCGGATATACAGATACACTGACGACACCGCTTGGGGCGGCGATCGGAAAGATCGATGTGGAATGTAAAGATTTAAAACCGAAGCAGATCATGATTGACTGGGTGGATTACATCAGATCACAGTGCATGGAGCATGACGATATGGCGGTCGCGGTACGCAGGAAAGGGAAAAGCATCAAGGGCTGTATTGGGAAGCTGTTGGAATGGTCATTTAAGAATCAGATTCCAGTGGACAAAGATATTTTAAAAGAGGCAAAAGTAAATGCCAGCCGTGTGACACTTGGAATCCCAGGAATGGGAGAAGCAAAGAAGATCATAAAAAGTTATTACACGGAGGCAAAGTGATATGGCGGCTAAGAAAAACGAGGAAGAAAGAATAAGACAGCTGGAAGAATTGACCCCGGAGCTTCCGGAGGATTTCGAAGACTGGTGTGCGAAAAAATTGTGGAATCCGGAAATTTATTATAAGAGAAACGGAAATCATACAGAGTGCATCTGCGGAAAGTGCGCGGAGAGATATATTTTATACACTCCGAAAGATCCGGAATACGGGACACTGCATGATGAGATTCCCAGAAGAGGAGAAAAGGCAGTCTGTAAAAAATGCGGTAATGTATCAACTTATGAATGGCAGAGAATCACATCGCCAGTGCGACAGGAAGCGAGAATTTATTTGTACCAGCTGACAAGTGAGAATGATCTGATCGTGCGGATTTTCTCGTATTACAGGCGATATCAGAAGTCATTAAAAATGGAAGACATTATGACAGAGGAGAGCCGGTATTTCCTTTTCAAAGGGAAGGTAGAAAAAATGGTGCGTGCATATAGTTACAGACGGGATGAAAACGAATGGATACTATCGGACAGGGGAGGATATCCGTACATAGAAGTAAAGGACGGGGAGATTTATCCGGGATGGGAAGAGATTGTGCAGCAGTCGACATTAAAATATTGTCCATTAGATCAGTTAGAAAAAATGGGAAGAGAAAACTGGGGCAGAACGATAAAGAATGCCGTGAACACTACAGATGCACTGATGACATATGCAAATAATCCTGCAATCGAGATGTACTGCAAAATGGGTATGCACAAACTGGTGAGACAAATCTTATGGAAAGAGGGAAAGTTTGGGACTATCAACCGCAGGAAAGATACTTTGCGAGGGCAGCTTCGGTTAAAGAAAAAGGAACACATCAACAGTGTCATAAAAGCGCATGGAGATACAGATCTGTTAGAAACACTGCAATTTGAAGAGAAAGAGGGATATTCCTGGAAACCAGAACAGGAAGAATGGATTGCAGAAAAATTTGACAGAGAAATGAAAAACAGGCTGAAACATCTACTTGAATACATGACCTTGCAGCAGTTGATAAACCGGGTAGAAAAGTATGCAAAACAAAAATTTGATCCGGTGCCGGAAGGTTGGACCGCATACGGGAGTTATAAAAGGAACGTGATTTGGGAATATGACGACTACCTTAACATGCGGGAGGCACTGGGCTATGACATGACAAACAGTGTATTTATTTATCCGCGCGATCTGGAAGAGGCACACAACCAGATGGTTAAGGAAAGTACGGAAAGACATGACGAGCTGTTTATAAAAAAGAAAAACAAGGAATTTTCCAAAATTGCAGTGAAATATAAGAGCCTGTGCAAGCGGTATCAGGCATCGGCAGAGGGCTATATCATCCGCCCGGCAAAAGACGCGGGAGAGATTATCGTGGAAGGAAGAACCTTACACCATTGTGTAGGCGGTGATAATTATCTTTCAAAACATAACAAGGGAACGACCGCCATTTTGTTCCTGCGAAAAGAGAAAACACCGGACACTCCTTATATCACAATAGAAATCAAAGGAACAGAGATAAGACAGTGGTATGGAGCACATGATAAAAAACCGAAACAGGAGTTTTTTGATAGATTTCTGAAAGATTATACAGCGCAGCTGAAAAACAGGGAAAAGAAGCCGGAGAAAGCAGGACAGGCACTGGCAGCAGTGTAGAAAGGAAGAAAAATGGAAGAAATTATAAGACAGGACCACAATGTGATCACATATACAGATTACGCGGTATATAAGCATGATCTTGACACCGAACTGCAGAAATCAGCAGAGCAGTTTGTGAGGATCGGATATCTGTTAAAAGTGGCACAGGATACGGGAATTTTAGCGGGTTCCGGGTATTCAAACGTCATTGAGTTTGCAATGAAGGAATACGGGCTTGATAAAACACAGGTATCACGTTTTATCCGGATCAACGATCGATTCTCAAAAGATGGCTATTCTATGGAACTGAAAGAAGAATATCAGCGGTTCGGTTATGCAAAACTGGCACTCATGCTGACACTGCCGGATGAGATCAACGAGATTCTGACGCCGGAAATGAGTAAAACGGAAATAAGTACAGTAAAAGAAGAATTTGAGGAAGAGCAGAAAATCTCAGATATCGAAGTAATGATTGAGCAGGAGCCGGAGACAACGAAAACGGCGGAGACAATCTTTGAAAAGGTGATTTTAAATATTTTCCATGATGAGCCGCAGTTATTCAAAGATGTGATCAATTCGTTAAAAAACGAACAGGATGTGCTTGAGATCATGGCACCGGCGGACATGAAAGTTTACATGACGAGAATCCCAGGGATCGGAAAACTTGCCGTATCCGTGAACAACTTTAAAAAAATGATCGAGATCGTGAACACAAGAAGCATGGAAAAAGAACAGATCATGCAGGAGGAAGTTGCTGAGACGATCAGGAACATGACAGGATCATTTGATGTGAAGAGTGCATGGGAGAATATGTTTCATGAAAATTTTCCGGAAACTGAAAAAAGCAAAGTTGCACCGGTGCAACGGAAAGAGTCGCACGTGCAGCAGTCGAAAAAGAAACCGGAGCCGGTAAAAGAAACACCCAAGACACTGCATGATATTGAGCCGGATATTCCGGAACCGTCACCGATCGAGCCGGAGGAACAGCCGGAAGATATTAAGACGGATGAGCCGGAGGCGGCCGGCGGGCAGCAGTTACCGGGACAGGACAGCATTGAGAACCATCCGGAATACATGCCGAGCGAACCGGAAAATGAGGAAAACGAACCGGAGATCGCAGAAACAAGAGAAATTATGAACTGGACACTTGATCTCTTTATGGCGGATTTAATAAAAAATGCTGAAAGCAACTGGTGCCAAGAACAGGTAAAAATGTTGAGGGCATTATTAAAATCAACATGTCAATGTACTGAATACAGAGATGCGTATCAGGAATTAGAAAGTGAAGAGGCAGGGGCAATCATGGATAAGTTAGAGGAGGACTGACATGCGGTACCGGACCAGAAAAAACATGAAGTTCCAATTCGATGAAGAAACCCGCCGGATCATCTATTACCGCGACGATGAGAGCTGCATCTTCTGCAGGCGGCAGTACCACATGGAAAATAAAGATCCGATGCTCTACCGGACAAAAGATATCATGCATTACATAAACAAGTCCCAGGGCGGACTTGGCATACCACAGAACGGAGCGGTGGGCTGCCGGTACCATCACATGCTGTTAGATAACGGCAGTAAAGGACTCCGGGCGGAGATGATCGAAATGTTCAAAGAATACCTGATGCAGCAGTATCCGGACTGGAACGAGGACAAGCTGCGTTATAAGAAATGGGATTTTCCAACTTTTGGTTAATCAATATATCACAGAAACAGTAAACGCGCGATTCTCCGGCAACCGGTGCCGGAGAGAAAGGAGCTAAATGGAGCTAAAAAAAATAACAGACACACTACTTGAAATATTAAAAATCAAAAGCGTTGATGAGATAACAAAACGCTTGTTTGAAACTGTGATAAACAATGATATTCAGGTATATGAAGAATTTTGCAAGCTGATCAACAACGATCTATCAGTCGATTGGTTGCAAATGATTTTTCAATACTATCATGCAGACAGGAAAGAGAAGATGCAGGATTACACACCAAAAAGCCTTGCGAGATTTATTAGTCGGTTAGCTGGCGAATCAGATGTGATAATTGATATGTGTGCAGGGAGTGGAGCCTTGACAATTCAAAAATGGAACATGATACCGGAACAGGTATTTTGCCTATATGAATTTGATAAAAATGTAATTCCATACCTTCTGTTTAATATGGCGGTGAGAAATATTAGGTGTACCGTGTATCATGCAGATGTGCTTCAGGATGAAATTTATCACACATATATGGTTTTTAAAGGCGACAAGTACGGAGAAGTAAAGGAGATAGAGAAATGGGAACAACATTGATTTCAAATCCGCCTTATAACATGAAGTGGAAATTGCCGGTATTTGCACAGCTCCAGCCGAGATTTTATGATTGTGAGCTTCCACCGGAAAGTAATGCGAATTTTGCGTTTGTTTTAACTGCATTAGATAAGGTAAATGCAAAGGCGGTTTTCATTCTGCCATGCTCTGCGCTAACTGGTGGATTAAAACAGGAAGAGGAAATCAGAAAATATCTGATTGAAAAAAATTTAATAGAAGCAGTCATAGCGTGTCCAGATAATATGTTCGAAAGCACTGGAATTGCAACCTGCATCATTGTATTTAACAAACATAAGAGCACGACGCAAATAGAGCTTATTGACATGAGAAATACATATGAGGTGGAGGAACGCGAACAGAGAGGACAGTACGGAAGCTCGAGCCATACGAATAGAGTGTATAAGAAAGCGGTGAAAGTGTTTTCTGATGAACAAATGGAACGTGCCATAAAAGCAATTGAAGAACACACTATAGAGAAAGATTTTGCTGTAAGTGTTTCACCAGAGGATGTCAAGGAGAGAAAGTATAGACTTTTGCCTTCCGCATATTTTGAGGTTGATTTTGAACCACAGCCACATAGGGAATACAAGGAAATCATAGCAGACCTTAATCGTGTGATTGAAGAGAAAAATGGCTTGAAGCTGACGATGAATGAGAGTCTTGCGAAAGCAATAGGGCTGTACGAGATTTTCCAGGCATTTAAGGCATCAGAAGAAATTAACAAAGCGATGAATGAGACGCTAGGCTTCACAGGAGAAAAAATCATTCCAGAAAATTTCATTGCAATGTCGAAAAAAGCAGGAGAATTAAAATTTGAGAATGGGAGAAAAGACAGCGTATCAACAATCTTGATGTCAATTTTGCAGATGTGGAAGCAACACATCATGTATCTGAACATTGAGGAAAACAGATTTTTACTGGAATTACGGGATGCGTTACTACCGGATTTAATGAGTGGAAAGATTGATGTAAGTGATAAAAACGTGAAAGATAAATAAGGAGGAAAACAGTGTTTGTAAGAAAAGCATATAAGAAAAAGTGCATAATTTGCGGAAAAGAATTCGAAACAATATCAGCAGCCGCATTGACTTGTGGAACACAGTGTAGAAATGAACGTAGTAGAAAAATTCATGAGAAAAGAAGAAACCAGACACATAATAACAGCGATATAAGCAGCGTGTTAGAAAAAGCAAGAGAAGCCGGGATGAGTTATGGAAAGTATGTAGCAATGGCAGAAAGGACAACAAAATAAAAAAGAAAGATATCTTGGAATTAAAAAGAAGGCTGACAAAGAATAACTGCACTTTTTCCCGTATTTGCGGGTGCTATGTGGATGTAGATAAAAATATCGTAACAACATTCGGAGAGACATTTTTGAATCTTCCGGATGAAGAATTTTATAAATACTTGGATATTGCAAAAGGAATCTTTAAGGGAAAACTGAAAGACAACATGTTGAATCTGGAACTTTCGGAAGAGGCAAAGGAAGAAAACGACATGCAGCAGTTCCTGTTGACCATGAGAGAAACCGGATTAAAGAATAAAGAAATGCTGATGGCATTTTATGAAAGAGTGATCGACAATTACGATTATATCGGAGACTACCTGATCCTGCTTTACCGTGATGCCTACGATGTTATAACAAAAACTTCTGATAACAACAAAATAGATGAATCAGAGGACGTCTACGAGTACATGCTCTGCGCTATATGTCCGGTAAATCTGACAGCACCGGGACTGGCATATAGCGAAAGCGAGAATGCGATCGTAAACAGATTCCGTGATAAAGTAGTCGGCGCACCGGATACAGGATTTTTATTCCCGGCATTCACGGATCGAAAGGAAGATCGAGATGCAATGCTCTTTTATACGAGAGACACGAAAGCACCGCACCAGGAACTCGCACAGGGATTAGGATGTATTATGCAGACAACAGCGACAGAGCAGAGGGAGATATTAAAAACAGTTATCACGGAAGTACTTGGAGACAGCGATGAAGGAATCAAGATGTATGAAGATTTCCACCGGGTTTTGGATGAAAAGCTGGAAGAGGAAGCAAAGAAAGAACTGGAACGCACAGAACAGCAGGAATTAACACTTGGAATCTTGGAAGAGACGCTGGAGAAAGCAGACACGCCGCCGTCATGTATCGAGGAGATCGCAAAGTCATACCGGAGTGCTTTTAAAGAGACACCGACGATTGCAGCAGTAATCGACGAAAAAGCGGTTAAGGCAAGCCATAAGAGGGACAATATCGAACATGTGAAAAAAATGCTGAAAGGCGCCGCAGAAGAGATTAAGATTTTGAACGGCGGAAAAGAGACGGAGTTGACTGAAAAAATACGGGAAGTTACGGGCGTTTAGGAGGAATCCAATGCATAGAGATAATAAAGAACGCAACAGAGCCATTAAATCGCTGACGGACAAGCGAACGAGAATACCAAAGCATCCAAACCCGGATACATTGAGAGATTTTAAGGAAGTACCGTATCAGTTACGGTATGGGAAGGAGAAGAAAGATGCTGAATAGAGAAAAATACGCAAAAGAGATTATTGAAATCGCGTGCAATGGGGGGAACATTGCCGTCGTTAATGGAAAGCTGGAAAATTGCAGAAAAACACAGTGCAACGAGTGTAATTTTAATGGCGGCACAATAAGAGATTGTGAAATAAAGACGAGAAAATGGGCGAACAGCGAATATGTCGAACCGATTGAACCGCCGGTTGATTGGAGTAGAGTTCCAGTTGATACACCGATTTTGGTCAGAGATTCTGAACTTTTTGCGTGGAGCAAAGAACATTTTGCAAAATATGAAGATGAAACGGTTTATACATGGGATTACGGAAAAACGTCATGGAGCACATACGACGGTAAAATGAGTAGCTATAAATATGCTATGTTACCAGAAAGTGAGGATCAGAATGAAAATAAGCAGAATTAGAAGCCGGATAGTTAAATCATTAACAGAAGCCTGCGGATATTCTCCTCTGACGAAAGTGATTTCAGAGGAAGAGGTAAACAGGATTCTGGCAGAGGAAGAAAAGACTGGTGGGTGGATTCCGGTGAGTGAGCGACTGCCGGAAGAAGCATATGGATGTTTGGTAACTGTTATGGACTATGAGCCGTCAACACAAACTGATTTTGAAAATATACTTCCGTATTTTGTCGGATATGACGGTCACGGATGGAACGATGCAGACGGAGAGAAAATTCCATTTGACGTTATTGCCTGGATGCCACTGCCGGAGCCGTACCGGGAAAGCGAGGAATAGTGATGGAAGATAGATATTTATTCCGTGGAAAGCGGATTGATAATGGAGAATGGGTTGAATGGAATGCACTCACTGGGATACCCCATGATGTAATCATTTTGGAGAATACCATCTGCCAGTGCACCGGACTTAAGGATAAGAACGGCAAGCTGATTTGGGAGAATGACGTTTGCGATAGAAAAGAACAGTATCCAGAGATTGTAAAATATTGCAATGGGGACTGGACATTGGATTACAGTTATGCAAGCCATAAGGAAAGCGGGGATTGTTACTGCAACTTAGGATTTTATACAGAAGAAAGAAAATGCGCAGAAGTTATTGGAAATATTTTTGACAATCCGGAACTGTTGGAGGTGTAAGAATGACGGAGAATGAAGCACTTGAATATCTGAAAAGCTCAAAAAGAAAAAGTAACATGTTGGGAATTCTTCCGGGGTCAGATATTGGAAACTCAATTATTAAGGCCCTGGAAGAGGTTCAACAGTACCGAGCAATCGGAACGGTGGAAGAATGCCGGGCGGCGATGGAGAAGCAGACGGCAAAGAAAGGAATAAGAGAAGAGATAAAGAAAGGATACAATAGAGGAATGCATCACTATTATTGTCCTGTTTGTTACGAGAAGGGAGATTTAAGAAACAAGTATAATGTCGGGTCATATTGCAGTGACTGTGGTCAGAAATTAGATTGGAGCGATAAAGAATGAGTAAGATTTCAAAAGAAATAGTTGATAAAATCGAACAACGAAATGCACTTAATGAAGAGATTGCAAAGTGGTGTAAGGAAAACCTTGAAATGGACGGTATGGACCCTGACTTTGCTGATATCACAGAATATCATACGGGTAACGAGCAGGGTGGAGATAACTGTAAAGAATGGTGTGACAAGACATGTAGGGGAGAAGATTGGTACACAGGTGACTATTATTGGGAAACCGAATACGAGGGTAAATATCTTCACATGAAATTTGATGTTTAGAAGTGTGGAACAGGAGGGCGAACGATGAGACTGATTGATGCGGACGATGTAAAGAAGATGATTTCTGATACATTTGAGAAGGAAAAGGATGTTATAAATAGCTTTTGGAAAATGGGTACGTTGATGGAAAAAGTCGACGAAATTCAGACCGCTTACAATGTGGATGCGGTTGTAAGCGAATTGGATAAGGCAAGTTGTGTTGCACAGCCTGTAGGATGGAGTGCAAAAAAAGAAATTGTTGAACTTAAAACGGCAATCGAGATTGTGAAAGGTGGAGGTGTAGATGAAACAAACTGACATAGAAATGTCTTATGCCAAGCTGAAGGAATCTGATGATAGATTAAAAATCTTGAAAACAGAAACCGGAAAAGAAAGATTTATCAACAGTAAATGTACTTATGAGTACCGGATAAAAAGCACGTGCAGAGTTTTACAGCACATCCGTGATGAGTACAGAGCAAACAGGCTGTGCGATCTGGAAACACTTCTCCGGCATTGTCAGGATAAACTAAATGGAAACATTGACGGGATAGAACTGGAACTGAAAGAAGGAAAACCGTTCCGATTCGAGAAAGACGAGCAGGAAAAACGAAAGGAACGTTTAATACAGTATTGGTTGATGTGCCAGAGCTGACAGGTAAAGGTAAGCAAGATGATTTTAAAATTAATAGGGATAATAATTGTTATTTCATTTTATGATGAGATGGAAAAAGCACGGGAAAAGAAAGAACTGCATAATGTTGTATACTGGGGAATCCTGTTAATAACTGCATTCATCACGATCTGGAGATAAAAACAATTAGTAATAGACAATATTACACATGTAAATTATAATCATATAGAAATTACAAATATAATTATAAAGGAGACAATGACATGCAGACATTATCAGATCAGGAAAAGAAAGTTTTAAAAATTATCAAGGAGTCAGAGCAGCAGTTAACGCCGGAAGAAATCACGGCAGAGATAAACAGAAGATACGGGCAGGTTTGGCCAGTGCAGGTTACTTTAACATTTATGGCAAGATTAGAGAAGCTGGGATATACGGATACTAATAAACAATGAAGAACAGGCAGGGAGAAAAATAAAACAAGCAGAGGGGGAATGTGTGTGAATGAGAAAGAAGTGTACGAGATCTGTATGAGTGTAGATAGCATCATAGCCGATAAACTGACAGAATCAATCGTTGTTGGTACCAGTTATGACATGTTAGAAGCTCATTATGGCATTCTCCCGATCAGTAAAAATTGCTTTTACCGGAAACGTCGGATTGTGCAGAAATTCATAGAGCAGAAGAGGAGCGGGCGGACAGATGCGGATGGTGCGGTAATTATTTAAAAGTACATGGAAGTATATAGCGTTGAAAATTGGTACAAATCCACTAAATTTCCATGCTAAAATTACTATAGAGTAATAATTGAACATGGAGGATGGAGAGTGG
This sequence comes from Roseburia rectibacter, assembly GCF_014287515.2. Taxonomy (NCBI): domain Bacteria; kingdom Bacillati; phylum Bacillota; class Clostridia; order Lachnospirales; family Lachnospiraceae; genus Roseburia; species Roseburia rectibacter. The sequence continues at coordinate 1,883,067 of NZ_CP092473.1, forward strand.
AGAAAGAAAATGAATTAAAAAAGGAATACCTGAAACAATATGAAAAAGCAGTGCGTCAGATGAAACGCAGCGAGGAAAAGATCACAGAAATGCGTTTAAGCAAGATTATGCCATCTGTAGGCAATGACGGCATGCCACACGCACATAACAATACAGATCTATCTGCTTATGCTGCACTACTGGACGAAGAGGAAAGACGGTACATGAAAGCCAGATATCACAGAATCAAGCTGTGCCAGGAGATCACGGACAAGATAGAGCGGATGGATAATGAAGATGAAAAGGATGTATTGATGTACCGTTATATCCGGTTGATGAAGTGGGAGGATATCTGTGTGAAGATGGGATTATCATGGAGACGCACCCATTACATACATAATGATGCACTGAAACATTTTATAATTTAAAAGAGTGCATAGAAGTGCACACTCAAAATATGATATTGTTATACTAACCGAAAGGTTCAAAGGGAGATTGCGGCAGCAGTCTCTCTTTTTCGTGCTCACAACATTAAGCGGCTCCATGAAACCCAGGGGAGCCGCAACCTCCGTATGAATGGGGAGATTAGAATGAATAAAGAAAGATACAGTGATCCGACAGCCGAACAGGCGATTGCACATGTGATGAAAGAGTGTAGGGAAAAGAAGAATCAGGAAGGAAGTGATCCGAATGGCAAAAGGAAAATACGAATACTGGCTGACACCGGAAGGTTTACTGAAACTGGAAGGATGGGCGAGAGACGGCCTCACAGATGATCAGATAGCCCGCAATATGGGAATTTCACGCAGTACATTAAACAAATGGAAAAATGATCATTCGGACATTTCGGACACCTTAAAAAGAGGGAAAGAAGTTATTGATCTTCAAGTGGAGAATGCTTTGCTTAAGCGTGCACTGGGATATGAGTACGAGGAAGTATCTGAGAAATATGAATATGGTGAAATGACAGAAAGAAAAGTAGCAAAGAAACATGTTATTCCAGATACTACCGCACAGATCTTCTGGTTAAAGAACCGCCGTCCGGATAAATGGAAAGACAAACAGGATGTTCAGGTATCCGGTACCTTGGAAGCAGAGAAGACAAAGCTGGATGACCTGATCAAACAAATGCGTGGTGATGGATAATGAGCAGCCAGAGGCTGATTTTATCAGATAAATATCAGGACTTTATAAAACATGATGCACCTGTGGAAATGTTAGAAGGCGTGACGGCAGCAGGCAAAACAACAGTCGGCATATTCAAATTTATGCTTAAAGTTGCAGAGTCACCGAAAAAATATCACATCATTGCATCAAAGGATACCGGAACAGCAGAGAAGAACATCATAAACAAGGACCTTGGGATTATAGATGATTTTGGTATTCTTACAACCTATAACGGCAATGGAACAAAGGATGAAAAGATACCACATATCCTTTACCGGACCAGTAAGGGTGAAAAAATCGTGTATGTAATGGGGTATGGGGATAAAAAGAAGTGGCAGAAAGCACTCGGCGGTCAGTACGGATGTCTGTATATTGATGAGATCAACACAGCAGATATTGATTTTGTCCGTGAGGCAGCCATGCGGGCAGATTATATCATGGGAACATTAAACCCGGATGATCCGAGCCTGCCGGTGTATAAAGAGTACATTAATTGTTGCCGCCCATTGGAAAGATATAAAGACGATGCACCAAAAGAGATCAATGAGTTACTGACAGAGCCGGAAAAGGCTGGATGGACGCATTGGTTTTTTAATTTTAAAGATAACTGGGGACTTCCGCCCGAAAAGATAGAACAGATCAAAATGAACGTACCAGAGGGGACAAAGCTATGGAAGAATAAGATACTTGGACTGCGGGGCAGGGCAACAGGTCTTGTATTCAGTAATTTCAGCAGGAAAAAGCATGTTGTAACGAAAGAATATGCAAAACAGTTTATAAAAGACAGGCACCGGACAGATCAGAAAGAATGGTTCGAATGGTTTACTGCTGGTCTTGACACTGCATATTCCACAGAAAGTCCGGACACGATCGCAATGAGTTTTATGGGAATCACAAACTATGGAAGATTGTTTGTCCTGGATGAAAAGGTATATAACAATGCAAATATAGAAAATCCGATAGCACCATCGGATACAGTAAAGAACTATATTGATTTCCTGGAACGCAACAGAAAGGAATGGGGGTTTGCAAAAAATGTATTTGTGGATTCCGCAGATCAGGCAACGCTGACAGAATTCGCAAAATACAAAAGACTGCATAACGATTGCCTGTACCTGTTTAATAATGCATACAAAAAGGTTGAGATCATTGATCGAATCAATTTACAGCTTGGCTGGCTTTCCTATAACGAAAATGGGAAAGAGCCAAGCTATTTTATTGTCGAAACCTGCACTAATTATATACATGAGATGGAAGTATACAGTTGGCAGGAAGATAAAGATAATACGCCGGAGGACGGCAATGACCATATGATTAACAGCACACAGTATGGATGGATTCCGTACCGTGAAAAGATCGGAGTGAAACGAAATGAAGGTGGTAGATAAAATGGCAGACAGCATCAGAAGAGGTATCCGGAGTTTTTTGCAGATTGAACCTGCACAGCAGAATGTAATCATGATCACAGAGCAGCTTGATTTTAATGCAAATGCTGCAAAGAACCGTATCTGGTATCGTGGAAACGCAGATGAACTCAGCCAGTTGTATAAGAATCTTCCGGGAGAGGGAAACAGGACGCGTTTCTGGGCGGTGGTTCCGACGGTTGGCATGGAGATAGAGAAGAATCACACCGGCATACCGGGAATCATTGTGGATACACTGGCAGCGATTGTTGTATCAGATATGAACGGCATAGAAATCCAGGGCAAGTATCAGAGCATCTGGGATGATATTGCAAAGGACAACCATTTTGAGGAACTGATAGAGGATGCAGTTGCAGAAACACTTGTGGTTGGAGATGGAGCATTCCGGATCAGTTTTGACCCGGAACTGTCACAGTTTCCGATTCTGGAATTTGTTCCGGGCGATCAGGTGGAATATGTATACAGCAGAAACCGGCTGAAAGAAATCATATTCCGGACAGATTATTTTTATAATAGTCAGAAATATACGCTGGAAGAAACTTATGGAAGAAAGTACATACGCAGTACACTCTTGCATGGCGGTAAGGAACTGCCGCTGAATTATATCCCGGATACCGCAAATCTTAAGCCGGTGATCACATGGCAGGATGATTTTATGATGGCAGTGCCATTTAAGGTATTTAAGAGCAGCCGGTATAAAAACCGTGGCGGCTCTATTTTTGACAAGAAAGCAGACAGTTTTGACAACCTGGATGAGTGCTGGTCACAGTGGATGGATGCACTCAGAAAGGCAAGAAGCAAAGAATATATCCCAGAAGGTTTACTTCCGAGGAACCCCAATACAGGAGAGGTCTTAAAGCCGAATGCATTTGATAATGCGTATATCCAGCGTGATATGAATATGTCAGAGGGTGCGGCGGCAAAAATTGATCTGGTACAGCCGACGATTCCGACAGACAGTTATCTGGGGACTTATACCACGGCATTAGATCTTTGCCTGCAGGGTGTGATCTCACCGTCAACACTTGGGATTGATGTAAAAAAGCTGGATAACGCAGAGGCACAGCGTGAGAAAGAGAAGGCAACGCTGTACACCAGAAATAAGATTGTGGATGCATTGCAGAATGTTCTTCCGCAGTTGGTAGATGCAGTATTGAAAGCCTATGCAACGTGGAATAAACAGACAGTTGAGGACATTGATGCAGATATTCCATTTGGCGAGTATGCAAACCCGTCCTTTGAAAGCCAGGTAGAAACAGTATCAAAGGCAAGAACCGGGCAGATCATGTCGATTGAGGCATCGGTAGAAGAGTTGTATGGGGATTCCAGAGATGAACAGTGGAAGATGGAAGAGATTGCAAGGCTGAAAGCAGAACAGGGCATACAGGATGTAGAAGAGCCGGGGATAGATATGGATGTCCTTGACATAGAGGACGAGGACATGAAAGGAGATCCAACAGGTGAAAGTAAAAGTGATGAACCGGATATACCGGATGAGCAAAAAGGAGTATCAGGGACTGCTAAAGATAGCCAGTCAGCAGGTAAAGATGGGGATATACGCGATAGAAAAGAACGATTACGCGGAACTCCGAAAGGATCTGTGCAGCAGAACAAAACTAAAGGAACTGACAAGACAGTATAAACAGCAGGGATTTAAGGTGTACGCAAACGGCAGGTGATTATATGGCAAAGATCAACGATGAATATGATATTGGTGCCGCATTTGCAGCAGTTGAAAATGAACTGATGGCGTCCATGATCCGGAATATGAAAAGACACCGTATCGAGGAAGTGGATGAAAAGAAAGAATGGGAAATGTGGCAGGCATTGCAGTTAAAATCTTTAGAGCAGTATAAGAAAGCAAATGCGAAAAGATTTCAGAACCAGTTCCATGAGATCAACGGTCAGATAGAATCACTGCTGTATGCTGCAAAAGAACAGGGCGGCATGGAGCAGGAAATAAAGATCTTAAGGGCAATCAAAAAAGGATTCAAGCCGCCGAAACAGAGAACCGGATCCACAGCAACCACAGCAGAGTTCTTTAAGCTGAATGACAGGAAACTGGATGCTTTAATCAAAGCGACACAGAATGATCTGAAAAAGGCAGAAACAGCAGTACTCCGTATGGCAAATGACCAGTACCGCAAGATTATATTCAATGCACAGGTATACGCCAATACAGGGGCAGGAACCTATGAGAAAGCAGTAGATATGGCAACAAAGGATTTCTTAAGCCGTGGCATCAACTGCATTGAATATGCAAACGGAGCACGCCACACGATAGCTGATTATGCATCCATGGCAATCAGGACTGCCAGTAAGCGTGCATACTTACAGGGCGAGGGGGAAATGCGAAAGGAATGGGGAATCTCAACGGTTATCATGAATAAGCGTGGAAACCCATGCCCGAAATGTCTTCCTTTTGTTGGAAAGATACTGATTGATGATGTGTGGAGCGGTGGAAAATCTTCCGATGGTCCTTATCCATTGATGTCATCGGCAATCGCAGCGGGACTTTATCATCCACGGTGCAAGGACAGCCATACAACATACTTTGAGGGAATCAGCACACCGCCGGATAGTAAGTTTACCAGGCAGGAAGTGAAAGAGATTGCAGACAGCTATCGAGCAGAGCAGAAACAGCAGTATGCAAAACGGCAGGCGGACAGGTTTGGGAGACTGGCTGAGTATTCGTTGGATGAGGAGAATCAAAAGAAGTACCAAAAGAAAGAAAGGTTTTGGAAAAATGCAGCGAATGAATTAAAATATATCATTTCAGGTGGCGCAGAAAGACAAATAAGAGAATTTAATAACAGTTTAGATGATATATCAGATTTTAATGTACGGACACTGCTTTTTCAGTCGGGACAGCGAGTAAAAATAAAAACTTCTGAAAATAAAAAATCATATTTTGATCGTAATAAAAAAATTGTTTATCTCGCAAAATCTGTGGAAAAAGGAACTGTTGCACATGAATTGTTTCATGAAATAGATAACACATATCGAATTACGGAAAGTGGGATGTTGAAAGAAAACATTCAAAAAGATTATCAACGTCTGCAATATTTTTCATCTGGCTATGGAACTGATATAAAAAATATGTTATATTCAAAATATGAAGAGGCTTTTACCAATGGAAGAAACGGTATAAAATTAAGACCGGAGTATAGAGGAATATCTGATATTTTAAATGGAATGTCTGATGGAAAAATTAACTTAGGATATATTCATAGTAAGGAATATTGGAAAAGGGATAAAGCAGTAGAGTCAGAGACATGGGCGCAATTTGGTAGAATTTTATATGATCAAAATGAAGAGGTCCTAGATATGTTAAAATTTGTATGCCCTAATACATATGAAGAAGTAATGAGTACTTTGAAAGGGATGATAAAATAATGTGGCATGGCAGCATGACGAAAGAATTAGAAAATTTATATGATCAATATTATAAAATGTTTGGGGTAGAACCTGATGGATATCAGGAGATTGATTACGGTCAGGGAGAATACAGTGATTATGTAAATGATATAAAGACCGCAATAGAAAACAATACAGAATTACCAGACATCTATGAGTAGTACCACCAGTCAGAAATGATATGGTGGTATTTTTATACCAAATTTTAAGAAAGAGAGGATGAAACTAATGAAAAAATTATTTATCAGTCAGCCAATGAAAGGAAAAACAGATAAGGAAATCAAAGAAACGAGGAAGAAAGCTATAGAATATGCAGAGATGTTACTCGGTGAGAAACTAGAGGTTATAGAATCGTTTTTCGAAGGAGCTCCAGCAGAAGCAAAACCGCTATGGTTCTTAGGAAAATCAATAGAACTTCTATCACAGGCAGATGTTGTTTATTTTGTTAAAGGCTGGGATATGGCTAGAGGATGCAAGATAGAACATCAATGTGCGGTAGAATATGGTATTAAGCGAATCGAAGATTAAAAACAATGAACAGCCATGGAGCCGCTTTCTATATTTAAGTTGCACCGGTGCAACCGGAGCAAAGAAAGAAATCAGACAGCCACAAGGCTGTTATTTTTATGCCCGAAGGCATACCGAACAGAGTGTTCGATAAAAAAACTACGCGGAGACACCGGAGCACACAACAGAGTGAGACACACATAAAACTGGACAGGGAGACACCCGAACAACTGAAAGGAGACACTATGAAACAGAACACATTACCGTTTAACTTGCAGTTCTTTGCGGAAGGTGCGGGGGATGCAGGCACAGACACCGGAGCCAGAACAGGCACAGGTGCAGATCATCAGACAGGACAGCAGACACAGCCGTTTACATTCGATTATGAAAAGCTGGCTTCTATCGTGAATGGAAAACAGAGCGTCACAGAAGATACCGTGCTGAAAAATTATTTTAAGCAGCAGGGATTGTCCCAGGATGAAGCAGCACAGGCAATGCAGCAGTTTAAGGAACAGAAGGCAAAGAGTACACCGGATGTCAGCGCAATGCAGACACAGCTGACACAGGCGCAGACACTTGCACAGAGGGCAGAGGTGGAAAAGGCAGCAGTATTAGAAGCTGTGGAACTTGGCTTGAACGCAAAGACGATCCCGTATGTCCTTAAGATGGCTGATCTGTCAAATGTTACCGGACAGGATGGCAAATTAAACACCGAGAACTTAAAGAATGCCATTAACAAGGTACTGGAAGATGTACCACAGTTAAAACCGGCACAGGAGTCACAGAGAGGATTTCAGATCGGCGGTAGTGGTGGAGAACAGCAGACCGCACAGAGCGATCAGCTTGCGTCAATTTTTGGCAACAAAAAATAAGAAAAGAGGTAGAAAAGTATGTCAGTATATGATTATGCAGAATTATTTGCACAGCAGTTAGCACAGAAGTACAGCAGGGAGATGGTGTCAAACGATCTGACATTATCAAATCAGGGGATTAAGTTCTTAAATGCGCAGACCATCAAGATTCCAAGATTAACCGTTTCCGGCTACAAGGATCATAACCGTGGAAGCATGGGTTTTAACACCGGAACCGTGGCAAATGACTGGGAGCCAAAAAAACTGACCCACGACAGAGATATTGAGATCCCGATTGATCCGATGGATATTGATGAGACAAATCTTGTTGTTGAGATGGCAAATATCCAGAATGTTTTTGAGGAAGAGCAGGCAATCCCGGAAAAAGACAGCTACCGCTTCTCAAAGTTATATGCAGAAGCAAAAACGTATAAGACTGCTGGAGCGGTTATTGACAATACAGTCCTTACAGCCGCAAATATCCTCGACTGGTTTGATGAGCAGATGGCGGTCATGGATGATAAATCTGTCCCACAGGAAGGAAGAATCCTGTATGTTACATCTGCAATCAACAGACTGTTAAAGAATGCGGATGGCATTACCAGAACCATCAATGCGGGGGCAGCAGGTGTTATTGACCGCCGGGTACATGGTTTAGATGATGTTGTAATTAAGACCGTACCATCTGCAAGATTCAAAACAAAATATGATTTTACAGATGGATACGTACCGGCGGCAGCAGCAAAACAGATCAATATGATGCTTATACATCCGTCCTGTGTCATTTCCCGTGACAAATATGCATATATGAAGCTGTTTACACCGGGCAGTGATTCCCGTACAGCAGACAAGTATGTATACCAGAACAGATACTATACAGATACTTTCCTGATCGAAAGAAAATCCTGTGGTATCGCGATCAATGCAGAAGCGGAGGGTTAAGAGTATGACAGCAGAAAAAGATAATAAAGTTTACACCATTGATGAGAGCATGAAAAACCACTATGCGGCAGAAGGGTACGACATCAAAGATGATGACGGCAATGTGATCACACATGGTAAAGGAAAGACGGTATCTTATGAGGAATACCAGAAAGTAGTACAGGAGCTGGAAGCCTTAAAGAACGGCACATCTGCTGAAAAGACAAAAAGTACTGCATCTGCCAAAAAGACGAAAGAAGAGGATGCGTAATGTATCAGCCTTACGCGGATGCGGCGTATTACAGGGATGTGTATGGCGGTGACACGATTCCGGAAGAAGACATTGAAAAATGTCTGTGCACAGCTAGCCGCCATATCGATTCCCTGACCTATAACCGTATTATAGGCCGGGGAATCGAAATGCTTTCCGGGTTTCAGCAGGATATCATACAGGAAGTGTGCTGCGAGATGGCAGATTTTGAGTATGAAAATGCGGATATGATCCAGAGCGTACTGCAGAATTATTCGATCAATGGTGTGACAATGGGATTTGGAAGTTCCTGGAACCTGCGGACAATCTCCGGTGTGGCAGTAAGGGCAGATACTTATGATAAGCTGTCACAGACAGGCTTGTGCCAGTTGGTCTTAAGAGGACGGTGGTAAGATGAAATATCCATGTCTGATAGATAAAAGATTCTGCAAAACAGAAATACATGTGGAAATAGAACCGGAAGGATTAGACGTATACGGACGCCCTCTCACACCTGTTGTTTATGATGGGAAATGTAATTATCAGGATAAGGCTAAGACGATTCTGACTGCCGAAAAAAAGCTGATAGAGGTAACCGGAACGGCATTGTTTCCTGGGGATATTGCACCGGATCTGCCGGTAATCAGCGGCGGTATGGTTACAATATTTGGTGTGGAGCGCAGGATTGTGCAGGGAACAAAAGCAAGGAACCCGGATGGCACGGTAAATTACACAGGATTGGAGTTGATATGATGAGAGTAGCATCACAGGTAAAGATAAACAGCAGCCGTATCAAACAGCTTACGCAGGCAGCAGTGACTTCTTTGGTGCAGACGGCGGACAAATTGCATACAGAGGTTGAACAGGCGCAGGTAATTCCGTTTCGTACGGGAGCATTACAGAATGAATCCACGTTTCTTGACAGGTCTGAGGCGATAAATGGAAAAGTATCACTGGTTCACAGTACACCTTATGCAAGGCGTGTGTATTTCCATCCGGAATATCATTTTAGAACAGATGAAAACCCGAATGCAAAAGGTAAATGGTTTGAGGACTGGATGCCTGGTGGCAAATATGAAAAATTTGCTCCGGATACATTTAAAGAAATGTACAGGAGGAACGCAGGGTTATGATCACATTGAATGATATCAGGGATTATATTGCAGGACTGGGGATTACTGACGATGATCATTGCTATTGCGGTAAGATGCCGGATAAGAAAGAAAAGTCAATCGGCACTTATCCATTAAAGAACAGACCACCGAATAAAATACCGTTGGGTGGTATGGAAAAAGCATCCTATGGCACAAAAGCCATTTCTTTTCTGGTGCATTGGAATAAGATCCCATCAGAGAGTGAAGAGGCGGCAAATGTCTTGCAGGAAGCATTGCAGAATTGTGAAAACGTAACGATTAACGGACAGACGATCAAATTTATAAATATCACTTACGGCGAGCCGATTCCGGTAGATACGGATGAAGATGGTATTTATGAATATGTGATCGAATGTCTTTTTTATTATGAAAGGAAGAAGTAAATATGGGAAATCAGAAAAGTACAGGAGTCTACCCATGTTATAAAAACCAGTTCAGCGTGGGTGCCACAAAAGAGACTGCAACAGGAATTGCAGATGCGGAAACCTTTGATGTTTCTTTTGACAATGGTGTAGAAGAATGGAATCCGTTTGATACAGAGGGATGGATAAGACGTTTGCAGACATCGAAAGGCATTACGATTTCAGTAACGGCAAAAAGAAATGTCGGAGATACCGGCAATGATTACATTGCAGGAAAAGCGTTTTTGAACGGACGCGACACAGAAGGTTACTTTGCATGGAACTTCCCGGATGGAACGGTTGTTGCATTTGAGCAGGCAGTTATCAATGTAACAAATATCGGTGCGGGCGATTCTACAGCAGTTGCACCACTGGAATTTGATGTTATGAGTAATGGAAAGCCTACAATCACACTTCCGACATCCATGGCATCATCGGTACCAATAAGCAAATAGAATAACCACAGGGCTGTGCACTAAGGTGCATGGCTCTTTCTTTTAGGAGGAAAATAGAATGGCAAAAGTGATTGATATTACAGAGAAACTGGATTTTGATACAAATCCGAAGATTGCAATCAAAGGTAAAGAGATAGAGGTTAATGCGGATGCAGAAACCGTATTGAAGATCATGGGAGAATTTGGAGACAAAGGCGATGCATCACCCAAATCTATTTTGTCTATGTACGAATTAATTTTTTCTGACAGATCAAGAAAAGAGTTGGAAAAAATGAAGCTGTCATTTAAAGATTTAACAACAGTGGTGCATGCAGCTATGGAACTTATCATCGGCGAGGATGAAGCCGAGGGGGAGCAGTGACCCGTATTATGACCTGTTAGAGGACTTTGATTTAGTTGTGGCATCATTCCAGACACAATACGGGATTCGTCTTTCAAGAGAATTGAAAGATATGAAGTGGAATGAATTCTGCATGCTCCTGTCCGGTATGCAGCCGGAAACACCGCTGGGGCGCATTGTATCAATACGCGCAGAGGACGACAAAGAGGTATTAAAGCACTTTTCGAAAGAGCAGAAACGAATCCGAAGTGAGTGGAGAAACAAGCGTGCCAGGATGGTACCTGTGAATGACAGAGACACCTTTTTAGAGCAGATGAAACAGGCATTCATCAAGATGGCGGGAGGCGTGGAGCAATAGAGAAGATAAAACAGAAAGGCAGGTGAGAAATATGGGCGAAAGTGTAGGAGAGATCGGACTTGATCTTGTTGTAAATGAAGGCAGTTTTAAAAGGCAGATGGCAGGAATTAACAGCCTTGCGAAAAAGGCAGGTGTTGCCCTTGCCGCTGCTTTTTCTGTAAAGAAGCTGATTGACTTCGGGAAAGAATGTTTGGAACTGGGATCTGATCTGGCAGAGGTGCAGAACGTTGTTGATGTAACGTTTCCATCTATGACAGCGCAGGTGGATAAATTTGCAAAAAGCGCAATGACATCGTTCGGTTTATCAGAGACCATGGCAAAGCAATACACAGGTACTTTTGGTGCAATGGCGAAGGCTTTCGGGTTTACGGAGCAGGCGGCCTATGACATGAGTACCACACTGACCGGTCTTGCCGGGGATGTGGCATCTTTCTATAACATATCGCAGGATGAAGCATACACGAAGTTAAAATCAGTATTTTCTGGTGAGACAGAGACGCTAAAAGATCTGGGTGTCGTAATGACGCAGAACGCATTGGATGCTTACGCACTGGCAAACGGTTATGGCAAGACGACTGCTAAAATGTCAGAGCTTGAAAAGGTATCTCTGCGGTATGCATTTGTACAGGACCAGTTGACAGCAGCAACCGGGGATTTTGCCAGGACATCTGATTCGTGGGCGAACCAGGTCCGTATCATGAAGCTTCAGATGCAGTCCTTTATGGCTACGGTTGGTCAGGGACTCATTAATATTTTTACACCAGTCATTAAAGTCATTAATGTGGTAATTGGTAAACTCATGACTCTGGCGAATGCGTTTAAAGCATTTACAGAGCTGGTTATGGGGAAAAAATCGGCAGGTGCACAGGTAACCGGAACAGGAAAACAGGCAACTGACAGTTTAAACAGTGCTGCAGGCGCGGCAAGCAACCTTGCAGATTCTACAACAGGGGCAGGAAAAGCCGCAAAGAAAGCTGCAAAGGAAATGCGTTCGCTGATGGGATTCGATACGGTAAATAAATTAGACAGTAATTCGGATTCTGACACAGATTCTGGCAACAGTTCTGGTTCAGGCGGGGCAACAGGCGGTGGAATTTCCGGAGCTGATCTTGGAACAGGCGCATTATCAGAGATGGATAGTGCAACCAGTGCATTTGCTGAAAAAATGGCAGGCTATTTTGAGAAAATCAAAAAGGCGATAGAACCAACGACAACAGCACTGAAAAATCTTTGGGACAACGGATTAGCAAGGCTTGGAACATTTACATGGAATGCATTAAAGGATTTTTATGAACACTTTCTTCTCCCAGTTGGGAAATGGGTATTGGGGAAAGGATTACCTGAGTTTATCAATACTTTGAATGACGGGTTAATGAAGATCGATTTTAATAAAATCAATGATTCATTAAAAAAGTTGTGGGATGCGCTTACTCCGTTTGCTATCAATGTGGGTGAGGGGTTGCTGTGGTTTTGGCAGAATGTATTAGTACCACTCGGAACATGGACCATGAATGAAGTGGTTCCAAGATTTTTGGATACTTTAAGTTCTGCAATAACAATACTAAATAGTGTTATCGACGCCTTAAAGCCACTCTTTCAGTGGTTCTGGGATAAAGTGTTGGAACCTTTGGCAAAATGGGCGGCAGATACATTTTTAAATGCATGGGATGCAATTAATGATGTTTTGAAAAAATTTAGTGATTGGTGCAGTGAGAATCCAGATACAATTCGAACCATCACGGAAGTTGTGGGTGCTTTCTTTCTGGCATGGAAGGTAACTGAGCTTTTAGCATTTATAGAACAATCTGGAGGGGTTATAGGCGCACTAAGACTGATAAAAGATGCTCTGATCGGAACGACAGCAGCGAAAATTGCTGATAAAGCTGAGACGATTGCGTTAACAGCAATGTATGCAAAAGACTTCGTGGTGAATCTGGCAAAAGGAACTGCTGAACTGATAAAACAGGCAGCTCAGTTTGCTATTAATACAGCACGAAAGATCGCTGATACTGCAGCACAGATTGCACAGACCGCAGCTACGGTGGCGTGGAATGCAGTGTGTGCTATTGCGACAGCAGTTACAACGGCATTAGGTGCGGCATTTACTTTTTTAACCAGTCCGATCGGTTTAGTTATCATTGCGATTGGCTTACTGATTGCTGCCGGTGTTATGCTTTATAAACACTGGGATGAAATCAGTGCGAAAGCAAAAGAAATATGGGAAAGTATTAAAAAAGTAATATCAGAAAAGATAGAAGCTGCAAAACAGAAGATAACCATTGTAGTGACTGCAATCAAGGCGTTCTGGTCAACAACGTGGGATGCAATAAAGCAAAAAGTCAGTGATATATGGGATTCTGTGAAGGCATTGATTTCGGCACGTATTATGCTTATAAAAAGTACCATTAATGCAGTGCTTTCGGCGATAAAAGCGATATGGAATCAGTCATGGAACGCAATAAAGCAAAAAGTCAGCGGAATATGGGGGTCTATAAAATCCTTAATCTCTACCAGAATAAATGTGATAAAAAATACCATTAGTGCTGTACTCTCTGCAATAAAAGCAGTATGGAGCCAGTCGTGGAACGCCATGAAAACTACAGTTACAAATATTTTCCAGGGAATTTGGTCAACGATCAAAGGGATTATCAACAGTATCCTTGGTGGTATCGAGAAAATGGCAAATGGTGTTGTTTCCGGTATAAATGCAGTTATCAGAGCGTTGAATAATCTGTCATTTACGACACCAGACTGGTTACCGGATGGACTGGGAGGAAAAACGTTCGGTTTTCACATTGGCGAGATGTCTAATGTAAGCCTGCCAAGACTGGCGCAAGGCGGTTATGTGAAGCCAAATACGCCACAGCTTGCTATGATCGGAGATAACAGGCATCAGGGAGAGGTCGTTGCACCAGAGGATAAGTTAGAAGAAATGGCAATGCAGGCGGTTAAAAACGCATCTGTTGCCGGTGGAATCACACGGGATGAATTAGAGAAGATAATCAATAATGCAGTTATGAGAATTGTTTCTGCTTTATATTCAATGGGATTTAACATCAATGGAGAACAGCTTGCCAAAGCGGAAAAAATGATCCAGACGGGAATAGACCGCAGATTCAATACGGCAGAGATTGTATAGGAGGCAGACATGTTTTTATTAAAGTGCGGAAACACAGATCTTCCGGGTCCTGTTAAAATGTCAGTCAGTGATGAAATCATCTGGTCATCGGATACAGGAAGAACATTAGACGGAACCATGATGGGGGATATTGTTGCAGAAAAGAAAAATCTGAAAATAGATTGGTCGTGGCTTACCGCACAGCAGGCGGCTCTGATAAAGAGCTGCCTTGTTGCCGGGTTCTTTCCAATCACATTTCAGGATTATGGAACCAATGTTACGATAGAAAGTTATCGAGGGACGATCAGCAAGGATGTTGGAGGTTATGTCGGAGATGGAGTTTTTTATTATAAAAGCGTCTCTGTGGATATTGTTCAAAGGTAGGTAAAAGTATGATTGCATCAAGCATGGCATATAAAAAAGCGATAAGGGGTAGCAGGATCATGTCGATACATGATCAATATATATTTAAAAATGGCAGCAGGCCTGATATCGGAACGATCGATTTTATGAAGTATGAAATCAATGAAGCTGTAAGTGAACAGAGCACATTTTCTATTGGGGCAGCAGTTATTAAAAAATATACGGCAACACTCAACAACATGGAAGAAAAATTTAGTGACTTTGATTTTGAAGGATTGGATATTTTAGCGCGAGTTGGATTGCTGTTAGAAGACGGGACTGTGGAGATTATACCAAAAGGTAAGTATCGATGTGTGAACGCAAAACTGAATGAAAGCACTATTGATCTGGAGGCATACGACAGTATGCTTTTTTTTGACCGCCCATATTCAGAAAGTACATTACAATATCCGGCAACTATCACACAAATCATTAATGATGCATGCGTGCACTGTCAGATGGCTGTGGATGAAAAAACAATTCCGTGGGGCGGACATATCATCAAAAAACGTCCGGATGATAAAGATCTGACATTTCGGGATATGATCGGATATTGTGCACAGATCATGTGTTGTTATGCAAAGATAGATCATCTGGATAAGCTTTCGTTTGGATGGTACGACTTTGAAACATTGGAAAAGATGCAAAATGGATATGATGGTGGAAATCTGGCAGATTATGCTACTGGGGATAAACTAGATGGCGGTAATTTTAAAGATTACAGTGAGGGTGATTTTTATGACAGTGGAAGTTTCCGGGATACTTATGAATATCATCATTTTTATTCACTGGGAAGTCAGAGTATTAACACGGATGACATTATTGTAACCGGCATAAAAGTAACATCTGAAAAAACAGATGATTCCGAAGAAGAAAGCTATATGTATGGAGGTGATGGTTATGTATTGTCCATCGAGAAAAATCCGTTGATTCAGACGGGAGATGTTCAGATTGTTGCAAGTTATATTGGCAAAAAGATGGCAGGAAAGAGGTTTCGACCATTGAGCATTTCATGCCAGTCAGATCCATGCATTGAGGCAGGAGACTGTGCCTGTGTGACAGACAGAAAGCAGAGAACATTTTTCAGTGTGATTTCAAATACCACGTTTTCGGTTGGTTCAATGCAGAAAATTGAATGTACGGCGGAAACACCAACGGAAAACAATTACACAAAGTACAGCGCGACAACAAGGTTGCTTGATGCTGCAGATCGAAATACTAAAAGAAACTTGTCCAATTATGATATTGCAGTCAAGAGACTCACAGATCTTATGACACAGTCATTTGGACTTTATAAAACCGAGGAAGTGCAAGAAGATGGGGCCATTATTTTTTATATGCACAATAAACCGGAAATTTCTAACAGTTCGACTATATGGAAAATGACAGCAGATGCTTTTGCGGTAAGTACAGATGGTGGAAAAACCTGGAATGCCGGCATGGATTCCCAGGGGAATGCGGTTGTGACGATTCTAAATGCAATCGGTGTGAATGCTGACTGGATCAATACAGGAAACCTGATCGTAGGTGGCAAAGATCACAATGCAGACGGTTCTATAAGAATTTATGACAAAGATGGAAAAATCATTGGAATATTAAATAAAGATGGAATTGATCTGAATGGATCGTTTCACAGCAGTGGTGTGTGGAAAACGAAAGATACAGATGAAGGAACAGAACTCGAAATTAAATATACAGTTTCTATCGAAAACGGAAGTATTCGACTAGAAACGGAAAGTGGACGCTGTATAAGTATTAGGCTTATCGAAGGGACACCGCGTATAAACGTTGGGTATGATGACGGATCAGGCTCATTCATTGATTCGGAAAAAGTATCTTCGTATTATGTGGACGCTAAACAAGTAAATTCAAAAGAAATTAATAGCGATAATGTATCCACAAATGATATACAGGTTGCAGAAAACATACAGATTCAAAAGAATATAAAAGGAAAAAAAGGCGATGTTGTAATGGAAATGGGAGAAACGGCATATGCTGCAAGATTTCCACAACATACGGTGTTCGAGAATATTACAATTAATAAAGGTGTAATACAAAACCTGACTACTAGTAAGACGGATTTCTATTTTATAGGTTCTGGAGGAGCTGGTATAGAGGGGAGTTTTGTTAGATCAGGAGTGTTTGTTGTTTTATATGGAACAGCTCATGTAAGTTCTTTGGATACAAATAAATATATGGAAATTCCGATGGTTGAAGACGTAAAAAACCCTGTACCTGATGAGTTGCTTCCAAAACATTATAGAGTAAAGACAACGACTAACGGACCGGGGGGTCGAATTTTTATGTTCACTTTTAATACTAAAGGTTTAATGCAAATAAGAAATTGTGGAAGTAAATACGAAACAGATACGGCAGTAGATGTTACATTTCGCTTTGATTATTTCCTTATATAAGGGGGGGAGTGATAAAAATGGCAATACAGATGCGAAGAGGAAATAAAGCTGATTTTGATCCATCAAAGATGTTGCCCGGGGAATGGGCAGTAGCGATTGATGGCGACACACAGAATCAGATTGTATGGATGTGTTTCCGAGCTGGAGTTGTTAAACGTATGGGAACATATGAGGATTTTAAAGAACAGATCAGGGAAGCCACGGCTGAAATTAAGAATGAATATAAAGAAGAGTTTCAAACAATTCTTGGCGAAATTGAAAAATTGGCGGAACAGACCAGCGAGAACAGGAATACGGTTGTACAGATTAGAGATGATACAGTTAATACATATTTGCCAAAGATGCTGGAATATGTAAAAAAAGCAGAATCTTCAGCAGAGAAAGCAGAGGCAAGCCAGCAACAGACAGCAGAAAGTGCAACCAAGGCACAGAGTTATGCTGTTGGTGGTACAGGAAGCAGAGAGGGCGAGGATTCTGACAATGCCAAGTATTACTATCAGCAGGCAAAAGACATATCAGAAGGACTTAAAGGTGGATTGCAGCCACACGGAACAGTTGCATTTGCAGATCTTCCGGCACTTGCAGATGTTAGCACAGGGTGGATGTTCAATATTTCAGACGAATTTACAACCACGGATGATTTTAAAGAGGGAGCCGGGAATACAGTTCCGGCCGGCGCAAACATCTATAAGACGTCAGATGGCAAGTGGGATGTGCTGGCGGGGACACCTGTAACTGGAATCAAAGGAGCGAAAGAAACATCTTACCGACGTGGAAATGTTAATCTTACGCCTGTGGACATTGGAGCGTATGCAATAGAAGCTATTGATGAAATGATGAAAAAAGTAAGTATTCCACTTTCACAGGAATTAGCAGTCGTTGGTACAGAAGACGATCAGCTCATAGTAGAGGAAAGTAGTGGTTGGCAAACAGTCAATTATTTGGAAGGAATAAGTGGTTCGCTAAAAACTATAGCGCAACAGCTTATGGCGTTAAACAGCGGTTTAACGAACCATATAAATAATGTAATGCAGGCTCAGACATCAAGTATTTACGGAACCCAGGTAGCCGTTCCAAATAACACGCAGACATTAGTCAATCAATTAGAGGTTAAGGATGATGGGCTATATCTTATCCGTTCTCAATGTACATTTGTTGCCGCCAGTGTTGGTTATCGTGATGTATCAATAAAAGTAACTGACAAAAAAACAAATATGCTCGCAACTCGTGGAAACGCAAATACGATTGCTCTACCATCGCCAGTACAAACGTGTCTGCAATGTCAGACTATAAATGCACTTAGCTTACATAGTGGAGACAAAATTGGACTGTATGCAAATCAGAATAGTGGTGCTACCTTAAACGTAAGTGAATCTTATATTTCAATAACCCGTTTAAAATAACTATGAAAATGTGCCAATTTTGATATTATGCCATTTATCGTCACCCATGTTTGCACTTCTATAAGATGCTATGAGGTTGTTACTTGAATCTACAAATATTTGAAGCATTGTTTGGTTAACAGCACCATGAAACAATATCATTTGATTAGAACTATTTTGAATTTGGACTTTTTTCGTTAAACCGCTGTTTTACAAAAAAAATGAGGACAACTTGGCACAAAAGAAAATAACTGCAGAAATATAATAAAATCAAAAGTCTAAGAGCCGATTACATGACCATGTGTTGTGTAGCCGGCTCTTTTAAATAACAAGCCTACGGGCAGAAAGAGAGGAAAAGAATAATGAAAGAATTTGACAAAGTAAACATGATTTATGGAGTAATTGCCACAATAGGGGTGGCACTGTTCGGGAAGTACTGGTTCCTGTTTTTTGGATTTCTGGTATTAAATGCGGTTGATTACATTACCGGATACTGCAAGGCGAAGTTCTACAAAAAGAACGAGTCCAGTGCGATCGGTGCAAAAGGAATATTAAAAAAAGTGTGGTACTGGATTGTAATTGGTATGGCATTTTTTGTTTCGATGAGTTTTGTACATATGGGGGAGATCATCGGTATTAATCTTTCGTTTGTGCAGCTCTTTGGATGGTTCACGCTGGCAACATATTTGATTAATGAGGTTCGCAGCATTTTGGAAAATCTGGTTGAAATGAATGTAAGGGTACCGGCGTTTTTGATTGCCGGACTCGATGTGACACAAAAATTGCTTGACACCAAAACAGAGATTAAGGAAAGCGAGGAATAATTATGGCAAATAGAAAAACCGGACAGGCTGGTCTTGCACTTATCAAACAGTTTGAAGGCTGCCGGTTGGCAGCTTATCAGTGCTCTGCCGGTGTATGGACGATTGGATATGGGCATACTGCCGGTGTATACAAAGGGATGAAGATCTCACAGGCACAGGCGGACGAGTATTTAAAACAGGACGTGGCAAAGTTTGAAAAGTATATCAACAACCCGTCTTATGTCCCATTTACGGACAAACTTAACCAGAACCAGTTTGATGCACTGGTCAGCTTTGCTTTCAACTTGGGACAGGGCAATGTGAAAAAACTGTGTACGGGCAGAACAATGAATCAGATACCGTCTGCAATGCAGCGGTACTGTAGGGCTGCTGGTAAAACATTACCGGGATTACAGCGGAGAAGAAAAGCCGAAGCAGCTCTCTATAATAAGAAAGTAGAGAGTTGCACCGGTGCAACCACTACCACAGTGAAAGAAACGGAGGATTACAACATGAATACAATTAAAAAAGGCAGCAAGGGCAATGCGGTTAAGGTATGGCAGATCATCATCGGTACGACGGCGGATGGCAATTTCGGCAGCGGCACGGAAAGCATGACAAAGACATGGCAGAAGAACCATGGACTGACGGCTGATGGAATTGTTGGAAAGAACTCTTGGAAAACGGGGTTAGAATCGTTATAAAAATTGTAGTTTATTTGAATGAGAGAGCCAGTGCGGAGAAATTTGTACTGGCTTTTTTGTGAAATTCGCCAAAGATTTAACATATTGTTGAGCGTTGAAAAAAAATATGGTAAAGTCATATCAGAACAAATGTTCATTAACAAAATAAAAAACAGATCAGAAAACGTTGGGACGAAAACTAATCTGCTTATCTTAATTAAGATAATTACAGTATACCATAACTTGGCATGTTTTTCAAATTATATTGCGAAAATTGACATAAATAGTATAATAAAAGAAAAAGCGTTGGGAGCGTGACGAATATGTTAAATATACCAATTTTTATGGATAATGACGATTATTTGCAAAATCCGATTGTAAAAAAATTTTGTTTCGAAAACGGTTTAAAAGTTTACAATACTAGACCCGATTGTTTAAAAGAAATAAAACATTTTGCCGATATGTCATTAGAAAATGAAAAAAAAGTTTGTGAATGGTTGAGGCGTGTGGCGAAAGAGGGAAGTAAAGAAATTTGTTATCGGGCGATAAATAGCGTACCTGATGAATACTTTAATTATGAAACAATGAGTAATGTGTTGAAGAGTGCATTTCCTAATTGTGTTTTTTCAGATGTTGTTTCATATAAAAATACATACCAAAGGACGTTGATAAATTATGAAATTATAACGAATGCAAAGAAAGAAGTATCTATAATATCATTTTGTTTTTCATCATTGGTGTTGGTGGGAGATAGTGGAGGGATAGGAGAAGAAATAGCATATCCAGTTTATGTAGACATATATTTAAAAGAAAAATTTATATTTAGTAGAGCAAAAGCTAAAACTACTATATATAAATATGTTGACGAAGAAAAAAGATTAACCAGTACTAATCATATTATTGCATCTGATTATGCGGTTGAATGTATTGATGAAGTTTTAAAAAAACTAGAATTGAATTGTATAAGCGAGTCCAAAAGAGCGCAAGATAGATATCAAAAAATTATGTATAATCTGTATGAGGTGTTTTCTTTTACACCATTAGAAGTGATGAAATGCGTACAGTGCATTAGAGGGGAACTTGCTAATTTTGTTGACGCAGTGTTTACCACGTTTAATTTGGATCCTAAAAATAAAGAGACCGCAATGACAGATATGTCAATTTTTATCGAAAAATTTATTTCTATAAACGGAAATAATGAAGATTTATTTAAAAAGGGAAGAGACGCATATTTAATAAAGGTAGGTGCTGATGATGAAGCTGAATTAACTTCAATTAATACATCATCTAATTGGAGAGTACCATTACAATGCACAGAAGCATTTTTTGATAGTAAAAAATCTGTAATGAGTGGCCATAGATGTAAAAAATTGTCATTATGTTTTAAAAGACAGGAAACGAAGTATTTTGGTAAGGCTCCATTTGAGGTCCGATTTTTCACATATAAATCATATGGTGTACTTAAGACCAAGCAGTATGCGGAGGAGGCGGATTTGAACAATGTTTTACAATATTTTTTCGAGTGTGCCAGAAGAAGTTAATGCTGAATATGTTGTTCAGTTTGATTATTGGCTTGCAACTATTCCGGAAAGAAAAACTAAAAATATTACGGCATCAACTGTGTGTAGTCAGTTAGGTGGGAGGATTTTTCAGGCTGAATATCTTCTTGAATTTGCAAAAAACGCCGGAATACTAAGCAGACATTATATAGTGTACTGTCCGGTATGTGGTAGTTGTCTTGATGTATTAGAAACAAATGATGATATTGCAAACGTTCTATTAAATCCAATATATTGTCGTGAATGTGATGAAGAAAAAAACATCTCGCCGAGCGATATATATAATGCATATACAATTATTAAACGACCAGATGCAAGTGATCAAGAAATAGAAGAAGCAATTAAGAATAGAATATCAGAGGAAAATGAAAAAATAAATTTTACGGAGGCTGATTCATTAGTACAGAGAACTTTTTTATATAATTGTTTCTATAGTCCAGATGAATCAGCGTATGTTAAATTCAAACAAATGAGAGAATGTTTGGATAAGGACTATGGAGATAACAAAACAGCAAAGGGCGCTGCATTAGAAAATTTGATATGTGAAATTTTTAAATATGTTAAGTATGCCAAAAGATCAACAAAAGTTCGAAGTGAAATAAATCAATTTGATTGTGTTGTTTTGACTGATGTAAATACAAAGTATCCTAGTGTATTTAATTATATGTCACCAATGTTTATTATTGAATGTAAAAATGAGAAAAAGAAATCTGGAAATACATATGTAAATAAACTGATAGGTATAATGGAGAAGAATGAAGCAAAATTAGGTATCTTATTTGCGAGAGGACGTGTTGCAGCGACTTGTAATAAGACAGCATATATGCATTATTTAACAAAAAAATTTGCGCCTAAACAAGAAATCATTATCTGTATGGACGATAATGATTTGAATTATATAATTGACAAGAGGGTAAATTTGCTTGAGTATCTAAATTATAAAATTTGTAAGTTTACAAGTAATTCTAATAATATGACATGGGAAATGTTTGAAGTAAATGAAGAGTAAAGGATGAAGGGGCTGTGCACCACTTAGTGCGACAGCCCCCAGTCACTATCATAGAAGATCACATTTACAGACTTTTATTCACACGCTCTATTCATACACTCTTCATATCCAACCTCTCCATCCCAATTCTTCCGTTCCAATATCTGTCAGCAGCCCTGCTACCTTATTGTAGGGCATGCTATATCTCTGCGAAAGGTAACGGAATGATGCAGCAGCCTCTCCGTCCGGGCCGCCGTATTGACTGATGATAATCTGGGCGATTTTGGCATTGGGTCTTGTAATGTTGACTGGAAATTGCAAACGCTTTTCATAGTTCCACATTTAACAGTCACCTCCTTCCCAAGGCCAGGGGTCTGATGCCCAGCACCAGTAATTATCCGGATTTGCAGTGTCGATGGTAAGCGGTGTGTAATTTTGTGCGTATGCGCGCAGCGCTGTGCGCCGCAGATCAGCATAATGATTGAAATATTTTAAAGCATTTTCATCATCTGGATGAGTGTCAAGATATTCTGTGATTTCCACGACTGCAAAGCTGACCATGTCGATCCAGTGAAGAAGCTGTGATTGATTCATCTGACTGATCATCATCGGCATCTACCTCCTTTTGCAGCTAAAAATGGTTTATCCAGTTCTGGAAAGATTGTTCCTGCACTAAGTGCACGATCCGGTTCGTAAACAGAAGAAAATTGCTGCCAGGGAACGTAGGCCATGGCGAGTACATGATCTGAATCGCAACTGGGATTCCCTGAAGGGGAGATACATTCCATGCAAGGCATAGATTCTGCATTTGGTGCAGAAGAAACAGGTGAACGTCCGCAGGAACGACCTGCATTCCCGGACATATGATAAGGTCTCATAATTGTTCTATTCCTTTTATCGTTAATTTTATAGTAAGATATGTAGAAAAGAAGATTTTTGTGCACGTATGAACATGATGTAAAAAAATAACTGAATATAGTCAAAAAAGCCTGCTTTTATATCGAAAAAAGCAAAAACGTGATTGATAAATATGTAAAAAGCCTGTAAAATAGATAAGTGATGTAGTGATAAGACGGCATAATACGAGAAAGGGGAATTAGAATGAAAAAAAGAATCGTTGCAGGAATGCTGTTTACGACAATCTTGTGTATGGCGTTCGGAGGCTGTGGAAATACGGCAGATCAGAAAAGTACAAACAGTGATGGCGCTGTGGAGTCAGTAGTACCGGGGGCAGAAGCATCTACAGAAATTGCTTTTGGAGATATGGAAGCGGATAACGGAGTGGTACAGCTGAAAGTCTGGTCAGAGGAAGATAATTTTGATATGTTAAACCAGATGATAGACAGTTTTAAACAGAAATATGCCGGGGAGGCAAAGCTTGAGATAACATTGGAGCAGAATGCAGATTCTGATACAAAGGATGTCTTATTAGGAGATATTCATAATGGTGCAGATGTTTTCTCGTTTGCGGATGACCAGCTTTCTGCAATGGTTGCAGCAGGTGCGTTATATCCGGTGCCAAATGCAGATGAGGTAAAAAATGCAAATTTAGAGGAGGCAGTTTCAGCTGCATCTATTAATGATACATTGTATGCTTATCCGATGACGGCAGATAATGGATATTTCCTTTATTATGATAAAAATGTTCTTTCTGATACAGATGTTCAGACGATGGATGGAATATTAGCAGCGCTGGATGCTGCCGGTAAATCGTTTTCCATGGAGTTAAATTCTGGATGGTATCTGTATTCGTTTTTTGGAAACACAGGTTTAGAGTTTGGTATCAATGATGATGGTGTGACAAACTATTGTAACTGGAATTCAACGGATGGAGCGATTAAGGGAATTGATGTAGCACAGTCTATTTTAAATATTACAACCAACCCGGCATTTATCAGTCAGCCGGATGGCGATTTTGTTACCGGAGTACAGAATGGTACAATCGGTGCCGGAATCAGTGGTGTATGGAATGCTGTTTCCATTAAAGAGGCTTGGGGAGACGACTATGGTGCAGTAAAGCTTCCGACCTATACAGTAGCAGGACAGCAGATACAGATGTCATCCTTTACCGGATATAAAATGATGGGTGTGAATACGTATTCAAAATATCCGGAATGGGCTGCAAAATTAGCAGACTGGCTTACAAACGAGGAAAACCAGACCATTCGTTTTGAAGAGAGAAATCAGGGACCGTCTAATACCAATGCGGCAGCGTCGGATGCTGTAAAACAGGTACCGGCAATCCAGGCTGTTATTGCACAGTCTGAGTTTGGTAAACTGCAGCGTGTTGGAAACAGTTACTGGGATGCATGTTCTGCATTTGGTGATACGATGGCAGCAGGCAATCCATCCGGACAGGATCTTCAGGAAATTATGGATATACTTGTTGATGGTATCACGGCATCCACGGCTAAATAAGTAACAGGAGGACAAATCACATTATGAAAAAACAGGGACGTTTCAGCACAAAAATGATCATACTGATTCCAGTGTTTGTTCTTGGAATTGTGTCCATTATTTCGAGTATTCTGGCAGTAAGGAATATCCGTAAAGTCAATGCAAATGCAACACAGATCGCAAATGGCTATATGGTCTGTATCGCAGATTTGGGATCAATTCAGACAGAAACAGAAAAGATTCATCGGCTTGGATTGTCACATATTGTAGCAACAGATCTTGATTCCATGATTTCTCTTGTAGATGTCATCCGCTCAGAACAAACGGTGCTTGATGGATATCTGTCAGATTTTGAACAGTTTATAGATGATTCGGATCGTGAAAATTATGAAGCGATATTGTCAAATTATGATGGGTTAAAATATGAGATCGCAAATCTTATGGCATATAGTGCAAATGGAAATAAAGAGGCTGCCTATGCCTTGGCAAACGGCGCGATTTCAGAGTATGCAGACAAGATTGATCAGAATATCACGGCAATTCAGGAAATAGTAAATAACAATGCGGACACAGCAAAAACGCAGTTGACGGCTGTATATAATTATTCCCTGACTGTTAGTTTTATTACCATTGCGGTAAGTATAGCATCTCTGCTGGTTGCAGTATTTTCCGTATTAAAGATGGTAATTGTACCTCTTTCTAAAACACAGAAAGAGATTACCGGAATCATTGACGGTATTGATAAACGGGAAGGTGACCTGACTAAACGTGTGACAATCATGTCGAACCAGGAAGTGGCAGCAGTCGGCAGTGGCATTAACCTTTTCATGGGAAAATTACAGGATATTTTTAAGACGATCATTCATAATTCAAAACGTATGGAAACGGTAGTCAATGAAGTCCGTGAAAGTGTTATGACATCAAACAGCAGTGTGTCTGATCTGTCTGCATTAACGGAGGAACTTTCAGCTACCATGCAGGAGATGTCAGATAATGCTTCTTTGATCAATTCCAATACGGAATCTGTTGCGGGAGAGGTAAATCAGATTGCGGAGCGTACAACTGAGATTAATAATTATACGAAGGAAATGAAAGGTCATGCGGATTCCATGGAATCTGCTGCGCGTTCTAATATGGAATCTACCGGCACGAAAGTCAATGAGATTCTTGAGGTGTTAAACAGGGCGATTGAGGACAGTAACAGTGTAAATCAGGTAAATAGCCTGACGGATGATATTTTGAATATTGCAAGCCAGACAAACCTGCTTGCATTAAATGCATCTATTGAAGCAGCCAGAGCAGGGGATGCAGGACGCGGTTTTGCTGTTGTTGCAACAGAGATCAGTCAGCTTGCAGCTGCCAGTCAGGAAGCTGCAAACCGTATCCAGCAGATCAACAGTGTTGTAACTCAGGCAGTGCATAATTTAGCAGACAATGCAAATGGACTGGTACAATATATGAACGAGTCGATTCTTCCAGAGTTTGAAGAATTTGTAACGGCCGGAAGTGAGTATAAAAACAAGGCAACCTACATAGAGAATGCCATGAATGAATTCGAATCAAAGACGGATTCATTAAAGAACACAATGATTGAGATACAGAAATCGATCAATACGATTGCACATGCCATCGAGGAGGGGGCAAAAGGTGTCAGCAATGCGGCAGACAGTACACAGGTACTTGTTACAGATATGGAGAATATCTCAAGCCGTATGGATGAGAACTTTGAAATTGCAACCGATTTAAAGAAAGAAACGGCGATATTTACAAAACTATAATGCTGGCATTGCACCTGAAGGGAAAATGTTTTAAGTATGCAGAGACAGGAGAACGATCCTGTCTCTGCTTTTTACCGTTATATTTCGATTTGTGAACTTGTCAGCAGGGAAAAATTGTTATATAATGACGTGTACGGCATTTGAAATTTGAAAATCTTTTCCGGATCATAAAGATGGAAAATGAGAATACAGGAGGAAAATAAACAATGAGCAAAGTAAGAACAAGATTTGCACCAAGTCCGACAGGAAGAATGCATGTGGGAAATCTGCGTTCTGCATTATATGAATTTTTGATCGCAAAACATGCAGGCGGCGACTTTATGCTTCGTATCGAGGATACGGATCAGGAGCGCTTTGTAGAAGGTGCAGTTGATATTATATATCATACCTTAGAGGAGACAGGCTTAGTACATGATGAGGGACCAGATAAAGATGGCGGTTATGGTCCATACGTACAGAGTGAGCGTATGAAGACCGGTATCTATATGAAATATGCAAAAGAACTGGTCGAAAAAGGCGAGGCATATTACTGCTTCTGTGATAAGGAGCGTTTAGAGTCTTTAAAAACAGAGGTGGATGGTAAAGAGATCATGATGTATGATAAACACTGCCTGCATCTGAGCAAAGAAGAAGTAGAAGCAAATCTTGCTGCTGGCAAACCATTTGTAATCCGTCAGAATATTCCAAATGAAGGAACAACAACATTTCATGATGAACTGTACGGAGATATTACGGTAGATAATGCTGAGCTTGACGATATGATCCTGATCAAATCTGACGGATATCCAACCTATAATTTTGCAAACGTGGTTGACGATCATACCATGAACATCACACATGTGGTACGTGGAAATGAGTATCTTTCCTCTTCGCCAAAATATCAGCGTCTGTATGATGCATTTGGCTGGGAATCACCGGTTTACATCCATCTGCCGCTGATCACGGATGAAAACCACAAGAAACTTTCTAAGAGAAGCGGACATTCTTCTTTTGAAGATTTGTTAGAGCAGGGATTTTTAAGTGAAGCAGTTGTAAACTATATCTCACTGCTTGGCTGGAGTCCGGAAGATAACAGAGAAATTTTTACCTTAGATGAGCTGATCAAAGAATTTGATTACCACAGAATCAGCAAATCACCGGCGGTTTTTGATTATACAAAATTAAAATGGATGAATGGTGAATACATCAAAGCTATGGATTTTGACAGCTTCTATGAAAAAGCAGAGCCATATATCCGCGAGGTGATTACAAAGGATCTTGATTTAAAGAAAATTGCAGCAATGGTAAAGACCAGAATCGAGGTATTCCCGGATATCAAAGAGCATATTGATTTCTTTGAGGCGCTTCCGGAATATGATGTGGCAATGTACACGCACAAGAAGATGAAAACAAACGCAGAAACATCTTTAAAGGTATTAAAGGATGTACTTCCACTGTTAGAAGCACAGGAAGATTACAGTAATGATGCATTGTATGCCACATTGTTAAAATACGTGGAAGAGACCGGCGTGAAGAATGGCTATGTAATGTGGCCGATCCGTACCGCTGTTTCCGGCAAACAGATGACACCGGGCGGAGCGACAGAGCTGATGGAGGTACTTGGAAAAGAAGAGTCCATTGCCCGCATCAAAAAGGGTATTGAATTGTTAGAACAGTAAGATTTTTTGACAGGCAGGGAGATTTTAAATTTCCCTGCCGTTTCAAATCTATGAATTGAGGTAATCTATGAGCTTTAATGCATCACAGACACGGGCAATCCATCATAAAAATGGACCCATGCTCGTTCTCGCCGGACCAGGTTCCGGAAAAACCCTTGTAATTACGGAACGCACGAAATATCTGATCGAAGAGTGTGGGATAGATCCAGCGCAGATTCTTGTTATCACATTTACAAAAGCTGCGGCAACAGAGATGAAACGCAGGTTTCAGCGGAAGATGAACAGATCATGTCCGGTAACATTTGGTACATTCCATGCGGTTTATTTTGCAATCTTAAAGCATGCATATAATTACAGTGCGGATAATATTGCGAGAGAGGAACAACGCTATCAGTGTATGAGAGAGATCATAGCGAAGGAACATCTGACCTATGAGGATGAGACGGAATTTATCACTTCCTTGCTGGGGGAGATCAGTCTGGTCAAAAATTCAGGAATACAGATCGCAAATTATTATTCGAAAAACTGTGCGGAAACTGTGTTCCGGAAGGTGTACCGTGAATATCATGAGTTTTTGTATAAAAACAGACTGATCGATTTTGATGATATGCTGGTATACACGAAAGAACTTTTTGAGCAGCGCCCCGATATCCTTGCGGCGTGGCAGAATAAATACCGTTATATTCTGATTGATGAGTTCCAGGATATCAACCGGATTCAGTATGATATTATAAAAATGCTGGCAGGAGAGCGTAAAAATCTGTTTATCGTGGGAGACGATGACCAGTCAATCTATCGTTTCCGGGGCGCGAAGCCGGAGATCATGTTACACTTTAAAGATGATTACCCGGAGGCGGAGACGGTTCTTTTAGATGTGAATTACCGTTCCGTAAAAAACATTGTGACAAGTGCCGGATATCTCATCGGCCACAATAAGGAACGCTTTCAGAAAAAAATAGAGGCGGCGGATCAGGGGGATATCCCGGTTGAATGGCAGTTGTTTGAAAGCCAGCGCAAAGAAAATGCAAGAATCATCTGGGATATTCAGGAGGCGGTGGAGAAAGGCGCAAAATATGAAGAATTTGCAGTGCTTTTCCGCACCAATACACAGCCGCGACTTCTGATGGAACAGCTGATGGAGTATAATATTCCATTCCGAACGAGAGATACCGTGCCGAACTTATACGAGCACTGGATCGCAAAAGATATCTTTGCATACATAAGGATTGCGATGGGAAGCAGGGGACGCAGGGATTTCCTGCAGATCATGAACCGTCCGAAACGCTATATCAGCCGGGAATCGCTAGACGAGGAGACCGTGGCATTTGATGTGTGGGAGTGGTACTATGAGGAACAGCCGTGGGTGGCAAAGCGCATCGAAAAATTAGAGGGCGATATCCGTATGTTAGAGAGATTAAGTCCGTATGCGGCGATCAATTACATCCGGAAGGCAATCGGATATGATGAGTTTTGTACAGAATATGCGGATTACAGACGTATCAAAGCGGATGATCTGTTTGATGTTTTGGATGAGCTCCTGGATGCAGCGAGGGAATATAAGACTTATGATGCGTGGTTTGACCACATTGAAAATTATACGAAAGAGTTAAAAGAATTTTATCGTGTGCAGAACCAGAATCCAAACAGTGTAGCGTTAGCAACATTGCATAGTGCAAAAGGGTTAGAATATGAGAATGTATACATCATTGACGTCAATGAAGGAGTTATGCCATACAAAAAAGCAGTGTTAGAACAGGAAATAGAAGAAGAGCGAAGGATGTTTTATGTAGGGATGACGCGTGCAAAAAAAAATCTGCATCTTTTTTCGGTAAAACAACTGAACCATAAAGATGCAGAAATTTCGCGCTTCATCAAAGAAGCTCAGAACTAATCATCCATTTCCTCAAAGGCTGCTTCATCTAAAAGCTCGTCAAAACGGTCGGATACAGCTTCGTATTCATCATCATCCTCGATATTATCAAGGGAAGGATTGCCTTCACTGTCCTCAGAATAACGATAAATAAATACTTCGCCTTCCTCGTTCTCCTCGCCATTTTCATCGAGTGGGAGAAGTGCAATGTAATCACGTTCGCCAACAGTAAAAATGGTAAGAATTTCACATTCTACCTGACTTCCGTCGTCAAGATCAAGGGTTACAACGATATCTTCATCGTCATTGTTCTGGTTGAAATCACTCATGCCGATACCTCTCTTTTTTGTAATGGTCCTAATAAAGACAAAGACATCATAACATAATCGGGTGTGAATGAACATATTTTTCTATACAAAATGTAAAAAAAAAGGTATACTATTTTATTATAGAAAAAATACCGGGGTACGATAGAAAAGGTGGCAGACAGCATGGATTACACGATCAGAGAAGGCGATTACGAAAAATTAGGAGTACAGAAAAAGAATGATGCAGTTATTTTCACATTTGAAGGGGAAAAAGAAGAAAACTGCAGCATTCTTTTTTATGGGAAAAAAGCAGAGCATGTCTGCAGAATTCCTGTACCGGAAGAATATTGCCGCGGATCAGTACGTTCTGTAGCTGTAGCCGGCAAGTTATGGAAAAATTTAAGATACAATTACGAGATAAATGGAAAAATCATTACGGATACCTATGCGACCCGTATTATAGGCAGAGAAAAATGGAACGATAAAACCCGCAGTGAGAATGATTATTTTATCTGTGGCGGTGCATATCCGCAGTCGTTTGACTGGGGAAATGACAGACAGCCGGAGATTAAACGACAGCAGATGGTTATGTATAAACTGCATGTGCGTGGCTTCTCCATGGATGATGCATCCTGCCCGAGAAAAGAGAGGGGGACATTTCGTGCAGTCGCAGACAAAATCCCGTATCTGAAGGCACTGGGTGTTACGACAATAGAGCTAATGCCTGCTTATGAGTTTGAAGAGCAGATAATACCAAAGAAAATGACGCTGCCGGATTATCTGAAATGGGACAGCCAGAGCGATGATCTGATCAAACCGGAAATAGTACAGCCGGAGAAAAAAATTAATTATTGGGGATATGTTCCGGGCAACTATTTTGCTCCAAAGGCTTCTTACAGCAGCAGTATAGATGCTGCGTCTGAGTTTCGGGAGATGGTGCGCACATTACATCAGAATGGAATGGAATGTGTGATGGAATTTTATTTCGCACCTGGGATGAATCAGAATGTGATTCTGGATGCACTGCGGTTCTGGGTACGGGAATATCATGTAGATGGATTTCATCTGCAGGGGGATGCACTGCCGGTTACAGCAGCAGCGCAGGATCTTCTGCTTAGCAGAACGAAGTTATTTTATACGCACTTTGATCCGATCCTGTTGGAAAATGCAAAGAAATATCATCATTTATATGTATATAGTGATGAATATCTGTATCCGGCAAGGAAAATGCTGAATCATATGGAAGGCAGTCTTGACGAGCTTTTCTGTCAGCAGAGAAAGCAAAACAGTGTGGAAGGTTTTGTCAATTACATTACAAATAATAACGGATTTACCTTGTGGGATCTGTTTTCCTACTGCGAAAAGCATAATTTGGAAAATGGTGAGGATAACTGCGATGGAAATTGCTTCAATTACAGCAGTAATTGCGGCGCAGAGGGAAATACGAGAAAAAGATATATAGATAATTTGCGGAAAAAACAGGTCAGAAATGCATTGACCATGGAGTTTTTGGCACAGGGAGTTCCACTGGTTCTGGGAGGAGACGAATTTTTAAATTCACAGCAGGGCAATAACAATGCGTATTGTCAGGACAATAAGACAGGCTGGCTGAATTGGAAAAGACAAACAAAAGAAAGCTGGCTGTATGAATTTGTGAAAAAACTTGCAGATTTCCGCAGGGAACATCCGATCATTGCTTCGGATCATCCGATGGAGCTAAGCGATTATGGGCGGAAAGGATTCCCGGATCTTTCCTATCATGGGGAGAATGCATGGATTTCTTCAATACCGGCTGACAGACAGGCTGCGGGAATGCTCTATTGCGGCGAATATGAGAAGAAGTCAGATCAGACACCGGATGATTATGTCTATATTGGTTATAATTTTCACAGTGGTCTGTCGCATCTTGCACTGCCAAAACTTCCGCAAAATAAAAAATGGTATCTTCTGATGACTACGGCAGTGGAAAATTCATTTCTGCCGGAAAAGAGACTCCTCGAAGATCAGCATCTTTTGGCAATCGAAGGGCAGTCAATCAACATTGTAATTGGAATATAAAAGTAGTAAAGAGGGTAAAAGAATATGATAAAGGCATGGAAACATTTATGTACGATCCTGCATCACAAAAATTTAGTCCGGGCAGGCTGTTTTAAAATCGGACTTTATAAACAGGGATTATTGCATGACATGTCAAAGTATACGCCGACAGAATTTTTAGTAGGATGTAAATATTATCAGGGAACGATGAGCCCTAATAATGCAGAACGTGAAGATAAAGGATATTCTTCGGCATGGCTTCACCATAAGGGAAGAAATAAGCACCATATGGAATACTGGATGGATTATGGTGTTGGTGATGGGAGAGATGGTCAGAAACCGCATCGTGGGATCTGTGGTATGAAGATGCCGATTCAGTATGTGGCGGAGATGTATGTGGATCGTGTTTCAGCATCAAAGAATTATCAGCGGGATAAATTCAGACCGGACAGCCCGCTTCAGTACTATTTAAAAGGCAGACAGCATTATATTTTAAATGAGGACACGAAAGCGATGTTAGAACTTTTACTGGTTATGCTGGCAGTAAAAGGGGAAGATGAAGTAAATCATTTTCTGAAATATGAGGTATTAAAAGGAAAGGTTCCTTATGAGAAAGAATACCTCATTAATTTCAGGAAAAATCTGGAAAAAGGCAGTGCATATCGTCTGGAAGAGGAGCAGTGAGAACGAGCAGCCCGCCTGTGATAGGATGTGAAAATGTTAAGCGGTAGGAGTGAAGAGCCTGCCGCTTTATTGTTTTATCTGTTGGATTATAAAGAAAATCCCCGATCAGTGGATGACCGATCGATTTTAAGTGAACGCGGATCTGGTGTGTACGACCGGTCTCTAAATGCAGCGACAGCAGAGATAAACCATCGTGATAAGCAAGGCGTTCATAATGTGTGACGGCACGTTCTCCGTTTTTATAGTCGATCTGGCGTTCGATCGTCGATCCATCCACGCGTCCGATCGGAGCATCGATCGTTCCAGATTCAGGTGTTTTTCCGGAGACAATGGCGATATATTCTCTTGATATCTCGCGTCTGGCTGCTGCGGTACTTAATATAGCAGAACTTAACATGTGCTTTGCAATGAGGGTCAGCCCGGTTGTGTCACGGTCGAGACGATTGACACAGCGGAATGTATAAGGGATATTCTGGTCGTTATAATAGCCACATACAGCATTCGCAAGTGTATGGTCGTAGTGGTTGAGGGACGGATGGATGGGCATATATGCCGGTTTATCCACAGCAAGGATGTCCTCGTCTTCATAACAGATGGAAAGCGGCAGGGAAACTGGCAGAATATGTGCGGAGGATGTATTTTCTTCCAGGTGGATAAAAAGTTCGTCGCCGGCAGATATACGTGTGCGCATGTAAACCCATTCCCCGTTTAACAGGACGCTTTCGGGTGTCTTTTTCAGTTGTACGAAAACAGCATTTGGATATCCTTTTAGAGAGAGATACTCACGAATGCTGAAAGAATCATATTCCGGCTCTATCCGGTAGTTAAATTTTCGAATCATATGGTCATTATATAATAAAACTTTGAAAAAATAAATGGGGAAAAGCACGCACAACCTGGCAAAAACATAGAATGTATCAATAAAGCTTTTAAGGTGCGTTTTGAAAACATTCTTATCTCCACTTACGCCAGAGCAGGAAAACGAATGCCTGAAAAAATTAAAAAAAGGTAGCCTTGAAGCAAAAAACGAACTGACACTTCACAATATGCGTCTGGTTGCGCATGTGGCAAAAAAATATCAGAACTCGGAAGAAGATATGGAGGATCTGATCTCGATTGGAACGATAGGACTGATGAAGGCAATTGCAACGTATAAAGAAGATTATGGGAGCAGGCTTGCAACCTATGCAGCCAGATGTATCGATAATGAACTTCTGATGTATTTTCGGGCAAAGAAGAAAGTGTCGCGTGAAGTATCGTTATATGAACCTATCGGTATGGATAAAGAGGGAAATCAGATCCATCTGCTTGATATTGTGGAGAGTGAAGAACCGGATGTTGTGGAACTGTTAGAACATACAAGGCAGATTGAAAAGCTGCTTGGGCTGGTTCCTAAAGTGTTACAGGAAAGAGAATTGTTTATTATTGTACATCGTTATGGACTTTTTGGGAATAAGGAGATGACGCAGAGAGAAATTGCTTCTGCAGTTGGAATCTCACGTTCATACGTGTCACGTATTGAAAAAAAAGCATTGGATAAATTGAAAAAAAGTTTTTGCGAATAAGGTTGTATTTCTTACTATGAATGTGTTATACTTAGGCGACGGCGGATGTCGCCGCCTTATGTTCGGATTTATATCAGGTCTTAGAAGCTGGGTATGGAATTGCTCAGTGTTTCTATGCACAGGTTGTCGTGTGCATATGTCAGTAAAAATCAACTGCAGCATTTCTGCTGTAAGAATCAGATGAATCAGAAAAATGAATAAAAAGGAGGAATACGTTGTATAGTATTGTATCAACAGCGATCATACACGGAATCCAAAGTGTGCCGATTTCTGTGGAAGCAGATGTGAGCGATGGCATGCCTGTGTTTGAAATGGTAGGATTTCTTGCTTCAGAGGTACAGGAAGCAAAAGAGAGAGTGCGCACGGCACTGAAAAACTGTGGCTATGCATTGACTCCAAAACATATTACGATCAACTTTACACCTGCTAACATCCGGAAATCCGGATCCGGATTTGATCTTCCGGTTACAGTTGCGGTCCTTACCGCATTTGGCTATGTCAGACAGGAACTGGTCGGAGAATACTTTGTAACAGGAGAGGTCGGGCTGAATGGAAAAGTACAGCCAGTAAATGGAGTTCTGCCAATGGTCGCGGAGGCAAAAGAACGAGGTATGAGGAAATGCATGGTTCCATGGGAAAATGCAAGTGAGGCAGCGCTGGTAGCGGACATGCAGGTGTTTGCCGTAAAAGATCTTGCGGAAGCTGTTACGGTTTTAAATGGAAAAGGGGAATATTATAATGAGCCATATAATATAGAAGAAATACAGGCAGGAAAGGCATTGGATTTTGCAGATGTATATGGACAGATATTAGTGAAACGTGCCTGTGAAACGGCTGTTTCAGGAATGCATAATCTGCTTTTGATGGGGTCTCCGGGTGCAGGAAAAACAATGATTGCAGAACGGATTCCTGAAATCCTGCCGCCCTTAAATGCAGAAGAACGGATGGAGCTTTCTAAAATATACAGTGTTTGCGGACTTTTAGAACATAAAAGAGGATTGATGCAGAAAAGACCGTTCCGTGCACCACATCATACGATCACACCGCAGGGACTTGCAGGTGGAGGTGCATTGCCGAAACCGGGGGAAATTTCGCTGGCACATAAGGGAATCTTGTTTTTAGATGAACTGACAGAATTTCAAAATGATACTCTGGAAATATTAAGACAGCCGATGGAGGATAAAAAAATATGTATCGCAAGACTGAATGCGAGCTATGAATATCCGGCTGATTTTATGCTTGTGGCTGCGATGAATCCCTGTAAATGCGGGTATTACCCGGATATGCAGAGATGTACCTGCACATCGGCAGCGATTAACCGGTATCTGAGGAAGATAAGCAGACCGCTTTTAGACCGGATTGATATATGTGTGGAAGTGCCGCCGATCGGATTTAAGGATCTTTACAATACTGGAAAAAGTGAACGGTCAGAAGAAATCAGAAAACGCGTTATACGGACACAAGAGATACAGAAAATGCGTTACTGTGGAGAAGAGTTCTGCTTTAACAGTCATATTCCGTCTTCTAAGATTTTTGAGTATTGTAAACTTGATAAAAAACAGGAAACTTACATGGAACGGATGTATAACAAATTAAATCTGACAGCACGGACTTATCATAAAATACTGCGTGTGGCACGCACACTGGCAGATATGGAAGAAAGTGAACAGATAAAAATGCGGCATTTAAATGAAGCGATCTGTTATAGAAATATTGATAAGAAGTTCTGGGAGGTATAGGGTGATAAATTATGCGTACTGGCTCTCAAATATTCCGGAAGTCGGAATACGCACCAGAAACAGGCTGATTGCCGCAGCAGGAAGTGCGAGGGAGATTTATGGACTGACAGAAAAACAGCTTCTTCTGATCCCTGGCGTGACGGAAAAACATGCTGCGAGGATCTTAGAGAGCAGAAAAAAAGATTATGATGCAATGTTTGAGGGGATGATAGAACAAGGAATCTGGTTTTTATCCAGAGAGGAACAGCTGTTCCCAGAACGTCTTGCCACAATCCCGGATGCACCATATAGCATTTATGTGAAAGGGAATATGCCGGCAGAGTGGAATAAAAAGACAGTGGCGATCGTTGGTGCACGCCGCTGTTCTGCTTACGGCAGATCAGTGGCAGAAAAAATAGCAGGAAAAATAGCAGAATCAGGTGCATGGGTTGTAAGCGGCATGGCATCCGGGGTTGATGGTGGCGGACATGCGGGTGCACTTGAGAAAAATGGATATACATGTGCAGTATTAGGGTGTGGGGTAGATATCTGTTATCCAAGATCAAATATTAGAATATACCAGGAGATACTTGAAAAAAATGGTGCGGTCATCTCAGAATATCCGCCGGGGACAAATCCGTCTGCGCCGCTTTTTCCTGCAAGGAACCGGATCATTGCAGGACTTGCGGATGTGGTGGTTGTTGTTGAGGCAAAAATAAAGAGTGGTTCGCTTATTACGGCGGATTATGCGTTAGAACAGGGGAGAGACATATATGCGGTGCCGGGACGTATATATGATGCGCTTAGCGGGGGATGCAATAATCTGATACGGCAGGGGGCAGGCATTATTTCTGATGTAGATGAATTCTTAAAAGAAATTGAATTACAGGGGGAGATAAATACCGGAGAAGATAATTTAAAAAATTTATTACTTGAAAAAGATGAGCGACTGGTGTATAGTTGTCTAAGTTTACGACCGAAAAACGTCGGGGAACTCTTGGAGAAGACTGGTATATTAGTACCGGACATGATGGACGTACTTGCCAGACTTCTGCAAAAAGGTTTTATTACCGAGACAGTTAAAAATTACTATATCAGAAAAATATGAAAGAAATTCTTAGACACAGCAATCTGCACAAATGAAACAGAGCTGCTGTCAGAAACAATAGATGGCACGTTTTGTACACTGCTCTATTGTCATGAATAAAAGGAGATGGATGCATGGCAAAGTATCTTGTTATTGTGGAGTCGCCCGCAAAGGTAAAGACAATTAAAAAATTTCTGGGAAAAAATTATGAGGTAGTGGCATCGAACGGACATGTGAGAGATCTGCCAAAAAGCCAGATGGGAATTGATACAGAGAATGATTTTGAACCCAAATATATTACGATCCGCGGAAAGGGAGATATCCTGGCAAAACTGCGAAAGGAAGCAAAAAAAGCAGATAAAGTTTATCTTGCAACTGACCCCGATCGTGAGGGAGAGGCGATTTCATGGCATTTGAGCCAGGCACTGAAGCTGGATGATAAAAATGCACAGAGAATTACTTTTAATGAGATTACGCAGAATGCAGTGAAGGCTTCGTTAAAAGAACCGCGCCAGATTGACATGAATCTTGTAGATGCACAGCAGACCAGACGAATTCTGGATCGTCTGGTGGGATATGAGATCAGTCCACTGCTATGGGCAAAAGTAAAAAGAGGACTTAGTGCCGGACGTGTCCAGTCAGTCGCGCTTCGCATTATCTGTGACCGGGAGGATGAGATTAATGCATTCATTCCGGAAGAATACTGGACACTGGATGCAGAACTGTCTGTAAAAGGTGAAAAAAAGGCATTGCTCGCCAAATTTTATGGAGATGAGAATGGAAAAGTTACAATTTCCAGTAAAGAGCAGGCAGACCGCATCATGGCAGAGATGCAGAAAGAAGAGTTTCACATTTTAGAGGTAAAAAAAGGAGAACGTGTGAAAAAAGCTCCGTTACCGTTTACAACCAGTACGTTACAACAGGAAGCATCTAAGGCACTTAATTTTCCGATTTCAAAAACAATGCGTATTGCACAGCAGTTGTATGAAGGTGTGGATGTCAAAGGTCAGGGAACGGTTGGTCTTATCACTTACTTAAGAACAGACTCTGTACGAATTTCAGAAGAGGCAGATGCACAGGCGCGGGAATATATTGCTGAAAATTATGGTGAGAACTATATTGCAGGTGAAAAAACAGCAAAGAAGAATGGAGCCAAAATTCAGGATGCGCATGAGGCGATCCGTCCGTCTGATATCAATCGTACACCTGTCATGGTGAAAGAGTCGTTATCGAGAGATCAGTTCCGCCTGTACCAGT
The DNA here is from genome assembly GCF_014287515.2 of Roseburia rectibacter. Classification (NCBI taxonomy): domain Bacteria; kingdom Bacillati; phylum Bacillota; class Clostridia; order Lachnospirales; family Lachnospiraceae; genus Roseburia; species Roseburia rectibacter. Next base: position 1,921,999 of record NZ_CP092473.1, read on the forward strand.
TGATCTGGAAACGTTTTGCGGCAAGCAGAATGTCACAGGCGGTTTATGAGACAACAAATGTAAAAATTGGAGCAGGAAAATACCAGTTTACAGTATCTGCTTCTAAAATTGCATTTGACGGATTTATGTCAGTGTATACAAGCGATGATGATGAAAAGGCAGAGAATAATGTCCTGGTAGGCTCTATTGATGAGAATACAGTGCTTGGATTAAAAGAGTTTGATGAAAAACAGCATTTTACCCAGCCACCGGCCCACTATACAGAGGCATCACTGGTAAAAACATTAGAGGAGCTGGGAATAGGACGTCCGAGTACTTATTCACCGACAATCACGACACTGCTAGGAAGACGATATATTGTTAAGGAAGCAAAAAATTTATATGTGACGGAACTTGGAGAAGTGGTCAATCAGATTATGAAGGAATCATTTCCAAGCATTGTAGACGAACATTTTACCGCAAACATGGAATCGCTGCTTGATGGTGTTGAAGAAGGCAATGTAAACTGGAAAACAGTGGTACGTAATTTCTATCCGGATCTGGATGAAGCTGTGAAGGCAGCGCAGAAGGATCTGGAAAAAGTAAAAATAGAAGATGAAGTGACAGATGTTATCTGTGATGTCTGCGGCAGAAATATGGTAGTAAAATATGGTCCGCATGGCAAGTTCCTTGCATGTCCGGGATTCCCGGAATGCCGCAATACAAAACCTTATCTCGAAAAGATTGGAGTTGCATGTCCGAAGTGCGGTAAGGAAGTTGTACTTCGCAAAACGAAAAAAGGAAGAAAATATTTCGGCTGCGAGGATAATCCGGAATGTGATTTTATGAGCTGGTCAAGACCTGTTGCAGAAAAATGTCCGAAATGTGGCGGGTACATGGTAGTCAAAGGAAATAAGATTGTGTGTGCAGATGAACAGTGCGGTTATGTGACAGATCGTAAAAATGTTGAAAAAGATTCCGAATAATGAAATAATTTTAGGAAGAATATATTAAGAATATTGAATTTTCAGAATTGACGTGATAAAATATAGTACATCATGAAAGACATATATGTAGTCAGGAGGCACGCATTATGAGCGTTCAGTTGTTGGATAAAACAAGAAAAATCAATAAATTGCTTCACAATAATAATTCATCCAAAGTAGTATTTAATGATATATGCGACGTATTAAAAGAAATACTGGAATCAAATATCCTTGTCATCAGTAAAAAAGGAAAAGTACTTGGAACCGGAGTAAGACAGGATGTCGAAGAGATCAATGAATTGATCGTGGATGAAGTAGGAGGTTTTATTGATCCGCTTTTAAATGAACGTTTGCTTGGAATCCTGTCCACAAAAGAGAATGTTAATCTTGAAACATTGGGATTTGTGGATGATGTAAAAAAATATACAGCGATCATTACACCAATTGATATTGCCGGAGAACGGCTTGGAACATTGTTTGTATACCGTGAGAACCGTCAGTATGATATAGATGATATTATATTGAGCGAATATGGAACAACTGTGGTCGGACTTGAAATGATGCGTTCTGTAAATGAAGAAAATGCAGAAGAAACAAGAAAGGTACAGATTGTAAAATCTGCGATCAGTACATTATCTTTTTCAGAATTAGAAGCAATCACACATATTTTTGATGAGATGGACGGCAAAGAAGGAATCCTTGTTGCAAGTAAGATAGCAGACCGTGTTGGAATTACAAGATCGGTGATCGTAAACGCACTTCGCAAGTTTGAAAGTGCAGGTGTGATCGAATCGAGATCATCCGGAATGAAAGGAACATACATCAAGGTATTGAATGATGTTGTGTTTGATGAACTAGACAAGATAAAGAAAGAGAATCATAAGAATAGTTAAATGAAAAGGAATTTGTTACGCTATTTGAAAAACGTGACAAATTCCTTTTTTATGAGGGTGCTTTTTACAGCATTCTGGTAGCATGTTCGCTAAAAAATGCAAAAAATGTCGAAAAAAAGAGAATTATGAAGAATCAGAACAAATTGTTGTACACGAAATCGTAAAATAATACAAGATACGGGGAAAAACAACAAAAAAAAGTAAAAAACTCTTGTGTTTTTTTTGAGATATTTTATAATAAAATAGAATAATGTAGAAAATAGTGCATGAAAGGAGCAACAGAATGTTTACAACGAATGCATTTGACTATACAAATATACTTGATAAAGCGGCTGATGCAAGCTGGATGCGTGAGAATGTTATCACTAATAATATTGCAAATATCGACACACCTGGATACAAGAGACAGGATGTTGATTTTGAATCTGTATTACAAAAGGCACTCGGTAAGACAAAATACAGCAGCCTTGATAAGAAGGTAAGAGAATTGAACCAGAATCTTGGAAAACTTACAGCGACATCTTATACGGATGCGGCAAATTATTCATACCGTCTTGACCGTAATAATGTGGATGAAAACACGGAAAATGCGGAGCTGGCTTCTGAATCATTGAGATATCAGCTATTGACGACAGCGATAACAAACAATTTCTCAAGAATGCAGACAGTCTTAAAATAAAAGAATAAAAAGAAACAAAGGATGGAAATTATATGGGATTATTTCAGGCATTTGATATCAGTGCAAGTGGTATGACAGCAGAACGCTTCCGTATGGATACGATTGCACAGAATATTGCAAATATTAATACAACAAGAACGGAAGATGGGACACCGTACCGGAGAAAGATTGTTACATTTGCGGAAAAGACAGAAACACCTTTTTCGCAGTATTATGAGACGGCAAGAGCGAGAGCGGTTGGAAATGGTGTAAAAGTAACATCTGTAAAAGAAGATGATGAGACAGAAATGCGCATGGTTTATGACCCATCCCATCCGGATGCAGATGAAAACGGTTATGTTACATATCCGAATGTTAATACAGTAACTGAAATGACGAACCTGATTGATGCAACGAGAGCATATGAGGCGAATACAACAGCATTTGATGCAACAAAAAGTATGGTACAGGCTGCACTCAACATCAGCAAATAAGGAAAGGAATGACGGTAAATGGACATTACTTCGTTGACAGGGATTACATCAGATTATATTGAAAAAGTAGCAGAACAGAACAGACTCGTAAATACTTCAGATGACAGTTTCCAGTCAGTACTTGATTCAGCAATGAATGTGTTGACAGAAACAAGTGATTTGCAGAATGATGCAGAGGCTGCTCAGATAGAATTTGCCCTTGGGAAGGCAGACAATCCGCATGATATGCAGGTTGCAGCAAAGAAAGCGCTTACAGCACTTCAGTATACAACAGCAGTAAGGGATAAAATGTTGGATGCATATAAAGAGATCATGAATATGCAAATTTAATGAATGGAGTCAGATAACATGCCGGAACAGGTGCAGAATATATTAAATAAGATTACAGAGTGGTGGAAAAAATTCAATACAAAGCAGAAAGCATTACTGATCAGTATTGTGGCAGTAATCCTTGTTGCACTGGCAATACTGGCAGCAGTTGTGAGCAAACCCAATATGGTTACGCTGCATGAATGTCAGACAACAGCGGAAGCTGGTACAGTAAAAGATCTGCTGGATGGTGAAAACATTTCATATCAGATGTCTCAGGATGGTCTGATCTTTTATGTAGATGCGAAGGATGAAGCGGCTGCGTCTATCCTGCTCGGCAAGAATGACATTCCGAGTCAGGGAGCTTCAATCGATAATGTTTTTGATGGCGGATTCAGCTCAACTGAGGCAGATAAAACAAAAAAATATAAAGTTTATCTGCAGAAATATTTCGCAGAACAGTTAGAGACACTGTCAAATGTTGAAAGCGCTTCTGTTACTCTTGATATTCCGAATGATGATGGAACAATTCTTGCAAAAGATCAGGATTCATATGCCGCAGTCATTCTTACCTTAAGTGGAGATATGGATGAAGATCAGGCCGCAGGTCTTGCAAAATACATAGCAACACAGCTTGGTAATAAAAATACAGATAATATTCAGATTTTAGATTCTAATTCCAATGTTTTATTTTCGGGAGATTCTTCTGATACTTCGATAGGAACAGCAAACAGTCAGCTTTCAGTAAAATCAAAGGCAGAAAATCTTGTAAAAAGCAAAGTAAAAGATGTTATGGTTGGATCTTCCCTGTTTGATCATGTGGAAGTGGCACAGGAACTCGTGATGGATTTTGACACATCGGAAGAGGCAACCCATGAATATTACGCACCAGACGGACAGACGAATGGTATGGTTGGCAGCAAGAGCGAGTATGAATCAGATTCAGAAGGTGGCGCGGCTGCAACACCTGGAACAGATTCCAATGATGATACTTCTTATGTAATCGAAGATAATAATTACACACACAGTACAGTTACAGATACAACAACCAATTATCAGAATAATGAGAAAGTAACAAAGAAATCTTCCAATGGAGGAACTGTTGATTATGCAAGTTCTTCTGTTTCTCTGGTGGCAACAAAATATCGTATCTATGATGAAGATACATTGCGTGCATCCGGAGCACTGGAAAATATGACGTTTGATGAGTATGTTGCAGCAAACAGTGACCCGACACCGATCACGGTTGATCAGGAATACATTACAATGATCTCTAATGCAACAGGAATCCCGACTGATAAGATTACGATCATTGCGCAGGAAGAACCGGTTTTCCAGTATTCTTCCGGTGGAAGAAGTGCTTCCGATTATTTACAGATTGTGCTTGTGGTTCTGATCCTTCTTCTTCTTGGTTATGTGGTATTCCGCAGCACCAGAAAAGAGAAAACCGCAGAGATCGAACCGGAGCTTTCTGTTGAGAGCCTGCTTGAATCAACAAAAGAGAGCCAGGAAGAAATGCAGGATATTGGATACAATGAGAAGTCTGAGACCCGTATCCTGATCGAAAAATTTGTGGAAGATAATCCAGAGGCGGCAGCTTCATTATTGCGCAACTGGTTGAACGAGGAGTGGGAATAAGGTATGGCAACAAATACACAGGATTATACTGGAATACAAAAGGCGGCGATTCTTTTGATTGCCTTAGGACCGGAGCGGTCTGCTGATATTTTTAAACATTTAAAAGAAGATGAAATTGAAGAGCTGACACTTGAAATCGCAAATACCAGAAGCGTTTCACCGCAGGTTAAGGAAGATGTCTTAAATGAATTTTATCAGATCTGCCTTGCACAGCAGTATATTGCTGAAGGCGGTATTGGATATGCAAAAGAACTGCTGGACAAAGCTCTTGGTGAGGAAAAGGCACAGGAAGTTATTACGAAACTTACAGCATCATTGCAGGTACGTCCGTTTGAATTTGTGCGGAAAACAGATCCAAGCCAGTTACTGAACTTTATCCAGGATGAACATCCACAGACAATTGCCATGATCTTATCATATCTGACATCCGCGCAGGCGGCACTTGTGATCGGGGCACTTCCACCGGAAAAACAGGCGGATGTTGCAAAACGTATTGCAATGATGGATCGTACATCACCGGATGTGATTAAAGAGGTAGAGCGTGTTTTGGAAAAGAAACTTTCTTCGCTTGTCAATCAGGACTACACGATTGTTGGTGGTGTGGATGCAATCGTAAATATTTTAAATACGGTAGACCGTACGACAGAGAAACATATCATGGAGTCTTTAGAGATCGAAGAACCGGAACTGGCAGACGAGATCCGCAAGAAGATGTTTGTATTCGAGGATATCTTGCTGCTTGATGACCGTGCAATCCAGCGTGTACTCCGCGATGTCGATAATGCAGATCTTGGTGTTGCACTTAAGGCTGCAAATGAGGAAGTACAGAATGTTATCTTTAAGAATCTTTCAAAACGTCTGGCAGCAATGATCAAAGAGGATATGGAGTTTATGGGTCCTGTCCGTATGAAGGATGTTGAGGAGGCTCAGCAGAAAGTTGTCAGTGTTATTCGTAAATTAGAGGATTCTGGAGAAATCGTAATCTCCAGAGGCGGAGGTGACGAGATCGTTGTCTAATCTTTACAAACCATGGTTCGTACATACAGAGAGTCAGAATGCGAGGGTGATCAATTCAAATGATCATATGCAGGAATTTCTGAAACAAAACATCATAAAAGAGGCACAGCCGAAAGAAGCACGGCCGGTAGGACCGGATGGTTTTGCAGAGGGAATCATTACTGAAAAAACAGATAATGTGATCCCTGTAGAAGAACCGGAACAGGATATGTCTGCTGCAAATGAAAAAGCGGAACAGATACTTTCGCAGGCGAGGGCACAGGCGGATGTGCTGATTGACGATGCAAGACAAGAAGCAGAAACGATACGCGAGAAAGCAAAGAAACAGGGATATCTGGAAGGACAGAGTACATTAGAACAGGAGTATGACCAGAAAAAACAGCAATTAGAACAGGAACAGCAGCGGAAAAAGGCACAATTGCAGAATTCCTACCAGGAAAAACACAAAAATATGGAAAGAGAACTGGTGGATGTAATATTGGATGTGTTTAATAAAGTTTTTCATGTCCAGTTTGATGGCAAAAAGGAGATCCTGCTTCATCTGATCGATAATGCTATTGCCAATATAGAGGATGAAAAGCGTTTCCGGATCAAAGTGGCAGGCGACAATGTCTCATTTCTGGAGGAACATAAAGAAAATATATTAGATTATGTGGGTCATGATATAGAATTGGAGATCGTTCCTGATTATACGCTGGATGAAAATGCATGTGTTATAGAAACCGATTCGGGAATCTTTGACTGCAGTCTGGATGTGCAGCTTGATAATCTGATGAAAGATATCAGATCCTTGTGTTCTTAAAAGTGAGGCGGCAGAATGTATACATTTGATAAATATCTTCAGCTTGCTGACAAGACATATTTTAACCGTCTGGGCAAGGTGACAAAGATTGTTGGTCTTACGATTGAATCTGTAGGACCAAATGCAAAACTGAATGATCTGTGCCGCATCATTATCGATCGGGAACAAAATCTTTCGACGATGGCTGAAGTGGTTGGTTTCCGTGACAAACATTTACTTTTGATGCCTTTTGAAAGCGTGGAAGGAATTGGTGTTGGCTGTATCGTAGAGAATACAGGACATCCTTTGACTGTAAAGGTTGGAGAAGAACTGTTAGGTCACACTTTAGATGGAATCGGGAGACCAACGGATGTGGATGAGTTGCTGGTTCCATATGATTACCCGGTTGAGGCACAGCCGCCGGACCCGATGGCAAGAAAGATCATTGATGAGGTTCTGCCTTTGGGCGTTAAGGCAGTCGATGGTCTGATCACAGTCGGCAAAGGACAGAGAATCGGTATCTTTGCGGGATCTGGTGTTGGAAAAAGTACTTTGCTTGGAATGTTTGCAAGAAATACAAAAGCAGATATCAATGTGATCGCGCTGATTGGTGAGCGTGGAAGGGAAGTAAGGGAATTTGTGGAACGTGATCTTGGTGAAGAAGGCATGAAACGCTCCGTGGTTATTGTTGCGACATCCGATAAACCTGCATTGATAAGAAATAAAGCTGCAAAAACAGCAACAGCTATTGCTGAATACTTTAGAGATCAGGGGAAAGATGTGTTGCTGATGATGGATTCACTGACACGATTTTCTATGGCACAGCGGGAGATTGGGTTGGCATCCGGAGAGCCACCGGTAACAAGAGGATATCCACCAAGCGTATATTCAGAAATGCCTAAACTCCTAGAACGTGCGGGAACCTCAGACAAAGGATCTATTACCGGACTTTATACCGTACTTGTAGATGGTGATGATATGAATGAACCAATTACAGATACGGCGAGAAGTATTCTGGATGGACATATCATGTTATCCAGAAAATTAGGACATAAAAATCATTATCCTGCAATTGATGTTTTACAGAGTATTTCCCGTGTTATGAGCTCAATTGCTACAAGTGAACATAAAGAACTTGCCGGAAAATTAAGAAATGTTATGGCTACTTATAATGAGGCAGAGGATCTGATCAATATTGGAGCCTATAAAAATGGAACCAATCGTGAAATAGATTATGCTATTCAGAAAATACAGGCAGTAAATGAATTTCTGATGCAGAAGACCGATGAAAAATTTGAATTCAGTGAGGAAATTGATCTTCTTAGAAAACTGTTTGAAAACTAAGAAAGGTTTTTGACATGGCAAAGTTCAGATACAGAATGCAGAACATTCTTGATATCAAAGAAAAAATGGAAAATCAGGCAAAGACAGCCTATGGTATGGCAAATGCAAAACTGGCAACAGAACAGCAGAAACTTCAGGACATTCTGATCCGGAGAGCCGGGTATGAATCAAAAGCAAGGGAATTAGTAAGTGGAAACCTCAATGTTTTGGAAATTTGTGAATGTAGGCAGGCTATTGATGTTATGAAAAGCAAACAGCGCAGCCAGATGATGAATGTACATGCTGCGGAACGCAATGTTGAATTGGCAAGAAAACAGCTAAATGAAGCAATGGTTGAACGCAAAACACATGAAAAACTAAAAGAAAAAGCTTTTGAGGAATTTAAACAGGAACTTTTACATGAAGAGTCTAAAGAAATAGACGAACTTGTCAGTTATACCTATCACGATAATGGACAGCGCAGTTAGGCAGTTTGAGCGGACAGGAGGAAAACATGGCAGAAGAAAAAGAAGAAGTTGTAGATAAGAAAGCTGCAAAAAAAGAAGAAAAACAAAGAAAAAAAGAAGAGACAAAAGCAAAAAAAGCACAGCGGGCAGAAGATAGTGATGAGCTTGAGGAAGAAAGCGGCGGAAGCAAAGTGGCTGTATTCTTTGTCTCACTTCTGATCATAATTGTATGGCTTGCGATTATAGCACTTTTGATCAAATGGGATGTTGGTGGATTTGGCTCAGGCATGCTTGCACCGATCTTAAAGGATGTTCCTTATGTGAACAAGATTTTGCCGGATGATGCGGTGGAAGAAGTTTCAACAGAGGACAGTGCCTATGCATATGACACTATGGCAGATGCAGTGGAGCGCATCAAAGAGCTGGAAAAAGAACTGGCAGATGCCCAGAATACATCATCTGCAAATGCAGATTATATCAGCCAGCTGGAAGCACAGTCGGCAGAGTTACAGCAATATAAGGAAAACGAGGCAGAATTTGAAAAAGAAAAGCAGAGTTTTTATGAAGATGTTGTTTTTTCAGATGTAGCCCCGGATGTTGAGGAATATAAGAAATATTATGAAAGTATCGATCCTGCTAATGCAGAAGTATTGTATAAGCAGGTGGTAGCACAGACGGCAGAGGATGAGCAGCTTGATGATTATATCAAGACATATTCATCCATGAAGCCGAAAGAGGCGGCAGCAATTTTTGATACCATGACAGATAATCTGAAGCTGGTTGCACAGATTTTAAATGGAATGGATGCAGATTCAAGAGCTGCTATTCTTGGCAAAATGAGTTCTGATACCGCTGCAAAGGTAACAGAGATCATGAAGCCTTCAGAATAGATTATTAAGCGGCAGTACATGCAGCGAAAGAGAGAGGAGGAAGAAAAATGGGAAGCACGAGTGTTTCAGAAGTGACCGGTATCATGTCTGTTGGACAGGGAAGCCAGACACTCACAGGTACAAAAGAAGGAGATCTGAAAGTCCAGTTTGCAGAAGTGATGAGCCAGATGACAACACAGGTTGGATACGGATACAGTTATGGCGGACAGAACGGCAAACAGAACATGTCTGTTGTGACAGGGAAAAGCAGTGTCACAGATAACTATGAGCGTTATCAGAATAATGCTGCCAGTATAAAAAATAATCCGTCAGACAAAACAGATATCCAGACTGGGAATACAGATGAAAAGCTGGCTGCATTTGAAGAGGATGTTAGACAGGTTTTGAAAGAGAAACTTGGTGTGACAGATGAAGAGATCACGGATGCAATGCAGAAGCTGGGACTTACTGTGGCTGATCTTATACAGCCGAACCAGCTTACACAACTTACAGCTGAACTTACAGGATCTGAAAATATCGGCGAATTGTTATGCAATGATTCGTTTATGGAAATTGTAAATGAAATCGGTGGATTATCACAGGATCTGTTAGATGATCTTGGAATGACATCACAGATGTTTACTGAGACGGTTGCGGCAGCATCACAGGTTGTAACGACTCCGAAATCGGCAGGTATTGAACAGTTACCGGAAATGCAGGTAACAGAAAATGTTAAAGCAGACAAAACCGCAGCAAACGATACATCAGATCAGATGAATTCTGTTTTGAAGGAAGAAAACACAGTTCAGACAGCATCAGATGCAGATGAAGTGGAAATACAAAAACAGGAAGACAATATTCTCCTGCAAAAAGAAGTGGCAGAAGAAACAGATACAAAGGCAGATGACGGGCAGACAGGAAACAGAAATGAATCCGGGAACACGTCAAATCAGACAGCATTTGTGAGTCAGGAGCATACTGTTGATCCGGCAGCGGCAAAAACACCGGAGACTGTACCGGAATTTTCAAGACAGCTTGATACGTTAGATCTGATCCGGCAGGTGACAGAGTTTACAAAAGTTACTGTCCGTGAAGCACAGACGACAATGGAAATGCAGTTGAATCCGGAACATCTTGGCAAGCTTTATATCGAAGTAACAACCAAAGAAGGTAACGTATCTGCTCATATCATGACACAGAATGAACTGGTAAAAGAAGCCTTAGAGTCACAGATGGCAGAACTTAAACAGAGTATGAATCAGGCAGGCGTCAAGGTAGATGCTGTGGAAGTCACAGTTGGGAGTCATGAGTTTGAGAAAAACTTAGAGCAGAATGCAAAACAGGATGAAAGACAGGCAGAGGAGCAGGAAAAAGCTTCGCCAAAGACTAGAAGAATCAACTTAGATGAGTTAGATGAACTCTCCGGAGTCATGAGTGAGGAAGAAGCCCTTGTGGCGCAGATTATGGCAGATCACGGTAATTCCGTAGATTATACTGCTTAAAACAAAAGAAAGGAGAAAAAAATGGCATTAATTCAGCCCGTTGAAGACGGAAAAATACCAAAGGATACCAGTACTACAAGCAAATCGGATACCAGCAATGACCTTGGCTATGACCAGTTCTTACAGCTGTTATGTGCAGAGATGCAGTATCAGGATCCGTTAGAGCCTACCAGCAATACGGAGTATGTTGCACAGCTTGCTACATTTTCACAGATGGAAGCAACACTTGGTATGCAGAGTACAATCGAGAGCAGCAATGCAAATGCACTTGTTGGAAAATATGTTATTATCAAGACAACATCTTCGACTGGAGAAACAACAGCAACAGAGGGATTTGTTGATTATGTACAGAAAGAAAACGGTGAGCAGAAGATCTGTGTAAATGGGGTGTTATATTCACTTTCTGATGTATATCAGGTTGCAGATACCGAATACATGGAGGCAGAGACACTTGCTAAGACGTTTGCAGCAGCGGTTGCTAAATTGCCGAATGCAGCACAGCTTACATTAAGTGACAAAGATGATGTCAAGAATTTAAAGACATATTACGATAATCTGAATTCTTATCAGCAGTCAAAGATCGATACAGATACTTTGAAAAAATATCAGGAACTGCTTGCACAGATGGAAAAACTTGCAGGAAAAGACTGGTATAAAAGTACTTCATCATCGACAGGTACAAAAACAGATACAGATACAAAAACAGATACGACAACAGGAACAGATACAACAACAGACACAAAGACAGATACAGATAAAACCTGATATCTGACAGAAGGGAAATGCGATTATGAATAAGATCAGTAACCAGTTTGCTTCCATTGAGCAGGTAACTGACCAGTATCTGACTCGGAAAAGCACGGATGCGGTAACTTCGAGCGGTGTCTCCTTTGAAGATATTTTAAAGCAGAAGCAGGATGCAAAAGCAGGTGGGACACTCAAATTTTCCAAGCATGCCACGATGCGCCTGATGGATCGTAATATCAATCTGTCAGAGGAACAGAATGAACGACTTGAGACAGGCGTTTTTAAGGCTGGTGAAAAGGGAATCAGAGAATCGTTAGTAATTGTTGATTCACTCGCTTTTATCGTAAATGTTCCGAACAGGACAGTCGTTACAGCAATGGACCGGACAGAGTCCGATGATAATATTTATACCAATATTGATGGTGCTGTGATCACGTAGCCGGACCGAAATGGAGGCTAGATTCCCGGAATGACAGAAGGGAAGGCAGCACAAAAGAACTTAGGAGGTCAATTTCAACTATGATGAGATCAATGTACTCTGCTGTGTCAGGTCTTAAGACACATCAGACAAAAATGGACGTTATTGGTAACAATATCGCCAACGTAAACACAGTAGCTTTTAAATCATCCTCAGTTGTATTTCAGGATGTTTTATATCAGATGACAAGTAATGCATCCGGTGCGAACGCAGCAACAGGTACCGGTGGTGTGAATGCAAAACAGATCGGTCTTGGTGTTACGACCGGTGCAACAAACTTAAGCATCACAACTTCCGGTGCGGCTGAAACAACCGGACGTGCATTCGATATCCGTTTATCAGACCAGTCTACGACAAACTTTTTTGTAGTTAACAACGGTTCTGAGAACCTGTTTACCAGAGCCGGTTCTTTCTATGTAGATGGTGCCGGTAACTTATGTATGACATCCACCGGTTATACAGTTATGGGATGGCAGGTAGATCCGACAACAGGAAATATCAAGAAGGATACCGTATCTGCACTTCGTGTCATGCAGACATCCAACCTGACATCTCCTCCGGAGGCAACCACACAGGCAAATGTTTCCGGTATTATTGATAAAAATGATAAGGATGTATTGTCAGACAAAGGACTTGTCAAAACACTGACTTTTTTTGATAATCTCGGTTATTCCTATACAGCACGTTTTGCAATGAAATCTACCGGAACAGATGGTAAATACACGGTGGAACTGGAAAAAATCTTAAACAGTGACGGAACAACGTTCTATGATCCGGAAACCAGCAATGTTGATCTGAGTGATATATTTGGAGCAAAAACAACGAATGCTACACTTGGAACATACAGCCAGGTTCAGAGTGGTTATTACTATGATTCTGCTAACGATAAATTCTATGTAGGAAGTGATGCAAACGGTACAGAAATCTCTTGGAATCCGGCAACAAATTCTTTTACGGATGGACAAACTCCAGCAACTACACACAGCCTGAAACAGGTATATGGAATTTCGAATGCAATGGTTGCCAAGATTACAGGTAATAAGGCAAATGCTACAGTCACAAATGGAACACTGACGATCACCGGAGATGTAACGGATTATGCAATCGACTTCAGTACAAAAGATGGTACATTTACAGGAGTCGGTGCAAGAACGTCAAACAATAAGACAAACACAGTTACACTTAATATGAGTAAACTTGGAAACAATCCGACCCAGTTTGATGATATTACCATTGATTTTTCGGGACTGAAAGATGCAAACAACGGTGGTAAATCCACAGCGGTTATGTCTACAGGATCTATAGATGATGGTGTGACAGGAAAAGGAAAGAAATTAGGTGCCATGATCGGTATTTCCATCGACAACAATGGTCTTATCAAAGGTACTTATGATAATGGTAATACAGAAATCCTCGGACAGATCGCAGTAGCACAGTTCGCAAATGCATCCGGTCTTGAAAAAGTAGGAGAGAACTGCTACCGTACAACATTAAACTCCGGTGAGTTTGATGGAATCGGTGTAGAGATATCCGCAGACGGAAGTTCTATGACATCCGGAGAACTTGAGATGTCTAACGTAGATTTATCTACAGAGTTTACACAGATGATCATCACACAGCGTGGTTTCCAGGCAAACTCCCGTATCATCACAACATCCGATACACTGTTAGAGGAACTGGTTAACCTGAAACGTTAATGTAATGTAAAAAAATATAATATTTAGGTAAAACCTGTTCTGAAATGTCGAAACATGTTTTACACAGACAGTTACATATGTTATACTGAACATTGTGGCCGGTTTTAAAATGGACCGGTCACAATAAAAACTGTTGATTAATAATGGAGGAATGATTACTTTATGATCGAAGTGACACGATTGAATGGAACAACAGTATTAATCAATTCGGATCTGATTGAAACGGTGGAGGAGACCCCGGATACAGTTATTTCTCTTACAACAGGTAAAAAGTTTATTGTAAAAGAAAGTAGACAAGAGGTCAAAAATTTAGTAAAATCATACAAAAGGGATATTTTTACAAATGGCCTTTTAAGAGAAGAATAAGTCCCACGGATGGGATTTTATAATCTGAAAAATCAAGGATGGTAGGTGGAAAAAGTGGATATAGCATCAATAGTAGGTATGTTATTAGGCGTTGTAATGTTTGTGTTTGGTGTACTTTCCAACGGAGGTGTTGCAAGTTTACACTCCATGTGGGATACGGCATCATTCATTATTACAATAGGAGGTTCCATTGCAGGTACGCTCGCATCTTTTAAATTGGCAGATTTTATCAATGGTATAAAGTCAATAAAGCTGATTTTTAAGGATGAGGTTCAGGATCCGGCAGTTGTCATCAACCAGATTATCTCACTGTCGAATACTGCGAGAAAAGAAGGACTTCTGGCATTGGAAGAAGCAGCAAACGGGATTGAAGATGATTTTCTGAAAAAAGGAATTATGCTTGTTGTAGATGGTACAGATCCGGAACTGGTAAGAGGAATCATGGAGACTGACTTAGCCTGCGTTGAGAGCAGACATAAAGCTAAAATTGCTGTCTGGGAGAAATGGGCTGAATTAGGTCCTGCCTGGGGTATGATCGGTACCCTGATCGGATTGATCCTCATGTTGCAGAACATGGAAGATGCATCCACAATCGGACCGGCGATGGCAACGGCGCTTGTTACAACATTGTATGGTTCATTACTTGCAAACTGGTTATGTAACCCGATTGCAGGTAAGTTAAAACTGAATAATGATAATGAAATGATGATGAAGGAAATTTCCGTGGAAGGTATTCTGTCGATCCAGGCAGGAGAGAATCCGCGTGTTATAGAAGAAAAACTGAAATCATTCCTTGCACCTTCGGCGCGTAATACAGCGCAGGAAAGCGAGGCTGGAGGTGAAGAATAGTGAAAAGAAAGCCTGATGAACCAAAAGGATCACCGGCATGGATGAATACATTTGCAGATCTGATGAACCTACTGTTATGTTTCTTTGTATTGTTATTCTCTATGTCAACGGTAGATGCAGAAAAGTTTGAAAAAATGGTGGCTTCCTTTCAGAATACATTTAGTATTCTTCCCAATGGAGGATCTTCTATTGGAGATGGAACTCTGATATCATCCGGTGTGAGCCAGCTTGAAATGTTAGATTCTTATTATAAAGACAAAGCGAACTCTGAAACGGATCAGGAAACAGACGAAGAGAATGATGTAGTGGAAGAATATAAAGAACAGGCACTGGAAGAATCAGAAAAAATGTCTGAACAGCTGGAGGATGCCATTGCAAGATATGGAATCCAGGATCAGGTGGAAGTTGATTTCAATGCACAGTATGTCATGCTCAATATGAATGGAGCTCTTTTGTTTGACTCCGGGCATGCTGAAATCCGATCAGAGGCGTATCCGCTGATTGATAAGCTGGGTAAGCTGATCGAACCTTATCAGGATAATATCATAGAAGTAGAGGGACACACGGATAACGTGCCGATTCATTCTGCAAAATATGAAGATAATGATGTGCTTTCATTTTACAGGGCACGGGCGGTTACAGATTATCTAAGAGATATTACAACAGTGGAGCCCGCACATTTGAAGGCATCTGGAAGAGGTGAGTATGTACCTGTTGCAGATAATACAACGCAGGAGGGAAGAGCAAGAAACCGCCGCGTTATTATAAAAATATATAATTCTTATAGTTCAGATTTTAATTGAACAGGAAGGTAGCATTATGAAAAAGAATTTGATAACCGTAATTATTCTGGCACTGGTTTTAGCAAATCTTATTTTAACTGCAATTCTTGTGTTCACGATTATTCCGCAGACAAAAAAATCGAATCAGCTGATCGATCAGGTATGCTCTGCTATTAATCTGGAACTTCAGAGTGGAGAAAATACGCCGGCTACACCGGAGGTGCCGATTGAAGATGTTGAGACTTATGCGATCACTGATGGATTTACCGTGAATTTAAAACAGAGCGATGATGGCAAACAACACTATGCTGTATTTTCAGTCAGTCTGTCTTTGAATACCAAGAGTGACGGATATAAGACTTATGGGGGATCGGAAGGGCTTGCTGCAAAAGAAACAATTATCCAGAGTGAGATCAACACGATCGTAAATGGATATACATTAGATGAGTTTGATGCAAATGGCTATCAGAATGTAAAAGACGATATATTAAAATCAATGCAGGATATGTTTGGAGGTTCAGACTTCATCGTTGGTGTAAACTTCTCAAGCGTTCAGACGGAATAGACCCAAATATTGTGTTAGGTGGTGAGAAAGAATGGGTGAAGTCTTATCTCAAAATGAGATAGATAGTTTGCTCAAAGCGTTAAGCAGTGGTGAACTTGATGTAGATGAAATGAAAGATGAAGATAAAAAACAGGTCAAAAATTATGATTTTGCCCGTCCTGCAAAGTTTTCAAAGGAACATCTGCGAACGCTGGAGATTATCTTTGAACATTACGGAAGACTCTTGTCAACCAATCTTCCTGTTTATTTACGGAAAAATGTTCAGGTTGAGGTGATGAACTCAGAAGCAGTTACATATTCAGAATTTTCAAATGCGTTATCGAATCCTGTATTACTTGGAATTGTAAATGCATCTCCATTGAATGGAAGCATTGTCATTGAGATGGCACAAAATCTTGGATATGTTGTAGTAGACAGAATGTTAGGTGGAAAGGGAGTGCCTCTGGATAAACCGAGGGATTTCTCGGAGATAGAATTGCTGATCATTGAGCGGATATTTAATGTGGCAGTAGATCTTTTAGTGGAGCCGTGGGAGAATGTATGTGAGTTAGAACCCCGGTTAGAGCGTATTGAGACGAATTCGCAGTTCGCACAGATTATATCGCCGACGGAGATGATAGCTCTGGTAACGCTCAATGTTAAGATTGGCGATGTGGAGGGATTACTGAATGTATGCCTTCCATATCTGACTTTAGAGAGTATTATGGACAAACTGAATACCAAATACTGGTATTCGAGTCTGCAGGAAAAAGATGAACAACAGTATACAGAAACGATCGAGGCACTTATTTCAAAAGCACCAATGCCGATCAAAGCTGTACTTGGTAACAGTTCCATTTCAGTAAATGATTTTTTGGGACTGCAGGTAGGAGATATTATCCGGCTGGATACGAAGGTTGATCAGGAACTGAGTGTCTTTGTTGGAAGTATAAAAAAATTTACTGCTCTGCCGGGAGAAACCGGTGATGACTATGCAGTAAGAATTACATCAGTGATTAGGGAGGAGCAGTAAGATGGATGGAACGATGTCACAGGAAGAAATCAATGCTTTACTGAACAATCCTTCAGGTACAGATGAAAATCCGGAAAATACATTGACAGAACAGGAAAAAGATGCGATCGGTGAGATCTCGAATATCAGTATGGGAACAGCGGCAACTACACTGTTTTCACTGGTAAACCGTAAGGTTGAGATTTCCACCCCAGTGGTTGCGTTTGCAAACTGGAGTGATATATGTGACGCATATGAAAAGCCATGTGTATTTATACGAATTGCGTATACCGTGGGATTAGATGGAAGCAATATCCTTGTGTTAAAGGAACATGATGTAAAAGTTATCACGGACCTGATGATGGGCGGTGATGGAACAAATACGGATGGAGAACTTGGAGAACTTCACCTGAGTGCAATCAGCGAGGCAATGAACCAGATGATGGGCTCGGCAGCAACATCATTGTCTTCCATGCTGAACAAGGTAATTGATATCAGCCCGCCAAGTGCAGATCTGATAGATTTGCAACAGACAATTGATGAGAGTCAGATTGATGAGTTCCTTGCAGGTGAATTTGTAAAAATTTCATTCCGGTTAGAGATTGGTGATCTTGTTGATAGTGAGATCATGCAGTTATATCCTGTTTCTTTTGCAAAAGAAATGTGTACAAATGTAACAAGCAATATGGAAGAAGACAGTAATTCCACTGCAGGAATGAGTGAAAAAGAGAACACCCAGAGTACACCGGCAGCTCAGCCGACACCTGCACCGCAGCCACAACCTCAGATGGCAGCACAGCAGCCAATGATGGGACAGCCGATGATGGGGCAGCCAATGATGGGTCAGCCGATGATGGGACAATCAATGATGGGTCAGGAGATGTCGCAGATGTATGGACAACAGCAGGTAAATGTACAGCCGGCACAATTCCAGGCATTTACTGGAGCAGTACCGGGGAATTTTCAACCGGAAAATATTGATTTGATTATGGATGTACCACTTGAAGTTACGGTAGAACTTGGAAGAACTTCCAAATCAATTAAAGAAATACTTGATTTTACACCGGGAACCATTATAGAATTAAACAGGATTGCCGGAGAACCGATTGATGTTCTGGTAAATGGTAAATTCGTAGCCAAAGGCGAGGTAGTAGTAATAGAAGAAAGCTATGGTATACGAATTACTGAAATTATAAAATAAAAAACAAAAAAGAAGAGTTAAAGATAGGAGAGAAAATTATGGCTAAGGTTATGATTTGTGATGATGCTGCATTTATGAGAATGATGATTAAGGACATTCTTACAAAGAATGGTTATGAGATTGCAGCGGAGGCTGAAAATGGTGCTATTGCAGTGGAGAAATATCCTGAAGCAAAACCGGATCTGGTATTAATGGATATTACTATGCCGGATATGGATGGTATCCAGGCATTAAAGAAGATCAAAGAGATTGATGCAAATGCAAATGTTATCATGTGTTCTGCAATGGGACAGCAGGCTATGGTTATTGAAGCAATTCAGTCAGGAGCAAAGGATTTTATTGTGAAGCCATTCCAGGCTGAGCGTGTACTTGAGGCAGTAAAAAAAGTAGTGGGTTAGTATGATTTTATTAAGCGCTTCTTTTCGAAGTCTGATGCAGCTGATTGGAGTACTGATCATATTTGTGTTTGTTTTGATTATTACCTACTTCACGACAAAGTGGGTAGGTGGTTTTCAAAAAATACAAATGTCCAAAGGAAATCTTATGGTTCTCGAAACAATCCGGATTGCAAATGGTAAATTTTTACAGCTTGTTAAGGCAGGAGAACAGTATTTTGTAATCGCTGTGGGTAAGGATGAAGTAACCAAAATTGCGGAACTTACAGAAGATCAGTTATCAGTCCAGACATCGGATGATATGAAAAATTCACAGGAAAATTTTCAGGAGATATTTAGTAGACTGAAAGATCATTTTCCGAAAAAGCAGGATTGATGGAATTATGACAAAATTAAAAAAGACATATTGTATACTGTCATTAATATTTGCAATAGCAGTGTTTGTGGCAGTGTTGTTTGCCTCACAAAACAGAACGACTGTTTATGCAGCTTCCATGGATCCGGACAGCATTGATTCGCTGGATAATACAGCAGCGAATACCAGCACAGGTTCAGGTAGTGAGTCAGACAGCAAAGGTGGTCTGTCCATCTCGATAAATAATGATGAGGCGGGGGTTGCTTCAGAAGTACGTGCATTATTGTTACTGACAATTATTGCAGTGTCACCATCGCTTTTGATTATGCTTACATCGTATACCAGAATTGTAATTGTACTTCATTTTTTAAGAACGGCAATTGGAACACAGACGGCACCGCCAAACCAGATTTTGATTGGACTGGCATTGTTTTTGACATTTTTTATCATGTGGCCGACGTTTCAGCAGATCAATGAGAATGCAATCCAGCCACTGGATAATGGAGATATTACCATAGAAAAGGCATTAAAAGAAGCGGAAGTGCCGATTCGCCAGTTTATGTATGGACAGGTACAGCGAAAGGATGTCAAGCTTTTCGTGGATATGGCTGGTGACAGTTATGATATTGACAGTGCTGCACTGGAAAAGGAATATGAGGAATCCGGGCAGAGTGCATATGATGCGATTCCGATGACAATTATGATTCCATCATTTATAATCGGAGAACTGAGACAGGCGTTCATTATGGGATTTGTTATATATATCCCGTTTATTGTAATTGATATGGTAGTTGCATCCGTGCTTATGTCGATGGGTATGATGATGCTTCCACCGACAACAATCTCTTTGCCGTTTAAAATATTACTGTTTATACTGGCGGATGGATGGAATCTTGTAATAGGAAGCGTAGTAAAGACGTTTTATTGATGATAACAGAATGTTCGAAGAATGTGCATTCTGTTATAGATACAGATTAAAATGTATATAGATAGCAAAGAGGTGAGAACAAAATGACAGAAGGACAGGTACTTGATGTAGCAAAAGAAGCAATTTATACGATTATAATCTGTTCGGCTCCAATGTTGATCATTTCACTGGTTGTTGGTTTGATTGTCAGTATTTTCCAGACGGTTACATCTATTCAGGAGCAGACGCTGACGTTTGTTCCTAAAATTATTGCAGTATTTGTCGGACTTATGATTTTTGGATCATGGATTTTGACAAATCTGACAGAATTCGTGACGACATTATGGTCGAATTTTAGTATGTATCTCGGTTAGGACGATCTATGTTAGAATATACGTTTTCATTGGCTAATTTTGAAATACTGATATTAATATTGGTTCGCATATCCTGTTTTGTCTATATTGCACCTTTTTTTGGAACAAAAAATGCGCCCTCGCAGGCAAAGATAGGTTTTTCTTTTTTTGTTGCACTTCTGGTGTATGGTTTTGTTGATAAGACAGCAATCGAGTATACAGGTTTGATTGGGTATGCGATAATAGTGTTAAAAGAAGGAATTACAGGGTTGCTGATAGGGTTTGCTGCAAACATTTGTAATTCCATTATTTTATTTGCGGGAAATATTATTGATATGGATATTGGATTATCCATGGTGACTGAATTTGACCCGACAATGAATACGCAGGTAACAATTACCGGAAACCTGTACAATTATTTTATACTTCTTCTTTTGATTGCAACAGATATGCATCATGTGATTTTACAGGCTGTGGTAGATTCTTTTACCGTAGTCCCAATCAATGGTCAGATCTTTAACTGGGATTCACTTGCGGGTTCTATAACACAGTATATGACAGATCTGTTTGTAATAGGTTTCAGGATCTTTCTTCCAATATTTGCCTGTATGATGATTTTAAACTGTATTCTTGGTATTCTGGCAAAGGTTGCACCACAGATGAATATGTTTGCAGTTGGTATGCAGATGAAAATACTGGTTGGTTTTGGAGTTTTATTTCTTACAATTTCACTTTTGCCTGGAATCGCCAGTTTTATATTTACCGAAATGAAAAAGATGATGGTTTTATTTATAGAGGGAATGTACTAAGGTGGAATGGAAAGACAGATTACTATTTGCATATGACCTTCAGTGGTTCGCAAAAGATGGACCCGGAGGGGAAAAAACAGAGCCGGCAACAGAAAAGAAGTTAAGAGAAGCACGAGAGGATGGTAAGGTTGCAAAGAGTAAGGAACTTACCGCAGCATTTGATCTGATAGTATTGTTCCTCGTGTTGAAGGTTTTTATTTCGTTAATTGGCAATGGCTTTTTGGAAGTTTTTTATTATGTATATAAGCTGATGCCTGATTTTGTAAGTGTTAATGCGATGGAATCATCTACAAAGGAGATTACTTCGTTTTTACATAATGTGTATATAGAAATGTTCAAGATGGCTGCCCCGTTTTTTGTGTTTGGTGTTGCGGTGACAGCCCTTGTAAGTATCCTTCAGGTAGGGTGGAAAGTCACGGCTAAGCCGTTAAAACCTAAGGGGGATAAATTTAATCCGATCAATGGATTTAAACGTATTTTTTCAAAAGATTCATTATTTGAGCTGCTTAAATCTATTTTAAAAATAGGTTTGATCATATATGTTGCTTATACATCCATAAAGGGTGAGGCAAATGATATTTTTATTTTATATGACATACCGCTGAATCAGGCAGTTGTATTATGCGGGAATGTTATCATTAATGCAGGTTTTAAAATCAGCCTTGTTTATCTGGTGGTCGGAATTGCAGATTTTGTTTATCAGAAACATCGTTTCAATGAAGATATGAAGATGACCAAGCAGGAATTAAAGGATGAGTATAAAAATACTGAGGGAAATCCTGAGATCAAAGGAAGACAGAGACAGCGTATGAGAGAAGCTTCTCAAAGGCGTATGATGCAGGATGTACCAAAGGCAGATGTGGTTATTACGAACCCGACACACCTGGCAGTTGCAATCAAATATGATGCCGAGGTGTCAAGAGCTCCGATCGTTATTGCAAAAGGAGAAGATTATCTTGCACAGAAAATTCGTGAAAAAGCAAAGGAAAACCACATTGAAATTGTTGAAAATAAACCGTTGGCAAGAATGTTATATGCGAATGTAGATATAGGGGCAGAAATACCGCCGGAATTGTATCAGGCAGTAGCGGAAATTCTTGCTATGGTATATAATCTGAGAAACAGGGAGGAGAGGTCATGAAGAAAGCTGACATAGGTGTTGCACTGTATCTACTGGCTGCAGTCATCTTTTTTATAGTGCCAATCAGTTCCAATTTACTCGACGTTATGCTGGCACTGAACATTTCAATCGCATTGATTGTTCTTTTTAATACATTGTTTGTAAAAGAAGTACTGGATATGTCTTTTTTTCCAACATTACTTTTGTTTACAACAATTTTTCGAATTTCCCTGAATGTATCTTCAACACGACTGATCTTAACCACTGGTGCCCCGGGTAATGTTGTACAGACATTCGGTCAATTTGTTGGTGGCGGTGACCTGATCGTCGGTGCCATCGTATTTATCATTCTGGTTATCATCCAGTTTGTTGTCATTAATAAAGGTTCTGAACGTGTTGCTGAGGTTACAGCGAGATTTACACTTGATGCGATGCCTGGTAAACAGATGGCAATCGATGCTGATTTAAATACCGGAGCGATTACGGAAAAACAGGCGAGAGAGCGAAGAAATAAGATTCAGGAAGAGTCCGCATTCTTTGGTTCCATGGATGGTGCTACCAAGTATGTAAAAGGAGATGCAGCTGCTGGTCTTATCATCACGTTTGTAAACCTTGCAGGTGGAACTATCATGGGTATACTGCGAGGTGGAATGAGTTTTCAGGAAGCCATTGAACATTATGGTGTGCTTACGATCGGTGATGGATTATCTTCACAGATTCCTTCACTTCTGATATCGCTTGCAACTGGTATTCTTGTGACGAAGGCATCTAAGGAAGCTGACTTTTCCAATATTCTTGTCAGTCAGTTATTTGGAATCCCAAAAGTATTATATATTGTAGGTACCACCTTAGCGGTACTAGGAATCGCAACTCCGTTGAATACTTTGCTGTTTCTTGCATTTGGAGCAACTTTTATTATTGCAGGACGACAGGTAGATAAGAATATCGGTATTGAGAGCATAGAGGAAGAAGTCAATACGGCGGAGACGGAAGCGGAAGAGATACGAAAACCAGAGAATGTTGTGTCGCTTCTTCAGGTTGATCCGATTGAACTTGAATTTGGATATGGTATTATTCCATTAGCCGATGTAAACCAGGGAGGAGATCTGTTGGATCGTGTTGTTATGATACGACGGCAGATTGCTCTTGAACTTGGTACTATCGTACCGATTATTCGTTTGAGAGATAATATTCAGCTAAATCCGAACCAGTATATCATTAAGATCAAAGGTGTGCAGGTAACAGAGGGAGAAATCCTTTTTGATCACTATATGGCAATGAATCCAGGATATGTGGAGGAAGAGATCACAGGTATTCCTACGTTTGAACCTTCATTTCATCTCCCTGCTATCTGGATCACGGAAAGTCAGCGTGAACGTGCAGAGAGCCTTGGTTACACAGTTGTTGATCCGCCATCGATCATTGCAACACATCTGACGGAGGTGATCCGGTCACATATTGCAGAGCTGCTTACCAGACAGGATGTGCAGAATCTTGTCAATAATCTGAAAGAGAGCAATCCGGTATTAGTGGACGAGCTGATTCCTAAAATGCTTGGACTTGGCGAGGTTCAGAAGGTATTACAGAATCTGCTGGATGAGGGAATTTCAATCCGGGATCTTCTGACAATTTTTGAAACGCTTGCCGATCATGCAGCAACAACAAGAGATACGGATGTATTGACGGAGTATGTACGTCAGAGTTTAAAGAGAGCGATTTCCAGCAAGTATTTCCCTGCAAATGAAACAACCAGTGTCATTACACTTGATCCGAAGGTTGAGCAGGAAATTATGGCTTCCGTAAAACAGACGGAGCAGGGTGCATATCTCACACTTGATCCGGAGACAACAAAAGCAATTATGAATTCTGTACAGAATGAAGTGACAAAACTTGAAAACATGGGTAAAACTCCAATTGTGATCACATCTCCGATTGTACGAATGTACTTTAAAAAATTAACGGAAGATTATTTTAAGGACTTGATCGTGGTTTCATATAATGAAATTGAGTCTAATGTAGAATTACAGTCAGTAGGGATAATCAGCAGGGACGGTGACAAGTGAAATGACCATAAATAAGTATCAGGGAAAAACGAAAGAAGAAGCAATTGAAAAAGCAAAACAGGAGCTTGGCGAAGGCGCGGTTGTGATGAATGTTAAGGAGATCAAACCGACAGGTATGTTTAAGGCCTGGAAAAGTTCCGTGTTTGAGGTTACAGCAGCAAAAGAAGAGAAAGATGATTTTGTAGATCCAAGACAGGTTGCCGATCTGGCGGCAAAAACAGTTAAAACATTAAATCTTGCAGCAGATGAGAAAATCAGTCCAAAAGAGTTCTCAAATGACAGAACACAGGATATCCTGTCAGGACGTCTTACAAGTGCACCGGAACTGCATGCACCAGAGCTGCATGCATCAGAGCTGCATGCAAAAGATGGATTGGAGAAAAGACTCGAAAATCTTTCTAATATACTGGAAAAACAGCTGTCTGCTGAGGAAAGCAGACAGAAGGAAGTAAAGGAAGAAGAAAAAGAACATCAGGTTGTGAACCCGGAGGGATTGCAGTTCATAAAAATGCTTTACAGAACGCTGCTGGAAAATGAGGTAAACGAAAAGTATGTCAACCAGATTTTAGACGAAGCAGAGAAAGTGATGCACAGTGGAAGCAGCGTGGATGTGATATTGTCAAATGTGTACCAGAAAATGATCTTAAAATTAGGACAGCCGGATACAATCTGTGTTACCGGTAAAAAACCGAGAATTATTTTCTTTGTTGGCCCGACAGGTGTGGGAAAGACAACAACGATTGCCAAGATTGCCTCTAAGTATAAACTTGAGATGGGGATGAAGATTGCGTTCCTGACAGCGGATACTTATCGTATTGCTGCTACGGAGCAGCTTCGGGTGTATGCCAATATCTTAGATGCACCGATGAGCATCATTTATTCTTCCGAGGAGATGAATGCCGCGATTGAAAGAGTCAGTGAATATGATCTCATTTTTGTAGATACGGCAGGTTTTTCCCACAAAAATGATGAGCAGTGCAATGATATGAAAAAAATGCTTGCGGGACTTGATGAAGCATATGAAAGAGAGGTATATCTGGTAGTCAGTGCGACAACTAAGTATAAAGATCTTCTGGAAATTGCTGACCGTTATAAAGAGATTGCCGATTACAAGCTGATATTTACCAAATTGGATGAAACTGAGGCTTATGGTAATATTTACAACATCAAGATGTATTCGGGAGCACCGCTTTCCTACATGACAAACGGACAGAATGTGCCGGATGATATAGAGGAATTTAATACACAAAAAATAGTAAAACAACTTCTGGGAGGCAGATAATGATATGGATCAGGCTCAAAATCTCAGAAATGTAATTAAAGTAAAAAATCAGAGCCGGAAACTGGATGCACGTGTGATTACCGTGACGAGTGGAAAAGGTGGAGTTGGAAAATCGAATGTTGCAGTGAATCTTGCTGTGCAGATTAGTAAATTAGGAAAGAAAGTACTGATTTTTGATGCTGATTTTGGACTTGCCAATGTTGAGGTTATGTTTGGAGCAGTTCCCCGTTATAATCTGGGAGATTTTCTGTTCCAGAGAAAGAGTATGACAGAAATCATAACAGAAGGTCCTATGGGGATTGGATTTATCTCAGGTGGAGCAGGGGTCTTATGTATGAACCAGCTGGCAGACGAACAGATCAGATATCTGATCCGTGGTTTATCTGAATTAGATCAGTATGCAGATGTGATCCTGATCGATACAGGAGCGGGGATATCAAATCAGGTTATGGAGTTTGTCATGGCGAGTCCGGAAGTTCTTGTTGTAACAACTCCTGAACCGAGTTCTTTGACCGATTCCTATTCATTGCTTAAAGCATTATATCATAACCCTTTATTTTCACGCGAACAGACAGATATCCGGATCGTATCAAACCGTGTGGTATCTAATGAAGAGGGACAGCAGGTATATGAAAAATTGAATTCTGTAGTAGAACAGTTTCTGGATGGTTCTGTGAATTATCTTGGGATGATTCCTCAGGATCACATGCTGGAACGTTCGGTAAGACAGCAGAAACCTGTTTCACTGAATGCACCGATGGCAAAGTCAGCAAGAGCATTTGAAACTATGGCAGCGAATCTGATTTTACAGGAACAGAAAATACCGGATAAACGGTTGGGAATTGCCAGAATGTTTTCAGATTTCTGGTGGCAGAAATACTAAGGAGGAATGGATATGAAGGTTTCAGACATTATACGTATAGGCGATAAGATTGATATCCGTGTTCTTCAGGAAGTTGAACAGGCAGAAAAAACGGATGTCACTGTTAAAACATATAAGAGTAAAGTACTTGATTTCTGTTCAAATGGGAATATGGAGATAGCAATGCCAATGGAGGCGGGTAAACTGGTATTATTACAGCTTGGTGTCCGCTATGAACTCGTGTTTTTCTCACGCGAGTCACTGTATCGAGCCGTTGGTCAGGTAAAAGAACGATATAAAAAAGACAATATATATATGCTTGAGATGGAATTGAAATCCCAGCCGGAAAAATTTCAACGGAGAGAATACTTCAGATTTCCGTGTCTGCTCGATTTTAAATATTATGAACTGACGGCTGAACAGGCTATGCTTGACAGTGTGGAGGCTATTTTTTCAGAAATCCGTGATGAACACTTTTATGAGAAAGAACGAAAAGGAAAAATCATGGATTTAAGTGGCGGAGGAATCCGTTTTACAACAGAACAGGAGCAGAAACCTGGTACGTGGATATTGGCAGAATTAAGGCTGAAGAGCCAGACAATGGATAATCAGTATTATATTGTTGCAAATGTGATAGAATCAGGTAAAATAGAATCAGCGGCGGAATATGGATTTATGTCGCGTGCAAAATTCAGTATCAAGAATGATCGTGTAAGGGAAGAAATTATTCGTTACATCTTCGAAGAAGAGAGAAGAATGCGTCAGCAAAATGGCAGTGAGAGGATAAAAAAATGAAAAAAAATATTCTTGTTGTTGATGACTCTGCACTCATGAGAAGGGTGATCTGTGATATTATTAATTCGGATGAAACATTTCAGGCAATCGATACCTGCAGAGACGGTCTGGATGCACTTGAAAAATTAAGAGCAAAAAGATATGACGGTGTGGTATTGGATGTTAATATGCCGCGGATGGATGGACTTGCTTTATTAGAGCAGCTTCAAAAAGAAAAAATCCGTGCTACGGTCATCATGGTCAGTACTACGACTACAAAGGATGCCGAAGTTACCATGCTTGCCATGGAACGGGGGGCAGTTGATTTTGTGCCGAAGCCGACGAATGTGATCGAGGCAAAAGGTGAAGCATTTAAGGGTAAACTTCTTGGAGTGCTGAATGCAGTTTTAAAAACACAGAAGATGGCTTTGGGCAGCAAATCGGCTGCAA
Source organism: Roseburia rectibacter (assembly GCF_014287515.2). Classification (NCBI taxonomy): domain Bacteria; kingdom Bacillati; phylum Bacillota; class Clostridia; order Lachnospirales; family Lachnospiraceae; genus Roseburia; species Roseburia rectibacter. The sequence goes on from NZ_CP092473.1 coordinate 1,949,961, forward strand.
CACCGGAAAAAGTAGTCTTGCGCAGAAACACAGAGCCGGTTCGAAGCAGAAATAAATTAGTTGCATTGGCATGTTCGACGGGAGGTCCGAAAGCTCTTCAGAGTGTGATTCCATATCTTCCTAAAAATCTGGATGCACCAATGGTTTTAGTGCAGCATATGCCTGCAGGATTTACAAAATCCATGGCAGACAGACTGAACGAAGTCAGTGACATACATGTCAAAGAGGCGGAAGATGGAGATGTGCTCAAAAAGGGAACGATATATATTGCTCCCGGCGGAAAGCATATGGAAATAAAGAAAAGTCCTGACGGAAGCCATAAAATCAGACTCAATGATGAATTGCCTCCTATCGGCGGATTAAAACCGTGTGCAGACATTACTTATGATTCGTTGCGAACCTGTGGATATGATCAGATAGTGTGTGTTGTACTGACCGGTATGGGAGCAGATGGTACCAAGGGAATAAAATCCTTAGCAAAGAGTAAGCCGGTATATGTGATATCGCAGAATGCCGAGACTTGTGTGGTATACGGAATGCCTAAGTCGATTGCTGAAACCGGACTGGTAAATGAAGTGGTTCCTCTTACACAGGTTGCTCAAACAATAACAAAGAATGTGGGGGTACAGTAATATGGATGTAAGCCAATATCTTGAGATTTTTATTGATGAAACAGAAGAACATCTGCAGACTTTAAGTGACTGCATTATGGAACTTGAAAAAGAACCGGAAAATATGGATACTATAAATGAAATTTTCCGTGCAGCCCATTCCTTAAAGGGTATGGCAGGTACCATGGGATTTAAGCGCATGCAGCGACTGACCCATGATATGGAAAATGTTTTTCAGGAAGTCAGAAGTGATAAAGTTAAAGTTAACAGTAATATGATCGATCTTCTTTTTAAATGCTTAGATGCCATTGAAAGCTATCTGAACAATGTAAAAGCAAGTTCTGACGAGGGAACAGAAGATAATGAACTGATCATCAAAGAATTGAATGATTTTATCGCCGGTGAAGAGAATGCTGAGAAAAAAGCAGAAGAAGCTGCTCCGGCACCAAAAGAAGAAAATACAGATGAAGCAGCTAAGAATGGTGAAAAGAAGTATTTTGAATTTGAACTGAACGAGACAGACCGTACAAAGTTAAAAGAGGCTGAGAATAATGGTTTACATATTTATGGAATGACCGTATATATTCAGAAAGAATGTCTCTTAAAGGCAGCACGTGCGTTTTTGGTGTTTAAGGCTGTAGAAGAGTTTGGACAGATTCTTGTATACAACCCGACATCTCAGGAAATTGAGGACGAGCATTTTGAAAATGATTTCAGTTTCTTTATCGCATCCGAGGAAGCATTCGATAAAATTTTACAGGCAGCACAGTCTGTATCTGAAATTGAAAAAGTAGTCGGCGAAGAGGTAAAATGTGACGTGCTTGCAGAAAAACAGGCACAGGCAGAAAAGGCTGCAGCAGAAGAGGCAGCAAAGAATGAGACACCGGTTCAGGCAGAGACAGCACCGGCTCCGGAAGTAAAAGCAGCACCGGCGAAGGCTCCGGCAGCACAGAATAATAAAAAACAGACTGTTGCAAAACCAGTTACAAACAGAACGGTACGTGTTGATATTGAAAAACTGGATGCATTAATGAACCAGGTATCAGAGCTTATTATTGCAAAGAACAGTCTTGTTGCGATTGGCTCCACAGAGTCCGGTGATTTCCAGAATCAGACTTATCATGAGCAGATTGAATATCTTGAGCGTATTACAACCAATCTTCATGAGTCGGTTATGAAAGTTCGAATGGTTCCAATCGAGAGCGTTGTAAATAAATTCCCTCGAATGATCCGTGACCTGTCAAGAAAGCTGGACAAAAAGATGGAGCTTTACATGACTGGTGAGGATACAGAGCTTGACCGTACGGTTGTTGACCAGATCGGTGATCCTCTGCAGCACTTACTGCGTAACTCTGCTGACCATGGTCTTGAGGATAACGAAACACGTATTGCTCTCGGTAAACCGGAAGTGGGAAGCATTTTCTTAAATGCATTCCAGGAAGGCAATAATGTCATCATCCAGGTCGGAGATGACGGTGCCGGTATTGATGTGGCTGCAGTACGTGATAAAGCAATCGAGAGAGGCATTATTACAGAAGAACAGGCTGAGAGCATGAGCCAGAAAGATATTATCAATATCCTGTTCCTTCCAAGTTTCTCAATGTCCAAAAAAATTACCGATATCTCAGGACGAGGTGTTGGACTTGATGTAGTAAAATCCAACATTGAAGCATTAGGCGGTGATGTTGAAGTTAAGACAGCAATGGGTGAGGGTACAACTTTTACAGTACGTCTGCCGCTTACTCTTGCAATTATCCAGGCTCTGATGGTAGAGGTAAGAGATGAAAAATATGCGATCGCACTTGGTTCCATCTCCAATATTGAGGATATTCCGGTTAAGGATATCAAGTATGTGGAGGCACAGGAAGTAATTCATCTGCGTGGCAAGGTTATCCCATTAGTACGGCTCGATAAAGTGCTTGATCTTGAGCCAAGGGAAGAACCGGAAAGCCTGACCGTTGTTATTGTAACGAAAGGTGACAGCATGGCGGGTCTTGTAGTTGATAACCTGATCGGACAGCAGGAGATCGTAATCAAGTCACTTGGAAAATACATTGACAATAACAAGCTGATCAGTGGTGCAACCATCCTCGGAGATGGCGAAGTTGCATTGATCTTAGATGTGAATACGTTAATGTAATGGAGGGTACTTAGCATGGCAAATAATAATCTTGAAACAACGGAAAAAGAATCCAAACAATATATCGTTGTCATGGTGGGCAGTGAACAGTATGGAATTGATATCAGCTATATTGATAACATTGTCCGCATGCAGAAAATTACAAGAGTTCCGAAAGTACAGACATATTTTAAAGGTGTGATCAATCTTCGTGGTGAGGTTGTTCCGGTTATGAGTGTACGCAAAAAAATGGGACTTGAAGATGATGTGCTGACAAATGCAAGCAGAATCATTATCTTAAAATTAGAGGAAAATGCTTCTTTAGGTGTCATCGTAGATGAAGTAAGAGAAGTTGTAAATTTAAGTGAAGATGAAATTGATAAAGTTTCTAACAAAGGAAGATTTATCAATGGAATCGGAAAGCATGGAGATCAGCTGATTTCCCTGCTTGAGATCAATGCACTTGTAGAGGAAAATAATTAATGAAAAGGTGGGGTTTTATGAAACATAAAATCCCACCGGATCTTTATCTGATGTGCAAAATGAGAGGAGAATCAGCAATTCATGGGAAATTTAACGTTGGAAGACGTAAATAATATGTATCTCGATGTCTTAAAAGAGATTGGTAATATCGGTGCAGGAAATGCAACTACCGCAATTGCAAATATGCTTGGCATGAAAATCGACATGAATGTCCCGAACGTAAAACTGATGGAAGTTTCAAAATTAGGAACGGCTGTCGGAGCGGAGGATGAAACAATTGTTGGCATTTTCTTAGAGGTGCTGAATGACATCGAAGGTAGTATGATGTTTCTGGTAGATATTCCATCGGCACGTTATCTTGTTAACAAACTGATGATGGAAGATGTGCCGGCAGATAAACCATTTGATGAAATGGAATTATCTGCGTTAAAAGAAATAGGAAATATTATTGCAGGTTCTTATCTGTCAGCCCTTTCTTCTATGACGAATCTTGTGATTTCTCCGTCTGTTCCTTATATTGCCGTAGATATGGCAGCTTCTATCTTAAGTGTGCCGGCCATTGAGTTTGGACAGTTTGGTGATAATGCACTGTTGATTCAGACTGAGATCTGTGCGGACGTGGCAATCAATGGATATTTTATATTGATGCCAGAGCAGGGGTCCTATGAAAAGATATTAACGTCACTTGGAATCTCACTGTAAGGAGAAGGATATATGAGCGAAGTAATAAAAGTGGGCATGGCAGATTTGAATGTATGTAAAGCCCCTGATGTTATTACAACTTTGGGATTGGGTTCGTGCATTGGACTGGTATTTTATGATCCGGTATCAAAAGTTGGGGGAATGGTTCATTATATGCTCCCGGACAGTACAAAAGTCAGAAATAACAGCAATATCGCAAAGTTTGCAGATACAGGGATTGATGAATTATTACGCCGTGTAATTGCGGCAGGAGCAAATAAGGGCAGATTGATCGCTAAAATTGCAGGCGGTGCAAAAATGTTTGAAGTGAGTGGTTTGTCAGATGTTGGTAATATTGGTGCGCGAAATGCAGAGGCGGCAAAAGCAAAATTAAAGCAGCTTGGAATCAGGCTTGTTGCAGAAGATACAGGACTTAATTATGGTCGTACTGTTGAACTTCATTGTGATACAGGCGAGTTTTATATCAAATCAGTAGGCAAACCTTTAAAGATTATCTGATAGAAAGGCATGGATGCATTATGAAAACAAAGCCGATACCAGCTATCGTTATGCTTGTGGCAGGACTGGTTGCCTGTATTGCGGGAATGGCGGGACATATGGAAACCGGCAGATTTGTAAAAATGCTGCTGGTTGTCTTAATTGTGTTTTATATTATTGGCGGGATTGTAAAACTGTTGATTGATAAAAATTTTAAGGATATGGAAGAGGAAACCACGGATGGTGAAGAAACTCCGGCAGAGTCAGAAGATCAGGCAGAACCGGAGCAGGAAAGCGATGAACAGGATGACGAATAACTGAAACGTGGGGGCTTCATATGAAAACGGTAGAAAAAGAAAAGCTCTGGGAGGAATATCGGAAAAATCCTTCCGCGGAGCTGCGGGAGAAAATTATTATCGAGTATGCTCCACTGGTGCGGGTTGTGGCAGGACGGCTTAGCATGTATCTCGGATATAACGTAGAGTATGAAGATCTGGTTAGCTATGGTATATTTGGACTGATAGACGCAATAGATAAATTTGATCGTGGAAAAGATGTAAAGTTCGAGACGTATGCAAGTTTAAGAATACGTGGATCCATATTGGATCAGATAAGAAAAATGGATTGGATTCCACGGACGGTGCGGCAGAAACGCAAGAAGATCGAGGAAGCGATCAAGCAGATCGAAACTAAGACAGGGCAAAATGCTTCGGATGAAGAAATAGCAAAAGAATTAGGAATCGGTGAGGAAGAATTAAATGACTGGCAGACGCAGTTAAATGTCACAAATGTTATCTCACTGAATGAATTTGTGGAGCAGGGCGGAGAACCTGTGATGGATGCAAAAAATAATTCACATTTCATCCAACCCGAGGAGTCTGTTCAGGAAGAAGAACTGAAAAAAGTTCTGATGGAGTCACTGGAGCTTTTGACAGAAAAAGAGAAAAAAGTTATTTTATTATATTATTATGAGGATCTGACGTTAAAGGAAATAAGCAGCATCCTTGAAGTCTCGGAATCGAGGGTTTCGCAGCTTCATACCAAGGCATTGTTAAAAATGCGTAAAAAGATGGGAAACTATATGGGAATACTGATTGACTGACAGAAGAGTCCGGAGGTGATATGTTATGTCGATAAGACCAGTTGATTTGAGTGGAATGATACAACGAACGCAGGACATTGGCAACATTAAGCATGCGGAGGACAGCAGACCGATCGTAGATCAGTATAACATTGAGGTAAGGCAGGAAAAACAGGAATCTGATTTGTCCCACAAAGTACAGGACCCGGAACAGAAGGATAATCAGGAATTTCGATATGATGCCCGGGAAAAAGGAAATAACAGTTATAACGGTAGTGGGAAAAAGAAAAAAAAGCATGGTCAGTCAGAAGAGGATGAAGGAAGTGTTCATGTTAAGGAACGCAGGACCAGCTTTGATGTCAAAATATAACGAAAGGCGTAATAGTTGATATGACGGGAATAGTATTTTTTTTGCTTCTGACGGGGGTTGTTTTTATGGTTGGAAGTTTTTTTATCACGGAACGCTTATCTCCATCCGAATTAAATAAGATTGCAGAGTTAAGTAAGGACGAATTGGGCAGAATCATTGACGGTGCTCTGTCAGATGCCAGCAGTAAAGTAGAGGAGGCAATTCAGACACAGATCGATGCTTCTTCGGAACAAGTGGAGCGTGCACTGGAAAAAGAAACAAATGAAAAGATCATGGCCATCAGTGAATATTCAGATACAGTCATGGAAAACATGAATAAAACCCATAATGAGATCATGTTTCTTTATAATATGCTGAATGACAAACATGCAGAGCTGACAGGTCTTGCTACTGATCTGCAGAAGATCGCAGCAAATGTCAAGAGTATACAGGATGGGTTGGCAAAGAAAAAAGCACCGGAGCCAGTTCCTGTGGCGAAGCCTGAGTCCGTAGAAGAAAAAGTGGAAACAAAAGAACAGAAAATCCCAGTCGTAAAAAAGAAAGAAAATCCTGATACAGAGGAAAACCACACGGGTAAGATTCTTGAAATGCGCAAAAAGGGAATGCAGAGTGTTGAGATTGCAAAAGCACTAGGAGTAGGACTCGGAGAGGTTAATCTTGTACTTGGACTTTATAAAGGGGATACAGATTCGTGAAGCTAAAATATTATTTAAGAGGACTTGGTATAGGTATCATTGTCACAACAATTATTCTTGTAAGCTGCTTTTCAATGCAGAAACCTAAAATGACAGATGCACAGATCATTGAAAAGGCATCCCAGCTTGGTATGATCATGCCGGAACAGGACAGTGTAGTCGCTGCAGAGACAGAAACCACAGAACCGGAAGAAACACAGCAGAAAAATGAACAGCAGGTGGCAGCAGAAGAAGCACAGCAGCAGACAGAAGTGCCAAAAGAGCAGGCAACAGAAGAAACACAGCAGGATGCGCCGTCAGAAGATACAGAGAATGCAGAAAGTGAAGAACCAGCACAGCAGGAACCGTTTACGCTTGTTGTAAACCGTGGAGATGTATGCAGAACAATGTGTGAGAATCTTGCTGCCAATGGTGTGATCGATGATTCGGAAGGGTTACGCAAATATTTGAGTGAAGTTGGTTATGCTTCCTTTATCAGTGCTGGAACCTACCAGATTCCGTATCACGCATCTTATGAAGAAATTACAAATATTTTAAAAGCCGGACCGATGGAACAGCAGCAATAAAATAGAATAAAATAAAAAATACGCTCCAATCAGAAAAAAGTACTTGATTCTGGTTGGGGCGTATGTTATAATTTGCAAGGTTATGACGGAATAAAAAAGAATATTCCAAACAAACACATGTGTGGACTGACAGGCTGGTGCCAGATGGTCGTCTGAAAGAATGAAACACATGGAAGCAACTTATAAAAAGCCTGACGCACAGCTTTTTATAACAACAAAAACCAGGAGGTAGAAACATGAGCGTTATTTCAATGAAACAGTTATTAGAGGCAGGTGTTCACTTTGGACATCAGACAAGAAGATGGAACCCTAAAATGGCTCCATACATCTACACAGAGAGAAACGGAATCTATATCATTGATTTACAGAAATCCGTTGGTAAAGTAGATGAGGCTTACAAAGCAGTATCTGATATCGCAGCAGCAGGTGGCACAATTCTTTTCGTAGGAACAAAGAAGCAGGCTCAGGATGCAATCAAGACTGAGGCAGAGCGTTGCGGAATGTTCTATGTAAATGAGAGATGGTTAGGTGGTATGCTGACCAACTTCAGAACTATCCAGAGCCGTATTGCAAGATTAAAAGAGATCGAGACAATGGCAACAGATGGTACTTTCGAAGTATTACCAAAGAAAGAAGTTATCGCACTGAAAAAAGAGTGGGAGAAATTAGAGAAAAACCTTGGTGGTATCAAGGAAATGAAAAAGATCCCGGATGCAATCTTCGTTGTAGATCCTAAGAAAGAAAGAATCTGTATCCAGGAAGCTCATACATTAGGAATCAAATTAATTGGTATCGCTGATACAAACTGTGATCCGGAAGAGTTAGATTATGTAATTCCGGGTAATGATGATGCTATCAGAGCCGTTAAATTAATCGTATCTAAGATGGCAGATGCTGTTATCGAGGCTAATCAGGGTGCAGAGATGACTGCAGAAGAGGCAGAGTCTGCAGCAGCTGACGAAGCAGTAGAGGAAGCATAAGAACAAATTAATTTTGGAGGATTGAAAAATGGCTATTACAGCAGCTATGGTAAAAGAACTGCGTGAGATGACTGGCGCAGGTATGATGGATTGTAAAAAAGCATTAAACGAGACTAACGGAAATATGGACGAGGCTGTTGAGTTCTTAAGAAAGAACGGACAGGCTAAGGCTGAGAAGAAAGCAAGCAGAATCGCAGCAGAGGGTCTTTGCACCGTTGTTGTAAAAGATGATACAACAGCAGCAGTTGTTGAAGTTAACTCTGAGACTGATTTCGTTGCTAAGAATGAGACATTCCAGAATTTCGTAAAAGCAGTAGCAACTCAGGCTGTAAACTCTGATGCAAAAGATATGGATGCATTTATGGCAGAGGCATGGAACGAGGATGCTTCTAAGACTGTTAACGATGCATTAGTAGAGAAAGTAGCTGTAATCGGAGAGAACTTAAAGATCCGTAGATTTGAGAAAGTTGTTGCAGAGCATGGCTGCGTAGTTTCTTATGTACATGGCGGCGGAAGAATCGGTGTTATCGTAGACGCTGATACTGATGTTGTTAATGATGCTGTAAAAGAGGCTATGGTTAACATTGCAATGCAGATCGCAGCTTTAAATCCAAAATACGTTTCCAGAGACGAAGTAAGTGCTGATTATATCGCACATGAGAAAGAAATTCTTTTGGCTCAGATCATGAACGATCCGAAAGAGTCCCAGAAACCGGAGAAAGTTATCAACGGTATGATCGAAGGACGTATCAGCAAAGAGTTAAAAGAAGTATGCTTAGTAGATCAGGTATACGTAAAAGCTGAGGATGGAAAACAGACCGTTGCTAAATACCTTGAAGAGGTTTCTAAAGCAGCTGGATGTACTGTAAAAGTTAAGAGATTTGTTCGTTTTGAGACTGGTGAAGGTCTTGAGAAGAAACAGGAAGATTTTGCAGCAGAAGTTGCAGCTCAGATGAATGCTTAATTTGATATTGTGCTAAGTTCCTGAACATATTGATAACCCTTATGAATGATGCAGACATCATTTATAAGGGTTATTTTTGACTCTAAATATTGATCTTCCGCTGGAAAGTTCCTGGTGTCATTCCATATTTCTTTTTAAATTCCCGATGAAAATAGGATAAATTATTAAATCCACAGGAGAGTGAGACCTCAAGAGAGGATTCCGCACCCTGTTCGAATAGCTCTGCCGCTTTTTCCAGTCGGATATTCCGTACATACTCCATGGCAGATTCTCCCATATATTTTTTGAAAAAACGCATGAAATGGTATTCGCTGAAACAGCAGATGGATGCGAGATCGGCGATTGATAAGGGCTCAGCATAATGCTGTTCAATGAATTCTAACACGGCTTTCAGTTTGCTGGTGTGTTCATTGGAAAGCTGGGAAAATGCAGAATCTTCCTGACAGAAAGGAAGCAGCAGAGCGATCAGTTCTAAAAGGAGAGACTTGATCTTCAGTTCATAACCAATGGATTTACTATGATAAAGCTGACTAAGCCTTTGAAAAATCGACAGGGCGTCTCCATAGATGGGATGTTCTTTTTTTATGATATAAGGAGGAATTAATTTTTGCATTGCAAGCGGCGCGAGATATTTGACTGCACAGATATCCGCGTTTCCCATGCCAAGATAATTCATATGAAAAACATATGTTTCGGAAGTCATTACCGGATCTGTGTCAGCGTGGATAGAATGAAGGACTAAAGGTGGTACAAATATAAGATCTCCCACATCTGCAGAATAGGGACAAAGCTGTATCTGATAGGTACAGCCTCCGTTTGTAATCATTGTAAACTCAGCCTCATCGTGCCAGTGCGCAGTGACTGCCGGACAGGTGGCAGACAGGTTTGTGACATAGCATTGCAGAGGAAAGAGCTGTTCACCGTGTTTTGCTTTTTCTTTTTGGTCTAAAGATAAACTGATTGCCATAAAAACTCCATTCTGCCGGTGCAGATTTTGGTCTGTATATGCGAATCTGCTGCCAGCTTTTTTACTACCTGAAAATACACAATATATCCAAGCATGAGTTGCCCTGTGTAGGGTGGTTTCGGGGGTTTTCGATTGGCAAATTGCATCAAGCCGGGACTGTTTTGTTTCCGTTGTCCGAAAATAAGACAATCTAAGGCTGCCTGGTTCAGGTTGTGGCGGAGTGACGTGTGCGTCTTAAATGTGCCATCCGGGCACATTAAGACTTGTGCTGCCGTCCGTGGCAGCACAACACTGTATTGCGGACAGGCAGTCTAAGATTGACTAATTTTCTCCCAAAGTCACAAAACAGGTCCCGGCTTAATGCGATTTGCCAGCCACTAAGTTGTGAACCACCCTTCGCCGGAGAACTCATTTTACAACCTTGGGGGTGCGTAAATTTTTAGTGTTTTGTGTCTGAATCTGATTAAAAAATATTTCTAAATAACTATATTCAATAATTTATTATTTGTTTGATAACGCTGGCAAAAAACTCAATATATTCCACTATGCTCATGTTTATTGCCATACACATTTGAAGAATATTTTGTGTTATTGGTCTGACAATTTACGAAACAATTCATGTAGTACAATGTAGCAGATGGAAATTCTGGAAAGTCATTAGGCTGAATATCAATGATACAACACCTTAGGATTTTAAGCATATTTCCATTCGTGCGAATATCAAAAATCCGCACTTACGCCCCCCGATTTTGAGATGAACCGCCCACCCAAATGGTGTTCACAACCTGAAGACTGGCATCTTGCGCAAAGCCGGAGCTGATTTTGTGACTTTGGGAGAAAATTAGAAAATCTTAGTGTGTCTGCAGATACACAGTGATGTTCTGCCACGGATGGCAGAACAAGGCTTCACGAGCCACGGATGGCTCGTTGAACGCCGGTCACGTCACTCCGAAAAAATCTAACTCAGACACACTTAGACTTTTCTTATTTTCGTACAACGGAACAAAAATTACTCCGGCTTTGCGCAAGATGCCACTCACAAACCTGCGACACACCATTGGGACGGGCGATTTATTTCATAAACAAACCAACATTTGTTGGGTAGCTATGATAGCAGTATTGTACAATATTATCCAACCATAATGCAAGAAAAACGAATAAAAATCAAATATAATATTTACATCAGCTGAAAAAGAAAACAGAATTATGCAAAAAATATAAAAAGAATATTGAAATAAAATGTGTCAGGAGGAAAAAAATGAAAAGAAAATGGTGGCATGACAAGGTAGCATATCAGATCTATCCAAAGAGTTTTCTGGATACAAACGGAGACGGAATTGGTGATCTGAGAGGAATTATCTCAAAACTGGATTATTTAAAAGAACTTGGCATTGATATCATCTGGCTTTCTCCGATTTATAAATCACCGTTTATTGACCAGGGATATGATATATCTGATTACTATAAGATTGCAGAAGAATTTGGAACTATGGAAGAATTTGACGAGCTGCTTGCCGAAGCAAAAAAGCGTGACATGTACATTGTTATGGATCTGGTGGTAAACCATTGTTCGAGTGAACATGAATATTTTAAGGCGGCTTTAGCTGATCCGGACGGACCTTATGCAGATTATTTTTATTTTGTAAAGGGAAAAGATGGAAAAGAACCAAGCAATTATCGTTCTTATTTTGGTGGAAAGGCATGGGAGCCGGTGCCGGGATCGGATAAATACTATCTGCATATGTTTGCTAAGGAACAGCCGGACTGGAACTGGGAAAACAAAGAAGTACGGGATAAGATATATAAGATGATCAACTGGTGGTTAGATAAGGGACTTGGTGGATTCCGTATTGATGCGATCATTAATATCAAGAAAGATACAAGTTTTCCTTCCTATGAACCGGATGGGGATGATGGTCTGGTGTCATGTGTGAAGATGGTAGAAGAGACAGACGGCGTCGGAGAATTTTTAGAGGAGATGAAACATGAGACTTTCGAGAAATACGACGCTTTTACAGTTGGTGAAGTATTTAATATGAAAGAGGACGAATTAAGGGAGTTTGTCGGGGATGATGGTCATTTCTCAAGCATGTTTGATTTCTCTGCACATGAACTGACCTATGGTGAGCATGGATGGTATGACAGCAAAAAGATAGATTTTAAACGCTGGCGAGAAATTTTGTTTGCTTCCCAGAAAGAGATGGAGGGCATTGGGTTTAAGGCAAACATCATTGAAAATCATGATGAACCGAGAGGTGCAAGCCGTTACCTTCCGGATTATGCGCAGAATGAAATGGGCAAAAAAATGCTTGCCACAACTTCAATCCTGCTTCGGGGAATCCCGTTTATTTATCAGGGACAGGAAATCGGTATGACAAACTGTCATAGAAACGATATTTCAGAATATGATGATATCAGTACAAAAGATCAGTATCAGGTTGCAATCGAGGCAGGATGTACGAAAGAAGAAGCATTGGCATGCTGCTATGAAAACAGCAGGGACAATGCGCGTACACCAATGCAGTGGAGTGCAGATGAAAAAGGAGGCTTTAGTGTACATGTGCCTTGGCTTGCAATGAATCCAAATTATAAAGAAATCAATGTCCGTGAGCAGGAAGGACGGGAGGACTCAGTACTTTCCTATTATAAAAAGCTGATCGCACTGCGCAAATCACCGGAATTTAAAGAAACTTTTGTTTATGGAAGAGTAGTACCAGTTTATGAAGATACGGATACAATATTTGGATTTATGCGTATTGGAGAAGAAAACGGACAGAAAATACTTGTAATCGCAAATTACGGAAAAGATGCGGCAGAGTTGATGCTGCCGGGAGAGGTAAAAGAAATTTTGCTGTCAAATACAGGTAGAAAAACTCTGCCGGGTGAGAAGATTATGCTGGAGAGTCTTGAGACAGCAGTACTTTTTCTGTAAGCAGGCATATAATAAACAGCATCTTTCTGGAACAAATATAATGACATTTGGCAGATGCAGGCATTACATAGAATTGACAAAAACTTCATAAAAAAAATACAGGAAGCGTTAAGAATCCGATATCCCGGTTGACGGTAAAAAATACGTCTGATATGTTAAAAGAGTGTGTAAAAAGCGGCAATGACGTGTTTGCAGGAAAAACGGAAAATGCCGTAATAACTAAAAAAAGAGGGATAAAATGGGAGCAAAAGAATTTGCATCATTATTAGGAGGACTGGCGCTTTTTCTGTATGGAATGAACATGATGAGCCAGGGGATGGAGGCTGCTGCCGGAAATAAGATGAAACAGATCTTAGAGCGGCTGACAACGAACCGGTATTTAGGTGTTTTAGTAGGAGCAGTGATCACTGCGATCATACAGTCATCCTCCGCAACAACAGTTATGGTCGTAGGTTTTGTTAATTCCGGCATGATGACATTGCGGCAGGCAGTCGGAGTGATCATGGGTGCTAATATCGGTACGACCATTACAGGACAGCTGATCGCACTTGATGCCGGGGCGATCGCACCGTTTATTGCGTTTTTAGGTGTTGTGCTGGTTGTTTTTCTGAAACAGCCAAAAGTAAAAAACATAGGAGGTATTTTAGCAGGGCTTGGTGTTCTTTTTATTGGAATGGAAATGATGAGCACAGCAATGATGCCGCTTCGGGATTCCAAAGCGTTCATTGATATGATGACAAAATTTTCCAATCCTCTGCTTGGAATTTTAGCAGGTGCAGTTTTTACAGCATTGATCCAGTCCTCATCAGCGTCGGTTGGAATCCTTCAGGCTCTTGCGGCAAGTGGGGCGATTTCTTTTTCTGGAGCAGTGTATGTGCTGTTTGGACAAAATATCGGTACCTGTATTACAGCAGTGTTAGCGTCGATTGGAACAGGCCGGAATGCTAAGCGGACGACGATCATCCATCTTTCATTTAATATCATAGGAACAGCAGTCTTTACGATACTCTGTATGCTGACGCCACTGACTTCCTGGGTAGGAGGACTTACACCTGCAAATCCGGCAGCGCAGATCGCAAATATGCATACGCTGTTTAATATTGTAACAACAATATTATTGCTTCCGGCGGGAAATCTTCTGGCAAAACTGGCAGAAAAGATTCTGCCGGATGTGGACGAGCCGGAGGAGGGAATGTATTTAAAGTATTTAAAAAATACAAAACCGGTGACGGAAGGGAAAATCGGCGTATCAGCAATCAATTTCGAACTGACACACAAAGAGATAGCGAGAATGCTTGAGATCGCAAAGAAAAATGTTTCTGACAGTTTTACGGCATTTTTAAACTGTGATGATGGATTTATTCCGAAAGTGGAAGAAAAAGAGGAGTACGTGGATTTTTTAAACCGAGAGATTTCAAAGTACATATCCAAAAACATGGCACATGAGACAAATACGCAGGGAAGCAGGATATTAAGTGCCTATTTCAAAGTGACCAGCAACATAGAAAGAATCAGTGATCATGCAATGAATATTTGCGGATATTCTGAGTGGCTGAAGGAAAAAGATGTCAGATTTTCAAAAGAAGTAAAGGAAGAAATTTTGCAGATGCAGCAGACCTGCGAGGAACTTTTGACGCTGCTTTTAAATGAAAATATGGAGGCACTCGACGAATTAAGTCGTGTCTCAGCACTCGAACAAAAGATGGATGACATGACAGAGGATTATAGAAATCGTATGATGCACCGGATACAGGAAGGAACGGCATCGGGTGAAGGGAGTGTTCTCTATACAGAGATGCTCACTGATTTTGAGAGAATCGGAGATCATGCATTAAATATTGCACAAGAGATGACAGAAGTAAGGTTGGCAGAATAACAGAAGTTGGAGGAATATTATGTCATTTTTAAAAGATGTATTGCGGGGAATCGCAATCGGTGTTGCAAATATCATTCCGGGTGTCAGTGGAGGAACTATGATGGTTTCCATGGGAATATACGGGGATGTGATCTCTGCTGTGACGGAAATGCCTAAACATTTTTGGAGGAGTGTCAGGTTTTTACTGCCATATGCAGTTGGGATGCTGTGTGGGATCGGTGGATTGTCGTTTGTGATCGGATATTTTTTTCTGGAATTTCCGTTTGAGACAGCAATGTTATTTATTGGTCTGATCTTTGGCGGAGTACCACTTTTATTGCCAAAAGTAATGGGAAAACGTGCTTCGGTTTCGGAGATATTGCTGTTTTTACTGTTCTTTGGACTGGTCGTATGGATGCAGTTTTGGAAACAGGGAACAGATGTTTCTTTAGAACCCGGTATACAGAGCAGTATGTCCTTATTTCTGGTCGGAACAGTAGCTGCAGCGACCATGGTCATTCCAGGTGTCAGTGGATCAATGCTTTTGATGTCTCTTGGGTACTATACGCCGGTCATAAACAGGATCAGTGAATTCCTGGCTGCATTGCCGGGATTAAGGTGGGAAGTGCTGTTTTCGTGTGCGGCAGTTCTCATTCCGTTTGGCATTGGTGTAGTGCTGGGAATATTTCTTGTTTCAAAACTCGTGGAATATCTCCTGAAAAAACAGGAGAGAAGAACTTATTTTGCGATTATGGGACTGGTCATTTCATCACCGATCGCAGTTCTTTCGGGAATGAATATTGTTTCCATTGGGATTGGACAGCTTTTGCTGGGAATATTACTTTTTATTGGCGGTTTTTTTATTGCAAATATGCTTGGAAAATAAAATAGTAGAAGATAAATAAAAATAATCAGACAATAACAAAAAAAGTGCGGAAAAATTAATCAATTTTTTTGCGCTTTTTTATTTGAAAAATAAAAAAATGTGTTACAATAGATAGGTACTAACGATTACCTTGGGGGTATTGTATGCAGGATAAAGATTCAGAAATGCTGAATCACCAGCGGAAACGCAGAAAAAGGATTGCGAAGATCCGAAACGGTATTATCTTGATCGTAGCAGGATGGATTGTTCTTTCCATGATTCTGATCGTGGCATTATTTTTTAAGATGGTGTCACTGGAACATAAGATAGACCGGCTGGTGACAAGCAGCAGCGAACAGAATACAGATCAGGTCAATGCAGGCGCTGCCGCAAAGCTGAGTGGCGGTGTGATAGCAGAGGAAACAGAAGATACGGAAATTATGCAGACGGAGATGACCTGGGATAAAGTAACACCTCCGGCTACAGGAATATCCGATGAAGATAATATGGCATCGGACGGAGATTTACATAAGGTATACTTAACATTTGATAATGTACCGTCTGAACATACGTCTGAGATTTTAGATGTATTAGAAGAATATGGTGTGAAAGCTACTTTCTTTGTGAATGGAAGCCAGGATGAAGAAATGATTCCTGTTTATAAAAGGATTGTAGATGAGGGGCATACTCTTGGCATGAATTCTTATTCAAATCAGTATAGTGTGATCTATCAGTCAGAGGAAGCGTTTGAGCAGGATTATATGACACTGAAGAATTTCTTAAAGCAGACCACAGGAGTGGACAGCTTTTATTATCGTTTTCCGGGAGGAAGCAATAATCTCATCAGTAATGTGCCGATGGATTATTTTATCCATTATCTTAATACGCAGGGAATTGTCTATTACGACTGGAATGTATCGGCTGGAGATGGCGCTTCAACTGTGTATACATCTGAGGAAATAGTTGAAAATGTGACAGATGATGTAGTAAAATATAAAACGTCGGTGGTTTTGCTGCATGACGGGAAAGATAAGTCAGCAACGGTAGAAGCTTTAGGACCTTTGATTGAGGCTTTAGAGGGAATGGGCGCACAAATATTACCGATTGATGAAGATACACAGGTTATTCAGTATGTGAAAGCAGACACAGTGGAATAACTGAGAATAAATGGAGGAATGAACATGGGATTTTTCAAGGATTTTAAAGATGACTTCTCACAGGCAGTCAATGAACTGATGCCTGCAGATGACAACCTGGAAACCAGCACGAACGAAGATGACGTTGAGGTTAATACGTTAGAAGGCGAAGTGGATGTTGAGACAGAACTTTCCAAGCTGGATGGTCTGTTAGAACAGGTGACAAAGCAGGAAGCTGAGAAAGCAGCCGTAGCAAGAAGTGCCGCAGAAATGGCAGCACAGCATGCAAGTGTACAGCCGGAAAAAACAGCAGCACCTGTAACAGAAAAAAATGAAACAGTTTCAAATATTACAAAAGCAACCCAGGAGGAAAGAAAAATGGCTGACAATACAACAGCACCTGCAACTAATAACCAGAGCGCACCGGTATCTGATGAGGTATCTGTAATCACAGAGGGAACAATCATCAAAGGTGACATTGTATCAAACGGTTCTTTAGATGTAAGAGGACAGGTAGAAGGAAATGTAGGATGTAACGGCAAATTAGTTGTAACTGGTGTCGTAAATGGAAACAGCAGTGCGTCTGAGTTTTTTGCAGATGCAGCAAAGATCGAGGGAGAGGTTGTCAGCACAGGAACCGTTAAAATCGGTCTTGGTTCTGTTATCATCGGTAATGTAACTTCCACTTCCGCAGTGATCGCAGGAGCTATCAAAGGTGATATCGATGTACAGGGACCGGTTGTTGTAGACACATCCGCAGTTGTTATGGGTAACATCAAATCCCGTTCTGTACAGATCAACAACGGCGCAGTAATCGAGGGATTCTGTTCACAGTGCTACTCTGACGTGGATGTACAGAGCCTGTTCAATGGTAATGCTCAGAAAGGAAACGAGTAATCGAATATGAAGAGAGTATTCTTAAAATTAAGCGGTGAAGCTTTAGCTGGTGAAAAACATACCGGATTTGACGAGCCGACTGTTACAGAAGTGGCGCGACAGGTAAAACAGATTACAGATCAGGGCATTCAGGTCGGCATCGTGATCGGCGGAGGTAATTTCTGGAGAGGAAGAACCAGTGAAACCATTGATCGTACAAAGGCGGATCAGATAGGAATGCTTGCGACAGTTATGAACTGTATCTATGTTTCTGAAATTTTCCGTTCCGTTGGAATGAAAACACAGATCCTGACACCATTTGAGTGTGGAAGCATGACAAAACTGTTTTCAAAAGACCGTGCAAATAAGTATTTTGAAAAAGGAATGGTCGTATTTTTTGCAGGAGGAACCGGACATCCGTATTTTTCAACGGACACAGGCATTGTGCTCCGTGCGATCGAGATGGAGGCAGAGGGAATCTACCTTGCAAAAGCAATTGATGGTGTTTATGACAGCGATCCAAAGATCAATCCTTCCGCTGTAAAATACAGCGAGGTATCTATACAGGAGGTTATTGACCGCAAACTTGCAGTGGTTGACCTTACTGCATCGATCATGTGTATGGAAAATAAAATGCCGATGTTTGTTTTTGGACTGAACGAGGAAAACAGCATTGTAAAGGCAATGACAGGCGATTTTAATGGTACGAAAGTAACCGTATAATTCATGACAGCAGAATGTTTACAGAATATACATTCTATTGCAATAAAAACCGCGAAAGGTATGGAAAAATATATGGATGAAAGATTAGTTCAGTTTGATGAAAAAATGCAGAAAACAATGAATAACCTGTCTGAGGAGTTTGGAAGCATCCGTGCCGGACGTGCTAATCCGCATGTCCTTGACAAGTTAAGAGTTGACTATTACGGAACACCGACAGCAATCCAGCAGGTGGCAAACGTTAATGTCCCGGAACCGAGAATGATTCAGATCCAGCCGTGGGAAGCATCCATGGTAAAAGAGATCGAGAAGGCAATCTTAACATCGGATCTTGGAATCAACCCGACCAATGATGGAAAAGTGATTCGTCTTCTTTTCCCGGAACTCACAGAGGAAAGACGTAAAGAACTGGCAAAGGATGTTAAGAAAAAAGGTGAGAGTGCAAAAGTTGCAATTCGTAATATCCGTCGTGATGCCAATGATTCTTTCAAGAAGTTAAGTAAGTCTGCAGATGTGTCCGAGGACGAAGTGAAAGAGTTAGAGGACGGCGCACAGAAAATGACTGATAAATATATCACTGAGATCGATAAGGCTGTTGAGGCAAAAACAAAAGAGATCCTGACAGTTTAAGGATTTTTGTGTAGAATATAGAGGTGAGGACATGACAAAAGCGTGTCCTCATTTTCGCTTTATGAAATGAAAATGATTTTTCATGAAAAGTAGGCAGGAACGGAGGATCAAAATGAAAATTCCACAGCATGTAGCAATTATCCTTGACGGAAACGGAAGATGGGCGAAAAGTAAGGGAATGCCAAGAAATTATGGACATACAGTCGGAGCAAAAAATGTGGAAACAGTCTGCAAAGCAGCACATGATATGGGAATCAGATATCTGACCCTGTATGCTTTCTCAACAGAAAACTGGAACAGACCTGAGGGAGAAGTGGCAGCGCTCATGAAGCTTCTCGAAAGTTATCTGAAGAACTGTATCAAAACAGCAGACAAAAATAATATGCGTGTGCGTGTGATCGGAGATACCACACGTTTAAGTGACCGGTTCCAGGCACAGATTACAGAACTGGAAGCAGCTTCTGCGAATAATGATGGCCTGAATTTACAGATTGCTATTAATTATGGAAGCAGGGATGAAATGATCCGTGCAATGAAAAAACTTTATCAGGATATGGAGAATGGAACAAGGCAGATATCAGAATTAAATGAGGATGTGTTTGCGTCATATCTGGATACAGCAGGGATTCCGGACCCGGATCTTCTGATCCGGACAAGTGGAGAACAGCGCCTTTCAAATTATCTGTTGTGGCAGCTTGCGTACAGCGAATTTTATTTCACGGATGTACCATGGCCGGATTTTGGAAAAGAGGAATTAGAAAAAGCTGTAGAAGCGTATAATAAGAGAGACAGAAGATTTGGTGGATTGACAGAGAAATCCAAATAAACTGAAAGAGGAAAGGGCAGGTTTTCGTATATGTTTAAAACAAGACTGTTGAGCGGCATTGTGTTAGTTGCAGCCGCATTGGTGCTTATTATCACAGGGGGAGATGTATTACTCTTTTCGACATTACTCATTTCGTATATCGGGATGTTCGAATTGTACAGGATTTTTCATGTGGAAAAAGAATTACCGGGAATCGTGGGCTATCTTGCAGCAACTGTATTTTACTGTAATTTAAAATGGGATTTTCTGCCGGATATTATGGTAGTTGTTTTAGGTTTTCTGATGGCACTTATGTTTGTTTATGTCTTTACCTATCCGAAATATAAGACAGAGCAGATGCTGGCTGTATTTTTTGGAGTGTTTTATGTTGCTGTGATGCTTTCTTATGTATACCAGACAAGGATGCTTAACGCAGGCGCTTATATTGTCTGGCTGATCTTTTTGTGTTCGTGGGGATGCGATACCTGTGCGTACTGTGTAGGCATGCTGATCGGAAAACATAAGATGTCTCCAAAATTAAGTCCGAAAAAGTCTGTTGAGGGAGCAATTGGCGGAGTAGTTGGAGCTGCACTTTTAACTGTCATTTATGGCATGATCTTTAAAAATGCGATGGGTGTTACCATGCAGCATGTGTGGATCATGGCGGCGATCAGTGCGGTTGGAGCGCTGATTTCCATGGTGGGTGATCTGACTGCCTCTGCAATCAAAAGAAACTATGAGATCAAGGATTACGGAAAGCTGATCCCGGGTCATGGCGGTATCTTAGACCGCTTTGACAGTGTGATCTTTACTGCACCGATGATTTATTTCCTTGCAGCAAATTTTATTGTATTGTAAACAGAGGATACGGATATGAAAAAAATAGCAATCTTAGGTTCGACGGGGTCGATAGGTACGCAGACACTTGATATCGTAAGAGAACAGAGGGATATTGAGGTTGTTGCGTTTGCAGCAGGAAGCAATATTACATTGTTAGAGCAGCAGGTTAGGGAGTTTTCTCCAAAACTGGTATGTGTGTTCAAGGAAGAAGCTGCAGAAGCACTGAAGATTAAAATAGCAGACACAGATACGAAAGTGGTTTCAGGGATGGAGGGACTGATCGATGTGGCAGTTCATCCGGAGAGTGAGATTTTAGTTACTGCGATCGTTGGCATGATGGGAATCCGGCCGACAGTTGCTGCAATTAAGGCAGGTAAAAAAATTGCCCTTGCAAATAAAGAAACACTGGTAACGGCAGGGCATATTATTATTCCATTAGCAAAAGAATATCATGTGCCCATCCTTCCGGTGGACAGCGAACACAGTGCAATTTTCCAGTCGCTGCAGGGAAATGCGGGCAATCGTATTGAAAAGATACTGCTGACAGCATCCGGTGGACCATTCCGTGGAAAAAGTACGGCTGATCTTGCAGGGATGAAAGTGGAAGATGCCCTAAAGCATCCGAACTGGTCAATGGGAAGAAAGATAACAATAGATTCATCCACACTTGTCAATAAAGGACTTGAAGTTATGGAGGCAAAGTGGCTTTTTGGGGTGGAATTAGATCAGATTGAAGTGGTCGTTCATCCACAGAGTGTGATCCATTCTGCTGTGCAGTATGAGGACGGGGCAGTGATCGCACAGCTTGGAACACCGGATATGCGTCTGCCGATCCAGTATGCACTTTATTATCCAGAGCGCAGAAAAATGTCAGGTAAAAGACTTGATCTTTTTGAACTGGGAAGCCTGACGTTTGAGAGACCGGATACAAAGACATTTAAAGGTCTGGCATTAGCTTACGATGCAATGAGAAAGGGCGGCAGCCAGCCAACGGTATTTAATGCAGCAAATGAGCGGGCGGTGGCAATGTTTTTAGATCGGAAGATCAGTTATCCGCAGATTACGGAAATCATTGAGGACTGCATGGAATATGTGGCTTATAAAAATGATCCGAGTCTGGATGAGGTATTAGAAACAGAACAGGCAGTATATGAGTATATTGAACAGAAATGGGTATAAATGCAGAATGGAAAGGTATTAGAAACGGATGAAAATTATTATTGCATTATTGATCTTTAGTATCATTATTATATTTCATGAACTGGGGCATTTTTCACTCGCAAAGGCAAATGGAATCCGTGTCAATGAATTTTGTCTTGGACTCGGACCGACGATCTTTGGTGTGACGAAGGGGGAAACAAAATATTCCCTGAAACTGCTTCCGTTTGGCGGTGCCTGTATGATGGAGGGCGAGGACGGTGAAAGCAGCGATGACAGAGCGTTTGGGAAAAAGTCTGTATGGGCAAGGATCAGCGTGGTCGCTGCCGGACCGGTCTTTAATTTTATCATGGCATTCTTTTTTTCATTCATCCTTCTTTCATGCAACGGATATGATATTCCTAAGATAACGCAGGTCAGTGAGGGATTTGCAGCAGAGCAGGCAGGAATGCAGGCGGGGGATGTCATTGTAAAGATGAACGGAAAACATATTCATTTTTACAGAGAGGTCAGTTCCTACTCAATGTTTCATGCCGGTGAGACTGTCAAAGTAACTTATGAGCGTGATGGGAAAAGATATACGGCAGATCTGACACCGTTATTTGATGAAGAACTTGGCAGATACCGTTATGGTTTTGTCGGCGGTGAAGTGGAAAAAGGAAATATTTTTAAGAATTTCTTATACAGCGGTTATGAAGTAAAATACTGGATCGATACAACTCTTGGAAGTTTGAAAATGCTTGTCACGGGTGGTGTTACCTTAAATGATATGAGCGGTCCGGTAGGTCTGGTCGATGCGATCGGTGACAGTTATGAGGAGAGTGTTTCCTATGGTTATTATGCGGCATTTTTACAGATGCTCTATATTTCCATTTTAATTTCCGCAAACCTTGGTGTCATGAATCTGCTGCCACTTCCGGCACTGGACGGTGGAAGACTTGTATTTCTGATCGTTGAAGCGATCCGGGGCAAAAAGGTGGCTCCGGATAAAGAGGGCATGGTGCATTTTGTAGGGCTTATGCTATTGATGCTTTTGATGGTGGTCGTAATGTTTAACGATATCCGAAAAATTTTCATGTAGAGGTGAAATGACAGTGAAAACAAAAACAGTAAAAATCGGTTCTAAGGTGATCGGAGGCGGCAATCCAATCCTGATCCAGTCAATGACAAATACAAAGACAGAGGATGTTGCAGCGACAGTGGCACAGATCAATAAACTTGCTGCTGCAGGCTGTGATATCATAAGATGCGCAGTACCTACCATGGAAGCTGCAGAAGCACTGACAGAGATAAAAAAACAGGTAACGATCCCGGTTGTGGCTGATATTCATTTTGATTACCGTCTGGCGATCGCAGCGATCGAGCATGGTGCGGATAAGATCCGTATCAATCCGGGAAATATCGGAAGCAGGGAGCGTGTGCAGGCAGTCGTAGATGCAGCAAGAGAGCGCCAGATCCCGATCCGTGTCGGTGTTAACAGTGGTTCCCTAGAGAAAGATCTTGTAGAAAAATATCACGGTGTGACCGCCGAGGGAATCGTGGAGAGCGCATTAGATAAAGTAAAAATGATCGAGGATATGGGATATGATAACCTTGTCATCAGTATCAAATCCTCAGATGTTATGATGTGTGTGAAAGCACATGAACTGATCGCGGAGAAAACGGATCATCCACTGCATGTCGGAATCACAGAAGCAGGAACAATCATCAGCGGCAATATCAAATCCTCAATCGGACTTGGTCTGATCTTATCTCAGGGAATCGGAGACACAATCCGCGTGTCATTGACCGGAGATCCATTAGAAGAGATCAAATCTGCGAAGCTGATCTTAAAGACACTTGGACTGAGAAAGGGCGGCATTGAGGTTGTTTCCTGTCCTACCTGTGGAAGAACCAGAATTGACCTGATCGGACTTGCCAACCAGGTCGAAAACATGGTTGCAGATATTCCGCTTGATATCAAAGTTGCGGTTATGGGCTGCGTGGTCAATGGACCAGGAGAAGCAAAAGAAGCGGATATCGGAATTGCCGGAGGAATCGGAGAAGGGCTTATCATCAAACACGGGGAAGTTTACAAGAAAGTACCGGAATCTGAACTGTTAGAGAGCCTCAGGTTTGAACTGCTGCACTGGAATGAGAATTAAGTAAGTTGGAGTTGAAACAACATGACAAAAATGTTTTTTGATGTATTTCCGACACTGGAAGTGAACGGGGATATGAAAAAACTGTTATCGGAGACGGAAGTTACCAAAGTCGGTATGAATCATGAGAAAGATCATATCCGGATCTACTTAAATGGAAAACGTCTCATACATAAAAAGAATATATATCAGTTGGAAAAAAACATACATGACCAGATCTTTAAAAACAGACACATGGATGTCAAGGTCATTGAAAAATATCAGTTGTCAGAGCAGTATACAGCGGAGAAACTGATGGATCTGTATAAGGACAGTATCTTAGAGGAGCTGAAAAATTACAGTCTGATGGAGTATAATCTGCTGCGTTCCGCTAAAATGGAGTTTACAGGGGATTCACATCTGCTTTTAACTTTAGAGAATACGATCATTGCGCAGACCAGATCACATGAGATCGTTGAATTTTTAGAGAAAGTGGTCTGTGAGCGCTGTGGACTTGATCTTTCCGTGGAACTTGCTTTTGAGGAACCGAAAGAGAGTAAACATAAGAAAAACAGTGACTTACAGATACAGTTTGAGATAAAAAATATTTTAAAACGCGTACAGCTTCATGAGGATGATACACCGGTAAAAGTGGAATCACAGGATGACAGAGATGTGCAGACTGCGAATATGACGACAAAAACTGCCACAAAGGAATCAAATAATGCAAAAGAATCTGCAAACGCAGGGAATAATGCAAAATTTGCAGCAAATACAGCAAAAATGGCAGACGAAAAAGGGGAAAAATCTTTCGGGAAAAAAGAATTTCGAAAGAAATATGATGGTGGTTCCTATGGCGGATACAAAAAATCAGATAATCCGGATGTTTTATATGGAAAAGATTTTGATGATGAGACGATCCCGATCGAGAAGATCGTCGGAGAAATGGGAGAGGTTACGATACGCTGTCAGGTCATGACACTTGAGACGAGAGAAATCCGCAATGAAAAAACAATCGTGATTATGTCGGTAACCGATTTTACGGATTCGATCGTCTTAAAAATTTTTACCAGAAATGACCAGCTTCCGGAGCTGCTTGAGGGTGTGAAAAAAGGTGCATTTTTAAAGATTAAAGGTGTTACGACAATCGATAAATTCGATAGTGAACTTACGATAGGTTCGATTGTCGGAATCAAAAAGATACCGGATTTTACGTCTGTCCGTATGGATACAAGCCCGGAAAAACGTGTGGAACTGCATTGCCATACCAAGATGAGCGATATGGATGGTGTTTCCGAGGTAAAAGATATCGTAAAACGTGCCGTGAAATGGGGACATAAAGCAATCGCTATCACTGATCATGGGGATGTACAGGCGTTCCCGGATGCAAACCATGCGATCTCGCCGGATGATGACTTTAAGGTTATCTATGGTGTGGAGGCATATCTGGTGGATGATTTAAAAGATATCATTACCAACTCGAAAAACCAGAATCTCGATGATACTTATGTGGTATTTGATCTTGAGACGACCGGATTTTCTCCTGAAAAAAATAAGATCATAGAGATCGGTGCGGTAAAAGTGGAGCATGGGGAGATCACAGACCGGTTCTCCACTTTTGTAAACCCGGAAGTGCCAATCCCATACAGGATTGAGGAACTGACCTCCATCCGTGATGATATGGTAATTGATGCACCAAAGATCGAGACAATCCTGCCGCAGTTTATGGAGTTCTGCGGGGATGCGATCATGGTTGCCCATAATGCTGATTTTGATATGAGTTTTATCATCAAAAACTGTGAGAGGCAGGGGATTGAGAAAGATTTTACGATCATTGACACGGTTGCCTTAGCACGAATCCTGATGCCGCAGCTAAACCGGTTCAAACTGGATACAGTGGCAAAAGCACTTGGAGTCTCTTTAGAGAACCACCACCGTGCAGTGGATGATGCAGGATGTACGGCAGAGATTTTTGTAAAGTTTGTAAAGATGCTTCATGACCGGGGGATGGAGACTTTAGATGAAGTTAACCAGATGGGACAGGCTTCACCGGAGACGATCATGAAGATGAACACATATCATGCGATCATCCTTGCGACAAACGATATCGGACGTATCAATCTGTACCGTTTGGTCTCATTGTCACATCTGACTTACTATAACAAAAGACCGCGTATTCCGAAAAGCGAATTTGTAAAATACCGTGAAGGTCTGCTGTTAGGTTCTGCTTGTGAAGCGGGGGAGCTTTACCGTGCGATCGTAGGTGGAAGACCAGAAGAAGAGATCATAAGACTTGTAAAGTTTTATGATTATCTGGAGATCCAGCCACTTGGCAACAATGAATTTATGCTAAAAAGCGATAAGGAATCGGTCAGTACGATCGAGGAGCTGCAGGATATCAACCGTCGTATCGTAAAACTTGGAGAAACATTCGGAAAACTTGTTGTTGCAACCTGTGATGTACATTTCCTTGATCCGGAAGATGAGATTTACCGTCGTATCATTATGGCGGGAAAAGGATTTAAGGATGCAGATGACCAGGCTCCGCTTTATCTTCGGACAACAGAGGAAATGCTCAAAGAATTTGAGTATCTGGGCTCGTCAAAAGCGGAAGAAGTTGTTATCACAAACCCGAACAAGATTGCGGATATGTGCGAGAAAATTGCACCGGTACGTCCGGATAAATGTCCGCCTGTGATTGAAAATTCGGATCAGATGCTGCGTGATATCTGCTATACCAAGGCACACAGTATGTATGGGGAAGAACTTCCACCAATCGTAAAGGAGCGGTTAGACCGTGAGTTAAACTCCATCATTTCCAACGGATATGCGGTTATGTATATCATTGCACAGAAACTGGTATGGAAATCAAATGAGGATGGATATCTGGTTGGATCACGTGGTTCCGTAGGTTCATCCTTTGCGGCAACAATGTCCGGTATCACGGAAGTAAATCCACTTCAGGCACATTACCGCTGCCCTAACTGTAAATACAGCGACTTTGATTCGCCGGAGGTTAAGGCATTTTCCGGCAGAAGCGGTTGCGATATGCCGGATAAGATCTGTCCGGTCTGTGGTGAAAAATTAGTGAAAGACGGATTTGATATTCCATTCGAAACTTTCCTTGGATTTAAGGGAAATAAGGAGCCGGATATCGACTTAAACTTCTCCGGTGAGTATCAGAGTAAGGCACATGCGTACTGTGAGGTTATCTTCGGTTACGGTCAGACATTCCGCGCCGGTACGATCGGTACACTTGCAGATAAGACGGCATTTGGTTATATTAAGAATTATTATGAAGAACGTGGTATTCATAAGAGAAACTGTGAGATCGACCGTATTGTACAGGGATGTGTCGGCGTAAGAAGAACAACCGGACAGCATCCGGGTGGTATCGTCGTACTTCCGGTGGGAGAGGAGATCAACACTTTTACTCCGGTACAGCACCCGGCAAACGATATGACAACTGCGACAGTCACTACGCATTTCGACTACCATTCGATTGACCACAACCTGTTAAAACTTGATATATTAGGACACGATGATCCGACCATGATCCGTATGCTTCAGGACTTAACGGGAATCGATCCGGTTACGATCCCTCTGGATGATGAAGCAGTCATGTCTTTATTTAAGAATACATCAGCACTCGGTGTCACACCGGAGGAGATCGGAGGTATTCCGCTTGGATGCCTTGGTATCCCGGAGTTTGGCACAGAGTTCGCCATGCAGATGGTTATCGATGCGAAACCACAGGAATTTTCAGATTTGATCCGTATTTCCGGTCTGTCACACGGTACCGATGTATGGCTTGGCAATGCACAGACATTGATCGAGCAGGGACTGGCGACGATTTCTACTGCCATCTGTACGCGTGATGATATCATGATCTACCTGATCCAGATGGGACTTGACAGTGAGCAGTCCTTTACGATCATGGAGTCTGTACGAAAGGGAAAGGGACTTAAGGAAGAATGGAAGACGGAGATGCGTGCACATGATGTGCCGGAGTGGTACATTGATTCCTGTTTAAAGATCAAATACATGTTCCCAAAAGCGCATGCGGCAGCTTACGTTATGATGGCATGGCGTATTGCATACTGCAAAGTATATTATCCGCTTGCCTACTATGCAGCCTATTTTTCCATTCGTGCGACCGGATTCAACTATGAGATCATGTGTCAGGGAAGAGAGCGCCTTACCTATTTTCAGAAAGATTATGAGCGCAGAAAAGACTCACTTTCCAAGAAAGAGCAGGATGTTTACCGTGATATGAAGATCGTGCAGGAAATGTATGCAAGAGGCTTTGATTTTATACCGATTGATATTTACCGGGCAAAACCGGATCGTTTCCAGATCATTGACGGAAAACTGATGCCTGCATTAAATACCATCGATGGTATGGGAGACAATGCTGCGATCGCGGTGGCAGAAGCAGCAAAGGATGGGAAATTCTTATCCAGGGATGATTTCAGACAGAGAACAAAAGCAACGAAGACGGTCATTGACCTGATGGGAGATTTAGGACTGCTTGGCGATATGCCGGAATCGAACCAGCTTTCACTGTTTGATTTCACGTAGAAAAAAGATAAAAAGGTATGAAAAAACACAGAAGACTAACAAAAAGTCCCTGTGTTTTTTTGATAAAACCATTGCCGGCTGTATATCTGTATATCCGCTGCAGGATCACTTGTCGGAAGAACCTGTTCCTGGATTGAAAACTTCGACGTCAGAAGGATCAGCGATCGGTGTTTTGTACATGACACCCGATGCAAAATCCCTGAAATAGATATCCGTTTCTGTGGCATTGATATTGGTATAGTTGCCCTCTGTGATCACGGTGTAATCACTGCCGTCCGTTTTCATACGGCAGAGAGCAGGCGCGCTTGTACTGTTGCGCTGGAAATAAATATAGTCACCGGTGATGTTATAGCAGTCAATGCGGTCATCGCTTAGAGTGACAGGCGCCCCCCCGGAAAGATCTGTGCGGGTAAGTGTATAATTCTGTTCGTTGTCCAGAAAAAAGAGTGTATCACCAATTACAGCCGGCATATAATAATTTCCTTTAAGTACAAGTTCTGCCGTATCAGTAACTGTATCAAAACGCCAGATGCTATGTTCGTTCGATACACCATTATAATAGATATACTGTCCAACTGTCGAGCAGGGACGGTATGGTGTTTTATCTACCTGCTTCATGCCGGTGCCATCAATGCCTACTTCATAAAAAGTTGTAAAATCCTTATCATCATAATGCAGATAATAAACTTTATTTCCGACTAAAGAGGCATAAAGACTCGCGGAAGAATCAAGGAGAATGCTCTTTTTATGCTTGCTGCGGTCAAGCCGGCAGAGACTGTCTGTGTTGATCGTCAAAAATGAAAATGGTTCTGTAAAAACCGGATTGTTGCGCACATAGTAAATATAATTGTCATCCGTATTGATAAAGGTGGCAACATCATCAGAAATCTTTGTAAGGTCTGAACCATCACTGTTCATAGAATAGAGTTTACTGCCGTCAGAAGGATTGGCAAAATAAATCGTACCATCAGCTGCCGTGCAGAAGATGCCGGCATTGTAGAGATTGCCAGCCGTGTTGCCGTTTATGTAATCGTCATTGAATTTTGTCTCGTTTGATTTGTGGTGGTAGACACCAAAACCGACACCGGCGGCGAGTACGAGGATAACTAAGAGAATCGTGATAACTTTTTTCATAAGGCCTCCATTCTGAGAGCATTTTATGCTGACGTGACAATGTGTTTGATTTGCTTCTCATCTGTGTTTATTATAGCATTTTCAGAGCACGAATACTATATTTTTCCTATGGAATATCACTTTTTCTGCCCTTGATATTAGCACGTTAATGTAATA
The DNA here is from genome assembly GCF_014287515.2 of Roseburia rectibacter. NCBI lineage: Bacteria > Bacillati > Bacillota > Clostridia > Lachnospirales > Lachnospiraceae > Roseburia > Roseburia rectibacter. The sequence goes on from NZ_CP092473.1 coordinate 1,979,784, forward strand.
TATTAGAAGTAATACAAATAACAAAGGTGGAATCCATGAAAGACTTAAAAGAATTAAGAGACCAGATCGATGTCATTGACAGACAGATCGTAGATTTATATCAGGAGAGAATGGAGATTGCAGCAGGTGTTGCAGAATATAAGATCAATACCGGGAAAAAGGTATTTGACAAAGAACGCGAAGATTCAAAACTTGCAACTCTGACAGCACTTGGCAAAACAGATTTTAATAAACATGGGATACGTGAACTGTTTGAGCAGATCATGTCGATGAGCAGAAAACGTCAGTATCAGCTTTTAACCGCACACGGCATGTATGAAAAACCAGATTTTACAGAAGTGGAAAGTTTGGATTATCACAATGCGCGTATTGTATTTCAGGGGACAGAGGGAGCGTACAGCCAGCTTGCCTTAAGAGAATACTTTGGAGAGCAGACAGACAGTTATCACGTGGAGACCTGGCGCGATGCCATGGAGGCGATCAAAAACGGAGAAGCTGATTATGCAGTTTTACCGATTGAAAATTCCTCGGCGGGTATCGTATCTGAAAATTATGACCTGATGGTAGAATATGATAATTGTATCGTAGGGGAGCAGATCATACAGATCAATCATGCACTGCTTGGACTGCCGGAAGCAGAACTTTCTGATATCACAGACGTCTATTCTCACCCACAGGCACTGATGCAGTGCGGCAGATATCTTGAAAGCCATAGAGAGTGGGAAAAACACAGTCTGAAAAATACAGCAATGGCTGCCAAGAAAGTAAAAGAAGACGGCAAAAAACATAAAGCAGCGATTGCAAGCAGCCTGACGGCAGATATCTATGGACTGAAGGTACTCGATGAATGTATCCAGAATAACAAGATGAACGCAACACGCTTTATCATTGTATCCGGTAAACGTGTATTTACTTCAAAAGCGGAAAAGATCAGTATCTGTTTTGAAGGTATGCACGAGAGTGGATCTCTTTACCATATGTTATCCCATTTTATTTACAACGGCATCAATATGAACCATATCGAATCAAGACCGGTTCAGGGGAAAAACTGGGAATATCGTTTCTTTGTTGACTTTGAAGGAAATTTAAATGATGCAGCAGTACAGAATGCATTAAGGGGACTCGCAGAGGAAACATTGGGATTAAAGATCCTTGGAAATTATTAGAACGAAAGAAATGTGTGAAAAACTTTTCATACAGAGAAATGGAGAAAGACATGAAAAGCACAAAAAATCTGATTTTATATAAAAATTTTGAAAATGGAAAATTATTCTATAACATGGCATGGATCATGGAGAATTATGAGAATGAATATTACAACAGAGAGGATATCGAAGCTCTGTTATATGAGTGCTTTAACCAGTTATCAGAACTTGCTGTAAGCCATGGATTTAAAGGAAACCTCTGGCATAATTTTATTGCATTTATTCTGGTCAATAATGAAAATGCATACAGCTGTGGATGTGAGATCAGGGGTGGCATGGAAGGTTCTGTTAATCAGATCGCACTTCATGATTTTAAGATCATGAAAGATTTATTTGATTTTGATTTTACCGGGCTGGCAAAAGATTATGAGATCGACTGTATGGATGCATTACTGCATTATGAAAGTGCAAGTGACAGCGGAAAATTATTTAATAAGAGGATTCGTGACCGCATCTGTGAACTGACGGAAAAATTAGAACAGGCGGCTGACGCAAACGATTTTAAGGATGCCGTTACGGAGTTTTATGGTGAATTTGGTGTTGGAAAGTTAGGACTGCATAAAGCATTCCGTGTGTTACATAAAGAAGAAGGTGCACAGATCGTACCGATCACAAATATTGCACATGTAAGATTAGACGATCTGGTCGGATATGAGATCGCAAAACAGAAACTGATTGACAATACGGAGAGTTTTGTCCGTGGAAAAGAGGCAAACAACTGCCTGCTTTATGGAGATGCAGGAACCGGAAAATCAACCAGTATCAAGGCAATCGCAAATCAGTATTACGACAGGGGACTGCGTCTGATCGAAGTGTACAAGCATCAGTTCTGCGATTTGAATGATGTGATCGCACAGATTAAAAACCGTAATTACAAATTTATTATTTATATGGATGATCTGTCATTTGAGGAATTTGAGATCGAATATAAATATCTGAAAGCAGTGATCGAAGGAGGACTTGAGAAGAAACCGGATAATGTTTTGATCTACGCAACTTCAAACAGACGTCATCTGATCCGTGAGACATTCTCTGATAAAGAGGAAGTAAGGGAGGATATGCATACTTCAGATACAGTACAGGAAAAGTTGTCCCTGTATGCAAGATTCGGTGTTTCTATTTATTTTGGTGCACCAAGCAAAAAAGAGTTCCAGAATATCGTAGTCTCACTTGCCAAAAAGAATGGCATTACCATGGAAGAAGAAACACTTCTTGCCGAGGCAAACAAATGGGAACTTGCCCATGGCGGACTGTCAGGAAGAACAGCACAGCAGTTTATTAATTATCTGCTTGGAAAACAGGAATAACTTGAAAGCAGGAGGATAAGATATGGCAATTCATACATTTGCAGCGATTTATATCGGTTCTTATGAGGTGAGCTTGAAAATTTTTGAAATCTCTGCCAGAAAAGGTATTCGCAAAATCGATTATATCAGAAGCCGGATCGAGCTTGGGCGGGATGCGTATTCGCGCGGCGTGATCGGGTATGAGCTGGTGGAAGCTCTCTGTGATACGTTAGAACAGTTTACAGGCATCATGAAAGAGTATCAGGTGGATGGGTATGAGGCATATGCAGCTGCAGCGCTCCGTGATGTGAGCAATGAATTGTTTATCTTAGACCAGATCCGTATCCGCACCGGACTTACGGTACATGTCTTAAGCAACTCTGAGCATCGTTTTATCAGTTATAAATCGGTTGCGATGCGCAGTGAGTTTGAAGAACTGATAAAAACAGGTGCAGCAGTAGTTGATGTCGGTGGCGGCGGTATGCAGATCACGATCTTTTCAAAGGGGAAAGTGATCACTACACAGCATCTTGGACTTGGAACCATGCGGATGCAGGAACAGCTTGCAAAAAAAAGCTGCAGTTTAGAGCAGTATGAGCTGCAGATCGAAGAACTGGTAGAAAAAGAACTAAACGTGTTTATGGCAATGTTCACAGAACAGGTAAAGGTAAAAAATCTGATCATCATCGGGGACTATATCATGGAAGTTGCCGGTAAAGTCACAGGGAAAAAACATGCAAATCTGATGGAAACCAATGATTTCCTGGCTTTTTTGGATGGACTTGACAAAAAGACTGTGGAGCAGATCTCAGAGAAATTGAATTTATCAAATGAAAATGATTCCCTGATCATTCCATATATGATCATTTTTAAATGTATGGCACGTAAAATGAAAGCGGAAAAAATCTGGGCATCGGGTGTCATTGTCAGTGATGGTATTGCATATGATTATGCACAGAAACATAAACTTTGTAAACCGGTTCATGATTTTGATGCAGATGTTATCTCAGCAGCGGGAAATCTGTCTGCACGTTATATGAGTTATTCGCCACACATTGATGCATTGACGCAGATGGCTACACTGATCTTTGACACAATGAAAAAAATTCACGGACTGGGAAAAAGGGAGAGACTTTTACTGCAGGTGGCTGCAATTTTACATGATTGTGGTAAATATATCAGTCTTGCGAACGGACCGGTCTGTTCTTATGATATTATCATGGAATCGGAAATTATAGGACTTACGCATATGGAACGTGAGATTGTTGCGTACACGGTTCTTTATAATACCTATCCGCTGCCTGCCTACGAAGAGTTTGAAAACGATATCAGTCATGAAAGCTACCTTGTCATTGCAAAACTTTCTGCTATATTACGTGTATCAAATGCTATGGATCGCAGCCATAAACAGAAATTCAAAAATGTGCGTGCAGCAGTAAAAGGAAAAGAACTGGTGATCACGATTGAGACGGATGATGATATTGCGCTGGAAAAGGCACTGTTTGATGCGAAGGTTTCTTACTTTGAAAACATATTCAGCATAAAACCAGTGATAAAGGAGAAACGTGTGTATTAAATGGAGGACACCACTATGGAAAAGGAAAAAGATTTTAAAAATCCACAGTATTACGAAAACAGAGAATTAAGCTGGTTGAAATTTGATAACCGTGTATTAAATGAAGCACGCGATAAGAGCATCCCACTCTTAGAGCGTCTGAAATTTGTCAGTATCACTTCATCGAACCTGGATGAATTTTATATGGTGCGTGTTGCTTCTTTGAAAGATATGGTACATGCTGATTATAAAAAAAGAGACATTGCAGGTATGACAGCGAAAGAGCAGCTTGCTGCCATCAATGAAAAACAAGGGAAATGGTGGATCTGCAGTACACTACATATAACAGATCCCTGCTTCCACTGCTTAAAAAAGAACAGATCTACATCATTGATGCATTTGAGGATCTGACAGAGGAACAAAAAAGATTTGTAGACCGTTATTTTGAGGAGAATGTTTATCCGGTACTGACACCGATGGCAGTGGATGCATCACGTCCGTTTCCGCTCATCCGCAATAAGACATTAAACATTGCTGCATTGCTTTCAAAAAAGAATACAAAAAGTGAAAAGCAGGAACTGGATTTTGCGACAGTACAGGTTCCGGGAGTACTTCCAAGACTGGTACAGATCCCTTCGGAAGAAGAAAGTGTCAGGAGCTTTATCCTGTTAGAACAGATCATTGAAAAAAATATCGACAAACTGTTTTTAAATTATGAAGTACTCTGTGCGTACCCATACCGTATCATGCGAAATGCGGATCTGACAATTGATGAGGACGAGGCAGAGGATCTTTTAAAAGAGATCCAGAAACAGCTTAAGATGAGACAGTGGGGCGAAGTGATCCGTCTTGAAGTAGAGAGTGGAATCGATAAACGTCTGCTGCGGTTCTTAAAGGATGAACTGAAAGTGGCAGAGGAAGATATCTTCTGTATTCAGGGACCGATCGATCTTACTTTCCTTATGAAAATGTATGGACTTTCCGGTTGTGATCATTTGCGTTACAAGCCGTATACACCGCAGAAGAATCCAAAGATCGAGCCGGGAGAAAATCTGTTTGAACTGATTAGAAATGGAGATATTTTTTTACATCACCCATATCAGACCTTTGACCCTGTCGTTGACTTTATCCGACAGGCGGCATCTGATCCCGATGTTCTTGCGATTAAGCAGACTCTTTACCGTGTCAGTGGTAATTCACCGATTATTGCTTCTTTGGCACAGGCAGCGGAAAATGGCAAGCAGGTATCTGTTTTAGTAGAATTAAAAGCACGTTTTGATGAAGAAAATAATATTGTCTGGGCGAAAAAATTAGAACAGGCAGGCTGTCATGTAATTTATGGACTGGTTGGTTTAAAAACCCACAGTAAGATCGCACTGGTTGTCCGCAGGGAAGAGGATGGCATCCGCAGATATGTGCATCTTGGAACCGGTAACTATAACGATTCAACAGCAAAATTATATACGGACTGTGGAATCTTTACCTGCAATGAAGCGATTGGAGAAGATGCGACAGCGGTATTCAATATGCTTTCCGGTTATTCTGAACCACTTTCCTGGAATGAACTGTCACTTGCACCAATCTGGCTGCGTAATAAATTCATGAAGCTGATCGGCAGGGAGACGGCACATGCAAAAAAAGGAAGACCTGCCCGTATTGTTGCCAAGATGAATTCACTCTGCGATCCGGGAATCATAGCAGCGCTTTATGAGGCGTCGGCAGCAGGGGTAAAGATCCAGCTGATCGTGCGTGGTATCTGCTGTCTGAAAGTAGGCATCGAAGGTGTGAGTGAAAATATCGAAGTGCGTTCGATTGTTGGAAATTTCTTAGAGCACAGCAGAATTTTCTGGTTTGAGAATAACGGTGCGGATGAAGTTTATATGGGAAGTGCAGACTGGATGCCGCGTAACTTGGACCGTCGTGTTGAAATATTGTTCCCTGTTCTGGATGATGATGCAAAAGAATCTGCAAAACATATTCTTGAAGTTGAATTATCTGACAATACAAAGGCTCATATCTTGAAATCAGATGGAAATTATGAGAAAATAGATAAAAGAGGAAAAGTTTTAGTCAATTCACAGATGCAATTCTGTGAGGAAGCCGTTGTGGCGGTCCCGAAACAGGATCATGTATACCGGGAAAGGGTGTTTGTTCCGGCAGAGCCTGCAGAATAGCGGAAGTGGTGGAGTGTGAAATGGTTTTTCACATATAAGAAGGGGAGAGGTATATGAATCACAAAATTTTATGTGTGGATCTGGATGCAACATTACTGTGCGATGATAAAAGTATCTCACAGAAGAACCGTGATGCAATTCACAAAATGTTAGAGGCAGGACATTACATAGCACTTGCAACCGGAAGACCGGTTGAAACGGCAAGAGAAGTCGCAAGAAATCTGGGGTTAAATACACCTGGGTGTTATATGATCGCATTCAATGGTGCGGTGCTTTATGACTGTGCGGCAGACCGCGTATTGTTGCAGCGTTCACTTCCGATTGAGGTTGTGCAGGAGCTTTTTGATAAGGCAAAACGTGCCGGTTTATATGTGCAGACCTATAACAGTACGGATCTTATCACTACAAAACATACCAAAGAGCTGGATTATTATGTGAAACAGGCACATATTTCCTATAAGATATCACCGAATATTCTGGATGCTTTAGAGGAAGAACCACAGAAGGTTATGCTGATCTCACTGGATCAGAGAGACAAGTTAGAACGTTTCCAGAAAAGGAATTTGAAATGGGAACAGGGAAAATGTAACAGTTTCTTCTCAAGCAGCCAGTATCTTGAATATAGTCCTAAGAATACAAGCAAGGCGACCGGTATTTTAGAACTGACAAAGATTTTAAACATGCCGATGGATACGACCATCGCAGTCGGAGATGAAGATAGTGATGTTCCGATGATAAAAACTGCATACGTAGGGGTTGCAGTGAAAAATGCCACCGAAAAAGCAAAAGCAGCAGCGGATTACGTCACGGTAAATGACAATAATCATGATGCCATTGCTGAGGTGATTGAAAAATTTGTACTATGATCCACCGAACCTGTTTCCCCGTAAAATATATGGGATATGGACTATTTTCCGGCATGTATTTTGATTGCTTCTAATACAGAATAAGGGATATAAAGCTGTCCGCGTCCGATGCCAAGTTTTATGGCAGGTTTGTTTTCCCCATGAAAATCCGAGCCGCCGCTGATGAGCAGATTATTTTCTTTTGCAATACGTTTGACAAGCTGTTCTTCTCCAGTGGTATAGGTAGAGTAGATTGCCTCAATGCCGTCAAGTCCTGCCGCCTTTAAGTCGTCGATCAGAAGCTGTAATTGTTCTACCCCCAGATGATAAAGCAGCGGATGCGCAAGGATGGCGACACCACCGGTTCTTTTTATAAGTGAGACGGCTTCCATTGGAGATACTTTAAAACGTCCGACATAGCAGCGGCAGCCATCACCGATGTATTTGTCAAATGCTTCGGAAACGGATTTAATCCATCCGTGTTCATAAAGGAAACGTGCGATGTTTGCGCGTGTAATGACACTATCCGGATTTTCTGCCAGGAGGGCTTCCATAGTAATTGGAAATCCTTCTTTTTGCAGGGCAAGGATCATTTTTTCGTTCCGTTTATCACGGCAGTCACGGAAGTCTGCAGTCATTTTTAAGAGTTCCGGGTCATCCGGGTTAATGTAGAGACCGACGATGTGGATTTCCTTTTCCTGTTTTTTTCCCGGAAGCGTGTAAGCAGTGGAAAGTTCAATGCCCGGGATCAGCTCAATACCGGCTTCCTTTGCGGCATCCATAGCTTTTTTGATACCGGTGGCAGTATCATGGTCCGTCAGAGCGATAGCGGAAAGACCGGCTTTTTTTGCTTCGGCGATCACCTCAGTGGGTGTAAATGTTCCATCTGATTCCGTGGAATGTACATGCAGGTCAACAATTCTATTATCCATAGTCTGTAAGTCCTTTCATATCTGTATTTTATAACAACAGAGCTGTTATGGTAGAGTAAAGTCTGTTATTATATGAAAACGGTTAAGCAATTTCATCGTAGCATGAATGGAATATATTTGTCAAAAAGTTAAAAAATATAAAAAAAATGGTTTACATATTTTACCAGAATGGTACAATAGTCGCAGGATGGTTTTTAGGCAAAAAATACAGCAAAGAAGGTGAAAAAATGCAATTACTGACGTTTATGCTCAATAATGTCCGTTTTGGAATACCGGTGGATGATGTCGAGTCGATTGAAACCAGAATGAGTGTGGTAGGTGTTCCAAATGCACCTGCGCATATCGAAGGAATCGTGAATCTGCATGGTGATATCGTTCCGATATGTAATCTTGCTGACTATTTCGGATATCCAAAACAGGATATAAAAAATGTTATTGTGGCAAGTATGAATGGCATGAAGATTGGTCTTGAAGTAGAGAGTGTCCGTGAGATCATTGATGTAAATGAAAAACAGGTGATTCCGATGCCGACGATCATGAATGCCAATCAGAGCTGCTTTAATGATGTGGCATCCTATGATAAGCAGCTGATCGTGATGTTTGAGGTGTCAAAACTGATGCCACAGTCCGAGCAGCAGGGGATAAAGCAGCTTATCGATGACAATACCTGACAGACATAGTAAATAAAGTGCACAAACAGGAGGAAAAGGTTATGTATAAGAATCTAAAAATTCAGGAACGGCTGAAAAAATGTTTCACAGTCGTTGCACTGCTTGCATCCATTGCAGGTGTTATTGGAGCAATTATGATGCTTATTATATCTGCGCAGTATAAACATGCGCTTACTAATTATGGTTTTTCACAGGGTGATATCGGAAAGGCAATGATCGTTTTTGCAGATGCGAGATCGGCAGCGCGCGGTGTGATTGGTTACAATGATGCTGATATGATCGCAACCATGAAACAGATACATGATGAAAAGAAACAGAAGTTTGATGATTACTGGGCTATAGTTGCGAACACCTGTGTGACAGGCACTGAGAAAGATCTCTATGAGCAGGTGAACACACTTGTTCAGCAGTACTGGGATGCAGAAGCCCAAGCGATGGAGATCGGCGCTTCCACGGACAATGAAGACAGCATCAAAGCCCAGCAAATGATGAACGATACCGTAGATCCATTGTATGAGCAGGTTTACAGCCTTACAGCTGACTTGCTGAATGCAAACGTAAACGAGGGAAACTCCCTTGAGGCAAAGCTTTCTGCCATGAGTATTATTTTCCTTATTATGATTGTTGCAATGATTGTATTTGCATTTGCACAGGCAATGAGAATGGGAAGTTCCATTGCAAAGGGTATCGCAGTACCACTTGGTGAGTTGAGTGACAGATTTACAACATTTGCAAAAGGTAACCTTACCGATCCGTTCCCGGTAGTAGATACCCAGGATGAGGTTGCAGATATGATCAATACAGCGAATGAGATGAAAGAAACATTAAAGCTTGTTATTGCTGACTGTGGCAAACATCTTGCAGATATGGCAAGTGGTAACTTCGATATCAGAACAGACTGTCCGGAAGTATATCAGGGTGAATTTGAGAAGCTGCTTCTCGCTATGCGTGATATGAAGAATCAGATGATCGTAACATTACGTTCTATTGAAGATGCGTCCAGTCAGGTATCCGCAGGATCTACAAACCTTGCAGAGGCATCCCAGAGTCTTGCAGAGGGTGCTACTGAGCAGGCAGGTGCAGTAGAAGAGTTACAGGCTACGATCACAAGCATCACAGAGAATATTGAAAAATCTGCAGATCAGGCACATGAGTCCTATGTACAGGCAAAACAGTATGCAGACGAAGCTGACAACAGCCGTGTGCAGATGACAGCAATGGTAGATGCAATGACACGCATCAACGAGACATCCAAAAATATCGAGAATATCATTTCTGAGATTGAGGATATCGCATCCCAGACAAACCTGCTTTCCTTAAATGCTTCCATTGAGGCGGCAAGAGCAGGAGAGGCAGGAAGAGGATTTGCGGTTGTTGCTGACCAGATCCGTCAGTTAGCAGAGCAGAGTACAAAATCTGCAGTAGATACCAGAAAACTGATTGAAGGATCCTTAGAGGAGATCGCAGAAGGAAACAAGGCGGCAGACAAAGCTGCAGCATCCATTGAAACAGTTGTAGAAGGAATCGGCAAAATTGCCGAGTCTGCCAGAAATGTCAGACAGGTATCCAGAGATCAGGCAACTGCCATGGAACAGGCAGAGCAGGGTGTCAACCAGATTTCGGAGGTTGTTCAGGCAAACTCCGCAACCGCACAGGAGTCCTCTGCTACCAGCGAGGAGCTTTCTGCTCAGGCAGTATCCTTAGATGAACTGATTAGTAAATATGTTCTTCCACAGGAATAATTAATAAGAAAACACTTGACAGAGATATTTTGAAGTGGTATAGTTAAATAGTTGTTGAAAACAAAGTAGAGTATCCACTCTCACCGGAGCACCAGCATTCGTGTGACTCATGGTTTTATATTCAAGGCATCGGGAATATTCCTGTTGTTTGAAGTACCGCACCTTGCGAGTATTGAGTATTAAAAGTGGATAGTCTGCCTATCCACTTTTTTTGATGCAAGTAAAGAATAATATTTTGGAGGTGCAATACCATTAGCGAGTTAATGATTAATGAACAGATCAGAGACAGAGAAGTTCGTCTGATCGGAGAAAACGGAGAACAGCTTGGCATTATGTCAGCAAGAGAAGCAATGAAGCTGGCTGAGGAAGCAGAGCTTGATTTGGTCAAGATTGCTCCGACCGCAAAGCCGCCGGTATGTAAGATTATCGATTACGGTAAATATCGTTATGAGATGGCTAGAAAAGAGAAAGAAGCCAGAAAAAAACAGAAAGTGGTCGAGTTAAAAGAGATTCGTCTGTCACCGAATATTGATTCAAATGATTTGAACACCAAAATGAATGCTGCAAAAAAATTCTTGAGCAAAGGTGATAAAGTAAAGATTACTTTAAGATTCCGCGGACGTGAGATGGCACATATGAATGCCAGCAAACACATTCTGGATGATTTTGCTGAGAGTCTTGCAGAGGTTGCAGTAGTGGAAAAAGCACCAAAGGTTGAAGGCAGAAGCATCAGCATGGTGTTGGCAGAAAAAAAATCATAATTTTAAGGAGGAATATATCATGCCAAAAATGAAAACAAGCAGAGCAGCTGCAAAACGTTTCAAAGTAACAGGAACAGGAAAATTAAAGAGAAATAAAGCTTACAAGAGACATATCTTAACAAAGAAAACAACAAAGAATAAGAGAAATCTTAGAAAACCGGCTATCGTAGATGCTACAAACGTTAAGAATATGAAGAAGATTTTACCATACATGTAAGAAAGTTGTTAAGGAGGAATAGATCATGGCAAGAGTTAAAGGCGGTTTAGGCGCTAAAAAAAGACATAATAGAACATTAAAATTAGCAAAAGGTTACAGAGGAGCTCGTTCTAAACAGTACCGTGTTGCAAAACAGTCTGTTATGAGAGCCTTAACAAGTTCTTATGCAGGTAGAAAAGAAAGAAAGAGACAGTTCCGTCAGTTATGGATCGCTCGTATCAACGCAGCAGCAAGAATGAACGGAATCTCTTACAGCCAGATGATGCACGGCTTAAAAGTAGCTGGTGTTGATATCAACCGTAAAATGTTAGCAGAGATGGCTGTAAATGATGCAGCAGGATTTGCAGCATTAGCAGAAATTGCTAAGAAAGCAGTTGCTTAATTATAGGACAAGACTTAAGAGAACTTATTCCGGTGGGACAACCTGCCGGGGTAGGTTCTTTTTCTATGGAAGACAAAGTGGAGGTTTTTCATGCAGATAAACGGATATTTATATGACACCCATGTACACACGTCAGAGGGTAGTGCATGCGGACAGAATACAGGGGCAGAGATGGCGGGAGCGTATCAGAAAGCGGGATATGCCGGCATCGTTGTAACAGACCATTTCTTCTATGGAAATACGGCAGCAGACCGGAGTCTTCCGTGGAAAGACTGGGTGGAACAATTCTGCAAGGGATATGAACATGCAAAAGAAGAAGGCGATAAGATTGGATTGCAGGTATTCTTTGGATGGGAGTCAGGATATCAGGGAACAGAATTTTTAATATATGGGTTAAGTAAGGAATGGCTGTTAGAACATCCCGAGATCAAGGATGCAGATGTAAAAGAGCAATATGAACTGGTGCATGCCGGTGGAGGCATTGTCAGTCAGGCTCATCCGTTCCGTGAGGAGGACTATATTCCGGAAATCCGTCTTTTCCCAGACTGTGTGGATGCGGTAGAGGGAATCAATGCCACACATGAGAGTCCGGCAAGCACGGCGCATAAAAACATTTTATATAATGAGAAAGCCATTGCCTATGCAAGAAAACATGAACTTCCTATTACGGCAGGCTCTGACCAGCACACCACAAAGATGATTGGTGGTGGTATGCTGTTTGACAGAAGACTTGCTGATGAAAAAGATTTTTGTAAGGCGGTGCTTGCGGGAGAAGCAAAAGCATACTGGAATGGCAGTGAGTTCTATGCGAAAACCAGTGATATGTAAAAACGATATTGAAAAAGGAAATCATGTATGTTAAATGCGGTATTATGACTGGGGAGTACGCGAATGTGCCCGGTATTCTTTTGGGGACATTTGCTTTTGCTTGTGAAATGTTTTGGAAAAATATAAGCTGTTGTCAAAACCAAGTGAGTTCGCAATTGCAGTGATGGACAGATTGGAGTGTTCTAAAAGATAACATGCCTGTTTCATGCGAAAATCCGTCAGATATTCCTTTGGTGACTGACCGAGCACTGACTCAAAAGAGCGGAACAGGTGGCTGCGGCTGACCCCGACATAGTCTGCAATATCTTCCACGGTAATTGCATAAGAATAATTGGAAGAGATATATTCGATGCCTTTTTGCACATAACTGTTGGCAGAAATTTGTTCTGTTGTGTGGGAGGCGTCGTGTAAAAACATGGCGAGCATTGTATAGAGCCGTCCGGTCATTTCCACGGCATGCTGAAATTCGTTGCCTCTTGCATCATATATATGAAGTATCTGTCGGTGAATGTCATCTCCGTGAGGTGTAGAGCGGATAATCGGTTTTTCAGGCGAAAAATCAGTTGCTTTTAAGATCATGGAAGCGTCACTGCCTGTAAAACCTACCCATGCATATTCCCACGGATCCGCTTCGGCAGCGTAATAAACAACCTCTGTGTTTGGATAGACTAAAAATGAGTCTCCCGCCTGTAATTCATAAGTGCGTTTTCCAATCTTATAGAATCCCTTTCCTGAAATAATATAATGGATCAGATAATGATCCCGGATTCCCGGTCCCCACTGATACAGGGAATCACATCGTTGAAATCCTACATTGTACACAGAAAGAGAAACCAGTTCCTTTTCCGTTACTTTGTAGGAATTTTTATGTTTTTCATACATAGAAATCCTCCATTATTTACTGGTAATTAACTGCCAGTGTATTTTATAAATATAAGTATACTGGCTGCCATACTAATATGCAACATTTTTACATATTATTTGTACATTTTTGGCTATACATTTTCATCAGAATGGGGTAAGATGTACCCATAACGTTGAAGGTAAATAAAAAGACTTGTTATGGAAAGGTGGAAGAAAACTATGGCAATTTTAGTTACCGGCGGTGCCGGATTTATTGGAAGTCACACATGTGTAGAATTATTAAATGCAGGTTATGAGGTTGTTGTTCTTGACAATCTGGTAAATGCATCTGAGAAATCATTAGAGCGTGTAAAAGCAATCACAGGAAAAGATGTAACTTTCTATAAAGGAGATATTTTAGACCGTGAGATCTTAAATGAGATCTTTAAGAAAGAGAAAATTGACAGCTGCATTCATTTTGCAGGATTAAAGGCTGTTGGTGAGTCTGTACAGAAACCTTGGGAATATTACAACAACAATATTTCAGGAACATTAACTCTGGTAGATGTAATGCGCCAGCATAACTGCAAGAACATTATTTTCTCATCTTCAGCAACGGTATATGGTGATCCGGCTGAAATCCCGATCACAGAGAACTGCCCGAAAGGTCAGTGTACCAATCCTTATGGCTGGACAAAATCCATGTTAGAGCAGGTACTGATGGATATCCAGAAAGCTGATCCGGAGTGGAATGTTATTTTACTTCGTTACTTTAACCCGATCGGTGCCCATAAGAGCGGAACAATGGGAGAAAACCCGAATGGTATCCCGAACAATCTGATGCCGTATATCACACAGGTGGCAGTTGGAAAATTAAAAGAACTTGGTGTATTTGGCAATGATTATGATACACCGGATGGAACTGGTGTCAGAGATTATATTCATGTCGTTGATCTTGCACTTGGTCATGTAAAGGCATTGAAGAAGATTGATGAGAACTGTGGTCTTGCAATCTATAACCTTGGAACTGGTCATGGTTACAGCGTACTTGATATTGTGAAAAACTTCGAAGCTGCAACCGGCGTAAAGATTCCATACGCAATCAAACCAAGACGTGCAGGAGATATCGCAACATGCTATTGTGATCCTTCAAAAGCGGAGCGTGAGCTTGGCTGGAAGGCACAGTATGGTATCAAGGAAATGTGTGAAGATTCCTGGAGATGGCAGAAGAATAATCCGAATGGATATGACGAATAATCTGTAAGACAGACTATATAACAGAAGATGGAAAATACCCTGTAATGCCAATGCGGCAGAGCAGGGTATTTTTCTTTATAAATAATAATATGGTTGTCATTGACATGATATATATTAAATGCTACTATAATACATAGTAATAAAAACTATATATAATAGAGAGGGATATTATGAAACCAATTTTTTCAATGAACAGTTTTGAGGGATGGAATCTGAGCCTGCCGCTGATACAGGGAGGCATGGGAGTTGGTGTGAGTTTAAGCGGTCTGGCAGGTGCAGTTGCGGCGGAGGGAGGTATGGGAGTGATCTCCACAGCACAGATCGGATTTGAAGAACCTGATTTTGTGGGAAATGAAGAAGAATGTAATCTGCGCGGTATCCGGAAACATATTGCCAGGGCAAAAGAATTGTCTGCTGGAAGAGGAATGGTGGCAGTGAATGTCATGGTTGCATTACAGCAGTACAGAGAACATGTAAAAGAAGCAGTGCGTGCGGGGGCAGATGCTGTGATCTGTGGAGCAGGGCTTCCAATAGACCTGCCGGAACTGGTAGAAGCGGGGAAGGCAAAGATCGCACCCATTGTATCATCAAGGCGTGCTGCGTCCCTGATCTTAAAAACCTGGGATAAGAAATACGGCAGAACAGCAGATTTTATTGTTGCTGAGGGACCAGAAGCAGGCGGCCATCTGGGATTTTCAAGAGAACAACTTGAGGACATTCCCAAAATCCGTTTTGCGGAAGAACTGACTGCGATCATGGAAGAAAAGAAACAGTATGAGGAGAAATACCATAAACAGATCCCTGTTTTTGCGGCAGGTGGGATCTGGGATGCAGCCGACGCAAAACGAATCGCAGAAATCGGGGCAGATGGTATTCAGGCAGCGACAAGATTTGTTGCAACAAAAGAATGTGATGCGTCTTTAGAATACAAGAATGCTTATGTGACAGCAGAAGAGTCGGACGTAAAAATTATCAAAAGTCCGGTCGGCATGCCGGGACGTGCATTGAATAATGCGTTTGTCCAGAAAACAGAAAATACGGCACAGCGGGTGGAACGCTGTTATCATTGTATTAAAAACTGCAAACCTGCGCAGATTCCATACTGCATTACACAGGCATTGATCCGTGCCGTACATGGAGATATCGAAAACGGGCTTGTATTTTGCGGTTCAAATGTTGGAAAAATAGAACGGATTTCGACGGTTAAGGAAGTAATAGAGGATTTAATGTATGAAAAGGTGTAAATGTGCCATGAAAACAGGAAAAAATATGACACAGAATTGTGTAAATTGTTCATATTTTTAAAAAAATAAAAAAAGTTCAAAAAAAGACTTGCAAATAAAAAAAAGCATGCTATAATAAGTATCAGTTCGGCTCGTTGGTCAAGCGGTTAAGACGCCGCCCTCTCACGGCGGAAACAGGGGTTCGATTCCCCTACGAGCTACTCTGTTTTATAACAGGGATGAACAAATACTTATGGCCCGTTGGTCAAGCGGTTAAGACGCCGCCCTCTCACGGCGGAAACAGGGGTTCGATTCCCCTACGAGCTATTCTGTTTTATAACAGAGATAATCAAATATTTGTGGCCCGTTGGTCAAGCGGTTAAGACGCCGCCCTCTCACGGCGGAAACAGGGGTTCGATTCCCCTACGAGCTACTCACTGTTATTTCGAAAGAGATAAACAGCCCAACCCGAGAAGTTGTCAGTATGCCAGATGGTGTATTGGCAATTTTTTTTGTAATAGGAAATTTCATTGAAATCCCGCAAAAGGCTTGCATTTTAGAAAGGAAAGTGTTACATTAATAAATGATAACACGATGACTTGATTGAGAGAGGACGAAAGCCCTCTCTCAATTCATGTTTAGGAGCCATGTATTCTGATGAGTGAAAGAATCTGGCAAAAGGAAAACTGAATATGGAAGAAAGAAGGTGTACACATGTCAAAACGTGAAACATACGAAACGCGCACCGAAGAACTGATTACTCCGATCTTGGACCGCATGAATTTTGAGCTGGTCGATGTGGAGTATGTAAAGGAAGGCGGTACCTGGTACTTGAGAGCCTATATCGATAAGGAAGGCGGCATTACCGTAAATGACTGTGAGGCAGTGGCGCGGGAGATGAACGAGATTTTAGATAAAGAAGATTTCGTTGAAGATTCCTATGTTTTTGAGGTCAGCTCTCCGGGACTTGGAAGACCGTTAAAAAAAGAAAAGGATTATGTCCGCAGCATGGGAAAAGAAGTAGAGATACGAACATACCGTGCGATTAACCGTGAAAAGGAATTTTATGGTATTTTATCTGCATATGATGAAAATACCGTGACAATAAAGACAGAGGATGAGACGGAAATGACGTTTGAAAAAAGTGATATTGCGCTGATCCGTCTGGCATTTGATTTTTAAAGATAAACTATAAACTAAAGGAGGATTTTAAAATGAGTAATAATGAGTTGTTAGAAGCGTTAAATATATTGGAACAGGAGAAGAATATCAGCAAGGATACATTGCTTGAGGCGATTGAAAATTCTCTTGTTACAGCATGCAAGAATCATTTCGGTACATCTGATAATGTAAAGGTATCGATTGATCCGGAAACCTGTGAGTTCCATGTGTTTCAGGAAAAAACAGTTGTTGAAAATGTAGAAGATCCGGTAGAGCAGATCAGTCTGGTCAATGCTAAAATGATCAATTCCAAATACGAGATCGGCGATGTTGTCAATATTGAGGTGCAGTCTAAAGAATTTGGCCGTATTGCAACACAGAATGCAAAGAATGTGATCTTACAGAAAATCCGTGAGGAAGAGCGTAAGGTTTTATATGATCAGTATTACAGCATGGAAAAAGATGTTGTGACCGGTGTGGTACAGCGCTACATTGGAAGAAATGTCAGCATTAATTTAGGAAGAGTTGATGCGATCTTAACAGAAAATGAACAGGTGAAAGGTGAGGTGTTCCAGCCGACAGAACGTATCAAAGTGTACATTCTGGAAGTTAAGGCTACTTCAAAGGGACCAAAGGTATTAGTATCAAGAACACATCCGGAACTTGTAAAACGTCTGTTTGAATCTGAGGTTGCTGAAGTCCGCGAGGGTATCGTTGAGATCAAAGCAATCGCCCGTGAAGCAGGAAGCAGAACAAAGATCGCAGTATGGTCCAATGATCCGGATGTTGATCCGGTTGGCGCATGTGTTGGTATGAACGGTGCCAGAGTTAATGCAATCGTTGGTGAGCTGCGCGGTGAGAAAATTGATATCATTACCTGGAATGAGAATCCGGCAATGATGATCGAAAATGCATTAAGCCCGGCAAAAGTTATTTCCGTTATTGCAGATGCTGAAGAAAAATCAGCGAAAGTTGTTGTACCGGATTACCAGCTTTCTCTTGCAATCGGTAAAGAAGGACAGAATGCAAGACTTGCAGCACGTCTGACAGGATTCAAGATCGACATTAAGAGTGAGACACAGGCGAGAGAGTCAGGTGACTTCCTTGATTATGAGAATGATTACGAGGAAGATGAGTATTACGATGAGGACGGCGAGTCCTATGAGGATTACGAAGACAGCAGCGCACCGGCAGAAGACAGCTATGAGGCTGACGGAACAGAAGAAAACAATGTTGAAGCTGACGGAGAGGACAGAGAATAAGAGGTATTAAGAAGAATGTCAAATAAAAAGATTCCGATGAGGCAGTGTGTCGGCTGTCATGAAATGAAAGCCAAAAGAGATATGATCCGTGTGATCAAAACAGCGCCGACGGAAGAAGGGGAAACGGAGATCATTTTAGATGCGACTGGAAGAAAGAACGGAAGAGGTGCTTATATCTGTCCGAACCGTGAATGTCTTGCAATGGCGATAAAGAATAAAGGGTTAGAACGATCATTTAAAATGCCGATCCCAAAAGATGTATATGAAACGCTGACAAAGGAGATGGAACAGCTTGAAACCAGATAGAGTGTTATCTATGCTAGGAATTGCCGCAAAGGCCGGCAGTGTGGTGAGCGGAGAATTTTCTACGGAAAAGGCGGTAAAAGAGGGCAGGGCATACCTTGTCATCGTTGCACAGGATGCGTCAGACAATACAAAGAAAATGTTTCGCAATATGACAGAGTTTTATCAGGTGCCAATGTATGAATATTCAGATAAAGAAATGCTTGGGCATTTCATTGGAAAAGAATTTCGTGCGTCGCTTGCAGTCACGAACGAGGGACTGTCGCACTCGATAGAAGAGAGACTGAAACAACAATCACAACTGAATAGTGGGAGGAATTAAGATAAATGGCAAAAATGAGAGTATATGACCTTGCAAAAGAATTAGGAATAGAGAGTAAACAGATTATAGAGACATTAAATACGACAGAATATGCAGTAAAAGCAGCTTCAAGCAATGTGGATGATCCGGCACAGGAGATTGTGAGAAAGAAGTTCGGGAAATCTGCTGCACCGGAGAAAAAGGCGCAGAACAAAGAAAATGCACCGGAAAATAAACCGGCAGATAATAAGGCAGCTGCACCGGAAAATAAACCGGTACAGAAACCGCAGGCAAATGAACAGACAAAATCAGCAGAAAATGCAGAGCAGCGTCCGAAGAAAAAATCAAGCATTACTGCTGTATTCAATGCACAGTACAGTAAACAGGGCAATAACCGCGGTGGTAATAACAACAGACGTCCGGGCAATGGCGACAGACGTCCGGGTAATGGTGAACGCCGTCCGCAGGGACAGAACCAGAACCGTGGCAATGCGCAGGCAAGACCGACATCCGGTTATGATGTGAGAAAAGCATTTGAGCGTGCGATCAACCCGGAGGCTGCAAAGGCAGCAGAAGAGGCAGAACGTCTTGCAGCAGCAAAAGCAGCAGAGTTAAAGGCACAGAGAGATGCTAAACCGGCAGCTGAAGAACCGAAAAAACCGGTTGAGACTGTACAGGTACAGACTCCGAGAGAAAATGTATATGCACAGAATCCGGAATACCGTCCGCAGAATAATGATCGTCGTCAGGGAAATAATAATGACAGACGCGACCGTAATAACAATGGTCAGCGCCGTCCACAGGGAGACGGAAGAAACCAGAGAAACAATGGTGACAGACCACAGCGTCCATACGGTGACAGAAACGGAAGAAATGACGGACAGCGTCCATACCAGAACAATGGCAGACCGGGACAGGGTCAGGGCGACAGAAATAATAACAGAAACAATGGCTTCCGTGGCGGAAATAACGGTGGCGGCAGACTTGACCGTGAGATCGACCGTTTCAATAAAGAGGCAGCGGCAGCAGCTCCGGAAGAATTAAGAGGAAAAGAATCGAGAGAGCGTGATAAAGACAGAAACAAAAACGCAAGACAGCGTAATGATTATGATGCACTTGGCGGAAAGAAACAGGAACGTTTTATCAATCTTGAGAAGAATGGCGGCAAGAAGAAACCGCAGCAGCAGCCAAAACAGCAGCCGGAAGAGGATGCAATCCGTACACTTGTTCTCCCAGAGAAACTTACGATCAGAGAATTAGCTGACAAGATGAAAGTACAGCCATCTGTCATCGTAAAGAAGCTGTTCTTAAAAGGAACAATGGTTACTGTGAATCAGGAAGTAGATTACGAGCAGGCAGAAGAAATCGCATTAGAGTTTAACTGTATCTGTGAACCGGAGGAAAAAGTCGATGTGATCGCTGAACTCTTAAAAGAGGAAGATGATCCGGAAGATACTTTAGTAGCACGTCCACCAGTTGTCTGTGTTATGGGTCACGTTGACCATGGTAAAACATCTTTACTGGATGCAATCCGTTCTACCCGTGTGACAGACAGAGAAGCGGGCGGTATCACACAGCATATCGGTGCGTCTGTGGTATCTATCAATGGACAGAATATTACATTCTTAGATACACCGGGACATGAGGCATTTACCGCAATGCGTATGCGTGGTGCAAATTCTACTGATATTGCAATCTTAGTTGTAGCAGCAGATGATGGTGTTATGCCACAGACTGTAGAGGCGATCAACCATGCAAAGGCAGCAGGAGTTGAGATCATTGTTGCAATCAACAAGATCGATAAACCAAGTGCAAACATCGAGCGTGTAAAACAGGAGTTATCCGAATATGAGCTTATTCCGGAAGACTGGGGTGGAAGCACGATCTTCTGTCCGGTATCCGCACATACAAAAGAGGGTATCGACAACCTGCTTGAGATGATCCTTTTAACAGCAGAAGTGCTTGAGTTAAAAGCAAATCCAAAGCGTAATGCAAGAGGTCTTGTCATTGAAGCACAGCTTGATAAAGGACGCGGTGCTGTTGCAACTGTTCTGGTACAGAAAGGTACTTTAAAAGTTGGTCAGCCGGTAGCATGCGGAAGCTGCTATGGTAAAGTCCGTGCGATGATCGATGATCAGGGAAGACGTGTCAAAGAGGCTGGTCCTTCCATGCCGGTTGAGATTTTAGGTTTATCTTCTGTTCCGGAAGCAGGCGAGACATTCGTTGCAATGGATACAGAGAAAGAAGCAAGAGCATTTGCAGAGACCTATATTTCCGAGGGCAAGAACCGTCTGATCGAAGATACAAAAGCAAAGATGTCCTTAGACGATCTGTTTTCACAGATCCAGTCCGGAAATGTCAAAGAACTCGATATCATCGTGAAAGCCGATGTACAGGGTTCTGTGGAGGCAGTAAAACAGAGTCTTGTAAAACTGTCGAACGAAGAAGTAGTTGTAAAAGTCATTCATGGTGGTGTTGGTGCGATCAACGAGTCTGATGTCAGCCTTGCATCTGCATCGAATGCGATCATCATCGGATTTAACGTTCGTCCGGATCCGACTGCAAAACTTACTGCAGATAAAGAAAATGTAGATATCCGTCTCTATAAAGTCATCTACAATGCGATCGAGGATGTAGAGGCAGCAATGAAGGGAATGTTAGACCCGGTATACGAGGAGAAAGTCTTAGGCCACGCAGAGATCCGTCAGATCTTCAAGGCTTCCGGAGTTGGAAATATCGCAGGTTCTTATGTGCTTGACGGTATGTTCCAGAGAGGATGTAAAGTTCGTATTTCCCGTGAGGGTGAGCAGATCTTTGAGGGTGATTTAGCTTCCTTAAAGAGATTTAAAGATGATGTGAAAGAAGTAAAAGCAGGATTTGAGTGCGGTCTTGTATTTGAAGGCTTTGGAGATTTCCAGGAATTAGATATCGTAGAAGCGTATACAATGGTTGAGGTACCGCGCTAAAAGAGGATTGATATGAGAAAAAACAGTATTAAAAATACCAGGATCAATGGTGAAGTGCAGCGTGAACTTTCCAATATTATCCGCGGGGAGATCAAAGACCCGCGGATCAATCCGCTGACAAGCGTTGTTGCAGTGGAAGTTGCACCGGATTTAAAGACATGCAAAGCATATATCAGCGTTTTAGGAGATGAGGAATCCCAGGCAAAAACGCTGGCAGGATTAAAGAGTGCCGAAGGATTTATCCGCAGCAAACTTGCAAAAACAGTCAATCTGCGCAATACACCGGAGATCCGTTTTGTATTAGACCAGTCAATCGAGTATGGCGTAAAAATGTCTAAGATGATCGACGAGGTTACAAAAGATATCAGAGATGATAACGAGGAAGAAACAGATACAAACAATGATTAAGATGCACAGATCATGTGTATTTGGGGATGGAGGAGAAAATGAAAAGTCTTGATGAACTTTTCCAGGGAGTGAAAACAGTTGCCATTGCAGGCCATGTAAGACCGGATGGAGACTGTGTCGGTTCCTGCCTTGCAACTTATAATTATATCACAACCTATTATCCACAGATAGAAGTCAGCCTGTATCTGCAGCCGATTCCCAATATTTTCAAGTTTATGAAAAATTCAGATAAGATCATAAGCGACTGTACTGCGGATACAAGTTATGACCTGTTTATCGCACAGGACTGTGGTGATCTCGGAAGACTTGGGGATGCGGCAAAATATTTTGAACATGCGAAAAAAACAGCATGTATCGATCATCATATCAGCAATCAGAGCTTTGCAGATGAAAATTATATTTTCCCGCAGGCAAGTTCTACATCAGAGCTTGTATTTGAACTGATTCCGAGAGAACGGCTGAATAAGGAAATCGCAGAGTGCATTTATACCGGGATCATTCATGATACCGGTGTGTTCCAGTACTCCTGCACATCGGCAAAAACGATGGAAGCAGCAGGTGTTCTGATGGGACTGGGAATAGATTTCCCGAAGATCGTGGATCAGACATTTTTTACGAAGACTTATGAGCAGAACCGTATTATGGGACTTGCGTTAGTCAAAAGTAAGCTGCATCTGGATGGAAAATGCATTTCAAGCATCATTACTGCGGAAGAAATGAAAGAATATGACGTATTGCCGAAACATTTAGATGGAATCGTCAGTCAGCTCCGCGTGACAAAAGATGTGGAAGTGGCAGTATTTTTATACCAGACAGATGAGGAAAATTATAAAGTCAGCACCCGGTCTGCAAGTTATGTGGATGTTGCAAAGATCGCTGCAAAATACGGTGGTGGCGGGCATGTCAGGGCAGCCGGTTTTTCTGTGACAGGAGATCCGGATGTACGGCTGAATGAAATCATTGCAGATATTAAAGAACAGATCACAGATTGATTTTGGGGAAATTTATGATTAACGGAATTATCAATGTATACAAAGAAAAAGGATATACATCCTTTGATGTGGTCGCAAAATTAAGAGGCATTTTAAAAACAAGGAAAATCGGACACACAGGGACACTCGATCCGGATGCGGAGGGAGTGCTTCCTGTGTGTCTTGGTAAGGCAACAAAAGTCTGCGACCTTTTGACGGATAAAAATAAAGAATACGTTGCTGTGATGCTGCTTGGAAAAGTGACAGATACGCAGGACGTCACCGGAACTGTTTTAGAGGAACATCCGGTAGAAGTAAGTGAAGAACAGGTAAAAGAAGCGGTTCTTTCTTTTGCGGGAGACTACATGCAGGTGCCTCCAATGTATTCTGCATTAAAAGTAAACGGCAAGAAGCTGTGTGATCTGGCAAGAAGCGGTGTAACTGTGGAACGTCAGGCGAGACCGGTTCAGATTTATTCGATAGAGATCATCAAAATGGAACTGCCGAGAGTCTGCATGCGTGTGCGCTGTTCGAAAGGAACTTATATCAGAACGTTATGTCAGGATATCGGTGAAAAACTTTCCTGCGGAGCATGTATGGAATCACTTTTGCGGACAAAAGTATCTGAGTTTTGTGTACAGGATGCATTGCGGCTCTCAGAGATTGAGGAGCGTGTCAAAAAAGCAGTAGGACAGACAGCACCGGAGCAGTGGGAAGCAGGGATGTTTGACTTTATTTATACGGTTGATTCCGTATTTTTACAGTATAAAAAAGCGGTGATCTGCAGAGAATGGAACAAACTGTTATATAACGGAAACCGGATAAAAAAAGACATGTTTGTTTCCTATCAGAGTAAATGGGAACAGCAGCCGATCCGTATTTATGATGAGGAAGGGCGTTTTATCGGAATTTATGAGTACTCAGATATACAGGGGGATTATAAACCGGTAAAACTGTTTATGGAAGCATGAAATATCTGAAAAATACAACCGAATTTTATATAGAAGAACCAACGGTACTTTCGCTTGGAAAATTTGATGGAATACACAGAGGACATGTACTTCTGATGGAACATCTTGCTGCTAAGAAAGAAGATGGACTTGCTGCGGTCATATTTACCTTTAATATTCCACCGCGGAAAAGTGTGGAACAGGTTGAAGCGAAAGTTTTGACGACTAATGAAGAAAAAATGCATATCTTTGAACAGATTGGGATTGATTATCTGGTTGAGTGTCCGTTTACAAAAGAAATCATGTGCATGGAACCGGAAGATTTTATAGCAAAGATTGTACACCAGCTCCATGTGAAATGTTTTGTGGTTGGTTCAGATTTTCATTTTGGACACAACCGCAGAGGCGATTATCACATGCTGAAAGATCTGTCGGACAAGTATGGTTATGAGGTGCTTGTCATTGACAAGATGCAGGAAGATAAGAGAGATATCAGCAGTACATTTGTCCGGGAAGAGATTGCAAAAGGCAATATCGAGAAAGCGAATCACCTGCTGGGATACCACTATTTTGTGACAGGAGAGATCCTTCATGGGAGACATTTAGGCAGCACTAAACTTGGAATCCCGACGATCAATCAGATCCCGCCGGAAGAAAAACTTCTTCCGGAGAGCGGTGTATACGTGACTGAAGTACGGCTCGCTGACAGGTGTTACCGTGGTGTTACGAATGTTGGTGTAAAACCGACGATTGAAGGAAAAAATCCAATCGGAGTTGAAACCCATCTTCTGGATTTTGCAGGAGATCTTTATGGAAAAGTTGTAACGGTAGAGTTCCTGACCAGAGTACGTGAGGAACGGAAATTTCCATCCATTGAGGCTCTGAAAGAGGAAATGCAGAATAACATTGCATATGCAAGGGCATGGTTTGGGAAAAATGAAACCTAAATATTACGAAAATATTACATAAATATGTTGACATTGTAAAAAATGACTGCTATACTTGAGCAGTATTGAATAAATAAGGTATTTTGGAATATTTGGAAAGGTACGGATATGAAAGCAAAATGGGTTAAGGCAGCCGGACTCCTTGCAGCCGGTTCTCTTATATTTTCAGTAGCTTATATTGATGAAAAGTCAGGTTCAAAAGATGGACGTGCAGTGATGGCAGAGAGCACATCTTTACAGGAAAATGAGGTATCTGCCGGAGTTT
Organism: Roseburia rectibacter; assembly: GCF_014287515.2. NCBI lineage: Bacteria > Bacillati > Bacillota > Clostridia > Lachnospirales > Lachnospiraceae > Roseburia > Roseburia rectibacter. The sequence goes on from NZ_CP092473.1 coordinate 2,005,239, forward strand.
CTTCCACATTGGGCGGACAGATTGGAAATTATGCAATGACGGATGCAAAGGTGACTTCTGGTGTTACGGATGCAATGTCAGATTATCTTTCTGTTACGGCTGCAGATATGGTCAGTGTTTCGGAGTCAGACCGTGATGTGACCGCATCCGGTCAGGAGGAAGAGACGCAGGAAGAGGATAAAGAAAAAGCACTTGCAGAAGCAGCAGGCGAATTTGGCTATACGAACCTTGGCATTGCACAGGCGGACGGTAATATCAATGTCCGTGAAGTACCTGGAACAGAGGCAGAGATTGTTGGCAAACTGCCAAATAATGCAGGATGTGAAATTATTGGAACAGACGGTGAGTGGACGCAGATCGAGTCAGGAAAAGTAAAAGGATATGTAAAATCAGAATATCTTCTGACCGGGGAAGCTGCGATCGCAAAAGCACAGGAGGTAAAGCAGACTGTTGCGACCGTGACAACGACAACACTTTATGTCCGTGATGAGGCAAATACAGACAGTCATGTTATCACCATGATGCCGGAAGGAGAAGAACTTGAGGTACTTGAAGTTCTTGACGGCTGGGTAAAGATCAATGTTGACAGTGATGAGGGATATGTTTCATCTGATTATGTCAGTATAGCAACGGAACTGCCGAAAGCACAGACCATGACAGAAGTTCGTTATGGACAGGGTGTATCGGATGTGCGCGTATCACTTGTTTCCTATGCTACACAGTTTGTTGGAAACCCATATGTCTGGGGAGGAACAAGTCTTACAAGAGGGGCAGACTGCTCCGGATTTGTATTAAGTGTATTTGCTAATTATGGTATTTCACTTCCGCATTCTTCTAAGGCACAGGCAAACTGTGGAACAAAGATTGCTGCGTCGGACGCACAGCCGGGAGATCTTTTCTTCTATGGCAATGGCAGCAGTATCAATCATGTGGCTATTTATATTGGCGGAGGTCGTGTGGTACATGCAAGTTCTCCAAAGTCCGGTATCAAGATTTCCGGAGCATATTACAGAACGCCGGTTAAAGTAGTGCGTGTGATCAATAATTAAATTTAGGCATTTACAACAGGATGAACCCATGTTATAATAACGAAGTATGAGTTTAGCCCATATTCGGTAGATGGACACTCCGACCTTTTACTGAGTATCATATCCCGGCACAGCCGGAAAGGGCGTTTAATAAGAAAAGGAGGATCATAAAATGATCGCAAAGGAAAAGAAACAGGCAATTATCGCAGAGTATGGCAGAACACCGGGAGATACAGGTTCACCGGAAGTACAGATCGCTATCTTAACAGCACGTATCGAGGAATTAAATGCTCATCTTGCTGAGAACAAAAACGACTATCATTCAAGACGTGGTCTTTTAAAGATGGTTGGTCAGAGACGTGGTTTACTGGCATACTTAAAGAAAGTTGATATCGAAAGATATCGTTCCTTAATTGAGCGTTTAGGTCTTAGAAAATAAGATCTTCTCCATACAGAGCCGCTTCCGCATGGAGGCTGGCTTGTATGGATACCGTATGGAATCTGTTCCATGCGGTTTTATCGAGTGGAGATATACTCCACTCGATTTTCAGTTAAATAAGAAAGGGTCCCCAAAAAGATTCTTTCCAAAGACGGATTACAGGCAGAAGTATATTTCCGAGACCACTGAAAAATGTATGAAAAGTCGTGTATTTTTCAGTAGTTTCGGTGCTTCTGTCTCCACAGAGAAAAGGAGAAAACGAATGTATAAAAGTTTTTCAATGGAACTTGCCGGCAGAACATTGACTGTTGATATCGGCAGAGTGTGTGCCCAGGCAAATGGTGCTGCATTATTAAAATACGGCGAGACAACTGTCTTATCTACAGCTACCGCATCGGACAAGCCGAGAGATGGCGTTGATTTCTTCCCGCTCAGTGTTGAGTATGAGGAGAAGATGTATGCAGTTGGAAAGATCCCTGGAGGCTTCAATAAGAGAGAGGGAAAAGCATCTGAGAATGCGATCCTGACTTCTCGTGTTATTGACCGTCCAATGCGTCCGCTGTTCCCGAAAGATTACCGTAATGACGTTACCATCAACAACATGGTTATGTCTGTTGACACAGAGTGCCGTCCGGAAGTTGTAGCAATGATCGGTTCTGCACTTGCAGTTACCATTTCTGACATCCCATTTGCAGGTCCTTGTGCTATGACACAGATGGGTATGGTAGATGGCGAGTTTATCATCAATCCGTCCCAGAAAGTATGGGATACCGGTGATTTACAGCTTACGGTTGCATCTACATCAGAGAAAGTCATCATGATCGAGGCCGGTGCGAATGAGATCCCGGAAAAGAAAATGATCGAGGCAATCTATAAATGTCATGATGTAAACCAGACGATCATTGCGTTTATCAATCATATCGTAGAAGAAGTAGGCAAGCCAAAACATGAGTACACAAGCTGTGCAATTCCGGAAGAAATGTTTGCTGCAATGAAAGAAATCGTAACACCGGAGCAGATGGAAGAAGCTGTATTTACCGATGAAAAGCAGAAACGTGAAGAGAATATCCGTGAGATTACAGATAAACTTGCTGAGGCATTTGCAGATAACGAAGAATGGTTAGCAGTGCTCGGTGAGGCTGTTTACCAGTATCAGAAGAAGACTGTCCGTAAGATGATCTTAAAAGATCATAAACGTCCGGATGGCCGTGCAATCAATCAGATCCGTCCACTTGCAGCAGAGGTTGACCTGATTCCAAGAGTTCATGGTTCTGCAATGTTTACCCGTGGACAGACACAGATCTGTGATGTTGTTACATTAGCTCCACTTTCTGAAGTACAGAAGATTGACGGATTAGATGAGAATATTACAACAAAGAGATATATCCATCAGTATAACTTCCCTGCATATTCTGTAGGTGAGACAAAGGTTTCACGTGGACCGGGACGTCGTGAGATCGGTCATGGTGCATTAGCAGAGAAAGCACTTATGGCTGTACTTCCTTCTGAGGAAGAGTTCCCGTATGCAATTCGTGCTGTATCCGAGACATTTGAGTCAAACGGATCTACTTCCATGGCTTCTACCTGTGCATCCTGTATGTCATTAATGGCAGCAGGCGTTCCGCTTAAAGCAATGGTTGCAGGTATTTCCTGTGGTCTTGTTACCGGTGATACAGATGATGATTATCTTGTTCTTACTGATATCCAGGGACTTGAAGATTTCTTCGGGGATATGGACTTTAAAGTAACCGGTACGCACAAAGGTATCACTGCGATCCAGATGGATATCAAGATTCATGGTCTTACAAGACCGATCGTTGAGGAAGCGATCAGCCGTGCAAGAGAGGCAAGAATCTACATCATGGATGAGGTTATGTCAAAAGCGATCGAAGAGCCGAGAAAAGAAGTAAGTGCGTATGCACCGAAGATCGTTCAGATTCAGATCAATCCGGACAAGATTGGTGATGTAGTCGGACAGAGAGGCAAGACAATCAACGAGATCATCGACCGCACTGGTGTTAAGATCGATATCACGGATGACGGTGCAGTTTCTGTATGCGGTACAGATGCTGAGATGATGAATAAAGCAATCGAGATGATCAAGATCATCACGACTGACTTTGCTGAGGGACAGATTTTTACCGGTACGGTTGTAAGCATCAAAGAGTTTGGTGCATTCATTGAGTTTGCTCCGGGTAAAGAGGGAATGGTTCATATTTCCAAAATTTCCAAAGAGCGTATCAACCGTGTAGAAGATGTCCTGACATTAGGAGATAAGGTTAAAGTTGTATGCCTTGGAAAAGATAAGATGGGACGCATCAGCTTTTCTATGAAGGATGTTCCGGCAGAGGCATAAGAAAAGATAGACAATTTGAAAATTGCAAATGGTCTGTATATTTTGGTATACAGACCTGAAAAAAGAACTGCGTGTTGATCTGAAAACACGCAGTTCTTTTTGTAACTATATTCAAATACCGGCGATTGAATAGCAGATAACCATGACGGAATGTATCATTGACATTATAATCCCATAATTCCATCCACCGGCAGGGAAAAAGCGACGCCGTGTGCAGGAGAGTCCATGCCATGAGCAGAACTGATTGCCTGCATGATCTCGGTTTTTTTATCTTTTGGAACAACGATTGCGACAATTTCCTGTTCTTCCTGGATCGTGATACCGAAAATGACGGCTGATTTTCCGGGGCTGCAGCGCAGACCTTTTAGAATTGTGCCTCCGGTTGCACCGGCAGCGCGTGCGGTATTCATGACAGCATCACTGTATCCCTGATTGATCGTTACAAGTATCATGGCATGTGTAATTGTTTCGCTCATTTTTTTCACTTCCTTTTCAACATCGTCTCTGTCTGATTCTGCTGTATGTTCATTTAAAAGTTTATAGAGAAAACCCTGCATGCCGTTCATTGGAATACTTACGGCAATACCGGTTCCTTTCTTATGAAGACTTAATGCCTGATTCATCTCAGCAAGCAGAATTTTCTTGCGCTCATTTGGAATAAAACAGAGTGTAATACTTTTCTGGATGCTTCCAAGACCACATAATTCCAGCCATTCCGAGCTGGCTGTGCCGATTCCATGCATCTGATAGTAGACCGGTATATGGGAATCTGCTAAAAATTCACATAATCGTTCCCGGATATGGGAATCTGTAATAATTACAAGACAACGGTAAGCCTCTCTTTTTTTCTGTTCCTGCATCGTTAAAATTCCTCCTCAAAATCCAGAATCTCATTGTCGTCAATTCCAATGAGTGCAGCGGCAGGGGTACTTGCTTTCTTTAATTTGATATTATAAGAAACTCCCATAACCTGAACTGCAATGAGTGGTGCCATGGCAACCATGGCGACAACACCAAAAGCGTCTGTTACGACATTGCCTCCGATTGCAGTACAGGCACCCATGGCGAGAGGAAGCAGGAAAGTGGAAGTCATAGGACCACTTGCAACTCCACCTGAGTCAAATGCAATACCGACAAATACTCTGGGTACAAATCGTGTCAGAATCAGTGCGATCAGATAGCCGGGGATTAAAAGCCAGTAAATATTTAAACCGGTAAGAACACGCAGCAGAGCAAGCGCAACTGAGGCGGATACACCGATCGACAGACTTAAATTCATAGTGTCTCTTGAAATAGAACCGTTTGTGACATCTTCAACCTGGCGGTTCAGTACCTGAACGGCAGGCTCAGCTTTTACGATATAATAACCGATCAGAGCACCGATCGGAATCAGGATCCATTTCCATGGCTGTCCGGCAAGACTGCTTCCAAGAAGACTTCCGACAGGCGCAAATCCGACATTTACACCGGTTAAGAAAAGAATCAGACCGATGATCGTGTAGAGAAAACCGATGATCATCTTGATCATCTGCGGGCGGTGATAACGCCTGGAAATAAGCTGGAAAATCAAAAAAACAAAAAGTACCGGAAGAATGGACAGAAGTACTTCTTTGGCGTAATCCGGTACCATATGTACAAATTCGCGGATTACATCCTGCATGGTGATCACGTCAGGAATTGTTGTTTCATTGTAAGCGGCACCGGTTGGATGATAAAAGATGCCAAGCAGCAGAACCATCAAAACCGGACCGATGCTGCAAAAAGAGATCAGTCCGAAACTGTCGCTTGAACCATTTTTATCATTTCTGGTGGCGGAGAGTCCAACACCGATCGCCATGATAAAAGGAACTGTCATAGGACCTGTTGTCACACCGCCGGAATCAAATGCGACTGCGATAAAATCAGCAGGTGCCGCAAAAGAAAGAAGAAACAGCGCAATATAAAAAATGCACAACAGGACTGGAAGACTGATCCGGAAAAGAATACGGAGTACGGCGATTACCAGAAATACACCGACACCAAGTGCAACCGTAAAGATCAGAGTATTGTTTGGAATAGAAGGAACCTGATTTGCGAGAACCTGAAGATCCGGTTCTGCAAGAGTAATGATAATACCCATTAGAAAACAAACACTGATTAAAATAGGAAGTTTTCTTGTTTTCATAATGGAAGAACCAACGCCTTCGCCGAGAGGAGTCATGGCAGTTTCTGCACCGAGCTGGAAAAAAGCCATACCAATGATCAACATAAATGCACCGACTAGGAAGAGGGCAATCGTACCTGTTTCCATGGGGACGACAAAAATAGAGAGCAGAAGTACGATCACAGTGATCGGGAGAACCGCGTTTACGGATTCGTCAAATTTTTCTTTGAGTTTTTTGTTCAAGATGGCATCACACTACTTTCTTTTTTATTTTTAAAGCAAACCATAATAGTTCACTAATTAACTATTATTTATTTTAAGAAAAAACATTCCGGCTGTCAAACATTCTTCTGAATTTTCAGAAAAAATTAACATTTTCTTATCATTTTTTAGCAGAAAGGATACTTTTTCATATAATAATATGGAAGTTTTTTAATAGAAGGGGGCTGCTATGGATCGGGTTAAGAAGATCATTCACACAGATTATGCATACAGATCAGGACTTAGCGGGCAGAATATTACGGTTGCAGTGATGGATACCGGCATTGTCCCACATCCGGATTTTGAAGACAGGATTATATATTTTAAGGATTTTTGTAATGGAAGAAATGAAATGTATGACGATAATGGGCATGGGACGCATGTTTCTGGGATCATTGCAGGAAATGGAAAAATGTCGGAACAGTATGTGAAAGGTACTGCACATAACGTCCGCAGATACAGTGGCGTTGCACCAAAATGCAGGATCATCATGTTAAAAGTATTAGACGAAAATGGAAATGGAAATACTAAAAAGGTACTTGATGCTGTAAACTGGGTGAAAGCAAACAGAAAACTGCATCATATCAGAATATTAAATATATCCGTTGGAATGCTGCCTGGAGCGGGGGTGGAAGAGCAGAGAAAACTATTACATGCGATCGATGAATTGTGGGATGAGGGAATCATGGTGGTTGCTGCTGCAGGAAACAACGGACCGAAAGAAAATACTGTGACGATACCGGGTATTTCAAGAAAAGTACTGACCGTTGGAAGCAGTGATGATGATACCAGTGACCATGGGAGAAAAGCTTTAAAAACAGGATATAGTGGTAGAGGACCGACTGCATGCTGCATTGTCAAACCGGAGATTCTTGCGCCGGGAACTGGGATTACGAGCTGCAGCAGGGATGCAATGGGATATCAGGTAAAAAGCGGGACTTCTATGGCAGCACCGGTTGTATCAGGGGCACTTGCGCTGGCATTTGAAAAATATCCGTCGTTTACTCCGGCAGAAATGAAACTTCGCCTTTATGAGAGAGCATATCCGCGAAGCACGCAGCTTGGAAAAACCGGCTGGGGAATGATACATGTGGATTATCTCGTCCGTTGACTTTTGAGTGGAAAATTATTACAATAAGCACATGCCTGCGATGAAATAAAACTTTATTTTATTAAAAAACAGCGCAGAAATGGAGTTTTGTATGAAGAAAATATTACATCTCATATTTGGAAGATTTTTTGTAGTAGCCATGGCGATCATTTTACAGGTGTTATGGTTATGTGTTGTATTGTGGCAGCTTAGCTACAAGTTCACATATGTCAATCTGCTCGTACGTGTGATCGCGATCATTGTCGTACTTGTCATCGTCAATAAATGGACAAATCCGGCGAATAAACTTTCGTGGACATTTTTGATACTGCTTTCACCGGTTTTCGGACTTATGGTATATCTGTTGTTTGGAAGATCAGGTCTGACAAAACATACCAGAGAGAGAATGGATGCAGTTAACCGACAGGTAGAAGCCTTGTTTCAGAGAGATACCGCAGCAGAAGAGAAATTGGAAAAAGAAAGCCGGTCGGCATATCTGCAGTCATCTTATATTGATAAATGGGCAGGCTTCCCTTTATACCAGAATACACAGACGAAATATTACAGATGCGGGGAAGAAATGTTCCCGGATATGTTAGAGGCATTGCGTGGTGCAGAACATTTTATTTTTCTCGAATATTTTATCATCGAGGAAGGGTATATGTTTAATACAATCCTGGATATCCTGGAAGAAAAGGCAAAAGCAGGAGTGGATGTGCGATTTATCTATGATGATGTCGGCAGTATCAATTCTATTTCCTTTGGATATTATAAGAAGCTACAGGAGAGAGGAATCCCCTGCGTGACATTTAACCCATTTAAACCGTTGATCTCTGTGGTGATGAACAACCGTGATCACAGAAAGATTTTTGTGGTGGACGGTTATATCGGATTTACAGGTGGAATCAACCTTGCAGACGAATACATCAACAAAGTACAGAGATTTGGCTACTGGAAAGATACCGGAGTCAGGATTGAGGGAGAGGCTGTCTGGAGTCTTACGGCAATGTTCCTTGAAATGTGGAACTATATTAATCGTTCCACAGAAGATTACAGCAGGTTTCTGCCATCGGTATATCAGCAGAAAAAAACTGATTCGGATGGGTTTGTGCAGCCATATGGAGACAGTCCTCTGGATAATGAAAATGTCGGAGAAAATATTTATTTAAATATCATAAGCCGTGCAAAAAAATATGTATACATTTTCACACCGTATCTGATCATAGACCATGAGATGCTGATCTGTCTTTCTAATGCGGCAAAGAGCGGTGTGGATGTAAGAATTGTGACACCGGGAGTGCCGGATAAAAAAGCAGTTTATCTTCTGACACAGTCATATTATGAACCGCTTTTAAAAAATGGTGTAAGGATCTTTCAATATACACCAGGATTTATCCATGCAAAATGTTTTGTCTGTGATGATGAAATTGCAACAGTCGGCAGTGTGAACCTTGACTACCGGAGTCTGTTTTTACATTTTGAATGTGGTGTATTTATGTATCAGTCTAAGGCAGTCATGCAGGTAAAAGAAGACTGCCTTAAGACATTTGCTGAGTCAGAGGAGATGGACGTGGCATTCTGCAGGGAGAGAAAACTTCCGGTACGTATGGTGCAAAGTCTGATGCGTCTGTTTGCACCATTGCTGTAGTATATGATGATGGGACTGGAAAAAATATATAATGTACATCGTTTGAAATGTCTCATGGAACAAAGTACAGGAGGGTGCGGCAAAAATAATCTTTATATTCTGCAGCATTAACTGTATCTGTATATACGATACTGACACTGCCGATGGGTGTTCCGTTCAGGAAATACACCGCTTTTCCGGCAGTGCCGCCTTTTTTTACAGGCGCTGTCACACTTTCTGGCAGTTCTATGCTTTTGGTAATGCCGGAAAGATCACTTCCATCTGTTGTCATATACTGAAAAGGTCTTTGGTAGATGATGCCGACAGAATCAGCAAGGCCTTTTTCTACCGGAAGGGCGTCTAGTTTATCTTCATGATTGTCACAGTAGATCCTGCATTTCCCAAATCCGTAATTTAACAGTGATGTAGCATCAGCAGAGCGGGACTTGATATCGGGTGCACCCATGATGACAGCAATCAGTTCCATGCCGCCTTTTTTTGCAGTTGCAGAAATACAGTACATGGCAGTATTGGTAAATCCGGTTTTCAGACCGGTGGCGTACTGGTAATGCTTGATCAGTTTATTGGTGTTGGTCAGCCCAAACTCAGAGGAACCTTTTGCAGTAGTGTGGGTGATATTTTCCATCCAGATCGTACAGTAATCGTGGATTTTCGGATATTTTGTGATCAGTTCGCGTGACATTAAGGCAATATCGTTTGCACTGGTCATATGCCCATCGGCGTCTAAACCACAACAGTTGATAAATGTGGTATCATTCATGCCGAGCCCTTTGGCACGTTCATTCATCATGCGGACAAATTCTGACTCTGAGCCGGCAATATGTTCTGCCATGGCAACACAGGCATCGTTCGCACTTGCGACACTGATGCATTTGATCATCGTATCGACGGTCTGTGTTTCGCCTGGTTCTAAAAATACCTGTGAACCTCCCATGCTGGCTGCGTGCTCGGAGACAGTCACAGTATCATCGAAAGAAATCTGTTTTGAGGAAAGAGCATCAAAAATCAAAAGTAGAGTCATGATCTTGGTGACGCTTGCCGGATGTCTCGATTCGTGGGAGTTTTTTTCATAGACAATGGCTCCGGTAGATGCCTCCATTAAAATTGCACTTGGTGCGGAAATATTTAAATCAGCAGCCGGTACAGTTTCTGTATTAGAGCTAAATGAGATAGAGTCTGCTGTGCCCGGAGTGAAACAGGAAGATACAGGAAATAATGTGCTTTGCATAAAAAGATTAAGACTAAGCAGAAAGGAAACCACAAATTTCAAAAATATGCCCTCCGTAGGGTTCTGTTATAATTTATTTTAGGAGTACGGGATGTACATTATGCATAAAAATCTTGAATTTTGCAGGAATCCACGGTAAAATCATTATTTGTGGAATGAGAGGGTGTTACATAGATGGAATTAACAGTAAAGCTTCAGGTGTTTGAGGGTCCACTGGATCTGCTTTTACATTTATTGGAAAAAAATAAAGTAAATATATATGATATTCCGATCGTGGAGATTACCAGCCAATACATGGAATATATTGCTGAGATGCGCAGACAGGACTTAAATGTGATGAGCGAATTCCTTGTGATGGCGGCGACATTACTTGATATTAAATCCAAAATGCTGCTTCCTGCAAAAGAAAGTGAAGATGAGCAGGAGGAAGACCCAAGAGCCGAACTTGTGCAGCAGTTATTGGAATATAAAATGTATAAATGTATGGCATATGAACTTAAGGATCGTCAGATCGATGCGGAAAAAGTCCTGTATAAAGTACCGACGATTCCGCCGGAAGTGCTTGCATATGAAGAACCGGTAGATGTGAATGAACTGATGTCCGGTATCACACTCGCAAGATTGAACGATATATTTCAGTCTATCATAAAAAAACAGGCGGACAAGATCGATCCGGTCCGCTCTAAATTTGGAAAAATTGAGAAAGAGGAAGTGTCACTTTCCGATAAGATGTCGTATGTGGAAGAGTACAGCATGCATCACGGACATTTCTCATTCCGGAGCCTTTTAGAAGCGCAGTCCGGGAAAATGGAAGTGGTTGTGACATTTCTTGCAATATTAGAACTGATGAAAATGGGAAAGATAGTTGTTTCGCAGGAATACACATTCGATGATATAAAAATTGAATCAAAAATTGCTGCGTAGCTGCAGAGCAAAATGGGGACTGGCATGGAAGAAAAGAAATATGAAGCAATCGTTGAGGCAATCCTGTTTACGATGGGAGAGTCAGTGGAATTGGAACGCATAGCAAAAACACTCGAACTTGATACAGAACAGACAAAAAAGATCGTGGAAAATCTGATGAAACGCTACGAAAATGACAGTATCGGGATCAAGATCATGGAACTTGACGGTTCTTACCAGATGTGTACAAAAGGAGAAATGTATGAATATCTGGTAAAAATTGCCAAACAGCCGAAAAAGCATGTGTTGACCGATGTTTTACTTGAGACGCTGTCGATCATCGCCTACAAACAGCCGATCACAAAAGCAGAAATTGAAAAGATAAGAGGGGTTTCCTGCGACCATGCAGTAAATAAACTGGTAGAGTATAATCTGGTATGTGAATTGGGAAGACTTGACGCACCGGGCCGTCCGTTGCTTTTTGGAACGACAGAAGAGTTCTTAAGGAGCTTTGGTGTACATTCGATAGATGAACTCCCTGTGCCAAGTCCGGTCCAGGTTGAGGAATTTAAACAGGAAGCAGAAGCGGAAATGCATATGAAACTGGATATCTGATCCGGTTTTATATGTATTTTTTTGATGTAAATGCACATGTTTTTGATGTTGTGTACATAAGGATTGATGAAATACTTTTTTGGAGTTTTGCATATGTGGAAAAAGCTGCTGGCGTGGATACTTATTACTGTAATTTTAATTGTAAACGGTATACAGGTGGTGGAAGCTTTTGAACAAAGTGGGAATGTGCAGATGGAGAAAATAATGGGAGAGCCGGAACAGAATTCTTTGTATGCAAGGTCGGCAGTGCTCATGGACGCGGATTCCGGACGTATCCTGTATGAAAAAAACGGACATCAGGCGATGGCAAATGCGAGTACAACAAAAATTCTTACCTGTATCATTGCACTTGAGAATTGTGAGTTAGACAGTGAAGTGACTGTGAGTGCACTTGCGGCTTCACAGCCGAAAGTACATCTTGGTATGAGGGAAGGACAGCGTTTTTATCTGAAGGATCTGCTGTACGGACTGATGTTAGAATCTTATAATGACTGTGCAGTGGCAATCGCTGAACATATCGCAGGCACAACGGCTGATTTTGCAGCAATGATGAACGATAAAGCAAAAGAGATCGGCTGTGAGGACAGCTATTTTATTACGCCAAACGGACTGGATGCAAAAGATGAAGGCGGTTTTCACCATACGACAGCGGCGGATCTTTCGCTGATTATGCGGTATTGTATCAAAGGTTCTAAGATGGCGGGACAGTTTCTTACGATCACACAGGAAGGGCAATATCAGTTTCATGATATGGATGGGAAAAACAGTTATACCTGTTACAATCATAATGCGTTTTTGCAGATGATGGATGGGGCATTGTCCGGTAAAACCGGATTTACCGGTAATGCGGGATACTGTTATATAGGCGCATTACAGCGTGATGACAGGACTTTTATTGTAGCACTGCTTGCCTGCGGGTGGCCGAACAATAAAACATATAAGTGGGCAGATGCGAAGAAACTTATGCAGTATGGAATTACAATGTTTAAAAAAATAAAACTGGATGAGATTGAGCTGAACACAAAAGAATCTGCTGCTGTAGAGGTGAAAGGCGGGCAGAGTAAAAAGATCGGTGGAGAGGTAAGAACAGAATTGGAAATATCGCCGATAGAAGGACTGACAGAACTGCTGATTGGAAATGAACAGGAAATACAGGTAAAGTATGAAGTGACACCAAAACTTTATGCGCCGGTAATGAATGGGGATTTTGCAGGAGAAATTACATATCTGCTTGGGGATGAGATTCTGGCAAAACGTACAGTTACGGTAAAGGAGACGGTAAAAAAAATAGATTTTTGCTGGTGCATAAAAAAAGCAGCCGAATTATTTCCGCTGTAAATGCTCAAAACACTATGTATGTGAAAAAAAACTGTCAAAAAATTAACAATTCACTTGAAAATTTGTCGCCGACCATCTATAATTTATCCTAGCGGAATTTGTTATATTTTTACATTATTCACTATGTACCATGTCAAAAGATGTGGTAACAAACTTTATAGATGGAGGGCAAAAAGGATGAATAGTAGTAATGATAGCTTGGCAATGCAGCGTATTACCAAGTTAGTCGATGAGAACAGTTTCATGGAAATCGGTTCTCTCGTAACCGCAAGAAATACAGACTTTAATCTTGCAGACACAGATACACCGTCCGATGGTGTAATTACCGGACACGGTCTGGTAGATGGTAATCTGGTATTTGTATACAGCCAGAATGCAGCCGTATTAAACGGTACTATCGGAGAGATGCATGCAAAGAAGATTGCAGCCGTATATGATATGGCAATGAAAATGGGAGCACCGGTGATCGGATTTATCGATTGCGCCGGAATGCGTTTACAGGAATCTGTTGATGCATTAAACGGATTTGGTGAGATCTACGCAAAGGAGGTCGCAGCATCCGGCGTTGTTCCACAGATTTCCGCTATTTTCGGAAGCTGTGGCGGTGGACTTGCAGTAGTACCTGCATTATCTGATTTTGCATTTATGGAGAGCAAAGGAAAAATGTTCATCAACTCCCCGAATGCGATCGATGGCAACCGTATTGAAAAATGCGATACATCCTCAGCAGAGTTCCAGAGTGAGAAGAATGGCTGCATCGATGCAGTTGGAACAGAGGATGAGATCATTGCACAGATTCGTGAGTTAGTAAGCATTCTTCCTTTAAATAACGAGGGAGATGTGTATACATCTGAATGTGAGGATGATTTAAACCGTGCATGTGAGAACATGGCAGCTATGAAAGGTGATCCGAGATATTTACTCAGCGAGATCTCTGACGGACATGTTTTCTTTGAGACAAAGAAAAACTACGCAAAAGACATGGTAACCGGATTTATCCAGTTAAACGGAATGACAGTCGGCGCAGTTGCAAACTGTTCAGAAGTTTATGATGAAGAAGGCAAAAAAGCAGAAGAGTTCTCCGGAGCTTTAACAGCAAGAGGATGCAACAAGGCAGCAGAGTTCGTTAATTTCTGTGATGCATTTGAGATCCCTGTATTGTCTTTAACAAATGTAAAAGGATATGCAGCTACTGTATGTGCAGAAAAAGGACTTGCAAAAGCACTTGCACGTATGACTATGGCGTTTGCTGATGCAACCTGCCCGAAAGTTAACGTAATTACCGGAAATGCAATCGGAAGTGCTTATGTGACAATGAACTCCAAAGCAATCGGAGCAGATTTTACATATGCATGGACAGATGCAAAGATCGGTATGATGGATGGAGATCTTGCAGCTAAGATCATGTACGCAGATGCATCTGCAGACGAACTTGCAGCAAAAGCAAAAGAATATGATGCATTACAGTCTAGTGTCATGACTGCAGCAAGACGCGGTTATGTAGATCTTATTTTAGATCCGACAGACACCAGAAAGTACCTTGTAGATGCATTTGAATTATTATATACAAAATGTGCAGGTGTACCGGACAAGAAACATGGAACAAAATAGAAAGGTGAAGTTATGAAGAAAAAATTATCTCTTATGCTTTGTCTTTGCTTTATGGTTCTGGCAATGACAGCATGTGGAACGGATCCTAAGAGCGTTGATTATTTTGGTATGAGCTATTCTGATATTCAGGATAACATGGAGCAGACAGTATCTGCGCTTGTTTCATTTTCAGATGAAGATATACAAAGCGGTGCAGAATATTATGATTCCAACGGAATGGCTGCGTTTGCCCATTTACTGACATCCTGGGGTGAAACAGTTCCGGATTTAGGTTCATATCAGGGACTTGGAGAGCTTACTGTGACGAAAGCACAGAAAACCGTGACTGCAGATCAGGTTTTACATTTCTCAGACAGAGATGTAGTTGTTTCATATGTATATGAATATAATTACGAAACAGAATCACCGGAACTTACAGATGCCAGTGCAGATCTTGTGTATTCACTTGGTGAGAAAATGGAAAAAGCCGGCATGAATACATTGATGGGAATGGGAACCGTATTCGTAGTTCTTATCCTGATCAGTCTGATCATCAGCTGCTTTAAAGTAATTCCGTATTTACAGAACAAAAAAGCAAATGCTGGTGCAAAGAAAGAAGTGGCAGATCCTGTAGTAGACCAGATCGAACAGCGTGAGGAAGCAGCTTCTCTTACCGACGATTTAGAACTGGTTGCAGTTATTTCTGCAGCGATCGCAGCGGCAGAAGGAACGTCAGCAGATGGATTCGTAGTACGTTCTATTCATAGAAGATAGACGAAAAAAGACAAGTTATAAAATAGTATGTCGTTAAAAAAGTAATGATCACAGGAGGATGATTCAATGAAAAGCTATACAATTACCGTAAATGGAAATGTTTATGATGTTACTGTAGAAGAAAATGGTGCAGTAAGCGCACCGGCAGCAGCACCGAGACGTGCAGCAGCTCCGGCACCGGCAGCAGCTCCGAAGGCAGCAGCTCCGGCAGGTGGCGCAGGCAATGTTAAGATCGAAGCAGGTGCAGCAGGAAAAGTATTTAAGATCGAGTCTTCTGTAGGCGCATCTGTAAAGAAAGGTGACACAATCTTAGTTCTTGAAATCATGAAAATGGAGACACCGGTTGTTGCTACCGAAGATGGTACTGTAGCAAGCATCAACGTAAGCGTTGGTGATATGGTAGAAGCAGGTGCATTACTGGCAACTTTAAACAACTAATTTTAGGAGGATAACAATGAGTTATTTTACTGAGACAATGGGCAACCTCCTTCATCAGACTGCCTTTTTCAACCTGACATGGGGAAATTTCGTAATGATCTTTGTTGCATGTATTTTCCTGTATCTGGCTATTGCAAAAGGGTTTGAACCGTTGTTACTCGTTCCAATCGCATTTGGTATGCTTCTGGTAAATATTTATCCGGATATCTTTGCAACTCCGGAACAGATGAGTAACGGTGTCGGTGGTTTATTCCATTATTTTTATACCTTAGATGAATGGTCAATCCTGCCATCCCTTATTTTCCTTGGCGTTGGTGCGATGACCGATTTTGGACCTCTGATCGCAAACCCGATCAGCTTCCTTTTAGGAGCAGCAGCACAGTTTGGTATTTTCGGCGCATATTTCCTTGCAATCCTGATGGGATTCAATGATAAAGCAGCAGCAGCCGTTTCTATCATCGGTGGTGCAGATGGTCCTACTTCCATTTTCCTTGCAGGAAAACTTGGACAGTCCGGTCTTATGGGTCCGATCGCTGTAGCAGCATACTCTTACATGGCATTGGTGCCGATCATTCAGCCACCAATCATGAAGTTATTTACAACGAAAAAGGAACGTGCCATTAAGATGCAGAACTTACGTCCGGTATCCAAACTTGAGAAAATCTTATTCCCGATCGTGGTAACCGTTGTCGTATGTCTGATCCTTCCGACCACAGCTCCACTTGTTGGTATGTTAATGCTCGGTAACCTGTTCCGTGAGTGTGGTGTAGTTCGTCAGTTATCGGAGACAGCATCTAACGCATTAATGTACATCGTTGTTATTTTACTTGGTACATCTGTTGGTGCATCAACAAGTGCTGAGGCATTCTTAAATGCAACAACCTTAAAGATCGTTGCACTTGGACTCATCGCATTTATGTTTGGTACAGCAGCCGGAGTATTGTTCGGTAAATTACTTTGCTTCATTACAAAAGGCAAGATCAACCCGCTCATCGGTTCTGCTGGTGTATCTGCAGTTCCTATGGCTGCACGTGTATCACAGAAAGTTGGTGCAGAGGAAGATCCTACGAACTTTTTACTTATGCATGCAATGGGACCAAACGTTGCCGGTGTTATCGGTACAGCAGTAGCAGCCGGTGTATTCATGGCAATCTTTGGAATTTAATCAGACAGCGGAACAAAAACAGATTCGCTGTATAAGGAGGAAAAAATGGCTGAAGTTGTTAAAAAACCTTTAAAAATAACAGAGACAGTACTGCGTGATGCTCATCAGTCTCTGATCGCAACAAGAATGACAACAGAGCAGATGCTTCCAATCGTAGATAAAATGGACAAGGTTGGATTCTACGCTGTTGAGTGCTGGGGAGGCGCTACTTTCGACGCATCCCTTCGTTTCTTAAAAGAAGATCCATGGGATCGTCTTCGTAAATTAAGAGACGGATTCAAAAATACAAAATTACAGATGTTATTCCGTGGACAGAATATCTTAGGATACCGTCCGTATGCAGACGACGTGGTAGAGTATTTCGTACAGAAATCTATCGCAAACGGTATTGATATCATCCGTATTTTTGACTGTCTGAATGATCTTCGTAACCTTCAGACAGCAGTAAGCGCATGTAACAAAGAAAAAGGACATGCACAGGTTGCTTTATCTTACACACTTGGTGATGCTTATACCTTAGATTACTGGACTGATATGGCAAAAAGAGTAGAGGATATGGGAGCTGATTCTGTATGTATCAAAGATATGGCAGGACTTTTAGTTCCTCAGAAAGCAGACGAACTGGTTCGTGCGATCAAAGATGTGATCGATATCCCATTGGAGTTACATACACACTATACATCCGGTGTTGCTTCCATGACATACATGAAAGCAGTTGAGGCAGGATGCGATATCATTGATACAGCAATGTCTCCATTTGCACTTGGAACATCCCAGCCGGCTACTGAAGTTATGGTAGAGGCATTTAAGGGTACAGAGTTTGATACCGGTTTAGACCAGAACAAACTGGCTGAGATCGCAGATTACTTCCGTCCGATGAGAGAGGAAGCATTAGAGAGCGGTCTGATGAACCCGAAAGTATTAGGTGTAAACATCAAGACTTTATTATATCAGGTACCGGGTGGTATGTTATCCAACCTGATCTCCCAGTTAAAAGAGCAGGGCAAAGAAGACAAATACGAGGAAGTACTTGCAGAAGTACCACGTGTTCGTAAAGATCTCGGTGAGCCACCGCTTGTTACACCTTCTTCACAGATCGTTGGTACACAGGCTGTATTTAACGTATTAATGGGTGAGCGTTACAAAGTAGCTACCAAAGAGACAAAAGACGTTCTTCTCGGAAAATATGGTCAGACTGTAAAACCGTTCAATCCGGAAGTTGTCGATAAAGTATTAGGTGATGAGAAGAAGAATGCGATCACATGCCGACCGGCAGATCTGTTAGAGCCAGAACTTGACAAGATTGAAGCTGAGATGAAACAGTGGAAACAGCAGGATGAGGATGTATTATCCTACGCATTATTCCCACAGGTTGCAACTGAGTTCTTCAAATACCGTGAGGCACAGCAGAAAAAAGTAGATGCAACAATCGCAGATACAAAGAATGGTGCATATCCGGTATAATCAGAAATAATATTGACAAAAGATGTCATAAC
Source organism: Roseburia rectibacter (assembly GCF_014287515.2). Taxonomy (NCBI): domain Bacteria; kingdom Bacillati; phylum Bacillota; class Clostridia; order Lachnospirales; family Lachnospiraceae; genus Roseburia; species Roseburia rectibacter. The sequence continues at coordinate 2,023,751 of NZ_CP092473.1, forward strand.
AGTATCTTAAGATACTGTTATGACATTTTTTTGTTTTGCAGAATGAACAATGTGAAATATTGCTTTTTGTATAAAAAAGAATTAGAATCATCCTATAAATTTTAAAGGATATGAAAAAATGAATGATTTTGAACGAAAGACTTTGCCAAAAAGTGGCATAGATACGGAAAACTGGTTTATAGAGAGTTATCAGAGACATAAAGGACATCCGATACAGATCCTGATAGCACTTTATAAAGGAAATTATCATAAATTTGTTATGGCTGTGATCTGTTTTTTTATAAAACATGCCTGCGTGTGGGTTCTTCCGATCATAACTGCAAATATTATCAATGATGTCACGACTGCAAATCCGGATACAGTCAGAAATATCTGGTTTAGTGTAATTCTTGAAACTGGTCTGATCGCACTGAATATTCCGATGAATTATCTTTATACATCTTATAAAAGTCTTGCAACGCGTTATGTGGAAACAGGACTCCGGAAAGCATTGATCCGGAAATTGCAACAGTTGTCAATTGCTTATCATGTGGAGACGCAGTCCGGCAGACTGCAGTCGAAGATCATGCGTGATGTGGAGGCTGTTGAAACACTTTCTACACAGATGTTCTTAAGTATTTTAAATATTGCGTTAAATATCGGGGTCGCACTGGTCGTTACAGCGTCGAAAAGCAGGATTGTGTTTGTCTTTTTCCTGCTGACTACTCCGGTTGCTGCAATTACCATGGTTTCGTTTCGTTCTGTCATGAAAAAACGTAATACGGAATTTCGAAAAGAAATGGAAGAAACGTCCGCTCGTGTGATGGAAATGGTGGAACTTGTTCCGGTGACAAGAGCGCATGCCTTAGAGGATGAAGAAGTACACAAAATGAGTGGACAGCTTTTTGCAGTTGCCGAAAAAGGATATAAACTGGATCTTGTACAGGCATTGTTTGGCTCGGTTGGATGGGCTGTATTTCAGGTGTTTCAGGTCGTTTGTCTTGCATTTACCGGCTATCTTGCGCTGCGCGGACGTATCATGGCGGGAGATATTACTCTTTATCAGAGCTATTTTGCAACAGTTGTCAATCAGGTGTCTGCAATCGTGACGCTTCTCCCGACAATCGCAAAGGGAATTGAATCTGTTAATTCCATTGGTGAAGTGCTACTTTCAGAGGATGTGGAACAGAATGAAGGCAAAAAACAGTTGGAGGATGTAACTGGAACTTTTGATTTCTGCGATGTTTCTTTTCATTATAAGAACAGTGATAAACCGGTGCTGAACCATTTTAATCTTCATATAAAACAGGGAGAGACAATCGCATTAGTCGGGGAGTCCGGTGCGGGAAAATCAACCATTTTGAATCTTGTGATCGGATTTCATCTTGCGGATGGGGGAAAAGTTCTTTTAGATGGTAATGATATGAAAGAAATAGATCTGCGTACATACAGAAAGCATCTGGCTGTTGTACCGCAGACATCCATTTTGTTTTCCGGAACTATCCGTGAAAATATTACATATGGGAACGAACATGTTACGGATGAAGAATTAGAACGTGTCATCCGGGCAGCAAATCTTACAGATCTGATGGAAAGTCTTCCACATGGTGTTGATACTGTAGTTGGAGAACATGGAGGAAAACTTTCAGGAGGACAAAGGCAGCGTATAGCAATTGCAAGAGCACTGATCCGTGACCCTGAAGTAATCGTTCTCGACGAAGCTACGTCTGCTTTGGACAGTATTTCTGAGAAACTGATACAGGAAGCACTTGGAAATCTTACAAAAGGACGGACAACATTTATAGTTGCACATCGTCTGTCGACGATCCGGGATGCGGATAAAATAGCGGTTCTTGCAGATGGACATTGTGTGGAATATGGTACATTTGAGGAGCTGATGGAACAAAAAGGTGAATTTTACAAAATGAAAATGATTCAAAGCTGACAAAAAGAAAAAGTTTTGGTATAATAGAAATGTTGGTGTGCAAAGACATATCACAAATTGCAGACAATGTCATAATCATGACAGGAACGAGGGGTTATGGGCAGTAAAAATGATTTGAGTAATCGGATCAACGAGTCATACAGTAAATTGAGCAAGGGACAGAAACTGCTTGCCACTTATATTACGGATAACTATGATAAAGCAGTATTTTTGACAGCAGCAAAATTAGGTGAGGTAGTCGGAGTCAGTGAATCCACGGTAGTACGCTTTGCCATGCACCTTGGTTATCGGGGATATCCTGAATTTCAGAGTGCCTTAGAGGAACTGGTGCGTAATAAATTAAATTCTATCCAGCGTATGGAAGTTACCTATGGCAGGATCAGCCAGTCAAAAATATTAGAATCTGTTTTAAAGTCAGATGCGGAAAAGATTAACAGTACACTGGAAAAAATAGACCAGACAGCATTTGAAATGGCGGTGGATACCATTTTACATGCAAAACACATTTATATAATAGGAATCAGAAGCTGTGCACCGCTTGCGTCATTTATGGCATTTTATTTTACTCTGATGTTTGAAAACGTACATCTGATACAGACAAGCAGTTCTAGTGAGATCTTTGAACAGATGGTACGTATCGGAAAAGAAGATGTGATCATTGGTATCAGTTTTCCAAGATATTCCATGCGTACACTAAAAGCAATGGAGTTTGCGAACAACCGCAGTGCGAAAGTTATTACATTAACAGACAGTGTACATTCGCCAATGAATTTATATTCTTCCTGCAACCTGATCGCGGACAGTGACATGGCTTCTATTGTCGATTCACTGGTTGCACCACTCAGTGTGATCAATGCCCTGATCGTTGCTCTTTGTATGAAAAAGCAGAGGGATGTGGCAAAGACGTTAGAAATGTTAGAAGGAATCTGGGATGAATATCAGGTTTATGAAAATGATGAGATCAATGCGATTGATGATTCGATAAAAATGCGATATGCTAAAATAGGAGACAGCGATTTTCATGAATAAAATCATTGTAATAGGTGGAGGACCGGCTGGAATGTTTGCTGCGATCGCCGCAGCAGAAGCAGGAAGTCAGGTTACACTGCTTGAGAAAAATGAAAAATTAGGAAAGAAACTATATATCACCGGGAAAGGACGCTGCAACATCACCAATGCAGGAGATATGGATAATCTCTTTGCTAATATCATGACCAATGCAAAGTTCTTGTACAGTGCGTTTTATTCTTATGATAATCAGAGAGTAATTGATTTTTTTGAAAGAAACGGACTTCGGACGAAGATAGAACGTGGAAACAGAGTGTTCCCTGTTTCAGATCATTCTTCAGATGTGATTGCCACATTACAAAAAGTGCTGAAAGAGAAAAAAGTAAAGATAATGCTGCATACACAGGTGCAGAGCCTGTTAGAGGAACCGTCTGTGGATGATATGTCCCAGAATGTTGTCACCGGGGTAAAGTTAGAAGACGGCACTACAATGCAGGCAGATGCGGTGATCGTTGCAACAGGCGGATTTTCCTATCAGACAACCGGATCTACCGGGGATGGTTACCGCTTTGCAAAGGAGATGGGGCATACGGTAACGGATATCCATCCGTCGCTTGTTCCCTTTCTTGCAAAAGAGGGATATGTGCAGCAGATGCAGGGACTGGCTTTAAAAAATGTAGAAGTGCGTATTTTAAATGGAAAGAAATTGTTATATCAGGAGTTCGGCGAGATGTTGTTTACGCATTTTGGCGTCAGCGGGCCATTGCTTTTGTCGGCAAGTGCGGCGATAAAACCGTCTCTTACGGCAGGAGAACTTTCCATGTTTATAGATCTAAAGCCGGCACTTAGCGAAGAACAGTTAGACCATCGCCTGCTGAGGGAGTTTGATGAGGCAAAAAATAAACAGTTTAAAAACTCGATTGGAGGACTTTTCCCGGCAAAAATGATCCCGGTAATGCTTGAACTTAGCGGAATCGATCCGGAGAAGAAAGTCAATGAGATCACAAAAGAAGAACGCAGATATTTTATCGGACTGATCAAGGCATTTCCTGTTACACTTTGCGGACTGCGCGATTTTAATGAGGCAATTATCACAAAGGGTGGCGTAAAGGTCAAGGAAGTGAATCCGTCCACGATGGAATCAAAACTGGTACCGCATTTATATTTCTGTGGAGAAGTGTTAGACCTTGATGCGATGACAGGTGGTTATAATTTACAGATTGCCTGGTCGACTGGATATCTTGCGGGGGTATCTGCTGCGCAGACAGAAAAATAAGGCATTTAAAAATTATGCTTTTGCAAGATGCAAAAAGCATATCTGGTTAAGATAGAAGGAGAAATAAAAAATGAGTATGAATATTGCAATTGACGGACCGGCAGGGGCAGGAAAAAGCACGATCGCAAAGCGCCTGGCAAAAAAACTTGGTTTTATCTACGTGGATACGGGAGCAATGTACCGCGCAATGGCGTATTATTTTTTACAGCATGATATTGATGCAAAAGATGAGAGTGCAATTGCGGCTGCCTGTCCGGATGTAGATGTTACGATTACCTATGAAAACGGCGAACAGCAGGTACTTTTAAACGGAGAGAATGTAAATGGTGTGATCCGTAATGAGGAAGTTGGAAATATGGCATCATCCACAAGTGTTTATCCGGTAGTCCGCGAAAAGTTAGTTGAGCTGCAGCGTCAGCTTGCAAAATCAGCAGATGTGATTATGGATGGAAGGGACATTGGAACATGTGTGCTTCCGGATGCCCAGGTGAAAATTTATCTGACAGCAAGTTCGGCAACACGTGCGAAACGTCGTTTCGATGAATTGACGGAAAAAGGTGTAAGCTGTGATCTTGCGGAAATTGAGAAAGATATCATCGACCGCGATTACCGCGATATGCACCGCGAAACATCACCGCTCTGTCAGGCAGAGGATGCTGTTTTAGTTGACAGCTCGGAAATGAATATTGATGAAGTGGTAGATGCCATTTATCAGGTTTATCTGAAGGCAGAAAAGGAAGTATAAAAAGGAAATCTGAAAATATGAAAGTAACATTGGCAAAAAGTGCGGGTTTTTGTTTTGGCGTGAAGCGTGCAGTCGATACCGTATATGAGCAGTTAGAAAAGAGTGTCAGCGGAAATCAGCCGATCTATACGTTTGGCCCGATCATTCACAACGAAGAAGTGGTGCATGACCTGGAAGAAAAAGGAGTGACTGTTTTAGAGAGCGTTGAAGAACTTGAAGAGAGGGCACCGCAGGGTGGAACAGTTATCATTCGTGCACATGGAGTGGAAAAGGGAATATCCGGAAAAATAAAAGAACTGGGTTATACACTTGTGGATGCAACCTGTCCGTTTGTGTTAAAGATACACCGCCTTGTGGAAAAATACAGTACCGATGGAGCACAGATTGTAATTATTGGAAATGAAAAACATCCTGAGGTGAAAGGAATCAAAAGCTGGTCGCTTGATCCGCATACGGCTGTGATCTCAACCCCGGAAGAAGCAGAAAAATATCAGGCAGAATCTGGGAAAAAGGTATGTATTGTAGCACAAACGACATTTAATTACAATAAATTTCAAGAATTAGTTGAAATTATAAATAAAAAAGGTTATGATATAATTGTTTTAAATACAATCTGCAATGCCACCGAGGAAAGACAGACTGAGGCAGCAAAGATTGCCCGTGATGTGGACGCCATGATTGTCATAGGGGGCAGAAATAGTTCCAATACGCAGAAGTTGTTTGAAATATGTAAAAACGAATGCAACAATACTTACTATATACAAACTGTAAAAGATTTGGATGTCACATGTTTTGAGTCCATCGATAACGTAGGTATTACCGCAGGGGCTTCTACCCCAAACAAAATTATTGAGGAGGTTCAAAAGAATGTCAGAAATGAGCTTTGAACAAATGCTGGAGGAATCATTTAAAACAATAAGAAATGGAGAGGTAGTTGAAGGTACCGTTATCGATGTAAAACCTGATGAGATCGTATTAAATATCGGCTACAAATCAGACGGAATCATTACTCGTAATGAATATACGAATGAAGCTAACGTTGATTTAACAACACTGGTATCTGTCGGCGACACCATGGAAGCAAAGGTTCTTAAGGTAAACGACGGTGAGGGACAGGTATTACTCACATACAAACGTCTTGCAGCAGAAAAAGGCAGCAAGAGATTAGAAGAGGCATTTGAAAACAAAGAAGTATTAACAGCAAAAGTAGCACAGGTATTAGATGGTGGTCTTTGCGTTATCGTGGATGAGACAAGAGTATTTATCCCGGCAAGCCTTGTATCTGATACTTACGAGAAAGATTTATCCAAGTACAAAGATCAGGATATCGAATTTGTAATCAGTGAGTTTAATCCAAAACGCAGAAGAATCATCGGTGACAGAAAACAGCTTTTAGTTGCTAAGAAATTAGAGCAGCAGAAAGAACTTTTTGCAAAGATCAAAGTCGGTGATGTTATGGAAGGAACTGTTAAAAATGTAACAGACTTCGGTGCATTTATTGATCTTGGCGGAGCTGACGGTCTGCTTCACATCTCTGAGATGTCATGGGGCAGAGTAGAAAGTCCTAAGAAAGTATTTAACGTTGGTGATCATGTACGTGTATTCATCAAAGACATTAATGAGACAAAGATTGCACTCAGCATGAAATTCCCGGCAGAGAATCCATGGAATGGTGCTGCAGAGAAATATGCGGTTGGAAACGTTGTAAAAGGAAAAGTGGCAAGAATGACAGATTTTGGTGCATTCGTAGAGCTTGCACCAGGTGTTGATGCATTACTGCATGTTTCCCAGATTGCAAAAGAGCATATTGAGAAACCATCTGATGTATTAAAAGTAGGTCAGGAGATCGAAGCTAAGATCGTTGATTTCAACGAGGACGAGAAGAAGATCAGTCTTTCTATCAAAGCATTACTTGCTCCTGAGACAAATGAGTCAGAAGATGCTGATGTTGCAGATGTCGATATCGATGCAGTTGCAGCAGAAGAGAACTAAATTCCGTATACAGTAATATGGATAAAAATAGGCTTTCACGAAATGTGTAAAGCCTATTTTTGATATGGCATGAAAGTAAATCTGTTTTTACAGAACTTTTGTGCAAAAGGAAACAGGAGGAAAGTAGATTATGCTTGAAACCGATAATTATGAAAAGTTTAAAAAAGATATTTTACAGCTTGCAGGAATCGATCTGAATTCTTACAAGGAAAAACAGATGCGTCGTCGTATTAATACGCTGATCACCAAGAACAATGTCAAGACATACAATGATTATGTAGCCCTGATTAAGAAAGATAAAGAGAAATTTGATCAGTTTATCAATTTCCTGACGATCAATGTTTCTGAGTTTTATCGTAATCCGGATCAGTGGAAGATATTAGAGGGAGAGGTATTTCCGGCACTGATTAAAAAATTTGGTAAAAACCTGAAAATTTGGAGTGCAGCCTGTTCGACAGGAGATGAGCCATATTCACTTGTCATGGCTCTTTCAAGACAGGTGCCGCTTACTAATATTAAGATCATTGCGACAGATATTGACAATCAGGTGCTCGATACAGCAAGAATGGGGCTGTACAATGAAAAGAGTATCGCTTCCGTACCGGATGACCTTAAGAAAAAATATTTCACAAAAGTTGGTTCTTCCTATCAGATTTCAGATGAGATCAAAAAAAGAGTGGAATTTAAGAAACATGATCTGCTAAAAGATCCTTATCCAAGTGGCTGCAATCTGATCGTTTGCCGTAATGTGGTTATTTATTTTACAGAGGAGGCAAAAGATGTGATCTATCAGAAATTCCATAAAGCTCTCCAGCCTGGTGGCGTGCTTTTTATTGGAAGCACAGAGCAGATCATGAATTACAGAGAACTTGGATTTGACAGACATACATCGTTTTTCTTTGAAAAACAGTAAAAGATATATAAGAAAGATAAGAGACATCAGAGTCTCTGAGATGAAAAACAGGAAGTCATATTTCAGACTTCCTGTTTTTTGATAAGATTTTTATTGGTTTTTGTAAAGACTACATTTTTTTATTGCAGATAAACTGCAGTACATGCAGACAATATTCTCTTTGCATTTCTTTGGAAACAGCAAAATCTTCTGTAAGTTCAAAGTAGCTTTTCTTATCTTTAAACATATGCCGGAATGCCGGTTTTACGATTTCCTGATACTGGGGAAGAAAAATGGCATTCCTTTTTTCATAACAGGTTCCTGCGGTAGCCTTTTTCCTGCGTTCTTTTGGAATCGATGCAGCAAGGCTTGAAGGGATAGCGAGATCCTCCTCGGGCAGATACCAGTAGTTTTTATAATCAGAAAGAAAATATTTTAGTTCTCCGGTATATAAGCGGACACAGAGTGTTGTCTGGTCTGTATCGACCACTAGATGGAAATCCTCATAATGACAGGAAACACGTTTAGGAACCGAAAAATCGTTTTGCAGAGAAAAGAGAAGCTCCCTGCATGGTCTGCCGTCATAAGAGACATATTCATTTGCATTGATGGATGTTACGGTAAATGCCCCGTCAAACAGTTTTACGTAGGACAGGACAGAGAGAAGTTTTGGCATATCGATAACATCCTCATAATTGTGCTGTTTTAAAAGAGAGATAAGTTTCTCATCGGGATTTTTCTGATATTCTTGATATACTTTGATCAGTTCGCCGCCGTTATACATATCTTGGCGGTTTAAACCGATGAATTGTTCCACTGTTTTCTGCTTGAGATCAGGCAGGGCAAAAAGAAAACGGAAGCCGGAGATCATTTTATAAATATCAACATATTCATAGGAAGAAAATGGTGCGGAAATTTTGTATTTCTGGCATTTGTTTGTCAGGTACGGAATATCAAAACCGATTCCGTTAAATGTGATGATCGTATCAAAATTTTTCAGATAATCTAAAAATGCATGCAGCACATCTGATTCATCTGCTGGAGTTTCTGCAAAAAACTGATCGACAATCAGCAGATTTTTCTTCCGCGCAGCACATCCGATCAGATAGAGTGATGTGCGGGCAGCTGAAAATCCGGTTGTCTCTATATCAAAAAAAAGAGATTTTTCTGTAAATATCTGTTCTGTCAGCGAATCGTTTAATGTAAAAGGCATTTCTTCGTGCCAGTGTTTCATAAAAGTCTCCATTCCTGCGCTTTTTCTGCGCATGTGTATTCCCTATATGTACTGCCATTTATGGCAGGTAAATTCATTGGATTACTGCAATTTTATCATATATATAAGGAAAATGGAATTACTCTTAATTGGTGGAATTATCTCAATAATTGTGAAAATTTTGTCAAAAGGTACTAAAAAAAATACAAGGAACAGATGTAATATGTATCATTTTGTGGTATAATCTATAGGATAAATGTTCTATGAGCTATATCATAGAATAGAATACAATTAAGAGAAAGTGGGGCACGAAAAATGGGTTTAAAGACATTTAAAGGCGGCGTCCATCCTTACGAAGGCAAGGAATTAGCAAAGGATGCGCCAATTGTGGAAGTTTTACCCAAGGGCGACCTGGTGTATCCGTTATCACAGCATATCGGAGCACCTGCAAGTCCGATAGTGGCGAAAGGCGACAGAGTATTAAAGGGACAGAAAATCGCAGAAGCGGGCGGTTTTGTATCGTCTCCAATTTATGCATCTGCTTCCGGTACTGTAAAAGCTATTGAACCGCGTCGTGTGGCAGTTGGCGATATGGTCAATTCCATCGTGATCGAAAACGACGGAGCGTTCGAAGAGGTTTCTTATACACCGTGTGAAGATGTAACTGCTTTATCAAAAGAAGAGATCATTGATAAAGTAAAAGAAGCCGGTGTTGTCGGCATGGGTGGTGCAGGTTTCCCGACTCATGTAAAATTATCACCGAAAGAACCGGAGAAAATTGAGTACATTATTGCAAACTGTGCAGAGTGTGAACCGTATCTGACGGCAGATTATCGGAGAATGCTAGAAAATCCGGAAGAACTGATCGGTGGTATGAAGATCATCCTTCAGATTTTTGACAAAGCAAAAGGTGTATTCGGTATTGAGAATAACAAACCGGATTGTATCGAAAAACTGCAGGAACTTGTAAAAGATGAGCCGCGTATCGAGGTTTGTCCGTTAGAGACAAAGTATCCGCAGGGTGGTGAGCGTCAGCTGATTTATGCGGTAACAGGACGTTCTATCAATTCTAAAATGCTTCCGGCAGATGCTGGCTGTATCGTAGACAATGTTGAGACGATCATTGCAATTTACAATGCTGTCAAACTTGGCAAACCGGTAACAAACCGTATCTCTACGATCACTGGTGATGCGATCGAGCATCCTGGCAACTTTTTATATAACATCGGTACGAGTTATCAGGAACTCGTTGATGCGGCTGGTGGATTTAAAGTACAGCCTGAAAAGATCATTTCCGGTGGCCCGATGATGGGATTTGCAATGTTTGGATTAGACGTTCCAACTACAAAGACATCATCTTCCCTGTTATGTATGTCACAGGATGAGGTTGCAGCAGCAGAGAAATTACAGACAGCATGTATCAACTGCGGACGTTGTGTGGAGGCATGCCCGGAGCAGTTGATCCCGTCAAGACTTGCAAAGTTCTCAGATAAGGGACTTTCCGAAGAATTTGAAAAATGGCATGGATTAGAGTGTGTGGAGTGCGGCAGCTGCAGTTTTGCATGCCCGGCGAAGAGACAGCTTGCACAGTCTATTAAGACCATGAAGAAACAGGTTCTTGCTGCAAAACGCAACAAGAAATAATGAAAGCATGATTCGCAGAGATTTTCGGAAAATGTGTTTTCACAATATTAAATAAAATTTTAAAACTGAAGAAAGAGGTGGATTCCTGTGAGTGATTTATATCATGTTTCATCATCACCACATGTGCGTTCCAAAGATACAACGGAAAGAATCATGCTTTATGTAATTATTGCATTGCTTCCGACAACTTTATTTGGTATCTATAACTTTGGATACAGAGCACTGATTTTAATTTTAGTAACAATCGCATCCTGTGTTGCATCAGAGTGGATCTTTAACAAGATCGTACATAAAAAACAGACGATCAATGATCTGAGTGCTGTTGTGACAGGATTACTTTTAGCATTGAACCTCCCGGCTACACTTCCATGGTGGGAAGCAGTTCTTGGCGGTGTGTTTGCAATTATTGTTGTAAAATGTATGTTCGGCGGCCTCGGACAGAACTTCATGAACCCTGCACTGGGTGCAAGATGTTTCCTTCTGATCGCATTTGCAGCAAACATGACAAACTTTACGATTGATTCTTATACTGGAGCAACACCGCTTGCGGCAATGAGAAACGGGGATGCAGTAAATACCATGGATATGCTGATCGGACGTACTGCCGGAACAATCGGTGAGACTTCTGCAATCGCTATTCTGATCGGTGCGATCTTCCTGATTTTAATGGGAGTGATCGATCTTAGAATCCCGGCAAGCTATATTATAACATTTGTTGTTTTCATGCTTCTTTTCAGCGGACATGGTGCTGACTGGACTTATATTACAGCACAGCTCTGCGGTGGTGGTCTCATGCTTGGTGCATTTTTTATGGCTACTGATTATGTTACTTCACCGATCACGCCAATGGGACAGATCATCTTTGGTATCTGCTGTGGTATCTTTACCGGACTGTTCCGCTGCTTTGGTGCAAATGCAGAGGGTGTTTCTTTTGCAATCATCTTAAGCAATATCTTAGTTCCGATGATCGAGAAATATACAGTTCCGAGAGCATTTGGCATGGTAAAAGAAGCCAAAAAGCAGGAAGGAGGCAAATAAGATGAATAAGAAGATCGTTCATGACGCATTAATTTTATTTGCTTTTACAATCGTACTTGGACTTTTACTTGGAGTTGTGTACGGTGTTACAAAACCTTCAATTGACAAGGTAAATGAAGAAAAAACACAGAATGCCTACAAACAGGTATTTACAGATGCAGATCATTTTACAGATTATGCAGATTTTGATGCAGACGCAGCACAGGCTCTGTTAGATGAAAACGGATATTCCGATGAGATCGAGACAGTAGTTGCAGCACAGGATGCATCCGAAAATACACTTGGTTATGTATTTACGGTAACCGCAAAGGACGGAAGCCAGGGATCTATCACATTCTCCGTAGGTATCCAGAATGATGGAACTGTAAATGGTTATTCCATCACATCTATTTCTGAGACACCTGGTCTTGGTATGAAGGCGCAGGAAGAAGATTTCTACGGTCAGTTTGAAAACAAAAAAGTAGATTCCTTTACCGTTGTTAAGTCAGCTCCGTCAGCCGACAACGAGATCGAAGCAATTTCAGGTTCTACCATTACATCAAAAGCTATGGCTAACGGTGTAAATGCCTGCCTGACATACTTCCAGAATGTTTTAGCGGGAGGTACAAATTAATGAACAAAAATGTAGAACGTTTATATAACGGTATTATCAAGGAGAATCCTACCTTCGTTCTGATGCTTGGTATGTGTCCGACATTGGCGGTTACTTCCTCAGCAGTCAACGGACTTGGTATGGGACTTTCCACAACAGTGGTACTTATTTTATCCAATATGCTGATTTCAGCATTCCGTAAAGTGATCCCGGATGGTGTCCGTATGCCGGCATTCATCGTAATCGTTGCATCACTTGTTACCATGGTTCAGTTTATCATGCAGGCATATACACCAAGCCTTTCCGAGTCTTTAGGTGTATATATTCCTCTTATCGTAGTAAACTGTATCATCCTTGGACGTGCAGAAAGCTATGCTTCTAAGAACCCGGTAATCCCGTCTATGTTTGATGGTATTGGTATGGGACTTGGATTTACATTTGGTCTTACCTGCATCGGTTTGATCCGTGAACTTTTAGGAGCAGGTCAGATCTTCGGATTCCAGATCTTATCCTTAAAATGGTTTACACCGATCACAATTTTCGTTATGGCTCCTGGTGCATTCTTAGTATTGTCCTGTCTGGTTGCTATTATGAACATTGTAAGAGCGAAGATGGAAGCAAAAGGAAAACCGTTAGCAGAGCCTGCAGGATGCTTGAGCGGCGACTGCTCCGGCTGCAGCCAGGCTGCACACTGCAGCGGTAAAGCAACTGTAAAAGCAGATGCTGCCGGAAAAGAAGAGTAGGAGGATAGGTACAGATGAAAGAATTACTTTTGATTGCAATCGGTTCTGCGATTGTAAATAACGTTGTATTAAGTCAGTTCCTTGGTATCTGTCCGTTCTTAGGAGTTTCCAAGAAAACAGAGACAGCAGCCGGAATGGGCGGTGCAGTTGTGTTCGTTATCACGATTTCCTCGTTTGTAACAGCACTGATCTATAAATTTATTCTTGCAAACAGCTATCTGATGAGCAAGGGGATCGATCTTACTTATTTACAGACGATCGTATTTATTCTTGTTATCGCAGCATTAGTACAGTTTGTTGAGATGTTCTTAAAGAAATCAATGCCGGCATTGTATCAGAGTTTAGGTGTATACCTTCCTCTTATCACTACAAACTGTGCCGTATTAGGTGTTGCATTAACAAACGTTACAAAAGAATATGGAATCTTAGAGAGTGTTGTAAATGGTTTTGCAACTGCATTCGGATTCCTGATCGCGATCGTTCTGATGGCAGGTCTGCGTGAAAAAATTGAATACAATGATATTCCAAAACCATTTCAGGGTACTGCGATCGTTCTGATCACAGCAGCTTTGATGTCTATCGCGTTTATGGGATTCTCAGGAATGATTTAGGAGGAAAAATAAGATGAACGTTACAGCAATATTAGTTGCAGCCCTTGTTGTGGGCGGCGTAGGTATCTTGATTGGATTTTTCCTTGGTATTTCCGGAGAAAAATTCAAAGTAGAAGTTGATGAGAAGGAAGTTGCCATCTTAGGCGAACTTCCAGGAAATAACTGTGGTGGCTGTGGTTATGCCGGATGTTCCGGACTTGCTGCAGCGATCGCAAAAGGTGAAGCACCGGTAAATCAGTGTCCGGTCGGTGGTGCACCGGTTGCGGCAAAGATCGGTGCGATCATGGGTGTAGATGCTGGCGAGGGTGAGAAAAAAGTTGCCTTCGTAAAATGTGCAGGTACCTGTGATAAGACACAGAAAGACTATGAGTACACCGGTAATGAGGACTGTGCATCTATGGCATTTGTTCCAAACGGTGGACCCAAAGCATGTAACTATGGCTGCTTGGGATATGGTTCCTGTGTGAAAGCATGTCCATTTGATGCGATCCATATCGTAGACGGCATTGCATTAGTTGACAAAGAGGCATGTAAGGCTTGTGGTAAATGTGTAGCTGCCTGCCCGAAACACTTAATCGAGCTTGTTCCTTACTCAGCAAAACATATTGTTCAGTGTAGTTCTAAGGATGTCGGCAAGAATGTAATGAAGGCATGTTCCGTTGGATGTATCGGATGTCATCTCTGTGAGAAGAACTGTCCGAAGGATGCCGTACATGTCATTGACAATGTAGCATATATTGATCAGGAAAAATGTGTCGGATGTGGTATCTGTGCACAGAAATGTCCGAAGAAGATTATTCTTTAATTTAAGTACAATTAGAAGAACAAAAGAACAGGCTGCTCAAAGCGGTCTGTTCTTTTGTATATTATTTTATAAACATTCAAAAAAATAAGTGATAAAAATTGTTATTAACACAAAAATATGATAAAATATCACTATAACAATATATTTTTTATGAAAATTATACAAAGTGGGTGGACAAAATGGAACTTATTTACGCAAATGATAATTGTACCGGATGCAACAAATGTGTAAGAGATTGTCCGGTGCTGATCGCCAATGTTGCAACAGATGCAGGAAAGGTAACAGTTGACTCTGAAAAATGTATTGCATGTGGGGCATGTTTTGATGCATGTGAGCATAATGCCAGAGAATATCAGGATGACACAAAATCATTTTTTACAGCATTAGAAGCAGGAAAAAAGATTTCTGTTATTTTAGCTCCTGCATTTTTGGCAAATTATCCGCATGAGTATAAAAAGGTACTTGGATATCTGAAGAAAAAAGGTGTAAATCATATTTACAGTGTTTCTTTCGGTGCAGATATCACGACATGGGGATATTTAAAATATATTACAGAACATCAGTTTCTGGGTGGCATTTCCCAGCCATGTCCGGCAGTTGTCAATTATGTGGAAAAATATATTCCGGAATTACTGCCGAAAATGATGCCGATTCATAGTCCGATGATGTGTATGGCAATTTACATAAAAAAATATTTAAAATGTGATGATGAACTTGCATTTATCAGTCCTTGTATCGCAAAGAAGACAGAGATTACAGATCCAAATTGCTATGGCTATGTAAAATATAATGTGACATTTAAAAAGCTTTTTGAAACGATTGGAAATAAATATCAGGGCTGTAAGGAATATGAGGACGAACTGGAATATGGCATGGGTGCTCTTTATCCGATGCCGGGTGGTTTAAGAGAAAACGTAGAACATTTCCTTGGAAAAGAACAGGTGGTAAGACAGGTAGAGGGCGAAGAGGAGGCTTATCGCTACCTGCATGAGTACTTAGAACGTATCAGAACAAACAGGAGACAGCCATTTATGGTCGATATTTTAAACTGTTCGAAAGGATGCATCTACGGAACAGCTACAGAACCGGAACGCAATACGGATGATGTTATGCTGACGTTAAGTGATATGCGAAACAGAGCTTCCGACAGGACAGAAACGAAAAAGGGACTGTTTTGGAAAAAAGGAAAGAATGGTTCTCCATGGGATGACTCCGTGCCGGAAAATGAACGCCTCGCAAATCTGATGAAAGCATTTGCAGATCTGGATATCAATGATTTCGTGCGTAAATATACAAATAAGAATGTTGTTATTAAAGAGCCTTCCGAGCATGAAATCCAGGAGATCTTTACATCCATGAATAAGATGGATGCAGCCAGCCAAAAAATTAACTGTGAGTCCTGTGGCTATTCATCCTGCCGCAATATGGCAAAGGCAATCTATAATCATGTGAATGTAAAAGAAAACTGTGTACATTATGTTAAGAGTGTTGCAGAAAATGAAAAAGAAAAGATCCAGAATCTTATGGAGGAGGAACAGCAAAAACAAGAGATTCATAATCAGAAACTTGCCGGCATTACAGAACAGTTTGTATCTTTGAGCGATAATATTGATCAGCTGGGTGCTGCCAATGAGACGTCAGCAAACGAGGCGACAACTCTTGCACAGCATATACAGGAAATTTCCAATTTCTGTCAGCAGTTAAACAGCTCTTTGGCAACGATATCTGATTTTATTAATATTTATAAGGCAAGTAATGAGGATATTTCCTCGATCGCAGGACAGACAAATCTTCTTTCACTGAATGCTTCCATAGAGGCGGCACGGGCAGGAGAAGCGGGACGCGGATTTGCAGTAGTTGCAAGCGAAATACGTGAATTGTCTGATTCGACAAAAAATCTGATCGTTGAAAATGATGCGAAAGCAGAAGAGATCATTCCTAAGATTAATGCAAGCATTGATTCGATCAAAGATCTGATTGAGAATATTAATGAAATGAACGAGAAAGTAGCAACGATTGCTGCAACATCGGAGGAGATTTCGTCACAGACATCCTGCGTGCAGAGTATGGCAGATGAACTTCGCGATGCAGTAGAAAATATATAGAAATGACAGTTTTGTAAAGCAGACAGATGGAAATAGCAATTTATCAAAAAAATACATCTGACAACAATACTCCGGTTGTCAGATGTATTTTTTTCAATAAATTTAAAACTGTTTTTGGGTAAATGTTACGAGTTCCTGCATTTTTGAAGCAATATTATCAAGTATATCTGTGTTTTTACTTTCGGCTTCTAACGTCTCGTGTGCATGTGCAGTCAGTTCTTCTGATATTGCAGAAAGTGTCTGGACGGAATCAGAAATAACCTGATTTGCATCTTTTAATTCTGAGGTGCTTGTGGTCAGGTTCTGTATACCATTTTGAATGGAAAGTGTATTTTCATGAATGGAAGAGAAGCTGTCTGCAGTATTTTGCGCACTTTCTTTTTCCTGATTGATACCGCCAATCATCTGCTGTATCACAGTAACAACTTCATTGATAGCAGAAGTAACATTATTGATCAACTCAGTTATCTTTATGGTCGCATCCTTTGTCTGTGAAGCCATTCCTGTGATTTCGGTGGCAACAACAGAGAACCCTTTTCCTGCTTCTCCGGCTCTTGCCGCTTCAATACTTGCGTTTAGTGCGAGAAGGCTGGTCTGGGATGTAATCCCGCCGATCAGTTCTACGATAGAATGCATTTCTTCCATATAATGATTTAATGTTTCTAACTTTGCGGCAGCTTCCACGCTGTTTTCAACAGAAGTATCTACCTGGCTGACAAGAAGGTGCATGGAATTACTTCCTTCTGTTACGATGTCTAACGTGTGCTGCATATTTTCACTGATCTGCTGTGTTACATCATTGACAAACACAATTTTATCCTGAATGGATTTTGTCTGCACACCCTGTTCCATAACTGCTTCTGTTGCATCTGCTGTACCGCTGGATACTTCCTGCATGGCATGCTGGGTTGTCTGGGCTGCGGTGCTTAATTTATCAAGTTCCTGATGGATACTGTTGATTTCCTGATTAACATGATCTGATAATTCAGACAGGTTTGTCAGTAATTTCTCTGACTGTGTCTGGGATTCCTCGGCACGTTTGATTTTCTGTGTCATATTGAGGTTTAAAGTCTGTGAAGTATAGTAAGAATAAATACCGACCATAATCATAATGACGACCTGGATCACAGCATTGTCCTGTCCGGAATAACCAAATTCTCCATTCTGAGAACCTACAATTACGACAATAAGACTTTCAATCGTGGTTCCGGCGTTGACCATAAGAGAATATTTTGCATCGTTATAAACGGAAATAATTAAAATCATTGGAATAACGAATAAAAAAACCAGACCGTTTGTGGCAGTAAAAAGTGCAAAACTGTAAAAAACAGCAAAACCGATCGCAACGAGATGTTTGATTGCGGCTGATTCATGTGATTTGTTCCAGAAATAAAATTCTGCAATGACAGGTGCAAAACCGAGAATCATAATGATAAGAATATAACCCCAGGTCTGAAGTCCGGAAAGCACCTGCAAAATACAAAACAGTGTCATGATACTCGAATCAATCAGATGAGCATACATACAGGTTTTATTATTTCGTTCAAGATCGCTGAAAGTGGTTTGGCTCATAAATATGTCTCCCTTTATGTATAGTTATTCAGTAGTAATGGTAATTCATCAAAACATTTGCGTTTATTGTACTACTTTTTAGATAAATATACAATAACGCGATTTTGAAAACAGGCGAGCACAACTTGACATTTTCAGTCAGGCTATGCATCAAAGATCATATTGTGCCAGAGTTTTTTAGATAAGAAAGATAACGTTCAGACAGCTTTATTTTTGTATAAATTTCCGCATATTCTTTTGGTGAAAGTGTATCAATATAATTTTCAGGAAAATCTTTTTGGATTCCGGCGGCTTTTGCGAGGTCTGCAGCCTTGTTATATGCAATAGCAGCTTTTTCCTCACTAGAATAGGTTCCGACGATATAGTTGCCATTAATATGTATCGTAGCACGATATTTGGTAATTCCTTTTACCATATAACGAGCGACACCGTGAAAACGGTTAATCACAAGGATGTTAGCATAACGATAGTCCGATGGGTCCCCGTTGACAAACTGATAATCCCTGCCGGCAACTGCATATGGACGTATCCCATAGCGTGACAGAATGGAATACTGCATCCCGTAATCACTGACAAAAAGGTGTCCCTGCCGTTTCTGGATCTTGTGACTGGAATAATAAAAAAGATCGTCAATGTCAAATTTTAATTCTTCATGTTCTGAAAGAAAATAACTGAAATATCCTTTACGGAGATAGATCGGATTTTTAAAATAGAGTCCATTATCACGAAAATTAAGCAAAATGATGATTTTTTCATATGGAAGAGTTGTTTTGTATGAGTAGACATTGTCAATGGTTATGACTGAGTCAGAAAGAGCCTGTGATGCTTCCTTATAAGCCAGATGAGCGGTATCTTCTGATGAAAAACTTCCAAGACTGATGTGTTTGCCGGAATAATTGATGCTGGAACGATAGTAGATGGTTCCATCTATTTTTGTAGCAGGAAAAACTCCTTTTAACATAAAAATCTCCATTCTGCGGTTAAAGTTGTTATGATGCATTGATGAGATGTAATCAGCATATCATGTTTCCGGAAAGGTTGCAAGATGATGCGATTTTTGTAAAATAATATTTTCATACGTTAAAGCATTGACATGAAGCAATCATTTCCTATATAATACTAAAAAGTATTGATATAATACTGGAAGGAATTGGAAATCCCAAACTTAATTACGATGAATAAAAAGATAAGAGGACGAAGAAAATGGAATTAATGTATGCAAGCACAAGAGACGCAAATGAAAAAGTGACAGCATCACAGGCAATTTTAAAAGGACTGGCAAATGATGGCGGTTTATATGTACCGACTGAGATCCCGTCTTTGGATGTAAGCATGGAAGAACTTTCTAAGATGACTTATCAGGAGACTGCCTATGAAGTACTCAGACTGTTTCTGACAGATTATACAGAAGAAGAGCTGAAAAACTGTATTAATGCTGCCTATGACAGTAAGTTTGATACAGAAGAGATCGCACCGTTAGTGGACGCAGATGGTGCGTATTATCTTGAATTGTTCCATGGTCCGACGATCGCTTTTAAAGATATGGCATTATCCATTCTGCCACATCTTCTGATCACTGCAGCAAGAAAGAATAATGTCAAAAATGATATCGTGATCCTGACCGCTACATCCGGTGATACCGGAAAGGCAGCATTGGCAGGCTTTGCAGATGTAAAGGGAACCAAGATCATTGTATTTTATCCAAAGAATGGTGTCAGCCCGGTACAGGAAAAGCAGATGGTAACACAGAAAGGTGATAATACTTTTGTTGTTGGTATCCATGGCAATTTTGACCAGGCACAGACCGGTGTTAAGAAAATGTTTTCTGATGCAGAACTTGCAGAGGAGATGGACGCTGCAGGATATCAGTTTTCATCTGCAAACTCTATCAATATCGGACGTCTGGTACCACAGATTGCATACTATGTATATGCATATGCAAAATTATATGCAAACGGTGTGATCGCAAAAGACGAGAAAATTAATATCGTAGTGCCTACCGGTAATTTTGGAAATATCCTGGCAGCGTTTTATGCAAAAAATATGGGCATTCCGGTAGCAAAACTGATCTGTGCTTCAAATGAGAATAAAGTCCTTTATGATTTCTTCTCTACCGGTACCTATGATAAGAACCGCGAATTTATGCTGACAAGTTCTCCATCTATGGATATTCTGATCTCAAGCAACCTTGAACGTCTGATCTATCGTATTGCAGGTGAGGATGCTGTGAAGAATGCTGCATTGATGAAAGAATTAAATACAACCGGTAAATACGAGATCACACCGGAAATGAAAGAGAAACTTGCTGATTTCTACGGAAATTATGCGAGCGAGAAAGAGACAGCAGATACCATCCGTGATCTGTATGAGAAAACAGGTTATGTGATTGATACACATACAGCAGTTGCTGCATCTGTATATCATAAATATAAAAAAGATACGAATGACACAGATACCAAGACCGTGATCGCATCAACAGCAAGTCCGTTTAAATTCAGCAGAAGCGTTATGGATGCGATTGATCCAAAATATGATTCTTTATCTGAGTTTGAGCTGGTGGATGAATTAAGCAGGATCGGCAATGTAAAAATTCCACAGGCAATCGAGGAAATCCGCAGTGCCGAGGTTCGCCATAAGACTGTATGTGAAGTGGAAGAGATGCCAGAGGTTGTAAAACAGTTCCTTGGAATATAATAAATAAGCAGATAACAGAAAATAGAATGTTCATTCCGCAAACATTCTATTTTCATCAAAAAAACGACTGTGTTTTGCACAGTCGTTTTTTTGTCATAATGAAATTTATAATTCGTTGTGAATCAGTTCAAAGATAAAATGAATCGTTCCGAAAGAATAAACAACCGGTAACAGATATGCTTCATGTTCAAATGTGATCAATTCATCTGTCACAACATTTGGAACATCAAGCTGTAATTCAAGTCCCTGTTCATTTGACATATTAACATTGAACAGACCATTGTGGAGATTTAAGAAATCTTCAAGAGAGGACTGTACATATTCATCAAAACTGTTGAAATCTTCATCAACATAACGGGATGCAAATGCAATACATGTACTTTCCGGCATGTCAATATAAGTACGGATGGAAAACTTACCGTTGATCTGCTGGCTGATACAGTAGTTTGTCGGATATTCTTTACAAAGTTCAGGGCGAACTGGTGAAAAATCATCTCCGATAAAACGAACGAGATCGTTAAACAAAAGATGCAGGAAAGAAAGTTCACCAGGTGAAAGCTGACGTTCTGCAACGACAAAGAAATTTTCTACAAGGTGGTTTACGATATCCTTTGTCTCTGCGGACATATCTGCATCATAAAGTTCATTATCTGACTGATAACCGATGATAAGAGACTGAAGCTGCTCATTATTAATAACACCATCATTTAATAATGCCTGACCAAGAAGTAAGAAGTTAGGATTCTGTGTCTGCAGTAACTCTGTAACCTGTGCTTCTGTCAGATAGCCCTCGCGGATGGCAAGTTCGCCGAAACGTTTATCTTCATGTGTCTGCATGATGATTACGCGGTCCACTTCACTGGCTGACATATATCCTGCATGCATGGCGAGAGTTCCTAATTTCGGATGCTCAGAATTTGCTTCCTGCATAGCATGCATTAACTGTTCTTTTGTGATTCCGTGTGATAATAAGTAGTTTCCGAAAAATTGAGCGTACATGTCTATCTCCCTTCAAATCTTGAAGTAATAATATGTTCGATCTGATCCGCATTGATCGGTTTCTGGATAAAATCACTGGCACCTGCCTCAATGGCTTCGCGGAGCTGGGACTGCGTACCGACAGAAGAGACAATAATGATAGTAGCATCTGGATCAAAATCAGTAATCTCATGTATGACAGCATTGCCATCTTTGATCGGCATAACGATGTCAAGAAATACAAGCGAAGGGGATTCTTTTTTGTAAATATCAATAGCATCCTGTCCGTTTGCAGCCTCTAAAAATGTTGGTGTGCCAAACTGGGAGAGGATATCCTTTAACTGTTTTCTTGCTAAAATAGAATCGTCACTGATGAGAATTTTTGTGTCATCAAATTTCATGGTTTTTTGCCCCCTTCTATAAGTATGTTGTTTTTATTTTACACTAATCGGCGCAAGAGTTCAATGTTTCTTGACCGAAAATATGGGATTTTATGTAAAAAAACAAATTAAAACGTCCGGTTGCGCCAATTTTGTATTGCGTTTATAATAAAAAACATGAGACAAAAAAGTCGAAATACAAAGATTTATGCTGGAGGTTTAAAATGAAAGTAATGGTTGTATTTGATGCGGTAATTCTGCTTTTTGGGATCTATATGGTAGTATCTTCACTTCAGATGAAAAAAAGTGGCAGGATCAATGCAATGGTAATTGCAGAAGAAGAGATGAAAAAATGTAAAGATACAGCAGGATTTATAGCATTTATTTACTGGAGAGAGGCGTTGTTCGGAGGAATCGTTGCCATAGTCGGACTGGTTGGTATCATCAATGAACTTACGAATTTCTTAGGAAAGCTGACTTTGGCAGAACTTGTGATCTTTCTTGGGTCATTTTTATGGTTCCAGAACAGCTTAAAGACTGCACGGGAAAAGTTCCTGCACATTTAAGACGTTCATAGGAGAGCATATTTTCACAAGATACAGATGATAGTCACACAGCCGTCACATAAGCCGGTTATAGTAATGAACAGAAAAAAGTCAGTTTGTGGGAGGAAATGAGACGTTATGGAACGCATTTTAGTTGTAGACGATGAAGATAAGATCCGTGCGATCATCCGGAAATATGGAGAATTTGAAGGGTATGAGATCACAGAGGCACATGATGGGATGGAAGCAGTCGAAATTTGCCGGAAAGAAGATTTTGACCTGATCATACTAGATGTAATGATGCCGGAACTGGATGGGTTTTCAACCTGCCGGGAAATCCGCAAATTCAAAGAAATTCCTGTTATTATGCTATCGGCACGCGGTGAAGAATATGACAAGATTCACGGATTTGAACTTGGAATCGATGATTATGTGGTAAAACCGTTTTCTCCACGTGAACTGATGATGCGTGTGAAAGTTGTGATCAGCAGAAACAATAAAAAAGATGTAAGAAACGGACATGAAATTTTTCAGGCGGAAGGTCTGATTATTGATTTTACGGGACGGACTGTGACCGTAGACGGAAAACGTGTCGAAATGTCACCAAAAGAATATGAACTTTTGTTTTATCTGGTGAGAAACCGTAATATTGCACTTGATCGTGAGAAGCTGATCACAGAGGTATGGGGATATGATTATTATGGAGATGACAGAACATTAGATACCCATATCAAACTTTTGAGGAGCAGTCTCGGAGAATACCGCAAATTTTTAGTGACACTAAGAGGGGTGGGATACCGGTTTGAAGCATGAAAAAATCAGTATTAAGTGGAGGGTATTTACTTATCTGCTCATATTTACAGGAATACTTCTTGTTGTATTATGGCTGATCCAGATCTGTTATCTGGATTCATTTTATACAATGATCAAAAGCAGGGAAGCAGAACAGGTTACATCAGTGGCTGCGGGAATATTAACATCAGACGAAGAAGATAAAGATACCCTGATCCATGATATTGCTGCCCAAAATAACATGGCGGTATATGTAACAGATATACAAGGGAATGAAATATACAGCGCAGAGTATATTGTAAATTCAAGACTCACAGATATGCCGTCAGAGCAGATACAATATTATTATGAACAGGCAAAAGAACATGGCGGTATATTTAAGGTAGAATACGAAGGTGGGATCAACCCGGAGTTCTGGGATGATAACATGAAAAAACCTGAAAATGTAGAAGAAGATTTACTGAGGGATGAAAAAGAACCGTTAGAACCTGCCACAGAAGATGGAACCGAAAACGGAAATGAACGTGTTTTTCATAGCTTTTTACAAAAACGGGGACAGGAGCGCATTAAGAGTGTGATCTATGTGAAAGCAGTGGAGTGTAAAGGTCAGGAATATATTCTGATGGTCAATACACAACTGACACCGGTGGATGCAACGGTCAATACACTGCGTATTGAGCTGGTATGGATCACGGTTATTATGATTTTGCTTTCACTTGGAATTGCTCTTTTGTTATCCAGGCAGATATCAAAGTCACTGATCCGGATCAATGAGTCAGCGAAAGCGCTTGCAAAGGGAGATTTTGATGTACGTTTTGATGGAAAAGATTATCGTGAAGTAGCAGAACTTTCAGATACGCTCAATGCAACAGCGAAAGAACTTGGCAAAAATGAGTCTCTGCGGAGGGAACTGATTGCAAACGTATCACATGATTTAAGAACGCCTCTTACGATGATCATTGCCTATGCAGAGGTGATGCGGGACCTTCCGGGAGAAAACACACCGGAAAACGTCCAGGTAGTGATCGATGAAGCCGGACGACTGACAAACCTTGTAAATGACATGCTTGATATATCAAAACTTCAGGCTGGTGTTATGGAAAAAAATGATACCGAATACAATCTGACGGAAAGTATCGAATCTGTTCTTGAACGCTATAATAAACTGAAAGAGCAGGATGGTTACTGCATACATTTTGAATATGACAGAAAAGTTCTGGTAGAGGCGGATGAATACAAGATATATCAGGTGATCTATAATCTGATCAACAATGCGGTCAATTATACCGGAAAAGATAAAACAGTGTGGGTGCGTCAGAAAATTTTACAGGATTATGTTCGGATCGAAGTGACAGACAGCGGAGAAGGTATTGCAGAAGATGCACTTCCATATGTGTGGGATCGCTATTATAAAGTGGATAAAACACACAGGCGCGCTGTAATGGGAACGGGTCTGGGCCTTTCCATCGTAAAAAATATTCTGGAACTTCATCATGCCAGATATGGTGTGGAGAGCACCCCCGGATGTGGATCAACATTCTGGTTTGAGCTTCCAATAGAAAAATAGCAGAATTGAGAAAAACGCTGACTTTCCGGTCAGCGTTTTTCCATTGGAATATATTCTTTATGTTCACCAATATTTTTATAAGCAGGACGCATGATCTTACCGTTGATGGCAACTTCTTCAAGACGGTGGGCACTCCATCCGGCAATCCTGGCAATCGCAAAGATCGGAGTATAAAGTTCCACTGGAAGTCCTAACATACTGTAAGCAAAGCCGCTGTAAAAATCGACATTTGGACTGACACCTTTATAGATCTGACGTTCATCTGCGATGATCTTTGGTGCTAATCGTGATACAGCATCATAGAGAGCAAATTCTTTTTCATAGCCTTTTTCGGCAGACAGTTTTTCTACAAATGAACGGAAGATGCGTGCACGAGGATCAGAAAGAGAATATACCGCATGCCCCATACCATAGATCAGACCGGCATGGTCAAAAGCCTCTTTATGTAATAAAGCTCTCAGATAGCGGCTGATTTCCTCTTCGTCATTCCAGTCGGAGAGGTTTGCTTTCATGTCTTCAAACATGCGGACAACTTTGATGTTGGCACCACCGTGCTTTGGACCTTTTAAGGAACCTAAGGAAGCGGCAATCACAGAATAAGTATCTGTTCCGGATGAAGATACCAGATGTGTGGTAAAAGTGGAGTTATTTCCACCTCCGTGCTCCATATGAAGAATCAGCGCTGTATCTAAAAGTTTTGCCTCTAAAGGTGTAAACTGGCTGTCCGGACGCAGAATATGCAGAATGTTTTCTGCAGTGGAATATTCGGCTTTTGGTGGATGAATAAAAAGGCTTGCACCATCATGATAATGTTTATAAGCCTGATAGCCATATACGGAAAGAAGCGGAAACAGGCTGATAAGCTGTAAACATTGCCGGAGTACATTTGGAAGCGATATGTCATCAGCAAGATCATCATAGGAATAGAGCGTAAGAACACTCCTTGCAAGCGTATTCATCATATCTTTGCTTGGAGCTTTCATGATAATATCGCGGACAAAACTGGTAGGAAGCGTACGGTATTCACTGAGCATTTTTGTAAATTCCGTCAGTTCTGTTTTGGTGGGAAGTTTTCCAAAAAGAAGCAGATAAGTACATTCTTCGAAACCAAAGTGGCTGTTTTCCGATGTGCCGTCAATAATATCTTTGACATTGTAACCACGGTAATAAAGTTCACCATCTGCCGGGCGCATTTCACCGTCGATCATTTTTGTGGAACAGACATCAGATATTTCTGTAAGACCGACTAAAACACCTTTACCATTAATATCGCGCAGACCACGTTTAACATCGTATTTTGTATAGAGAGCAGGATCAATTCTGGCACACTGTTCGCTGAGCTTTGACAGATGCTGTAATTCCGGGGTAATTTCGCAGAAACGATTGGCAGTCATAATAATCCTCCGTATTTTTTGATTTATTACTTTATAACATTAAAGTATTTTTACTTATCATATCATAAGTATTTCTTATGACACAAGAGTTTTCTAAAAAAACTTTTCATGAAAGAGTTTTTCAGGTAAAATATAAACAGATGACTTAACACATTTAAAGAGAGGAAACAAAAATGGATATAAAGAAACTGGCACAGGAATCAATAGCGGCAAAAGAATTTGCTTATACACCGTATTCACATTTCAGGGTAGGAGCTGCCCTGCTTACAAAAGATGGAAAAATATACCGGGGATGTAATATAGAAAATGCTGCCTATACACCGACAAACTGTGCAGAGCGGACAGCTTTTTTTAAAGCTGTATCAGAAGGGCAAAAAGAATTTACTGCGATTGCGATCAACGGGGACGCAGATGACTATCTTTATCCATGTGGGGTATGCCGGCAGGTCATGGCAGAGTTTTGTGATCCGGAAACATTTCAGGTGATTCTTGTGAACTCACCGGATGATTATAAGATATTTACATTGGAAGAGTTGCTGCCTGGAGCATTTACAAAGAAGGATATCACAAAAGCAACCGGAAAAGAGTTGTAAAATATAGCTGATAAACTTGACAGACAGCACAGGAAATAGGATAATTTTTACAGATATGTTTGGAATCTGAAACAGAAAAGATAAAGGAGAGACAAACAGATGAAAGAGAGTTATGGAACAAGTTCCAGTGGAAATTTAAAAGAAGCTGTACGGGGGTTGGGGAATCCGGCATTTTTGATCCTGATGTCAAATGCAGAGCAGCTTGAAGCTCATGCAGCTGAACTGGAAGAATTATATCCGGGTGTACCGAGCATTGGATGCATCGGAATGAGTTACCAGACAGGTGTGACGGAAAAAGGTGTCAGTGTAACAGCGTTTGAAGGTGTAGAGGCTGTGACAGACGTATTAGAGCAGGCATCCATCATGCCGGTCAAATATATCAGCAGGGTTGAAAAGGCTTTACAGAAGATAAATGCGTCATCTGAAAATACTGTCTGTATTGATTTTTGTACAGGAAATGATGCGGCGGTTCTTACGACCATGTACAGT
Source organism: Roseburia rectibacter (assembly GCF_014287515.2). Lineage (NCBI taxonomy): Bacteria > Bacillati > Bacillota > Clostridia > Lachnospirales > Lachnospiraceae > Roseburia > Roseburia rectibacter. The sequence continues at coordinate 2,051,343 of NZ_CP092473.1, forward strand.
ATTCTGGAAAAAAAGAAAATTTCACTGACAGGTGGAACAGGGGATGGTGGAAAAGTTTCCGTAAATGGAAAGGTATATGAAGATGCAGATGCTTTTGCATTTGTGAAAAATACCGGTGGCAAAGTTAAAGTGTATAAGGAAAATATTTATTATCCACTTCCACAGTATCGTTTTATTGCATCAAATACAGACCGCAGTAAATACACAGTCGGGGAACTAAACGGAAAGCCGGCAAAACAGGTCTATGAAGATACACTTGGTATCCGGGAACAGGATATTGTAAACCAGACTTTTAAAAACCCGATCGGTAAAAAGAACGGGCAGGATATCTGTATTATCTCAATCAAAGAAGTAGCGGGAAATGCATTGGGCTGCTATCGTCAGGTCAATGATTCCGATGTGCTTTATCTGCTTGAGACGAATGATTATCCTTCCATCGTGGAAGAGACGGTGCGGCAGATCAAAGGTGATTTTGCAAGGATTTCTGGTGTTTTTTCCGTAAATTGCATTTTCCGTTATCTATTCTTCTCCCAGGAGCATTATATGGATCAGTATTTAAAGACAATGGGGACACTTGGTATGCATGCAGGTTTAGTTGGTTTTGGGGAACATTATAACAGCCAGTTTGTAAATCAGACCATGTCGTGTGTTGTATTTGAGTAAGGGGGAGAGAGAATGTTTCAATTCAAAAAAGAGATAAAAGAACAGGTGAGTCAGACAGAAGAAAAATTAAATCTGCATCCGGTAATACATGTGTCTGAAAGTCTGCTTGACTACCAGAAAAAACTTTCACAGACAGAGGTAAGATCTCTGGATGAATTACAGGAAATCCAGAATGCATTTCAGGCGGTTTTAGAGGAAAATGAACAGCTCAAAGAGAAGCTTGGCTCTTTTCATGAAACGTTTGAAACAGTTGGCGAAACGTCAGGACAGTTTGCCGGTGTGCGAGAAGATATTACAAAATCGGTGGAAGAGGCACAGCAGAAAGTCGGTGGCTTAAAGGAGAGTTCAGGGGAAGTACAGGAACATTTTGATGAGATCCAGCGCACATTCGAAGATTTCCAGGCATCCGTGCAGAAAATCAAAGAATGTATGGGACAGATCATCTCAATTGCAAACCAGACCAATATGCTTGCATTGAACGCATCCATTGAGGCGGCGCGTGCCGGGGAGCAGGGAAAAGGATTTGCCGTTGTTGCAGAGGAAGTAAAGAATCTCGCCAGTGAGATCAAAAGCCTTGTCAGCACCGTAGATGGAAGCATTGTGGAAGTGGAACAGGATACGGAAAATTTAAACCAGAGCATTGCTACATCGAAAGAGTCACTCGGGAAAAGCTTAGAGAGTGCAGATGAGACATATGAGGTGTTTGACCGTATTACGGCGGCTGCAAGCGGAGCAGACCAGGTACAGCAGGAGATTGCAGGCGTGCTTGATGATTCAAGGGAAAAACTTGCCGATGTAAACCGTTCGCTTGAGCGGGAAAAGGCAGAGTATGATACAGTTCGCATGCATATAGAACAGGCAAATGATCTTGGCACCCAGAAGAGTACCATGTTTGAAAATATGGAAAATTTACTGGTACAGATTGCTCCGATCGCAAAAGAGTTAGAACAGAAGAATTTTACAGCCGGAGAATAAAAAAAAGGGTGACATTATTTTACAAAAACTGATTGACAAAAAAATAACATTGTGTATATTTATATTAGCGGAATTTTTTAAAAAATACCCTGATTATTTTAAAGGAAAGAGGTTAAAGAGCAATGGCAAATATTGATTTAAGCAAGTATGGCATTACCGGAGTAACAGAGATCGTTCACAATCCTTCTTACGAGATGTTATTCGAGGAAGAGACCAAAGCAGGTCTTGAGGGTTATGAGGTTGGTAAGGAAACAGAACTTGGTACAGTTAACGTTATGACTGGTATCTATACAGGACGTTCCCCGAAAGATAAATATATCGTTATGGACGAGAATTCAAAAGACACTGTATGGTGGAATTCAAAAGAATATCCAAACGATAACCATCCTATGTCAGAGGAAACATGGGCAGCAGTGAAAGATCTTGCAAAGAAAGAGCTTTCAAACAAGAGACTGTTCGTAGTAGATGCTTTCTGTGGAGCAAACAAAGATACACGTATGGCAGTTCGTTTCATCGTTGAGGTTGCATGGCAGGCTCATTTCGTAACAAACATGTTCATCAAGCCAACAGCAGAAGAATTTGAGAACTTTGAGCCGGACTTTATCGTATACAATGCTTCAAAAGCAAAAGTTGAGAACTACAAAGAGTTAGGTCTTAACTCAGAGACATGTGTTGCATTCAACATTACATCCAAAGAGCAGGTTATCGTCAATACATGGTACGGTGGAGAGATGAAGAAAGGTATGTTCTCTATGATGAACTACTATCTCCCACTTAAAGGCATCGCTTCCATGCACTGTTCAGCAAACGCTGATATGAACGGCGAGAATACAGCAATCTTCTTCGGACTTTCCGGAACAGGAAAGACAACACTTTCTACAGATCCGAAACGTCTCTTAATCGGTGATGATGAGCACGGCTGGGATGACAACGGTGTATTCAACTTCGAGGGTGGATGCTATGCAAAGGTTATCGGTCTTGACAAAGAGTCTGAGCCGGATATCTACAATGCAATCAAACGTAACGCACTGTTAGAGAACGTTACTGTTGATGCAAACGGAAAGATTGATTTTGATGACAAGAGCGTTACAGAGAACACTCGTGTATCTTACCCGATCAACCACATTACCAATATTGTAAAACCTGTATCTTCTGCACCGGCTGCAAAGAACGTAATCTTCTTATCAGCAGATGCATTCGGAGTACTTCCTCCAGTATCTATCCTGACACCAGAGCAGACACAGTACTACTTCCTGTCTGGATTCACAGCAAAACTTGCTGGTACAGAGCGTGGAATCACAGAGCCGACACCTACTTTCTCAGCTTGCTTCGGACAGGCATTCTTAGAGCTGCATCCTACAAAATATGCAGAAGAGCTTGTTAAGAAGATGGAGAAGAGTGGAGCAAAAGCATATCTTGTTAACACAGGATGGAATGGAACAGGAAAGAGAATCACAATCAAGGATACAAGAGGAATCATCGACGCTATCCTTTCTGGTGATATTCTTAAAGCTCCGACAAAGAAAATCCCAATGTTCAATTTTGAGGTTCCGACAGAGCTTCCTGGTGTAGATTCAGGTATTCTTGACCCACGTGACACATATGCAGATGCATCTGAGTGGGAGACAAAAGCAAAAGATCTTGCTGACAGATTCATCAAGAACTTTGCTAAATATGAAGGAAACGATGCTGGTAAAGCATTAGTTTCTGCAGGTCCTCAGAAATAATAAAGTGCACGCTTTGCGAGCAGACTTATTGTTATGAATGACGATCGGGTGTGACTTGGTTCACACCCGATTTTTTAATTCATAGGAAATTACGTCCTATGAATTAAAAAACCTCCGGGCAGGATTGCACTGCGTCGGAGTGGAATTATGTCGCTGGAGCGACCCGCCGCAGGCGGAGAATCCTGTAAAGCAGGATTCTTTCTTGCAGTAAAAAATAGGAGGATATTTATGCTGACTTATGGAATTGACTGGGATGATGTGATTTCTGATCTGAATACACATGCAATTACGCTTGCAAATAAGGAACATGCCTTGAATCTGAAATTAGAAGATATCAATTCATGGGAAAATGTCGGTAAGGCATCGATCATCAAGCAGTACTATCAGGACGAACGGATTTATCGTATGCAGACAGTGACGGATGAAGCCAAAAATTTCATACATGAACTGCAGAAAAAAGGGAAAGTATATATTATTACAGCAATTGCACCGCAGTTTATGAGCCTGCGCGCAGAACAGATTCTGACAGCATTTCCTGATTTCCCGGAACAGAATATTATTATGGGATTCCAGAAATCGCTGGTTCGTTTTGATGTTACGTTAGATGATGGACCGCATAATATTCTTAAAAGTTGTGCTAAATATCCGGTTTTAATGCGCCGCCCATGGAATGATTCACTTAGCGGCATTCTATCTGTAAATCATTATGGGGAATTTTTGCAGTTAATAGATCAGATCAAAGAGTCAATGCTGTTAGATAAAAAGCCGGTTTCATTTCCGTCTGTGATAGCATTGGTCGGACCGTCTGGTTCCGGCAAAAATGAACTTGCCAAAAGGTTAGAAAAAGCAGGAGCAGGAAAGATTGTTCATTCGTATACGACAGGAACAGCAGATGGGTTCCATCAGAGACTTTCGGCTGAAGAGTTTAAAAATAAAAAAAATGATTTTGTAACAGTAACCGTGTATGCCGGAAATAAATATGGTATCCTGGCGTCTGATATTGCAAAAATGATCGAAGATGGGATTAATCCGATCGTGCCGCTTGATATCGGTGGTGCAATAGCTATGAAACGATTGTTTTCAACAGCCATATTGTTTTGCAGGAGCAGTCGTGAAAAAATGATTTCCAATATTTTAAAAAAAAGTATCAGTAATCAGGAAAAAATGTACCGTCTATTATCATTGGAAAATGAAATTGACAATGAAGAACTCTGTGACTTCTCTATACGGACAGATAATATGGAAGAAGCTATTGAACAGGTAAGGATGCTTTTGTCAATAGAGAAAATAGATAGAAAGTAAAACAAAATTTGGCACTAATTAATAGTTGCGAAATGGGGCATATTAAAGTATAATAAGACTATCAAAAACGGCCTGGGATGTGCGACACCCTACATTTTTGAACCTACATTTACTTTTATGGGATTCTTATATTCGAAGGCAGATGTCAAGCCATCAGTACTTCAGTACATGAGCAGTGGAAGACAGAAACCGACGTGCGGTTACCCACCTAGCGGTCGCTAGGAGTCAAAAACGTAGGAAACGGCATTTTGGGTTTTTGACAAAAGATCATAAGGTACAGAAGATTTTTTAGTACAGAAGAGATGAAGAGTACAAAAGAAAATTTGATGTACAGAAGAATATTTGGCATACAGATGAAAAAAATCTGCTATACAAAAGAATATTTAAAATACAAAAGAACTTTTGTTTTCGGACAAAAGATCAGGGAAGCTGCTTTGAAATATAAGCAGCTTCTTTTGTGCAATAAAATGACAGAAATTATATGTATTTGGTACAGAAACGGGGCTCAACGTGAAAAAAAGAAATATACCTAAAATTTCAGCAGTCATACTGGGAGTTTTAATTTGTGTTTTTATAGGTGTACTTATAAACAAACTGAAAGAGAATTATGATCCGGAAGTTTTTTCGGAAGATTATATCAGTATTGATGAAGTAAAACAGGAACTGGCTTTTACCGTGTATTCAAAGGATGAATGGGACGACTGGTTTTCAGACAGGAAACAGGAGTATCTGACACAGTCAGTGCTGGATGAACTGTTAAAAAAACTGGGTGTTTCAGAACAGATTGATTTTGTGGTAAAAAGAAAAAACTCAGCCATCCCGCGTACAGAATGGAATCAGATATATGAGCAGATACTTGGATTTCTTGATATGGAACAGAGCGTGACAAAAGAGTCTTTGCTTGTGTTAAATAGTCTGGAGCTGGATGATCAGACGGTTCTTGTAACGAATCAGGGTGACTATTATACCAGATTACAAAATACATATTTTACAAACTGGATGGCATATGAGATTTATATAAGAGAGAATCAGTGCATTGGCATTGCACAGGTATCCAGACAGGGACAAACGGTCGAGAATGTATATTTAAAATCCTGCCAGAGGGAACAAATCTGTTTTTTATTTGCCGGTGCAGTTTATGAAATAGAATTGAACGATGATCAGATATCCTGCGAACCGGGAGTCTGTGACCTCGTATTTACGGATGGTACGCTTACTGCAATCAAGACAAAACAGGATTTTATACAGGGGCAGATGTTGTCTTATGATGATTCTGAGATTGAGATAGAAGATTATGGAAGAATCCACCATAATGGAAAACTTCCGGTTTATCAGACTTATGGCGATGTGTCTGAAAAATCGATATCGGATGTTGTTTTAGGTAACATGGATGTTGCTTATGTAACAGCAGGGAAGGAAGTCTGTGCGATCCTTATTCTACAGCCTGCTGATATAAAAAATATCCGGGTTCTTCTTTTAGCGGATGATGGTACAAATGTCCGGAAAGATATATATTTAAAATGTTCTGTGAAAGCTGTAGTGACCTGTGGCGATGAAACAAAAAATACAGAACCGGATGAACTTCTTCACCCTGCGGATGCATTGACAGATACCTCTGGAAAAACTTATGTTTTGAAGCCGGAAACGGAAGATGGACGGATCTATCTGTGTGACCAGAATGGGACAGCTACGTCAAATGGCTATTTTGGAACGATCGAGGTGAGAAATACAGAGAATGGGTATACGGTCGTGAATGAGCTGCCATTAGAAGAATATTTATCTGCGGTTGTGCCAAGTGAAATGCCGTCAAATTTTTCGGCAGAGGCATTAAAGGCACAGGCGGTATGTGCGCGCAGTTACGCTTATATACAGCTTATGCGGGCAGATCTTGCGGCATACGGAGCGCATATCAATGACAGTACATCTTATCAGGTTTACAATAAAGTGGAGCAGACCAAGGAGTCCGTTGCGGCTGTCGATGCAACATGTGATCAGGTGATGACCTGGATGGGAAAGGTTGTGGAGGCATATTATTTCTCTACATCAATGGGGTATACAGATACGGCAGAAATCTGGAATGTGGATGATCCTGCTGATTATGGATATCTGAAAAAAACATGTTTAAATCAGACGGATGCCGGGATGGACTTATCGGATGAAACAACATTTACCCGGTATATTAAGGGCAACGCGGATGGATATGATAGTGATATCCGTTATTACAGGTGGTCTGCAACAGCAGATTTATCGGATAAAACGGAACAGGTAAATGAGATCTTATCAGCAAGACATTCCATTTCACCCCAAAATGTGTTATATTATGAATCTGACGGCACAACAGAGATGGATGTTTCTGATGCCGGAAAGAAAATGGGAGACATTACCGGAATGTCAGTGGAAGCAAGAAGTGGTTCCGGTTCGATCCTTACATTGAATCTTGCTTATGAACATGGTGTTGTAAAAGTAAAGACAGAATACAATATTCGTAAGATTCTTGGCTGTATGATCGAAAAAATAGTCTATGCAGATGCAACGGAATCAGAAAATATGACGATGCTGCCAAGTGCATTTTCAACGATCGAAAAGCAGGAAGACGGAACCTATCTGTTATCCGGCGGGGGTTATGGTCATGGACTTGGCATGAGCCAGAATGGCGCAAATGGAATGGCAAAAGCCGGTATGAATTATCTGGATATCTTAAATTATTTTTATCAGGATATTAAAATAGAGACAATCGGAGAGATGGAAGGAAAAAAGACATTATGATCTGGAAGATTATAGGAAATGTCATGTCATTTATGGGAAAATGTAAACGGGATAAGATCAACGCATATTCTGCGCAGTCAGCTTTTTTTATTATATTATCGCTGATCCCGTTTCTCATGGTTTTTTCGTCCCTGTTACAGTATACATCTGTGACGGAGGGGACACTTTTAAAAATTATAGAAAGAGTTATGCCGGAATACATAGCACCGTTTCTTATTTCCCTGATCGATGAGGTGTATAACAGATCTGTGGGCATTATTTCCATTACAGCGATCGCGGCTATCTGGTCTGCGGCAAAGGGAGTACAATATATGACCGATGGACTTAATTCTGTCAATGACCTTGAAGAGACAAGAAACTGGTTTGTGCTGCGCCTCTGGGCAGTCGTTTATACAGTAGTGTTTGTGATCGCGATTATATTTACGCTGCTTGTAATTATTTTTGGAAATTCGCTTCAGAAACTGGCATCGCAGTATATTCCGTTACTGCGGCATGCTGTGGATCTGCTGTCACATTTTCGAGGTCTGGTCATGTTAGCAATGCTGATCCTTTTCTTTGATATAATCTTCACTGCACTGCCGAATAAAAAGCTGACCTTTAAAAGCCAGCTTCCGGGAGCTGCGATCTGCGGAGTGGCATGGTATGTTTTTTCTATTGGTGTATCTATATATGTGGATTATTTTAATGGTTTTTCCATGTATGGAAGCCTGACAACGATCGCACTTATCATGTTGTGGCTTTATTTCTGCATGTATATCATGATGATGTCGGCGGAAGTAAACGTTATTTTCAATGACAGTATCCGGAAGTGGTTGCTCAAAGAGAAAGAGAAGAAAAAAAGAAAAAACTCTTGAACTAATAAATTGCCTGTGCTACAATGCAATACAGAGTGAAAAAGAAAAGGCATTGAACGTGATTAGTAGTGCACTATAATTCTTTCAGAGAGAATGGGTCACCGGCTGAAAACCCATTTAAGACAAGGTAGGAATCGAAGTTCGCACGGGAGCCGCATTTGTGAAATGACAGTAGCAGATGACGTTTATGCACGTTACGCATGTTAAGAGCTTCCTGCCAGCTACTATGGCAGAAAGAATCAGGGTGGTACCGCGGAATCATTCGTCCCTGGACGAATGACTCCGCGTTTTTTGTTGCTGAAACAAATCCATCACAGGAAATTGTGTCACAAAAATAATTTGTAAGACAAATATCTGAAAGAAATAATGCAGAATGGAGATTATCATGAAAGAAAAATTGCAGAAAATCAGAGAAGATGCGATCCGTCAGATCGAGGCATCCGGCGATCTGTCAAAATTGAATGATGTGCGTGTTGCAGTTCTTGGAAAAAAAGGAGAACTGACCGCCGTATTAAAGAGTATGAAAGATGTCAGTCCGGAAGAACGTCCATTAGTCGGACAGCTTGTCAATGAGACAAGAGAGAGCATCGAAAAGATCTTAGATGAAACAAAGAAAAAATTAGAGGCAGCAGAGTTAGATGCAAAACTCCGCAGAGAAGTTATTGATGTGACACTTCCTGCAAAGAAAAATAATGTCGGACACCGTCATCCAAATACGATCGCATTAGAAGAAGTAGAGCGCATCTTTACCGGAATGGGATACGAAGTAGTAGAAGGACCGGAAGTAGAGTACGATTATTATAACTTTGAGGCACTTAATATCCCGGCAAACCATCCGGCAAAAGACGAACAGGATACTTTCTATATCAATGACAAGATCGTACTTCGTACACAGACATCTCCGGTACAGGTCCGCGAGATGGAAAAAGGAAAACTCCCGATCCGTATGATCGCACCGGGCCGTGTATTCCGTGCAGATGAGGTAGATGCGACACATTCTCCGTCTTTCCATCAGATCGAAGGACTTGTTGTTGACAAAAACATTACGTTTTCTGATTTAAAGGGAACACTTGCAGAGTTTGCAAAACAGTTATTTGGGCAGGACACAAAGGTAAAATTCCGTCCGCATCACTTCCCATTTACAGAACCGTCCGCAGAGATGGATGTAACCTGTTTTAAATGTGGCGGTAAAGGATGCCGTTTCTGTAAAGGAGAAGGCTGGATCGAGATCTTAGGCTGTGGTATGGTACATCCGCGTGTACTGCGCATGAGCGGTATTGATCCGGAAGAATACTCAGGATTTGCATTCGGTATCGGATTAGAGCGTATTGCACTGCTCAAATATGAGATCGACGATATGCGTCTGCTCTATGAAAATGATCAGAGATTTTTAAATCAGTTCTAGGAAAAAGATAGGAGAATATAGCATTATGAATACTTCATTAAAATGGATCAAAGATTTAGTTCCTGGTCTTGACTGTACACCACAGGAATATATGGATGCCATGACTTTATCCGGCTCTAAAGTAGAAGGATATGAGAACATGGATGAGGATCTTGATAAAATTGTGATCGGACAGGTAAAGAGCATTGAAAAACATCCGGATGCAGATAAACTTGTCATCTGTCAGGTAGATATCGGAACAGAGACGATCCAGATCGTAACAGGAGCTCCAAATGTAACTGAAGGCTGCAAAGTGCCGGTCGTATTAGATGGCGGAAAAGTTGCAGGCGGTCATGACGGAAGCAAGACTGAGGGCGGTATTAAGATCAAAAAAGGAAAACTGCGCGGTGTGGAGTCAAACGGTATGATGTGCTCGATCGAGGAACTCGGTTCTAACAGAGATATGTTCCCGCTTGCACCGGAAAATGGTTTATATATTCTGCCGGAAGATGCTCCGGTCGGAGAAAATGCAGTAAGTTATCTGGGATTGGATGATACGGTTGTTGAGTATGAGATCACTTCAAACCGTGTAGACTGTTTTTCCATTCTTGGTATTGCGCGAGAAGCTGCAGCTACATTCGGAAAAGAATTTGTTCCTCCGGTTGTGCCAGAAACAGGTAACAATGAAGATGTCAACGATTACATCAAAGTATCTGTAAAGGATGACAAACTCTGCTCCCGTTACACCGCAAGAGTTGTAAAGAATATCAAGATCGCACCGTCACCGGAATGGATGCAGTGCAGACTGCGTGCGCAGGGAATCCGCCCGATCAATAACATTGTAGATATCACAAACTATGTGATGGAAGAGTATGGACAGCCGATGCATGCCTATGACCTTGACACGATCGAGGATAGAGAGATCGTTGTGAGACGCGCTGCAAAGGGTGAGCAGTTTGTGACTTTAGACGGTCAGGAACGCACTTTAGATGATTCTGTACTGATGATCTGTGATGGAAAGAAAGCCATCGGTATTGCAGGTATCATGGGTGGAGAAAATTCCATGATCACAGACAATGTAAAAACAATGCTGTTTGAGGCTGCATGTTTCGATGGAACAAACATCCGTCTGTCCGGAAGAAAGATCGGTCTGCGTACCGATGCTTCCGCAAAATTTGAAAAAGGATTAGATCCGAATACAGCGATCGAAGCAATGAACCGTGCATGCCAGCTCATCGAGGAGCTTGGTGCCGGAGAAGTTGTCGGCGGCGTTGTGGATGTTTACCCGAATGTCAAAGGGGATAAACGTATTCCATTCGAGCCGGAGAAATACAACAAACTTCTTGGAACGGACATTGCAAAAGAGACAATGCTGGCTTATTTCTCAAAGATCGACCTCGGCTATGATCCGGCTTCGAATGAAGTGATCGTTCCATCCTGGAGACAGGACTTAGAGTGTGACGCCGACCTTGCAGAGGAAGTGGCAAGATTCTTCGGTTATGACAAGATTCCGACCACACTGCCAAGCGGTGAAGCTACCACAGGAAAACTTACCTTCAAACTCCGTATTGAGGCAGTAGCAAGAGAGATCGCAGAGTTCTGCGGATTTTCACAGGGGATGACGTATTCCTTTGAGAGCCCGAAAGTATACGATAAATTATTATTGCCACAGGATTCACCGCTCCGCAAAGCGGTTGTGATCAGCAATCCGCTCGGAGAGGATTTCTCTATCATGAGAACGGTTTCCTTAAATGGTATGCTGACATCACTTTCCACAAACTTTAACCGCAGAAATAAAAATGTGCGTTTATACGAGCTTGGAAATATTTATCTGCCAAAACAGGTACCTGTAACAGAGCTGCCGGAAGAGCGCATGCAGTTTACACTTGGTATGTACGGAGAGGGTGACTTCTTTACCATGAAAGGTGTGATCGAGGAATTTCTCTACAAAGCAGGCATGAAGCTGAAACCGGAATATGATCCAGAATCCGGAAAACCGTTCTTACATCCGGGACGTCAGGCAAATGTTGTCTATGATGGTACCGTGATCGGTTATCTCGGAGAGGTTCATCCGACGGTTGCTGCAAATTATGCGATCAAAGAGCGTGTTTATGTGGCAGTACTAGATATGCCGGAGATCGTATCCCGCGCATCTTTCGACCACAAGTATGAAGGAATCGCTAAATTCCCGGCTGCAACCAGAGACATTTCCATGGTTGTTCCGAAGAAAGTGCTTGCCGGTGATATTGAGAAGATTTTTGATGAAAAAGGCGGCCAGTTCTTAGAGAAATATGATCTGTTTGATATCTATGAGGGAGCACAGATCAAACCGGGATATAAATCAATCGCATATTCTTTATCTTTCCGTGCAAAGGACAGAAACTTAGAGGATGCCGATATTACCGGTGCAATGGATAGGATTGTAAATGCACTTGAGCGTGTCGGTGCTGAATTAAGAAAATAAAACAAAAAGCATATGCATGTAAGTAGTGCCTGATCCGGTTTTCTGCCGGATCAGGTATTTGTAGTATATTGAATGAGGATTATCATGGATGTAAAAGATTTTTATTATGACCTGCCACAGGAACTGATCGCACAGGACCCGTTAGAGGACCGTTCCAGTTCGCGGCTGATGGTATTGGATAAAAATACCGGTGAAGTGACACATCGTGTTTTTAAGGATATTACAGATTATTTAAGACCGGGAGATTGTCTGGTTATTAATAATACGAAGGTAATACCTGCAAGACTTTATGGAGTAAAAGAGGGCACACAGGCAAAGATCGAGATTCTTTTATTAAAACGTAAAGAGAATGATATCTGGGAAACACTTGTAAAACCAGGAAAAAAATGTAAAGTTGGAACAAAGATCATTTTTGGCGAAGGACTGCTGATCGGTGAGGTTATTGATATTGTTGAAGAGGGAAACCGGCTGATCCAGTTTCATTATGAAGGGATTTTTGAGGAAATCTTAGACCAGCTTGGACAGATGCCGCTGCCGCCTTATATCACACATCAGCTTCAGGATAAAAACCGTTATCAGACGGTATATGCAAAATATGATGGTTCCGCCGCCGCACCGACAGCAGGACTCCATTTTACACCGGAGCTTTTAAATAAAGTACGGGAAATGGGTGTGGAGATTGCAGAAGTAACACTTCATGTAGGACTCGGTACTTTTCGTCCGGTCAAAGAAACAGATGTTCTGAAACACCATATGCATTCTGAATTTTACCGGATCGAGCAGTCACAGGCAGATAAGATCAATCATGCAAAGGAAACCGGACATCGTGTCATTGCAGTAGGAACTACCAGTACACGTACTTTGGAGGCAGCTTCGGATGAGAATGGTTTCCTGCGCGAGACAAGCGGGTGGACAGAGATTTTTATTTATCCGGGGTATCAGTTTAAAGTCATTGATTCTCTGATCACGAATTTTCATCTGCCGGAGTCTACACTTGTGATGTTAGTTTCTGCGTTAGCAGGCAGAGAGCATGTGTTAAGCGCATATGAGATTGCGGTAAAAGAAAAATACCGTTTCTTTAGTTTTGGGGATGCTATGCTGATCACAGATACCACAGTTTAGGTGATTTACAAAAGAGAAGGAGTATTATGGAATGGAAGAAAAAAGACATCATAAGCGTTTAAAGATCGACGTTTCCATCCAGTTAGAACGTCTGACAGAAGATGGAACAACGACATATGATTATACGCAGGTCGAAGTTACGGATGTTTCGCGTGGTGGAATCGGCTTTTTGTCCAACGAACCTTTGGAAGTTGGGGGATATTATAATACTAAGATCCAGATATGGACGAAAGAAGTGTTCGATGCGGTCATCGAAATCGTGCGTAAACAGAAACTGGAGGATGGAACAGACAAATATGGAGCAACTTTTATAGGCATGTCCGACACGGATGCGATAAAAATTGATATTTATCAGGTGTTTCGTGAAGCATAAGTGTTTCAAGGATGAAGTGATAAGCAATATAATTGAAGAGGGCCTGACAGATTATTTTTAAATAATCTGTCAGGCCCTTTTTGAGGTTATGCCTCATAAGAATTTACGGTGATAGTATAACTGCTCGTACCTTCCACATAAGTGGTTCCATCGGTACTTTTGACGGTAACGGTATTGCCGTCCGCGTCAGTGATAGTTCCCTTGCAGGTTAAAGATGAGAGAGTGCTGTCACCATCAACGATCCAGGTGGAACTGCTGTCGACCGTCAGATCTGCATAACCGTCGCCTCCATTTCCGGCATTGCTTTCATCCTGAACAAAACTTCCTGTCCAGGTACTTTTATTTTTAAGAGAAACATCCAGTTGGCTGATACTGTCCCAGATGATCTTTCCTGCCATGGTCTGGGAATCTGCAGTAAATTCACAGTCAGCGCCGTTGGCACCGGAAGAACCCCAGCCCCGGGCATTGCTGTTTCCGGTACATTTTAACAGGAAATCATTGGAATCAGAATAACTTAAATCTACGCCTGACAAATAAAAGGTACTTTCTGTATTGGTGGTGTAGAACATGCCTCCGTTTTTAGAAGTCAGACTTCCTCCTGTCATGGAAAAATCGCTGTTTCCAACTTCGGAATCACCGGACATGCTCTGATAGAGGATGACGGTCCAGTTACAGTCATTCTGCTCGTTTTCCGGAATGTTGCCGGTCAGATCACAGTCTGTTAATTTTAAGGAGTTCAGACCTTCAATACAGACTGCTTCCGATCCGTTTGCTGTTAAAGAAGCATTTGAGATAGAAATATCTGCAGTACAGTAAACAGCCGGAGAACCGGTTCCGTTTGAGGTATAGCTGCCACCGTCTACCGTCATGGTTCCGCCTCCACGGTCACTCCGGATTGCCGCAGAAGATTCGCCGTTCGTTGTCACGGTCAGATTTTTGGCAGTGAGTGTACCACCTCCTGCAACATGAATACCGCCGGATGTATCCTGTGTGGTTGTGATTGTACTGTCAGAAACCGTAACATTTCCGTTACCATAAGAAAAGATGCCTGCACCACCGGCAGAATCTGTCGTGATCGTTGCATTGTCTACAGATACTGTTCCGTCAGTTGCCAAAAGACCGGCACCTACTCCGTAAAAACTGGATGAATCGCCACCGGTACTATCAGAGGAAGTGCGGTCTAATGTGATATTTTTTAAAGTCACATTCGCTCCATTTGATACAAGGATCGCATTTTCATCAGATCCTGTGGAAGAGAAAGAAGCATCCGAAACTTCGGTATCTTCCGTGTATTCTGTTACTGCATTGTAGGATTCCGGCTGGGAGGAAGCGCTGCCTCCCGGTGCGCCGCCTCCCGGAGCGTTGCCTCCGTCAGAAATTGTTACTGTTGCCGCATTTCCATCATCATCGAAGGTGATCGTTACCATAGTGCCTTCTGATAAAGCGGAAAGTGTGGTTTCATTTCCATCTTTGTCATAATAGACGGTGGAATCGGTCAGATTGATCGTCTCGGTTGACATATTGCCCATATCCGGTGTGCCGCCGTTGTCGGAAGGGGCAGAAGTGTTGTCGCTACTTGGCTGATTGTCAGGGGTTTCGGTGGAATCTGTGCCATCAGAGTCTGGTTTGTCAGCCGGAGCAGAGTTATTGTCACTGCCATTGTCGTCACTCGGCGGATTGCCCGGTGCTTTGCCCTGATCGTTGTTATCGGAATCAGGCTTGTCAGCCGGAGCGGAACCATTGTCGCCGCCGTTATTATCATCCGGTGGATTACCCGGTGCTTCGCCCTGACCACCGCCCGGCATGGTAGCAACCGTGATCGTGCTGTCGGTAATTTCGGAAATCATTCCAATGATCGCATTTTCATCTGATTTTGTATCGGTATTTTCAGTAGACGCTTCTACGGTACTTTCCACCGAAGAAGAGGTGCCTATGGTATTGTCGGTGTCTGTACTATTGGTTGTACTGCCGCATCCGGAGAAAATCAGTGTTCCTGCCAGTGCGATACATAGTAATGCTTTTTGATATTTCATAGTGTTTTTCACTCCTTTTTTGTTGATAGCTGTATTCTATCGGGGGAATGTGATGGTTAGATGAAGTGGGATTGGAAGTTATGTGAATTTAAAGAGAAGGTTGTGTGGAAGAGAAGCTGGAATACCTTTTTGAAAGTAAAAAAGTTATTTGAAAATTTTTTTGAATTTTATGAAATTTACTATTGTAGATTTTATAAAAGTGTGCTAAACTATATTTGTATCCATGAACTAGTTTATAATGTAAACAGTTCAACTCAAGAGGCTGTATTCCTGATTAACGTCAGGGATACAGCTTTTTGACTGTTATGGAATCGTTTAAAAGACTGAAGATGTGAAAATTTCAGATAAAATTCAAGTAGTCATTACAACGAAGAAAAGTTGATATTACTACCCGAAATTGATACTATGATTACAGAACAAGCGGTTGTAATAAAAAGTCCTTTGCCATAAGGCGGGGGACTTTTTAAAAAAGAAGGGAAGCAGACATGAGACCATTACCGGTTGGAATTGACAGTTTCGAAAAATTAATTCAGGAAAATTATTACTATATTGATAAAACTCTGCTGATCAAAGAGCTATTAGAGCTGAAAGGCGAGGTAAATCTGTTTACCCGCCCCAGACGTTTTGGCAAGACGCTGAATCTGAGCATGTTACAGTATTTTTTTGAAGATACAGGAGATGCGGAGCAGAATGTGAGAAACCGTGCATTATTTACTGGCTTAAATATTATGAATGCAGGGGAAGAATATATTTCACAGATGGGGTGTTATCCTGTTATTTTTCTTACATTAAAGTCTGCAAAACAAAGGAATTTTAAAGCAGCTTATTTTAAACTGAAAGAAGAAATTTCTGAAGAATTTAAAAGACACGAGAAACAGATAATGAGCGGTAATATCTCAGAGGATGACAGAACTCTGTTTTATGAAATTGCGTCAGGAAAAGCGGACAGGGAGGTATATTCCGGTTCTTTAAAGACATTAAGCAGGCTGCTTTATCAGGTGACCGGGCGAAAAGTGATCATTCTGGTTGATGAATATGATGTACCGTTAGAAAATGCATATTTTTCCGGATTTTATAATGAAATGATTGACTTCACCCGGTCGTTGTTTGAATCTGTGTTAAAAACAAATGCGTATCTTCAGTTTGCAGTCATTACAGGCTGTCTTAGAATATCGAAAGAAAGTATTTTTACCGGTTTGAATCATTTGAACGGTATTTCGATTCTGGATAAACAGTACAGCGAACATTTTGGATTTACAGAGCAGGAAGTAAAGCAGGCAATGATTTCCTATGGTGTGGAAGATCGTTTTGCAGATATGAGAGAGTGGTATGATGGATATACTTTCGGAAACCGGGAAGTATATAACCCGTGGAGTGTCATCAAGTTTTTATATGATCTTGTGGCGGATCAAAATGCATTCACACGTCCGTACTGGGTAAATACCAGTTCAAACGATATTGTAAAAAATCTTGTACTGCGTGCCGACAGGGAAACAAAAGGGCAGATTGAGACGCTTCTGGCAGGAAATACATTGGATATTCCGGTTCATGAGGAAATTACTTACACGGATATTTATGAGAATGATGTGAATTTATGGAATTTTCTGTTTTTTACCGGGTATCTGACTAAAACAGATGAATACATGGATGATGGTATCATTTTTCTGAAAGTCCGGATACCGAATCAGGAAGTGAAAATGATTTATAAGACCACAATACAAAACTGGTTTCGGGAAAAAGTAAAGAAAACAGATTTCCATGATCTGTATCAGGCGATGGAAACGGGAAACGCGGCGCGTATGCAGGAGATTCTGAATGAACAGTTGTTAGTAACAATCAGTTATTATGACAGTGCGGAAAGTTTTTATCATGGTTTTCTTGCCGGGATTCTAAGCCAGAGCAGCAATTATCTTGTTGAGTCGAACCGTGAATCAGGGAAAAGACGATATGATCTGATGGTAAAAAGTCCGTCGCTCAGAGGCAGGGCATTTATTATAGAAGTAAAAGTGTCTTCTGGAATTGATGAATTGGAAAATGATGCAGAGAAAGCGGTGCGTCAGATTTATCAGAAAGGATATAAAGAGGCACTTTTAAAGGAAGTTTATAAGACAATTGACTGTTATGGGATTGCTTTTTACCGGAAGGACTGTGAAGTTTGGTATGATGGAAAATAATATAGAATGTATGCTGCCAGGATGAGATATTTCATTATCATGCGCAGAAAAAATGCCGTACGATCAACCGACCGTACGGCATTTTCCTATCTTTCGTAAATCGTATAATGATGTTTCTTAAGCAGTGCGACTGCCAGTGCTAACGATTCCCTGTCATACATTTCAAGTCTCAAGACACCGCCTTCAAATTCACGGTTATGAATGATGCCGATGTTTTTTATGCTTAAATTATTGCTTGCAAGGATCGTGGCGACGGTGGCAATCCCACCGGTCTCATCGATCAGATCTAAATATAATTCGTAAATATTCTTTAAAGCGCCTTTTGCCGTAATAGTGATAGAATCACGGTAATCCTTTGCAGCAGTAAAGGCATCTAACAAAGCTGATTCATCTGCATCTGCGATATTGATCCGCATTTTCTCCAAAGTATGAATATAACTGTCCAATAATTTTAAAATCTGTTCCTGGTTGGACAGGCAGATATTTTCCCACATGACAGGAGAGGATGATGCAATTCGCGTGATATCTTTAAATCCTCCGGCTGCAATGGTTTTCATGATCTCATTTTCATCATCTGATTCACGAACCAGATTTACGAGACTGTATGCGATCACGTGCGGCAGATGGCTGATCGCTGCGGTAGCATAATCGTGCTGTTCGTATCCTAAAACAAGTGGAATCGCACCGAGAGAACGCACCAGTTCTGTCAGCTCTTCCACGGCGGGAGCAGGACTTTTTTCGGTTGGTGTGATAATATAGTAAGCATTTTCCAAAAGTGTTTCTGAGGCGTTGGAAAGACCGGTTTTCTCAGATCCCGCCATCGGATGCCCGCCAATAAAGTTAGCTTCAAGACCTAGCTTTTCTACTTCCCTGTGAATCTCTGTCTTGACGCTTCCGACATCTGTGATAATGCAGTCCGGTGAGATCACATCTTTTAACTGCTGCAGATATTCGATATTTTTCCTGGTCGGCGTGCACAGAAAAATATAATCGCAGTCTGAAAAATCTTTCAGTTCACACGGTGTATTGTTTACGATTAAATGTTCTTTATAAGCGTCGTCAACCGTCTTGGTATGATGTGCTGTAGCGATCATTGTGAGTTCCGGATGAAGTGCATGCAGTTTCTTTGCAATGGAACCACCGATGAGTCCGAGCCCGATAAAGCCGATTTTCTGAAGTGACATATATGGAAATCCCCCTGTTAGATGTTAAAATTCTATTCTTATAATTCTTTACCTATCATAGACATAAATCACAAGAAAGTCAACACGTTAAAGTACAAAAGTGTATATTGCATAAAAAAATAATCAAAGTTTGGACGAAATGTGAACACTATGTAAACATTCCATGCAAATGGTAAAAAAATATTTAAAATGCATACATAATATATAAACAAATTTTGGGTAATATAAAAATAGTTAGTAAATATGAATAAATAAGTTGTAATAAATGTTTAAATTTAGTAAAATATAACCATACAGTGAATGCCGCTTTAGAGGTATCGACTAAAAAATATGTATTGGAGGATTTGCTATGAACGTTTACACAACTGATAAGATTCGTAATGTGGTTCTGCTTGGACACGGTGGATGCGGAAAAACAAGTCTCGCCGAGGCAATGGCTTATCTTGCGGGGATGACGACACGCATGGGAAAAGTCACTGATGGAAATACGATCAGTGATTATGACAAAGAAGAAATAAAACGTCATTTTTCCATCAACACATCCGTGATACCGATCGTCTGGGGTGATACAAAGATCAATATCCTTGATACACCCGGTTATTTTGATTTTGTAGGAGAAGTAGAAGAGGCAGTCAGCGTTGCGGATGCAGCAATTATCGTAGTATCCGGTAAGGCAGGCATTGAAGTCGGCACAAAAAAAGCATGGGAGTTATGTGAAACATATAAACTGCCACGCATGGTATTCGTTACAGATATGGATATCGATGAAGCAAGTTACAGACAGGTGGTAGAAGATTTACAACAGCTTTATGGTAAGCGGATCGCACCTTTCCATCTTCCGATCCGTGAAAACGGACAGTTTGTCGGATATGTCAATGTATTACAGCAGCGGGCAAAACGCTGGAATGACAACGGCGAAGTGGAAAAAGCAGAAGTTCCTGAATATTCCAAAGAAAATCTTGGTATCTGCAGGGAAGCGCTGATGGAAGCTGTTGCGGAGACAAGCGAAGAATTCATGGATCGTTATTTTGGCGGTGAAGAATTTTCTGAGGATGAGATCCGTCAGGCACTCCGCGTCAATGTATCCGATGGAAGCATCGTTCCTGTGCTGATGGGTTCAAATATCCTTGCACGTGGTATGTATACCCTGATGGTTGACATTGTAAAGTATCTTCCGAGCCCGGAAAAACGTTCCTGCACCGGAATCAATGCAAAGTCCAACGAGGTATACAATGCAGACTATGATTTTGCAAAACCAAAATCAGCATATATTTTCAAGACGATTGCAGATCCATTCATTGGAAAATATTCATTGATCAAGGTAAATTCGGGAGTAATCAAAACAGATGATCTCCTTTATAACCAGCATAAAGATACAGAAGAAAAAATCGGAAAAATTTATATACTCTGTGGAAATAAACCGGAAGAAGTAAAGGAGCTGCACGCAGGAGATATCGGAGCATTAGCAAAGCTGACGAAAGCAGCTACCACGGATTCCCTCTCCACAAAGGCAAACCCGATCCTGTATATAAGAACCCAGATCTCCACACCATATACCTATAAACGTTATAAGGCGGTCAATAAAGGAGATGAAGATAAGATTTCACAGGCATTACAGAAACTGATGCTTGAAGATCTTACATTAAAAGCAGTCAATGACAGTGAAAACGGCCAGACATTATTATATGGCATGGGTGACCAGCACTTAGAAGTTGTGGCAAGTAAACTGTTAGAAAGATACAAGGTTCAGATTGAACTGAAAAAACCAAAAGTAGCATTCCGGGAGACCATCCGTAAGAAAGCGGATGTGGAATACAAGTACAAAAAACAGTCCGGAGGTCATGGACAGTATGGTCACGTCAAGATGACATTTGAACCTTCCGGGGATCTTGAAACACCATATGTATTTGAACAATGTGTTGTCGGTGGAGCCGTTCCGAAGAACTTCTTCCCGGCGGTGGAGAAAGGAATCCAGGAAGGCGTGCAAAAAGGACCGATGGCAGCTTATCCGGTGGTAGGAGTAAAAGCAGTTTTATATGATGGCTCTTATCATCCGGTAGACTCTTCTGAAATGGCATTTAAGGTTGCAGCACTTCAGGCATTTAAAAAAGGTTTCATGGAGGCATCACCGATCCTGTTAGAGCCGATCGCATCCTTAAAGGTTGTTGTACCTGACAAATATACAGGTGACATCATGGGAGACTTAAATAAGCGCCGTGGACGCGTACTTGGAATGAATCCGACAGAACACGGTTATCAGGAGATCGTAGCTGATATCCCATATATGGAATTATATGGATACAATACAGATTTACGTTCTATGACCGGTGGAAGCGGAACCTTTTCTTATGAGTTTGCAAGATATGAACAGGCTCCTTCTGATATTCAGGAACAGGAGATCGCAGAAAGAGCAGGCAAACTCGATAACACGGACAATTCATAAAAACTTCTTTGAAAAATAAAAGAAGCAGGTCTTCCCGGAAAGCAGAGCAAAAAACACAGACTGGCTGTAATACCAGCTGGTCTGTGTACAAAAAAGGGAGGAATGGGTATGCAGTTTGGCAGAAAAATTTGCAAAGAATTATTTGTAATTTTATATGTATTTATTTTTCTTGTAAGTGATCCAAAACTGGTTCGTGCCTGCAGTATTATCATCCTCCCGAATGCTTCACAGGAGACCATTGCAAGTGATGATATCACATTAGACCTCTTTGCAGGAGAAAATCCATCGGAATATCATATCGTATATGAAGTAAATGGTGGCATTAACAGTAGTAATAATACAAAAAACATCAAAAAGGAAGAACTTCCGTTTACCTTGGATGTGCCGGTTAAGATCGGATATAATTTTGCCGGCTGGTATGCAGATTGCAATTATTCCAGAAAAGTTACAACAATTGATGAGGACAGTCCTGCTAATATGGTGCTTTTTGCAAAATGGACAAAAAACATCGATAATCATTATAATGTAGAAATGTATTCTTACCAGACTGGCACGATCCGTGATAGCAGTCAGAAAGAGTTAAAGGAATGTTCTTATACTTTTTTGGATTCTCTTTCGATTCCGGGAATGCCTTCTACCAGAGAAAAAGATTATAAGGACAATTTGATCAGCAGTTCCAGCCAGTGTATGCAGGGACTTTGCTTCACACCGGATTATATTCTTATCACAGCCTATTCAGAAGATCGTAAAAATTTAGGCTCGTTAATGGTATTTGACCGTGAGAGTGGTGAATATCTTGTGACACTTGGCATGAAGAAAGAAAGTCATCTTGGAGGTATTGCTTTTGATGGTGAAAATGTCTGGATCTGCCATTCTAATTCCAATACATTAGAGCGCATTTCCTATGAATATATCACAACAATTGCAAATGATGTACCGGGGTATTGTATTGATGCATCCGCTTTGTCAGATGAATATCGTCTGAAAAATACACCATCCTGCATTACCTGCTACGGCGGAAGACTCTGGGTTGCTACACATACCAGATTTTTTGATTCCGAAATGTATTCTTACAGTTACGATAAAGAAGCGGATAAACTGACAGCAGTCAGCAGTTATAATCTTCCAAGCAAGGTGCAGGGCGTGGCTTTTGATGATAATGGCTCTATTTATTTAAGTACCTCTTATGGAAGAAACAATTCTTCTTATTTGAAAGTTTATGCGTCTCTCCTTGCACTGGATAAAAAGCCAAATGATCCAAAGGTAAAAGTTGAGATGCCGCCTTGCTCAGAGGAAGTTGCGATTGCGGATGATACGGTATTTGTTTTATTTGAATCTGCGAGTGCAAAATATTTTGAGGGTACAGACGGTATGGGAAAAAGTCCGGCACCGATTGACAAGTTGTTAGAAGTGAGTGTTGCTTCAATCTGGTAAAACTAAATCAAACAGCAAGCAGATAGAAAAGGGATGGAGTGTTTCCATCCCTTTTGTCAGCTTTGTTTCCGTTCTTTCATAAGACGGATGATCTTATCCGCCTTATCCGCCTCTTCTTTCGACATGTTTTGTTTTAACAGGGCAATTAACATTTCTGTTTCCGGATCAGTAAACTGGATATTGTTTGTCTTTGCCGCATTCATGGTGCCAAGGAGAAATGGCATCATATCTTTAATATTTGTTGGCTTTTCTTTTGAAGCAAAGTTCATTAAAAACTGCAGTTTTTCGGGTGACATATTTTTCAACCCCGGATTATTCCAAAAATCATTTTCCATATTTTCCCTTTCAAAAGATTTAAGATATTTTATGCAAAAATCGTCTCATATGTTTCCATCATGGAAATCATATTCGTAAGCATATCAAGTGTTTCGAGTTCCTTATCCGTACAGAATTTCCGGAGATCGTTCAGCATAGCAAGCGTGGAATTTTCTTCTTCGCTGACAGAGCACATAGACATGACTTTATCTTCCTGATTAAATACCTGGATGGTATTCTGTAATTCCATATATTTGATCAGAATGGCAAATTGTTTTTTCTGGTCGCCTTTCATATAAGGAATTGCTGTTTTTAACATCTGCAGTTCTCGGGTCTGTGTCATATTATCAAATGGCGTGAATGAATTTTGTTCCATAAAAATCTCCATTCTTGTGTGTGAAAAAAGTTTTTTTCACTCGAATGCCTTTTTCTTTCAGTTTATGAATCAGAAAAATAGATTATGTCAGCTATTATGCAGATTTTAGGATGGGTTTAGTGACGATGTCAGGCAGTCCGGCATAAAATAAACAGGGAGGAATAAAAATATGCTGATTATTGATGGAAATAGTGTTTATGAAATAGATGAGGAGTGTGCCAGAAGAAAGAAAGTTCCGAAAGAATGTGGAATTTATGAGAAGATGATACAACAGCAGAAATGGGAAAAAGATCAGGAATATACAGATAAAAATCAGAATGAAAAATACTCATAATATCGATGATCTATGAATCAGGAAAGAATCCTGCCCGGAGGGCAAAAAACGTCTCGCCTGTAACGGGCAGAGACGTTTTTGGTATAAACAATAGAATGATACAGGGCGACCGGCAATACCGGCCGCCTGTATGGAATGGATGCTCAGACTAGCAGAAGCATCCTCCGCCATTTCCACCACATCCGCCGCAGCAGAAGAGAAGCAGGATGATCCACAGACAGTCATTACTGCCACCACAGCCATTATTTCCACCACAGAATCCGCCGTTACCGCCACAGCAGCATAATAAGATGATGATCCAGAGAATGGAATTGCATCCTCCCTCGTTACAGGAACATCCACCACCACAGTTTGTTGCAGCTAAATCACTCATATAAAACCTCCAGAAATTTTTCTTACACTGTATCTTATGTGAAAGCCAGATAAGTGTTACAAATCTGAAAAAATTTTCTGTTAGGTTTAAAGGAATATACAGGATGCATATTTTAACATATTTATAACTGCAAGTTATAGAAAATATAAAATTTTATGCCTTGACAAATAAGAGAAGAAATGTATAGAATATAGAAAAAGTATAATTGTATACAATTATGCATGAAAAAATATTCACTCTAAAAGTAAAAATATGCATTCATGGCATAGGTGTCAATGGCACAAGTGCCATGGCAGAAAGAAGGATTTACGTTATGAGAGAAGTTGTAATGAATAAGAAAACGAATCTGCTGCAGCTTGAAGAGCATTTTTATCAGTTAGCAGATGTGAAAGAACCAAATGTATTCCATAATCTGTTCCCGTATGATGAGATCCCAAAGATCGCATTCAATGACCGAATTGTACCACATAATATGCCGGAAAATATCTGGATCACAGATACGACATTTCGTGATGGACAGCAGTCAAGGGCACCTTATACAACAGAACAGATCGTGACGATCTATGATTATCTGCATCGCCTGGGTGGACCGAAGGGTCTGATACGACAGAGTGAATTCTTTTTATATAGCAAAAAAGACAGAGATGCCGTCTATAAATGTTTAGAGCGCGGTTATAAATTTCCGGAAGTTACAAGCTGGATTCGGGCAAGCAAACAAGACTTCCAGTTAGTAAAAGATATCGGCCTGCGTGAGACAGGTATTCTGGTAAGCTGCTCGGATTATCATATTTTCTATAAAATGAAAATGACAAGAAGAGAGGTCATGAATCTTTATCTGAGTGTCATCCGTGAGTGTTTGGAAACAGGTATCAGTCCACGCTGTCATTTGGAGGATATCACAAGATCTGATATTTACGGTTTTGTAATTCCGTTCTGTGTGGAGCTTATGAAGCTGATGGATGAATATAAGATTCCAATCAAGATCCGTGCCTGCGATACTATGGGATATGGAGTGAATTTCCCTGGTGCTGTGATTCCGCGAAGTGTACCGGGTATCATTTATGGTCTGACCACACATGCAGGTGTACCTTCTGAACTGATCGAATGGCATGGTCATAATGATTTCTATAAAGCAGTTAATAACTCTACGACGGCATGGCTTTATGGAGCCAGTGGTGTCAACTGCTCCCTGTTCGGTATCGGAGAGCGTACCGGTAACACACCGCTTGAGGCTATGGTTTTTGAATATGCACAGTTAAAGGGAACACTCGATGGTATGGATACCACAGTGATCACAGAGCTGGCGGAATATTTTGAAAAAGAGCTTGGATATGTGCAGCCGAGCCGTACACCGTTTGTCGGCAGTAATTTTAACGTTACAAGAGCTGGAATCCATGCGGACGGACTTCTGAAAAATGAGGAGATCTATAATATTTTTGATACCGGAAAATTCTTAAACAGACCGCCATTAGTATCTGTTTCCAACACATCCGGTCTTGCAGGAATTGCTCTCTGGATCAACTCATATTATCATCTTCCGAAAGATAAGAGTGTCGATAAGAACTCAGAACTTGTAAAAAAAGTAAAAGTCTGGGTAGACAAGCAGTATGAGGATGGACGTGTTACGGTACTGACGGATAAGGAATTAGTAGAAGAAATTGAAAAATGCTGTAAGGAATTAAATGTAACAATAGGAGCATGAGGTGTCATATATGGGAGAGGATAATTATTCCTTAAGTTCCCGTGTGTTCCATACGATCCGTGAGAATATTTTATCCGGAAAATATGCGACAGACGAAGAACTGAAGGAAAAAAATATCGGCGAAGAGTTAGGCGTCAGCCGTACTCCGGTGCGTGAGGCGCTCCGCCAGCTTGAACTGGAAGGATTAGTCACCATCATTCCGAATAAGGGTGCTTATGTTGTAGGTATTTCCAAGAAAGATATTCAGGATATTTACGAGATACGGTCACGTTTGGAGGGACTGTGTGCAAAGTGGGCTGCGGACAATATCACAAAAGAGCAGTTAGATGAACTGGATGAAAATATATATCTGTCTGATTTCCATGCAGCAAAAGGAAATTCAGAACAAGTCGTGGAATTAGATAACCGTTTCCATGAGATTTTATATAACGCTTCTGACAGTAAAGAGCTGAAACATGTGCTGCTTGATTTTCATCATTACGTGCAGCGTGTACGTAAAATCACACTTGCAGATCCAAAACGTTCTGTGCAATCGAATCAGGAACACAGACAGATTGTGGAAGCATTAAAAAAACATGATGCCAATCTGGCAGAAAAACTTGCAAATGAGCATATGATGAACACCATTCACAATATGGACAATTACGGATGGGACAATTTATTTCAATAGAAAAGGAGAACATAATGGAAAAAATCAAAATGACAACACCACTGGTAGAGATGGACGGAGATGAGATGACAAGAATCCTCTGGAAAATGATCAAAGATGAATTACTTCTGCCGTTTATTGATTTAAAAACAGAGTATTATGATCTTGGATTAGAGCATCGTAATGAGACAAATGATCAGGTTACCGTTGACTCTGCCAATGCAACAAAGAAATACGGTGTTGCTGTAAAATGTGCAACGATCACACCAAATGCAGCCCGCATGACTGAATATAATTTAAAAGAAATGTGGAAAAGCCCGAATGGTACGATCCGCGCCATGTTAGATGGAACGGTATTCCGTGCACCGATCGTTGTAAAAGGGATCGAGCCATGTGTAAAGAACTGGAAAAAACCGATCACGATCGCGCGTCATGCATATGGCGATGTATATAAAGCAACTGAGATGAAGATTCCTGGAGCAGGCAAATGTGAGCTGGTATATACAGCGGAAGATGGTACAGAGACGAGAGAACTGATCCACAACTTTACCGGAGCAGGCGTTGTTCAGGGACAGCATAACCTTTGCAATTCCATTGAAAGTTTCGCAAAAAGCTGTTTTAATTATGCACTGGATACAGAACAGGATCTGTGGTTTGCAACAAAGGATACGATT
The DNA here is from genome assembly GCF_014287515.2 of Roseburia rectibacter. Classification (NCBI taxonomy): domain Bacteria; kingdom Bacillati; phylum Bacillota; class Clostridia; order Lachnospirales; family Lachnospiraceae; genus Roseburia; species Roseburia rectibacter. Next base: position 2,078,664 of record NZ_CP092473.1, read on the forward strand.
TCAAAAAAATACGATCATACCTTTAAAGACATTTTTCAGGAAATCTTTGATGCAGAGTACAAAGAAAAATTCGAAAAAGCAGGTATTACCTATTTTTATACATTGATCGATGATGCAGTTGCACGTGTAATGAAGTCTGAGGGTGGTTATATCTGGGCATGTAAAAATTATGATGGAGATGTCATGAGTGATATGGTTTCAAGTGCATTTGGTTCACTTGCCATGATGACTTCTGTATTAGTTTCCCCGGATGGATATTATGAATATGAAGCTGCACATGGAACGGTACAGCGCCATTATTACAAACACTTAAAAGGTGAGGAGACATCCACAAACTCTGTTGCAACTATTTTTGCATGGACAGGTGCACTTAAGAAACGTGGAGAACTTGATTCTAACCAGGCATTATCTGATTTTGCAGAAAAACTTGAAAAGGCTTGTATAAAGACCATTGAAGATGGTAAAATGACAAAAGACCTTGCGCTGATTACTACAAATCCGAATCCGGTTGTATTAAACAGCGAAAATTTCATCAAGGCAATCAGAACAACATTAGAGGAAAGTTTAAAATGATTTTGTCATGTCAGAGTATCTCAAAGTCTTTTGGAACAGATGAGATCTTAAAAGATGTATGTTTTCATATTGAAGCAAACGAAAAAGCAGCGATTGTCGGCATCAATGGTGCCGGCAAGTCTACGCTGCTTAAAATTATTATGGGCGAAGAAACGTCCGATACCGGTGAAGTGATCCTTGCAAAAGATAAAACAATCGGTTATCTGGCACAGTATCAGGATGTATCGGGGCACAGAACCATTTATGACGAAGTTCTTAATGCAAGAGCTGACATCCTTGAAATGGAACAGAAACTCCGCAATATGGAGTCAGAAATGAATCAGCAGACCGGTGGGGAACTGGAAAAACTGATGGAGGTTTATCATCGTCTGAGCCACGAATTTGAACTGCAGGGCGGATATGCATACCGGAGTGAAGTAACCGGTATTTTAAAAGGACTTGGTTTTTCGGACGAAGATTTAACAAAGCAGATGAATGAATTGTCCGGAGGACAGAAAACCAGGGTTTCGCTTGGCAAACTCTTAGTCACAAAGCCGGATGTATTACTTTTAGATGAGCCGACAAACCATCTGGATATGGAATCGATCCGATGGCTTGAGAATTTTCTGCGTGCATACAAAGGTGCTGTTGTGATCGTGGCTCATGACCGTTATTTTTTAGACAGAGTTGTCACGAAAGTAGTTGAGATTTTCCAGCATAAGGCTTATGTATATCAGGGAAATTACTCGGATTTTGCGAAGAAGAAAGCAAAAGTCCGTGAAGATCTGTTAAAACAATATTATAATCAGCAGCGTGAGATCAGACATCAGGAAGAAGTTATCACAAAGTTAAAATCGTTTAACCGTGAAAAATCCATCAAGCGTGCGGAGAGCCGCGAAAAGATGTTAGACAAGATAGAACGTATTGAAAAACCGGTTGAGGACAATACAGACATTAAGATCGTGTTAGAGCCAAATGTGGTCAGCGGAAATGATGTCCTTACGGTGTCAGGTCTTGCAAAATCATATCCGCCGGTTACATTGTTTTCGGATATCTCATTCGAGATTAAACGTGGGGAGCGGGTAGCACTGATCGGCAATAACGGAACCGGGAAAACGACCATCTTAAAGATCATCAATAATCTGATACAGGCAGATGGTGGTACGGTAACACTTGGTTCGAATGTTCACATTGGATATTACGATCAGGAACATCAGCTTTTACATATGGAAAAAACCATATTTGAAGAGATCTCAGATGCTTATCCAGAGCTGAACAACACAAAGATCCGCAATGTACTGGCAGCCTTTTTATTTACAAATGATGATGTGTTTAAGCGGATCTCAGATTTAAGCGGTGGTGAAAGAGGCCGTGTCTCTCTGGCAAAACTGATGCTTTCAGATGCTAATTTTCTTATTTTAGATGAGCCGACAAACCATCTGGACATTACATCCAAGGAAATTTTGGAATCTGCATTAAACCAGTATACAGGAACGGTATTTTTTGTTTCACATGACCGCTATTTTATCAATCAGACAGCAACAAGAATCCTGGAGCTGACAGGTGAAACAATTGTAAATTATATCGGAAACTATGATTATTATCTGGAAAAACATGATATTATGACGCAGTTGTATGTGAAACAGCCAGAAACTTCAGATGTGCAGCCTAAGAAACAGGATGATGCCGTTAATAAGCTCGACTGGCAGGCACAAAAAGCAGAGCAGGCAAGGATTCGTAAAATTGAAAACAGTTTAAAAAAAGCCGAGGAAGAGATTGCCGCACTTGAAAGTGAAATAAGCATGATCGATGAAGAATGTGCAAAGCCGGAAAACGCAGTTAATTCCGCAAAATTAAATGAGCTTGCAGCAAGACAGCAGGAGTGCAGGGAACGACTGGAAACCTGCTATGAAACCTGGGAAGAGCTGTCAATGCAGTTAGATGGAACTGATTGATGATATTTCCTGACAAAACAGAAAATATCTTATTGAAAAAAGATAGTTAAATTTTTCACACATTGACAGACACAGGGGAAATCACTATAATAAACGAGAGAACGTAAGAAAGGTGGAACCTTTTGTGCAGGAAAAAGAAATATCACAGGCAGTTATCCGGAGAATGCCGCGTTATTACCGCTACCTCGGAGAACTCTTAGATGCCGGTGTAGAACGTATATCATCCAATGATCTGAGTAAACGAATGAATGTGACCGCATCCCAGATCAGACAGGATCTGAATAATTTTGGTGGTTTTGGCCAGCAGGGTTATGGTTATAATGTAAAGTTTTTATATGAGGAAATCGGTAAGATATTAGGTTTAAATGAAAGACACAATATTATTGTGGTGGGTGCAGGTAATCTTGGACAGGCACTTACAAACTATGTGAAATTTGAAAAACTTGGTTTTGTGATCATAGGACTGTTTGATGTAAATCCTGCATTGGACGGTGTGACCGTGCGTGGAATCAAAATCCGCATGCTGGATGAATTAGAGAGTTTCTGTGCAGAAAATCAGGTGGATATTGCGGCGCTTACTATGCCAAAGGAAAAGGCTGATGCCATTGCAAACAGACTAGTCGGACTTGGAATCCGCGCAATCTGGAATTTTGCGCATGTAGACCTGGAGCTCATTGATAAAAATGTTGTTGTAGAGAATGTACATCTTTCCGACAGTTTGATGCAGTTATCTTACAACATTGTCAGAAACAAAAAAGCAGAAAAAAACGGCAACTGAAAAGGGTGCCATAAATTCAGGAAGCAATTAGCTGCCGCACAGATCTTTGTGCGGCGTTTTTTGCTTATAACAGGGGGTTTATTATCATGAAGTATCTTGTAAACAGCAGGGAAATGCAAAAATATGACGCAAATACCGTTTCACATTTTAAGGTTCCGGGACTTCTTCTGATGGAGCGTGCAGCAATAACATTTGTAAATGAACTCCATAAGCAAAAAGTCGATCTCTCAGAAGTTCTTATCGTATGCGGTAGCGGAAATAATGGTGGAGATGGTCTTGCGATCGCCCGCCTTTTATTTCTGGAGGGACATACTGTTACAGTTGTTTTTGCTGGAAATAAAGATCATTGCTCGGAGCAAAACAGAATCCAGCAGGATATTTTAAATGCATATGGTGTTCCTGTCTATACGGATTTACCGGAACAGATCAGACCAACAACTGTCATAGATGCACTATTTGGTGTAGGGTTGTCGAGAGACGTGACTGGTACTTATGCAGACATATTATGTTGTATGAATACACTTCCGGGAGAAAAAGTGGCAGTGGATATTGCATCCGGAATTTCTGCAGATACAGGTGCTGTCCTTGGTATGGCATTTCGTGCAGATATCACGATCACATTCGCATTTGCGAAATTAGGCAGTATTCTCTGGCCGGGAAATGAATATGCCGGCAGAGTGATCGTATGTGATATCGGTATCACGAAAGAAAGCTGGCTGGGAGAGACACCGTCAGTAATGGCATTGGAAACGAAAGATATATTGCTGCTCCCGGAGAGAAAAAGTCATTCTAATAAAGGAAGCTATGGAAAACTTTTGCTGATCGCAGGAAGTGTCAATATGGCAGGGGCGGCAGTTTTATCTGCAAAAGCTGCTTACGCCACAGGATGCGGTCTGGTGCGTGTGCTGACGCCGGAAGAAAACAGGATTATTTTACAGAGCTGTGTTCCAGAGGCGGTTCTTACTACTTATGATAAAAATGCTGCTCCGGGGAAGGCTGTATTACAGGAGGCTTTTGATTGGGCAGATGCCATTGTGGCAGGTCCCGGGCTTGGGAAAGAAAAAACTGCTGCACAGATATTAAATTTTGTGTTAGAATATGGAACGTCACAGGAAAAGAAAGCAATTCTTTTTGATGCGGATGCGTTAAATCTGATAGCAGAGCAGAATGACTTACCAGAGGCAGATATCTGGAAAAATTTTAAAATCCCGGCAGTGATCACACCTCATCCCGGAGAGATGAGCCGGCTTACCGGAAAAACAGTCAGTGAGATCCAGCATCATTTGCTTCAGACTGCTGCGGATTATGCAAAAGAATATCACGTTGTATGTGTCTTAAAAGACGAACATACCGTAACTGCACTGCCGGATGGTAAAAAATACCTGAATCTTTCCGGCAATTCCGGAATGGCAACAGCAGGAAGCGGAGATGTGTTAAGCGGTGTGATCGGTACATTTATGGCACAGAAAATAACACCTTACCAGGCGGCTCCTCTTGGGGTATATCTTCATGGCCTGTCCGGTGATCTTATGATACGCACAACGGGGTTACAGGGGCTTACAGCCTCAGATCTGATCTGTGGTATTAAAAAAGTTCTGAATATTTATACTACAAAGCCGGTCGATAATGAACAAAAATTCGTTGAATAAAAAACGGTACACAAAATAGATGGAGGATCAACATGAACAGATACAGCAGAGTGCATGCGGAAATCGATCTGGATGCAATTCTACACAACATGGATGCGATGCGCGGAAACATTGCAAAAGACACAAAAATTATGGCTGTCATTAAGGCAGATGGCTACGGACATGGTGCCGTAGAGATTGCAGAGACGATTGAAAAACTGGATTATCTTTATGGTTATGCAGTTGCCACGGTTGAGGAAGGACTTATCCTTCGTAATCACGGAATCCAGAAACCGATCCTGATCTTAGGATATGTATTTCCGGACCAGTATGTGGATATGATTAAAGCAGGTATCCGTCCAACCGTATTTACAAAAGAGATGGCAGAAAAACTTTCCGTTGCCGCAGCAAGTATCGGAAGAGACTGCAAGATCCATTTCGCGATCGATACCGGAATGAGCCGGATCGGTTATCAGGTCACAGAAGACGCAGCAGATGAGATGGCACAGCTTTCAAAACTGCCGCATATTATAGTGGAGGGTATTTTTACCCATTTTGCGAAAGCGGATGAAAAAGATAAGGAACCTACCTACCAGCAGATCGGTCTTTTCAAGAAAATGATCGGCATGTTAGAAGACCGTGGCGTAAGTATTCCGATTCATCACTGTTCAAACAGTGCAGGGATTGTCGATATTCCAGATGCAAATATGGATATGGTCCGCGCCGGCATCACATTGTATGGCATGTGGCCGTCTGAGGATGTAGATAAGAATGCGATCAGCCTGAAACCTGCATTGACACTGGTGACACATGTGGCATATGTAAAGGAACTTCCGGCTGGCAGAGCAATCAGTTATGGGGGAACTTATGTCACAACAGAGCCTTGCATAATCGCAACAATTCCGGTTGGTTACGCAGATGGCTATGCAAGAGGCCTTTCAAATAAAGGATTTGTTTTGATCCATGGAAAACGTGCACCGATTCTTGGCCGTGTCTGCATGGATCAGTTTATGGTTGATGTTACCGACATTCCGGATGTTAAAAATGAAGATGAAGTGATTCTCATTGGCAGAGATGGTGATGAGTGTATCACTATGGAAGAAGTCGGTGACCTGTCCGGACGATTCAATTATGAATTCGCCTGTGATCTTGGAAAACGTATTCCACGTGTTTATATCCATGGCGGAAGGATCATTGGCACGAGAGATCATTTTTCAGAATAACAGGAAGAAATGGAATACACCAGTAAAAATTGGCAATACTATCCGTAAAGTAAGAAAAATGGAGTGGAAGTATATGGTAATTAGACGTGGTGATATTTTTTATGCAGATTTAAGACCGGTGATTGGCTCAGAACAGGGCGGTGTAAGACCGGTGCTTATTATACAGAATGATGTTGGAAACAGGCACAGTCCTACCGTGATCTGCGCAGCAATCACATCCCAGATGAATAAGGCGAAGCTGCCAACCCATGTAGAACTGGACAGCAGAAAATATGATCTTGTCAAGGATTCTGTTGTTCTTTTAGAACAGCTTCGCACGATCGATAAAAAACGGTTAAAAGACAAGGTATGTCATTTAGATTCCCAGATTCTGGTGAAAATAGATAAGGCGCTTGAGGTAAGTTTAGAGCTGTATACATAAATAGGCTTGCCAGAAAACGGAAATAGTGATAAAATAAAATGTATTTTTGAAGCAATAAACAAGTGAGAAAAGAGGAAGTATTTATGTCAGGACATTCCAAATTTGCGAATATTAAGCACAAAAAAGAAAAAAATGATGCAGCAAAAGGAAAGATTTTTACAATTATCGGACGTGAGATTGCCGTTGCAGTAAAAGATGGCGGTCCGGATCCTGCAAACAACTTTAAACTGGCTCAAATCATTGCAAAAGCAAAAGCAAGCAATATGCCAAACGATACGATTGAGCGTGGTATCAAAAAAGCATCCGGCGAAGGCAACTCTGTCAATTACGAGTATTGCACTTATGAGGGATATGGTCCAAGCGGAACAGCCATCATTGTAAAATGTCTGACCGACAATAAGAACCGTACCGCTGCCAATGTCCGTAACGCATTTACAAAAGGACATGGAAGTATCGGTACACAGGGATGTGTTTCCTATATGTTCGATGAAAAGGGACAGATCATTATCGCAAAAGAAGACTGTGAAATGGATGCGGATGATCTGATGATGATCGCACTTGATGCTGGTGCAGAAGATTTCTCTGAGGAAGAGGACAGCTATGAGATCATTACAAATCCGGCTGATTTTGAAGCAGTACATGCAGCACTTGAAGCAGAAAAGATTCCTATGGCAGAAGCGGAAGTTACAATGATTCCACAGAATTATGTAGAGCTGACAGCAGAAGAGGATTTAACCAATATTAACCGTATTCTTGATCTGCTTGATGATGACGATGATGTACAGGAAGTATATCATAACTGGGATGAATAAATAATATATAAAATACACAGGAAAACGACATGGAGAAGAAGTCTGTGTCGTTTTTTGTATGAAAAAGTTTTTCTGCATTGCAGTAAAAAAGATATGGTATTCTTTTCGGAAATGTTATATGATAATAGAAATAGATGTAGAATAAACACAGGAATGGAGATTGCTATGAAGAAAATACTTTTTGCAGCATCGGAGTGTGTTCCGTTTATTAAAACCGGGGGTTTGGCGGATGTATGTGGAGCATTGCCAAAAGAATTTGATAAGAATGAATGGGATGTCAGGGTTGTAATACCAAATTATAGCTGCATTCCGGATAAGTTCCGCAGCAAATTCGAATATGTAGCTCATTTTTATATGAGCACCGGCAGTTATATTACGAATAAATATGTCGGTATTTTAAAATATGTCATGGATGGCATTACATATTATTTTATTGACAATCAGGAATATTTTAACTGTGCAGTGCCATATGGAGATGTCCGCTATGATATTGAAAAGTTCTGTTTCTTTGACAAAGCTGTATTGTCCATGCTAAAACAGATTGACTTCTGCCCGAATCTGATTCACTGTCATGACTGGCAGACAGGTCTTATTCCGGTATATCTGAAAAATGAATTTCAGGCAGATTCTTTTTACTGGGGAATGAAGAGTATCATGACGATCCACAACCTGAAATTCCAGGGAGTATGGGATATCAAGACTATGCAGGGACTGACCGGATTTTCAGCTTCTTTGTTCACACCGGATAAACTGGAATTTAAAAAGGATGCCAACATGTTAAAAGGCGGACTTGTTTATGCAGATTATATCACGACTGTCAGCGATTCCTATGCGCAGGAGATTCAGACCGAGTACTATGGAGAAGGATTGAACGGTCTGTTATCTGCACGTCATTTTGATATGCAGGGTATTGTAAATGGTATTGATTATAAAGTTTATGATCCGGCAACAGATGGAAAGATCTATACGAATTACACACCATCGGATTTCCGGAAGAAAAAGTACATGAACAAGGTAAAACTTCAGGCAGAGCTTGGACTTGCTGTTGACAAGAAGAAATACATGATCGGGCTGATCTCAAGACTGACAGATCAGAAAGGCTTAGATCTTGTGAACTATGCGATCGACCGGATCGTGGATGATTATACCCAGCTGGTTGTCATAGGTACCGGAGATCCACAGTATGAGAATATGTTCCGCCATTATGCATGGAAATACGGTGATCGTGTATCTGCTAATATCTGTTATTCTGATGAACTTGCACATAAACTTTACGCAGCGGCAGATGCTTTCCTGATGCCATCCCGTTTTGAACCATGCGGGCTGACACAGCTTATTTCTTTCCGTTATGGTACTGTTCCGATTGTCCGTGAGACAGGTGGATTAAGAGATACGGTAAAACCATTTAATGAGTATGAAAATTCAGGAGACGGTTTTTCATTTGCAAATTATAATGGAGATGAAATGCTTTCTGTGATCAATTATTCAAAACATATCTTCTTTGACCGCAAGAAACAGTGGAATCAGATGATCGACCGTGGCATGGCAAATGATTATTCATGGAATAACTCTAAAGGGAAATACGAGGGATTATACAATTATCTGCTCGGATGCTAATTCTGTATGATTATTTTGCAGATTGGATATACTTAAATAAGGATGTCGTATAAAAAACAGGATGTTACAAACATCCTGTTTTTTCATTCATGACAATAGAATATTTAAAGAGCGTACCGTCTATTGTTTTCATATCATATGGAAGGAGTATATCATGGCAGAAAATCAGGAAAAGAAAAATGAAGAGATCAAAGAGTTTGGTCAGATACAAATGAAAAATAAGATTTCATTACTGACGATCATTGGGGAGATTGAGGGACACGACTGTCTTCCGGCAACTACCAAAACCACAAAATATGAGCATGTTCTGCCAAAACTGGCTGAACTTGAAGATAATCCGGATACAGAAGGGCTGTTGCTGCTTTTAAACACGGTTGGTGGTGATGTGGAAAGCGGTCTGGCGATTGCCGAAATGATTGCATCCATCCGGAAACCAACCGTTTCACTGGTTCTTGGCGGCAGTCATTCCATCGGTGTCCCTTTAGCCGTGTCAACGGACTATTCCTTTATTGTGCCATCCGGAACCATGGTGATCCATCCGGTTCGCATGAATGGAACCGTGATTGGCGCAAAACCAACATACGATTACTTTAAACAGATGCAGGACCGGATCGTACACTTTATCAGTACACATTCAAAAGCAACGGAAAAACGTTTGGAAGAGCTTATGATGAACACTGGAATACTCACAAAAGATCTTGGAACAATTCTGGTCGGAAAAGAAGCGGTAGATGAAGGACTGATCAATGAAGTTGGAGGTATTTCCGATGCATTTTCAAAACTGCATCAGATGATAGAAAAAAAATAACCAGTTAATGACAATCTGCCTCAAATATGTTAAGATAAAACATGTATGTAAAAAGTTACTGCAAAAGAACGATTTATTACGGAGATACAAAGAGGAGGCAGATATGTCATTATTACAGGCAATATTGATGGGGATCATACAGGGATTGACAGAATTTTTACCCGTGAGCAGTTCCGGACATCTGGCGATTTTTAAAATATTATTTGGGGTAGATACAGAGACAGGACTTTTATTTGATGTACTTTTGCATATCGGGACTCTGGCAGCTATTTGTGTTGTATACTATAAAGATGTTTTGAAAATGATTGTAGAGGGAATCGGTCTGATCAGGGATTGTATCATTAATTTCGTCCGTTTTATCGGGAATAAAACCGGCAGGACAGATGAGCCATATCTCCGTCTGGTAAACAGCAGCTACCGCAAATTAGTTGTTTTGATTATTGTATCCACGATTCCAACAGGAATCATCGGAGTGGTCGGAAAAGATGTCGTGGAGATGGCATCTGAGATATTACTTATTCCGGGGATTTGTCTGATTCTTACCGCTGTCCTGCTTTTTATTGCAGATCATGCAAAAGATGGAGATAAGCTGCCAAAAGGTGTTACATATACAAATGCATTTGGCGTCGGTATTGCACAGGGAATAGCAACGCTTCCGGGGTTGTCACGTTCCGGAACGACGATCACTGCATGTCTGCTCAGTGGTTTTAACCGTAATTTTGCTGTAAAATACTCATTTTTGATGTCGATACCGGCAATTCTTGGAGCACTGGTACTGGAATTAAAAGATTACACGGCAGCTGCACTTTCTGGTGCGGAAATTGCATACTATGTAGTTGGTATGATCGTAGCTGCTGTAGTAGGTTATGTCTGTATTAAGACAATGCTTATTGTTGTTCGTAGAAAGAAATTTACAGGCTTTGCTATTTACTGCCTGATCGTAGGCGTTATCTCGATCGGCGGATATATCTATATGGCATAAAATTGATTTGGAGGTAATATTTTGGCAACAGGGAATAGGAAGCGTTCTGCTGCCGGTAAAAGAACATCATCCGGCAGGAAAACAAATTCTGGACATAAGAGGACTACAAAAAAACAGCAGGAACGTGAAGCAGAATTTACACGTGAAGTGATCTTATGGATCGTAGTAGCTGTTTCACTTTTACTTTTTATCAGTAATTTTGGATTTGGCGGTACCATAGGAGGAACGGTCAGTCGTTTCTTTTTTGGTATATTTGGAATTATTTCATATATATTTCCGATTGTATTGCTGGTTGGTACTTTTTTTGCTGTTTCGAATCAGGGAAACAGAGTTGCGGCTGTAAAATTAGTGGCAGTCATTCTTTTTGTGGCATTTTTGTGTATGTTTTTCGAACTCATTTCCGATGGAACGGATGCGAAAACTGCAATGGATGCCTACCGGTATAGTTTTGATGCAAAAAGTGGCGGCGGACTGATCGGTGGCGTGCTTTCACATATGTTATGTTCCGGTTTTGGAATTATTGGCGCTTATGTGATCGATGTGATCGTACTTATCATTTCACTTGTACTTATTACCGAACGTTCCGCATTCCGTGGTATGCAAAAGGGTGGACGTAAGGTATATGAGTCTGCGAAGATCAGTAATGAGCGGCACAGAGAACGTGCAGAGATGCGAAGGGAAGAACGTGAACAGCGGGAGCAGCAGCGTAGAATGGACAGAAAGATTGAGGGAGTTGCTATCGATACCAAACTGATCCCGGATACGTCACAGAAACGTTCTCAGAATATCAGCGAGATTTTGCCGGAAGATATGATAGATCTGCCGGAGATCAAAGAGGAAAAACGTGTCACACTGACTGCAGGAAATGCACCACAGAAGATGGCTCCATCTGCATTTTCAGATGAGGCGTTAGAAGCAATGGGACAGGCTCTGACGGAAAAAACAGCGCTTTTTGCAGCGGAGGATGAGCAGGCATCTTTTCCAATCCAGATGGAAGAACCAAAAGTTTCACAGACAGTCGAAGAGGAAGAGATATTCGATATGCCGGGGCGTCCTGATCCTGCAATGGCATTTGGAATAGAGCCTTTTTCAGAGGATACCTCAGATCTATCATCATTTGAGGCTGATTTAGGATCTGATTTATCGGAAGAAGAATCAGTTGATGAAGATATACAGGCGCAGCAGACCGCTGCAGAACAAACCGGACCTGTAAAACGTGAAAATGTATCTCACGAGCCTGTATATATGAAAAATGAAGATGCAGCTGAACCGGTAATGGAAACAGATCTGGAAACTGCACCACCTGAGAAAGCGTATGTATTTCCTCCTGTTACACTTCTGAAACAATCTGAAAACAAGCAGGGAGATACCAGAAAACAGTTACAGGAAACTGCCATGAAGCTGCAACAGACATTAAAGAATTTTGGTGTTAATGTCACGATCACAAATATCAGTTGCGGACCTGCCGTAACAAGATATGAATTACAGCCGGAAATGGGTGTAAAAGTAAGCAAGATCGTTAATTTGGCGGATGATATCAAGTTAAATCTTGCAGCAGCGGATATCCGTATCGAAGCACCGATCCCTGGAAAGGCAGCGATTGGTATTGAAGTTCCAAATAAGGAAAATATTATGGTGTCGTTCCGCGAGCTGGTGGAATCTGAGGAATTTCAGTCCCATCCATCGAAAATTTCTTTCTGTGTCGGAAAAGATATCGGTGGTAAAGTATCTGTAGCTGATATTGAAAAAATGCCGCATCTTCTGATCGCAGGTGCAACGGGTTCCGGTAAATCTGTCTGCATCAACACGATCATTATGAGTATTTTGTACAAGGCAGATCCGAAGGATGTAAAACTGATCATGGTAGATCCGAAAGTTGTGGAGTTAAGTGTTTACAATGGTATCCCGCATCTTCTGATACCGGTCGTTACTGATCCGAAAAAAGCAGCAGGTGCCTTAAACTGGGCAGTAGCAGAAATGACTGACCGTTATAATAAATTTGCCGAAGCGCATGTCCGGAATTTAAAAGGATACAATGCTAAAATAGACAGTCTTCCGGATGTGGAAGGTGATCCGAAACCGGAAAAAATGCCTCAGATCGTCATTATCGTGGATGAGTTAGCAGATCTGATGATGGTTGCACCGAGTGATGTGGAAGGTGCGATCTGCCGGTTGGCTCAGCTTGCACGTGCAGCCGGGATTCATCTTATCATTGCAACCCAGCGTCCTTCTGTAAACGTAATCACCGGATTGATCAAGGCAAATATGCCAAGCCGTATTGCCTTTGCGGTAACATCCGGTGTTGATTCAAGAACAATTCTTGATATGAACGGTGCAGAAAAACTGCTTGGGAAAGGCGATATGCTTTTCTATCCGCAGGGAATTCCAAAGCCGGTCCGTGTACAGGGAGCATTTGTTTCTGACAAGGAAGTATCAGATGTTGTCAATTACATCAAAGAGGAAAATGGACAGGTTTCATATAGCGCGGCAGTGGAAGAACATATGAATAATATAGAATCTGAAAATACTACTGTGAGCATTGATTCAAATTCGGGAACCGGAGATGGAAGAGATGCATATTTTGCAGATGCCGCAAAACTTTTGATCGATAAAGAAAAAGGGTCTATTGGAATGTTGCAGCGTTATTTTAAAGTTGGTTTTAACCGGGCAGCAAGAATTATGGATCAGCTTGAGGAGGCCGGCATTGTCGGTCCGGAAGAAGGTACAAAACCGCGCCGCGTTTTAATGACGCAGGAGCAGTTTGAACAATACGAAGAAGAATATTTATAAGACACGAGGAGGATCATTATGAAAACAGACATCGAGATCGCACAGGAAGCAGAAATGCTGCATATCCGTGAAGTAGCCGAAAAACTTGGTATCACAGAGGACGAATTAGAACTTTATGGAAAATATAAAGCAAAGCTCTCTGATGAACTGATGGAACGCATTAAAGATGAACCAGATGGAAAATTAATCCTTGTAACAGCAATCAATCCAACTCCGGCGGGAGAAGGCAAAACAACGATCAGTGTAGGACTTGGTGAGGCATTTGGACAGCTTGGAAAGAAAGCAGTGATCGCACTCCGTGAACCGTCCCTTGGACCGTGTTTTGGAATTAAAGGCGGTGCTGCCGGAGGCGGTTATGCACAGGTAGTTCCAATGGAAGACTTAAATCTTCATTTTACCGGAGATTTTCATGCGATTACTTCTGCAAACAATCTGCTCGCTGCATTGCTTGATAATCATATCCAGCAGGGAAATGAGCTTGGTATTGATCCAAGACAGGTTGTCTGGAAACGTTGTCTGGATATGAATGACCGTGTCCTTCGAAATATTGTAGTCGGTCTTGGCAGAAAAATGGATGGAATGGTCAGGGAAGATCATTTTGTTATCACCGTTGCATCAGAAATTATGGCTGTATTATGTCTTGCAGATGATATGCATGATTTAAAACGCAGACTCGGAAAGATCATTGTTGCATATACTTATGATGGTAAGCCTGTTACTGCAGATGATATCAAAGCGACCGGCGCAATGGCTGCATTATTAAAAGATGCTTTAAAACCAAACCTGATCCAGACTTTAGAGCACACACCGGCAATTGTTCACGGCGGACCATTTGCAAATATTGCACATGGCTGTAACAGTGTACGTGCTACAAAGACAGCTTTAAAACTGGCGGACTATGTCATCACAGAAGCCGGTTTTGGTGCAGATTTAGGTGCAGAAAAGTTTTTTGATATCAAATCCCGCATGGCAGGGCTCCATCCGGATGCTGTTGTCTTAGTTGCAACGGTAAGAGCATTAAAATACAATGGCGGTGTTGCAAAAGCTGATCTTGGTGAAGAAAACTTAGATGCCTTAAAGAAGGGTATCGTAAATCTTGAAAAACATATCGAGAATTTACAGAAATATGGTGTTCCAGTTGTCGTGACATTAAATTCATTTGTTACAGATACGAAAGCCGAGACCGATTATATTGAACAGTTCTGCCGTGAAAGAGATTGTGAATTTGCACTTGCAGAAGTTTGGGAAAAAGGTGGAAAAGGTGGAGTAGAACTTGCCGAGAAAGTATTAAAAACCTTAGAGACAAAGGAAAGCCATTTCAAACCATTATACCCGGATGATCTTTCACTGGAAGAAAAAATCGAGACGATTGCAAAAGAAATTTATGGAGCTGACGGTGTGACATATGCACCTGCTGCTGCAAAGGAGTTAAAGCGCATTGCTGAGATGGGAATGTCAGATTTCCCTGTATGTATGGCAAAGACACAATATTCCCTGTCTGATGACCAGACGAAACTCGGACGTCCTAGCGGATTTACCATTAATGTGAGAGAAGTTTATGTTTCTGCCGGAGCAGGTTTTGTTGTAGCGGTTACCGGAGCGATCATGACAATGCCTGGACTTCCAAAAAATCCGGCAGCATACGGTATAGATGTTGATGATAACGGTGTGATCACAGGATTATTTTAATAAGTCGAAAGCGAGGATATCCCATGAAATGTGCGAAGTGTGGGGCAGAGTTAAAAAAAGGCTGCCTTTACTGTTCTGTCTGTGGCCACGAAGCACAGATAGTTTCGGATTACAACGTACTTGAGGATGATTATCTGCGTTCACTTCTAAAAGACGGAGAAAGTGCAAAAAATCCGCAAAAGACGGAAGTAGAACCCAAAAAAAACAAAAAGAAAAAAAACAACCATCTGCTGCTGATTCTCTGTTGCTGCTTTATAGTGACAGGTGCGGCAGTTGGTGTTGCTGTAAAACTTTATATAGATAATAAGAATGCAAATTCCTACGATTATCAAATTGAAATGGCTGAAAAAGAACTGGTAGATCATAATTACGAAAATGCACTTCAATATTATAAAACCGCATTGGCATTGCAGCCAGATGATATCAAAGTACGTGAGGCAATGGCAGAAGTCTATACCAGCCAGAAAGAATATGATTCAGCACTCGTTTTATATATGGAAATCCTTCAACTTGACAAAACGAATAAAGAGGCTTATCAGCATCTGATCTCCATTTATGATGAAATGGGGGATTATGACAACATTCTTTCTTTAAAAGAAGATGTTACGGATGCGGATATACTTGCATTATTCGATGATTATGAGGTTGGTGAACCGATCATATCTCCGCTTAGTGGGCAATATGATGATTATATTACAGTCGTGATCTACTCAATTGCCGGAAATGACATTTATTATACGACGGATGGCACTGTCCCGGATAAAGAAAATGGGATTCCATATCCACAGGGAGGTATTCCGCTAAATCATACTGGAAATTTTGAAATCAATGCTGTATGTTGTAATGAAAAAGGCATCTACAGTGATATCGTAACAGAAGAATACCAGATTCAGTTTAAAAAACCGGATCTGCCATCTGTCTCACCAGATGGAGGAGTTTTCTCTGAGGAGACCACTGTAACAATCACACAGCAGAAAGAGTGCACGATTTATTATACATGGGATTCTACAGATCCAACAACAGAATCGGCTGTTTATACAGAACCGATTGTTGTTCCGGAAGGGGATTATGTATTATCTGTC